>CAWEPF010000006.1:0-453844 GCA_963810925.1 uncultured Chloroflexia bacterium | reverse complement strand
CGAGGTGGGGGAGGACGGCGCGGACGGTGACGTGGAGGTCGCCCTTCTCGGCCTTGCCGCGCTTCGGCAGGCCGCGGCCGCGGATGGTGATGACCTGGCCGTTCTGGGTGTTCGGTCGGATCCGGAGCTTCACCGATCCGGTCGGGGTGGGCACCGGCACCTCGCCGCCGAGCAGCGCCTCGGACAGGGAGAGTCGGATCTCGGTCGACAGGTCGGCGCCGTCCCGCGTGAACCGCGGATCGGGCTTGACCTTCACGGTCAGCGTCACGCCCTGGTCGCGGAGGCGGATCTTGGCGCCATCGGCGACGCCGGCCGGGATCTTGACCTGGAGCCGCCGGCTGTCCACCGACACGGTGCGCTCGGTGCCCTTCGCGACCTCGGCCAGGGTCACCTCGACCGTGCCGTGGGCTTCCGCACGCGGGACGGGCTGGCTGGTGGTCTGGAAGCCGCGCAGGTCGCCAAACGGGGAACCGAACGACGAACGAAACGCGCCGCCCGCCGGCGCCGGCCGCGCCGGCGCCCATCGGTCCATCACCAAAGAAGACCCGGAAGAAGTCGGAGAAGTCGCCCAGGTCATCGGCGCCCGCCGTTCGAACGGTCCAGCGCATCCCGCCCGGCGCGCCGCCGAACGCGGACCAGTCACCGGCCTGGTTGGGATCGAACCCGGCCTGCTGGTACGCCTGCCAGTTGCTCCCCAGCTCGTCGTAGCGCTTCCGCTTCTCCGGGTCGGAGAGGACGGCGTGCGCCTCGTTCACGTCCTTGAAGCGGCGCTCGGCCTCCGCGTCGCCCGGGTTGGTATCGGGGTGATGCTCCCGGGCCTGGCGGCGGAACGCCTTCTTGATCTCGGCCTGGCTGGCCGATTTGGGGACGCCCAGGACCTCGTAGTAGTCGCGGTACTCCATGGGCGCCCCCTCCCCGCCCTAGGCGCCCCCGGAGGGGGGCGTCACGGGCGGTTGCTTGGCCGGCTTGACCGCGGCGGCGGGCACCGCGGCGACCGGGACCTTGGGACCCTTGCGGACCCGGCGCCCCGGCTTGCGGGCCAGCGGCGTGATCGACCGCACGGCCGTCTTGGCCACGGGTCGCGCCTCGTCGATCAACGCGGCGGCCAGGACCTGGTCCATGTGGTCCACCGGCACGATGTTCAACTGGGTTCGGACATCGTCCGGGATGTCCACCAGGTCCCGCTCGTTGCGGCGCGGGATGATCACCGTCTCCACGCCCGCCAGGTGGGCCGCCAGCAGCTTGGCCTTCAGGCCGCCGATGGGCAGCACCCGCCCGCGCAGCGTGATCTCGCCGGTCATGGCGACGTCACGACGCACCGGGCGCCCGGTGAGCAGGCTGGCCATGGCGGTGGCCATGGTCACCCCAGCCGAGGGGCCGTCCTTGGGGGTCGCCCCCGCCGGAACGTGGATGTGGAGGGTCTGCTTCTCGAAGATCACGGGGTCGAGCCCCAGCTCGCGGCAGCGGGCGCGGATGTAGGACAGGCCCGCCCGGGCCGACTCCTGCATGACGCTTCCCAGCTGGCCGGTGAGGATGAGATCGTCCTTGCCGTCCATCTTCGTGGCCTCGACCTGCACGATGTCGCCGCCGGCATCGGACACGACCAGGCCGGTCACGATACCGATCTGGTCCTCCTCTTCCAGCTGGCCGTAGTCGAAGCGGGCCGGACCGATGTACTCCTCCAGGTCGTCGGCCTTGACCTTGACCTTGGCTCGAGGGTTGGAGGCCACCTTGCGGGCGACCTTCCGCGAGATCGAGGCGATCTCGCGCTCGACGTTCCGCACGCCGGCCTCACGGGTGAAGGCCTGGATCATCCGAACCAGGGCCGCCTCCTCGAAGGTCAGCTGCTTGGCCGTCAGCCCGTGGTTCTCGAGCTGCTTTGGGACCAGGAACTGCTGGGCGATCCGCAGCTTCTCGAGCTGGGTGTAGCCCGCCAGCGGGATGATCTCCATCCGGTCGCGGAGGGCCGGCGGGATGCTGTCGACCATGTTCGCGGTGGCGATGAACAGCACCTTGGACAGGTCGAACGGCACCTCCAGGTAGTTGTCCTGGAAGCTGTTGTTCTGCTCGGGATCGAGGACCTCCAGCAGCGCCGACGACGGGTCGCCCCGGAAGTCCATGCCCACCTTGTCGATCTCGTCGAGCATGAAGACCGGGTTGTTGGTCCCCGCCTGCTTGATCGACTGGATGACGCGGCCGGGCAAGGCACCGATGTACGTGCGCCGGTGGCCGCGGATCTCGGCCTCGTCGTGGATGCCGCCCAGGCTCATGCGGACGAACTTCCGTCCCATCGATCGAGCGATGGACTTGCCCAGGCTGGTCTTGCCCACGCCGGGCGGGCCCACGAACAGGATGATGGGGCTGCGGATCTTGTCGGCCAGCTTGCGCACGGCCATGTACTCCAGGATCCGCTCCTTGGGCTTCTCCAGGCCGTAGTGGTCCACGTTGAGGACCTTCTCCGCCTCGTCCAGGTCGAGGTTGTCCTCGGTGGACGTGTTCCACGGCAGCGAGACGAGCGTGTCGACGTAGTTGCGGACGACGCCCTGCTCGGGGGAGGCGCTCGGAATGCGGCTCAGGCGGTCAACTTCCTTGAGAGCCTTCTCCTTGACCTCGTCGGGCATGCCCGACTCCTCGACCTTCTGGCGCAGCTCGTTGACCTCGCCCACGGCCGGGTCGTCCTCGCCCAGCTCCTTCTGGATGGCCTTCATCTGCTCGCGGAGGATGTACTCGCGCTGGTTGCGGTCCATCTCCGACTTGACCTCGCTCTGGATCCGACCCTTCACCTCGAGGATCTCGATCTGCTTGGCGAGGAACGCGCTGACCAGCCGCAGCCGATCGGCGACCGGCAGCGTCTCGAGGAGCTGCTGGCGCAGCTCGGGGTCCATCTCCGGGGAGTAGGCGGCCATGTCGGCCAGCAGCCCGCCATCGGTGATGTTGCGGGCGGCGACCGCCACTTCGGGCGGCACGGGCGCGCCGGCGCTCACGTACTGCTCGATCTGGGCCTGGATCGCGGCCATCAGGGCCTCGATCTCGACGTTCGTCTCCTTGTCGTCGGGGATGACCTGGATCCGCGCCTCGAGGTGCGGATCGGTCTGGACCAGGTCCAGCAGCCGGATCCGGCGCTGACCCTGCACGATGGCCCGGATCGTCCCGTTCTGCAGCCGAATCAGCTGGGCGATCTTGGCCAGGGTGCCCACCGTGTACAGCTCGTCAACCGAGTTGATCTCCTCCGCCTCGTTGTCGCGCTGGGCAATCAGGGCGACGGGGGAGTTGGCCCGCACCGCGCGCTCCAGCGCCTTGACGCTGCGCTCGCGGCCCACTTCGAGCGGAACGATCATCTCGGGGAAGATGACAGTCCCGCGCAGGGCGACGAGGGGAAGAACCTGGACCTCGTCGGTCGGTTCGGGGCTGGCTGGAGTGGGCTGCTTGGGGGTCTCGGATTCCACGGGGTTCACCTGCTGCTCGGCTGGGCAACCCGGTCGCCTTCGCCCTCGACGGGCTCCGGCTCGGCATCGCCATTCACATATCGTTCGACATCAGCCTCATCGAACAGGTCGTAGACCCGGATCTTGCCGAGTGCCTCGAGCTGCAGGATGACCTTGACGCCCGCCAGGTTGACCCCCTGGCGACGGGTCAGGAAACGGATGATACGGACCCGCTCCAAGTCCGCCTCCGAGTAGAGCCGGAGGTTGTTGCGACGCGACGGACAGAGGAGGCCCTCCTCCTCGTAGATCCGCAGCGTCCGCGGATGCACCTCCACCAGTTCGGCGGCGATGCTGATGACGTAGCGCGGCCGTTTCGGGTCGCGGGACCAGGTCACGCGGTTGGGACCTGGACCTTGATCTGACGGGGCTTGTCGGTCTCGGCCTTGGGCAGGGTCAGCCGCAGGAGACCGTTCTCGAAGGTGGCCGATGCGGCGTCGCCGTTGATCGTGACCGGGAGCTCCAGCACGCGGTTGAAGGCGCCGGTCCGGCGCTCGCGGTGCAGGTACTGCTCGCGCTCGACCTGCTCGTCGCTCTTCAGCTCGCCGCTGATGGTCAGGGTCTGGCCCGACAGGGTGACCTCGACGTCCTCCGGCCGAACGCCGGGGAGCGAGGCGGTGACGTACAGGCTGTCGTCGTCCTGGTGGATGTCGATCTTGGCGCTCAGCGTGCCGTCGAACATGCGCCAGTTCGCGTGGTGCCAGTAGCTGTCATCGAAGAACCGATCCATGGTGCGGCGCATGTCGCCGGACGGATCGACCCGAGTGAGGTATCGCATGGGAAAGTGGTTGCCTCCGTGTTCAGATGCTCGCGCTCCAAGGGCGCTTCCCGACCATAAACCCTGACAATGAGGGTGTCAAGGGTCATATCAACGGCTTGCAGCCCTTAGTCGCCCCCTGCCGGCGCCGGTTCGTGGTGGTCAGCGGCGGCCGATGGCCTCTTCCAGGCGGCTCAGCCGACCGGGGGAGCGGGCGCGTTCTCGGGATCCCAGCGGCCGTTGGGCGTAGCGAATGAGCTCGTACGCCGCCGCCAGGCGGCGCAAGGGGCCAGCCACCGGGTTGCCGTCGTCCAACCGGGCAAGGTGGTCGCGCGGCGTTTCCGCCGGGTCGCGGGGCCAGCGGCCATCGGCGGCCAGGGCATCCAGGGCGAGGAGGTAGGCGCCCACCGGGTCGTGGCGGTCCCCCCGGGGCGCGGCCTCGGGACGAGTTGGCTTCGGCGGCCGGGCGGGGCGGTCGAAGACGACCTCGCGCTCCTCCCCCAGCTCGCTGATCTCGGCCTCGATGAGCCGCCGTTCGCGCCAGCGCCACCACAGGTACAACGCAACCGCGGCCACCTCCAGCGCGACGATCAGCAGGAACACGATCCAGAACACCGCCGCCGGCACGGGACTCGACGGGTCGCGGATACCCAGCGGGATGGTCGGCAGGCGGATCGTGCCGGCGCCAAACCCTTCCGGCAGCGCGCCCTTCATCGCGTCCACCAGGAGCGCGGCCAGGAGCATGACCGGGGACAGGATGAGCACGATCAGCGCGCCGATGACCCGGATGGGGGCGATGAGCGCCATCAGCGCGGTCGACAGCGGCACGCCCAGGAGGAGGGCCGCCGGGATACCGATGACCGTGATCCCCACCGCCACCACCAGGACGAAGCCGAACCACGAGGCCGAGCCTGCCCCGTCGTTGCGGACCGAAGCCAGGCGGGCCAGGCCCAGGGCCAGCGTGCCGGCGCCCACGAAGACCAGGGCGCCGAGGAACGCCACCGCGGTGAACGCGTCCTCGATCCCGGTTCCCGCCCGTCGAGCCGCCAGGTCGCCGATCAGCCAGGCAATACCGACCGTCGGGAGGCCCCACCGCATGAGGCGGTCCTGGACCTCTTCGTCCACCTCGCGCGAGTGATGGGCGTGCCCGCGCATGATCGCCAGCGCTCCCACCCAGCCGCCCGGGTGCGCCGCGATGGCCGCCTGCAGGTCCCCGCTGAACAGCGCGATCCGGACTTCCGGGGCCAGGATCCAGGTCAGCGCTCCGGCGCCGATCGCCAGGAAGGGGAGGCCAAAGGCCTCGCCCATCGGTCCGCGCCACCGGCGTCGGCGGGCCCACGCCATTCCGGCTCCGGCCAGGATGGCGAACTCGAACGGACCGATGGTCGGCACCTCGCCGAACAGGGCCTGGATGGCGGCCGCGACGACCGCAAGCCAACCGCCCTCGGCCAGGCATTGGACGACGGGGAGCAGGCGCGAGGGGCGCGGCGGCTTGGGCGGCGCGGACGGCCGCTCGGGGCCGTCGTCGATGGGGACCGGCTCAGGCGGAAATTGAGACCACATCGGCCGTCTCCCAGTTCGGTTCGAGCGTCATTCCGCGCGTCCGGACCCCTCGGTCGCGCGCCGCGGTCAGCTGGCCGTCCGCGCCGAGGACCAGCACCTCGACCCCGTAGCCCGACGCCTGGAGCCGGCGCAGGGTGGCCCGCACGGCCTGCGGTGGACGGGCTGTCAGCACGACCAGGCTGGCGCCCGACGGCACACGGCGGGTCAGCCAGGTCAGGAGGCCGCCCAGCGTTCCGGAGCTGATCGGTCCCAGCCGGGCCAGCAGGTCGGTCGCGCGAGCGAGCTGTGCCAGGCCGGAGCGCGGAGGCAGGAAGGCCAGTCGCCGGGCGGTGCCCGAGAATCCCGCCGCCGCGAGGCCGACCGCCGCGCCGGCGTCGAGCAGGCTGCGGGTCAGCGACGCGGCGGCCACGCACAGCGACTCGAACGCGTCGTCGTCCCATGCCATCTCCCACGACGGCCCTTCCACGGTCTGGACGTCCAGGACCAGGATCACCTGGCGGCTGCGGGCCGGCTCCCAGCGTCGGCTGACCGGTTGACGCATCCGGGCGGTGGCTCGCCAGTGGATGCGGCGCAGCGGGTCCCCGGGCTGGAACGGTCGAACGCCGCCGAACAGCGAGGGATCGTGGACGAGGCTCTGGCGCGCGCGCCGCTCCCCGATCGGTGCCCGGTCGGTGCCCGCGTCAAGGACACGGATCGTGCGCGGGGCGACGGCAAGCTGGGCGGGCAGCGGCCGCTCTTCGGTCACCGCGCGGCGCCCCACCAGGTCGCGGACGTGGAGACGAATCGGTCCGAGCTCGTACACCCCGCGTCGTCGCGCCTCGACGTGGTAGTGGCGGGTCACGCGCTCGTACCAACCCAGCGCCCAGGCGTTGTGCAGGCTCCGGCGTTGGGTCCCCTCGTCGTCCAGCTCGAGCGTGGGCTGCTCGCGGATCACGAGGCCATCGGTCATCAGGTCGTCCACGGCGACCCAGGGAAGCGGCAGCGCCTTGCGGTTCCAGACCGCGATGTCCAGGTTGACCGTGTCGCCCACGATCGCGCGGTCCGCACTCAACCGCCGGTCGTACTCCAGGTCGCGGAGTCCGAAGCGGGTCCACAGCCGGGTCGCGGCGCCGTAGCCAAAGGTGGCCGCCGCCAGCAGATACAGGCCCGGCACGCCGGCGATCGTCCCGGTCAGGGCCATGGTGATGGCCAGGGCCGTCCAACCGGTCATGGGGTGAGCGGGACCGGCACCTCGGCCAGGACGTCGGCCACCACCTGGGCCACGCTCGCGCCGCGCAGCTCGCGGTCCAGGTCGAGCAGCAGGCGATGGGCGAGAACCGCGGACGCCACGGCGCGCACGTCGTCGGGGAGCACGAAGTCACGCCCGTCCAGGGCGGCCCAGCCCTGCGAGGCGCGGTACAGGGCCACGCTGCTCCGCGGCGACGCCCCCAGCCGCACGTCGGGATGGGCCCGCGTCGCACGGACCAGGCTTACGAGGTACCCCTCCACCTCGTCCGCGACCCGGATGGTGCGCACCCCGTCGCGCAGGGCCAGCAGCCCATCGGCGCTCGACACGACCGGCACGCCATCCAGCGGTTCGGCCTGCCCCTGGTGGCGACGAGCAATCAGGTGCTCCGCGTCTGCCTCCGGATAGCCAAGCTGGATGCGGACCAGGAACCGATCCAGCTGAGCCTCGGGCAGGGCGAACGTGCCCTCCAGCTCGATCGGGTTCTGGGTGGCGAGGACGACGAACGGCTCGGGCAGCGGGCGGGTCACCCCGTCCACCGAGGCCTGGTGCTCCTGCATGGCCTCCAGCAGGGCGGCCTGGGTGCGGGGCGTGGCGCGGTTGATCTCGTCCACCAGCACGACCTGGTTGAAGATCGGTCCGGGCACGAACCGAAATGCGTTTCCCTCCAGGATGCTGCTCCCGGTCACGTCCCCGGGCAGCAGGTCGGGCGTCCCCTGGACGCGGCCGAACGAGAGACCGATGGCGCGCGCGACCGCGCGCGCGAGGAGCGTCTTGCCGACACCGGGGACGTCCTCAATCAGTGCGTGCCCGTCAGCGAGAAGGGCCACCGCCACCAGTCGGAGGGCGTCCGACGCGCCGACGACCGCCGTGCCCACCGCGGACTCGAGCTGCCCAAAGAACGCCTCGGCCTGGCGACCGGCACCGGTCGGCGCATCGGCCGCCATCGGTCAGTCGCCGATGAGGAGCCGCCGCAGCTCCGGTTCGCGCTCGGACGAGGTGATGGCGAGCAGGCGGTCGCCATCGGTCAATCGCGTTTCGGGCCGGGCAGGCACGGCCCGAGAGCCGCGCAGGATCACGGCAATCGAGGTGCCCTCGGGGAGGGGCAGGTCCCGTAGCTCGCGTCCCAGGACGGGCGACTCGGCGGTGAGCTGGGCCTCCACGATCTCCAGGTCGCCGCCCTCCAGCTCGGCCAGGTGGAGCAGGTCGTGGATGGGGATCTCGTGCTCGATCACGCCCAGGATGGCCCGGGTGGGGCTCACCGTCTCGTCGATCGCCAGCTGACGGAACAGGTGCTCGTTCTTCGGATTGTTGACCCGGGCGATGGCGCGCGGGACGTTGAAGTGCATCTTCGCCACCTGGCAGGCCACCAGGTTGTCCTCGTCGTCGCCGGTCACCGCCGCCACGACGTCTGCCCGGCCCATCCCGGCCTGCTCCTGGTACCGGCCCTCGCAGCCGTCGTTCGGGACGACGATGCTGCCCAGCTCGTCGGCGATCTGGCGCGCGCGGCCGCCGTTCTTCTCGATCATCACCACTTCGTGGCCCGCGGTGAGCAACTCCTTGGTGAGGTAATAGCCGACATTTCCGCCGCCGATGACGACCACGTACATGGTCAGCTGCCCTCCCCGGTGGCCGCGGCGTCCGGTTGGGTGGCGCGGTCCGCTTGGGCTGCCGCGCGGTCCGCGGGGGAGGCGGTGGTGTCCTGCTGGTGAGCCTTCATGGGCTGCGCGGTGGGCTCCTCGACCATGCCGTTCGTGGCCGCGGCGCCCTCGGCGGCCGCCTGGACCAGGGCCGCGGACAGGATGGAGGTGCGGCAGATGGTCTCCAGGCCCAGGGTCCGATACGCCTCGGCCCGGAGCGGGTCATTGATCTTGGCGATGACCCGGGGGACGCCGAACACGTGCTTGGCCAGCTGGGCGGCCATGACGTTGCGGTTGTCGCCTTCGGTCAGGGCCATGACGATCTCGGCCATCTCGGCCTCGGCGCCGCGCAGGACGTCCTCGTCACCGCCGTTGCCGCGAATCGTGATCCCGCTGTAGTCGCTCGGCAGCTTCTCGAAGGCCCGCGGGTCGATGTCGATCACGGTCACGTGGTCGCCCCGTTGGTCCAGGCGGACGGCGGTCTCGGCCCCCACCCGTCCACAGCCGATGATGATGATCCTCATGGCGAGAGTGCCAGCTCCTCGGTACGCGCCCGGAGGCACCACACCGGCGCCTTCGAGTTCCGCATGACGTAGGGAACGGTCCGCCCAGCATCCCAGCTGCCGCCGAACCGACGCTTATAGCGTAGTCCCATCACGATCAGGTCGGCGTTCGAGGCCACCGCCTCGTCCACGATGGCCGGGCCGGCGGCGCGGGCCTGGATCATGCCCACCCGGCTGGCGACCTCCTGCGCCTCGAGGAACGCGGCGCCGCGACCCAGGACCTCGTCCGCAAAGGCGGTCGCGCGCTCGTCCTGCGTGTCGAGCGTGCGCTCGAACCCGACCTCGATGACGTGGACCAGGATGACCTCGCCGGCCTCCTCACCCTTGGCGGGCGGCTCATCGGTGAGGATCTGGACCGCCAGGTGCAGGGCGTCGTCGTCCGCGTCGCCGCCGGCCAGGGGCACCAGGATGCGGCGGTACGGCAGGAGCGATCGGTCCGATTCCGAAGGGCGTCGGCGGAACATGTGGGACCGATATCCTAGCCGTCCGCCGCAGCGGTGGCGGCGCGTGACCGGGACGACCGAATCAGCGACCGTGGCTCAGCCGTTCCACCAGCCAGCTGGGCAGTCGTCGCTCGCGCATCAGCTTCTGGGTCCGGGCGATCGCATAGGGCACGCGCCGGAACGTCGCGGTCGCCGCGCCCAGGTCGAGCACCGCGTAGGACGAGCGCGGATCGCCGTCCCGGGGCTGGCCCACGCTGCCGGGGTTCAGCATCAGCCGTCGGCTTGGCAGGGCCATCGGTTCGTCATCGGCCGCCATCGCCTCCATCCCGCCCTCGGTCTCCGCGTACACGATGGGGAAGTGGGTGTGTCCGAACAGGCACACCCGGGTCTCGTAGGCGCCCAGGTTGGCGCGGGCCACGTCGGTCGAGGTGACGTACTCCCATATCGGGTCGCGCGGGGAGCCATGGACCGCGGTCAGCTCGCCGTCCACCCGGCGTTCGGGCAGGTCGGCCAGGAAGGCGCGCGAGTCGGGGTTCAGCTCCGTCGCGGTCCATGAGATGGCCGCCGCCGCTGCGTCGTTGAACCAGGCCGGGTCCACCACACCCACCGCCGCCCCGTCGTGGTTGCCCATGACGCCCAGCGCGCCGATCTCGCGAAGTCGGGCGATGACCTCGTTGGGCTGGGGGCCGTAGCCGACGATGTCGCCGCACACCCAGGTCGCGTCCACCGGCGGGAGCGTGGCGAGGTCGTCGAGGACCGCGTCCAGGGCGACCAGGTTGGAGTGGATGTCGGACAGGACGGCAACCCGCATCGGCCGCCGAGTGTAACGAGAAATGCTCCCTCGGCGCCTTTCGGTCTTCCCGGGTTCGGGCGGTTACGGCCGGCTCTCGCATCGGCCCCGCACCGTCCCCGGTTACCCATACTCGGCACCGCGGAAGCAGGACCGCCAGTGTCTGCCGGCGTTCGGCCCCCGGCAACCCCACTTTTCCACCAATCTCGCAGGCATTCGGCTACCTGTGGATAAGTGGGCCGATATACTCGCCTTCGATGGCGTCTCAGCCCGAATGGGCGAGTAGGATCGGGCACCGGGGGCGGATCTGCTGACGGAATCGTCCCCTCGCTTCGCTCACGACAGCGAAGCGGAATTGGCCAGAGTCCTCGACTTTTACCAGGTGTCGTGGCGCTATGAACCCGACGTCTTTCCCATCTCCTGGAACCCCTCCGGCGCCGTGGTCGAGTCGTTCGCGCCGGACTTCTACCTCCCCGAGCTGGACCTGTACGTGGAGCTGACGACGCTCCGCCAGACCCTCGTGCGGAAGAAGAACCGCAAGCTGCGCCTGCTGCGCCAGCTGTACCCCGAGGTGCGGATCAAGCTCCTGTATGCGCGTGACTTCCAGGCCCTCATGGTCAAGTACGGACGGGTGGACTTCCTGGTCGAGATGAACGGGGCCAACGGCAGCGGAACTCATCGGTCCGCATCGGCTGGGCGCGCGGCGCCGGCCCCGGAGAGCGCAACGCCGTGACCGAAGCCGTGGCCGCCCCCATTCACGCCGACGTGGAGGAGATCCTTCTCACCGAAGAGCAGATCCAGGCTCGGGTTGCCGAGCTCGGAACGCAGCTCACGGCCGACTACGCTGGGCGCGAGCCGGTCCTGATCAGCGTTCTCAAGGGTTCCATCGTGTTCCTGGCCGACCTCGTCCGGGGCGTGGAGCTGCCCCTCTCGATCGACCTCATGGAGGTCAGCAGCTACGGCGCGGGCACCGAGTCGAGCGGACAGGTCCGCATCCTCAAGGACCTGTCCAATTCGATCGAAGGTCGGGACGTGATCGTGGTCGAGGACATCATCGACACCGGGCTGACCCTGAACTACCTCCTCCGCTACCTTCGCGAGAAGCACCCGGCCTCGCTGACCATCTGCTGCCTGCTGGACAAGCCCGCGCGGCGGCTCACCGAGATCGAGATCGACTACGTGGGCTTCAGCATCCCGGACCGATTCGTGATCGGCTACGGGCTGGACTACGGCGAGCGCTACCGCAACCTGCCCTACGTTGGAGTCCTGCGCCCCTCGGTCTACGGGCTCGACAGCCCCGAGGGCTGACCGGTGGAGGACACCGGCCCGCGGCGGTTCCGCGTCCCGATCCTGGTCGGCAGCGTGTGCATGGTCGTCGCCGCGTTCCTGCCGTGGTGGCGGGCCGGGGGCGAGCGGATCAGCGGGGTCGAGCTGCCGGCGACGAGTGGCATCGGCCTGGAGGGTCCGGGGCTCGTGATCTTTGGCTCCGCCATCCTGGCGCTGGCCCTGCTGGACGTCGGGTTCGTCCGCGGCCGCTGGGGGTTCGCTCTCGATGCGCCCGCCATCTACCTGCTGCTGGGGCTCGCCGCGGCCGCTGCCCTCGTGTGGCGCGGCTGGGAGCTGTGGTCCGTCTCCTATCTGCCACTGCCCCAATCCTCGCCGGGACTGATCCTGGCCCTCGTGGGCGTGGGCCTGTTCCTGTACGGGGCCGGAACCGGCTTCGGAACGCGCCGCACGTTCTGACCGCGCCGCGCCGCGCCGCGCCGAGCCGCCCCGCTGGCCGCGGGCCGGCCCGGGGGCCGGCTAGTGGGGGAGGACCAGGGGGCTCAGCACGATCCAGCCCACGATCACGACGACCAGGACGATGACCAGCAGGAGCATCGGTCTGAGGTCGGGTCGGTAGGGCTTGGTCATCGGTTCGTTCGGCGCCGGGCGGGACGGTGTGCCCGGGCGGGCTAGATCTCGCCGAGGTAGGCCTGGCGGACCTGCTGGTTGGCGGCGAGGTTGACTGCGGTGTCGGACAGGATGATCTGCCCCGTCTGGAGGACGTAGCCGCGGTGGGCCACGTTGAGCGCCATCTGCGCGTTCTGCTCCACCAGGAGGACGGTGGTCCCATCGGTGTTGATGTCGCGGATGATCTGGAAGATCTGCTCGGTCAGGATGGGGGACAGGCCCATCGATGGCTCGTCGAGGAGCAGGACCGTGGGATTGGCCATCAGCGCGCGCCCGATGGCGAGCATCTGCTGCTCCCCACCCGAAAGCGTGCCGGCCTTCTGGTTGCGCCGTTCCTTGAGCCGCGGAAAGTAGGTGTACGCGCGCTCGATGTCCTGGTCCAGCGGTCCCTTGCGGCTGAAGGCGCCCATCAACAGGTTTTCGTAGACGCTCATCCGGGAGAACACGCCGCGCCCTTCCGGGGACTGGGCGATGCCCTGCCGAACGATGTCATGGGCCTTCATGCCCTGGATCTCCTCCCCCCGGAAGCGGACCGTTCCCTTGCGGGCCGGTGCGATGCCGCTGATCGTGCGCAGGGTGGTGGACTTGCCGGCGCCGTTGGAGCCGATGAGGGTCACGATCTCCCCTTCGTCGACGGCTATGGACACGCCTTTGAGGGCGTGGATGTTCCCGTAAAAGGTGTGAATGTCGTCCAGCTCGAGGAGGTGGGCCATCAGTTCGTTGCCTGCTTGCCCAGGTAGGCCTCGATGACCCGCGGATTGGCCCGGATCTCGGCCGGCGTGCCCTCCGCGATCTTCTCCCCGTAGTCGAGCACGCTGATCCGTTCGCTCACGCCCATGACCACCTTCATGTCGTGCTCGATGAGCAGGATGGTGAGGTCCAGGTCGCGGCGAAGTTGGGCAATGAACTCGGTCATCTCGCGGGTCTCACCGGGGTTCATGCCGGCCGTCGGCTCGTCCAGGAGCAGCAGCTTGGGATCACTGGCCAGGGCGCGCGCCACCTCGAGCCGGCGCTGGTCACCGTACGGCAGGTTCTTGGCCAGGACGTGGGCCATGGATCGTCGCAGACCCACGATGTCCAGCAGCTCGTACGAGCGTTTCTCTATGGCGGCCTCCTCGCGGCGGATGGAGGGGAGCTGGAAGACGGCGGCGTACCACTGGCCCTTGGTCCGCACGTGCTGGCCCACCGAGATGTTGGTCAGCGCGCTGAGGTCACGGAACAGGCGAATGTTCTGGTAGGTCCGTGCGACGCCCAACTCGGCCACCTCGTGCGGCGACATGTCGCTGATGTCAATGTCCTCGAACGCGATCGTGCCCTCGGTGGGGTGATAGACGCCGCTCAGCTGGTTGAAGAAGGTCGTCTTGCCCGCGCCGTTGGGCCCGATGATCGACACGATCGAGTGGCGCGGGATGTCGAAGTCGATCTCGCGGTTGGCGACCAGGCCCTCGAACTGCTTCGTGACCTTCGTGGCACGCAGCAGGACGTCAGCCTCGCCCTTCACGGCCGGTTTCTCGGGGGCCATCGACTCGCTCGTCATATCGCCTGGCTCGGCGCGGCTCCGCGCGCCACCTCCTCGTCTTCCTCCACTTCGTGGAGCTCGCGCCGGCGACCAACGTCCGGCAGGAGGCCCTCGGGTCGCAGGATCATGACCATGACCAGGACGGCGCCGTATACGAGCAGTTTGAACTCGGCGAACTCGCGCAGCATCTCCGGAAGGCCGATCAGGACGAACGCGCCCACGATCACGCCGGGAATGCTGCCCATGCCACCGAGCACGACCACCGCCAGGGTGGTGATGGACACCTGGAGAACGAAGCTCCCCGGGAAGACCGATTGCAAGTGGGTCGCAAAGACCGCGCCGCCAAGGCTGCCGATGGAGGCGCCCAGGGCGAAGGCCAGCAGCTTGTAGTTGGTCGTGTTGACACCCGTCGCTTGGGCCACATCCTCGTCCTCGCGCATGGCATTCCAGGCGCGGCCCACGCGGGCGTATTTGAGACGGTAGGCGAAGTAGGCTGCCAAGGCACACAGTCCGACGAGCGGGAAGTACGTGGCTGCCGGCCCGCTCACCTCACCGATGAGCGGCAGGTTGTACGTCCCGTCATCGATCATGGCGGGGATGCCCGTGATGCCCTGCACCCCGCCGAGCCACGGTGCCAGCGCATCGGACAGGAACAGCAAGCGGGCGATCTCGCCGAAGCCCAGGGTGACAATCGCCAGGTAGTCACCGCGCAATCTGAGCACGGGAGCGCCGATGAACAGACCGACGATCGCGGTCCCGAGGACCACGATGGGCAGGGCCACCCAGAAATTCATCCCGATGCCCAACGACGAGCTGGGGGACGTGAGGAGGGCGGTCAGGTACGACCCGACGGCGTAGAAGGCGACATAGCCCAGGTCCAGCAGGCCGGCGAAGCCAACGACGATGTTCAGGCCGAGGCCCAGCAGGATGTACAGGCCGACCAGGACGAGCACCTGGGTGAGGAACGGCCCCGCAATCGCCGTCGGCAGCGCATAGAGGAACGCGATGACGACCAGGGCCCACGCCCAACGGATCATTTTCTGCTGACCGGGGTCGGCCGCAGCGACGCGGCGGTTGATCGCCGAGCGCGACGGCGTCCAGACCACCGCGATCACGACCCCTGCCACGAATGCGACGATCGCGGCAGCAACCGTCAGGCCATGGTCCCGGTAGATGAAGTTCGCGAGGTCGAGCAGATCCATCGTCTGGAGGCGAGGCCGGACGAAGGGCTCCGCCAAGCTCAGGATGCCCACCGCCAGGACGCCACCGATGATCGGGCGCCGCACGGATGCTCGGGTGACAACCAGCGCTGCGGCGGCCAACCCGAGGATCGAGCAGAGCGCGACGTTCACCGCGGCGCCGGCAAGCGGTTCAAGACCAAACGAGACGAACGCGATCAGCTCGGGCGTGATCCTGATGAGGACCTCGCGGATCTCCGGCGAGAGCGCGTTTGCCACGAGGAGGCCGGCAGCCTGGATGAGGCCGGTCACGAATCCAGCGAGCAGCCCGGCCGCCAGCCGGCTGCCGGTTGCCCCTTCGGCTCGACGAGCCGCGTAGTAGCCCACGCCGATGGGGGGCAGCGCCAGCATGACCCGGCCCAGGGTCAGGGCTACGTCATCGGTGAAGACGATCACGTTGCGCTCTGCAAACGCGAATACGAGGCCCACAGCGGCGAGGTACAGGGAAACGACCCCGCCGATGAACCCAAGCCACGCATTCGCTCTCAGGAAGTTCGTCGTCTGTTCGGGCATCAGCGATTCTCCGGTCGGCCGAACAGGCCGTACGGACGGAAGATCAGCACAAGGACGAGGATGCTGAACGCGATGACGTCCTTCAGCTGGGTGGGTGACGGTACCCCGTACCCGCTCAGGAGCAGGGTCGGGCCCACCGACTCCATGGTGCCCAGCAGGACCCCGCCGACCATCGCGCCGAAGATGTTGCCGATCCCGCCCAGGACGGCCGCGGTGAAGGCCTTGATGCCGGGCAGGAATCCGATCGTCCAGCTGACCTGGTTGAACACGATCGCGTAGAGCACGCCGGCGGCTCCCGCCAGCAGCCCGCCGATGGCGAATGTCGTGGAGATGACGCGGTCAACGTTGATCCCCATGAGCGCGGCCGTGTCCTTGTTCTCCGCCACGGCGCGCATGGAGCGCCCGGTCTTCGTCCGCTCGACGATCCACCACAGGACCGCCATGAAGATGACGGCGGACACGATCACGATGGCGTGGCTGGGCAAAATCTCATAGCCGAGGATGTTCCAGGGGCCGGCGAGGATGTCCAGGCGGGGATAGGCCTTGACCTGCTCCCCGTACAGCCCGCGGACGCTGTTGGCGATGAACAGCGACGCCCCGATGGCGGTGATCAGCGGGACGAGGCGCGGGGCCCGCCGCAGGGGGCGATACGCGATCCGCTCCAGGAGGAGCGCGACGATCATCGAGCTCAACGCCGCGGTCGCCAGCACCAGGATCATGCCGATCAGTGGGTTGGTATTGAGGAAGCTGCCGCCGGTCACCGGATCGGGTGACGCGAGCGCGTTGGCCACGAAGAAGGAGGTCATGGCGCCGAACATGAAGACGTCGCCGTGGGCGAAGTTGATCATGAGCAGGACGCCGTATACGAGCGTGTACCCCAGTGCGATGAGGGCGTACACCGATCCCTGCGCGAGCCCGAACACGACGAGGTCCAGCCACTGCCTGGGCGAGAGCGGCGCCTGCGACTCCGTGAGCGTGAGGAACACGCCCACGGCCACGAACGCGAGGATCCCGAGGCCCAGGACCAGGGACAGTACGTCGACCACGGACAGCCGCCGACGTTTCCGCACGCACCCTCCTCAGCGAAGCTTCGAGTGATTCCCCCGGTCATGCGATGAGCGGGTGGGCCGGAAGCCGGCCCACCCGCTCGGGTGTGTCAATCAGGTCAAACGTTCAGACGTTGGACCGATGACGGTTATGGACGCGTCGTGAAGATGGACTGGTAGGTGAGGTCGCCAGTCGTCGCGTCAGGCTTCAGCTGGGCGATCGACACGTACGGCGAACCGCAGTCTCCAAACTCATCACACGTCAGGGTTCCGGTGAGACCGGCGTAGTCCGTCAGGCTGGCCACGTAGTCACGCAGCGCTTCCCGCGGGACGAACAGGGTCCCATCCTCGTCGATGGCCACGGCCTCGATCGCGTCGAAGATGATGTTCGCCGCGTCAAAGGCATGTGCGTGGTACGGGGCCAACGGCGCCGTGGTGCCTTCCAGCTCAAGAAGCTTGGGCAGGAAGTCATCGGTGTAGGCCGTACCGAAGTTGAGGTCCGGACCCGAGAAGTACATGCCCTTCTCCTGGGCCACGGTCCCGGCCGCGTCGATGAAGCCCTGATCCTTGACGCCGTCGGCGCCGATCAGGATCGTGTTCTCCAGCCCGGCGACGTCGCCGACCTGGTTGACGACCAACGGCCCCTCGGGGTCGAAGATCGGCATGAAGATGATGTCAGGGGCGCTGGCCGCGATCGTGGTCAGCACCGCATGGAAGTCGGTGTCACCCACGTTGATGGCCTGCGCGTCCTGCGACGTGCCGCCGCAGATCGCTTCAAACTGATCCACGAAGACTTCCTGCAGCTGGAACGCATACGGGCTGCCATCGTGGATGGTCGCCGCGGTCTGCGCTTCGAGCTCGTCACAGGCGAACTGAGCCACTGCCTTGCCCTGGACGTTGTCGTTGTACGCCGTCCGGAAGTACAGGTGCTCCTGTCCGATGAAGGTCTCGTGATCCGGGTTCGTCAGGCCTGGGGCCGTGTTCGCCGGCGAGATCATCATGATGCCCGCGTCGTTCAGAACGGCCATGGCCGGAATCGCGGTGCGGGAGCAGGTCGTGCCGATGACGGCAACCACCTGCGGGTTGGCAACAATGGCCTGTGCCGCAGTCTGTCCAGTGGTCGCGTCGCCGCAGCCGGCGTCTTCCTTCTGGAGCTCGACCTCGCGTCCGGCAACCTCGGTGCGATCATTCATCGCAACCTGGATTCCGAAGTTGATGTCGTTGCCCAGGAAGGCGACGTCGCCGGTGATGGCGTTCGCGCTGGCAATGACTACGGGGTCGCCTGCCGCGATCTCAACACAGCCATACGCATCGGCCGCGCAGACATCAGCAGCGCTTTCCTGGCTGGCAGCTGCCGAGGCGCTGGCGCTTGGGCTCTCGCTGGCGCTCGACTGACAGGCAGACAGAATCAACGCCAGCACTACCAGGCCGGCGCTCCATCGCAGAAGTTTCTGCATCCAATCCTCCTCCAGATGACTCCGGGGGCGACGCGCAGCGCCGCTCCCACGGAGAGTGTGCCGGGCATCATACGGGCGCCTCAAGGGGCGCGCAAGATCATCGCCCGTGCACCGATGACTATCGGCCGACCGGTGTAGGAGGTTCAGACCCAGGCGTCTCGGGCCTGAATGACCGGTCGGGCGTGGTATTCTGTGTGCCTAGGCCTCCCCACGTGGAGATCTTCGATCCCTCGCCGCCGCGGAACCAAAGCGTTCGCGAAGCGAGGGTGCCGCCCACTTGCGCCGCGGCTCCGGTCTACCCGAAGCATCGGTCGAGCGCGAAGGCAGCCGGGGCTCTCGTGGCAGCCACCACCATTCCTACCAAGGAGTACCCGCTCTCATGAGCAAGAACGTGGCCGTCTTCGTTGACGTTGCCAATCTCTACTACGCCGCCCGCGGCCAGGACGTGGACGTCGATTACGTGGCCCTGCTGAAGCACGCCACCAAGGGGCGCGACCTCATTCGTGCCTACGCCTACTCGGGACTCGATCCCGAGAACGAAAACCAGAAGAAGTTCCTGGACTTCCTGGGCAAGAACGGCTACCGCGTGGTGGCCAAGGACATCCGCAAGTTCGGTGACGGACGGGTCAAGGCCAACCTCGACATCGAGCTGGTCGTGGACCTCTTCCGATTGGCCGATCGGATGGACGTGGCCGTCATCGTGTCCGGTGACGGCGACTTCGCCCCCGCCATCCGTGCTCTCCAGGACGTTGGTGTGCGGTGCGAGGTCATCAGCTTCAAGCCCAACACCAGCTCCGACCTGTTCGCGGTCGCGGATGAGTTCCACGACGCGATGAAGATCAGCGCCATTGGCCGCCAGAAGGAAACCAAGGGCGTCGGTGCCCCGGAGATGCCCGCCAAGGAAGTCAACCCTGACGTGGGCTTCCGCGAAGCCTCGCCGTCGGTGGCCGCCGCGGCGTTGGCCGCAGCGCGTGCCGATGGTGACGACTCCGGTCGTGGTCGAAGCTCCTCGCGCGGCGGCAGCCGTCGCTCGGAGCGCCCCATTCGGGGTCGTGGCTCGCGCACGCGGACCACGGTTGCCGCCGAGGACGCTCCCGCGTCGGACGCGGCCCCCGCGGAGGCTGCGGCAGCAACCCGATCTGACACCAACGACGAAACCTCTTCGGACGCCGCACACCGACGCCGCCGACGCGGAGGCCGTGGCCGCGGACGCCGTGGACGGCGCGGGACCGAGCTCGAGCTCGGCGCGGAATCCAGCAACGGCGAGCCGGCCGAGATCAGCTGGCAAGAGGTTGACAGCCTCGACGAGCTGGACGGCCTGCAGACCGGGGGAACCTCCACCGGAGACGAGTTCGGGTTCGAGGAAGCCGATGCCGCAACCCTGGCCGAGCTTGGGCTGACCGATCAGCCGACGGCGGCTACCGCCTCCCCGGCCGCGGAAACTGCGTCACCGAAGCCGCGAACGCGGCGCGCGCCGGCCAAGCCAGCCGCCTCCACGAGTGCCAGTTCGTCTCGACGATCGAAGGCCTCGGCCACCGACGCGCCGGCGACTGACGCGCCGGCCACCGATGCGCCGGCCAAGCCGACGAGGAGTCGATCCACCGCGAAGACCGCGACCCCGAAGGCCGCCGACGTGAGCGATGCTCCGGCGGCGGAGGCCGAGGCGCCCAAGAAGCCCGCCCGGAAGCCTCGGGCGCCGAAGCCTGCGGCGGCCGCTCAGCCCGAAGCGGGCTCGGACGAGGGGATCTGGAAGCGATTCACCTCAGGGCGCACGACGAAGACCCGGACCCCCGAGCCCCCGACTGAGGCCTAGGCCTCGCTTTCGAGCTCGGACACCTCGACGTCGGCCGTCGTGCCGCCGTTCCCGTTGGAGTCGGAGAGGCTAACCGGAATCCACTCGCCGGCGGTCTCCGCCACCTCGCGAGCGCGGGTGACGATCTCGTCTCGCGTCTGCTGCCCTGGCTTTGGCGCGGTCATCACCGCGATGAGCACACCGGTGATCGCTCCGACCACGATGCCCGCGAAGAACGAGCCCCAATGGCGGTCCTGGTGGGTCTTCGAAGCCGAGCTCGGAAGCCGCTTCCTCGAAGAGCTGACGGCCGGCCGGTACGGCCGCGCCCGCCGCGCCGAGGGCCACGGTCCGGCGATTCCACATCTGGCGCAGACCCGGCCGGATGTCCTTCCGCCAGAGCTGCATCGACCACTTGCTGATGTCGCGGCCCTGGCGCTCGATGGTCTTGGCGACCTCGCGCCGCGCCGGACGGGACTCCTCCCACGCCGCGGCGGCCCGCTGCGCAGCATCCTCCGCCGCCTGGCCGATGGCCTCGGCAATGGCCTGACCGCGCTGGATGACCTCGTCCGCGGTCAGCTCATTCGATTCGATCGTGTTGCTTGGCATTTCCTATCCCCTGGTCCGAGTTTCGTTGGTCAGTATGCCACCGGCCGTCCGCCGCCGCCCCCGACCGGGTTGGCGCTGCTGGATTGGCGCCCTGGGAGCCGCCGGAACTGGCGGTTCGGTTGCCAACCGGCCGCCCGACCGTGCCCGGGCGACTCCGCAGAGCATGCGCCCAACAGCCTGGCAGGGATCAGTGACCGGGCGCTTACCCGCCCTATACTCGCCGCCGTGACCGTTGCCATCGGCCCCGGATTCCAGACCCTCGGACAACCGGTCGCCGAGCGGCTGGCTCGTGGCCTTCTTGGACGGAGCGACGGACCGGCAACCATCCTGGTCAGCGGCCCGCAGGGCTCGGGGAAGACGGCGTTCGTCGACGACCTGGTGGCCCTGGCCCTGTGCGAGGCCACTGCGCCCGCGGATCGGCCGTGCAACGAATGCTCCGGATGTCGGCAGGCGCGGGCACGGAGCCACGCGGACCTGCTGGTGGCCTCGCCCGAGCGATGGCGCGACGACCGGGGGAGCGCGGAGAGCATCGTGAGCGCTGCGCGCCGGTGGCTGGCCGAGGCCGCGGGATCACCGCTGACAGGGCGCCTCCGAGTCGTGGTCATCGAGCACGTCGATGCCGCGAACGAGCAGATCCAGAACGCGCTGCTCAAGGCACTCGAGGAGCCCGCCGATCGGCAGCTGTTCATCCTGGTGGCGGACGACCTGTCCCGGATCCTGCCCACGATCCAGTCCCGAGCGGGGCTGATCAGGCTCGGAACCATGCCGTCTGACGTGATCGCCGCGTACCTGGTGGAGCACGAGCAGGTGACCTATGACCAGGCGCGCACGCTGGCGCGACTGGCCGATGGCCGGATGGGTCGGGCCCTGGCCTTTGCCCGGGAACCGAACACCGTGGACTGGCGGCGTCGGACCCAACAGGAGCTGGTGGGCCTGCTCGAACGCGGCCTCGCGGACCGCATGGGCGCGGTCCGCGAGCTGATCGATGACCGATCCCGGCTGTCCCGTGGCGATGCCGCGTCGGACGATCCCGAGACCGGCGTGCGAACGCCGACTGCCGTCCAGCGAGCGGCGGCCGTCGCCATCGTGGACGTCTGGCTCGACCTCGCTCGGGACCTGCTGGTGGCCCGCAGCGGCGCACCCGACCTGGCCGTTTCGGACGAGCTCGTGACCGATCTCCCTGCAGTGGCCGGCCGCCTCGAGCCGCAGCAGCTGACAACAGCGGCGGCGAGCCTCGAACGAGCGCGCGCGGCGCTGGACGAGAACGTGAGCCCGCGGCTGGCGCTCGAGTACGCGATGCTCGCCTGGCCGCGCCTCGCGCCGCGCTGAGGCGTGAGCAACGACGAACGGCTGACGGCCAGGGTGATCGGGCGGGTCCAGGGGGTGGGCTATCGGTGGTGGGCCGCGAGCACCGCGACGCGGTTGGGCCTCGTGGGATGGGTGCGAAACCTGGACGACGAGCAATCGGTTGAGCTCGTAGCTGAAGGCCCATCGGGGGCGCTTGACGTCTTCGAGGCGGAGCTGGCCCGTGGGCCCGACTCCGGCCACGTGGAGCGGATCGAGACCAGTCGCGGCCCGGCTGGCGGCGGGCTGGAGCGCTTCGAGGTTCGGCGGTGAACTGGCGGGTCGTCGGCTGCGCCGTCCTCGCCGCGGCCGTGTTCATCGGGCTCGGGGTGTGGAGCCTCCAGATGGCGCTTGGCAAGCCCAGCTGCCCACCCGCCCTGCAGTGGGGTGACCGGGTGTACGTCGCGGCCGGTCCGGCCACGGAGCAGCCGGTCGCGGGAGACGGCGAGCCCGTGCTGCTTGGCACCACCCTGGTCGGCGCCCTGTCGCGCGACGTGTACGGGCCGGAGGGAAGCGCGCCGTCCCACCAGGCCGAGGATCGGCCAGACGTCATTGCCCTGGAGTGCGGCGACGGGACGTTCGTGACCTACACGTTCAGCGACGTGCTCCCGACCGCCGGCCCCACCGCCGGCTCACCCTAGGCGAGGGGCGGACTCACCGAACAGCCGGATGGCGGTTGCCTGGGCGTATCGGTCCGTCATCCCCGAGACGTAGTCCGCGACCTGGACCACCAGGTCGGCATCGGTATCGCGGTAGCTGGCCGGGAGCTCGTCCGGGTGCGCCAGGTGATGGTCCATGAGGCGGCGCAGGAGCTCGATGGCGACCTGCTGCTGGGCCTGCTGCTCGGGACGCAGGTAGACGCGCTCGAACATGAAGTCGCGCAGCTCGTGCATGAGGCCGAGGGTCTCCTCGTCCATCTGGACCACCCCGCTGCGCAGGCTCTCCTCGATCACCGCGCTGATCAGCTCACCCACCCATCGGCGGCCCGGCGGTCCCAGGCGCTCGGTCATGTGGCCCGGAAAGTCGGCCTCGGTCAGCACGCCGGCCCGGAGGGCGTCCAGGGCGTCGTGGCTGAGATACGCGATCCGATCGCCGTAGCGAACGCAGAACCCTTCGGGCGTGGTGGGCGGTGGGGCGATCTTCCACGTGTGGGCCCGGATCCCGTCGCGCACTTCCCAGGTCAGGTTCAGGTCCTCGAGGACCTCGAACACGCGGACGCTCTGGGCGGCGTGATGCCACCCGTCGGGCGGGAAGTAGGGCGACAGCGCCTCCTCGCCGGTGTGGCCGAACGGCGTGTGACCCACGTCGTGACCCAGGGCGATGGCCTCGGCCAGGGCCTCGTTGAGGCTCAGCGCGGCGGCGAGCGAGCGCGAGATCTGGGCGACCTGCAGGGTGTGGGTCAGGCGCGTGACGAAGTGGTCGTCCTCGGGGTGCAGGAATACCTGGGTCTTGTGCTTCAGGCGACGGAAACCCTTGGCGTGGATGATCCGATCGCGGTCACGCTCGAAAGCCGTCCTGAACGGGTCCGGTTCCTCGGGTCGCACCCGTCCGCGAGACGAGGCGGACCGGGTGCCAATGGGCGACAGCCGGCTCTCTTCAGCTTCCCGGACTGGACGGTCGCGCCGCAGGAGGGGCGGATCGTGAGGCGCCTCGGTCACTCCAGGTCGAGCGACCCCAGCGCGGCATGGTACGGCCCGCTGCGCTCGCCCGGAGCATCGCTGCCAGGGACCGTGGCCGTGTACGTGCCCCAATGTTCCCAGCACGTGGGCAGTCCGTCCTCGCCGTACGACACGACCTGCCGCTCGGGGATGAGCAGGATCGTGATCCCTCCCGCCAGATCCCCGGTCAGCTGTCCTGGGGGATCGGTCAGGTCATGGCCCAGCTGGTTTTCGTATTCCTGCTCGGCGCAGACCAGGGTGGAGGTCTGAACCTTGTACTCGATCGTGGTGAGCACGCCCTGGCCCACGGTCGTGCCCTCCGGACCGACGTAGGTAACGTTCTCCATGACGAGCACCGCATCGGTAAAGGGTGGCTGGTCATAGGGCTCGCGGCTGAACGGCATCGTGAACACGACTCCGAGGTGCAGCGGGTCGCCCTCCGGCCAGGTCATCGCAGCTCCCGACGGAGACGGCGACGGTGTAGGGCTCGTGCACGCCGCGGCGATCAGCAGCACTCCCAGGCAGATGCTTCCGCGGGCGACCATCGGGGCAGTCTGGCACACGGGTCTGGAGGCCCGAAGGTACTGGGCACACCGGGTCAGGGCGGTCGCATGAGTAGACAGGGTATGGTCGCCGGAGTCGCTGGAGTCCGCCAATGGTGTCGTGCGTGGTATGCGCCTGAGCCGCTTCTTCCTTCGTCCGACGGTGATCGCAACGATCACCGCGCTCCTGGTTACCGCACTTGGCCCTGCGGCCCCGATTGAAGTCGGCGGCCCCGTGAAGGTCCACGCAACCGAGAGCACCCAGGCGGTGAACGGCGTCCAGGACTTCACGGTCCCAGACGGAACGACGCACATCGCGATCCACTGGAAGGGCCATCACGAGGCCACCATCTTGGTGGCCCTCAGCACCGACGGGACGACCTTCTCGGAGCCAACGGAAGTCGAGCACGATGACCTCGGGGACGCGCGTGGCGATGGGGAGACCTACACCGCGCTCATAACCTCCCCCCACGCGCGCGCCGTCCGCGTGACAGCGGATCAACCGCTCCCGAGCGTCACTGTCGTTGCTCTGAATGCGGGCGCCGGATCGGGACCGCCGGCACCGCTCGGCAGCCGAGTCGAAGCGGTGAACAGCATCCCGGCCGTGATCCCCCGCGCGGGATGGGGTGCAGACGAGACGATCCGGTTCGATCCATATGGCGAGGAACGATGGCTCAGCGAGTACTTCCCCCTCCAGAAACTGATCGTTCATCACACCGCGGGTGCAAACGTGGATCCGAACCCGGCAGCCACCGTGCGCGCGATCTACTACTACCACGCGGTGACGCAGGACTGGGGTGATATCGGCTACCAGTACCTGATCGACTCGTCGGGCCGGATCTATGAGGGCAGGCATTCGAAGGAATACTGGGACGGCGCGTTTCCCACCGCGGACGATGCGAATGGGCTCGTGATCTCCGGAGGGCATGCCCTGTACCACAACGCGGGGACGATGGGCATCGCGCTGATGGGGAACTTCACGTCGCAGGCACCGACCGCCGCCGCGGTCAACTCACTGACGAGCCTCCTTACCTGGGCCTCCGCGACCCACGGGATTAATCCGCTGGGCAGCTCAACATACGTCAACCCTGTCAGCGGCATTACCAGGACAACCCCCAACATCGGCGGCCATCGCGACTACAACTCCACGGGATGTCCAGGAGAGGTGCTGTACGGCATGCTCCCGTCGATTCGCGCTGCCGTCGCTGCGGCAACCAACAATTGGCCCGGAGAGGCCTTCAATCCTCCAAGGAGCCTGTCGTTCGCAGCAGGCACATATGTCGGGTACCAATTCGGCGCGACCGGAGCCGTCCTCGGGTCCAAGTCCTTCGCCCTGGCTTCTCCGTCGTCTGCCCCCACCGACAAGAGTGCTTCTGTCCCAGGTAGAAGCGGAACCTGGTACTACGTCACCGCTGGCGTGTGGGCGGGGTACTGGCTTCCCGCGTCGGGAGGGATATCGATCAACGGTCCGCCGCAGCCGCACGCTTCGGCATCGTATCGGCCGTGGCTTCCGCTCTATCTGGCCGCAGGCTCCTACACCGGATATCGGTTCAACACGTGGGGCAATGCGACAGCGTCCGCGTCGTACTTGCCTTCGGCCGCGACGTGGGTCCCGACGACCGAGAAGAGCACGATCCCTAATCAGGGAGGGTATTGGTACTACATCACAACAGGAGCTCTACGAGGCTACTGGATCCCCGAGTCGGCGGGGACCACCCTGGGCGCCTTGCCGACGGCGAACTTTGTCGCTTCGACGACGTATGGGCTGGGTCAGTTGGCGGTTTCGTTCACGAACCAATCAATTACTTACGGAGCAGCGAGCTGGGCGTGGGACTTCAACAACGACGGCACGACCGACTCGACCGAGCAGAGCCCGGTGTATACGTACACGGCGACTGGTACGTACTCGGTAGGTCTCACGGTGACCGATGGCCTTGGCACCAACACGGTCACCAAGTCGAACTACATCACGGTCGCTACCCCGCAACCGGCGACGTATGTCCCGCTCTCCCCCAGCCGGGTGCTCGACACCCGGGTCGGGAACGGGCTGAGCGGTCCGTTCCCGATGGGCGTGCCGCGCACCGTCCAGGTCAGCGGGCGGGGTGGGGTACCCCTCACCGCGACCGCGGTGACCGGCACCCTGACCGTCACCCAGCAGAGCGCGGCGGGCTACGTGTACCTCGGCCCCGACCCGACCGCCAGCCCGACCAGCTCGACCCTGAACTTCCCGCTCGGCGACAACCGGGCGACCGGGGTCACGGTCGCCCTGAGCCCGACCGGCAGCCTGAGCGCGACGTACGTCGCGGCCAGCGGCGGCAGCACCCACCTCGTGTTCGACGTGACCGGCTACTTCGTGCCCGATGCGAGCGGCGCGACGTATGTCCCGCTCTCCCCCAGCCGGGTGCTCGACACCCGGGTCGGGAACGGGCTGAGCGGTCCGTTCCCGATGGGCGTGCCGCGCACCGTCCAGGTCAGCGGGCGGGGTGGGGTACCCCTCACCGCGACCGCGGTGACCGGCACCCTGACCGTCACCCAGCAGAGCGCGGCGGGCTACGTGTACCTCGGCCCCGACCCGACCGCCAGCCCGACCAGCTCGACCCTGAACTTCCCGCTCGGCGACAACCGGGCGACCGGGGTCACGGTCGCCCTGA
This sequence comes from uncultured Chloroflexia bacterium, assembly GCA_963810925.1. Lineage (GTDB taxonomy): Bacteria > Chloroflexota > Limnocylindria > QHBO01 > QHBO01 > DASTEQ01. The sequence goes on along the minus strand of CAWEPF010000006.1, from coordinate 427,062 downwards.
GCCCGACCGGCAGCCTGAGCGCGACGTACGTCGCGGCCAGCGGCGGCAGCACCCACCTCGTGTTCGACGTGACCGGCTACTTCGTGCCCGATGCGAGCGGCGCGACGTATGTCCCGCTCTCCCCCAGCCGGGTGCTCGACACCCGGGTCGGGAACGGGCTGAGCGGTCCGTTCCCGATGGGCGTGCCGCGCACCGTCCAGGTCAGCGGGCGGGGTGGGGTACCCCTCACCGCGACCGCGGTGACCGGCACCCTGACCGTCACCCAGCAGAGCGCGGCGGGCTACGTGTACCTCGGCCCCGACCCGACCGCCAGCCCGACCAGCTCGACCCTGAACTTCCCGCTCGGCGACAACCGGGCGACCGGGGTCACGGTCGCCCTGAGCCCGACCGGCAGCCTGAGCGCGACGTACGTCGCGGCCAGCGGCGGCAGCACCCACCTCGTGTTCGACGTGACCGGCTACTTCGTGGTGCTTGGACCGTAACCGCGCCGCACCGTCGCTGAGACCTCGCTCGTCCCAGCCCATTGGGTTGGCCCCTTGTGCGCATAGCCGACAATGCGGCCATCGAATGGGTCGTACGAGGTCGAGGACATGAGCACCCCCGCAAGCGGCATCCAGGGCAACCTGATTGCCGGTGAGACGGTCGAGTACCAGACCACCAAGCACTGGATGGCCCCGGTCGCCGATTCGAAGTGGGCGATCCTGCTGCTGCTTGGCGCCCTGCTCCTCGCCTGGCTGGCCCCGGAGAACAACGGCGCGATCACCGGGTTCCTGGCCGACGCGATGGGCTTCGTGAAGGTTCTGCTGCTGATCGGCGGGATCGGCTCGATCGTCTACAACATCGTTGCCTGGCGAACCGCCGCGTACACGGTGACCAACCGTCGGGTCCTCGGCCGAGATGGGCTCCTCCGCCGGCGGAGCACCGACACGATGCTGGCGTCCATCAACGACGTCCAACTGGAGACATCGGTCATTGGTCGGAGTCTTGGCTACGGGGACATCACGATCGTGTCGTCTTCGGGGCGAGTCGGCACCGATGCATTCACGTCGGTCGAGCATGTCGAGGCGTTCAAACAGCACGTCATGGAGGCCAAGGAACGGCTCGACAACGCATCCACGGCAGCGAGTCCGGCCCCCCAGGCGGCGACGGCACCGGCTCCCGCGGCTCCCGCCGCGACCACGACCGACGTGACCGCGACACTCGCCAGCCTGGCCCAGCTCCGTGATTCGGGAGCCATCACGGCCGAGGAGTACGAGGCGAAGAAGGCCGAGCTCCTCAGCCGGATCTGATGCGCTCGCGAGTGGCGATCTTGGCGCGCCGGACAGGATTCGAACCTGCGACCTTTGGCTCCGGAGGCCAACGCTCTATCCACTGAGCTACCGGCGCGCGGGAGCCGGAGTGTACCCACAGTCGGCGGCCTCCGTCCGTTCGCGGGCAAAGAGAAGGCCCCTCCGAAGAGGGGCCTTCATTGCTGCCGGATTCGCTAATCGCGGGGGCATCTTTCACGCGCGGTTTCCCGCACTACCCTTACCCAAACCTACCCATGACCCTACGACCAGTGGTGAATCGCTGTGCGAACAGCGAAGACAGGATATCCGACCTGCGGGGTAGGGTCAATGCTCTGGAATCAAGATTCCTTTACTTTCCGGAGCGGAATTTCGTACCGAGCCCGGGCATCAGCTGGGCGTACTTTCAGGCGCGTTGACCGTGATCCGGTCGATCACGATGGGGTCCACCGGCACGCCGCCGATGCCATTGATGACCTGCGCCGCACCGATCGCGTCGACCACCGCGGTCCCATCGGTGACGAGTCCGAAGACGGTGTAGGTCCGCGGCAGCACGCCATTCAGGTCCGAGAGGCAGACGAAGAATTGGCTGCCGTTGGCGTTCAGCTCGCCCTGGGCCATGACGACCGCGTACGGGTCATACATCACTCCCTCGAGCGGCACTTCGGCCGGGAAGGTATAGCCCGGGCCGCCGGTCCCCAGCCCCTCGAAGTCGCCCTGGTCGAGCTTGGTGTTCGGGTCGCCGGCCTGGATGAGGACGCCGGCCAGGACCCGGTGGAACGTCACCCCGTCGTAGAAGCCGCAGCGGGCCAGCGCCACGAAGTTCGCGGTGGCGATGGGCGCCACGTCTCCCCGAAGCGTGATCGTGAAGCTGCCCAGGCTGGTGTCCACCGTGGCGCTGGCCGCGTCGGCCAGGATGGTGGTCGCCTCGCCGGCCGATGGCGCCGAGGTCGGACAGGCGACCGGGGGCTCCCCGATGCCGCCGTTGCACGCCGCGAGAAGGGTCAGCGAGATGAGGCACAGGGCGGCTCGGGTGCGCCCGCGCGGGCGCGTCGAGCGCATCAGGAGGCGAACTGCCGCCGCGCGTAGGACACCGGCATGGTGCCGCCGTACATGAGCGTGTCGTGGAACGCCTTCAGGCTGAAGTCCGACCCCTTGGCCCGCTCCACGTCCCGCCGCAGCGCCTCGATCATGTGGCGCCCATAGAGGTACGACAGCTGGTACGTGGGCGTGCTCGTGTAGCGTTTGACCTCGGCCAGCGCCGCCGGGATCTCGAAACCGGTTTCCAGGGCGAGCCGCTCGACCCCGGCTTCGAATCCGATTTCACCGCGGTGCATCTGCACGTCCAGAACGATCCGGGTGGCCCGCCAGATCACATCGGTCAGCTGGATGTACCGATGGGTGGGCGTGTTGTCGAACCCGGCCTCTTTCATCATCTTCTCGGTGTAGAACGCCCAACCCTCGGCGAACTCGGGCGAGGTCGAGAACAGGCGGACCAGGCTTGGGTTGGTAATGGCCGCGGCGAGCTGCTGGTGGTGCCCCGGATAGGCCTCATGGACCGATGTGTTCGAGATCGAGGCGTAGTTGTGCTCCCGCATCATCTCGGGCGTCTCGGGCGGGGTGACGATGTACGTCCCCTGCGGGATGGGGTCGAAGCGAGCGGGCTCGAAGTACGCCGCGAACGGGACCAGGTGGCGAATGAAGCTGGGCGTCTCGATGACGACCAGCGTGTCGTTGGGCGGGAGCGTGCCAAGGTCGTGCTCGCGAACGAAGTCGCGCGCGCGGTCCATCGAACGCCGGTATTCCTCGAGCGCCTCCTCGAACGTGGCCGGGTGGTCGTTCTTGATCCGGTCGCCCACCTCGGCCGGGGTCAGCCCGGGATCGATCTCGGCGCACACCGCGTCCCGCGCGGCATGCGAGTCGGCCAGCATCGCCTGGCCCACCGCGAGGATCTCGTCGCCGGTGGCATCCAGCGCGCGGAGCCGAACCAGCTCCTCGAACTGCTCGGGCCCCGTCACCCAATCGGCGTTCGCACGGGGCATGACGTCGTCGTGGAGCCAGGTCTGGTGTTCCTCGAGGGCGGCGACGGCCCGCGCCGACGCCTGCTCGAGGCGAGCGACCGTGCTCGTCGCAGCTCCTTCGGTCCGTGCCGCCTCGATGATCGTGTCGAGGAACGGGGGCAGAGTTTCCCCGGACTGGATGTCGATTTCGGTCCAGAGGCGTACCGGGTTGTCCACTCGCTCACGGGTCTCCGCGAAGAACTTCGGGGCCGCCTCGAGGCGACCGGCGATGCTCTCCAGGCGCTCGGTAAGCGGTGCGTAATCACGCGTGAAGAGCGGGAAGAGTGCGGTGCCCACCGCCTCGGCAGCGTCCGATCGTCCGGCCCAGGTGCGGCGCTCGGTCAGCTCGAACAGGTGGAGGTTGGCCTCGTGGCGCACGAGGTCGCGATCGAGCTCGCGGTTGGGCGAGAGGCTGCCGTCGGCGAACGTGTCCATGGCGGCCAGCGCGGCGTTGGTGAAGGCGATCTCCTGGGCAATCCCGTCGCGGCCTCCCAGGGACAGCCGGTCGTCGAAGTCGTGAATGCCGAGGAACGATGCCCACTCGGGCTGCATCTCGAGCCGCTCGCGGAACCAGCGCTCGACGACCTCGTCGAATCTGACGTCTTCCGCGGTCAGCGCGGCATCAGGCTTGGCGATCGTCGTCATCGGCTCCTCCCGGGTTGCTCATGGCGTCAGAGATCGGGCGAGGAAGCCTAGCACCCACGCCGAATAGTCATCCGCGCAGGTCGTGATCAGCTCCGAGTGCGTGGCGTCGGGGCAGACCTGGACCTCCGCCGTGGCCCCGAACTGGGTGGCTGCCGCCGAAAGCCGCTCTGCGCTGTCCGCGTCGATCGCCGTGTCGGCCCCGCCCTGCAGGATGAGGACGGGGAGGTGGCCCAGGCTCTTGATCGACAGCTCGGGGTCGGCCGCCGTCACGTCCAGGCCGGTGCGGAACAGGGTCCCGAGGAGGATCGCCCACGACACGGGCAGGGCCAGCGGGTAGCCCATGTTCTCGATTCGATGCTGGGCGGCGGCTGCCAGGCTGGCCGGAGCCGAGTCGAGGATCACCGCGTTGACCGCCATCCCATCCACGATCGCACCCAGCACCGTGGCCGCGCCCATCGAGCTCCCGAAGACGACGACCGCACTCGGGTTGTGCGTTGCCCGCAACCAGGCGACCACCGCCTCGAGGTCCTGCCGCTCGAGCACGCCGAGCGTCGTCTCGGTCCCACCGCTCTGGCCATGGTTCCGCTGGTCGAAGAGCACGACGTTGTAGGCGTCGTGGAACACCGCCGCGAACGGCAGCATGCGGCTCTTGTTCGACCCGAAGCCGTGGACGATGACCACTGTCGCGCCGCCCGGACCGACGGGCGCCGCCGCCGGGATGTACCAGCCGGCCAGTTGGGTGCCGTCGGCGGCGGTCAGGGCCGTGCCCGCCGGTTGTCCCGTTGCCGTGCAGTGCTGTGGGTCCGGCTCCGCCGCGAGAACGGCATCGGTGGCCTGGTCGTAGTTGATCGCCTCGTACGACCAGCCACGGGCCGAGGGCAGCTCGCAGTTCGTGCTGGACGTGGGATGCACGAGCTCGTCCGATCCCGCGTATCCCCCGTAGGCGAAGTACACGATCAGACCGATCAGCACGCCCACGAGTGCCGTCGTCGTCCACCCTGCCAGCCGCGACCGACGTGCCTCGCGCGGGTCGACCGGCATCTCGAATGCCATTCCGCGACCGAGTATAGGCGGGGGGCGGGGCGGACCGGGTGGTGGCCGAATCGACCGTCGCCTACAATGCGCGCCGCTCCCCGGAGGACCGTCGCATGACGAGCAATACCGGCCACGGCACGGCCGCGCGGACCCATTCGCTCGCGCCTGAGCACCTGAGTGAGGTGCAGGCTGGTGCCGCGCTGACCATCGCCGTCCTGGGCGTCGCCGTGTTCATCGCCGGAATTGGCGTGGTCGTCAACGGCCTGACCCTGGCCGGGAGCTTCGACCCAGCGAACCCGCCGCCCAACGTCGACAGCGTGGGCACCTGGCAGATCGTGGGCGGGTTCATCCTGTTCGCGCTGGGCCTGGCGCTCACCGGCGCTTCCCTGAGCCTGCTGTCGGGCGCATCCCGGCCCCGCATCCCGACCGCCATCGTCGCCGTGGTGGCCGGCGTGGCGTCGATCGTGGGAGCGGTGATCATCGTGACCCGCGGCCCGTCCGACCTGATCCTCGCCATCTCGCTGGTCGGCCTGGGGCTGGGCCTGGCGGGAGCCGGGCTGCTCCTGGCTCGTCCCCGCCGCTGACGGCCCGGGGCGGTGGACCCCATGCCCCGCCGCCTGGTCCTCGCCTCGCGCGTGCTGTTCTTCCTGTCAGGCCTGCTGATCGCGGCCGGCGTGGTGTGCATCGTGGCCGGGATCCTGAACGCGGATGAGATCGCCGCGCGCCTGCTCGAGCGGATCATGGCCGAGATCGACGCGGAGAGCCTGGCTCGGCTCCCCCCGGACTTCCTGACCTCGGCCATGGTCCGACAGGCGGCCCTGGCCCTGGGCCTGGGCTTCCTGCTGGTGGGCGTCGGTCAGCTGGCGACCGCCATCGGCCTGCGTCGCGACGCGCGCTGGTCGTACGCGGCGGCCGTGGTCGGCGGCCTGTTCGTGGCCTTCACCTGCGGGGCCACGGCCGTGTTCATGCTGGCCGCGACCTCCGCCCAGCCCCAGGTGGCCACCCTGCTGGTCCTGGGTGGCATCGGTCTGGGTAGTGTGGCCGTCCTGTACGGAACGATCGCGGTCGTGATCGCGGCCGCGCGCCGGGAGCTCGAAGCCACGCGGCTCGTCTCAGCGGAGTCCCTCCCGACCGTCTGACCGGGGTCTTCGGCGACGCTTGGTATACTCCGCCACCGCCGCTACGGGCCCGTGGTGTAGTGGCCCAACATGCCTGCCTGTCACGCAGGAGATCGCCGGTTCGAATCCGGTCGGGCCCGCCACCGCAGTTCGACGTGTGCGGTCAGGTCACGTCGGTCCCGAGCGAGGCGCGAAGCGCGGCGATCTCGGCCCGCTGACCGGCAACCTCGGCCCGAAGCCCCTTCAATTCGTCCACGATCGCGCCCACCCCAGTCTCGGCAGGCACGCCTTCAGGATCCGCCGTGGTGTCCGTCGCCGTCTCGTCAGGCGTCACGGGTGAGACGAGCAGGCTGGCCAGAATGCTGGCCAGGGCACCGATGATCCCGATGCCGGCGGCCATGACAAAGAACCCGGTGATCCGCCCGAGCGTCGTTACCGGGAAGAAGTCCCCGTAGCCGACCGTGGTGATGGTCACCAGGCCCCACCAGATCGCATCTCCGCCGGTCGTGATGTTGGCGTCAGGTGATCGGCTCTCGAACTCGAGTACGAGCAGACTCGCCACCGTGAGGACCGTCCCCGCCAGCAGGATCGTGATGAACGTCGCGTACTGGCTGCGGTTCGCGAGGAGGTCCGTGACCAGGTCCTTCCCGCCCTGGCCTCGGAGGAGGCGGGTGATCCGCGTCAACCGGCTGAGCCTCGCGAGACGGAGCAGGGCGGTGATCTGGAGGATCCCGAGGCTGGGGATCGACCCGAGCAGATCAAGCCAGCCGCGGCCGCTGATGAAGTACGCCCTCTTGGGCTTTGAACCGGCGAGGTTGAATGCGAAGTCCAGCAGGAAGACTCCGCACACGACGTTGTCGTAGAGGAGCAGCAGTTGCTGTTCCTGCGGTGAGACGGGCAGGAGGAGCAGGATCATGATCGCCAACGAGAAGAGCGTCAGGACCAGGATGAAGATGTTGTAGGCGTTGCCGTGCTCGCGCAGCACCGGCGTCTCGGCAGTCATCTCGGTGAACCTCCATTTCGTCCCAAGGGACCCCAATCTGGGCATCCTCGGCCGGGTGCACGTCCCTCGTCGTGGAGCGACGACGCGTGGCCCCTCAGTGGCCGCGAATCAGGTCGCTCGCCGTCCGTTCGGCCAGCATGTGCTGACGCGCCTGTGATCGCTGCACGATCACGTCCACCACCTCGTCGAGGTCGTCGGTAATGGTTGCCAACTCCAGGTCCTCGGCACTGACCTTGCCCTCGGCCAGCACCGTGCCGGCGATCCAGGTCATGAGTCCGCGCCAGTAGTCGCGGCCCACCAGCACCACCGGGAAGTGCTCGATCTTCCCCGTCTGGATGAGGGTCAGCGCCTCGAACAACTCGTCCATGGTTCCCAGGCCACCGGGGAAGATGACGAACGCCTCTGCGTACTTGACGAACATCGTCTTGCGCACGAAGAAGTAGCGAAACTCGATGCCCAGGTCCACGTACGGGTTGATGTCCTGCTCGAACGGGAGCTCGATGTTGCAACCGATGGACAGGCCGCCAGCCTCCTGGGCGCCGCGGTTGGCGGCCTCCATGATTCCCGGCCCGCCGCCGGTAATGATCGCGAAGCCTTCCCGGGCCAGCCGTGCTGCGAGACGCCGCGCCAGCCGGTACTGCGGGTCACTCCGGCGAACGCGCGCCGACCCGAAGATGCTGACCGCGGGGCCCACCGCGGCGAGGGCGTCGAAGCCCTCGACGAACTCCCCGAGGATGCGCAGCGTGCGCCAGGTGTCGGTCTCCTGGAAGTCGGCCGTGACCCGGCGCTGGAGGAGCTCCTGGTCCTCGGTCGGACGCCGGGCCGGCCCTCGCGTGACCGTCGCGCCACTCCGACGCGGATGCTCCTGCTTCGCCATTTGTCACCTCGCCCGGAGACCAATCGTCCTGCCGGGGAGACCGGCGACGGGCCAATGAACATGGTACGGTGGGCTCTGACGTCGTAGTCGCGCGGCGCCCCCCGGGTGCCCGATGTGAGCCGGCAGCGGCGAGCCGGATCCCGTCACTGTGCCCTGAGGATCATATTGCTGGACCTGTCCCGTCGTGGTGCCGTCCACGTCATTGTCATTGCGCTGATCGCCGCCGCTCTTGCACCCCAGGCGGTGGCCGCCACCCCTCCCGATACCGCCACCCACGAGCTGCTGGCGGCCGTCGAAGCCTCTCCGGCCGCCGCGCTGGCGCCCCGCGGAACCGCCTCCCTGCGCAGCGGGGCTGAATTCAACCTGGTCGCCGCGAACGCCTCCAGCGTCCCCGACGGTGTCGAGCACATCGCGTCCGGCGCGGCCGCCGCGCCGCCGTCGGTGACCATGCAGGCCACGATCATCGGCTCGGCAGTCCAATGGGTGAGCCGACCCGGCGGCGGCGGAACGGTCAGCGGTTCCGCGAGCTGGTACTGCTGCACCCGTGGCTGGGGCGATGCCGCCGTCGTGGCGCTGCCCATCGCCCTGGGCGGCCATTACTACGGCCCGCCGGGCGGCTTCTCGGTCGTCGTGTGCGCGGACCGCTGCGCCCGGATTGCGGTCGGCGATGCGTGCGGATGTCACTGGGGCCAGGTGGGCCAGAAGGTCATCGACCTGTCGCCGGCCGCCTGGGCGGCCATCACCGACAAGGACCGATACGTCTACGGGATCGTGGCCGTCACCGTCTATCTCGACTAGCATCGTCGGCGTGCTGCACCCGTTGGGGGTCGGTCACGTCGTGCTCAAAGTACGCGACCTGGATCGGTCCCTCGCCTTCTACCGCGACCTGCTGGGCTTCCAGGTGTCCGGCGAGATGAGCAACGTGATGGTGTTCCTGACCGCCACCGGCGAGAACCACCATGACCTGGGGCTGGTCCGCGTTGGCGACGAGGCCCCCTCCCCGGTGCCCATGGCCGTGGGCCTGTACCACGTCGCCATTCGGCTGCAGGACGTCGAGGCCGTCAAGGAGGCGCACCGGCTGCTGACCGAGCATGGCCTCCTGCGCGGGGCGTCGGATCACGGGGTCAGCAAGAGCCTGTACACGGTGGACCCGGACGGGAACGAGATCGAGCTGTACTGCGACGCCCCCCGCGACGAATGGGAGGGCCGTGTCGCCGAGGTGATGACGGTGAAACCGCTCCGACTGGAGTGACCGCCGCCGAGCCAGCGCAGGCCCATTCGAGACACCGATGGCGATGGATCGCCGTCGGGCTCGCCGTCGCGATCGTGCTGCTGGCGGTGTGGTCGCCATCCCGCGTGGCGTTCCAGACGCTGGCCCTGATCCCGACCCTGGTCGAGGTCGGACCGAACCCGCTGGCACTGGCGCCCGCGCCGACCCACGAAGTCATCACCTACACCGCGCCTGACGGGACCGAGCTCCCGGCCGACCTGTGGCTTCCGGCATCGGCCTCCGCGGACCGGCCGGTGGGCGCCGTCATCCTCGTCTCCGGCATCAACTCCCAGGGTCGCGCGCATCCGGCGCTGGCTCGGATCGGCGCCGCCATGGCCCGGGCCGGGGCCGGGGTCATGATTCCCGAGCTGCCGGTCTTCTTCGCGGCGCGGGTGGATGCGACCGAGGTCGGTCGCATCGTGGCCTCGTTCGAGCGGCTGGCCGAAGAACCCCGCGTGAACCCGGATCGGATCGGGATCATGGGTATCTCGGTGGGCGGCAGCCTGTCGCTCATCGCAGCTGCCGACCCCGCCATCGCCGACCAGGTGCACTGGGTCGGAGCCTTCGGTGCCTACGCCGACGCCGGGGAGATCATGACCAGCGTTGCGAGCCACCAGTACCGGCTGGACGACCAGATCATCGACTGGGACCCCGCGCTCCTGGTCCGCCAGCTCGTGTTCGGCCTCGTCACCGACCAGGTCACCAATGGTCGGGACCACGGCTACCTGTACGGCGCGTACGACGATCTCAACAACCAGGACGTCCATCCCTTCCCCGACGCCCACCTGCCACTGGTCAGCGAGGCCGGGCGGTCGGCGGAGGCGATCATCCTGGCGAAGACCCTTCCCGAGGCCGAGGCCGCGCTGGCCGCAGCGCCGGAGAAGCTGCGCCACATCCTCGACGGGATCAGCCCCATCCGGTACGTGGCCGGGATCAAGGCCGATGTCTTCCTGATGCATGACGTCAGCGACCACCACATCCCGTATGCGAACTCGCGCGAGCTCGCGGCGGCGATGGAGGCGGCGGGGGTCACCGTCCACCTGGGTGAATTCCGGCTGTTCGACCACGTCCAGCCCGAGACCGCCGATCCCATCGCGGCGGCCCCCGAGATCTGGAAGCTGTTCTGGTTCATCCGCGACATCGCGGAGGAGACGCTCTAGCGCGCCGTCTGCCCTAGCGGAACGAGCTGAGCACCCCGAAGCCGACCAGCAGGATCAGCCCGACCAGCACGATGATGATCACGTAGGTCCGGTTCTGGCGCGGCGGGAGGGGCTGGTACGGGCGGCCGCGCCGCCGACGGGTCATGAACCGACCCTCACCACTCGCGACGGAACAGGAACGGGGTCGTGAGCGCCTCGCGGGTGCCGACCGAGCGGAGCTGCTTGCGGACCCGCTTCAGCAGCTTCCCGTGGTACGTGCCGTCGCCGTACGGCTCGTGAAGGCGGGCGACGTCCCATTCGCGGATCCCGCTCACCGCGGCCGGGGGGAGGTATCGGTCCAGGATGGGCCGCGCCTCGTCGATGGCCACGAAAGTGCGTGCCCGCGCCCCGTTGTCGAGCACGATCAGCAGGTCGCCAAAGCTGACGTCCACGTCGAGGACCAGGGTCGTGAGCCGCTCCATGGAGCCGGGCATGCGCTCCGGCTTGAAGAGGCTCGTCAGGAGGACCTTGCGCTCATCGGTCGGCAGGTCGGCCAGGGCGGACCGCAGGTTGGGCCACTCCCCGGACTCGTCGGCCACCGGGACGAGGTAGTCGTACAGGCGCACCATCATCGGTCTGGTCAGGGTAGCCGGTCTGACGGCCGGTACAATCGGGCGATGCTGCTCGAAGGCAAGAAGGTCCTCGTCACCGGGGTCCTGACCGATGACTCGATCGCGTACTCGGTGGCCCAAGTCGCCCAGGAGGCGGGCGCCGAGATCGTGCTCACCAGCTTTGGCCGGGCGATGAGCATCACGCAGCGGGTGGCGCGGCGGCTGGACCCGGTGCCCGACGTGTTGGAGATGGACGTCAACGACCCCACCCAGATCGAGGCCGTGGCCGCGGACCTTCAAACCCGGTGGGGCCGGCTCGACGGGCTGCTGCACGCCATTGGCTTTGCGCCGCAGGACGCCATGGGCGGCGGCTTCCTCGACACCCCGTGGGAGAGCGCGGCGGTCGCGTTCCAGACCAGCGCCTACTCCCTCAAGGCCCTGACGGCGGGCATGCTGCCCCTGCTGAAGGTGTCCGGGGAGGACGGTGGTGCCTCGGTCGTGAGTCTCACATTCGACGCCCGGTACGCGTGGCCGATCTACGACTGGATGGGCGTCGCCAAGGCGGGCCTCGAGTCGATCACCCGATATCTCGCGCGCGACCTGGGTCCATCCGGCATCCGGGTGAACACCGTCTCCGCTGGACCGATCCGCTCCATGGCCGGCAAGAACATCCCCGGCTTCGCTCAGCTCACCGGTGGCTGGGGCAAACGCGCCCCGCTGGGCTGGGACGTGACCGATTCACTGCCGGTGGGTCGGATGGTCTGCTTCCTGATGAGTGACTGGGCGCCGCTGACCACCGGCGAGATGATCCACGTGGACGGCGGGTTCCATGCCCTGGGCATCGGCCTGGGCGAGGGGAGCGACGACCCTCAGGGATAGGCGCGCAGGATGACCGTGGCGTTGTGCCCGCCGAATCCGAATGAGTTGGACATCGCCGTGCGCACCGCCACCTTCCGGGCGACGTTCGGAACGTAGTCCAGGTCGCAGTCGGGGTCCGGTGTCACGTAGTTGATGGTGGGTGGGATCACGCCCTCCCGGATGGCCTGCACGCAGACCACCGCCTCCACGACCCCCGCCGCGCCGAGCATGTGGCCGGTCATGGACTTGGTGGAGCTGATCGGCACGCGATAGGCGTCGTCACCGAGGGCCCGCTTGATGGCGAACGTCTCGCTCCGGTCGTTCAGTGTGGTGCTCGTCCCGTGGGCGTTGATGTAGTCGATGTCGCCCGGGCCGATCCCGGCCTTGGCCATGGCCCGGGTCATGGAACGGGCCGCTCCCCGTCCTTCCGGCTCGGGAGCGCTGACGTGGAACGCGTCGGCGGCATTGCCGTAGCCGATGACCTCGGCCAATGGGGTGGCTCCCCGGTCGAGCGCAAAGTCCAGCCGCTCGAGGACGAGCCCGCCGGCGCCCTCACCGACCACGAATCCGTCGCGATCCTTGTCGAACGGCCGCGATGCGTGCATCGGATCGTCATTCCGGGTGGAGAGCGAGCCGGTCCGGTGGAACGCGGCCAGCGCGAGCGGTGTCACCGGGGCCTCGGTCCCGCCCACGACCATGGCCAGGGCGTCCCCGCGCCTGATGATTTCCGCGGCCTCGCCCACCGCGTTCGTCCCCGTGGCGCAGGCCGAGATGACGCAGAAGTTCACGCCCAGCAGGCCGAACTGGATGGCCACCTGGCCCGACGACATGTCCGGGAGCATGTTCACCGCGGTCAACGGCGTGACCCGGTCCGGACCGTCCTCGCGCATGACCCGCGCGGCCTCGTCGAGGCTGCTGAGCCCGCCGATCCCGGTCCCGATCAGCACGCCGACCTCCTCCGCCAGGTCGCCCTCGGGGCGGAGGCCGGCCTGGGCCAGGGCCTGGGTGGAGGTGGCCATCGCGAACTGGATCACCCGGTCTGCCCGCCGGGCGTCCTTGGGATCCATCCAGTCGGTGGGATCGAAGTCCACGACCTCGGCCGCGAACCGTGTGCGGAAGCGGCTCGAGTCGAACCGGTCGATGGCGTGGGCCACCGACGTCCCGGCCAGGCAGTTGCGCCACAGCGTGGCGACGTCATTGCCAAGAGGCGTCACGGCGCCCATCCCGGTGATGACGACTCTCGATGAAGGAGGTGCTTCGGCTGGCATACTCGGGGCAGATTATGCGGCGAGACACATGAAGGCGGTCATCTTTCACCGGCGCGGCGCCCCCGACGTGCTTTCGTACGAGGAGGTACCTGACCCGGTTCCGGGCCCCGGCGAAGTCCTCGTCCGAATGGGCGCCTGCGGCCTGAACCACCTCGACCTCCACGTCCGCGAGGGGAGCCACGGGATGCGTGCCCCGCTCCCGCACATCGGTGGACTGGAGCCGGCCGGCACGATCGCCGCCCTCGGTCCCGAGGTCAGCGGCTGGTCGGTCGGTGACCGCGTGATCGTGCTCGCCTTCACCGCCGACGGCACGTGCTCGTTCTGCCTCGACGGCCGCGAGAACCTGTGCGAGAACCGCGAGATCATCGGGATGAGCCGCGACGGCGGCTTCGCCGAGTACCTGACCGCGCCAGCGTCCTGCCTCGTGCGCACGCCCGATCGCATTACCGATGCCGAGGCCGCCGCGCTGCCGTCCGCCTTCGGGACCGCCTGGCACATGCTCGTCAGTCGAGCGCAGACCAAGCCGGGCGAGTGGGTCCTCGTCCTGGCCGCCGGGTCGGGGATCGGCAGTGCCGCCATCCAGATCGCCCGCGAGCTGGGGTGCACGGTCATCGCCACCGCGGGGTCAGCGGACAAGCTGGAGAAGGCGCGCGAGCTGGGCGCTCACCACGTCATCAACCACGCCGAGACGCCACGGTTCGAGTTCGAGGTGCGGAAGATCACCGACGGCCGGGGCGTGGACGTCGTCTTCGAGCACATCGGTCCTGCCACGTGGGCGCACAGCCTGGCCAGTCTCCGCACGGGAGGCCGGGTGGTGACCTGCGGCGGCCTCACGGGTCGCATGGCCGAAACCGACCTGTGGAACCTGTTCTGGCGCCAGTTCACGATCCTGGGCTCGATGGGCGCGACTCGCGCCGACATGGCAGGCGTGCTGGAGCTGGTCGAGGCGGGACGCGTGTCGCCGGTCATCGATCGCACCTTCCCGCTGTCCCAGACCCGGGAGGCCCAGGAGCACCTCGAGGCGCGCCGCGCCTTTGGCAAGGTGGTCGTCGTCGCCGAACCAGGCTCCTAGAACCAGGCTCCTAGGCCGCGAACGCGATCCGGATCCCCTCCACGGCGAGCTGAACGAGCGGCAGGGCCTCGCCATCGGATCGGCTGATCCAGGCGGCTTCATCGGTCGACCCTTCCGGCTCGTTGCGCAGCTCGCCGCTGACGATCCGCACCCGGTACAGGACCTGGATGCCGTGGTGCTCGACGGTCGCCTCGTCCGTGGTGTCGATGAACTCCGTGTTCGCGCTCAGCACCTCGGCCAGCCCGGTGATCTCCCCGATGAGCCCCGTCTCCTCGGCGAGTTCGCGGAGAGCCGCATCGGCGGGTGACTCCCCGAACTCGAGGCCGCCGCCGGGCAGCGTCCATCCGCCGTCTTCACCGAAGAAGTACCCGGGGCGAATGTGGCAGAGGAGGATCCGATCCCCGTCCACGCACAGCGCATAGGCCGAGACCCGGGTGACGCGCCGGGCTGGGTCGCTCACTCCGGCGGAAACTGCACGACCGCCAGGATGTTGCCCTCGCTGTCCTTGAACCACGCGGAGCGGACGCCATTCCGGTCCGCGATCGAGTTCACGGTCTTCAAGGTGGGGTAGTCGTACTCCTCGAACACGACGCCGCGCGCCTTGAGGGCGGCGACCTCGGCGTCGACGTCCGGCGTACGTAAAGCCCATGAGCGTGTTCGGCGACTGGCCCGCGTTCGGCGTTGGATACAGGACGAAGCGGGTCCCTTCTCCCGCGTCGAAGAAGACCCCGTTCGGAAGGACGCGGCCGGGATGCAGGCCGAGCTTCTCGGCGTACCAGGCCTTGGCACGGTCAAGGTCGGCGCAGGGAATGGTGGTGTGGACGCGGCGGTCGGACAGCATGTGAGCGCTCCTATCGTTGGGGTGGTTGGGAGGACCGTCAGGTGTCGTACAGGTCGGGGTCGAGCAGCCAGGCCAGTTCCCCCGCGCCCGGCTCGGGGATGCCCGGGAACTCGACGCAGGCGAGCCCGCCCTTTCGCATTCGGATGGCGCGGGCGCCGGTCAAGAGCTCCACTGCGCTCGACAGGTCCGGCTCGTGGCCGGCGAACATCACCCGCCGCGCATCCCGCTCGCTCGCCAGCGCCCGCGCGAAGTCGCCCCAATCCGCCCCGGGTCGCAGGTGGTCGTCCACCACGATCGGCCTCTCGAGCCCGATCCCGGCCACGAACAGCTCAGCGGTCTGGAGGGCGCGCGGCAGCGGCGAGCTGAAGACCACGTCAGGCCGCAGGTTCAGGCGTAGCCACAGCGGGGCGGCGGCCTGGAGCGCTGCGCGACCCGATTCGGAGAGCTCGCGCTCGTCATCGTTCGGGTCCATGGGGTCACCATGCCCGGCTTTCCCGTGACGGAGGAAGTAGAGGATCACGGCAGGCTTCGCCCTCGCGCGATCAATCGGGGAACGCTTCGGGGCCCCGGTTCGCGAGCTCCTGCGCCTCCGCAGCGGCATCCGCCGGCGGGAGCCAGCTGAACGGATAGGCCGGGTCCTCCAGCTCCCCGGCCTGGCGGGTGAGATGGAGGGGATGGAAGGTGTCGATCATGACCGCCAGCTCCTCGGTCGCCTCGCGCCCGATGGACGCCTCGGCGGTTCCCGGATGCGGCCCGTGGGCGATGCCTGCCGGGTGCACGGTGAACGAGCTGATCTCGACCCCCCGGCGGCTCATGAAGTTGCCGGCCACGTAGTAGATGACCTCGTCCGAGTTGATGTTCGAGTGGTTGTACGGGGCCGGGATGGCGAGGGGGTGGTAGTCGAACTTGCGCGGCACGAACGAACAGACGACGAAGTTGCGGGCCTGGAAGGTCTGGTGCACCGGGGGCGGCTGGTGAATGCGCCCGGTGATCGGTTCGAAGTCACCGATGTTGAAGGCGTACGGGTACAGGTAGCCGTCCCAGCCGACCAGGTCGAAGGGGTGGTGGGCGTAGTGGTAGGCCGTCACCCGCCCGCGGGTCTTGACCTCGACGATGAAGTCGCCGATCTCCGCGCGGGGGTCCATCTCGGCCGGCGGGCGGATGTCGCGCTCCGCGTACGGCGAGTGCTCGAGCAGCTGGCCGTACTCGTTGCGATAACGGCGTGGCGGCTCCAGGTTGGACGGGCACTCCAGCCATAGCATCCGCTGCGCTTCGCCCTCGGCGGGCATGACCCGATAGGTGGTGCCGATGGGGATCACGAGGTAGTCGCCGGGGCCGTATTCGATCGGTCCGAAGATCGTCTCCAGCGTTCCGTGGCCCTCGTGCACGAAGAGCATCTCGTCCGCTTCGCCGTTCCGATAGAAGCGGGTCATGGCGCTCGCCGGGCGGACCACGCCGAACACGACGTCGCCGTTGAAGAAGAGCGGGACGCGACCGGTCACCGCGTCTCCCTCGGGCTCCACGTCCTTCGTGTTGACCAGGTAGTGGCGATGGGGCGCGTCCGACCACGACTCGAGCGCGACGTCGCGGACCTTTTCGATCCGATGGGTCTGGGTGGGTGGCGTCCCGTGGTACAGCAGCGAGGCGCGACCGCTGAATCCCTCGACGCCGAACAGCTCCTCGGCATACAGGGAGCCGTCGGGCTGGCGAAACTGGGTGTGGCGCTTGGGTGGCACCTGGCCGCGCCGAACGTAGAACACGGGCGCCCATTCTAGAGCCGGCGATGTTGCCGCCCGGCCGCCCATCGGGCACAATCCGGTACTTACTTTACTTTTCGTAGCAGGGGTGCAGATGCGAGTTGCGATGATCGGGTCCGGGAACGTGGGGCGGACCCTGGGTCGGGCGCTGACGGCGTCGGGCCACGAGGTGACGTTCACCGCCGCCCACCCGGAACGGGCGGCCGCCGCCGCCGAGGAGCTGGGGGCGCAGGCCGCGGCATCCAACGCCGAGGCAGCCCGCCGGGCCGACGTCGTGATCCTCGCCATGCCGTTCGCGGCCGGGCAGACGGTGGCCGGCGAGATCGGTGGGTCCGTCGCGGGCAAGCTGGTCATCGACGTGACCAACACCAGCGTCAGCTCCGTGGCCGAGCTCGCGCCGCATGCCGGCAGCGCGGCCGAGGCATTCGCCGCCTGGCTGCCCGATGCCCACGTGGTGAAGGCCTTCAACACGGCCTTTGCGGGCCGTATGGCGAACCCGGTCCAGGACGGTCGACCGCTCGACGGGTTCGTGGCCGGTGACGACGAGTCCGCCAAGGCGGCCGCCATGACCCTGGTCGCGGACGTTGGCTTCGAGCCGATCGACGGCGGCCCGCTCGCCAACGCGTCCATGCTCGAAGGCCTGGCCATGCTGAACATCTGGATCAACGCCAACCACGGCTGGGACTGGACCAGCGCCTGGAGGCTCGCCCGCTAGACGGTCGTCGCTAGACGGAGGTTCGGGCCTCCGTGGGCTCCTTCCGTGAACGGCGCGCGGCCGGACGGGGGTTGTTGGCCACCGCGGCCAGGACGGCTTTCAGTTCGAACGGGGTCAGGCCCGGGTGCTTGGACAGGATCCGGGCCGCCATCCCCGCGACGTGGGGCGCCGCAAACGAGTTTCCGGTGGCCACCGTCTCGGTGCCGTCCTTCCAGGCGATGGGCACGTCCACCCCCCACGCCCCGAACTCGACCGGCGGGTTGGGGTTGTAGTACAGGCGCCACGGATCGGGCTCAGCGTGGGCCGCGACCGAGATCACGCTGCTGAACAGCGACGGATACGAGGCCACGTTGACGTTGTTGGCGGCGCTCACCAGCGCCACGTTGCGGAAGTAGGCCTCGTCGGCCAGCTCGTGGAAGGTCGAGTACAGGGCTTCGCTCTTCGAGCTGAGACTGAGATTCGCGACCTGGACCCCCCGCTCGATGGCCCACGAGAGTCCCTCCACGAAGGCGGCGCCCTTGCCCCGCAGGTCCTCGTTCAGGACGCGCACCGAGATGATCTCGACCTCTGGCGCAAGGCCCACGATGATCCCGGCACACGCTGTCCCGTGCCCGTACAGGTCCCTGGGCTTATCGGGGACGACCTCGGGATCGCCGCGCTTGTCGAGCCGGACCGCGACGCTTTCCACGAGGCGGCCCTCGACCCACGGGTGGTCGCCCTCGACCCCGCTGTCCACCACCGCCACGGTGACGCCCTTTCCGCGCGACCCGCCCCACGCCCAGGCTCGGTCGATCCGGCGCAGGCCCGCCCGTCGGGCCAGCCGGTCGGCGGCGGCGAATGGCTCTGCCCAGGCCGGAAGGTCTTCGAGCTCCTCGTCGTCAGCCACGGAACCGATGTCTCGTCAGCGGCGGCGGCCGCGCGACGCGGCCGCATGGGCGCCGACCGCGCGGAGAATCTCACTCACCAGCTGGAGGTCGCGTTCACCCAGGCCGCGAAGGGCGGCGACCTGGTCGGCCAGCTCCCAGTACGGCGACTCGTCGTCCTGGTCGAGGTCCGCGGCGGCGGCGCTCACCAGGGCATCCAGCTGGGCCTCGCTCAATGTGTCGTCGCCGGCGCGCGCAAAGGCCGACCGCAGGAGCCGAGGCAGCTCGCGCTGTGCCCGCGTCACCGCGATGGCCGTCGCCGCCTGGACGGCGAACACGCCGAGCAGCTCCATGTCGTGCAGGGTGAAGGTGGCCGACCCCTTCTTGTCCAGGACCTGGAGGACGCCATGGGTGCCCTGCTCATCGGCCAGCGGCACCGCAGCGATGGAGCGGGGGACGTAGCCGGTCCGTTCGGCAGCCTTGCGGTCGAAGCGCGGGTCGGAGCCCACGTCCGACAGGGCCAGTGCCTGGCCGGTCGAGAACACGAACCCGGCGATGCCCTGGCTGGGCTTCACGCTCTTGCCGATGGCACCCGCACCCTGTGGCCCCGCCGCTACACGGAACTCGAGGCGATCCGGATCGGTCTCGAACAGGGCGATCGAGGCTGCCTCGGCGTCGAACAGGCGCACGGTCGCGTCGACGATGGATTGGAGCAGTCGCTGCTCGCCGTTCGGGTCGAGCCGGACCGCGACCGCGGTCCGATGGGCGCCCGCTCGAACGATGGCCAGGGCCTCGTCCAGGGCCTGGCGATCAGCAGCTCGGGGACGATCGGTCATCGGGGCATAGCGTAAGGCGGCGAGGTGAGCCTCGCCGCCTTACCTGCTCGGGAAGCAGTGATTACCGCTTCTTGGCGCGGGATCGCTTGTGGCCTTCGACGTCGTCGCCGGACTCACGCTTCTTGGCCGGGCTGGTCGCCTTGGCCTTGGCGCGGGATCGCTTGTGGCCTGCGACGTCGTCGCCGGTCTCACGCTTCTTGGCCGGGCTGGCCGCCCGAGTCCGTGACTTGGTGTGCTTGTGGCCTTCCGTGTCGTCGCCGGTCTCACGCTTCCTGGCTGGGCTGGTCGCCTTGACCTTGGCCCGAGAGCGCTTGTGGCCTTCGACGTCGTCGTCAGCGCGCTGTCGGCTCTTGGCCTTCACCTGCGCCGAAGACTTGGCCTTCACCCGTGCGTGGGCGTGGCCTGACGTGTCGTCGTCAGCGCGCTGTCGGCTCTTGGCCTTCACCTGCGCCGAAGACTTGGCCTTCACCCGTGCATGGGCATGGCCAGAGGTGTCGTCGTCGTCTGAGACGCGACCCCGAACTCTGATCTTTCCGTCCATTTGTGGCTGTTGCCTCCCGATCTCTGTTCCGGACCCGACGGCCCGGAATCTCGGGCCTGACGGTAGGGTACCGCCTCTTCCCGCCCGCATCAGCCCGGTGACACTGGGGGTGTCATCTACGCGACACCCGATCAGCGGGCCGCGTCCTGTTCCAGCCGATCCAGGTCGGGAATGACCAGGGTCTCGCGGTCGATGTGGACCAGATCCCGATCCACCAGCTCGGACAGGAGTCGGTTCACGCTCTGCCGCGTCCCCCCGATCATGGCAGCCAGCTCCGACTGTGTGAAGGGCCAATCGAGCGTGGCCTCGACCAGGCCATCCGCGTTCCGCTCGGGCGGCGGATCCGACTCCCGCGCGAGACGGACGAGACGGCTGGCCAGGCGTCCCGCCAGATCGAGGAAATGCAGCTCCTCCACGTGGCCCGTGAGGCGTCGGAGCTCGCCGGCCAGGGAGTCGAGCAGCGCGTCGCGCAGCGCGGCGTTGCGCCCCACCTCCTCGAGGAACGGGTCGCGGTGGAGGCTCAGCGTCTCGGTCGCCTCCACGGCGGTGGCCGTGGCGGACCGGGGCGCTGTGTCCAGGACCGACAGCTCCCCGAAGAAGTCGCCCGTCCGGACGGTGGCGATGATCGCCTCCTCGCCCTCCGGGGACGGCAGGCTGATCTTCACCGCGCCCGAGGCCACGACGTGGAGCGCGTCCCCCGGATCGCCCTGGTGGAAGATGACCTCTCCCCGCCGATACCGGTGCCGGCGCAGGTGGCGCGCGAGGTCGGCGAGGTCGGCTTCGGTCACGCCCGCGAAGAGCGGACAGCGCCCCAGCAGGGCGGCATCGCCGCTACCGGAAGGATCGGTCGAGAACGTCATCGGTCAGATCCTGTCAGAGCGCCGCGATGGACGTCCAGCAGACGCGAGCTGAGGCCCGGGCCCGAGCCCACCAGCGCGAGGAACCGCTCGCCGTCGAGCGAGAGCAGGGTCCCGTCGGCGGAGGCGGCCACGGTGGCGGTCCGGGGCGTCCGTCCCAGCAGGCCGATCTCCCCGAACGCGTCGTTCGGACCGAGTGAACGGAGGAAGCGCGGGGCGCCGCCAGGATCCTTGACCTGGGTGACATCGAATGCGCCGTCCACGATGAAGAAGAAGCGATCGGCCGGATCGGCCTGGCGGACGACGACCTCGCCTGCGGGAACGCGCCTCCGCTCGAGGTGGCGCGCGGCCTGCTCGAGGGACGCCGGCGCGAGGCCGGCGAACATGGGCAGACCGATGAACCGGTCCGCCGCCGGATCGGTCTTTGCCGCGGATGATTGCCCGACCAGGATCGTGCCCACGATGGTCGCTCCCACCATCATCACCCCGAACCCGAGCAGGACCACGACCGGGTCGAGGGCGTCGGCAAGGACGGGGGCGAGGAAGGCGCCGAGGGCATAGGCCGACACGGTCAGGGTGTCCATCGCGCCGATCCCACGGCCGCGGATGGAGTCGGGTACCTCGCGCTGGAAGATCGTGGTCGCGACGACCTCCAGCAGGAGCATCCCGGCCGTGGCCACCGCCATCGCCGCGAGGGCGGCCAGGAGCACCGAGGACTGGCCGACCAGGATGATCCCCACGCCCAGGGTCACCCCGCCGACGGCAAGCGGAACCTCGAGCCGGCGGCCCATCGTGATCGGCCCGGCCAGGAGCGCCCCCAGGAGCCCGCCCAGGCCGATGGCCGCGTTCAGCCAGCCGGTCCCCGCGTCGCCGGTACCCAGGACCTCGAATGCGATGACGACGGTCAGCACGGCCAGGCCGCCGGACACGAATCCATCGACGAGGTTGATGATCCCCAGGCCGGAGAGCGACCGGATGGCGGGCCGCACCGCGGCGCGGAATGACGGTGCCGCTTCGTCGGATGGCGTCGCCTGGCCGGACTCGTCGGTCACCGGGGGCGCGGGCCGGCGCTCCACGGAGGGAAGGCGCCACAGGACGGCCGCCACGATCAGGAACGTCACCCCGTTCAGGAAGAACGCGATCGGGATGTTCCCCAGGCCGATCAGGATGGCCGCCACCGCCGGACCGATGATGAACGCGAGGTTGTCGAGGCTGGACCAGGCCGCGTTCGCCGGACCGAGCTCCTGCTCGTCGCGGACGAGGTTCGGGATGAGCGATCCGATGGCGGGACTGAAGAAGGCCGAGAAGCACGCCGCCAGCAGGCTGAGGATGACGATGGCCAGGATCGAGCCCTCGACCAGGGCCAGGGCGGTGAGGGCGAACATGATCACACCACGGGCGAGATCGGTCGTGATGAGGATCAGGCGGCGGTCGTACCGATCGGCGGCGAGGCCGGCCGGCACCGACAGGAGGATGTACGGAACGATCCGTGCCGCTCCCACGATGCCGAGGACGAGCGGCGAGGCGCCCGACTTGTAGACCACCACGAAGAGGGCGACCAGGTACAGCCAATCACCGATGGAGGACACGAACTCCCCGATGAACAGTCGGGCGAGCGCGGGGTTGGCGAAGACGCGCCGGTAACTGGCGAGGCTGCCCATCGGTGTCGGCAGTCTACCCGTACACTCCGAGGCGCCCATGCCGGTCCCCGTCATTCGTTCCGATGCCCACCTGGCCCACGACGGCCTGATCGAGGTCGAGCGTGGAGAGGCCATTCCCGGCTACGAAACGCCGGCCCGGGTGATCGAGATCGAGCGGGCGCTGACCGAGGCCGGCGGCTATCGGTTCGAGGAGCCCACCGAGCACGGAACCGAACCGATCCTGGCCGTCCATGACCCCATCCTGCTCGAGGTCCTCGCGACGGCCTGGGACGAGGCCGTGGCCGCCGGCCTGACCGATGGCACGCAGCCGCTCATCCCGGGCACGTTCCTGACCACGAACTACGCCTCCGGGCATGCGACCGGGGTGCCCGGTCCCGGCCATCGGGTCTTCGCGTACACCTTCGACACCGCGACGCCCATCGTGGCCGGCACCTACCAGGCGGCCCGGGTCTCGGTCGACATCGCGCTGACCGCATTTGATCGTGCGCTGGGCGGCGCCCGCGTGGCCTATGGCCTGTGCCGACCCCCGGGGCACCACGCCGGCCGCGCGCTGTTCGGTGGGTACTGCTTCTTCAACAACGCGGCCATCGTGGCCCAGTCCCTGTCCGGGGTCGGCGCCTCGCGGATCGCGATCCTCGACATCGACTACCACCACGGCAACGGCACCCAGCAGCTCTTCTGGGAACGCCACGACATCCTGTACGTGTCGCTCCACGGCGACCCGGCGCGCGCCTACCCGTACTACTCGGGGTACGCCTCGGAGACCGGGTTTGGGGCGGGGGAGGGTTGCAACCTGAACATCCCCTTGCCGGCCGGGACCGATGGCGATGCGTACCTCGCCGCGCTCGAGGTGGGCCTGACCGCCATCCGGGGCCACGACCCCGACGCGCCGCTCGTCGTCTCGCTCGGCTTCGACACCTTCGAGCGCGACCCGATCGCGGACCTGGCCATCACGACCGATGACTACGCCCGGATCGGTGCCGCCATTCGCGAGTTAGATATGCCCGTCATCGTCCTCCAGGAGGGCGGCTACGCGGTCGATGCCATCGGTGCCAACGCGGTCGCGTTCCTCGGCGGCCTGGTCGGGAGCTAGCGGCACCGGGAACCACCACCTGTTCAGCGCCAGCCCCTGATGCTAGAAAGGGCGTCCGGTGGAAGAAGAGAGCTACGTCGGTCGCGAAGTCGCGGGCTACCTCCTCGAGGAGGTGATCGGCCGCGGCGGCATGGGGGTCGTCTACCGCGCTGAGCACGTTCGTCTCGGCCGCAAGGCGGCCCTCAAGGTCGTCGCTCCCCAGATCGCGCGCGAGCCGAAGTTCCGTGAGCGCTTCCTGCGCGAGTCGCGGACGGCCGGCTCGCTCGACCACCCCAACGTCATCCCGCTGTACGACGCGGGCGAGGCCGACGGCGTTCTGTACATCGCCATGCGCTTCGTGGACGGGGTGGACCTGTCCACCCTCATCGCCAGCGAGGGCAAGCTCGAGCCGGCGCGGACCGCGCGGATCGTGGCCCAGGTCGCGAGTGCCCTGGACGCGGCTCACGAGGCGGGGCTCGTCCACCGCGACGTCAAGCCCAGCAACGTGCTCCTCCCCGTGCGCGGCGCCGGACGGGGCGAGCATGCCTACCTGGGCGACTTTGGCCTGACCAAGCGGGTCCTCTCCGAGTCGGGGGTCACCGGCTCGTCCGCGTTCCTGGGAACCATCGCGTACGTCGCCCCCGAGCAGATCGAGGGCAAGGCGGTGGACGCCCGAGCCGACCAGTACTCCCTGGCATGCCTCGTGTACGAGTGCCTGACCGGGCATCGGCCGTTCGAACGCGAAACCGATATCGCCACCCTGTACGCCCACCTGCGCGACCCATTCCCGAGCGTGGGCGAGGCCGTGGACGACCCGACACTGCGCACCGGCCTCGATGCGGCATTGGCCCGCGCTGGGTCGAAGAAAGTCGAGGAGCGGTTCGACTCGTGCGGCGACTTTGCGGAGGAGCTGATCCGCGTCACCGGCGCAGCGACCACGACGGGCACCTCTCCGGTGACCCGTCCCGTCTCGACTGGACGATCGACGCGGCCGCCGCGCCGTGGCGTGCTGGTTGGGCTGGCGGCGCTGGTCGTCCTGGTCATAGGCGGGTTCGGGCTGTACCAGGTCATCGCCGGTGGCGGTGGCGGGCCGGTGGTCACCGGCAACGGGGTCGCGACCATCGATCCGACCACGAACCGGGCCACGTTCGTCACCGCCCTGGACAGCGTTCCCAGTGGAGCGGTGGCCGACGAGACCGCCATCTGGATCGTCCGGTTCGACGCCGACTCGGTGACCTGGATCGACACGGCCACCAGGGAGACGCTGGGGATCGGGGTCGGGGCTGGCCCGACCGGGGTGACGTCCCTCGTGCAGTTGGGTGACGACGGCAATCCGCAGGGGCTGGTGTGGGTCACGAACACGAAGGGCGAGACGCTCTCCAAGCTGGACGCGGCGCAGCTTGGGCCCGAGCCCCGCTCGAGTGTCCGGCTGGACTTCCGCCCGGGCGCGCTGGCCGCGGGCGGCGGCTTCCTGTGGGTCCTCGACGACCAGGCGGATCGAATGATGGAGCTCGACGCGAGCACCGGCGGAAAGGTATCCGGCGTGGATCCGATCACCACCGGTGGCGGTCCGGTGGCGGTCGCCGTCATGAACGACGTGGTCTGGGTTGCGAACGGGCTCGATCAAAGCCTGAGCCGCCTGACGATCGGCCTCACCAGCCCGGACCCGGCACTCCCCCTGGGCTTCACGCCGACCGCCCTGGCCGCCGACCCCGACGGCCAAACCCTGTGGATCGTGAACAATGGCGGGGACCAGGTCGTCCAGTTTTCCACCACGTCGCGCGAGATCGCGGGGCGGATCAGCGTGGGCTCCCGTCCCGTGTCCGTGGTGGCAGGCGCCGGCGCGGTGTGGGTCGCGAATTCGGGGGATGGCACCGTGTCGCGCATCGATCCGGAGACGAGCCAGGTCACGTCCATCCAGGTGGGTGGCTCGCCAGTGGCGATTGCCATCTCCGGTGACCTGGTCTGGGTGGTCGTCGCCGCCAGCTAGTCCGCGGCGCCCTCGGATTCCGTTCCCGCGGCCGCGCCGTTGACGCCCACAGTGCTCATCGCGCTCATGATTCGCTCCACAGCGACCTCGTCGCCCAGGCGGTTTGCGGTCCGCAGTGCACGCAGCCACAGGCGCCCGGCGTCATCGGTCGCACCCAGGTCCGCCGCCCGCTGCGCGCCGCGCTCGAGGTACTCCAGCGCCCTGACCTGGTCATCGGCACGGGCGTAGTGGTGCGACAGCTCCTCGAGATGCGCCTCGATCTCTGATTCGCCCCCGGCCTCGAGGGCGCGAGCGGCCGACAGGTGCAGCTCCGCTCGCCGGCTGTCGGTCAGCGTGCTGAGGACGGCCTCCTGGATCAGCCCATGGCGGAACGCGTAGGCCGGCTCCGGGAAGCGGCCCCGCTCGACCACCACGCCACCGCGCACCAGGGCGTCGAGCGATGCCTCGACGGTTTCGGGACCGATCATCCGCTCCACGACGGGACGGCTGAACGATCGACCCAGGACGGCGGCCGCCTGGGCCACCGACCGGACCTCCGGGGTCAGGTAGTCGATCCGGGCCACCAGCAGGCCCTCGAGCGCGGGCGGCAGGACGCTGCGCGGCACGGTCAAGGTCCAGGCCTGGTGGTTCGCGCTCAGGGCGCCGGTCTCCTGGAGCCGCGCGACCAGCTCCTCGAGGAACAGCGGATTCCCTTCGCTCACCTCGCCCAACGTGCGGCGGGTGACCGGGTCCACGCTTTCGCCGGGCAGGAGCATCGCGGCCAGCTCCTCGGTCGCCGCCGGGCTGAGGGGCTCGAGGTCGACCATGGTCAGCCGATGGCTGAACTCGCTCAGGGCGAGCGTCCGGAGCGCCCATCCCCGGCTGCCCGGGTCCGGGCGAAGGGTGAGGATGAGACTGATCGGCACCCGGTCGGCCAGGACCATCAGGTCGGCCGCCAGGTCGGCCGACGAGTCATCGGCCCAGTTCACGTCCTCGATGACGACGCAGGCAGGCCGTTCGGCGGCGACCACGCGCAGCCATTCGACCCAGGCCGCCCGCAGGCGGGAGGCGATGTCGGCCGGCGCCAGATCGGCCAGGTCGGTGTCGCCTTCGGGGTCCAGCCGAATGCCGAGCAGTCGGGCGAGCTCCGGGAGAAATCGCGCGCCGTCGCCCCCCATCCGGGCCCGCAGCCGGGTGCGCACCACGAGGTCCGTGCCGCCGTCGCTCCCGAGCCAGGCGCGCAGGATTTCGACGAAGGGCCCGAACGGGGCCCGAGCTCCGAAGGAGCGACTGTGACCTTCAAGCCACGTCACCCGCTCCCCGGCGTGCTCGCGGAGCTCGGCCACGAGGCGCGTCTTACCGATGCCCGCGTCGCCCACCACCAGCGCCACCTGGCCCTGGCCGCTGGCCAGGCGGTCGAGCATGGCGTCGAGTCGACCGATTTCGGCCTCGCGCCCGACCATCGGCCGCTGGCGGGACGGCTCCTGCTCTGGCCCCAGGCCCAACAGGCGCCAGATGGCCACCGGTTCGGCGCGACCCTTGACGGTGACCTCGCCCAGCGGCTCGGTCACGAACCGCCCATGGAGGCGGCGGGCGGTCTCCTCGCCAACCACGATCGTGCCGATGACGGCCTGCGACTCCAGGCGGGCTGCGACGTTGGTCGCGTCGCCCAGGGCCACCACCCGCGGGTCATCGGTCCCCACCACCCCGACCCCTGCACGGCCGCTGTTGATGCCGACCCGCACGCCCAGCTCGGGAATCCCCCACGCAGCCTCGACCTCCCGGCTGTATGCCGCCATCAGTTCGACGATCCGCAACCCGGCCCGCGCCGCCCGTTCCGGATCGTCCTCGTGCGCGACCGGCACCCCGAAGTAGGCACAGATGCCATCGCCCTGGTAGGCCTGGATCGTGCCGCCGAACTCCTCGACGGCTCGCCCCATGCGGGTCATGCACTCGCCGAGGAGCGCCTTCACCTCGTCGGGGGCCAACCGCTCGCCCAGCCCGGTCGAGCCGGCGATGTCCGCGAACAGGGCGGTGACCGGGCGCAGCTGATCGCCCGTGGTCGCCATCAGGACGGGGCCGACACGCGGCCGCCTTCGAGGATGGACCGATATTGCTCCGGATCCACGTTCCCGCCGCTCAGGACGATGACCCGCTGACCGCCGGTCGGTCCTGCCGCGCCGCTCAAGTGGGCGGCCATCCCTGCCGCGCCCGACGGTTCGACCACCAGGCGCGCGCGTTCGGCGAGCTGCCGCATCGCCTCGCGCATCTCGTCGTCGGACACGGTCACGATGTCGGACACGAGCGCCTGGATGTGCACCCACGGAAGATTTCCCAGCCGATTCACGCGGAGCCCGTCGGCTATGGACCGATGGGTCTGCTCGGTGGTCCAGGCCCGGATCTCGCCGGCGAGGAACGACTCACGGGCGTCCGCGGCATCTTCCGGCTCGACCCCGATGATCCGGGCCTCTGGGGCCAGTGCCTTGACGGCCGCCGCCACGCCGCTGATCAGGCCGCCCCCGCTGACCGGGACGAGGACCTCGGTCACGGATGGCAGGTCCTCGACGATCTCCAGGCCGCAGGTTCCCTGGCCGGCGATGATCTCCGGGTCGTCGTAGGGCGGGACGAGGGTCAGGCCACGCTCAACGGCGAGGCGCTCGGCCAGCTCGCGCCGCGCGTCATTGCCGGGCGCGGCGAGCATCAGCTCAGCGCCGTCGGCCCGGACCCGGTCGACCTTGAGCTGCGGCGCGTCCTCGGGCATGACGATCACGGCGTGGATCCCGAGCAGGCGGGCACAACGGGCCACGGCCTGGGCATGGTTGCCGCTCGAGTAGGTGATGACGCCCGCGGCGCGTTCGGCATCGGTCAGCGTGGACAGGCGGTTGAAGGCGCCGCGCATCTTGAAGGCCCCGACCGGCTGGAGGCTCTCGGGCTTGAGCCACACACCCTCGTCCCACGCCAAGCAGCGGCGTGCGCACGGCCGTCCCTCGGATCCGCTCTGCGGCGGCGCGAATCTGGTCCAGCGTGACGAGCACCTACCGATGCTACCCCCCACCGCATACTGCTTCGATGCGCGGATCCGCATCGCCACACGCCCGGGCGCCGCGGCTCGTCCTCATCGGTATCGCCGGTATGGCGCTCGCGGCGTGCCAGCCCACGGAGACGCCCGCCCAGTCGTCCGGCAGCGCGTCGCCCTCCCCCGTGGTCGCAACTGCCGAATGCGCTCCCACCGAGCTTCGGCTTCCGACCGGCGAGATCGTCGACCTCAACGGCGAATGGGGCGGCGGAACCTGGTTCACCATCCCGCCGAGCACCGGCGAGCGGACATTCATCCTCCAGAGCGGCGATTGCGTCTGGATCTCGATCAGCGACGACCAGTTCCGCGCCTCGCCGACCGAGAACAAGAGCCTCCTGGCCCAGTTCTTCGGTCACATCGACGCCGACTTCTCGGTCAGCGGATACCTGGTGACCCTATTCCGATGGGTCGACCCCTTCTACTACGGGGAGCAGGCCCCGGTGGCCCCCATCCGTCTGGTGATCGAGCCCGACCCGGACACCGGCTCGCTACGCCTTCGCGAGGACCGGGTGCAGGGCATCGAGGGGCCGCGTTGCACGAGCCCCGAGTTCTTCTGCCCGTATCCGACCGTCCTGTACCCGATCGCTGACGTGCCCGCGGCGTCCCCGTCGTGACCCGGTCCGCCCGCCCTCGTGGCCGGATCAGGCATCACGTTCGAAACGCGGGGCCGGCACGAGTTGAAAGGGATTCCCGGAGAGCGGGAGCTCCTCGCCGTAGTTCCGTAGCTAGAGGTTCCCGCGCTTCTCCTGCTCGCGCTCGATCGCCTCGAACAGGGCCTTGAAGTTCCCGACCCCGAACCCCCGGGAGCCGTGGCGCTCGATGATCTCGAAGAAGAACGTGGGCCGATCCTGGACCGGCTTTGTGAAGATCTGGAGCAGGTAGCCCTCCTCGTCGCGATCGGCCTCGATGCCCAGCTCCTCGAGCGTGTCCATCGGTATGCCGACGTCGCCCACCCGCTCGGGCAGCGCCGCGTAGTACTCGTGCGGCAGGCCCAGGAACTCGACCCCGCGTTCGCGGAGCACCCGCACGGTGCCCACGATGTCGGTCGTCCGCAGCGCGATGTGCTGGGTGCCCGCCTCGAGGTAGTAGTCGAGGAACTCCTGGATCTGGCTCTTCTTCTTGCCGGCCGCGGGCTCGTTGATGGGGAACTTGATCCGCCCGTTCCCGTTCTGCATGACCTTGCTCATCAGGGCGCTGTACTCGGTGTGGATCACCTTGTCGTCGTAGTGGATGAGCTGGCTGAAGCCCATGACCTCCCGGTAGAAGTCCACGAACCGATTCATGTCGCCCAGCTCCACGTTCCCGACGCAGTGGTCGACCTCGAGGAGCGTCTGCCCCGTGCCCGACGGCCCGGCGTCCTTGATGCGCCGATAGCCGGGGGCATACGTGCCGGCGTAGTCGCTCCGGTCCACGAAGGTGTGGATGACCTCGCCGTAGGTGTGGATGGCCGCGGTCCGCAGGACCCCCTTCTCGCCGGGCAGCTCCCCGGGCTCCTGGGCGGAGCGGGCGCCGCGTGCGGTCGTCTCGCGCCAGGCAGATTCCACGTCGTCAACCGCGAACGCGATGTCGTGAACCCCGTCGCCGTGACGCGCCACGTGCTCGGCCAGCTCGCCGTCCGGGGTGATGGGCGCGGTGAAGACGAACCGGATGTCGTTCTGGACCATGACGTAGCTGGCCCTGTCGCGGATTCCCGTTTCGAGTCCCGCGTAGGCCACCGGGGTGAACCCCCACAGCGTCCGGAAGTAGTGCGCCGCCTGCTTGGCGTTTCCCACCCAGAACTCGACGTGGTCGATGCCCTTGAGCGGCAGGAAATCCTGCGTTTCGGTGGCCGGCGCGGACTGGGTCGTGGTCATGACGGTGTACTGCCTCCTGCGCGACGACGATGGTACGTCGCGCTGCCGCTTCGGGCTATCCTCCCGCTCCATGCGCCCTGGCAGCCCAGCCCGTTCAACGATCTTCTTCGCCGTCCTCGTGACAATCGCGATGGGTGGCTGCTCGGGCTCGCCGGTGACCTCTCGGTCGGCCGCGATCCCGACGGAAACACCGTCGGCGGGTCAGGCCGGTCTGCCGCCGGGGTGCCATCCGATTGGGCTTGTCTCCCCGAGTGGCGCTGCTGTCGTCCTGGATGGTGTCTGGGTGCAGGACTCGTCGGTGGGCCGGCCGTACACCTGGTGGATCCGCACCCAGGGAGACTGCGCCTGGGGGACTGGCATCGTCGATGACTATGCCGATACTGGCGCCTCGGCCACCACCTTCGAGGTGCAGACCTTCAATGGCATGCTGACCGACGACTTCACGATCACCGGCGAGATCGTTAACCTTGGTCCCGTTCGCTTGGGATTATCGGTGCCGATCTACTCCCCGATTCAGTTCCTGATCGACCTCGAGGACGGGCAGATCACGCTGCGCGAGGATCGCGAGCCCGGCGTCCAGGGTCCGCGCTGTCCAGAACCGGCCGGCTACTGTCCGCCCCCGCTTCTCCTCCACCCCCGATAATCCGCCACTCACTGGAGGCTCCGTCCCATGATCATCCTCGCCTTCATCATCATCGGCCTGGTTGCCGGCTGGATCGCGAACCGCGTGGTTGGCGCGCGCCGCGGGTTCACCCCTCTCGAGCTGTTCGTCGTCGGGCTTTCCGGCTCGGTGGTGGGCGGAACCCTGTTCAGCCTGCTGCTGGGTGAAGGGCTCGACCTGCGGCCTGGCGGGTTCATCGGCGCCTCGGTGGGCGCGATCCTGATCCTGGCCGTGTACGGCCCCATCCGCGACCGGGTGCGCCGCTAGCTAGGCGACCTCGGCCGCGAGCGCCACGTCGATCATCCGCTCGACGGCGGCCTCCAGCTCCTGAGGGCTCAGGTAAGTGTGCTCCTGGTTCTCCTTGCCGCTGTCAATGTCCACGGCCACGCCCAGGCAGGCGGCCTGCACGCCGCGTGACGCGGCCAGGTGGAACAGGACGCTGGCCTCCATCTCCACCGAGAGCACGCCGGCGGAGCGCCAGAGATCAAGAAAATGCGGGTCGGGGTGGTAGTGCGAGAACACGTCGATGCTCGCGATGGGGCCTACGTGATGCGGGACCCCGAGCCGCTCGGCGGCGTGGACCAGCGCGTGGGTCAGCGCAAAGTCCGCGGCCGGGGCCGTCGGCCGTCCGCCCATGAGGGTTCCCACCGTGCCGTCGATCGGCGCGGCCGATGTGGCGATGATGAGATCCCCCAGGCCGATGGCGCTGGTCAGCGCCCCGGTGGTCCCCA
Organism: uncultured Chloroflexia bacterium; assembly: GCA_963810925.1. Classification (GTDB taxonomy): domain Bacteria; phylum Chloroflexota; class Limnocylindria; order QHBO01; family QHBO01; genus DASTEQ01. Next base: position 395,387 of record CAWEPF010000006.1, on the reverse strand, counting down.
CCCGGACGAGCTGGCGCACGCCGAGCCGGAGCAGCTCCTCGGCCACGACCCCGATGGACGGTCCGCCCATGCCCGAGGTCTGGACGCTGACCGGCCGCCCTTTGACCGTCCCCGTGTACCCGAGCAGGAGCCGATGGTCGTTGACCAGGCGCGCGCCCTCGAGGCCGCCGTCGAACCGGCTGGCGATGAGCGTCGCCCGCTGGGGATCCCCAGGGACGAGCACGAAGGGCGCGTAGTCGCCAGGCTCGGCATGGAGGTGGATCTGCGGCACGAACGTAGCCTAGCCGGTCAGGGCACCGTCTAGCATGGCCGGGTGAATCGGTACGCCGAGGAGCTGGAGTTTGCGGTCCGCATGGCCCGCGCGGCCGGGACGCTGATCCTCGAGTCGTACGGCCGGGTCGGCCGGGTTCGGCACAAGAGCCGACGCGACGTCGTGACCGATGTCGACTACCGCTCCGAGGCCCTCATCGACAAGCGCATCAAGCGCCGCTTCCCGGCGGACGGAATCCTGGCCGAGGAGGCCGGGGCGGACCGGGTGGGCGGGACCGATGGCGCGCGGCGCTGGTGGGCGATCGACCCGCTCGACGGCACGGTCAACTACGCGAACGGCATTCCCTACTTCTGCGTGTCGATCGCGCTCATCGACGAGCAGGTGCCGGTCCTGGGGGTCGTATTCGACCCGCTGCGCGGCGACCTGTACACCGCGACGTCCCAGAGCGCCGCCCGACTGAACGGGGTGCTGGCCAAGGCATCGACCAAGGAATCGCTGGGCGATTGCGTGGTGAGCCTCGCCATCCTCGGGCATGGCGGTCTGGCGCGGGAGCGGCGGATTGCCCCCGAGATCCGGATCCATCGGCGGATGGGGAGCGCGGCGTTGTCCCTCGCATCGGTCGGGGCGGGGCGCTTCGACGCGTTCGTCCAGAACGGCGGGCTGTCACGCTGGGACGTGGCAGCGGCGGGCCTGATTGCCGAGCGCGGCGGGGCGCTGGTCACCAACCTGGCCGGGGGACCGTGGTGGGACCCGAAGCAGGACGAGGCGCGGTTGAACATCGTCGCCGCGCCAGCAGCGCGCCATGCCGAGCTCATCGCCCTTCTACGGACTGCCAGGACGCCGGTGCACGCTCGTCACTGACCCGCCCAGGTTGACGTCAGCGCGGACCCCAGCATCGACAAGGTCCGCGCGGTGGCGCCCCACACTCGGTGGCCGTTCCATCGGTACACCCCCGTCCTGAGCACGACCTCGGGCAGGACGATGTCCTCCTCGGTCAACCCGTCATCGGTCAGGAGCATGGCGGAGCGGGAACTCGATGATCGCGGCCACTTCCTCCACCCGGGCGGTGAGCACGGGCGGCGCGTCCGCGACCGCCACGATCGGGGTCAGCTCGAAGTTCGAGACCGGGATCCAGACCGGGTCCAGCCGCCCGACGACCCGCACGCTGCGGTGGTCCAGGCCAACCTCCTCGTTCGCCTCGCGCAACGCGGTGGCCTCCAGGGTTGCGTCCTCGGGATCCACCGCCCCACCGGGCAGGCTCACCTCCCCGGGATGGTCGGGGAGCCCGCGATGGCGCACGGTCAGCGGGATGAGGAGCTCGCCGCTCGGGTCGGGGTACAGGAGGAGCAGGGTCGCTGCCTGGCGGGCGTCCGGGAACCGGGACCGATCGAAGCGGCGCGCGTCCTCGTCCGCCAGCGCCGGGTCGGGCGCCGCCCGTCGCGGCGCCAGGCGCGGATCAACCGGGATGGGGCGCGTGACCGTGGCCAACGCCGAGGCGATCACCGCCTGCCAGTCGCCCTCAGCCCGTAAGATGCCGCTCACCATGACCTCCCAGCCCGTCAGCCGCGATGACGCGGCCCGAGCCGCACTTCGCCAGGTGCGCATTGTGGCCAACCGGGTGTCGTTCAGCAGCGGCACCCGCCGCGAGGTCAACCGGGCGATCGACACGCTGGAGGCGCAGCTCGGGCGGAACCAGGTGAATGCCACCGACACGGCGCGCGCCCTGGAGCTCCTGAACCGAGCCCATCCGGGCCTCCTGTTCGACCTGCTGCGCAGTCGCGCGGCCTCCGAGCGGTTCGCCGCGGCCCTCCGCGAGCTCGGACTGCGCGGCATTCAGCAGCGTCTCGACGAGGTGCCCAGCTCGGTCATGGCCGAGCCGATCCCCGGCCCGACCCACGGTCGGGTGCATCGCGACGAGCTGCCCCAGGATCAGCGGGTCGACTCCACCGGGCGGCCACTCCCACCACCCCGCCACTAGGTCGTCGTCGGGTTCAGCCCCCCGCGAGGGCGCCGATCAGCCCCTCCTCGGTCGCGATCGCGCCCATGCCCAACCGATGCGCCGCCACGGCGGCGAACGGCGGCTCGAGGCCGGTGGTTCGGAGCGCGTCCCAATTGGCGAAATCGAAGGCCACGGCCGGCGCCTCATCGAGGATCACGCGGCCTTCGCGCAGGACCACGACCCGATCGCAGGCCCGGGCCACGAACCGCATGTCGTGGCTGATGGTGATGACCGTCCGCCCGGCTGCCTTCGCCGCCCCGACGATGTGAAGGACGCGCTCGACCCCGGTCCGATCCTGGCCGGTGGTAGGTTCGTCGAGGACCAGCACGGGCGTCTCCATGGACAGGACCGATGCGAGGGCCAGGAGCTTGCGCCGCGCCGTGCCGAGGTCATACGGATTGGTCGCCGCTTCCTCGGCGAGCCCCACCTGCTCCAGCGCCGCCGCGACCGCGCGCGCCAGCGCCTCTCCGCGCAACCCGACGTTTCGGGCGCCGAACTCCACTTCTTTGCGTACCGTGCCCGAGAAGATCTGACGGTCGGGATCCTGGAAGACGAGGCCCACCAGCCGCGCCAGCTCGGCCACGCGCCGCCCCGCTGCATCGTCCCCGTCCACGAGGACCCGGCCGGAGGTGGGCCGCAGCAGGCCGTTGAGGTGGCGCGCCAGGGTCGTCTTGCCGGACCCGTTCTGACCGATGAGCGCGACCGATTCGCCCGGCTCGATGGTCAGCGACACGTCGTCGAGGGCGCGCACCCTGTTGGGGTAGTCGTGGACGAGATGCTCGACCGCCAGCCGGATCATGCCGCTCCCTCCAGGCGAGTCGGATCCACCCCGGCGGCCACAGCCAGCCCGCGCAGCCGGGCGGCGGTCGTCAGGTCGACCCCCAATGATTCGAGGGTCGGATCGGTCAGGACGGCATCGGCTGGGCCGTCGAGCCGGACCCGCCCGTGGTCCAAGGCCACGACACGGGTGCAGATACCGGCCAGCAGGTCGGTGTTCTGCTCTGCGATGAGGATGGATGCCCCGCCGGCCGCCAGCCGCTCGATGGCCTCGCCCACCATCCGGGTACCCGCCGGGTCGAGGTGGCCGGTGGGTTCGTCGAGCACCAGGTACGTCGGGCGGAGAGCGAGCAGGCCGGCGATGGCCACCAGCTGCCGCTGGCCTCCCGAGAGGTGCTCCGGGTCGCGGGCGCCGAGGTCCGCGAGGCCGACCTCTTCGAGCGCCACCTCGGTGCGGGCCATGACGTCGGCGCGGGGCAGGCCCAGGTTCATCGGTCCAAAGGCGACCTCTTCGTACACCGTCGAGCACATCCCGCTCAGCTGGGTTGTCGCGAACGCGATACCGATCAGGCTGGCGAGCTCACCGGCGGCCAGGCCCGCCAGGCTTCGGCCATTGACCGTGGCGGCTCCGTCGAGGTGCCCGCCGATCGAGCGCGGGGCGAGTCCCGCCGCGACGAGGCAGACGGTGGTCTTGCCCGATTCGGTGGCGCCGGTCAGGCCCACCACGTCGCCCGGGCCGAGGGACAGCGACAGGTCCACGATCGAGGGGATCGCGGCTCCGGCGTAGCGGTAGGTCACCGCCTCCAGCTCGAGCCGTCCCACGGATGGCTCGCTCACGGCAGCCACCCGGCGAAGCCGGCCACGATCAGCAGAGGAATGGTGGCGGTCATCAGCCAGCGAGCCACCCGCTCACCCGTCGTGTCGCGGGGCATCCACAGGAGCGAGCGCCGCCCCGGCCGGGAGAAACCGCGCGCCTCGAGCGCCATGGCGCGTTCCTCCACCTCGCCAATCGACCCCAGCAGGACCGGGGCGACCAGCGGCAGCAGGCCGCGGATCCGGCGCCAGATCGATCCTTCGGTGTCCAGCCCCCGCGCGCGCTGGGCGGCGGCAATCTCGCCGGCCCGCTCCACGATGGCCGGGACGGTTCGGACCGAGGCGCTCACCACGAACGCCAGGCGCGCACTGACCCCGCGCCGCTCGAGGTCCACCACGAGCGACCCGATGGGGGTCGTCAGGTAGAACAGGGCCAGCGCTCCGGTGATGGCCAGCAGCCGGGCCAGCGTCTCGATCGCGAAGGCCAGCCCCTCGGCGGTGGCCGTGATCGGCCCGATCTGGAACAGGACGGTCGTGCCGTTCGGGAAGAAGAACAGGTTGACGACCAGGACGCTGATGGCCAGGGGCAGGGCGAGGAGCAGGCCCACCCGCAGGAGCCGGGGCAGCACGCCGGCGATGGCGGCCGGCAGGAGCACCGCCAGTACGACCAGGGACAGCGGACCGATGACCCCTCCCAACAGCGTCGCGTCGATGGCGGTGACGGTCGCCGCCACCAGGCGGGTGAGCGGGTTGAGCCGATGCCAGGCGGTGGGGGTGGGCGGGACGAGGTACGCCGGCGCTGCCGGCTCGGCGGTGACGGTCAGCCCGGGCTCTCCATGGGCGCCGGGGGAGCGGCCGACGGCTCGGCGGCGACCTCGGCCACCTCCTGCTCCTCGATCAACTGCTCGCCCTGCGGGAACCGCGCCTTGAGGCGGACGGCCATGGCGACCACGATCAGGTACACGATCACGAAGGTGGTCGCCTTGTCGATGGGGTCGCTGATCAGGCCCTGGCCGGTGGTCGCGGCGTACAGGTCGGCACCGCCCTGGCGGAGCGCGGCGACCAGGAAGTCGGTCCCGGCCCCGGTGACGCCGCCGAACACGCCCGCCGCAATGGGCGCGCTGATGAGCGCACACACGATGCCCGTCGCCACGCCGACGACGACCGCGTAGGCGGCGGTGATGTCCCGCCGCCCGAACAGCAGCGCGAACACGCCCAGCACCGCGGCCACCACCAAAAGGATGGCCACGTAGCCCAGGATCAGGAAGATCTGATCGCCGCTGGAGGGGAGCGGGCTGATGTCGACCCCAAAAATCAGCTGGTAGCCGACCGAGGCCAGCCACGCCAGACCGATGATGATGAGCGCCACCAGCACGCCGGCCACGATCAGCTGCCCGGTCGGGCGACCAGGTCGCGGGCGCATGACCCCATACCGACCGGCCAACCCGGCCGAGATCCCGATGACCGCAGCCACCACCGCGAAGGCGGCCGCGGGTGGGTACTGGAACGGCGGCGGGATGACGTACGCCCACAGGAGGTTGCCCAGCGCCCCGGTCGCGGCACCGGCGATCGGCCCGGCCAGCACGCCAACCAGGATGGTGCCGATGGAGTCGAGATAGATCGGGATCTTCAGGGCCGCGGCCACGGTCTGGCCCAGCACGATGTTGATCGCGATGGCGATGGGCATGAGCGCCACGACGCGAAGCGTGAACTGGTGGGACAGCGAATCCAGGCGGCCGGTCTGGATCTTTTCCAGCGCAAAGGTGACCGCTGACCCGACCAGCATGGCGATGGCCAGGATCAGGGCAAACGAGTTCGCAGCGGTGGGAATGGCCCCGGTGTTGGGATCGACTTCCCCGCTCGAGAACTGTCCAAAGGCGACGATGCCCACCGCGGTCGCGATCACGAAGGCCACCACCCCCGCGGCCACGCGCAGCCAGCCTGAGCCCTCGTCTCCGCGCGATGCCTGCTCGCCGGTCGTCATCGGTCCATCTCCTCCGTTCGCGATCTGGTCAGGCTACCGCCCGCGCCAAGCGGTCCAGGATCTCGTCACGCATCGCCGCCGCGTCAATCGACGTCGCGACGTTCACCATCGGGCGCGGATCGTCATTCGACGCGCGGACCGTCCCGGCCAGCGCCGGATTGGCCGACGTGTCACACGCCAGCCGCTGATCGCTGCTGGCGGTGACCAGCTCGGGGCGCAGGACCGCGCCGACCAGGGTGACCGGGTCGTGCAGGTAGCACCCGTCGATGCCATCGGCTTCACGGTGGTAGCCCACGTAGAAGCGGACGGCGTCGCGGACGACGCCGGCCAGCAAGGTGTCCGGCAGGCGGTCCATGTCGTCGAGGGTGAACACGACCTGCTGGGTGGCATCCAGCGGGAACACGCGGTCCAGGGCGCCACTGGACAGGCAGGCCTCGGCCGCTTCGGGATCCACGCAGGCGTTCCACTCCCCGGATTCGGTCGTATTGCCCCGCACGTTCAGCGCGCCGCCCATCCAGATCACCTCGCGGGCTCCGCCGGCAAGGTCCACGCCGGAGCCAGCGGCCGAGGCAAGGTTCGTGAGCGGCCCGGTTGCGATGACTGTCATCTCGCCGGGGTGGCGGGTGAGGTGCGCCTCGAGGTAGCGGGCGGCCGGAACGGCGGTGAAGTCGGTCGTCTCGAGGACGCGCTGCTCCCCCCGGAGCTCGGCGTATCCCGTGCCGGTGGGGCCGTGGGTCTCGGGCGCGGTCCGCAGCCGACGACTGAGCGGACGGGCGGCACCAATCGACACCGGGACGTCGCCCCGCCCCACCATCTGGAGGAGCGTTCCCGTGTTGCGGGCGACGTGCTGGAGCTCGACGTTCCCCGCCACGCAGGTGACGCCGCGGAGATTGAGCTCGGGGGCGGTGGCGGCGATCAAGATGGCGACCATGTCGTCGATCCCGGTGTCGACGTCCAGGATCACCGGGCGGCGTCCGTCGCTCGGCTCGGTCATCGGTCGCATCCTACGCTGGCCAGCCCCCGGCCTGGCCCACCTTCGAGGCGAGCGGCCGGCCCATCACCGTGCTGATGAATGCGGCGGCGCGCAGCACTCCGTCCAGGTCGACCCCGTGGCGCAGGCCCTCGCGGTCGAGCAGGTAGACAAGGTCCTCCGTGGCCAGGTTGCCCGCCGCGCCGGGGGCATACGGGCATCCGCCGGTCCCCCCGGTGCTCGCGTCGAAGCACCGAATACCCAGACCGATGGCGGTCGCCACGTTTGCGACCGCGGTGCCCCGCGTGTCATGGAAGTGCATCGCGAGTCGATCCGGACCGATGCCGGCGCCCGCCAGGGCGCCGATCACCCGCCGCACGTCGGCCGGACCCGCGACGCCGATCGTGTCGCCAATGCTCAGCTCGTCCACGCCCAGCGCGAGCAGCCGTTCGGCGACGCTGACCACCGCATGCGTAGAGATCGGTCCCTCGTATGGGCAGCCGAAGGCCGTTGACAGGTAGCCGCGCATCCACCAGCCGTTGGCACGCCCATGGGCGATCACGGGCTCGAATGCGGCCAGGGACTCGTCGATGGACATCCCGATGTTGTGCCGGGTGAAGGTTTCCGAGGCCGCGGTGAAGACACACACCGCATCCACGTTGGCGGCAATCGCCCGCTCCAGGCCGCGCGCGTTCGGGACGAGGACCGGGTAGCGGACGCCGGGCCGGCGGTCGAGGCGCGCCATGAGGTCATCGGCGTCGGCGAGCTGCGGGATGGCGGACGGGGCCACGAACGACGTTGCCTCGATCTCCCGCAGTCCGGCGTCGGCCAGGAGGTCCAGGAACGCGAGCTTGTCCTCGGTCGAGATGGGCTGGGACTCGTTCTGGAGCCCGTCCCGCGGTCCGACCTCGTAGATGCGCACGTCGACCTGGGTCACCGGGCCATTCTAGGTGCGTCGATTCGGGCCCCGACCGGTTCGTCTCTTCAAACGTTCTTAAGATCCGCCGTCCATGCTCCGTGGCAAATGGGCAACTCGCAGACCCCGCAGCATCGGCCGAACACCGCATCGATCCGTTCTCGAAAACCGGAGACGGTCGAGCACCCGCACCTCCTGGCCCGCCGGCTGAAGCGGTGGGCCGTCGTCGCGGCGGCGGCTGCGTTTGGCCTGACCTGGGGGCTGGTATCACAGAACGTCGTGGGCGCGACGAATGCGACGACAACCCAGCAGGCCACGATCCCCGGATCCGAGTACTTCGGCTCATCCGGCAGCCAGTCCACGCCGCTCCTCGGTAACAGCACGCCCGTCGTCCGTTCCGGCGCCTCGTAGAGGCCGATCCCGCCATGACGCTTGCCCAGCCGGCACCCCCCGGGATCCTGGAGACCCCCATCGGCTTCGTGCGCCGCACCTTTCCCACCATGGGCTGCGAGTGCACGGTTGTCCTGCCGGCCGCCGACGCCGCCGGAGCGATCGAGGTCGAGGCCATGTTCACGGAATGGCACCAGACGCTGTCACGCTTCCTTCCCGACAGCGAGCTCTCCCGGCTGAACGCGCGAGCCGGCCGCCGCGTGGCAGTCTCGGACCTGCTGTTCTCCGTCCTCGAGGAAGCGCTGCGCGCCGCACACGCGACCGACGGGCTCTTCGACCCAGCGCTGGAGCCCACGATCCGCGAGCTTGGCTATGACCGGACGTTCGCAGCGGTCAATCCGGATGGTGCTCCCGTTCGCCCACATCCGTCGGCCGGTGCCTGGCGCCAGGTCGTGCTGGACCGCGAAACGCGGACCGTCGAGATGCCGCTCGGCGCCGGAATTGATCTCGGCGGCATCGCGAAAGGCATGGCCGTGGACGCGGGAATCGCGCTGCTGACCGCTCGCGGCGTGGCGACCGCAATCGTTGAAGCGGGCGGCGACCTGGCCGTCCTGGGCGTTCCGCCTGGGCAGGACGCATGGTGGGTGGTCGTCGACGGCCGATTCGCGCCGCAGCACGTCGCCATCAGGAGCGGAGGCTTGGCCACCTCGGGCGTCGCTCGGCGGTCATGGCGTCGTGGCGGCCGGGTCTATCACCATCTCATTGATCCGAGGACCGGCGATTCAGCGCGGTCAGATCTATGGTCCGTCACGGCAGCGGCAGGCACCTGCGCGCACGCCGAGGTTGCGGCCAAGGTCGCCCTGATCGAGGGGCGAGAAGCGGGCTCGGCATTCCTCGACGCGATCGGCATTCCCGCCCTCATCGTGGAGCGAGACGGGGCCACGGCCACCGTTGGCCTGTGGGAGGCCGCATGACTGGCGCAGTGACGTGGGACCTCGCGCGGGCCGCCGGCCTGGTGGCCTACCTGTTCCTGACCGCGTCGGTTGCCCTCGGCATTGCCCTTAGCCTGGGCTGGCGCACCACGACCTGGAATAGGTTCGTGACGAACGAGGTCCATCGGTTCGTGACCCTGCTCGCGCTCCTCTTCCTGGTGCTGCACGGCATTGCGATCGTCCTCGACCCATTCATCAAGATGAGCGTCTCCGACGTCCTCATCCCCTTCACGACGACCTATCGGCCGCTGTGGGTGGGGCTGGGCATTCTCGGCGGATACCTCGTTGCGGCGGTGTACTTCTCCGAGCGGGTACGCGGCCGGATCGGCTACGCATGGTGGCGACGATTCCACGGTCTGGCCTTCGCCGCCTTCCTGATGACCCTCCTGCACGGGATCGCCACGGGCAGCGATACCCGGGCACCGTGGGCCCTGGCCCTGTACGGAGGCAGCGCACTGCTGGTCGCGGTGCTGCTCGGGCTGCGTCTCCTGCCCGCGCCGCCGGCTCGGCGTCGTCCGATCATCGCGGTGGTCGCCGCGTCGGTTCTGGTCGCCGTCGTTTCCTTCACCGTGTCGCAGCCGCTCCAGCCTGGCTGGAGCGCCCGGGCGGGCGGGACCATTCCCGATGGGGTGACGACGGCCGCGACCGCGACCACCGGCCTGGGGGTCACCGAGTCGGAGCCGCTCAACTTTGACGGCCAGATCGCCCGCTCCGAGGACGCGATCCAGCTGACCGGCACAACCGAGGACGGCAAGGCGGCGTTTCGAATCCAGCTGACCGGCGACGAGGAGGGGATTGGGGGCCAGATCGTCCTCGACACGGGCACGGCCCAGGTCTGCGAGGGTCCGGTTACCCAGGTTGGTGACACGACGATCGATGCCACCTGTTCGGTGGCCGGTAGCACCTGGTCGCTGCGCATTGCGGTGCTCACGGCATCGCAGAGCCAGATCACTGGGACGCTCGAGGTCGGGCCCCGCTCCTAGGTCTGAGTGACCTCGGCCAGGAGGCCGCCGCGCTGGACCTGGTCTCCGGCTCGCACGTGGACGGCCGTGACGGTTCCGGCCATCGGCGCCGACACGGCGTGCTCCATCTTCATCGCCTCGATCACGACCACCGTCTCGTGCGCCGCCACGGCTTCACCGGGTCCGTGCCGGATCGCCACCACCCGCCCGGGCATGGGCGCGGTGAGGACCGCATGGCCATCCGCCTGGCTGGCATGGCGCACAGCGTCCTCCACGCTGGGCGGCATTGCGAGGTGGAACTCCAGCGACTGCCCATCCACGTCCACGAAGGCGCTGTCTCCCCGTCGCGCGACGGGCCGATCGGACCGGCGTGGCTGGACAGACCGATCCTCCTCGCCGTGCGCGACCCGGATCGTGGGCGGAGCGTTGAGCCGCCATCCATCCGACCATGGAGTGTCCTCGCCCTCGCCTTCCAGGAGCGCTACCGCGGCGGTGTCCCACGCGTCGTCGGGCGGGCTGATCGGTCCCGGAAGGGACATGTGGGCGAGCGTATCGGTCCGCATGTCGCCCTCAGCGAACGAGGGCTGGGCCAGCAGCCAGCGGAGGAAGTGCAGGTTGGTGCGGACGCCCAGGACGCGTGTGTCGTCCAGCGCCGCGCGGAGCCGTCCGAGGGCCGCCGCCCGGCTCGGCCCGGAGGCGATGATCTTGGCCAGCAGCGGGTCGTATCGGTCGGAGATGAGGTCGCCTGCCTCGATGCCGGTGTCCACGCGGACTCCCTCCCCGTCGGGCAAACGCAGGTCGACGACCCTCCCGGTGGCGGGGAGGAAACCGTTTTCCGGATCCTCCGCATACAGGCGCGCCTCGATCGCATGCCCGCGCCAGCGAACCGCGGCCTGGTCGATGCCCAGCGGCTCCCCGGCGGCGATCCGCAGCTGGTCGGCGACGAGGTCGCGCCCCGTCACCGCCTCGGTCACCGGATGCTCCACCTGGAGGCGGGTATTCATCTCGAGGAAGAAGAAGCTGCCGTCATCGGTCACCAGGAACTCGACCGTGCCGGCGCCCACGTAGCCGGCCGCGCCCGCCACTCGGAGCGCGGCCTCGCCCAGTTGAGCCCGCAGGGTCGGACCTACCGAAGGGGCCGGTGCCTCCTCGAGCACCTTCTGTTGGCGCCGTTGGGTGCTGCAGTCACGCTCGCCCAGGTGCACGCCATGGCCGTGCGCATCGAACAGGACCTGGACCTCGACGTGGCGCGGGTGCTCGATGAGCCGCTCGAGGATGAGCCGATCGTCCCCGAATGAGGCCATGGCCTCTCGTCGCGAGGCAGCCAGCTCGTCCGGCAGCGCCTCGGCGGATCGAACCTGGCGCATCCCCTTCCCGCCGCCCCCGGCGGCGGGCTTGATGAGGAGCGGCAGACCGATGGCCATGGCCGCGGCCGCCAGGCTGGCGTCGTCCTGGGCCGGGTCGTCGTACCCGGGGACGACCGGGACACCGTGGGCGGCCGCCAGCCGGCGGGCCGCCGCCTTGTCGCCCATCGCTTCGATGGCCGCCGGAGGGGGACCGACCCAGATCAGCCCGCTGGCCGCCACCGCCGATGCGAAGCCGGCGTTCTCCGCGAGGAACCCGTAGCCCGGGTGGATCGCGTCCGCCCCCGAGCGCCGCGCGGCATCGAGGATGGCGTCTCCGTCGAGGTAGGACGGGATCGAGAGGGCCAGATCGCCTCCCTCGGGTGCCGGCTCATCGGACTGGTGTACGCGGATGACGCGCATCCCCAGCCGATGCGCGGTCCGCGCGACGCGGACCGCGATTTCGCCGCGGTTGGCGATGAGCACGGCATGGATCGCGTGGGTGGGGGAAACGATCTCCGCGCCAACCGTGGCGAGGGACGACCGCGCGACCCGCATCCGGCCGCCCACCCGGTTTCCCGGCAGCCGCCCCGAAGCGATCCAGCGCTGGACAGTGCGGACAGTGACGCCCAGCTCCTCGGCGACCTCGCGGGGGGTCAGCTCGTCGCGCACGTCGCGATTGTCGCAGCCACGCCGCTTACCAGCCGGTTAGTCCGCGGTGCTCCTCCAGGACGGGTCGCGCTTCTCGAGGAACGCAGACAGCCCCTCCTGCCCCTCGGCGCTGGACCGCTGGCGCGCGATCGCCGCAACCGTCAGGGCGCGGGCCTGGGCGGGAGGCTGTCCGCGCAGCTTTCGAATGAGTGCCTTTGCCTCGCGCGCGGCCGTTGGTCCCGCCGCCAGGAGGTCGCCCACGAGCTCCCCGACCCGCGCGTCGAGCGCGGTCTCATCCTCGACGACTTCGTGGACGAGGCCGATGTGGCGCGCCCGATCGGCGCCGAACCGGCTGCCCGACGGGAACAGTGCCCGCGCGTTCGTTTCCCCGATCTTGGCCAGGGCGAAGGGACCGATGACCGCGGGCAGGATCCCCAGCCGCGTCTCGGTGAAGCCGAATTGGGCGTCGGCCGTGGCCACGACCACGTCCGACACGGCGCACAGGCCCATCCCACCACCCAGGGCCGCGCCCTGGACCCGGGCCACCACCGGCACGGGACACGTGTCGATGGTCTCGAGCATCACCGCCAGGCGGGTGGCGTCGGCCTCGTTGGCCGCCTCGTCCAGCGATGCGGCGGATCGCATCCACGTCACGTCGGCTCCGGCGCAGAACGTCGGCCCCGCGCCCGCCAGGACGACGGCGCGCAGCGCCGTTGGCGGCTCACCTGCCAGCGACGCGAACGCATCGGTCAGGGCGGCGATGAGCTCGGGATTGAAGGCGTTCCTGACGTCGGGCCGATCCAGGGTGATGTGCGCGACTGCCCCGTCGCGCTCAACGCGGAGAGGATCGGTCATCCGTGCCCGCGGTGGATGGGCTCGGCCACGGCCCGCACCCCGGTCAGGAGCGGATCGGTCAGCCATCGCGCCTCCACGCCGTCGGGCGTCTGCGGCAGCGCGCCTCCGCCACCGACCAGGCCCAACACCAGGGCCCATCCCTGCCCCACGTCCGCCTCGACAAGGTACGCCTCGCGCACCCCTGGCCATCCGGCGACCGTCACCGCCACCGCCTCCTCCAGCGCGGCCGCCTCCGGCCCGGGCAGCCGAACTCGAATCGAGACGCCGCCGCCCTCGGTGAGCAGGGGCTCATCGGTCCCGGGCATTCGTCCCGCCGCCAGATCGGTCAGCTCATCGGGCTCGAATCGGTACGGGATCGGTCCGGCGGGATCCAGGATGGCCGGCAGACCCGCCGCGGCCAGGTTGGTCAGCGCGATCCGCGCAGGAACCGCCAGTGACGTCGACCCCAGGGGCGACCAGGCAGCCATGGCGGCATGTGACCCGAACACGATGCTCACCGGGTTGCCGTCCACGCCCCGGCCCAGCAGGACACCGACCTCGACCTCCGCCTCGTCGTCCACCACCTGGCCGACCGCCTCGCGGGCCTGCTCTTCGGCGCCGGGCGGAACGGGGAGCAGCAACGTGCCGGTGCCCAGGGCGCGGTAGAACGCATGGAGCGGCGCCAGGTCGTCGGTTCCCTCCGCGTCGCGCGCCGCCAGCGCCGCCTCGTACAGCATCGCGGAGCTCTCCTCGAGGCTCCCGCTGGGAACCCCTGGTGCGTGGGAGCCGGGGAGCGGCCGCTCGTCGGGCGCTGGATCGCTCATGCCGGCCAGCCTAGCCGAACCGCCCGAGCCCCGGCGCGCCGCTACATCCGGAAGACGCCGAACCGCGTCTCGCCAATCTCGGCGTTCAGCGCCGCGCTGATCCCCAAGGCCAGGACGCGGCGCGTGTCGAGCGGATCGATCACCCCGTCGTCCCACAGCCGCGCCGTCGAGAAGTAGGGCGAGCCCTGGCGCTCGTACTCGGCCAGGATCGGTGCCTCGAAGGCGTCACGGTCGGCATCGGTCGCGAAGTCGCCGCGCACGGTGGACAGGACACGCGCCGCCTGGGCCCCGCCCATGACGCTGATCCGGGCGTTGGGCCACATCCACAGCTGTCGCGGCCCGTACGCGCGGCCCGCCATCCCGTAGTTCCCCGCCCCGAACGACCCGCCGATGATCACCGTGAACTTGGGGACGGCCGTCGTCGACACCGCGGTCACCAGCTTGGCGCCGTCCTTGGCCAGCCCGCCGGCCTCGTACTCGCGCCCGACCATGAAACCGGTGATGTTCTGCAGGAAGACGAGCGGGATCCGCCGCTGGGAGGCCAGCTCGATGAAGTGCGCGCCCTTCAACGACGACTCGCTGAACAGGATCCCGTTGTTGGCCAGGATCCCGACCGGGTAGCCCTCCAACCGCGCGAAGCCGCAGACCAGGGTCTGCCCGTACCGCTCCTTGAACTCGTGGAACTCACTGCCGTCCACCAGCCGCGCGATGACCTCGTGGACGTCGTAGCTCTGGCGCGGATCGGCCGGGATCACCCCGTACAGCTCGTCCGGATTGACCGATGGCGGCTCCGCCGCCGTCAACTCCCAAGGTGGCGGTGGGCCGATGCCAGGCCAGGTTGCGGACGATGGACCGGGCAATGGCCAGGGCGTGCTCGTCGTCGAGCGCGTAGTGGTCGGCCACCCCGCTGGTCACGGTATGGACCTCGGCCCCGCCCAGCTCCTCGGCGCTCACCACTTCCCCGGTGGCCGCCTGGACCAGCGGCGGACCGCCGATGAAGATCGCCCCGGTCCCGCGCACGATGACCGTCTCGTCGCTCATGGCCGGCACGTAGGCCCCGCCCGCCGTGGACTGGCCCATGACCACCGCGATCTGGGGGATGCCGCGGGCCGACAGCTGGGCCTGGTTGAAGAAGATGCGACCGAAGTCGTCCTTGTCGGGGAACACCTCGTCCTGGAGTGGGAGGTACGCGCCGCCGCTGTCCACCAGGTACAGGCACGGCAGCCGGTTCTCGAGCGCGATCTCCTGGGCTCGCAGGTGCTTCTTGACGGTCATCGGGAAGTAGGTGCCGCCCTTGACCGTGGCGTCGTTGGCCACGACCACGCACTCGACACCCTCCACCCGACCGATGCCGGTCAGGATCCCCGCCCCGGGCGCATCCCCGTCGTACAGGTCGGTGGCCGCCAGCGCGGACAGCTCCAGGAAGGCGCTGCCCGGATCAATGAGCCGATCCACACGCTCGCGGACGGGGAGCTTCCCGCGCTCGCGGTGGCGCGCGATGGATCGTTCGTCTCCGGCGGCGCCGTTGCCGCTGACGCGCGCGGTCCGCTCGCGCAGGTCCGCGACCAGGGACGCCATGGCTGTCGCGTTGGTCGCGAATGACTCCGACGCGGGGTTGAGGGTGGAACGGAGGACGGCCATGACCGTCCGATTATCGCGGCCTGCCATGTCACATGGCCCGTGTGTCACATCGCTTCGTGACAACGTGCAGCGCGATATCACGAACAGATGTATGGAACGAGGGCGGGCGGCGGGCCGCGGCGGGCGCCGCGGCAGCGGCGCTATCGGTCAGGCGAGGCTGACCAGCGGAACGATGTCGCTGACGTGGGCCGCGTTGACGATCACGACCGACACGACGTGCTCGAACGCCGGCTCCCCATGGTGAAGCAGGTGGGCCTCGGTGAGCGGGATGAAGGCCTGGAGCTGGTACGGGTCGGGGAACGCCGCGCCGGGAGCGAGGTGCAGGTTGCCGGTCACGGTGAAGGGCCCCGCGTCGGCGGCCACGCGCTGAATGCGTCGGTGGAGGCGGAGCTGGCGGTTCGTGCGCCATTCGGGCGGCATGACCAGGACGACGTCGGTGGTCGTGACCGTGCGCCACTCCCCGGACTTGTCGAGGATCGGGCGCAGGGGCAGCTCCTCGCTGCCGGCTCGGGGCTGCCACAGGCGGAGCTCGTCGCTCGCGAGCAGCAGGTCGGTGACCCGCTGACCGTTGGACGCGATCCACCCGACGACCCGGGTGTCGGCCGTGTACAGCTCGATCGGCGCCAGATCCGTGCCCGTGGCCAACGCCGCTGCGCCGGAGGTCGCGCTGCCCGCACCACCTCGGCGCCAGTTCCAGAACGTCACGGGCCAAACCTACCGGCTGGGTGCGGTGGCGAACAGAACCCGTGAGTACTGGCCGATGGGCGCCGATGGGGCGTTGCGGATCGGCAACACCGCGGCCGCCGTGGGGACCATCCGCCGATGGCCCCAATGGGCTATACAGAGCGTCCGATGGAGCGCGAACCGGTGCCCGAGACCACGTTCGAGGACTTCGCGAAGACCGACATGCGGGTCGGCCGCATCGTCTCGGCCGAGCCGTTTCCCGAGGCGCGCAAGCCGTCCTACCGGCTCCGGATCGACTTTGGCCCGGAGCTCGGGGAGCGGGTGTCGTCCGCCCAGCTGACGTGACCTACCCCGATCCATCGGTCCTCATCGGTCGCCAGGTCGTCGCCGTCGTGAACTTCCCGGTCCGGCGGATTGCCGGCTTCGCGAGCGAGGTCCTCGTCCTGGGCGCCATGGGCGACGACGGCAACGTCTTCCTCCTCGCGCCGGATCCGGAGTCGCCGGAGGGCCTCCGGATCGGTTGACGGGCATACTGGACGGGCCGTGACCGCGCTGGATCAGCCGCTCCTGGGTGATGCCCCCGAGGGCATGCCCGACCCGAATCTCGCCCCGCCCCAGGTGGCCCGGGCGGGAGACCCGTTCGCGTCGCTTCGCATCGTGGTGGGTCTGTCGCGACTGTCCCGCAACGTGACCCACCAGCTGCGCGACGTGGTGGCGGCCATCAACGCGGCGTACGTGGACTGGTCCTTCGACGAGGCGGTCGTCCTGTCGGAGGTCGTCCAGCTCCAGTCCAACTGGAGCATCTCGTTCCACGGCGAGGACCGGATCGTGCTCGGCGAAAACGAGCGCGGGCGCACCCTGCTGATCGTGGACTCGACCAAGATGACGCCGTACTCTCGTCTCGCAGGCCCAGCACCGGGTCGAGGCATGCGACGAGGAGCTGCGGGCGTTCGCCGTGGGCGACAGCAACTACTGACCGACATGGACAAACCGATCCGATTCACGGCGCGCCTCGAGTCGGAGCCCAACGGCGGCCGATTCGTCGTCATCCCGCTCGACCTGAAGGCGCGGTTCGGCGAGCACCGCCCCGCCCTCAAGGTGACGATCAACGGTCACACCTTTCGGACGCGTGGCCTCCGCTACGGCGGCCGATACCTGCTCGGCTTCAGCCGCGAGGTCCGGGAGGCGGCGGGCATCGCCGACCAGGACGAGCTGACGGTGGACATCGAGGCCGATGACGAGCCACGGATCGTGACGCTTCCGCCCGAGCTGGACGCCGCCCTGGCCGCCGCCCCGGATGCGCGGGCGTTCTACGACGGCCTGGCATTCACCCATCGGCGGGAGTACGCCGAATGGGTGGGCTACGGCCAAGAAGGAAGAGACCCGCGCGCGGCGGGCCGCCGCGGCGGTCGACCGGCTCCGCGCCGGTCTGCGGGATCCCACCGGCTGACCGAAACAGTCTTGACATCGCGCCGGCGAGCGGCGAATGTGACGCCTCCACACGGAGGGTCGAGGGTGAGGCGCCTGCTGCGCGCGGTTGCCGTGGTCTTGGTCGGTTCGGTCGTGGCCGCATGCTCGCCGAGCGGGTCTCCGGTCACCTCCACGGCCCTCGAGATCTACACCTGGTCCGCCTACCTCCCGCCCGAGGTCGTGTCCGGATTCGAGGACGCCCACCCGGGCCTCACGGTCACCGTCAGCACCTATGACTCGAACGAGGAGATGCTCGCCGGCCTCGCCGCCAACCCGGGCACGTACGACCTCGTCTTTCCCTCCGACTACGCGGTCGAGATCCTCATCGACGGTGACGGGCTGGAGCCCATCGCGATCGGTCAGGACATCAAGAACTTCGCGAACATCGCGCCCGCGTTCCGAACCCCGTACTTCGACCCGGGTGGCCAGCCCAGCGTGACGGGCGGCCACGGCGTGGACGACAAGTACACCGTCCCGTTCCAGTGGGGGACGACCGGGATTGCCTATGACACGAGCGCGCTGCCCTTCCCCATCCAGAGCTTCACGGACCTCGCGCGACCCGAGCTGCACGGGAAGGTGGGTGTCCTCGACGATCCGCGCGAGACCATCGGTCTGGGTCTCATCGCCACCGGGCACGACAAGAACGACGCGTCTCCCGAGGCCCTCGCCGAGGCCGTCGACTGGCTGAACGGGCTGGGCATCAGCTCGGTCAACAGCGAGGATCCCGAGCAGGCGCTCCTCGACGGTACCGCCATCGCCCACCTGCTCTACAACGGCAACGCCGCAGCAGCGGTGGCGGCCAACCCGGACATCGAATACGTCCTGCCCGAGGACGCGGGCATCTTCTTCGACAACATGGCCATTCCCGTCGGCGCGCCTCACCGGGACGCGGCGCTGGCCTTCATCGACTACGTCCTGCAGGCCGAGGTCAGCGCCGAGATCTCGAGCACCTACGGCTACTCGACCCCCAACCAGGCGGCCCTCGCGCTGCTCGAGCAGTCGGATCCGGCCTTCGTGAACAACCCCATCAGCAACCCGCCGTCTGACGCGCTGCTGGGCCTGCGGCTCGTGAAGAACGTCGGGCCCGAGGGCCAGCAGCGGTTCGAGGACGCATTCGAGGAGGTGAACCGGCCATGACCGCAGGCGCCGCGGCCGGAACGCCGTACACCCCCAAGGACGTCGCGGTCGTCGTCGTCCGCCGCCAGCTGCGGCTGCTGCCCCTGGTGGCGCTCATGTTCTTCACCGTCTCCGGTGGGGCGTATGGCCTGGAGGACGTGGTCGGGAGCTCCGGTCCGGGGATGGCCATCGTCCTGATCATCGTCACGCCCATCATCTGGTCGCTCCCTGCCGCCCTGATGGTCGCCGAGCTGGGGACCATGCTCCCCGTCCAGGGCGGCTACTACTACTGGGTCAAGGTCGGCCTCGGCAGGTTCGCCGGCTACCTCGAAGGCTCGTGGTCGTGGCTGTGCACGTTCGTCGACATGGCCATCTACCCGGTCCTGTTCGCGGACTACATGGCCAACTACATCCCGCAGGTCGCCGCCGGCGCGGTGGTGCTGTTCAGCATCGGTCCTTTCGACGTCGACCTCCACTGGCTGGTCTGTCTCTCCGTCATCTGGCCCCTGGCGCTGCTGAACATCCGGAGCACGAAGGGCGTCGGCGACTCGTCGCTCCTGTTCATGCTCTTCATCCTTGCCCCATTCGCCGTGTTCTGCGTGCTCGCCATCCCGCAGCTGTTCACGAACGGGGTAAATCCCATGGAGCCGTTCACGCCGCCGGACACCGGCTTGGCAGCGGCATTCGGCGCCGGGCTGTGGGTCGCGATGTGGAACTACCTCGGCTGGGATGGCCTGTCCACGGTGGCTGGCGAGATCGAGAACCCGCGGCGTAACTACCCGCGCGCGCTGGCCATCTCCATCCCGCTCATCACGCTGTGCTACCTGCTCCCGGTCCTGGGCGGCCTGGCGGTCAGCACCGACTGGTCGGCCTGGACCGCCGGCTACTTCCCGCAGCTCGCCGAGCAGGTGGGCGGGGTGCCGCTCGGCATCTGGCTGGCGGTGGGCGCCCTCGTCTCGGCCGCGGGCCTGTTCTCGGCCCTCTTGCTCCAGGTGTCGCGGCTCCCCTTCGTCATGGCGGCCGACGGCTGGCTGCCCCGCGGCCTGACCAAGGAGTCGCGGTTCGGCACGCCGTGGGTGTCCATCGTCGTGTGCGCGGCCATCTACTCGCTCTTCTGCCTCGGTCCGTTCCAGGCGCTGATCGTGGTCGACGTGTTCCTGTACTCGTTGGCCCTGACCATGGAGTTCGCTGGCGCTCATCGCACTCCGCATTCGGGCCCCCGACCTGCCCCGCCCGTTCAAGATCCCCGGTGGCTGGCCGGCGATCGCCGTGGTGACCATCCTGCCCCTGGCCATCGTCGTCTTCGCCACGTACCAGAACACCGTGGACGAGGGGATCGAGTCGATGTACCTCGCCTTTGGTTCGGCCATCATCCCGTTCATCCTGTATCCCTTCCTGAAGCGGTTCGTGAAGCGCGACCAACCCGACGCGGTGGTCGAGCTTGACGGGCGCGACGTGAACACCCTGCTCGAGGCCTCACATGAACCAGCCGCCTGATTCGACCGATCTGATCGCCGCCCGCGGGATCGACCACATCCTGCTCGGGACCGATGGCTCCGATGAGTCCGTGGTCGCCGATGAGTGGGCGCGCGACATCGCCCTGCGCCTGGGGGCCAAGGTGACCGTCGTGTGCGCCTTCGAGTCGCCCCGGGCGTTCCGAAAGCGCGGATCGATCTACCTCACCGAGCCCGGAACGAGATGGAGTCGCAGGCCGCAGAGGTCGCCGCCGAGGTCGTCGCTGATCTCCTAGAAGGCCGGGGTGGACGCGACCGGGGTGGCCTACGAGGGGAGCACGAGCGACGCCGTGCTCGCCATGGAAGAGCAGCTCAAGCCGGACATCATCATCGTGTACGGCGGCACGCCCGCCGGATCGCGCGACTACCTGGTGGGCTCCGCCGCCGAACGCGTGGTGCGCCACGCCACCGTCCCGGTCTTCGTCGCGCGCTGACCCCGGATCACCCGAGGCCGCCCCGCATGTCGCTCGGTGACCGCCTGCACGGCGGGGCGGTGACCGCCGACGACCTCGAGACCCTCGCCGACAAGCTGTACTTCGACCGCGAGCCCGGGGGCGACGCCTACGTCCGCTTCTGGGCGCTGCTCCTGTTCGCGGTGGTCATCGCGACGGGCGGGGTGCTGACCGATTCCACCGCGGTCGTCATCGGCGCGATGATCGTGGCCCCCCTGATGACGCCGATCATGGCGTCGGCCCTCTCGGTCGTGACCGGGGACGTGGGGCATCTCCGTCGCTCGCTCCTGCTCGTCGGCCGCGGGGGTGGTCGTGGCCATCGGTACGGCCTTCCTCATCGGTCTCATCAGTCCGCTCGTCGTGACCGAGTCATCGAACAGCCAGGTCGCGGCCCGCACCTCGCCGCGGACCATGGACCTGATCGTGGCCCTCGCCTCCGGGGCGGCGGGCGCCTTCGCGGTGAGCCGGGCCAAGGTGTCCGATGCCCTGCCGGGCGTGGCCATCGCCATCTCGCTCGTTCCGCCCCTGTGCGTGGTGGGCGTCATGCTGGCCAACGGCGATCCCGACTCCGCGCTCGGCGCGCTGCTCCTGTTCGTGACGAACTTCCTGGCCATCCTCGTCGCCGGCGGCGGGATGCTGGCGGTCATGGGCTACCGGCGGGTCGCGCTGGCGGGCGTGGCCCCCGCCTATCGGCGGCGCGCGAGCCTGGTCATCGGGATTGCGGTCCTCCTGGTGCTCGTTCCGCTGGCGGCCACCTCGGCCCGCGCCGCGCGTGAGTCCGCTCGTCGAGTTCGAGGTCCGCTCCGCGGCCGCCACCGGCCTGCCGCCGGGTGCGGAGCTCCTATCGGTCGCGGTGACCGACGACGAGCTGGACGTGACCGTGGACACGGCGGGCCTGGTCCCCCTCGAGGACGTCGAGGCGGCGGCACAGCGGATGCACGACGAGCACCCGGACCTGACGATCTACGTCCACGTCCTGGACAACCAGCTGATCACCATCCCCGCCGAGCCGGGACTACGATCGGGACGATGAACGCGCTCAAGAACCGTCTCTTCGTGCTTGCGATCCTGGCCCTGCCGCTGCTCATCGCCGCGTGCAATAGCAGCGGCGCCGCCCCGGGCTACTGAAACGCTCGGCCCCGCCAGGGGTCGGTCAGTAGCGGTCGGCCTGCGCGGCCTGGCCCACGGCGGCTTCGGGGGCTTCCATCGCGACCGCAACCCTATCGGTCCGTTTCGGTCGCGGCCTGAAGGGCGAGGTCTCGGGGACGATCGGTCCATCGGTCTCGGCCAGCTCGCCGCCGCGGTAGGCCTCCCACACCGCCATCACCGTGTCCCGGTGGGGCCGGATGCGGCAGTGCTCGTCGCGATTGCCCATCTCGTCGCAGTAGCCCAGCGGCACGCACTTGGGGACCAGGAACGACCCGAAGAAGGGTGACACCCGGAAGATCTCGTGGCGGATCTGCTTGAACAGCTGGCGGATCTCCCACTGGGCCATCGTGCACAGCCGCAGGCCGCTCATGTGAATGAGCTGGCGCAGGTTCACGGTCATGATCAGGTTGGTCTGCATGGCGTTGGGGAAGATGAACCGCGCGTCCTCGGCCGGGACCTCGGCCTGGAGGAGCTGCCCGTACAGGTCGAGGTTGTCGTCGATCGCCTGCTGGAAGCGGCCGGCCAGGTCGTCCGGCAGGTCGCCCTTCGCGATGGAGTCGGGGATCGTGTAGTTATCGCGGGCCTTGAACGACACGTAGCGCTGGGACTGCTGGTCGAAGGCCGTCCCCGCCCGATGGCGGACCAGCTGGTGGGACAGGGTCCGGGTCACGCCGCTGATCGCGAACGTGAAGTTCACGTGCTCGATGGTTGACCCGTGGCCCGACTCCATGACCTTGCGGACGAGCGCCTGCTGCTTCTCGTCGGCGACGGAACGCGAGACCGCCTTGTCCCAGATGACGTCAGGGAGCTGCTCGGAGTAGCACGTCCGGCAGGCGGTGTAGATGATCGGGAGGTAGTACTCCTCGACGATCTCCGCGGTCGGGAAGATCAACTTGGCAGACAGGAGTGGCGAGGTCGGCGGCATGTGCCCCTGGCAGCGAACGGGGGGTGAATTGGAGGCCGAGTCTAGCACCGGACCGATGCGAATTGGGTCCCTTATCCACAACCTGTAGTGGTGTGGATAAGTCTCATGCCGCTATGTTGTGGCGTCGGCCAGGTTCGGTGATTGTCGCGCCTTCAGGCGCTTCCACGATGCGAAGGCGATCAGCGCAGCGCCAAAGACCAGGCTGGCCACGCCGAAGACGTTGAACACGGTGGTGCCGATGGTCTCGCAGGCCTGCGCGTCGGAGCTCCACGCGCAGGTCTCGGCCAGGGGCGCCAGGAGGATGGCCATCACGCCGATGGCGACGGCCAGACCTCCCACGAACCATCGATTGCGCGAGCCCGCCAGCAGCAGGATCAGGCCGATGACCAGGAGCGGCGGCCCCAGCCACAGCGGTGCACCGAGCGAGCTCCCGCCGAAGACGGGGATCCGGAAGGTGATCAGGTAGCAGACGTCCGTCTCGCCCTGGAAGTCGCACGAGGTCACCGGGAAGATGATGGGCAGGACCATGGCCAGGGCCCCGGCCACGACCAGGATCCCCCCGGCAGCCAATGCGAGCACCCGCCAGCGGTTCATGCCGCGACCTTAGTCGTCATCGTCGTGCTCGTCTGATTCCGCGGCCGCATCGGACTCGGGTTCCGCGCCGGGCTCCTCGGGTCGGCGCTCCTCCAGGCGGGCGAAGCCGTGGAGCCGGTCGAACGCGATGACGTTGCCGCCACCCGCTCGCGCGGAGGCCACCGCTTCGTCGGCCCGTGCCACCAGCGTGTCCGCGGTGAGTTCCTGGCGGGAGCGCATGGTCGTGACACCGATCGAGACGGTGACCGCCACGTCGCCCCGATCCGTCTTCACTGGGCGCTGGGTCACCCGATCGCGAATCGCCTCGGCGAAGGTGGTGGCGCCCTTCTCATCGGTATGGGGAAGGACGGCCACGAACGAGTCGCCCGCCACCCGACCGATGGCGTCCGCTTCGCGGACGCGGACCCGCATCCGCAGGGCCAGCTCCTGGAGGACCGCGTCGCCGGCTGCCGTCCCGTACAGGGCGTTCAGGTCGCCCATGTGGTCCACGTCCATGAGCACGACCGAAACCGAATGCGGGTACCGCCGAGCGGAGGAAACCTCGTCGCGCAGTCGATCCATGATCGCGACCCGGCTGGCCACCCCGGTGAGGGCGTCGAACTCCGCGACGCGCTCGAGCTCGGCGCGCTGGACCGCGATCGTGTGGCGGGCGTCGGCGAGCTCGGTCGTGAGCGCTCGCAGCTCCCGGTTCAGGCGGGCTCGTTCCGCGGGATCATCGCCGGTGACCACCGGCAGGGGAGCAGGCTCTGCCTTCGCCTCCGTGGGCGTGGATTCGGGGCTGACCTCGACAACCGCGGCCGCTTCCCGTTCCGCAGCCGTCGCAGCGGCCGCGGCGGGCGCTGCCTTCGCCGTCGGACCCAGCCCCAGGACGAGGAGCGGTGGGGCTACCAGGAGCGGCGCGAGGCCCAGCAGGGCATCCATCGTGCCCACGCGGGCCACTGCGAGCATGACGCTCGCCACGGTCAGGGCCGCCGCCCCGAGCGCGGCCACGGACATCCCGCGGCGGAGCCAGATCGCCGCCGCGCCCAGGGCCACCACCGCGGCCCCCAGGAGGATGGCCCACGCGTACTCGTCGAGCGCCGATCCGGGCGCCAGGAGCGCGGCCGCGAGCGCGGATTCCGCCAGGGCCAGGGCCAGGATCACGCCCAGCCACCGCCCACGCTCGTCGGGCAGGATCCGGTCGCCCGCCCAGGCCGCGACGGCCAGTCCCACGGCCACGACCACCAGGGTCAGGGCCAGCCCGCTGTTGGGCAGGTCAAACGCGGCATCGGGACCCGCCAGGGCAAGGGCCGCGCATCCCGCCGTCAATGCGGTGGCGCTGAGGCCGGCCGCCCCCGCCGAGAGGCGACCGGTCATGACCAGCGTGCCGAGGAGTGGAATCACCGAAATGGCAGACACGAGCGCCACCGCTCCCAGGGCGAGGGGCGCCATCCAGGCGGTTGCCTCGCCGTAGTTCAGGGAGAGCGGCGGAAACTGGCGCAGCGCGACCAACGCGGCCACGGGGAGCACCAGGGCCAGCCCGGTGCCCACCGCCCGCGCGATCGCCGGAGTCAGATCGGATCGGGGCATATCTCGGCGGTGCGTCTGGTCACCGGAGTGTCCTTCTGGCTGAGGCCTAGCGGCAATAGTACGAACGGCCACGCATACTCAGATCATGGACCCCAAAGGAGCTCCCGGCCGCCTTCCCGGCGAGCGTTTGGCGAGCGAGGCGGTGATGACCCGGGTCGAGTTCCTGGCCCGAACCGATGCCCTCATCGCGGAGGGCGACCGCCTGGCGACCGCGCCGGACTTCGACGCATTCCGCGCGTGGCTGATCGAGTCGGACCAGCTGCTCGAGCTGGTCTGGGGTCGGATGGACCGATATCACCTGGCCTGGCTCAACGTCGGGCGGGACAGCGCCCCGCCCGGTTCGCCCCTGGACGAGGCGGGGACCGCCCGCTTCGTGACCGAGGTGTCGCGCGCGAAAGTGGCCGTCCTGCGTACGATGCGCACCTCGGTGGAGCGCCAGGGTTGGCGGCGCCTGTCCGACGAGGAGACCACGTGACGTACGACAAGACCGGCGGCCTGGCGGCCATCCTGGCCCACCCCGACGACGAGGCGTTCACCTGCGCCGGCGCGTTGGCCCTGGCCCACCAGGCCGGCGCCACGACCCGGTTGCTGATCGTGACCCGGGGCGAGGCCAGTAACCCGGAGCGCACGCCCAACGCCAACCTGGCCGCCATCCGCGAGTCGGAGATGATCCAGTCGGCCGAGGCCATCGGTCTCAACGAGGTGACCCTGCTCGAGGGCTACCCCGACGGGGCCGTGGCCGGCGAGTCGCAGGAGCGGCTCATCCAGGAGATCGTGGCATGGCTGGGCAACCGCCGGCCCGACGCGTTGATCACGTTCGGCGCGCACGGCGTGACCGGCGACCCGGACCACGTCTCGGTGGGCAGCGCCGCTCGTTGGGCGGTGGAGCGGCTGGCGCCCCAGGGGACCGCCCCGCACGCGGTGTACGTCATCGCGCCCGGCTACGGCCCTGGTCCCAATCGGTTCGACCTCTCCGGGGAGGAGCAGGGGGCGACCCATCGGATCGATATCACGGAGGTCGTGGAGCAGCGCCTGGCCGCACTCGAGAGCCACGCCTCCCAGGCCGACACGGCCGATGCCATTGCCGAGCTGCGCGCCGCCGTGGATCGCGGCGAGCCCGTGTACGAGGGCTACACCCGGGTCCGCCCCGAAGTCCTGGCCCCGCACCCGAAGTTCGACACGAGCCTGCTCTAGGGCTCGCATCGGCATCGGTCTGAATCCCTGCTACTCTGGTCGGGTATGACGATCGAAGCCAACCTCGCCAAGGTGGACGAGGTGATGACAGCCCTCTATGACATCCACGATCCGGAGATCGGGATGAGCATCGTCGACCTCGACCTGATCAAGAACGTCGAGATCGGGACCGATGGCGCCCCAACCGAGATCAAGATGGTCCTGACCACGCCGTTCTGCCCGTGGGCCGGGGACCTCATCCAGACCGTGAAGCAGAAGACCGAAGAGGTCGTGGGTCCCCCGGTCAAGGTGACCCTCCTGGCTGACCGATGGGAGCCCCCGCCCGGCCTGTTCTAGGCCGTCGAGCTTCTGACTTGACGTGGCTCACATACAACCGTATGGTTGTATGAATGATGACTCCACCCGACGCCGACCGCGTCTTTGCCGCGCTGTCGGACGCCACCAGGCGAGACATCGTCCTGCGCGCGCTCGGCGGCAGCGAGGGTGTCGCCGAGTTGGCCGGCCACTACCCCATGAGCTTCGCCGCGGTGCAGAAGCACGTCGCCGTCCTCGAGCGGGCTGGCCTGATCACCAAGGAGCGCAGCGGCCGTCGCAAGGTCGTCCGCACCAACATCGAGGGACTCCGGCTGGCGCGCGGCCTGCTCGATGAGTACGAAGCGCTGTGGCGCGGCCGCGTCGATCGCATGACCGATCTCATCACCACCACGGAGGAGACCATCCCATGACCGTTACTGCGGTCCGCAAGGATCCCGTCGCCCTGACCATGACCCTCACCGCCGAGTTCGACGCGTCTCCCGCACGCGTCTGGGAGCTCTGGGCCGATCCGCGGCAGCTCGAGCGCTGGTGGGGTCCTCCGACCTACCCGGCCACCTTCACGACCCACGACCTGGCGCCCGGCAGTCGGGTCGAGTACCACATGACCGGGCCCACTGGCGACCAGCCGCGCGGCTTCTGGGACGTCGTCGAGGCTGATCCGCCGCGCCGGCTGGTCTTCATCGATGGGTTCGCCCACGACGACGGGACGCCGAACGACGAGTTCCCGCGGAACACGGGCCTGGTCACGATCGAGCCCATCGACGGCGGCCGCACCCGGATGTCCATCGAAAGCCGCTTCCCCAGCACGAAGGCGATGGAACAGGTCCTCGCCATGGGCATGGAAGAGGGCCTCACCCAGGCGGTCGGCCAGATTGACGCCATCCTCGCCGAGGATGCCGTCCGCTCGGCGTAGACCACGACTGGCACCACGAGGAGATCACCGATGACCACCCATGACCGAAACGACGACCCACACCCTGGACGCGCCCGGCGCCACCTTGACCTACGACGTTCGAACTGGTTCCTCGCCCAACCCGTGTCCTGCTGCTCATCGGCTCGCCGATGGGGGCTGGCGGATTCGGCACTCTTGCCGGGCATTTCGGAGACCGCACCATCGTGACCTACGACCCGCGGGGCGTGGAACGCAGCGCGAAGGCCGATCCGGCCAGTCCGTCCACGCCCGAGCAGCACGCCGACGACCTGCATCGGATCATCACGGCGCTCGATGCAGGCCCGGTCGATCTCTTCGCCAGCAGCGGTGGCGCGGTGAATGCCCTCGCCCTGGTGGCCAGGCACCCGGAGCAGGTTCGCACGCTGGTCGCGCACGAGCCGCCGCTCGCCTCCGTCCTGCCCGATCGCGAGGGAGCGATGGCGCTCACCGAGGCGATCCATGACACCTACCAGAGCCGCGGGTTCGGTGCTGGCATGGCGCACTTCATCGCGGCCGTGAGCCATAAGGGACCGATCACCCCGGAGTTCGCCGCGCAGCCGGGTCCGGATCCGGCCATGTTCGGCCTGCCCACCGAGGACGACGGCACCCGCACCGACCCTCTGCTGGGGCAATACATCATCGCCGGCACGCACTACGAGCCCGACTGTCGATGCGCTGCGCGCAGCGTCCACCCGGATCGTGCTGGCGGCCGGCGCGGAATCCGAGGGCGAGATGGCGCACCGGGGAGCGGAGGCCGTTGCCGAGCTGCTCGGCACCAAGCCGGTCATCTTCCCGAGCGGCCACGCCGGCTTCCTCGGTGGCGAGTACGGCCAGACCGGCGATCCGGATGCCTTCGCCGCGAAGCTGCGCGAGGTCCTCGCCCTGTCCTGATGGGCGGGGCCGGAGCGGAACCGGCCCGGACGAGCCTGCGCGCGGACTACGATCCGGGGCGCGATGAAGATCTACACCAAGAAGGGCGACCACGGCGACACCGGGCTGCTGTTCGGTGGCGCGCGGGTGTCCAAGGCCGGTGGACGGACCGAGGCTGCCGGGTGCGTGGACGAGGCGGTGGCCGTGCTGGGCGTGGCCCGCGCCGCGCTCGCGGAAGGGGACGGGCTGGCGAGCCTCGTCATCCGCCTGCAACGAGAGCTGTTCGTGGTGGGTGCCGAGCTGTCGACCCATCGGATCCGTCGCGCCCGGCTGACGCCGGGCGTCAGCCTGGTGACCGGCGAGATGGTCGAGACCCTGGAGCTGGAGATTGACCGGCTGACGAAGGCCAACCCGATGCCGGTCGAGTTCATCGTTCCGGGCGAGTCAGCGCAGGGCGCGGCTCTGGACGTGGCCCGCTCCGTCGTCCGCCGAGCCGAGCGACGAGCGGTCGCCCTGGCCGCCGCCGAGCGGCTCCCGGATTCGCTGGTCGTGCCCTACCTGAACCGCCTGGCGGACCTCCTGTTCGTGATGGCCCGGGTGGCCGATGGGGGCTTCCGTCCCGTTCGGAGCCGCGAGTAGGGCGGTCTGGCTACTCCTTCTTTCGAGCGGCTCGCATCATGAAGAAGAAGAAAGCCCCGATGAGCACAACCGGTAGAAGCGCCGAGATCAGTAGCCCCAACCACTGACCCGTTTCGCTCACGGGAACGAATTCGTATTGGATGGGGCAACCCGGGCCTGGCTCCTCGCCCATGGCGGCGCAGACCTCGGCGTAGACGTTGACCGATTCGGTCGCGACATACGCGATCCGGGGCTCGGCCTCGCCGGTCAGCGTCACGGTCAGCTGGGTGCCGTCCTGTGAAATCGCGGTGACTTTCCCGGCCGCCGCATCGGCCAGGAGGGTGCTGTAGGGATATGCCTCTGGATCTCCGCCCTGGTCAGAAAGGTAGATCCACAGCAACACAGCCAGTATCAGAACGCCGAGGATTCCCAGCGAAAGACGAATCCACCTCGAGCCGGGAACTTGCTCATTCATTCGAGACCTCGATCGTATGGCGAGTCGGCTTCGGTGCCCTGTCGGGTGCGGCGGGCGGAATGTAGGGTACGCGGCGATGCCAACCAGAAATGACCGCACGCTCCTGGAGCTGCTGAGCCTCGGGGCGGTGGCCGCCATCCTCATTGGCGTCCAGCTGCTGGCCGATACCGATATCGGTTCCAGTTGGGCGGGCGGGCTGGCTGGCATGGCGAGCCAGCTGGGGACGACCCTGCCGGCCGCGATCCTGGTGCTGCTCTCGTCCGCCCTGCAGCTGAGCGCAGGGGCGGTGGTCATCCGATTCCTCCGCCAGGCCCCCTATCCGGGGCTGAGCGATGCGCTCCTCGGGGGCCTGCTGGGGGCCGTGGTCATCGGTCTGGTGGCGCTCATGGTGCTGGGCAGCACCCACCTCTTCATCCAGCCGGTGCTCATCGGTCTGAATGCGCTGCTCCTCGGGGCGGGCTGGTTCGCGCGACCGATCTTCGCCACGCCGCCGTCGTGGCGACCGGATTGGCGGGTCGCGGGGGCCGGCCTGGTGGCCCTCGCCTGGTCGGGCGCGGTGATTCTCCAATTCGCCTCGCCGGTCGTGCCGTTCATGGACGTGCTCCCCAACCACGTCGCGCCGGCCGAGCATCTGCGGGCGTTTGGCGCATTCGACGTGCTCACGACCGCTCCATCACCCATCTACGGCCCGTCGCGCATGTTCCTGGGCTACACCGGACTGCTGGGCAGCACCACGGTCATCACCGGCCTGCCGGCCGTGCTGGCGGTGGCGGCCTTCATCCTGCCCGGCGCCATCCTGGTGGGCGTGGGCATGGTCCGCCTCGCGTCCGGTGTCCACGGCGTGGGGACCGGGTGGTGGGTCCTGCTCGCGTTCACCTTGACCGAGTCGTTCGCGCGCCTGGCCGACGTGCGGGCGACGGTCCTCGTCCTGCCCCTTGTGGCGGTGTGCCTGGTGGAGCTCCTCAACGAGGAGGACCGACGACCGATGCTGCTGGCGGTCGCCCTGGGCGCCACGCTGTACCTGCACCCGCTGGTCGGGACCCTCACCGCGGCCGTCATGGCGGCCATGGTCGCCCTCGTCCCCGCGCGCTTCGGCCGGGTGGGCGCACCGGCGCTCGTGGGCGGCGCCATCCTCGCCATTCCGCAGGCGATGACCATGGTCGCGATCGACATTCCGTCGGCCCTGGCCCTGCTGGCCGTTCCGCCGGCGCTGGGCGCCGTCTGGGTCTTTGATCGGTCGGAGGCGGCGCGTCGCGTGCTGGTGATCGTGATCCAGGCCCTGGCCATCGCGTCCACGGCGGCCGCGATCCTGCTGTCGCTCCGGTCGTGGGAGCAGTGGATCAACACGTTCATCGACTTCTTCACGAAGTACCCGGTCCTGCTCTGGACCGTGGCCGCGGGCGGCGTGGTGGCCGGACGCAAGACGTTCGCCCTGGCGCCGGTCGTGGCGTTCGTGATGGGCCTGCTGGCGGTCATCGCCACCGCCGCCATTCCGTGGGACTCGGTGGGCATCCAGGGCCTGGACTTCGAGGTCAGCAAGACGCTCCACTACTGGACCCCGGTCTTCGCCGCGGTCATGGGCGCGTACGCCCTGCGGGCCATCTGGGAGGACGCGCGGTTCGGGACCGCCCTGCGGGTCGGGATGGTGGGCATCTTCCTGCTGGCCGCCACGCTGCCCATCCGGATGGAGCCGGTGGACCTGACCTACCTGGGGGAGCACCGGATGAGCGAGACGGTGTCCATCCACCTGCGCGAGGCGGAATACGGGTTCTGGCTGGGCTACCCGGACTCGCGGACGATCATCACCCCGACCCAGGACGAGCTGGTGGACTGGCTGCGGGACGAGATTGCGGACGGACGCCTGGCGCCCACCACGCCCGTTCTCCACGTGGCCTTCAACTTCCAGCAATGGTCCGCCACGCCCATCGGGGTGTTCGGCGGCATGCTCGAGACGGACGTGACCCAGGAAACCGAGGTCAGCAGTCATACGGCCGGGGGCCGCCTCCATCCGCTCGACGAGCTGGATGCCCTGCTGGCGGAGGACTTCCCGTACGTGGTGCTCGAGCCAGGGGGCCTCCCCGAAGGGACCCGCGACCAGATCGTGGCCGCGGGCTACGAATCGCTCTTTGTCAACGCTGTGGGAGAGATCTTTGTGGCGCCCGGCACGGGTTCCGGCTAGGATCGGCGGTCCGTGGAACCCGAGATCGACGCCTACCAGATCCTGCAGGTCGCGCCGCACGCGGAGGACTTCGTCCTCGAGGCGGCGTACCGCGTGCTGGCTCGTCACTACCATCCCGACGGGACCAGCCCGGACACCACCAAGATGGCCGAGATCAACCGCGCGTACGACCTGGTCCGGACCACCGAACGGCGCAAGCGGTACGACCGCATGCATCGGACTCGGCCCATGGGCCCCGGCACGGAGACCCTCCGCCCGACCATGGGCGAGCCCTGGGCGCAGCGCGTGGCCGCGGCCAGCGGATCGGCGCCGCCGGTCAGCAGCCAGGACGGCCCGACCGTCGACTTCGGCCGGTATGCCGGCTGGAGCGTGAAGGACCTTGCCAAGCACGACCCCGACTACCTGCGCTGGCTGTCCCGGCACTCCTCGGGCGTGCGCTACCGCAACCTCATCACCCAGTTGCTTCCGCCCGAAACGGTCGTCACCAGCAAGACGAAGTACTGAGGCCTCGCGCCTCAGCCGAGGGCTGACCGATGGCCACGCTCGTCCGGAGCACCACGATCGCGCGGCCGATTGACGAGGTCTTCGCGGTCGTGACCGATGTGACCAACACCGGGAAATGGTTTCCTGGCGACGTCGTCGAAACCTGGACCACGCCGCCGCCGCATGGTGTGGGAAGCGTGCGCCATGCCGTGGTCACGGTCATGGGCCGACGAGCCGAGAACGACGCAACGGTCACCGAGTTCGACCCGCCCCACCACGGCGTCATGCAGGGCGCGCAGCAGGGTATTTCGTGGACGGGCACGGTCGCCTGCACGCCCGTCGATGGCGGGACCCGGCTGGACTTCACGTTCGAGGCGCAGGCTGGTGGGGCCATGCGCCTGTTCATGGGTCCATTCATGAACTGGTACGGAAACAGCTGGACGACGGGCCTGGCCAACCTCAAGCGGATGATGGAGTCGGGCGAGCTCTAGGCGTCGCACGCTGGCGTGACGGCTGTACGATCGGTCCCGATGGCTGACCCCAGGTACGCACCGCCCCGCGGCCGCACTCCGCCACTTGATCCCGCGGAGACCGATCGCCTCTTCCGCGAGGGCGTGGCCCTCTTCAACGGCGCCCGCTACTGGCATGCCCACGAGGCGTGGGAAACCGTGTGGCGCGCGGCCCCCGAGGAGGAACGCGACTTCTACCAGGGCCTGATCCAGATCGCGGCCGGCTTCCTGCACCTTGGGCGCCACAACCGTCGCGGCGCGCGGAACAAGCTGGCAGAGGGCCTGGCGCGCCTCCAGCCATACGGCGCGGCGCATCACGGGATCGCGCTGAACGAGCTTATCGGTAAGGCCGAGGAGGTCCTCGCGGACCTGGATGCGGGCGCCAACCCGTATCTCATCCCGCCCAGCATCCGCTTCGTGACCTCCACCGTCGTGGACCGATGACCGAGGAGGCAACCCGGCTGGAGCACGATTCCATGGGCGAGGTGGCCGTTCCCGCCAGCGCCAAGTGGGGCGCCACCACCCAGCGCGCGGTGGAGAACTTCCCGATCAGCGGCCTGCGCCTCGATCCGGCGGTGATCCACGCCCTTGGCCGCATCAAGGCCGCGGCGGCATCGGTCAATGGTCAGCTTGGGGTGCTGGAGACCGATGCGGCGGCCGCCATCCGGGCTGCCGCGGAGGAAGTCGCGGCCGGCGGCTGGGACGACCAGTTCCCCATCGACGTCTTCCAGACCGGGTCCGGCACCTCGTCGAACATGAACGCCAACGAGGTCATCGCGACCCTCGCCGCCGAGCAGTTCGGCCAGCCGGTCCATCCCAACGACCAGGTCAACGCGAGCCAGTCGAGCAACGACGTCATCCCGTCGGCCATCCACCTGGCCGCGACCGATGGAGTGGTCAACGCCCTCATCCCGGCCCTCACCACCCTGGCGGAGGCGCTGGAGGCCAAGGCCGACGAGTTCGCCGATGTCGTGAAGTCGGGGCGGACCCACCTCATGGACGCGACGCCGGTGACGCTGGGCCAGGAGTTCGGCGGGTACGCGGCCCAGGTCCGCTACGGGATCGAGCGGCTGAACGCGACCGTTCCCCGGGTTGCGGAGCTGGCCCTGGGCGGGACCGCGGTCGGGACCGGGATCAACACCCCAGCCGGGTTCGCGGCCGCCGTCATCGCGGAGCTTCGTGAGTCCACCGGGCTGCCGCTGACCGAGGCCCGCAACCACTTCGAGGCCCAGGGCGCCCAGGACGGGCTGGTGGAGCTGAGCGGGCAGCTGCGGACCATCGCCATCGGTCTGTACAAGATCGCGACCGACATCCGCTGGATGGCCTCCGGTCCGCGCGCGGGCCTGGCCGAGATCCACGTCCCGGACCTGCAGCCGGGGAGCAGCATCATGCCCGGCAAGGTGAACCCGGTGATCCCCGAGGCGCTGTCCATGGTCTGCGCCCAGGTCATCGGCAACGACGCGGCCATCGCGTTCGGCGGCGCGGCCGGCAACTTCGAGCTGAACATCATGCTGCCCATGCTCGCCCGGAACGTCCTCGAGTCCATCCGGCTGCTGGCCAGCTCGTCTTCCCTCTTTGCAGACCGATGCGTCAGCGGTATCACCGCTGACGAGGCCCGCGCCCGCGAGTACGCCGAGGGCTCACCCTCGGTGGCGACGGCCCTGAACCCGGTCCTCGGTTACGAGGAGGCGGCGAGCATCGCCAAGCAGGCCCTCGCCGAGCGCAAGTCCATCCGCGAGGTCGTCATCGAGCGCGGCCACGTCGACAGTGGCACGATCACGACCGACGACCTCGACCGCCTCCTCGACGTGGAGGCCATGGCCCACTCGACAGGAGACGCAACAACGTGACCACCGCCACGACCACGAGCTACAAGAACCTCATTGCCGGGAAATGGGTTGACGCCCACTCCGGCAGGACCTTCACCTCGCACAGCCCCGCCAACCGGGACGACGTCATCGGTGAGTTCCCGTCCAGCGGGAAGGACGACGTCAACGCGGCGGTCGCGGCGGCCAAGGCGGCCTTCCCGGCCTGGTCGATGATGCCGGCCCCCAAGCGGGGCGAGATCCTGTTCAAGGTCGCGCGGATCCTGAACGAGCACAAGGAAGAGCTGTCGCGCCTCCTGACCCGCGAGATGGGCAAGGTCCTGCCCGAGGCCCGCGGCGACGTCCAGGAGGCGATCGACGTCGCGTACTACATGGCCGGCGAGGGGCGCCGTCTGTTCGGCTACACCGTGCCGTCCGAGATGCCCGACAAGTTCGCGATGGCCATCCGCAAGCCCATCGGGGTGGCCGCGATCATCGCGCCCTGGAACTTCCCGATCGCCATCCCGGCGTGGAAGCTCTTCCCGGCACTGATCTGCGGCAACACGGCGGTCATGAAGCCCGCCTCCGACACCCCGGCCTGCATGATCCGATTCACCGAGCTCCTGCTCGAGGGTGGGATTCCCGATGGCGTGGTGAACGTCGTGACCGGCTCCGGGCAACGACGTGGGGCATCCGCTGGTCGAGCACCCCGACGTCAAGCTCATCTCCTTCACCGGCCACACCGAGACCGGCGTGGACATCTCGTCCCGAGCCGCCAAGACGCTCAAGCGCGTCAGCCTGGAACTGGGCGGCAAGAACCCCATCGTCATCTGGGAGGACGCCGATCTCGACCTGGCCCTGGACTCGGTCGTGTGGTCCGCGTTTGGGACGACCGGCCAGCGCTGCACCGCGGCCAGCCGGATCATCGTCCATCGGTCCATCCACGACGCTTTCGTCCAGAAGCTCCAGAAGCGGGTGGCGACGCTGGCCCTGGGGGACGGCCTGCTGGACACGACCGATGTCGGCCCGGTCATCAACGAGAAGGCCGTGGAGCGCATCGGTGGGTACGTGCACATCGGTCAGAAGGAAGCCGAGCTCGTGGTGGGCGGCCATCCGGCCCGCGACGGCGACCTGGCCAAGGGCTCGTTCTTCGAGCCAACCGTGTTCGCCGACGTGAAGGGCGACGCCCGGATTGCCCAGGAGGAGATCTTCGGCCCGGTCACCGCGGTCATCCCGGTGGACACCTGGGACGAGGCGGTCCAGGTCGTGAACTCGGTCCAGTACGGACTGTCCACCAGCCTCTTCACGAACGACGTGGGGCTGGCCTTTCGGTCCATCCGCGACTTCGACTCCGGCCAGGGGTACGTCAACCACGGCACGATTGGTGCCGAGGCGCATCTCCCGTTCGGCGGGACGAAGGCCACGGGCAACGGCCATCGCGAGATCGGCCAGACCGCGCTCGACTTCTACACCGAGTGGAAGAGCGTGTACATCGACTACTCGGGCAAGCTGCAGCGGGCGCAGATCGACATGGAGTTCGTCGATCAGGACTAGGTTCCTGGCCGTCCTTGCAGTGGCGGGGATGGTGGTTGCATGCTCACCGACCGCTGCCGCGCCGTCGGGTTCGGCCGCGCCTTCGGCGAGCGCGGCGGGGAGTCCTGAGGTCGTTGCCCCGGCCGACGACGTCAACTGTCAGCCGTTGGACCTCGTCCTGCCGTCCGGGGAGCAGCTCGACCTGACGGGGAGCTGGGTGGGCGATGACCTGGGCCCGTATCAGCTCCGGCAGTGGGGCGACTGCCTGTGGTTCGTGGGCCAGAACAACACGGTGGCGGCGCTGTTCTTCGGACACCTGCGGGACGACTTCACGGTCCGCGGCCACTGGTCCACCATCTCCGCCAGCGATCACTACGTCGGCGGGACGAGGAATTCAGCGGATTACTACGTCGGGGCGGGGGTCCTGGTCATGGAGATCCTCGTGGCCGAGGGAGGCACCAACGCCGATGTCTCCCTCTATCGAACGGCCATCGAGGATGCGCCTGACTTCGCACCGGGGTATGAATACGGAACTACCCGGTGGACCCGGGTGGACGCCACGCCGGACCACCCGATTCCCGCTCCCTGAGGAGCGCCAGCGGGGGCCTTTGCCAAGCGGGGAGCGGCGTGCCAGCATGCGCCTCTCATGCGGCTCCCCCTGTTCCCACTGCACGTGGTGGCCTTCCCGCATCTGCCCTTGCCGCTCCACATCTTCGAGCGCCGCTACCGGGCGATGACTCGCGACCTCCTGGACGCGGACAACCCGTACGGCGGGCGATTCGTGGTGACGATGATCTCGGCTGGTCGCGAGGTCGCGTCGCAGCCGAAGAGCGGCCAGCTCACCGTGCGGCGGGTGGGGACCATCTGCGAGGTCCGGCGGGCCGACAAGTTCGCCGACGGCCGATATGCGCTGCTGGCGGTGGGCATCGGTCGGGCGCGGATCCGGAAGGTGGACGACACCGGGGAGTACGCGGTGGCCGACGTGATCGCCCTGGACGAGCGCTCCGGCGAGGAGGCCGAATCGCTCATTCCCGACGTCCAGGTGGCGCTCGACGGCTACCTCTCGACCATCCGCCGCTTCCTGGCCGAGCGCGACGCAGTGGACATGGAGGACCTGCTCGCCGAGATCGGCGAGGACGTGGACCCGGAGAGCTCATCCGCCGGTGACGTCAAGCGCTCGGTCCGGATGGAGCGCCTGATCAAGCCCCTCCGGCTGCCGTCCGACCCGCTGGCCGCCAGCTACGCGGTGGCCGGCGTGCTCCAGGTGGAGCTGTCGCGCAAGCAGCGGCTGCTCGAGGCGCCCGACGCCGCGGCACGGCTCCGGGCCGAACTGGCCCTGCTCCAGCGGGAGGCACAGCTCCTGGGTGACTCGTCGTTGGCACCCATGGGCCGATTTGAGTACCACGCCAACTGAACCGATGCCGGCCGGCTGGCGCCGGCCGGGCGTGATCCTCCTCACCGTCCTCCTGGTGGCAACCGGCTGCCAGGCGTCCACCTCGTCCAGCCCCTCGCCGACCGTTGTGGCGAGCCCGTCCGCGGAGATCACCGCGTCTCCATCGGCCGAGCCCACGTCCACGGCTGCCCCGACCCCGGTTGCGTCCGGCTGCACGGCGGGCAACCGGGTGGCGGCCGGGGATCCCGAGATCATCGGTCAGGCGCCCGACGCGGGGCAGGCCATGGCCCTCACCTTCGACATGGGTGGCCGCCTGGATCCGGCGCTCGACATCCTCCAGTTCCTGATCGACAACCAGGTGTGCGCGACCCTGTTCCCGACCGGCGCGATGAGCGAGACGGAGACCGGCCAGGCGGCGCTCGCGGTCGTGCGCGCCCATCCGGAGCTGTTCGAGATCGGGAACCACACGATGCATCACTGCAACCTGCGTGACGGCGGGGAGGGATCGCCCACCACCGCCCCCTGCGAGACCGGTGGCCCACCGGACGCCGCCTTCGTGACCGGCGAGCTGACCGATGCGGCCGCCATCCTCGAGGCCGGGTCCGGCCAGGACCCGACGCCGTACTGGCGCCCGCCATACGGGGTCTACACCGATGCCGTCCTGGCCACGGCTGCCGACCTGGGCTACACCAAGGCGATCATGTGGTCGATCGACACGATCGACTGGAAGCTCCAGTCCGATGGCGGGCCCAGCGCCGAGCAGATGGCCTCGGACGTCGTGACCTCCGCGACGAGCGGATCCATCGTCCTCATGCACCTGGGCGGCTACGAGACCCTCGACGCCCTCGCGCTCATGGTTCCCGCGCTCCGCGAACGGGGCCTCCTCCTGACCTCGGTCAGCGACCTGCTGAACTAACTCCGCTCAGACACGCGGGGGAAGGGCGGGGCTGCGGACCTCACGGGGACTCGCTGGGCGAGGCGCTCGCGTCCTGATCCCACCGGACGAGGGGTGTCTCGCACGTCGCCGGGGTCTCCAGCTCGAGGCAGTTCGTGAGTGTCACGGATCCGTCATCTTCGAAGCCGAGCTTCATGAACTGCCGAATGGCTCGGGGGTGGTATGCCGCTTCGATGTGCTGGAAATCCACGCACCGGACCGTGATGACGAAGTCGCGCGCGATCTCGCCGTCGCACGTGGTGTTGTAGAACTCGGGCGGGAACTCGTCGCCGATGCGCGCGATGAACACGCAATTGTTGATCTGGCGGATATTCCACGATGGGAATGGGTCGTCGAGGTACTTCCAGATGCCTGTCACGTTGATCACCGCACCCGTCGGCGTCCTCAACTCCACGGGATCCGCACAGCCGATCTCAGCGGCCACGCCTTGGAGCCCTGCGGCCGAGTCGGTCGAGGTCGGTGCGGGCGAGCTTGCTGACCCGAGGCAGCCTGTAGCCATCAAGGCCATCGCCAGCCCCGTCAGCATCCGAGGGATGGTCCTCCAGGTCACCGGTCCGAACCGCCGCGGCGGATGGGCCAGCCGGAGGCAGCGTCCACCTCGGCTTCGGTGACTCCCGGGTGGAGGGCGGTCAGCTCCATCTCGCCATCGGTCCCGAATCGGTACACGGCCAGCTGGGTGATGACCGCAGTCGGGCCGGCGCTCGCCCAGGCGGGCCGCGGAGCGCCGTCGGGGTGACGGTGTCCGGGGGAGGTGACGAAGTCCACCCGCTCCACGAATGAGCGGGCCGTCTGGTTCATGACGATCACGACCCGGGCCGCGTTCAGCGCGATCTCGCAGGCACCACCCGAGCCCGGAAGCCGGGTGATGGGATGGTCGTATGGACCGATGACCGTGGTGTTGAGGTTGCCCCAGCGGTCGATCTGGGCGGCGCCGAGCATGCCGACCTCGATCCGCCCGCCCTGGAGGAAGTACGCGAACAGGTCGTGCATGGACATGGTCGCCGTGGCACCGGAGACGAGGGCCGGGTCACCGATGCTGTCCGGCAGGCGCTGCGGGCGGGAGCCGATGACGCCCGACTCGTAGATGAGCTCCAGGTCCGGCGCGACCGTCTGGCGCGCGAGGTTGGCGGCAGTGTTGGGCAGACCGATGCCCACGAACACCGTCCGGACTCCCACCAGCTCGTTGGCGGCGGCCGCGATCATGAGCTCGTCGGGCGTGCTCATCGGTATTCGCCGTAGTCGACCGATCCGGACGGCCGAGGGTCGGGCCGGAGCGCTTCCAGGGTTTCGTGGTCGAGCTTGGCCAGGTAGGCCGCCCGGTCGGGGACGCCGTACACCCACTCCGCGAGCCACGCCGCGAGGCGTGCCGGGTCGCGGCTGATGGGGTCCCAGTCGCGATAAAAGGCGTTGTCGCGGTCGTAGTAGCCCTGCGCGAACGACGGGTGCGCTCCGTACGGCTCGACGCACACGGCGCTCACCGCCACCCCGGGGAGCAGCGTCCGATCCGGGTCCGACCGGATGACGTCGCCATCCACCAGCTCCTCGACCACCACGATCACGCGCTCGGCGGCGAGGGCCGCCTCGCGCTGGACGCCGACCAGGCCCCAGACCTGGACGTTGCCATCGGTATCGGCCCGCTGGGCATGGATGATCGTGACGTCGGGGTTGAGCGGCGGGACGACTGCCACCACGTCCTGCGGGTCGTAGGGGGAAGCGACGGCCTGGATCCGCGGGTTGGCCTCCACCAGGTCCGACCCCGCATACGAGCGGAGCGGGTAGAAGGGAAGATGCGCGGCCCCGGCGACGTATCGGCCCACCATCCCGAAGTGGCTGTACTCCTCGATCTCCAGCTCGCCGGCCTCGATGGCGCGCCGCACGGCATGGAGCGAGCCCACGCCCGGGTTGCCCATCCACGAGAACACGAGGCGACTGGCGCATCCCGCGGCGACCATCTGGTCGTACACGAGGTCCGGGGTGAGCCTCGCCAGGGTCAGGTCGCGCCGACCCTGGCGAATGATCTCGTGGCCCGCGGCGAACGAGATGAGGTGGGTGAAGCCCTCGATCGCCACGACGTCACCGTCGTGGACGTGCTCGGCGACGGCCTCCGTCAGTGAGACGACCTTGGAGGCCGTGGCTCAGCCCCCGGTTTCGGCCATCCCGGGCAGCGGGCGGATGGGGCATCCCACCGCGGCCAGCGACTCGGCGTACAGCCGGATGGCGGTGTCCACCGCTTCGGGGTCCACGATCAGGGGCGGGCAGAAGCGAATGGACGCCTCGCCGCACTCGAGCACGAGCAGGCCGCGCTCGAAAGCCGCGTACTGGACCGCGTTGGCCTCGTCATGGCTCCCGAACTCGACGCCGAGCATGAGCCCCGCGCCGCGGATGTCGCGGACCACGCCGCATTCCTCCGAGGCGAATTCCACTCCGGCTCGCAACCGGTCACCCATCCGACCGGCATTCTCCACCAGCTCGCTTTCGAGCAGGTCGAGGGTCGCCAGCGCGGCGGCGCAGCACACCGGGTTGCCCGCGAACGTGCTGCCGTGGGTCCCCGCGGTCCACGTGAAGAGCTTCTCCTTACCGATGAACGCGCCGAGCGGCATGCCCGAGGCAATGCCCTTGGCCACGGTGACGACATCGGGCTCCACCCCGTAGTGCTCCATCGCGAACATGCGCCCGGTGCGGCCCATGCCCGACTGGATCTCATCCGCGATCAGCACGATCCCGTGCTCGTCGCAGATCTCGCGCAGGCCGCGGATGAAGGCCTCGGGCGCCGGGAAGTAGCCGCCCTCGCCCTGGATCGGCTCGAACACGATCGCGGCCACGTCCTCCGGCGACACGAGCCGCCCCAGGATGGTCTTGCGCAGGTGCTCCAGCTCGGCGGAGCCATCCCCGCCGGTGTCCTCGTGCCACGAGCGAACCCGTGGGAATGGGGCGTGATAGACCATCGGCAGGAGCGGCCCGAAGCCCGCGCGCTGCTTGATCTTCGAATTGGTGAGTGACAGCGAGCCCATCGTCCGGCCGTGGAACGCGCCTTCGAAGGCGATGATCGCGGGGCGACCGGTATGGTGGCGAGCGAGCTTGATGGCGCCCTCAACGGCTTCCGTCCCCGAGTTCGTGAGGAAGACGCGGGCCTGCTCCTCGAAGGGCGCGATCGCCGCGAGGCGCTCGCACAGCTCGAGGTAGCGCGGCTCGTAGAAGTCGGTGGCCGCGATGTGGATCAGCTGATGCGCCTGGGTCGCAATGGCGTCCGCGACCTTGGGATGGGCGTGGCCCGTGAGGGCGACCGCGATCCCGGCCGCGAAGTCGAGGAACTGGTTGCCGTCGACATCGGTCACGACATAGCCCTGGCCCGACTCGGCGACCAGCGGGTAGGCGCGGGTCAGGGACGGGCTGGTGACGGCGTCGTCCCGGGCGATGATTGCGCGGGCGCGCGGCCCGGGGAGCTCCGTGATGATGTGGGGAATGGACGGTGCGGCATCGGCCGCTTGACGGAAGGCCCGAACAGTCATGCGGGGACCCCTGGTCGAAAGCGGCGCGTCCTGCCCGCGCCTCTGGCTAACTCAGGCGTGATGTTAGCGCGTCTACCACCTCTCCAATCAAGCCCGGACCGGCAAATACCACGCCGGTCCACAGCTGGACGAGATCAGCGCCGGCCGCCATGGCGTCCCGGGCGTCGTTCCCGGAGAAGATCCCGCCCGAACCGATGAGCGTGTACCGATCACCGCTGTGCGCGCGCACGGCACCGATGGCGCGCAGCATTCCGTCCCGCAGGGGCT
Source organism: uncultured Chloroflexia bacterium (assembly GCA_963810925.1). GTDB lineage: Bacteria > Chloroflexota > Limnocylindria > QHBO01 > QHBO01 > DASTEQ01. The sequence continues at coordinate 353,511 of CAWEPF010000006.1, read as the reverse complement.
TCCCCGACAGCCCGCCCGACTCGGCTCCCGGGGGGAGCGGGCTGCGCAGCCCGGTCCGCGCGGTGGTCGTGTTGTTGAGGATCAGCCCCGCCACGGCGGTGGGCGCGAGGGCGTCGGCGACCGCGGTGAGGGCCTCGGGCGGCAGGTCGGCGGACAGCTTCACCACCAGGGGGCGTTTCGGCTCGACGTCGCTCAACGCGGTGACGAGCGGGACCAGCCGATCCGGATTCTGGAGCGAGGCGAGGCCCGCCGTGTTCGGCGAGCTCACGTTGATGGCCACGTAGTCGGCCACCGGGGCGACGGCTGCCAGGGCCGCGCGGTAGTCGTCCGCCGCGCTGTCGTCCGACGTGCCCATTCCGCGCCCGATGCTCACGCCGACCGCGAAGCCCGGCGGCAGCCACGGTCGAGCGCGGCGCACGCGGTCGGCCAGCGCCGCGGCCCCGTGGTTGTTGAACCCCATCCGGTTGACGATGGCGCCGTCATCGGGGAGCCGCCAGACCCGCGGCCGCGGATTGCCCGGCTGCGACTGGGGGGTCACCGTCCCGACCTCCGCGAAGCCGAACCCCAGTCCGCCCCAGCCGGCGAGCGCCTCGCCATGCTTGTCGAAGCCCGCGCCCAGGCCCACCGGGTTGCGGAACCACAGCCCCATGTGCTCCACCGGACGCGTGGCGGTCCATGTCTCCGCCGGTCCGTCATGGGCGAGCCGATTCAGCAGAGACCGTCCGTATGAGCCCTCGCCCACCTTCCGGGTGAGGGTCACCGTCGTGCGGTGGATCCACTCCGTGTCAGTGGCGAACAGGATCGGGCGCAGGCCCTCGTAGACGTCGCGCTGCCAGCCCATTCAGCGGTCGTGCGCGCGGGGGAAGGCCATCTCGGCCGGCCACACCGGCGGGAGGCCCTCGTCGTCATCGGTCTGGGCGACCATCACCTCGCCGGCGGGCGACATGAACTCGTGCCACACCTCCGTCCCCGCGGCCGGTGGGTCGTCGAGCTCCTTGATGGCCACGATCCCGTCGAAGCGGATGTGGCCCGGGTGACCGTCATCGGTCTCGAAGTCATCCTCGTATTCGGTCGCGATCTCGACCGCCTGGCCCATGGCCGTCTCCTCGTCGTCGCCATCGACCAGGATGACCCGGTCCTCGACGAGGTACGGCTCGGCGGCCTCGTCCACGAGGTACGCGTAGCGGAGCTCCACCGCGAACCAGCCGCTGCTCACGACACCGGCCGCGGCCGGGTCGGCCTCGACCGCGATGGCGCGGCGGCGATCGGTCACGCTGGCGGCGGCTCCTCGCCCATCACCGTCTGCGACTGCTCGCGCATGAACTGCATGACGTAGTACGGGCCCAGGCCGCTCTTGCCGCTCGACCCCGAGCCCTTCCAGCCGCCGAACGACTGGATGCCCGGCCACGCCCCGGTGGTCGCGCCGCTCCGACGGTTGACGTACGTCACGCCGGCCTGGATGCCGTTCAGGAACTGGGCGATCTGCGCCTCGTCGTGGGTGAAGATCCCGGCCGTCAGCCCGTACGGCGTCTCGTTCGCCAGGCGCAGGGCCTCGTCGAACGAGTCCACCTCGGCCACGACGACGAGCGGGACGAACAGCTCGTCGTGGAACAGGCGATGGCTGGCCGGCAGGCCGGTGATCACGGTGGGCGTCGGGAAGTAGCCGCGCGCCTCGTCGCCCGAGGTCAGGACCTCGCCGCCGGCGGCGATGGTTCCGCCGTCCTGCCGGGCTTCGGCCACGGCATCGGTGAACTTGCGGAGCGACCGCTCGTTGATGACCGGGCCCATCCAGTTCTCGCGCTTGGTCGGGTCACCCACCGCGATGTTCCCTGCCCGCTCCGCCAGCCGCTCCACGAACTCGGCGGCCACGCTGCGCTCCACGTACACGCGCGAATTGGCGCTGCACTTCTGGCCGTCGAACCCGAACGAGGAGCGGGCCACGCCCTCGGCCGCCTCGTCGATGTCGGCGCTGGCCATGACGATGGCGGGGTTCTTGCCGCCCATCTCGGTGATGATCGGTCGGGGGTACTCGCGGGTGAAGTTGCGGTACAGCCGCATCCCGACCTCGTACGAGCCGGTGAACACCATGCCGTCGATCCCGCTGTTGTCCTCGAGCTCCGCGCCCACCGTGTCGCCCGGCCCGGTCACGAAGTTCAGGACGCCGTCCGGCAGCCCGGCCTCGCGCATGACCTCGACGAACTTCCAGCCCATGAGCGGGGCGTCGGAGCTGGGCTTGAGGACCACGGTATTGCCCGCCACCAGGGCGCCCGCGGCCGGACCGCCGGCCAGGGCCATGGGGAAGTTGAAGGGGCTGATGACCGCCCACACGCCGTGAGGCTTGAGGATCGAGCGCGTGTGCTCGGCCGGGGAGAGCGAGCCCATGGGCTTGACGAACCCGTCGTGATCCTCCATCTGCTGCCCGTAGTAGCGCAGCAGGTCCGCGGTCTCCTCAACGTCGCCCAGTGCCTCGAGCCGGTTCTTGCCGACTTCGAAGGTCATGAGCGCCGCGTACTCGAATTGCCGCTCGCTGATGAGGTCGGCGGCGCGACGGATGATCTCCAGGCGCTTGCGCCAGCCCAGGTCCCGCCACGCCGGGAACGCGGCACGCGCGGCCGCAATCGCGTCACGGACGTCTTCGCGGGTGCCCACCGGGAAGCGGCTGACCACCAGGTCGGTGTCGATGGGCGACCGATGCTCGAATGTCTGCTCGCTGGTCCGTTCCTCCGCGCCCACGAGCATGGGATACGACTTGCCCAGCTCCCCGCGGGCCCACACCACGGCCTGCTCGTACGACGCCTGGAGCTCGGCGTTGTCGGCGCTCAGGGTGGCGTAGGTGATCTTCAGGCGGGGGGTGGTTGCGGTCACGGACGGCATCTCCTGATCGGTGGGCCCGGATTATCGCACCGGGCCGATACGGTCCCGAAATGGCCGTTGTCGGAATCCGTCATCGGTCCGTGTGTGGATCGGCGGGCACAGCGGGAGGCCAGGCTCCGGGGGGAGAAGAACCTGGCCTCCCAACGGCGGAGTGTAGCCCCATCGCCGGGGCGCGCCCTTCCTTTTCTGCAGCCCGGGCGCGGCCCTCGGGCGCCGGCCCATCCGGGCCTAGACCGATGGCTTGGCGAGGTGGTACAGGCCCAGTTTCAGCTCGGGCATCGGTGGGTGAGCAGACATGAGGAAGGCCAGCGCCCGGTCGCCGTACAGGCGCGGCAGGATGTCATGGGCCGCCTCGTCGTCACGCAGGTCCAGGCGGGCATGGACGACCTTGATCTTGAAGCCGTGGCGCAGCCACCAGCCCGAGCGACGCTGGGTCGAGGTCCGAGCGTGGGCCACAACCTCGGGCTCCAGGAGCGGAGCCACGTCGTCGCGGCCGTAGTAGCCGATGACGACCAGGCGCCCGCCCGGGCGGAGCACGCGGAGGGCCTCGGCAACAGCCGGCAGCGAGCCATCCTCGGCCTCGATCAGGCCGTGGAGCACGACGTCCACCGCGCCGTCTCGCAGGGGCAGGGCGGTGGGCTCTCCCTCGATCATCCGGACGTTGGGCTGGTGCGCGGCGCTGGCCCGCTGCCGCGCCTCGTCCAGGAGCTCCGGATCGGACTCGATGCCGTACGTCCGCGCCGTCCGGCGCGCCAGCAGCATGGGGTAGTGGCCGATCCCGGTCCCCACGTCGGCGATCCGGCGCCCGGACAGCGGGATGATCCGTTCGAGCGCGGCGAGCACCTTCCGGCCCGGGTCGATCATGTCGCCCAGCCGCCGGTAGAGCTCGGGGTCGGGCTCGGTCCAGGCCGGGAGGATGCCGTGCATCACGGCACGGACACTCGCAGCCATGCCGGCTCGCCGCCCTGCTGGGTGAGCAGCGCCTCGCCGGCGAGGACCTGCAGGTCGAACTCCACCGGTCCGTTGATGGCGCGCGTGACGACGATCGGGATGGTCAGCGTGGCTCCGGGGTCCAGCGGCCCCCAGCCGAGCGAGATCGTCCCCGCCGGCTCGCCGCGCTCCCCGGGACCCACCACCCACTTCGTCCAGGGCTGGACGAGTGGCGGGCACCCGTCGCACACGCGCTGGCTGGTCGGCGTGAAGGGGGCGAGGATCAGGTGCTCGTTCAGGGTGGAGGGCCAGCGCAGGACGAGCTCGGTGATGCGGGTCGGATCGAGGTTCGTGACCGCTACCGTGATCGTCCCCGACGTATCGGTGGCCAGGCCCAACGTGACCGCCACGGTGATGAGCCGCGGGTCGGTTTCGGACGGGTTTCCCAGCGAGTACGGGACGGGCGTGGGCTCGGGGGTGGCGCTCGGTTCCGGGGTGGCGGTGGGGGTCGGCCGGGGCGTGGCCGACGGGGTTGGCGTGGCGGACGGGGAAGGCAGCGGAATGCAGGCACCCAGGGCCACCACGAGCAGCAACGCACCCATGGCCCGCGACGCGGGGACGGAGGACAGGCGGGCCGGCATGAGGCCGCATGGTAGTGGACGACCCCTTGCTACGATGACCGGCATGGAGCCCACCTCCCCGGCCACCCCGCACAAGCTGTCCGTCGGGATGGTGGCCTGGTTCACCTGGGTCGTCGTCCTGCTGGCCACCACCGGCCTGCTCTTGCCGAAGATCATTTCCTTCGTCGACTTCAGCGAGAAGGCGCCGTTCTCGCTGCTGGGCCTGGTGATGATGCTGGAGCTGGCAGCGGTCTTCTTCGGGGTGACCCTGGCGCTCCAGCACAAGCGGGCCGGCTACGGCTTCGCGGTGGGCATCTCGCTCCTCCCGGCGCCGATCCTGGGTGGGCTCGTCCCGCTCCTGCTGGCCATGCCGCCGGACGCCGCCGCGGGCTGGACCGTGCTCTGGGTCCCCGTAGGGGTGGTGGTCAGCATCCTCCTCATCCTCGGCCTGCGGCGACCCGCGTCGCGCGCCTGGTTCACGGAGGACTGAGATCGTGCGCGTGACCGCCTTCGCGCACGTGAGCGCCGACCGCGCGCCCGGCCGACGCCTGGGCGCCGAACGCCCCGACGGCCTCGTCGACCTGACCGATGCGCTGGGCTGGGACCTCGGCGCCGTCCTGGCCGGCCCCGACCCCGAGGGCCACATCGCCGCCGCGCTCGATGCGGCGCGCGAGCAGGACGCGTTCGCCCCGGACGAGGTCCGTCGGCTGGCGCCCCTCGTCCATCCGGGCAAGATCGTGTGCGTGGGCCTGAACTATCACGACCACTGTCGCGAGCAGGGCGTGGACCCACCGCCCTATCCCATGCTGTTCGCGAAGTTCGCGAACGTCGTGAATGACCCCGGAGCGGTGATCGTGCGGCCCCGCGCCACGGAGCAGCTCGACCTCGAGTGCGAACTGGCCGTGGTCATCGGTCAGCGGGCATCGCACGTCTCCGCCGAACGGGCCCTGGACCACGTATTTGGCTACACGATCATCAACGACGTCACGGCCCGCGATCTCCAGCGCGAGGACCGCCAGTGGCTGCGGGCCAAGGGATCGGACGGCTTTGGGCCGATGGGCCCAGTCGTCGTGACCCGCGACGAGGTGCCCGACCCCGGTCACCTCGGGCTCCGATCCTGGGTGAACGGGGAGACCTGGCAGGACTCGAGCACGGCCGACATGATCTGGAACGTGCCCACCCTGCTGGCCTTCGTCACCGCCGCGATCACCCTGGAGCCGGGCGACGTCCTCGCCACCGGAACGCCGGCGGGGGTGGGCCACTTCCACGACCCGCCCCGCTACCTGGTCGGCGGCGACGTCCTGGGATGCGAGATCGCGGGCATCGGGACGCTCGAGAACCAGGTCGTGGACGAGCAACCGCGCGCCACGGACCACGCGTCGGCGGCCGGCGTCACGGACACCGTCAGCGTCGCCTGATGCGGGCCCTGGCCAAGACCCGGCCCGAGCAGGGCCTCGAGATCATCGAGGCGCCGGTTCCGGCACCCGGTCCGGGCGAGGTCCAGCTGAAGATCGAGGCGGCCAGCATCTGCGGGACCGATGGACACATCTACGCCTGGGACCAGTGGGCGGCCGAAAACTTCACACCCCCGTTCATCTTGGGCCACGAGCTGGCGGGTCGGGTGGCGGCTACCGGCGCTGGGGTGACCCGTGTCCGTGAGGGCGACCTGGTGGGCGTCGAGTCGCACCTGTTCGACGGGACCTGCGCCCAGTGCCGCAGCGGCGAGACCTACCTGTGCCGCAACCTGCGGGTCATCGGGGCCCACGTGAACGGCGGCTTTGCCGAGTTCGTGGTCATCCCCGAGGCGAATGCGATCGAGTCCAACGGCCTCGACCCCGCGGTGGTGGCTCTCCAGGAGCCGATGGGCAACGCGGTCCACGCCGCCTTCGTGGAGCCCATCGCCGGTCGCACGGTGGCCGTCACCGGCTGCGGGCCAATCGGACTGTGTGCGGTGGGGATTGCCAAGGCGGCCGGTGCGTCGTGGGTGGTGGCCACCGATACCGAGCCGTACCGGCTCGAGCTCGCCTCGCGCATGGGCGCGGACCTGAGCCTGGACGCCAGATCACCGGACACGGGGCAGGCCATCCTCGATGCGACCGGCGGCGATGGCGTGGACGTGGTCCTCGAGATGAGCGGCAACGCGGCGGCTCTCGACAGCGCCCTCCATTTCGTGACCCGCGGTGGGCGGGTGAGCCTGCTCGGCATCTTCGGGGAGCCGGTGGCGGTGGACCTGTCGAACCTCGTCATCGAGAAGGGCGTCCGGCTCCACGGCGTGTTCGGGCGCCGCATCTACGACACCTGGGAGCGGACCCAGGACCTCCTCCGATCGGGCGCCCTGGACGTGACCCCCATCCTCACCCATCGGTTTGACCTCGCCGACTGGCAGCAGGGCTTCGACCTGCTGGGCACCCGGCATGCCGGAAAGGTGGTGCTCGTCCCATGACATCGGCCCGTTCGGGCAACCCCATGGCGTTCCTCGACGCCGAGCTCGACGAGCTGCGGGCCAAGGGCCTGTACCGTCGCCTGCGGGTGGTCGAGAGCGAGCAGGCGGCCCACTGCCGGATCGACGGCCGCGAGGTCATCACCCTCTCGTCGAACAACTACCTGGGCCTGACCACCCATCCCAAGCTCCGCGCCGCCATGATCGCCGCCACCGAGGAGTTCGGCGCCGGCTCCGGCGCGGTGCGGACCATCGCCGGCACGATGAGCCTCCACCAGCAGCTCGAGGCCCGCCTGGCCGAGTTCAAGCACGTCGAGGCGACCCTCACCTTCCAGTCGGGCTTCACCGCCAACACCGGCACCATCCCCATCCTGGCCGGCGAGGGCGCGGTGATCGTCAGCGACGAGCTGAACCACGCCAGCATCATCGACGGCATCCGCCTCACGAAGGCCGAGCGGCGGGTCTATCCCCACGGCGACACCGATGCGCTGCGCGCCACCCTCCGCGAGCTGCGGGCCGCGCCCGGGGGCGCGGACCGAACGATCCTGGTGATCACCGATGGCGTCTTCTCGATGGACGGCGACATCGCCCCGCTGCCGGCCATCGTCGAGGCGGCCGAGGAGGCGGAGGCCATCGTGTTCGTGGACGACGCCCACGCGTCGGGCGTGCTGGGCCGCAACGGGCGGGGGACGGTCGACCACTTCGATCTCCACGGCCGGGTCCACGTCCAGGTCGGGACGCTGTCCAAGGCGATCGGCGTGCTGGGCGGCTACGTGGCCGGCAGCGCGTCCCTGCGCGAGATCCTCATCCACCGCGCCCGCCCGTTCCTGTTCTCGACCTCCCATCCGCCGGGGGTGGCGGCCGCCTGCCTGGCGGCGATCGACGTGCTGGAGACGGAGCCGGAGCGCATCGAGCGGCTGTGGGCCAACACGCGCCGCTTCAAGGAGGGCCTGCGCGGGCTGGGCTTTGACATCGGTCAGTCGGAGACGCCCATCACGCCGGTCATCGCGGGCAGCGGGGCACGGGCCATGCAGCTCTCGGACCGCCTGTTCGAGGAGGGCGTGTTCGCGCAGGGCATCGGCTTCCCCACGGTGCCCGAGGCCAAGAGCCGGGTGCGGACCATCGTCACCGCGGAGCACACCAACGAGGATCTCGACGCCTGCCTGACCGCCTTCGAGACGGTCGGCCGGGAGCTGGCCCTGATCTAGGCGGTTCGGCCCCGCGCCTCGAGCAGGACCACCTGCGTCTCGTCAGGGATCGTGGACGGGGTGAGGCTCGCCTTCGGCAGCCGGATGGGCTCCGCGGCCAGCTCGTGGAGGAAGGTCTCGGGTCCCAGCAGGTCGGTGGACGCTCCGTCAAGCGCGAAGTGCATCGGGATGACGACCTTGGGCTCCAGCTGAGCGACCACCTCGGCCGCCTCGCGCGGGGAGAGGGTGAAGTTGCCCCCGGCCGGGACCAGGAGCACGTCGATCGGCCCGATCTCGTGAAGCTGCTCATCCGTCAGGACGTGGCCCAGGTCACCCAGGTGGCAGACGTGCACGCCGTCCACCTCGAACGTGAAGATCACGTTCTCGCCGCGCTCCTTGCCCTCCACCCCGTCGTGCCAGGTCCGCACGCCGGTCACGAGCAGGTCGGCGAACTCGTACTCGCCCGGGCGGGTGAGCGTCATCCCGGCGTGGATCGAGCGGGTGTACGCGTGGTCGGGGTGGTCGTGGCTGATGGTCAGCAGGTCGACGTCATGCTTGCCCGCCACGAACCCGGTCTTGGGTGGGCAGGGATCGGTGATGACGGCGGCGCGCTTCCCCTTCAACCGGAAGCAGGCGCGCCCATACCAGGTGATTTCCACGGGGGACGGATGCTACCCCAGAAATTGTCTCGGAATAGCACGAGCGCCGGTGCCCGCCCAATGACACCGGCGCCCGAAGGAGGGAGGGTGGAGGAGAAATCCTGCTGGATCTCTGACTCGCACGATCAATCTAGCCAGCCCGTATGAAGCCACAACCATGCCGATGTGAAGAAACCTGAACCTTTGCGGTACGGTTGGCGGGCTGATGTCACCGCTCGCGCGACGCCTGGTCGCCGTCGTCACCCTCGTGCTGGCCCTCGCCCTGATCGCGGTCCTCACCCTGCGCGCGTTCGGGGCGCCCATCGCCCTGGGGCCGTTTGCCAGTGCGACACCCATTCCGGCGCCCACCGCCAGCCCGCAGCCGAGCGGCGGTCCGACCCCGGCCCCGGAAGAGGTCCTGGCCGGGATCGAAGCCGACGTGGCCGACATCCGCGACCTCGCCGCGGCTGACATCGGTCCACCGGAGCTCATCACCCGCGAGGAGCTCGACCGTCGCCTGACCGCGCGCTTCGAGCAGGACTACCCGCCCGAGGATGCCGCCGCGGACAACGTCCTTCTCCAGGGCCTGGGCCTGCTGACCGCCGACGAAGACGTCGCCGCGCTCCAGCTCCAGCTGCTCACCGGGGGCGTGGCCGGCTACTACGACCCCGACGCCCAGGCCATGGTCGTGGTGACCGACACCGGGCTGACGCCCGAGGCGCAGGTCACGTACGCCCACGAGTACACCCACGCCCTCCAGGACAGCGCCTTCGGGCTGGACACGCTCGATCTCCAGCGACGCGGGGACGACGATGGCGCGCTGGCCGGCCTGAGCCTGGTGGAGGGCGATGCGACGACGACCATGGTCCTGTGGGCCATCGACAGCCTGAGTCCCGAAGAGGTTCTGGGGATCAGCCAGACGCCGCTCCCGGACACGACGGGCGTGCCGGCCTGGATGATTCGCCAGCAGGAGTTCCCGTACCTGGCCGGGACCGATTTCACGTCGCGCCTGTACGCCACCGGCGGCTTTGGGGCGGTGGACGAGGCGTGGGCCGATCCGCCCATCTCGACCGAGCAGATCCTCCACTACCGCGCGTACACCGATGACGAGCAACCGATCGCGGTCGAGGACATGGGACCCGACCTGGCGGCGCGCGGGGTGACCGTGGTCCAGGCCACGACCCTGGGCGAGGCGATGATCGGGATCTGGCTCGATGCGCTGGGCATGGACCAGACCGATGCGGACGCGGCAGCCGCCGGATGGGGCGGCGACCGGATCTGGGCCGTGACCGCCTCCGACGGGTCGGTGGGCGTCGTCCTCCGCATCGCGTGGGACGTGGCGGTCGATGCCGACCAGTTCGCGTCGGCCTACGAGCGGGTGTCCCCATCGCTGCCGGTCATCGGCCGGCTGGACCGGGTGAGCGACACCGAGGTGATCGTGACCCAGGGCTCCACCCAGGCCCTCGTCGACCTCCTGGCCGCGCCCTAGGGTCCCTCTCGCCGCCCGCTCGCGCGGGCGCGGGCTACATCGAGTCCGGGCGCCGACACTCCCACCAGGGCCAGGGCATTGGCCAGGACCTGTCGCGTGGCCCGCACCAGGCCCACCCGCGCCGCGGTCAGCGGCGCGTCATCGGTCAGCACCCGGCAGTCGCGGTAGAACTGGTTGAAGAGGCTGGCCGCCTCCATCGCGTAGCGGGGCAGCTCGTGCGTCTCGCGCCGCGCCGCCGAGTCGGCGACGACTTCCGGCATGCGGAGGAGGTGACCGATGAGCGCCTGCTCGGCGGGATGGGTCAGGCGGGCCGTGACCTCGCCGGGGTCCTCCGCGATGTCGATGACCGCGGGCTGGCGGAGGATGGACGAGCAGCGGGCGTGCGCGTACTGGACGTAGTACACCGGGTTCTCGGCCGACTCCTGGCGGGCGAGCTCGGGATTGAACTCCAGGTGCTGGTTCGCCGAGCGGAGCGTGAACAGGAAGCGGGTGGCGTCCGGGCCGACGTCGGCCACCAGCTCGTCGAGGGTCACGAAGGTGCCCTCGCGCTTGCTCATCGAGGCGCCGCCGGCCAGCGAGACGTGCTGGTAAATGATGAATTCGACCGCGTCGGGGTCGTGACCGAGCCCCGCCGCCGCGCCCTTCCAGCGGGCGATGGCCCCGTGGTGGTCCGGGCCGAGGATGTAGATCAGGTGGTCGAAGCCGCGCTCGAACTTGTCGAGCAGGTACGCCGCGTCCGCCGCGAAGTAGGTGGGCTGCCCGTTGGAGCGGATGAGGACCCGGTCCTTGTCATCCCCGAAGGTGGTGGACCGGAACCAGGTGGCGCCCTCGTCCTCGTAGACGTGGCCGGCGGCCCGCAGCTGGTCCACCGCCGCGTTCACCTTGCCCGCCTCGTGGAGCGCGCGTTCGGAGCTGTACACGTCCATGGCCATGCCGAGGCTGGCCAGGGTCCGCCGGATGTCGTCGAGGACCCGGTTCCACGCCCACTCCCCGATGGCATCCAGCGGGTTGAGGCCGCCCAGCACCTCGTCGGGCACCTCGGCCGCCAGGCGGGTGATGTACTCCCCCTTGTACCCCGCTTCGCCCGACTGCCCGGTCCGCGCGAGATAGACCGATTGCCCGAAGTCGCGGATCTGGGTCCCGTAGTCGTTCACGTAGTACTCGCGCGTGACGGTCGCCCCGCTGGCCGCCAGCAGGTTGGACAGCGCGTCTCCGATGAACCCGCCCCGCCCGTTGCCCAGGTGCAGCGGCCCGGTGGGGTTCGCGCTGATGTACTCCACGTTGATCGTGCTCGTCCGTCCAGCCCGGTGGTGTGGCCCCACGCCGGTCCGGCGGCGAGGATCGCGTTGACCTGCCCCGCGAGCCAGGCGGGGTCGAGGCGCCAATTGATGAAGCCGGGTCGCTCGACCGTGGCCGGGCCCACGCCGGGCGGGCTGGCGAGGTGGCGGACGAGGATCTCGGCAATGGCCAGCGGCGCCTGGCGCGCGAGCGGTGCGAGCTGCATCGCCGCGTTGGTGGCGTAGTCGCCGTGCTCGGCGTGCGCGGGACGCTCGATGGTCGGCGCCGGCAGCGCGGCGTCGGCCGGGACGGCCAGCTCGCCGGCCGCGATGGCTTCGCGGACTGCCGCGTCTATGGTCGCCCGAAGGTCGTCGCGAATGGCCATCAGGCGGGCTCCGGGCTCATCGCTCGCTGGCCAGGCGCAGCTCGAGTGCCTGGTCGGCGGAGAAGCCGCGGAGGCCCAGCGCGTCGGCGGTGACTTCCAGCAGGGCGCCGGTGGGGGCCAGACCGATGAGCTCGGCGTGATCGATGTCGGTCCCGGCCTGGTGCGCCAGGCGGCGGACCTCGTGCACCACCCGCGGGATCCCGGTCTGCTCCCAGTCGACCAGGTTCATGCTGACCTGGGCCAGCCGGCGCCCATCGGGGACGGCGACCACCACGCCCATGGCCTGGACCGCCGGGAGGCCGCCGGACGAGGCGCGGATGCTCTCGGCGATGTGCTGGGCGATCTCGAGGTCCGAGGTCGCGAGGTTCAGGTTGAACGCGATGAGCGGCTTGCGGGCCCCCACCGCCACTGCGCCTCCGCGAGGATGGAGGCGCGCCGGACCGAAGTCCGGCGCGCGGTCCGGGTTCGTCCCGATCTCCTCCTTCAGGCCCTCGTACTGGCCCTTCCGCACGTCGGCCAGCCGCCGTCGTTCGGGGCGCAGGGCCGCCTCGGCGTACAGGTAGACCGGCAGCTGGAACGTGCGCGCCACCTGCTCCCCGAAGCGCCGCGCGAGGTCCACCGCCTCATCCATGGTCGTCTCGCCCAGCGGGACGAAGGGGATGACGTCCACCGCCCCGATCCGCGGATGCGCGCCGGTCTGCTGCTCCATGTCGATGAGCTCGAGCGCGCGCCCCACGGCGGCCATCGCCGCCCGCACGACTGGCTCCGGCCCGCCGGCGAAGGTCACCACGCTCCGGTTGTGCGACTCGTCGCGGCTCGCGTCGAGCAGGCTCACCCCGTCAATCTGGCGAATGGCCCGCGTGATCTCCTCCAGCACCTCGGGCCGGCGGCCCTCGCTGAAGTTCGGCACGCACTCGATCAGTCGCGACACGGGCCGATCATAGGTGGGCTGCCCGGGCTCAAACCGATGCCGCTGCCGCCTGCCGCGGGTCGTTTCGGCCGATGGGATCGGGGTTCACGCCGCGTGCCCGGGCCAGTCGTTCGGTGAGCAGCTGGAGCGGGAGGACGCTGGCCAGAATGGCAGCCACTGGCCGCGGGAGGCCAGACTCCAGGGCGACCGACTGCCACCCCGCGGTTACCGTCTCGTGACCCGATCCGCCACGGTCGGAGGCCGCGATGACGGCGGCCGGCATGCCGAGCGCCGCGCCGGCGCGGAGAACGGTCAGGGCCCGCTCCTCGAGCGCCGCGCCCCGGTTCTCGCCATCGGTCAGGAACACGACGAGCCCGCTGTGCTCGTCGGCCGCCGCAAGGTGACCGTGGCGGAGTGTTTCCAGCTCATGGGCCACCGCGGGCAGGTGCGTTCCCTCCTCGATCTTGAGTGCCAGCTCCCGGGCGGCCGCGAAGTCCGCCCCCGAGCCCACGGTCACGAATCGCGTGACGTTCGCAAATGCCGCGGCCGCGTGCTCGGCGGCATCCGGGCTGGCCGCCGCGTGCAGCTGCTCCTGGAGCGCCGCGGGATCGGGCGGCAAGCCGGTCAGGGCTCCATGCAGGCAGGCGCCGACCACGATGGGGGAGAGGTAACCCACGGTGTGGCACCACGACTGGTCCTGCTCCCCGGTGGACAGGACGAGGTCCGCCAGCGCGGCTCCGGGGGACCGGTCACCGACCGTGATCAGGGCCGTCCGATCCGCCAGACCCCGTGCGGCTTCCAGCGCGCCGTTGGTTGCCTCGGTGCCGCCCTCGTGGGAGACCGCGATGACCACACCGCCCGGCGGGACGCGCCGTGAGAGCTCGAACGCCTGGATCGCGCCGACCGGACCCGGAGCGCCCGTGGCGGCCAGGGCATCGGTCAGCAGGGCCGCAATCGCCATGGCCGCGTGCTGGCTCGTCCCGCAGCCGGTGACCGTGATCGGCGCCCCGTCCCGCGCGCCTGTCCGGATGGCTTCGGCGAGCTCGGCCAAGGCCTGCTGTCCCGCGATCCGGGCGGCGATCCGGGCGGCGAGCGCGGGCTCGGCCGCGATCATCTCGGTCATCAGGTACGGCGGACCGCTCCGGATGGGCGGCATGTCCGAGCCGGCCCATGGGTCGGGAGCCCCGGGAAGCGGGGTGTGCGGGTCGAAGGTTCGCGGTGCGTCCACGCAACCGATCCTACGCGGCAAACGCTCATTCCGGCCGAGCCGCGCTACCATCGAGGTCATGGATCTTCGACAGACAGTGATCGCCCTCGCGGCTGTCGGCACGGAACGCAACCGCTCGGTCGCCGCCCGACATGGCGCCGGCTCGGACCAGTTCGGCGTTTCCTTCAAGGAGCTGCGGGCCATGGCCCGCCGGATCGGTCCGGACCAGTCGCTCGCACGCGGTCTGTGGGCGACCGGTAATACCGACGCGCGTCTCCTGGCCTGCATGGTGGCCGAACCGGACCGAATGGACGAGGCCGAGCTCGACGCGTGGTTGGGCGAGATCAAGTACTACGTGCTCGTGGACGAGTTCGTGTCCAGCGTCGCCAGCCGCAAGCCCGGGGTCCGAGCCCGCATGGAGCGCTGGACGTTCGCGGCCCGCGACTGGGTGGCCCAGGCCGGGTGGGACCTGGCCGCGGTCCTTGCCCTGCGCGATCCTGACCTGGGAGACCGATTCTTCCTCGACCTGCTGACCAAGATCGAGCGCGAGATCGGCCAGGCCGGCAACCGGACCAGGCACGCCATGAACGGCGCACTGATTGCGATTGGGCTGCGCAACGAGGACCTGCAGTCGGCCGCGGTGGCGGCCGCGGCCCGGATCGGTCCGGTCGCGGTGGATCACGGTCAGACCGGGTGTGTCACCCCGTCAGCCATCCCCTACATCGAGAAGGCCACCGCCCATCGGCAAGCGCAGGTGGAGCGGCAGTCGGGCGGAGGCGTGGCGGTCGCGACCCGGTGAGCGAGGCGGATCGGCCGGCGCTGGCCGGCTTCCAGCCCGAGCGCGTCGACGATCCCAGCCTGATCAACCTCTTCGACTACGAGCGCGCGGCCGCCGAGCGGCTGGATCCGGGGGCCCTGGCCTACTACACCGGCGGCGCGAACGACGAGCGGACCCTGGCCGACAACCGGGCGGCATTCGGGCGGTGGCGGATCGTGCCGCGCGTCCTGCGCGACGTCTCCCAGCTCGACCCCGGTGTCTCGATCCTCGGCCGCGCATGGCGATGGCCTATCTGGATCGCTCCGACCGCGTTCCATCGCATGGCGCACCCCGACGGAGAGATGGCCACGGCCCGCGCCGCGGCGGCGCGCGGCATCACGCTGACCCTGTCCACGTCGTCGAGCACCGATATCACCGAAGTCGCGCAGGCCGACGGCCCGCGCTGGTTCCAGGTCTACCTGCTGGACGATCCCGGGGCGCGGCGGGCTCTGGTGGAGCGGGCCGTTGACGCCGGCTACGAGGCGCTGGTCCTGACCGTGGACCTGCCCCGCGTGGGACGGCGGGAGCGCGACATCCGGGTGGGCTTCCGCGTCCCCGAGGACGTGGGCGTCCCGAACATCGCCGTCGCATCCGGTGTGCCGATGGCCGAGGGGCTCGAGGTGCCATTCGTGCGGTCGATGACCTGGGACGACGTCGACTGGCTGGCCGGATTCGGGCTGCCGGTCATCGTGAAAGGCATCCTCCATCCCGATGACGCCCGCCTGGCCCTCGACCACGGCGCGGCCGCCATCGACGTGAGCAACCACGGCGGGCGGCAGCTCGACGGAGCGATTGCGTCGCTGGATGCCCTGCCGGCGGTGGTGGATGCGGTCGCCGGCCGCGTCCCGGTCGTCATGGACGGCGGGGTGCGGCGCGGTACGGACGTCCTGACCGCACTCGCCCTGGGGGCGAGCGCGGTGGGCATCGGTCGACCAATCCTGTGGGGCCTGGCCGTGAACGGCGAAGCCGGGGTCGGCCACGTGCTCGACCTGCTCACCGCCGAGCTGGAGCTGGCGATGGCTCTCTGCGGGGCGGCGCGCAGGGACGATCTGACCCCCGACCTCCTGGTTCCCGCCCCCCCGGCGACCAGCGGGGCCGTCTAGCGGTTGCTGCCCTCCATGGAGCCGGTCAGCATCTGATTCTCGCCCGCGGTGTCAGGCCAGTACAGCGCGCACAGGACCTCGCGGTCACCGCCGCCCCAGGAATCCTCAGTGGGGGCCAGGTAGTAGATGTACAGCTCCGATTCGTCGTACGTCGTGCCGACGAACCCTTCGAACTCGCCCTTGCACTGGTCGTTGACGAAAGTCGTTATCACGTCGTCACCCGGATAGGAGTCCCCGTCGGGGGTGTAGTCCACCGCAAAGTAGATCTCGTATTCGTGCTCGGCAGTGCAGTCGATGACCGCAACTTCCTGCACGGTCGACTCCTCGGACGAGTTGAAGCAGTCGCCCTTCTCGAGGTCAAAGACCGAGGTCATCCCCGGCGAGCCGCAGGCGGCGGCGAGGATCGCCAGGCCGGCGATCGGGATGAGGGAACGAAGGCTCACGGCAGTTCTCCTTGGGCGTGGCGAATGGGTTGGGCCCTGGTCTATCTGGAGATGAGAGCTGCAGGATGTCCGGCCGGATCGCAGGACAGCCACCCCCCATCCGTACCCCGACCCGGGCCGCAGACCACTCTAGCGGTTGCTCCCCTGCGCGGAGCCGATGAGCGGCTGGTGCGCCCCATCCAGGGCGGGCCAATACAGCGAGCAACGGACGGTGCGGTCCCCGGAGGCCCACGAGTCCTCGGTGGGGACCGAGCTGTACAGCCAGAGTGCGGAATCCTCGTATGCTCGACCCACGAACTGCGCGAAGCGCTCCGTGCAGTGTTCGTTCACGAAGGCGGTGATCGCCTCGGTCCCCGGGTATGGCTCCGATGCGTCCGCGTCGAGGTCCACGACCAGGTAGACCTCGTACTCGTGCGCGTCGCCGCAGTCGGTGAGGGCAACGTCCTGCGCGTCCGGGTCTTCGGAAGAGTTGAAGCAGTCGCCCTCATCGAGGTCGAAGAGCGAGGTCGTCACCCCGGGGGCGAATGTTGCCGCGGCCGCGGGGCTCTCATCGGGGGACCCCGACGCGCTCGGCCCGGAGCACGCCGCCACGGCGACGACCAGCGCCGCGATCAGGGTGAGCGAGCGAAGACTCACGACGGTGCTCCTTGGCTAGAGGGTTGGTTTGAACACCATGAGGACGACCACGACCGCCAGCACGGCGAGCTCGTAGCGTCGTGCCAGGGCGACCATCGGGTCCGCGAAGGACGCCTGGAGACGGGGCGTGACCGTCCCGGCATCGCGCGCTTCCGCCATGGCGGCGCCGAACTCGCGGCCCCGGGGGATGAAGACCAGCGGGATCCAGGGTAGGACGCTGAGGACCAGCAGGAACGAGATGAGCATCCACAGGGTCGTGAGCCCCAGCCACTCGTAGCCCTGGGCCCACGCGGTGGCCATCCCCGCCACGATGACCAGCTGCGAGCCGATGATCACCATCCTCTCGAACGGTCCCGCGGCTTCCGACAGCGAGAACGCCTCCTCGACCACGGTCGCTCGCGCCGCCCTCCTCAACAGAATCCAGCGTCCGATCCCGCCCGTGACGAGGGCGAATGCGATACCGATGTGGACGAGCTTCAGCAGGTCCGCAAGCGCCGGCACGACGACTTCCCGCTACGCCCCGGGGTCCATCGGGACGCGCACGCCGCGCTCCCGGGCGACCTCGAGCGCGCGCTCGTACCCGGCATCCGCGTGGCGGATGACGCCCATCCCCGGATCGGTGGTCAGGACCCGCTCCAGACGGGCCGCGGCGGCATCGGTGCCGTCGGCCACGACCACCATCCCGGCGTGGAGCGAGTACCCGATTCCCACGCCCCCGCCATGGTGGACGCTGACCCAGGTCGCCCCGGCGGCCGTGTTCACGAGCGCGTTCAGCACCGGCCAGTCCGCAATCGCGTCCGATCCGTCGCGCATCCCCTCCGTCTCGCGGTATGGGCTGGCGACGCTGCCTGCGTCGAGGTGGTCCCGCCCGATCACGATCGGGGCGGCCAGCGCCCCGCTGCGCACCATGTCGTTGATCCGCAACCCGGCCTTCGCCCGCTCCCCGTAGCCCAGCCAGCAGATACGGGCCGGCAGGCCCTGGAACGGGACGCGCTCCTCGGCGAGGCGCAGCCATCGGTGCAGGGAGACGTCTTCGGGGAACAGCTCGGCCAGGGCCGCATCGGTCTTCAGGATGTCGCTTGGGTCGCCCGACAGGGCGGCCCATCGGAACGGTCCCTTTCCTTCGCAGAAGAGCGGGCGGATGAAGGCCGGGACGAAGCCGGGGATGTCGAAGGCATCGGTCACGCCCACCTCGGCCGCGAACGCGCGGATGTTGTTGCCGTAGTCGAACACCACCGATCCAGCGGCCAGGAAGGCGAGCATGGCCTTCACGTGCTCACCGATGGATGCCTTCGCCAGCCGCACGTACTCCTCCGGATCGCGCTCGCGGAGCGCGAGTGCCTCCGACAGACCGATGCCACCCGGAACGTAGCCGCCCAGCGGGTCGTGCGCGGATGTCTGGTCGGTCACGACATCGGGGCGCCAGCCGCGGCGGACGAGCTCCGGCTCCACGTCCGCCGCATTCGCGACCAGGGCGATGCTTCGCGCCTCGCCGGCCGCGCGCCACGCGTCGACCTTGCGGACCGCGTCGTCAAAGTCGGTCGTCACCTCGTCCACGTACCCCACCGCCCGGCGTCGCTCGGCGCGGGCCGGGTCCACCTCGATGGCCAGCACCGCTCCCTCGTTCATCGTCACCGCCAGCGGCTGGGCGCCGCCCATCCCGCCCAGTCCCGCCGTGAGCGTTGCCGTCCCACGCAGGGAGCCGCCGAATTGCTGGCGAGCCACCTCGGCGAAGGTCTCGTACGTGCCCTGGATGATTCCCTGGGTCGCGATGTAGATCCACGACCCGGCGGTCATCTGGCCGTACATCGTCAGGCCTTGTCGCTCCAGCTCGCGGAACTGCTCCCAGGTGGCCCAGTGCGGGACGAGCAGCGCGTTGGCGATCAGGACCCGAGGCGCATCTGGCGTGGTGCGGAACACGCCCACCGGCTTGCCGCTCTGGACGAGGAGCGTCTCGTCGTTCTCCAGGCGCCGGAGTTCGCGGACGATGGCATCGAACGCCTCCCAGCTGCGCGCCGCGCGACCGGTGCCGCCGTACACGATGAGATGGTCCGGATCCTCCGCGACCTCCGGGTCGAGGTTGTTCATGAGCATCCGCAGCGCCGCTTCCTGGCCCCAGCCCTTGCAGGACAGCTCCGTGCCGCGCGGTGCCCGCACGGTCCTGGGGCCGGATGGTGAGCGGGCCACGGTTGTCACCGGCCGATGATAGGTCCGGCCCTATTCGAGGGCCATGGTCCAGAGCGCGGCCTGACGGTTCAGCTGCCCGGCCAGGACGATCACCGCCTCACTCTCCGTGGCGCCATCGACCCGGGAGCCACTCTGCGCCTCGCCGACCGTTCCGCGCGGGAACGGCAGGGCTTCCCAGTCCACGCCGTCGGTCGAGAGGAACGCGCCCTCGTTGACGATGAATCCGCCTTCGCTGCACGGGCCGGAGAGAGTGGTCGTCAGGATGACGGCCCGGCCGGTGGAGGCAAGGCCGGTCGGATACTCGCGGCAGATCGTCTGCGGATCGGCGTCGACCGATTCGACCGTGACCGTCCCGGACTCCGCCCAGGCCAGGCCATCCGCCGAGAGCCAGCTGGTCACCGTCTCCGCGAAGTCCCAGGTCACCGTGATCCAGTCGCCGCCGAGCGCGGCCGCGTAGAACGCGCCAACCGGCTCGTCCTCCGATCGGACCCAGTCGCCGCCGTCGGCGGACGCGGCGATGTACGGCTCGAAGTTCGCCTCATCGGGATGGTGGGTGTCCCCGACCACCACGAATCCTTCGTCGCCGGCGTCGAGGTCGAAGAAGCCGAAGGGAAGCTCCTTCACCATTACCCAGGTCGTGCCATCGTCCGAGAACCACAACGTCGCACCGTCATTGTCGGAGCCCGGATAAGCGACGGCAGCGAAGCCCTGCGGCCCGACCTCGACATTCACCCGCATCCCCGGCGCAGGCGGTCCGGTGGCAACCCATGAGGCTCCGTCGGAGGATTCCCACGCGACCCCGCCGGTCGGCTCCACGCCCGAACCGTCTGCCATCGGCTCCGATGCCACGCCCAGGACAACCAGCGATCCGCCTCGCACGAAGATCTCCGTCAGGTCGACGTTGTCGAACTCGTCGGCAGGCGTGACGTCCTCCCAGGACCAGCCATCCGCGGAGAGCCAGACGCGGCCCTCATGGGGAGGCGTCGGACCGACGTTCGGGAGAGGCGCCGAGAACTCGGTGCCGACCGCGACGAATCCTCCCTCGAACTGGGTGACATCCCGCGCAATGGCCGGGCCGGCGCTGTCGCCAAAGGTCGTGACCTGCCAGCCGACCGGCCGCGACGTCGCCGTGGGCTCGACCGACGGCGGGACCGATGCGCTGGTCGCGATGGGAGATTCGGAGGCGCTGGACTGGCAACCGGCGAGCAGGAGCCCCAGCAGGGCGAGGGTGGCGAGCCCGGACGATCGCATGGTCACGAAACCGTAGCAGCAGGCACTCGGGCGGCGATCAGGAAATGGCCGACAGGACGAACGCCAGCGCGAAGCCCAGCACCGTGACCAGCCCGGCCCAATCGCCGCTGTCCTCGTAGGCCTCGGGGATCATCGTGTCCACCAGCATCGTGAGCAGGCCGCCTGCGGCGAAGGCCTGGACGAAGGGGATGGCCGGTCCTGCCTCGTCGAGCAGCAGGAATGCCAGGGCTGACGCGAGACCGGACGCCACGACCACGATGACCCACAGCCGCATGATCCAGGCCGTGGGGTGGCCCTCCTTGCGCAGGTCAGCCGATGCGGAGAATCCCTCCGGGACGTTGGAGAGCAGGACGGCGGCAAAGAACGCGGGGGACACCGCGCCGCCGGCGAGGATCATCGCCCCGAGCACGATCGATTCCGGAATCCCATCCAGGACGGCGCCCAGGACGATCGAGAGTCCCTGGCCCTGGGATGCGCGCCGCACCGCTCGTGCGTGCGGAGCGCCGGCGCGGTGCTTCAGCCACCAGTTGCCGGCGGAGTATGTGAACGCACCGGCGGTCAGGCCCCCGGCCAGGATCCCGAAGCCGCCGCTCGCGAAGGCCACCTCGGTCAGCTCGAAGGCGACCGAGCTGATGAGCGCCCCGGCACCAAAGGCAAGGGCGAGGCCGATCCATGCCCGCGGCACCTTCATGAGCACTCCCGCGGCCGCGCCGAGGATGAGCGCCGACGCAGCGAGGGCCGCCCAGGCGAACGCCTCGAGGGAACCCTCGATCATCGGTTCAGCATCTCAATCGTCGCCGAACGGGTTGGGCCGGCTGGGCTTGGGCGGCAGGCGGAACACGTCTTCCTCCTTCGGCCCGGACGGCATAGGGAGTGGCCACGCGTCGCCGTCGTCCGGCGGGCGGGTCTTGCTCAACAGGTCGCCCCACCCGATGTCCGCTCCCGCCCCGGTCAGCTCGCGCCGGTAGACCGGGAACCGGTCGTCGCCCGCTGCCCGCGCGAACCCGGCCGCTTGGTAGACGAGGGATGGCCCGCTGGGCGGGACCCACGGATCGGGAGCCGGCTCGGAGTAGACCTCGATGGCGGTCACGCCGCGCCGGTCGAGCTCGGCACAGACCGCTTCCAAAAGAGCCTGACCGATGTCGGACCGATCGGGGGCATCGGCCGGGACCTGGAGGCAGGTGATGACCCAGGGAGCGGGGGAGTCCGGCAGCTCGGGGTACCGATCGCGGATGACTTGGGCCCGCGGATAGACACTCAACGGCCCGAACTGGGCGAACCCGACGGCCTCGCCGTCGGTCGTGGTGGCGATCATTCCGTACGACCCGGCGAGTCGGGCGCCGGACATCAGCGCGGCTCGCTTCGTCTCACGGCGAGCGGCCGTGTCGTCGCCGTCGCGGATGCCGTCCAGCCGCTCCCAGTAATCGCAGGTCTGGCACCGCGCCCCGGCTCGGGCGGGCGCTGGAATGATGGCGATACTCGCCTCGTCGACCAGGGTGAAGGCCAGACCTGCCATTGGTTCAGGCCCTGGCCGACCCGTCGATCACGGCGGCCAGGGCGCCGTCGCGGACGACCGCTGCGAGGGCCGTGATGTCGGGTCCCGGCGGGCGATCGCCAGTCAAAGCGGGAACCGCTCGTCGGACGACCGCATGCGCTCGTTGAACCCCCGTGCCGGGTCGCAGCGGCGCCCGCAGATCCAGGCCACGGGCGGCGCATAGCGCCTCGGCCGCCAGCACGGTCGCCGTCCGGTCGACCGCGTCGAGCAGGAGCAGGGCCGAAGTGGCTCCCATGCTCACGTGGTCCTCCTGGTTGGCGCTGGTGGGGATCGTGTCGGCGCTGGCGGGATGGGCCACCGTCTTCAGCTCGTTGACCAGGGCCGCGGCTGCGTACTGGGCCATCATCAGCCCGCTCTCGAGCCCAGGGTCATCGGCCAGGAAGGCGGGCAGGCCGGACAGCCGGGTGTCGACGATTCGGGCCGTCCGTCGCTCCGAGATCGTGGCGAGCGCCGTGAGGGCGAGGCGCGCGTGGTCCAGCGGCAGCGCCAGCGGCTCGCCGTGGAAGTTGCCGCCGCTCAGCACGCGCCCGTCCGGGAACACGAGCGGGTTGTCCGTGGCCGCGTTCATCTCGATCGCCAGCGCGTCGGACAGCGGCGCCAGCGCATCCGATACCGCGCCATGGACCTGCGGCATGCAACGCAACGAGTATGCGTCCTGCACCCGGTGCGGGCTGGACCGATGACTCTGTCCGATCTCACTGTCCGCCAGCAGCGCTCGGAGTCGCGCGGCCGAGGCCACCTGGCCGCCATGCGGCCGCGCCCCGATCAGCGCCTCGTCAAAGGCCGCCGCGGTGCCCATCATCGCTTCCAGGCTCATCGCCCCCACCACGTCCGCGGTGAGGACGAGCTGCGCGGCATCGACCACGGCCAACGCCCCGATGGCGGCCATGAGCTGGGTCCCGTTCAGCAGAGCCAGGCCTTCCTTCGCCTGCAGCTCGACCGGCTCGAGGCCCGCGGCCGCCAGCGCGTCACCGCCCAGCAATCGGGTGCCGTGAACGGTGGCTTCTCCCTCGCCGATGACCACAAGGGCCAGGTGGGCGAGCGGGGCCAGGTCGCCCGAGGCGCCCACGCTCCCGCGTGACGGGACGATGGGGTGGACGCCGGCGTTCAACATCCCGAGCAGCAGGTCCACCACCTCGGGACGGATGCCAGACAGCCCCACGGCCAGCGCATTGGCCCGCAGCAGGAGCATGGCCCGCACGACCTCCTCGGGGAGTGGCTCACCCACTCCCGCCGCATGGCTCCGGACCAGGTTCCGCTGGAGAGTCGCGGTCTGCTCGGACGAGACGCGGACATCGGCCAGGTCGCCGAACCCGGTCGTGACCCCGTACACCGTGTCGCCCGAGGCCACCACCCGCTCGATGACCGCCCGCGAAGCGGCCATTCGCTCGCGCGCCGAACCGTCCAGGCTGACGGGGGCATGCTGGCGGGCCACGGCGACGACATCGGTCACGCTCAGGTCGCGACCGGTCAGGACCACCGCGATGTCGGCTCGACTGTTCACAGGCACCCCGCATACTACGGGTCGTGCGGAGGATTCCGGACCCCACGCGTCGCCTCGTCATAAGCCCCGACGCGCAGGACCAGCTGGGCGGCGCGGTGCCGAGCCCGGCCGCGGCGTTCCTGCTGACCCTGATCCTGCTGCCCACCCTGTTCTGGCTCGTCGCGCTGAAGCGGACGACCGAGTACCTCGGCGTTGAGGGCTGGCTGATGGGCAACGTCATGCAGCCGCTCCAGGCCTGGATGGAGGAGCACCTCCCGGTCGTGGACTCGGCCCTCACCGCCATCAGCGCGCTGGGCTCCGGGTGGTTCGTGGCCCTGGGCTTCGCGTTCTGCGGTCTGTTCGCCCTGTACAAGGGCCGTCGCGACCTGGCCCTGCTCCTCGCCCTGGGCACCCTGGCCTTCCCGATGGAATGGGCGCTGAAGTACTTCGTCGCCATCCCGCCCATCACCCTGCCCCAGCTGTTCGCGGCCATGCTCAACGTGAACGACGTCGGCCTTGATGACATCGCCGTCTTCCCGGCGGGACACGCCCTGCGGGCCATGGTGTTCTACGGGATGGTCGCGTTCTGTATTGCACGCCTCTCGTCCGAACCGCCGGCAGGGGATGACCGCGTACGCGGTCGCGGCCGTGCTGATCGTGGTCATCGGTGTCGTGCGGATCTACCTGAACCTCCACTACCCGCTCGACGTGGTCGGGGGCTGGATGGCCGGAGCGGCGCTGCTGTCGGTCCTCATCGCGATCCACGTCCTGAACGTGGACGAGCGGATGCGCGCTGCCCTCCGGCGCCAGGCCGTCGCCGACGCCCGGACCGAGTCCGCGACCGAGAGCGGGGCGTAGCAGCGCCGCGTGCTGGAGTTCATCGACCAGCAGGTCATCCCGTTCTTTCTGTCGCTGTACGACGCGCTCGGGTACGTGGGCGTCATGGTCGGGGTGGCCCTCGAGACCTTCATCCCGATCATCCCGTCGGAAGTCATCGTCCCCATGGCGGGCTGGAAGGTCGCCCAGTCGGCCGCCGATCCCACCGTCACCGAATGGCTGACCGATGCGCCCTGGACCGTGCTGGGGGTCATGGTCGCCGCGACCTTGGGGGCGGCGCTCGGCTCATTGGCGGGGTACCTGATCGGTGCCTGGGGTGGGCGGCCGCTGCTGGACCGATACGGTCGCTACCTCCACATCCAGCCCGATGACCTCGACCGGGCCGATGCGTGGTTCGCGCGCTACGGCGATTGGGCCGTCTTCTTCGCCCGGTTCGTCCCGCTCCTCCGGGCCTTGATCAGCTACCCCGCGGGCGTGGCCCGCATGCCGCTCGGCCGGTTCATGCTCTTCTCGGTCCTGGGCTCGATTCCGTGGAACCTGGCCCTTGTCATCGCCGGCTGGGCCCTGGGCGAGAACTACGACGCCCTGTACGCGGCCATCCGCCCGTTCGAGATCGTCATCTACGTCGTTGTGGTGGTGGCCATCGTCTTCATCCTCGTTCGCTGGGCCCGCGGACGAGGCGAGCCCAGCCCGGTTTGACCCCCGCCGCGGGCGCGTGACACGATGGGGCCAACTGAACGAATTCATCGTCTTCGGGGCGGGGTGAAACTCCCCACCGGCGGTCGGTCCGCGTAGGACCAGCCCGCGAACCCCGTGAGGCCGGCGGCCACGGAGAACGGTCGCCGGAGCACCTTTCGGGGCCGACCTGACCCCGGCGTCAGCCGGGCAGACAGGGCCGACGGTCACAGTCCGGATGGGAGAAGGCGAGCACGAGGCGTTCCTCCGACGACCCGCGAACCGATCGGCGCTGCGCGCCGTCCCGGCTCCGGGCGCCTGGCAGGCGCCCGGGCTAGGCGTCCCGAGGCGATCCACATCGGGAGCGCCATGGATCACGAACCAGCCCAGCCCACCGCGATCACGGTCACCGACCTGACCGTCACCTTCCCGACCCACGGGGAGCCGCTGACGGCGCTGGGCGGGTTGAGCGGTTCGGTGGCGGACGGGGAGCTGGTCGCGGTCATCGGTCCCAACGGGTGCGGAAAGTCCACGCTCCTGCGGGTGCTGGCCGGATTGCTGGCCCCGACCGCGGGACGCATCGGTCTGGGCTCCGACCAGGGTCCGCCGCGCGCCGGGGATGGCCGGGTGGGGATCATGTTCCAGCAGCCGCGCCTCCTGGCCTGGCGATCGACCGCCGACAACGTCGCGCTTCCGCTGGAGCTGGCCGGGGTGCCGGCCGGTGAGCGGCGGATGGCTGCCGAACGCGCCCTGGCCCAGGTGGGGCTTGCCGACGTCGCCGGCCTCCGGCCGCGGGAGTTGTCCGGCGGCATGCAGCAGCGGGTCGCCCTGGCCCGGTCGCTCGTCACCGACCCGCCGATCCTGCTCCTGGACGAGCCGTTCAGCGCACTCGACGCGCTGACCCGCGACGCGTTCGACGCGCAGCTCGAGGCGCTCTGGATGGTCCGGCGCCGCACCGTGATCCTGGTGACCCACTCGGTCACCGAGGCCGTTCGGCTGGCGGACCGCATCTGGGTCATGGCGCCGCGCCCTGGTCGCGTCGCGGCCGACATCCGGGTGCCGTCTCCACGTCCCCGCCCTGCCGGAGCATCCATCGATCCGGGCGCGGCCCAGGTGGAGGCGCAGATTCGAGCCGCCCTCGCATCGGTCCATGCCCCCGAGCTCGAGGGCTGGGCCGAGCAGCAGCCGGGCGTGGCGGCATGAGCGCCCTCCTCCGCCGGTTGGCCTTCGTCGCGCTGAGCGTTGCGGGATTCCTGCTCATCTGGAAGGCCGTCGTGGTGGTCGGCGGCTACCCGGAGTACATCCTCCCCGCGCCCGAGGTGGTCCTGGCTCGCGCCGTTGAGGCCGTGCAGAGCGGGACGCTCCAGCCGCACCTGGCGGCCACCCTCCAGGAGAGCGCGCTCGGGTTCATGGTGGGAGCCGCCGTGGCGGTCCTGGTGGGCATCCTGCTCGCCAAGAGCCTGACCGCCGAACGCGTGCTGTCGCCCTACCTCGTGGCCGCCCAGGCGATCCCGATCCTGGCCCTCGCCCCGCTGTTGGACATCTGGTTCGGTGGTGGGCTGACGGCGCGGATCGTGATCTGCGCCCTGATCGTGTTCTTCCCGATCGCGATCGCGACCATGGTCGGGATTCGCGGCACGGACCCGTTGCTGGTCGAGATGGCGCGTGCCAACGGCGCCCGCCGCGACCAGGTCACCCGGCTGCTGGAGCTTCCCTCCGCCCTGCCGGTGCTATTCGGCGGGCTGCGGGTGGGCGTCACCCTGGCGGTCATCGGTGCGGTCGTGGCCGAGTGGACCGGCGCCAGCGTTGGTCTGGGGGTGCTCATCAACATCGCCGACCAGGGCCTGTTCGACACCCCGCTCATGTTCGTCGCCCTGGGCACCCTGGCCCTGCTGGGCCTGACCTTCTATGGCGTGGTCGTGCTCGCCGAGCGCGCTCTCGTTCCCCGCTGAGTCCCGAAAGGAAACCGATGCCCCTCCGTCTCCGCCCGCTGACCGTGCTTCTCGTGGGGCTGGTCCTCGCCGCGTGCACGACCAGCTCGTCGGCCAGCCCCAGTGGCACGGCTCACCCGAGCGCGTCCGCATCGGCGGCAGGGGAGCTGCGCCCGATTCGCCTGCTCCTGAGCTACCGACCGGACGTGCAATTCGCCCCGTTCTACGTCGCCCAGCAGGAGGGCTACTTCCAGCGCGCCGGGCTGGAAGTGACCATCGAGCACGCGGACGGTGGCGACCTCATCCGGCTCGTGGCGGACGGTCAGGCGGACTTCGGGGTGGCGGACGCGACCGACGTGATGATCGCGCGCACCAGCGGGATCCCGGTGAAGTACATCTCGACGCTGTACCAGTCGTTCCCGGTGGCGGTCATTGGTCCAGCCGGTTCGGTACCGTCCGACCCCGCCGGCCTGGCAGGAACCTCCATTGGCACGCCGGGACGGTATGGCTCGTCGTGGATCGCGCTGCTCGCCCTCCTCGACGCCGGTGGGCTGACCGCGGACGACGTGACGATCCGCGAGTACCCGCAATACGACCAGGTCGACGGGCTGCTGAACGGCGACGTGGACCTGATCACCGGCTTTCGCAACAACGAGCCGCTCCGACTGGCAGCAGCAGGAATGACAACCGACCAGCTCACCGTGGACGAGATTGCCCCGCTCCCCGGGCCCGGGATGATCGTCGGCGATGACCTGCAGTCTTCCGATCCAGCGCTGGTGACCGCCTTCGCAACGGCGGTGGCCCAGGCCCAGGCGGCGGTGATTGCGGATCCCGAAGCCGGTCTGCAGGCTGCGCTGGTCGAGGTTCCCACCATTGCCGAGGACGTCGACACCGCCCGTGCCGTGCTCCTCGCCACGGTGGAGCTGTGGGCGAACGACGCCGCCCCGGGCGTCGGATGGATCGACGCGGACCGTTGGGCTACCGGATACCAGACCATGGTCCATCTGGGGTTCATCGATGGATCGGTTCCGGTGGAGGAGATGTACGCCCAGGTGCTCCTGTTCGAGTGACCGTGCGTCTGCTCAGCCGAAGATCAGGAACGAAACCCCGGCCACGACCAGGACGACCTCGATGACGGCCACGAACACCTGCTCCGGCAGGCGGTCCACGATCCGCTTCCCGATCCACGAGCCGAGAATCATGGCCGGCGCCATGGCCAGCCCCACGCCCACGGAGAACAGGGTGAGGAGCGCGGTGGCGCCGTAGGCCACCAGCTTGGTGACGTGCATGACCACCGTGGCGGCCGCTTCGGTACCGATGTACGCGCCTTTGACCAGCCCCGCGCGCAGGAAGAACGGGGCCATGACCGGCCCCACCGAGCCCACCAGGGCCGAGGCGAACGCGAACACGGCGCCGATGATCGTGAACGTCCGCTCGCCCAGCAGCCCCGTCGGCTGGGGCCGGAGGTGCCGCCAGGCGACCGAAGCCAGCAGGAATACACCGATGACCCGGGTCAGGGTGTCCAGCGGGGCCGCGGCAAAGAGGAATCCGCCGATGAGCGCCGCCGGAATCGCACCGATGGCGAACCAGCCCACGATCCGGGTTTGGACCAGTTCACGGTTCAGGACGACTCGGGTCCCGTTGCCCACCAGCTGGGCGATCGTCAGCACGGGGATCGCGTTCCGCGGTCCGACGACCACGACCAGGACGGGGAGCAGGATGGCCGCTCCACCGAAGCCGGCCACGGCCGCCAGGGTGCTCGCGGCGAGCGCGGCCCCAAAGAGAAGCAGGATCTCCGGAAGGACGTCGGTCACACGCCGGACCGGGGCATCGGTCAGTCGGTGGCGAAGGCGAGATGGACGGCGGCGCGCTCCGCGGCGGTGACCACCTGGTCGAGCAGCATCATGGTCGTCACCGGGCCCACGCCCCCGGGGACCGGGGTGATGGCGGCGACCAGCGGCTGGACCTCGGCGAAGTCCACGTCACCCACCACGCCGTCGTCGGTGACGTTGATCCCGCAGTCGACCACGACCGCCCGGGCGTTGACGTGCGCCGGACCGATGAGTCGCGGGACGCCGACCCCCACGACCAGGATCTCGGCCTGGCGCGTCTCGGCCTCGATGTCCTCGGTTTCGCTGTGGGCCACTGTGACGTGCGCGCCGCGCGCCGCCAGCACGGCAGCCGTCGGCTGGCCGACGACCCGGGAGCG
This sequence comes from uncultured Chloroflexia bacterium, assembly GCA_963810925.1. Classification (GTDB taxonomy): domain Bacteria; phylum Chloroflexota; class Limnocylindria; order QHBO01; family QHBO01; genus DASTEQ01. Next base: position 324,426 of record CAWEPF010000006.1, on the reverse strand, counting down.
GCCAACCACCGTCACCGCCCGGCCCTCGATGGGGACCTGGTAGTGGTCGAGAATCTCGAGGACCGCGAGGGCGGTGGCCGGGACGAAGGCCGGCTCGCCGCGCGACTGTCGCTCCGCACTGAGCGGGCTTGCCCCGTCCACGTCCTTGGTGGGAGCCACCAGGAGACCCACCGCCTCGGCGTCGAGGTGCGCGGGGACGGGGTAGATGACGACGATCCCATCCACCGCCGGGTCGCGGTTGAGCGCCTCGATGGCGGTCGCCGCTTCCGCCAGGCTCAGGCCGTCGGCGAGGCGCACGTCGCGCGGATGGATGCCCACCGCACTCGCGGCCCGGGCGAGGCTCTCCGCATAGTGGATCTCGGGACCGTCGTCGGCGAAGCGGGCGATGGCCAGGCCGGGGGTGTCCCCGGTCTCGGCGAGCGCCGCGACCCGCGCGATCAGGTCGGCCTTGTGCTCCGCGGCGATCGGTCGGCCATCGAGGATGCGTCCACTCATCGGCCCAGCCTCTGGTCCACGGTGGCCAGCGCCTGGCCTTCGCGGGCCGCGGCGGCGGTCTCGAGCTCCGCCAGGCGGGCCGGGGCTTCGGTCGCCAGGAGGTGGCCGTCGGGGAGCGAGGGGACGTTGATCATCACGTTCAGGGCGGCTCCCCGGAGAGCGGCCGCGGCCAGGAGTGCCGCGACGCCCGCGTCGCTCACCGCGCGCGGGTTCCCCAGGGTCGCCATGCTGGCCGCCAGCTCCAGGACCTCGGACGACAGGCGCGCGATGCGCAGCGGGACCTCGGTTGCCCCCACGATCGCCTGGGAAACCGCCGCCGCCCGCGCGGCCTTCTCGTCATCGGTCCCGCGCGGGAGAGCCCGGGCGGTCACGACCGCCTCGTAAGCCACCGCATCGTCATCGGCCGCGGCCAGGAGCGCGCCCCGCAGATCGGCCGCCGCCGCGCCGGCCTGGCGGGCCACCGCTTCCACGTCGGCGTACTCGGCGCGTCCGGTCGTCAGCTCACAGACCATCTCGACCAGGGCCGCGCCCAGGGCCCCGGTCAGGGCGGACGCACTCCCGCCGCCGGGTACCGGCGCGCTCGACGCGAGGCGCTCGGCCAGCTCGCGGACGCTCAATTCGGCGAGGGAGGGGCTGCTCATGGGGAGCCGATTGTAGGGCGATCCATGAAGAAGCCCGACAGGTCCGCGGGAGAGGGCGCGGAACCCGCCGGGCGAAGGAATGCGCCTGGAGCGAGGGTCAGGCGGCGGCGTCGAGGGCGTCGACGAACCAGCGTTTCCGCCGGACGTCGAAGATCAGCTCCAGCGCGTCCCCGGAATCGGCCTCTACGACCACCCGGAGATTCGGCCCGCTCCCGGCGGGGAAGGCAGCTCGCTCGTCACGGACGGTGGCCACCCGATGGACCACGACCTCGCGATCGCCGAAGCGGATGCGCGTGGGTCGGGTGCCCTGGGCGTTCCATGCGATGGACGCCGCGACGGGGGTGATGGAGACGAGTGCCATGCCGGCAGGATACGAACAGGTGTTCTATTTGTCAATGGGTCGTTCGGAAAATCGCCGTTCCGGCGCCTCGCGCAGCAGACGCGCCCGGGTGATGGCGGTGTCGCCGAACTTGTCGCGGACCGCATCGGTTGCCTCGGCCAGGCGCTGGACGCGTTCGCCATCCTCGAACAGGGTCAGCTGCTGGGCATCCACCAGGTTGATGCCGGTGATCCCGATCAGTCGGACGCCGCGCCCCGGCTCGAGGGTCTTGTCCAGGAGGCGGTTGGCGACCGCCAGGATGGTGGGCGCATCGGTCGTCGGCTGGGGCAGGCTCGTCTGGCGGGTCAGCGTCTCGAATCCCTCGTAGCGCAGCTTGAGCTGGATGGCTCTGGCGGCCAGGTGGTTGTGCCGGAGGCGCCCGGCCACCGAGTCGGCCAGCCACAGCAGGGTCCCATCCAGCTGCTTCCGCTCGATGACGTCGGAGCTGAAGGTGTGCTCGTGACCGATGGACTTGGGGGCGTGGCCGGGAATGACCGGAGACGGATCGATCCCGCGCGCCCGTGCGGCCAGGTCCAGTCCATGACGGCCGAACCGGCGCCGAAGCGTCGCCTCGGGGACCGCGGCCAGCTCTCCGATGGTCGTCACCCCGTAGTCGGCCAGCGCCTCGCGGACCTTGGGCCCGACCCCCCACAGGCGACTGACGGGGAGTGGGGCCAGGAAGGCGGCTTCCTCGCCGGCGGGGACGATGACCATGCCGTCAGGTTTCTGGAGATCCGAGGCGACCTTCGCCACGAGCTTGTTCGTCGCGGCGCCCACGCTGACCACCAGGCCCACCTCGCCACTGACCCGGTCCTTGATGGCCCGACCGATGGTCGGCCCGTCCCCGGCGGGTGCCCCGGTGACGTCGAGGAACGCCTCGTCCAGGGAGATGGGCTCGACGAGCGGGGTGAACGACGCGAAGACGGCCATCACCTCGCGGCTGACGGCGGCGTAGCGCTCGAATCGGCCCGGCAGGAAGACGCCGTCGGGGCACAGTCGAGCCGCCGTTCGGACGGGCATGGCCGAGTGCACGCCATAGCGCCGCGCCTCGTAGGACGCGGCGCTGACGACTCCGCGGTCGTCCGCCCGACCGCCGACGATCACCGGCTTGCCACGCAGCGACGGGTCGTCGAGCACCTCGACCGAAGCGTAGAACGCGTCCAGGTCGGCATGGAGGATCGCTCGCGGTGCGACCTGGGGCCGTTTCGACGGGGAGGAGGGAGTCATGGGTCCCACCATCCTGGCGGCGTGGCCGCCATGGTTTCAGAAGATCAGAGCTTGCGGATGACGCCCACGACTTTGCCCTGGATCTGGAGATCCGTGGCGTAGATGGGCTCCATGTCGGGGTTCGCGGGCTGGAGGCGGATGCGCCCGTCCTCGCGGTAGAACCGCTTGAGGGTCACGCCGTTGTCCTCGAGCAGGGCCACGACGATGTCGCCGTCACGGGCCGTGGCCTGCGGCTGCACGACCACGAAGTCGCCGTCGTCAATCAAGGCATCGATCATTGATCGCCCGCGCACGCGGAGGACGTAGGAGTCGTCCCGGGCCTGGAGCGACGCGGGGACGGTCAGCGTCTCGCTCGTGTCCTGGTAGGCCTCGATGGGTTGGCCGGCAGCGATCTCGCCCACGACCGGCAGGGTGAGCACGTCGCGCTCGAGCGGCATGCGGAACGGGGTCACCGTGGTCCGCGTCGGCTTTGGCGTCGCGACCGGGATCGCCGCCGCGCCGGTCAGACGGAGTGCCCGCGATGAACGCGTGCCCCGTTCAAGCAGACCGGATCGCTCGAGGGCGATGAGGTGGTGATGGACCGCGGAGGTGGACGCCAGGCCAACCGCGTCGGCAATCTCGCGGACGGAGGGCGGGTAGCCACGTTCGGCCACTGTTCGTGCGATGTAGTCCACGATGCGCTGTCGGCGCTCCGCGTCATGTCGGGTCACGCTCGAACAGTAGCAGAACACCTGTTCTATTGTCAATCGGCTGCTATCATCCCGCTCCACCTCATTTCCCCGGACCGGAGACCAGATTCGCGTGATGCGTCCCGGTCGGTGGCGCTACCTGCGCACCGCCAGAGTCATGCTCCAGCTCCCGACCTACGCCCGCCTCGTGTGGGGCCTGGCCCGGGACCCGCGCACCCCGGTGGGCCTCAAGGCACTCCTCGCGGGAGCGCTCACCTACGTGCTGACCCCGGTCGACCTCATCCCCGACGTGATCCCCATCGTTGGCGTCGCGGACGACCTGACCGTCCTGCTGCTGGTCCTCGACATCTTTATCAGCAATGCCCCGGCGGACGTCCGGGATGAGCATCTCCAGCGGGCCGCGGTGGGCCAGGCCGTCCTCGACGAGGACCTTGCCCGGCTGCGGAGCCTGCTCGGACACCGGTACGATCAGATTCGCGACTCGCTGCCTGATCTGCTGCAGCGGTTCGGCGCCCTGGGCGACTCGGACGAGGTCAAGCGCCTCCTGGCCCGCTGGGGACGAATGAGACGGTCATCGGTCAACGAACCATCGGTATCGAATGTGGAGCTGGAATGAAGGTCATCCTCAAGCGCGACGTGAAGGGCCTGGGCCGCGAAGGCGACCTGAAGGACGTCAAAGACGGGTACGCCCGCAATCATCTGCTTCCGACCGGCGCCGCCGTTCTGGCCGATCTCGGAGCGGTCCGGAACTGGGAACGCCACCGCGATCAGCGCGACGCGCGCGACCAGGCCCTGCACGCCGATGCCGAGGCCACCGCGGCGCGGATCGGCGAGCTCACCGTGCAGATCGGGGTCAAGGCCGGGGAGAAGGACCGCCTCTTCGGCTCGGTCACCACGCGCGACATCGCCGAGCGGCTCCATGCCGAGGGCATCGAGATCGACCGCCACGACATCCACCTCAAGGAACCGATCAAGACCGTGGGCGAGCACGTGGTTCGGGTCCACGTCATGGCCGGGGTCGAGGCGCAGCTCCGGGTCGGGGTCCTCGCCGAACACTGATCCGGGGGCGCCGGGATGGCGCGACAGGCTAGGTGTCGTGACCATCGGTCTTCATGTATGGCGTGTTCTCCACACCGCGCCGACCGCTTCCCGGCAGTTATCCCCGACCGGCTTGGAGATTGGCGGATAAGCCGGTTCCCGCCGTCACCGCGTACCGGTACGGTCGGTCCGGCCCATGAGCATCGACCGCGTCGCCCCCCAGTCGGTGGAAGCCGAGCAGAGCGTGCTCGGGTCCATCCTCATCGACCCCGAGGCCATCCTCAAGGTCGCCGACTTCCTGCACACCCCTGACTTCTACCGGGCCCAGCACGCCGACATCTACGAGGCCATGCTGGTTCTCCACAACCAGCGCGAACCCATCGACCTGGTCACCCTGGGCGACGAGCTGACCCGCCGCGACAAGCTGGATGGGGTCGGCGGACCGGCGTACCTGGCCAGCCTCATGAACACGGTGCCCACCGCGGTCCACGTCGAGCACTACGGACGGATCGTCGAGCAGAAGGCCGTGCTCCGGAACCTGATCGCGGCCGCGGGACGGATTGCGGCGGTTGGCTACGAGGAGGCCCACGACACGGCGGCGGCCATCGACCAGGCCGAGGGCATCCTGTTCGAGATCAGCCAGCGTCGGACGGTGGCCGGGTTCGAGACCCTGTCCACCCTGCTCGGCCAGGCGTACGACCGCCTGGAGTACCTCCACGAGCATCGGGGCCAGATCCTGGGCATCCCCACCGGGCTGTCCGGGCTCGACACCCTGCTCGGCGGCTTCCAGCCGTCGGACCTCGTCATCCTGGCCGCCCGGCCCAGCGTCGGAAAGACGAGCCTGGCCCTGAACGTGGCCCTCCATGCAGCGGTCCACGAGCAGAAGCGGGTGGCCATCTTCTCGCTCGAGATGAGCCGGGAGCAGCTCGCCCTGCGCCTGCTCTCCTCGGAAACGGGGATCAACCCGCGGCCCCTCCAGACCGGGTTCATGGAAGAGACCGACTGGTCCAAGATCGCCCGGGTCATGAACGACATGGCCAGCGCGAAGATGTGGATCGACGACTCGCCCACCCTGTCGGTCATGGAGCTGCGGACGAAGACCCGACGGCTGGAGGTCGAGCAGCACGGGCTGGACCTCGTGATCGTGGACTACCTCCAGCTCATGCAGGCCTCCAGCCCGTCTCGGGATCCCAACCGGGTCCAGGAAGTGAGCGAGATCAGCCGCGGTCTGAAGAACCTGGCCCGCGAGCTCAAGGTGCCGGTCCTCGCCCTGTCCCAGCTGTCGCGCAACGTGGAGCAACGCGGGAGCGCCGAGCCGCGCCTGTCGGACCTGCGCGAGTCCGGCTCTCTCGAGCAGGACGCAGACGTGGTCATCTTCCTGTACCGCGCGGAGGGCGAGCCCAACCCTGACGCGGACCTGGAGCTGGTCAAGGCCAAGGTCGCGAAGCACCGCAACGGGCCCATCGGAGAGGTGCCGCTCCAGTTCCGGCGGACGCAGACCCGCTTCCACTCCGTGGCGACCCACGACGAGGTCGAAGTCACGCCTTATTAAGACCCTTCCCACCCTCTTGACAGCCGCGTATAGTCGGCCGCTGGAGCGTCCGGAGGAGAGGGCCAGGGTGTTCACCGACAAGACCATCAGTTGTCGCGACTGCGGGATGGACTTCATCTTCTCGGCGGGGGAGCAGCAGTTCTACGAGGAAAAGGGGCTCTCCCACGAGCCGCAGCGATGCTCGAGCTGTCGAGCGGTGGCCAAGCAGAACCGAGCCCTGGGCATCGGGACTGGTGGCGGGGCGCGTGAGATGCACGCCGCGGTCTGCGCCGAGTGCGGAGGCCAGGCCCTCGTTCCGTTCCTCCCGCGCAATGACCGCCCCGTTTACTGCAGCAGCTGCTTCGACAAGGTGCGCGCCCGATCCTGACCGCGAGCACCTGACCGGACCGATGACCGCCGCCTGATCGGGCGGCGGTCGACCTATACTGCGAACCCGCCGGAGAACTTGCCCACCGTGGACACCGCTACCCGATACGGTTCGGACGTCGAGGTCGGTGGCCGCCTGCGCCGGGCCTACGGGTTCGAAGAGATCTCGCTCGTCCCCGGGCCGGTGACCGTCGACCCGGCGGAGGTCGACACCGCGGTCGAGATCGGCGGCCTGCGGCTCGAGATCCCGATCCTGGCCGCGGCCATGGACGCCGTGAGCGACGCGGACATGGCGGTCCGCATGCACCGCCTCGGCGGGCTGGCGGTCATCAACCTCGAGGGCCTGTACACCCGCTTCGAGGACGCCTCTCCGGTCATCGAGCAGGTTGCCGCCGCTCCCGATGGCGCGGCCGCGGCCCACGTCCTGGCCGAGGCCTACGCGGCGCCCGTCCGCGCGGACCTCGTGACCGCGCTCATCACCCGCATCAAGGCCGGCGGCGCGGCCGCCGCGGTGGCCACCACCCCGGCCTCGGCCTGGGACCACGCCGAGCTCGCGGCCGCCGCGGGAGCCGACCTCCTGGTCGTCCAGTCGCAGGTCTCGAGCGCCCGCCACATCTCGACCTCGGGGCGCGTCCTGTCCCTGGCCGACCTGACCGGCGCGCTGCGCATGCCGGTCCTGGTGGGCAATACCGTCCACGGCGCGGCCGCCTACCAGCTCATGGAGCAGGGAGCGGCCGGCATCCTGGTCGGCGTGGGGCCGGGGGCGGCGTGCACGACCCGCGAGGTGCTGGGCATCGGGGTGCCGCAGGTGTCGGCCACGCTCGACGTCGCGGCCGCACGCGACCAGTACCTGGCCCACACGGGGCGCTACGTACCGATCATCACCGATGGTGGGATGAAGACCGGTGGCGACGTGGCCAAGGCCATCGCGTCTGGCGCCGACGCCGTGATGCTCGGGTCGCCATTGGCGGCGGCGCTCGAAGCTCCGGGTCTCGGCTTCAACTGGGGCATGGCCGCCCCGTCACCCACCTTGCCGCGCGGGACGCGCATCCGCCTCTCCGAGCGACTGCCCCTGGAGCAGATCCTGTTCGGGCCGGCCGAGGTCACGAACGGAACGCAGAACCTGGTCGGGGCGCTGCGCCAAAGCATGGGCGCGCTCGGCGCGCGGACCATCGCCGAGATGCACACGGTCGAGATGGTCGTGGCGCCCACGATCGCGACCGAGGGCAAGTCCTGGCAGCGGGCCGGCGGTTGAGCCTCCTGGGGCGTCGCCTCGACCGATGAAGGTTTCCCGTGCTGCCGAGGCGGCGACCCAACCAGCTGGATCGGAGCACTTCACGGGGGAGGTCTGGATGACCCCACGAGTCGTCCCGGACACGCCGACCGCGATGACCGTCACCACGGTCACCTTCTCCCCGGGTGCCCGAACACACTGGCACACGCATCCCGGCGGCCAGACCCTGCTCGTCCTCGAGGGCCGGGGCCGCGTCCGGAGTGCTGGCGGGGCCGGGCGGGCCATCGCCGCCGGGGACGCCGTCTGGGTCTCGCCGGGGGAGCGGCACTGGCACGGGGCCGACCCGGATGCCCGGATGGTCCACGTCTCGGTCACGATCGGGGACGGCACGGCCTGGGATGACGAAGCCGTCGCCGACGCCGAATACCTGGGGGAACCAGTCGCCTGATGTTGGGGGAGGCCCGGGTCAACGCGGTCGGGGACGAGGGCGCGAGCCCGCGACCGGACGAGACGGCCACCCAGACGGTGATCGTCCTCGACTTCGGCGGTCAGTACGCCCAGCTCATCGCCCGTCGCGTGCGGGAGCTCAACGTCTACTCGGTCCTCCTGCCCCACGACACCCCGTGGGACGAGATCGAGGCGCGCCACCCGGTGGCCATCATCCTGTCCGGCGGGCCGGCATCGGTCTATGACGAGGACGCTCCTCAGGCTGATTCCCGCCTGTGGAGCGGCGACATCCCGGTGCTGGGCATCTGCTACGGCGTGCAGCTCATGGCCCACCAGCTGGGTGGGCGCGTGGCCCCGGCCGAGCGGCGCGAGTTCGGGCCGGCGACCGTCAACCCCATGGCCGGCGAGCCGCTCCTGGCCGGTGTCCCCGACGACGCGCCGGTATGGATGAGCCATGGGGACAGCATCCTGGAGCCGCCCCCCGGTTTCCGGGTGATCGCCTCGAGCCCATCGACCCCGTTCGCGGCCCTTGCCAACGACCACGGCCTGATGGGCCTCCAGTTCCATCCGGAGGTGGTCCACACGCCCAGCGGGCGCGACATCCTGGCCAACTTCACCCTGGGCATCGCCGGTGCCCGTGGGGACTGGACGGCGGCGAGCTACGTGGAGTCGGCCATCGGCGCCATCCGAGCGGAGGTCGGCGACGCTCGCGTGATCTGCGCGTTGTCGGGCGGCGTGGACAGCGCGGTGGCGGCAACCCTCGTCCATCGCGCGGTGAGTGACCAGCTGACATGTATCTACGTGGACACCGGGCTCATGCGCAAGCGCGAGTCCGAGCTGCTCCAGGTGACCTTCGCGGAGCATCTCGCGCTGCCGCTCCGGATGGTGGACGCAGAGGATCGGTTCCTCCGGCGCCTGGCGGGCGTCACCGATCCCGAGGAGAAGCGCCGGCGGATCGGTGAGGAGTTCATCCGCGTGTTCGAGGAGGAGGCGGCTGCGCTTGGGACCGATCGAGTTCCTGGTCCAGGGCACGCTCTACCCCGACGTCATCGAGTCCAAGACCGCGCAGTCCAAGGCGGCGGCCAAGATCAAGACCCACCACAACGTGGGCGGCCTGCCCGCCGACCTGCGCTTCCGCCTGATCGAGCCGCTGCGCTCGCTGTTCAAGGACGAGGTCCGCCGGATTGGTGCTGAGCTGGGCCTCCCCGACGCCATCCTCCGCCGCCAACCGTTCCCGGGTCCCGGCCTCGCGGTCCGGGTCATCGGGGAGGTGACCCGGTCGCGGCTCGACACGGTTCGGGAGGCGGACTGGATCGTCATGGAGGAGGTCACCGCCGCGGGATTGCTCGACGAGCTGTGGCAGTCGTTTGCCGTGCTGACCCCGGTCGACACGGTGGGCGTCATGGGCGATGGCCGGACCTATGCCAACGTGGTCGCCATCCGGGCCGTCACCTCCGAGGATGGGATGACGGCCGACTGGGCACGGCTTCCGCACGAGCTCCTGGCCCGGATCAGCGCCCGGATCGTGAACGAGGTGCCCGGCGTGAACCGGGTCGTGTACGACATCAGCTCCAAGCCGCCGGCCACCATCGAGTGGGAGTGACCGATCCGCCGTAGGATGGGCTGACCGATGTCATCGTGGCTCGACCGCCTGCTCGAAGAGATGCAGCGGCGTCAGCAGGAGCAGGACTACGCCCGCGAGGGTCGTCCCCTGCCGCCCCGTCCGCCGGTTGGGCCGCCGGAGGAGCAGATCCCCGACGATGAGGACGGGGGAGGGGACCTGCCACCGCCTCGCAAGCTCCGTCCCCGGCGCGGCGGAAAGGATCGCCCGCCTGGTGCCTGGCTTCGGCCGATCCTGATCCTGGTCGGGATCTTCGTCCTGATCCAGGTCCTGGCCGGCCTGATCGCCTTCTACACAGACTACGCCTGGTACGACGCCCTGGGCCGCCGCGACGTCCTGATCACCCGCTTCACGGCCAACATCGCATGGTTCGCGGTCGGGTTCGTCCTGTTCGCCGGTGCGGCGCTGCTCAGCCTGTGGGTTGCGCGGCGGCTGGGTCCGCAGGTCCCCATCCGCCGCGTGGGACCGGTCGAGGTCCCGGACATCTCGGGCCCAGTGGGTACTGTCCTGCTGGTGCTCGCCCTGCTCGGGGGCGTGGTCAGCGGCATCGCGTGGGGCAGCAACTGGCAGACCATCCTGCTCTTCTTCAACGGCGGGAACTTCGGTGTGACCGATGCGGCCTTCGGCCGCGACGTGGGCTTCTACGTCTTCGACCTGCCGTTCTGGCGCTTCGTGCAGGGCTGGGCCGTCATCAGCCTGATCCTGATCATCGGTCTGACCATCGGTGCCTATGCCGTGGCCGCCACCCGGTGGACCTTCCACCTCACCGCACCGGTCCGGGCTCACGTCAGCCTGCTGGGCGCGGCGCTGCTCCTGGCCATAGCAGCCGGCTATCAGCTGGACACCGCGGAGCTCGTGTACTCCACCCGCGGCATCGGGGGAGCGGTCCAGGCGGCGATGTACACCGACGTGACCGCCCAGGCGCCCGCGTTCCTGATCCTGACCGTGGTGGCGGTGATCGCGGCCTTCCTGCTGGTCGCCAATATCTTCTTCCGTACCCTGTGGCTCATCGGCCTGGCGGCAGGGGCCTGGTTCGTCCTCTCGATCCTGGTGGGCGGCATCTTCCCGACCCTCGTGCAGCGCTTCAGCGTCGATCCCAACGAGCTCGCCGTCGAGCGGCCGTACCTGACACGCAACATCGAGGCGACCCGCGCCGCGTTCGACCTGGACGGGATCGAGGTCCAGTCCTTCACCGGCGAGCAGCCGCTGACCCGGAGCCTGATCGAAGAGAACGACGACACGGTGTCCAACCTGCGGCTGTGGGACTACCGCCCGCTGCTCGTCACCTTCGACCAGCAGCAGACCCTGCGCCAGTACTACACGTTCAACGACGTGGACATCGACCGCTACCCGATCGACGGCAAGCAGAGCCAGCTCATGCTGTCCGGCCGATCACTGGCGATCAGCCAGCTGGCGGACACCGCCCGGACGTGGACCAACGAGCACCTGGTCTTCACCCATGGCTACGGACTGACCGCGGTCAAGTCGAATGCGATCACCGCCGAGGGCCAGCCCGACTACCTCATCAGCGGCATCAACCGCAACCCGGACCTGCCCATCGGCGAGCCGCGGATCTACTTCCCCGACCAGCCCGGTGCCGCGCCGTACATCCTGGTCGGCACGCGAACGGCCGAGTTCGACTACCCGGTGGGCGACCAGGGCGGCGCGACCACCTCGTGGACCGGCGACTCGGGCGTGGACCTGTCGAACCCGTTGCTTCGACTGGCGCTCGCGCTCCGGTTCGGCGACCTGAACCTGCTGATCACCGACCAGTCCACCGACGACACCCAGATTCTGTTCCGCCAGTCGCTGGGGGAGCGCGTTCCAGAGCTCGCGCCGTTCCTCCGGTACGACCGTGACCCGTACCTGGTCAGCGCCGACGGACGCCTGGTCTGGATCTGGGACGCGTACACGACCTCGGATCGGTACCCCGACGCCCAGCCGCTCCCGGCCGACACCCCGTTCCAGTCGTACGCGGTGGCCGACCGGAACCTGACCGGCGGCCTGAACTACGTCAGGAACTCCGTCAAGGTCGTGGTCGATGCCTACACCGGCGAAATCAACTACTACGTCGTCGATCCATCCGAACCGATCATCGCGGCCTACGAGCGGATCTTCCCGGGCCTGTTCCAGCCCCTGTCCGAGATGCCGGAGTCGCTGGTCTCGCATCTGCGGTACCCGGAGGACCTGTTCACCGCGCAGAACGAGGCATACCTGCTCTACCACGTGTCGGCGGACGACAGTGGGGCGGCCACCCTGTACAACCAGGATGACCGATGGGCATTCCCGTCCCAGGTCACCGACGTGTCCGGCGCCGGCGGGACCATGGCGCCGTACTACGTGATCATGCGCATCCCCGGGGAGGACTCGAGCGAGTTCACCCTGATCCAGCCCCTGTCCGCGGCCAGCCGTCCGAACATGATCGCGTGGATCGCGGCCCGCATGGATCCCGGGCCTCTACGGGGAACGCATGGCGTTCCGCTTCCCGTCCGACACGACGACCCTGGGGCCCGAGCAGATCCAGGCCCGGATCAACCAGGACTCGCGGATCAGCGCCCAGTTCACCCTGTGGAGCCAGGCGGGCTCGGACGTCGTGCGTGGCGACCTGCTGGTCCTGCCCATGGGCGATTCGATCCTTTACGTGGAGCCGATCTACCTCCGTTCCACGGTCTCCGCCTTCCCCGAGTTCAAGCGGGTGATCCTCGCCTCCCAGACCCGGATCGCCTTTGCCGAAACGCTGGACGAGGCACTGCGCCAGGTGCTTGGGGAGTCCGAGATCCCCGAGCCCGGCGGCGGCGGCGGTGGTGGTGGCGGGGGCGGCGGCGGCGAGCTGCCCGATGACGTCAATGCCCTGATCAGCCTCGCCCAGAGCCTGTACACCCAGGCCCAGGACGCGCTGGCCAACGGCGACCTGGGCGCCTACCAGGATGCGGTGGACCAGCTGGGCCAGGTGCTCGACCGGATCGCCCAGCTGACCGGGACGGAGGCGTCGCCCTCGCCCTCGCCGGCGCCCTAGGCCCGGTCCGTGGGCGACTGGCTGCGCGGCGGATACGCCGCTGCCCGACTCGTGGCTGACCGGGCCGACCTGTGGTTCCCTGGGGCCATGGTCTCGTTCGCGGCCGCCGGCTGGCTGGTCTTCCTCGCGGTGGTGGCGGCTCCGCCGGACCAGGGGGACGCGGTGTACCTCGGGGTTCGCCTGGCCACTAGCCCGTGGTGGCCATGGAACGCGGTCGTCCTGGTCGTGGCCCTGACCGCCGCCGTGGGCGCACTCCTGGGCGCGGTGGCGTTCGGGGAGGTCGCGCTCATGATGGGCACCACCGATCCGCGCGACGGGACCTACGTGCCCACCGTGCCGCGGGCCATGAGTGTCCTCGCGCTGGCCCTGGTTCCCATCGGCGCCCTGGTCGCGCTCCTCCTGTGGCTGGCGGCACCGCTTTTCGAGGCCGCCTACCTCCAACCCGATGCCGACACGCCGTACTTCGTCCGGGTCCTCGAGACCGCCTGGCCGGCCGTCCTCGTCTTGCTCGTGGTCATCGTGGTGGTCCAGGCCTTCGGCGCGGCGGCGCTGCGGCGGCCGGGGCGCGAGGGGCTCGGAATCGCCTGGCGCCACGGCGCGCGCCTGATCCCGCAGGCCGCGGTCACGACCGGCGTGTTCGTCGCCGGCCAGGTGGCCACGGCCTTCGTGCTCGTGGCCCTCTGGATCCCGCTCGGCGCGCGCCTTGCGGACGGTCATCTGCCCGAGCTGTCGACCGCGGTCCTCCTGCTAGGCTTCATCTGGATCTGGCTGGTCCTCGTGATCCTCGCCGGCGTCGTCCAGGCATGGATCTCGGCGTGGTGGACCAGCGCGCTGGGGGCCGAGACCGGAGGATCAGGGTCATGACCGATTCGGTTCCCTGTCGGCGCTGCGGGACGCTCAACCGGCCCGGCATCTCGTTTTGCGCCAACTGCGGTCAACGGCTGGTGGCGGCCGAGGAGGCCACCATGGCCCGGCCCGGATCGTCGTCTGACGCGGCGCCCTGCCCGCGGTGCGGCGCCGTGAACCGTTCCGGCTCCGCGTTCTGCTCGGAATGCGGCTTCAACATCCGATCGGCCACCGGTAGCTCGGCGACGGAGCCGGTGCCGCTTCCAGCTGCACCGCCCGCGGTAGCGGCCGCTGATGCCGCGCCCGCCCCGACCACCGCCGTCCGTGCGTGGCTTGGACCCCTCGTCCTGGCCATCGCGGCGGTGGGATTGATCACGGCCTGGTTCCTGCCCTTCTCCCTGGCCCCCGACTCGCTGGCTGATCAGGCCATCGGGGCCGGCGGATATGGAATCGCGTTCTGGAACGGCTACCCCGCCGATGCCGGTCTGCTCGAGTCGGCCTACTTCGGGGTCGCTGCGCCGCTCCCGGTGCTGGCGTTGCTCATGGTCTTGCTCGCCGCCGCCGGCATCGTGTGGGGCATTCCGGGGCGCGTCCAGCGCATCGGTCTGGGCGTGGTCATCGCCTGGTGCCTCGCGTTCGCGACCCTCTTCGTGGTCGTGGAGATCGGCTCGGGTCTGGGAGACAACCTGATCGGATTGCTCCGGGGTCTGTCGCCGGCAGGGCTCATCGGCTTCCTGGCGTCGGTGATCGGCTCCATCGGTGCCGCCACCCGTCTCGCCGGCGGCTGACCGGCTGGCTGACCAGGGCCGGACCGGGGTCCGCCCGTCGCGGTCCTAGCTCGCCACCTCGGCCGCGGGCACGGGCGTGGGACCACCCTTGGGCTCGGCGCCGCCGGACCCCACCCCGGCCGACGGCACACGGACGGCACGACTGGCGCGCGATGGCGGTTCGTGCGGATGCTCGTGGGCTGGGTCCAAATCGTGCTCGTGGTCGTGCTCCAGCATTGCGGTCAACATGGCTGCCGCGCGCGGGTCCATGGCTTCGAGCCCGCCCTCGGCGTGCTCGTGGAGACGACGGATCTCCTCCTGCCCGTCGGACGGCACCTCTTCGCCGAAGATGGCGACGAACACCTCGACGACGGTCGGGTCGAACTGGGTGGAGGCGTGGCGGCGCAGCTCGGCCAGCGCCTTCTCGTGGCTCAATGCCGTCTTGTACGGGCGCTCGTGGACCATCGCGTGATAGGCATCCGCCACGGCCACGATCCGGGCGCCCAGCGGGATCTCCTCGCCGCGCAGGCCGTGTGGGTAGCCCGTGCCGTCGTATCGCTCGTGGTGGTGCAGGACGATGGGCACCGCGTCGCGCATGCTGGTCGCCTGCTCAAGGATGACCTGCCCGATCCGTGGATGCTCGCCCACCACCTGCCACTCCGTATCGGTCAGGGACGACGGCTTGTCGAGAATCTCGCCCGGGAGGGCGAGCTTGCCCAGGTCGTGGAGAAGGGCGGCAACCCGGATGCGGTCCATCTCCCCGCGCGACAGGCCCATGTGCAGGGCCACGCCGATCGACAGGGCCGCGATCATGTCCGAGGGCCGTCCCCGGTGATTGGGCTGTGGTGCGAGGACCGATGCCAGCGCCTGCGCGGCGTTGGCGCTGGCCCAGCGACCAATGGCCGACGCCGCGTCGCGCCGCTCCGGGGTGATCTGCGCGCGGCGGACGAAGGTCTCGTCGTTCACGCTCCCGAACAGGTAGCTGCGGTTGCGGCCCTCGGACTTGGCCACGTACATGGCCGCATCCGCGGCATCCACGATGCGGTCGACCTGCAGCTCCGAGCCATGGCCGCCGGCCACGCCGATGCTGATCGTGGTGTCGACCAGCACGTTGGACGCCACGCTCATGGGGCGTCGCATGACGAGCTCACGGAGCTCCTCGACCAGGGCGAGGGCATCCTCGGGCGTCGTCTCGGGGAGGATCAGCATGAATTCCTCGCCGCCGTAGCGGCCGAAGACGTCGCTGGCCCGGATGCTGCGGGTGATGAGCCCGGCCAGCTGGCGAAGCACGGCATCGCCCACCCGGTGGCCATAGGTGTCGTTGATCGACTTGAAGCGGTCGATGTCCATGAAGGCGACCGACAGCGGCTTCGAATGGCGCGCCGCGCGCTCCACCTCACCGATGAGCGTGCGCAGCAGGGTTTCGCGGTTGGGGACCCCGGTCAGCCTGTCTCGGGTGGCCTGCGCCTCGGCCTGGGCGAAGCTACCGGCCGCACGGTTGAAGGCCCGTGCCAGCCGCCGTTCGGCGGGAATGCCGGTCTCCTTGAGGACGATCGGCTCGCCCTGGTCCACGGTCTGCTCCAGGTCCCTGGCCAGTCGCTTCAGTCGAAGGCCGAAGTAGCCCCACGTGGTGAGAGCCATGGCCGTCGCGCCCACGCCGATGGCCAGGCCCACGAGTCCGACCATGAAACCGCGGGTTTCCACGGGCTGGTGGACGAGCATCACGCCCAGCAGGGTCAGGCAGGCAGCCGCCACGGCCGGATACAGGAAGCCGATCAGGCGGAGAAGCCAGAGCAAGCCCGTCCTCCACGAATGCTGGTGTGTGCGCGAAGCATCCGCCTCGGCGACCGTTTGATCCATGGCCTGATCGTCAGCCTGCTCGAGGCCTGCGCCCGCCCAGGGCCGCTGGAGGATGGTGGTGGGGTCTGATGCAGTACCCCACCCGGACCTATGGCGGCGCGGCCGGAGCCTTGGCCCGGGAAGGGCGATCTGGAAGGCATCTGCTAGGATGACCGTCCGTTTTGCGCGGCCCGCGCGCATTCCCAGAGTGAGGCTTATCGGCGAATGGAAGGCCTGCCGGATCCCGGACAGATCTGGAGCGACTTCACCAGTAACCCAGTCGTCCAGCTCGCAGCAACCCTGACCGTCGTGTACGTGGTGATGCTGTGGCTGGGGACCGCGTACTGGGCGTTCCGCGACATGCAGGCGCGGACCGAGAACCCGATCCTTCCCTATTTCGCCTCCGCCCTGATCGTCTTCTTCACCCCCCTGGTCTTCCTCTTCGCCTGGCTGATGTACATCATCGTCCGGCCCCGCGAGACCATGGCCGAGGTCTATGAACGCTCGCTCGCCGAGGAGTCGCTCCTGGCCGAGATGGAGAAGCACCGCACCTGCCCCACCTGCCGCGCGCGTGTCGACGAGGACTGGATCGTGTGCCCCAGCTGCCGGACTCGCCTCCACCGCATCTGCCCCGCCTGCCAGCGCCTGACCGAGCCCGCGTGGTCGCTGTGCGCGTACTGCGGCACGGACCTGCCGTCGCGAGCCCGCCCGGTCGCCACCGCACCCAGTGCCGCGCCCGCCGGTGAGCGATCGACCGACTACGGACCTGAGAAGGGCGCCGTCCCACAGGCGGCGCCCAACCCCTGACCGACCTGACCGACGACGCGGTCGCCCCGTCGCCGGCGCCTGAGGTCCTTCCCGAACCGATTCCCGAAGCGGTGCCCGCCACCGTCCCGCCGGCGTGGCCCGCGTGGGTCCTGGCCGGGGTCGGCCTCCTCGTCACCCTGCTCGGAACAGGCCTGCTCCTGCTGGTGGCGAGCACGACCACGGCGGTTGCCGCGTGGCTGATCTCCGGGGCCGTCGCCGTTGCCGGCGGGGTCGCACTCCTCGGCTCCCTCGGATGGCTGGGATGGCGAGCCATTCGCCTGCGAGCCCACCTCCCCGGCGAGCGGTATCGCGGCCCCAGCGTGATCCTCCTGTTCTTCCTGGCGCTGGCCGCCGGCAACATCGTGTCGGTCTTCCCGCTGGTCGCTGCGTACGCCGCCGGCCAGACGGTCACCGATCCAGGGCCGATCACCATCACGGTCCTGCTGCTCGTGACGCCGCTCGTGTTCGCCGGGATCGCCGCGCTGTTCGTGGTACGGCCCCACGCCCTGGCGGGCGCCGCGCTCGGCGACGGGCGTGCCACCCTGCGCAACGTGGGGCGAGGCGTGGCCCTGGGTGCCGTGACCTGGGTCGTTGCCACCATCGTGGCCGCCGGCCTGGCCTGGGTGGTCACCGCCCTGTCCGGCGAGGCCCCGGACGAGGGGCAGCTCGTCGTGGACCTCGCCTCCGCGCTGCCCCCCATCGTGGCCGTTGCGCTGGTCGGCCTGCTGAGCCCGATGGCCGAGGAGTTCTTCTTCCGCTGGGTGGCGGTCAACGCGTGGGAACGGGAGCACGGCACGCGGGCCGCGGTCATCGGCTCCGCCATCCTCTTCGCGGCGGCCCACCTGTTCGGTGGCTCTCCGCTGACCCTGGTCCCGATCTTCGTGCTGGGCCTGATTCTGGGTGCCGCCTACGTCACGACCCGCAGCCTGCCGCTGGTCATCGGGGTCCACGCCACCTTCAACTGCATGTCGCTCGCGGTGCTGTACCTGCTCGGGACCTGAGCCGCCTCTTACAGACATGACTGAGGGCCCGCCTGGCGGCGGGCCCTCAGCTGTTCGTTCAGGGGTGTTGGCCGTTCAGTGGCCCATGTTCCAGTGCGGCGCATGTGGCCAGTGCGGGAACCGTGGCCGCCAGTGGTGTGGCGGATCGTGCGGGTGGTGCGGCTTGAACTGGTACGTCTTGACCTCGTACGGGGCATAGGCCGTCTGGCCCTGCAGGGCGTCGTACGTGACGATCAGCACCGCGTCGGAGCACGAGGCCATCGCCTTCCGGATGTCGACCGGTCGGCTTCGCTCGCTGTCCTCATCGGTGAAGACGTGGAACACCTGGTACGACGGGCCCTTCTTGCCCTGGGTGATGGTCACCAGGTCGACCGTGAAGTTCAGGTCGACCGGCTGGTAGAAGGTCAGGTCGTGGAACGGCGCCGTATCGGTCCCGTCGCTGACGAGCTGGCCATCCACCGTGACGTCGTCGACGTACCAGTTCGGCGGGTCGACGTAGAAGTTGCCGTTGGCGGACTCATCCGACATGAAGCGGAGCCCGATCAGGATCGGACCGCTGAAGGCGGACAGGTCGTACGACTCGGGCACCCACGCGGCGGGGCTGGGATTGTCGGGATCCTCGGTCGAGAGATCGACTCCCGAGACCCCGGTCAAGCCGGGCAGGTTGTCGTAGATGGCGGGCACGTCGGTGAAGAAGTCCGACGTCGTGTCGCCATTTCCGAGGGTTGTCCACGTCGCGCCGTTATCGGTCGACACCTGGACGATCCCGAAGTCCCAGAACTCCTCGAGGTCGTAGAGGGTCAGGAACGAAAGTGTTCCGCCCCCGGTGGCTTCGAAGATCGCGAAACGATCCTGCATGTCACCGCCACCGGACCACAGGACCGACTGGTTCGGATCGAGCGGATCGGCAACGGAGGTCCACTGGGTTTCGAGGGTCAACATGTCCAGACCGTCGAAGGTGAACTTCTTGATCTTCTTTGGCTCGTTGAGGAGCAGGTAGTCCGACCCCCACGGCGGCGCGCCGGGGGTGTCGAAGGCCTGGGTGTTGACCGTCCCGTCGTCGTTCCGCAGCTTCACGGGATCGACGACGTCCGGGATGTTGTAGCGGCCATGCCCGGGCTTGTCGCTCAGGATCAGCCGGGCGATCGCGAAGTCGTGATAGACGTCCGCGAACGACTTGTGGATCCCGTTCGCAGCCAGCGCCTCATCGACCGATGCGATGCCCTGGAGCTGCGATTCGAAGAGTGAGTGCATCACCCCCGGGCCAAAGTGGTTGTAGAGGTAATGCATGAACTCGAACGCAATGCCGTAGTCAGCCAGGATCTCCAGGTCGCCCTGATCTCCCCAGTTGACCAGCGAGTTCTCCGGCAGGAGCGATGCGTCGTTTCCATGGCTGACGGGGATCCCGTAGCCGGTGAGCCACATCGTCCAGTCGGACAGCCCCTCGTTGATCCAGCTCTCCTCGATCGGATCCTGGTCACCGTGGAGCAGGTGCTGGTACTCGTGGGCGAAGACGCCCTCGTACAGGAACGGACGATCGTTGTCCGTGCCGTCGGCGGGGCGCCACGGCGCGTCGTCGCCACCGACCCGGTTGCCCCAGTCGTAGGCGTCGATGGTGATGATGTTGCGGTCCATGTAGAAGCGCGACCGTCGGCGAGAAGAAGCCGGCGATGTAGATCGGGTAGGTCGGGTCGTAGAAGTTGTCGTCCTCGACGTTTTCGATCATCGCGATGACCCGGTCCTTGGTCCGTCGACTGGAAGTAGTGTCTGGCAAGCAGGTCGGACCGGATCGCGCCCAGAGCCGCAGTTGCTTCGAGCCATCCCGGGTCAGCGGGTGTTCGCCAGAAGTCGGACTCGGTGGGGTAGATGTTGTTGTCGAACTGATCGACCAGGTAGGCGATCTGCTCATCGCGTGATCGTTGGCGTCGGGCGAGGATCACCAGCAGGGAACGACAGGTCCGTCTGAACCCAGACCTCGATGTGCTCGCCGATGGCCTTGACCTCGAAGTCGGCGAAGAAGTAACAGCAGGTCTCGTCGAGCGCGACGCCGTGACTGATGTCGCCAACTTCGTAAGTCGGCAGGATTCACCTGCTTGCGGAGCCGCCCCCGACTGCGGGAGCACTGCTGTCTGATCACCGGGGCAGCGCGCCGCGGGATCGGTCGCGGCCGCTGGATCGGTCGCGGCCGCCGGATCGGTCAGCCGCAGGATCAGTCGCCGCAGCGGATCGGCTGCCGCGGGATCAGTCGCCGCGCCGGATCAGCTGCCGCTGGATCGGCCGCCGCCGGATCAGTCTGCCGCGGGATCAGTTGCCGCCGCGGGATCAGTTGCGGCCGGATCAGTCGCCGCGGGATCAGTCGCCGCGGGATCGGCAGCGGGTGCCGCCGCGGGCTCAGCGGCTGGAGCTGCTGCCGCCGGAGCGGCGGCCGCCGGCGCGGACGCGGGCTGGCACGCGAGATGTGTCGATTGGTCGAGATGTGTCGACCGGTCCCGTGACCCAACTGGGTGCGGCGGTCGGACGGTAGTTCGGCAGTCGTGCCGAACCGGTCACGCCGGCCGGGAGAAGTGCGCCCATCGTGAGCGCGAGGGTCATCAAGAGAATGAACAGGCGGCTGCGCTGCCGAACCACTGGCGTCCCTCCTAAGCGGTGCGAAAGCGGGGGCCCGGTTGACCCTGGGGCTCCCTCCGTTTCGCCAAACTCTAGCGTCTTCATCGGCCCTTAACACCCGCCTCTGCGCTCGCCTGCTTCGAAAGTGGTGCAGATGAGGCACCGACCGCCCCGATGCGGGGTCAGTTCCGCCTTCGTGGCAACCTATGGCCGTGGATTTGCGTCTTGCTGACATGCCGATTCGCTCATCACGGCTGCTCCTGATCATGGCCGCCACCCTGCTCCTCGTGGGTTGCGCCATGTCGCCGCCCTCCGGCCAGTCCACCGTCGAGCAGCCCGGAACGCAACCATCCGGCGGCACCTCGTCGACCGCGCCTCCGGCGTCCGAGCCGGAGGCGATCCCCGATCCCCTCGACCCGATCGAGCACCAGATTGGCGACGTGGTCGAGCTGCCCGGTCTCACGATCTCGTACGGCGGCCTGGAGGTTGCGGGCGATCAGCTGCGGGCGCGATTCCAGGTTGTCTCGGGTGCGCCCGACGGGGAGCTGCGGCTCCTGCTCCCCGACGGTTCGGTCGTCCCCGTCGCGGCCGTGGATGACGAGCTGGTGAGCGAGCCCTTCGGCAGCGCGGCGGCGCCGCCCGCGAAAACGTCTGTCATCACCCTCGCCATGGGCAGCCTGCTGGTCCCGTTCGTGGCCGGGTCGCCCCGCTAATCGGCGAGTAATCGGGCCGTCGGCTCCCGGGAGCACGATGGGTCGGTGAAGGCGTGGCCAATCCCGCGAGACCTGGACGACGATGAGCTCCTGGCCCTCGTGATGGGCGGAACGAGCGCGCTGCCGGCCGCGCGCGTCCTCCTCGGGGAGCATGGGCGCGACGGCCTGGCCAAGGCGTTACCCGGGGAGCTGGCGGCACATCACGGCATCGGGGAACGGCGGGCGGCCTCGGTCAGCGCCGCCTTCGAACTGGGAAGACGGGCGGCCGCCTGGTGGCCGGAGCCCGGGTGGCGCGTTCGAACGCCGGCCGATGTGGCCGAGCGGCTCCTGCCCCTGATGGGCCATCTCGATCGGGAGGAGCTCGTGGTCTGCCTCCTGAACACCCGGAACGTGCTGCTGGGCCGGTCGACGGTCTACGTTGGCAACCTCGCCGGATCGCCGGTCCGCATCGCCGAGGTCTATCGCGAGGCCATTCGGCGGCAGGCGGCGGCGGTCATCGTCGTCCACAACCACCCGTCGGGGGACCCGTCTCCCTCGGGCGACGACCTGCGGATCACGGCCGACCTGGCGGATGCAGGGCGGCTGCTGGACGTCGAGCTGCTCGACCACCTGGTCATCGGCCACGATCGATGGATCAGCCTCCGGGCCTCCGGCGCGCTCTGAGCGCGCCGGGATCGGTCAGGGGACCGTGACGTGATAGAGGCCGCCACCCGCGAGATCGACCAGGTAGATCTCGCCAGCCTCGTCTTCGCCGAAGCTGCTGACCTGCAGGCCGCTCCGGGCGACGAGCTTGGGTGAGACCGTGCCTGCATCGGCCTGCAGGGTGAAGATCAAGCCGCTACACCAGTCGCCGAACACGTACACGCCGGTCAGCCCGGGCTGGGCCTCGCCGCGATAGACGTAGCCACCGACCACCGCGCAGCCCTGGTCGTGGCCGTACTCCGCCACCGGGAGGGTGAACGGGTCGATGGTGCAGCTGGCCCCGTCCTTGCAGTGCTTGCCTTCCATGATCGGCCAGCCGTAGTTGAGGCCCCCCGGAGCGTCGGCCGGCTGGCGGTTTATCTCCTCCCAGTCGCCTCCGCCCACGTCGCCCACCCACAGGTCGCCCCACTCGCGATCGAAGCTGAAGCGCCACGGGTTGCGCTGACCGATGGTCCAGATCTCGGGCGAGCCACCGCCCCCGAAGAAGGGATTGGTGGGTGGGATCGCGTAGGCGAGACCGCTCGAGGCGGGCGTGTCGACGTCGATGCGGAGGATCTTGCCGAGCAGTCGGTTCGGGTCCTGCGCGTTGTGATACTGGTCGTTCTGGCCACCGCCGTCGCCCATCCCGACGTACAGGTAGCCGTTCGGTCCAAACGCCACCATGCCGCCGTTGTGGTTGGCCGCCGGTTGCGGAATGACGAGCAGGATTCGCTCCGATGCCGGGTCAGCCAGCCCGGCGTCGGCCGAGGTGCGGTACTCCGCGATCACGGTCGCCCCGTCAGCGGCGCGGGTGTAGTCGACGAAGAATCGCCCGTTGGCGGCGTAGTGCGGATGAAATGCCAGGCCCAGCAGGCCACGTTCGCCACCGAACGCGATCCGCGAGCTGATGTCGAGGAACGGGGTGGCGGCCACCGCGCCGTTGGCCCCCACGATCCGGATCAAGCCACCCTGCTGGACGACGAACAGGCGGCCTGACCCGTCGCCCGCATTCGTGACCGCGATGGGCATCGTGAACGGCCCGGCCACTTGCTCCAGCGCGACCCCATTCGGATCGGGAGGGATCTGGGCCGCCGTCTCGCCCGGCGTGGCCGATGGGCCGGCGCTGGCACTGGGTTCGCCGCTATCGGCGGGCGATCCCGACGGCGAAGGCGTCCCGGACGGTGAGGAGCACGCCACCACGAGGGCCAGAACGGCCACCAGGGACAGCACGGGAGCCGTGCGCGCTCGGCGAGTCATCGGTCACACAGCCTACCCGCTCGGATGGGGTAGGGTTCGAAGGCCGCATGACGACCTCGCCTCCCCGACCGCGACGCCGCGACCCGCTGCTCGAGACGGACCCGGACGCGCTGGGGACGGCCCGCACGATCGTCGTCGAGCGCGTCGAGCCCGAGCTGGATAGCGGCCGCTACCCCGTCAAGCGCGTCGTGGGCGACTGGTTCACGGTCAGCGCCGACTTCATCGTGGACGGCATCGACGTCCTGGGTGGCGCCCTCCTCATCCGGGCCGAGGACGAACCCGATTGGCGCGAGATACCGATGCGCCCCGGACGCTATGACCGATGGAGCGCGCGGGTCCGACTGGAGCGCAACACGCGGCATCGCTATACCGTCGAGGCGTGGCGGGACGAGGTCGCGAGCTGGAGTGATCGGCTGAGCCGAAAGGCCCGCGCCCGGCAGTCGATCGAGACCGAGATGGCCGAGGCACGGATCCTCCTGGCGCGGGCCACCGAGCGGGCACGCGCTGCCGGGAATCGCGCGGACGCGGCTGTGCTTCGCTCGGGCCGGACCCGCTTGGGGCGCGCCCCCAACGACCGGGAAGCGGCTCGGATCGCCCGCGAACCGGCCCTGCTGGAGGCCGGCGCCCGGCATCCGGATCGATCTCATGCCACCCGCTACGACCGCGAGCTGGAGCTCGTCGTCGACCGCCGCCGGGCGGTCACCGGGGCGTGGTACGAGCTCTTCCCGCGCTCGCAGGGCAAGGCCCCCGGCCAGGCCACGACCCTGCGCGAGGCCGCCTGGCGACTCCCGGCCCTCGCCCGGCTGGGCTTCGACGTCGTCTACCTCCCGCCTATCCACCCCATCGGCACGACGAACCGCAAGGGGCGCAACAATGCGCCTGTCGCCCGGCCTGGAGACGTCGGGAGCCCATGGGCCATCGGCAGCCCCGACGGCGGCCACGAGGCGGTGGCCCCGGAGCTGGGCGGCCTGGAGGCGCTCGAAGACTTTCGCCGCGCCGCCGAACGGGTAGGGATCGAGGTGGCACTCGACCTCGCCATCCAGGCATCCCCCGATCACCCCTGGGTCCGCGCGCACCCCGAGTGGTTCCGCCGCGCACCGAACGGCACCATCCGCTTTGCGGAGAACCCGCCCAAGCAATACCAGGACGTCTACCCGTTCGACTTTCACACGCCGCAGGCAGCCGATCGCGCGGCCCTGTGGGAGGCGTGGCGGGACCTCGTCCTGACCTGGGTCGACCGAGGGGTGCGCATCTTCCGGGTCGACAACCCGCACACCAAACCGGTCGCCTTCTGGGCGTGGCTCATCCGCGAGGTCCAGACCGACCACCCCGACGTCATCTTCCTGGCGGAGGCCTTCACCCGCCACAAGCCCATGCGCCTTCTGTCCAAGGCCGGCTTCACCCAGTCGTACACGTACTTCACGTGGCGCTCCACGCGCGACTCCCTGCGGACCTACCTGACCGAGCTCACGAAGACCGAAATGCGCCAGTACTACCGGGGAAACCTGTTCCCCAACACGCCCGACATCAACCCGCACTACCTCGCGCGCGGGCGCGCCACCTTCGTCAGCCGATTCGTCATGGCCGCCACCCTGTCCGGCCTGTACGGCATCTACTCCGGCTTCGAACTGCTGGAGCACCGACGCATCGGTCATACCGAGGAGTACGTCGACAGCGAGAAGTACGAGATCAAGACCCGCGATTGGGACGCGGAAGGCAACCTGAACCCGCTGATCGCCACCATCAACCGTCTGCGCCGGGAGTGGCCGGCGCTGCAGCGGACCGAGACCCTGCGCTTCGAACCGATGCGCGGCGACCGGACCCTCTTCTTTCGGAAGGCCCTGCCTCGCGGGCGGTTCGACCTGCTGAGTGAGGAGCCGAAAGCGTGGCGCAATCCGGTCTGGGTGGCGGTCAACGTGGCCCCCACCCGTTCCGAGCGGGCGGTCCTCAAACCACGCCTCCGGGCGGTGGGAATCGATCCCGACCGTCCCTACCGCTTCACCGACCTCGTCACCGGCGCAACCCGCGTGCGCAAGGGCCGCGAACTGGCCGTGGTGCTTGGTCCCGAGCGGCCGTTCGTGATCTTCACCCTGTCCCAGGAGAAGGCCTGACCCTCCGATGGCCCTCCCGGCAATGACGTTCCTGGGGCACGCCACGGTGCTCATCGAGATGGGTGGTCTGCGGATCCTGACCGATCCGATCCTGGTTGACCGCCTGGGCTTCCTGACCCGGGTGGCCCGACCGATCGATCGCGCCTTGTACCAGGCGGTGGACCTGGTCCTCATCAGCCACCTGCACCTCGACCACCTCGATCGCCTGTCGCTGGCGCGGCTCGAATCCGAGCCGGAGATCATCGTCTGCCCGGGCGGGGCGGGGCTCGCCCGATCGTGGGGATGGCAGCGCGTGACCGAGCTCGCGCCCGGTGCCCGGCACCAGGTCGGGGATGTCCTCGTTACCGCGACGCCGGCGGTGCACCCCGGATCGCGGCCGCCATTCGGTCCGCGGGGAACGGCGGTGGGCTATCTCCTCGAGGCAGGCGAGACGCGCATCTATTTCGCCGGCGACACGGACCTCTTCCCGGAGATGGGATCGCTGGTCGAGGGGGAGCTTGATGTGGCGCTCGTGCCGATCGGGGGCTGGGGCCCGCGGCTGGGAGCCGGCCACCTGGATCCCACCCGCGCCGCCGAGGCGGTGGTGCGCCTGCGGCCGCGTTACGCGGTGCCCATCCACTGGGGGACCCTGTGGCCCTATGGCCTCAGGCGACCCCTCCCCAACGGCCTGGTGGGACCCCCCGCGGAGTTCGAACGGCGCATGCGCGACCGGTCCAATGACACGGCTGCAACGCCACTCATCGCGCCCCCCGGGGAGCGGGTACCCTTCGTTCCCTAGCCTTCGACCCGTGACCTGTCACAAGGGATGCCCGCCATGAGCTCTTGGATGCAGCGGACCGCCGCCGCCTACCGCGGTCAGTGGGCCGCGCTTCGACGCTGGAAGCCCACGCCGGCTGGCCTTGCGATCCGCCTCGCACTCTCGATGGTCTCGGCCTGGCTGAGCCTGCTGATCACGATCGCCATCGCCCCGGGGATCGACCGCGAAGCGGGCACGTTCGTCATCGTGGCGGTGCTCTTCATCGCAGCGGCGGATTGGCTCCTTCGGCCGCTCATCCTGGCCGCGACCCTGCCCCTCGGCTACATCGTGACCTTTGCCGTGGGCTTCCTGTACCGCGCGCTGTCCTTCCGGTTGATCCTGCCCCTGACCGGGTTTGCGCTCGGCGGATTCGGCTCGGCCCTCGTGGCCGCCGGCATCTACGCCGTGATCAGCACCATCTTCGGCGGGCTGGTCGGTATGACCGACACGGAATCCTATGGACAGCGCGTCGTCAACCAGGTCATTCGCAACATGGAACGGGTCCCGCCAACCACGGTCCCCGGAGTCGTGGTCATCCAGGTCGACGGCCTGCCCTTCCCGCTCCTGGCCGCGCAGGTCCGCGCCGGCATGCTGACCACGCTCGCCCACTGGATTCGCTCGGGCTCGCACAAGATGACCGAGTGGACGGCGCAGCTGCCGTCGCAGACGTCCACCAGCCAGGCGGGCCTCCTCCACGGGAACAACGAGGGCATCCCGGCCTTTCGCTGGTACGAGAAGGATCGGCGGAAGATGATGGTCTCCAACAAGCCGGCGGACGCGGCGGAGATCGAGTCGCGGATCAGCGACGGGAACGGCCTCCTCGCCAACGGCGGCGCGTCCATCGACAACATGTTTTCTGGCGACGCGACGTTCCCCCGCCTGACCATGAGCCGGCTGAACAGCGACCTGGATCGGGCCGGGCGCAATCAGAGCATGTACTACTTCCTGCTCAACCCGTACAGCATCGGTCGGACGATCGTCCGGACCGCCGGTGAGCTGGTCAAGGAGCTGTACCAGGCATGGCAGCAGCGCCGCCGAGGGATCGAGCCGCGTATGCACCGCGGCCTGAAGTTCGCGGGCCTGCGGGCCACGACCAACGTCGTCCTGCGCGACCTGAACCTGGCCCTGGTCAGCGAGCAGATGCTGCGCGGAACGCCGGTCATGTACGTGGACTTCGTGGACTACGACGACATCGCCCACCACGTCGGTCCCGAACGGATGGAAGCGCTGCAGTCTCTGTCCGGCATCGACCGTGCCATTGGCCGCCTCGAGCGGCTCGTGCCGGACTGCCCGCGACCGTACGAGTTCGTGATCGTGTCCGACCACGGGCAGAGCCAGGGGGCGACCTTCCGGCAGCGGTATGGGGAAACCATCGAGGAATGGATCCGCACGCGGATCGGCGCCCAGGTGACCCGCGCCGCGACCAAGCCGATCGAGGAGTCGGGGCGTCTGTCCACGGTCCTGACCGAGGCCAGCTCGGTGCCGGGAGCGACGGCAGCGGTCGGCCGTGCAGCCATGAAGAGCCGGACCGAGGATGGCGCCGTGGCGGTTGGACCGATGGCCGAGGAGGCCGCGGCCGATGCACAGACGTCCGACGAGGAGCTGCCGGACCTGGTGGTGTGCGCATCGGGCAACCTGGCACTCGTCTATTTCGGCATCGCCGAGCATCGCCTGACCATGGAGGAGATCGAGGCTGCCTGGCCGGGCATGCTCGATGAGCTGGTGGCCCACCCGGGGGTGGGGATCGCCATGCTCCGCGACGCGGCGGGCCATGCGATCGTGCTCGGGGCGGGCGGCCGCCATGACCTCACCACGAACGAGGTCACGGGCACGGACCCGATCACTCCCTATGGGCCGGATGCCGGCGACCAGCTGCGTCACGAGGACGGAATCGCGCATGTCGGCGACCTCGTCCTGATCAGTCCCATCGACCCGGGCACCGAGGAAGTGGCGGCATACGAGGAGCTGATCGGCAGCCATGGCGGCCTGGGCGGCTGGCAGACCCGCCCCTGCATCGTGTATCCCGCAGACTGGACCGATCCGGACGGTCGCCTGATCGGTGCGCCGGCCGTACACCATCAACTGAAGCGCTGGATCGCCGCGGCCCAGAAGGCGCCGGTGGCGACGCAGCCGGACGCCTCGCCCCCGGCAAGCTGAGGGGGGCCGGTGGGCATCTTCGACCCCGTTCTGGGCATCTTCAGCCACGACCTGGGCATCGACCTGGGGACGGCCAACACGCTGGTCACCGTTCGCCACCGGGGGATCGTGATCAGCGAGCCCTCGGTCGTCGCCATGGAGACCCGGACCAAGAAGGTCCTCGCCATTGGTGCCGAGGCCAAGCGGATGGTCGGCCGCACACCGGCCAACATCGTCGCCATCCGGCCGCTGCGCGATGGCGTGATCAGCGACTTCGACGTGACCGAGCAGATGATCCGGTACTTCATCGAGAAGGTGCACGACCGCTACTTCCGGATCCCGCGTCCCCGGGTGCTGGTCGGCATTCCGTCGGGCGTGACCGAGGTGGAGAAGCGGGCCGTTCGTGACGCCACCCTGAACGCGCATGCCCGCTGGGCGCGGCTCATCGAGGAACCGATGGCCGCCGCCATCGGCGCCGGCCTCCCGGTCAGCGAGCCGTCCGGGTCGCTCATCGTGGACATCGGTGGCGGCACGACCGAGGTGGCCGTCATCTCGCTGGGCGGAATCGTGGTGAGCCGATCGATCCGCATCGGTGGCGACGAGATGGACCAGGACATCGTCAACTTCGCCCGCCGCGAGTACAACCTGCTCATGGGGGAGCGGACCGCCGAGGAGATCAAGATCGCGGTCGGATCGGCCTATCCGGACCTCAATCCGCGCACGGTGACCTTCCGGGGCCGTGATCTGCTCACCGGGCTGCCGCGCAGCATCGAGGTCGGCAGCGACCAGATTCGCGAGGCCCTTGAGCCATCGGTGGCCTCGATCATCGAGGCCATCCGGGACACGATCGAGGAGACCCCACCCGAGCTGGTGGCTGACATCATGGACCAGGGCATCGTCCTGGCCGGCGGTGGGGCGTTGCTGCTGGGACTCGATCGGCGGGTGGCGGAATCGACCCAGATGCCGGTCCACGTCGCCGACGATCCGCTCACCTGCGTCGTGCGGGGAACGGGTCGCGTCCTCGAGGAGCTCGACACCCTGGAGCGGGTGCTCATCACCGAGCAGTACACCCGCGCCCCTCGCTAGGTGCGCACCACGCGGACCCGTCGCGAGGGTCGCATCCTGTGGGGTGCCCTGGTCGCCGTCTCGCTCGTCCTGGTGCTCGTCTCGAACAGCGAGGCGGCGCGCTCCGTGCAGCAGGCCAGCTCCCAGCTCCTGGCCCCGGTCCACGCCGTCGTGAACGGGATCGGGTCTGCGGTGGCCGGTTTCGCGGAGACGATCGCCCAGATCGGCCAGCTCCGCACCGAGAATGACCAGCTGCGCAGCCAGCTGGCGGCGGCCGAGCAGCGCCAGGCCGAACTGCAGGAAGCGGCCCGCGAGAACGCGCACCTGCGCGAGCTGCTGGGCGTCCAGCAGGTCCTGGGCTGGGACCTCCTGCCGGCCCGGGTCACGGCGGCCGGGACGAGCGCACTGACCTGGGAGGTCACCATCAACGCGGGCGCCACGGCCGGCGTCCGCCAGGGCATGGCGGTGGTCGGTGCCGCCGCCGGCGGCGGTGCGCTGGCCGGCCAGGTGATCAGCATCGGCGAGGACCAGTCGATCGTTCGCCTGACCGTTGACCCACGGTCTCGGGTGGTCGCGCGAGATCAGCAGACCGATGCATTGGGTGTGGTGGCGGGCCAACCCGGTGGCCAGCTGGTCATGGACGACGTCGCCGTGACCGATGCGGTGGCGGTGGGGGACACGATCGTGACCGCCGGCCTGACCCTCGACGGGGTGGCGGCATCGGCCTATCCGCGTGGTCTCCTGGTCGGGACCGTGACCGCCCTGGAGGTCGATCCCAATGGCCTCACGCAGCGCGTCTTCGTGCGCCCGGCCCTCGATCCCCACGCCGTCGAGTGGCTGATGGTGGTTCGCAGCGAGGCGCTCGACTAGGCGCCCAGCCCTTGCTTCGTCCCGCACGCCGTTGCCGGGGCGCACATGGCCCCTTCGTCCGGCGTAGTTCGAACCATCGCCCCATGGGAGGTTCCAGGGCCGCTCCGTAGCCTTGCAGCGGACTCATTCCGCACACACGGAGATCTGTTTGCGCGTTCGTACGCTGCCTAACCCGCTTCAGCTCGCGATGACCCTTGCGGTCGGCTTCGCGTTGGCCGCTACGTTGATCCTGGGTTCGGGGCCGGTGCGTGCGGTTGCCACGGGTCAGAAGGTGGTCGTGATCGTCGGCCCGGTCGGCGGCGGCTCGATCCAGACGAACTACCTCAGCAAGGGCGAGGCCATCGCGGTGGCAGCCGAGGCGCTGGGCGCGACCGTTGTCCGGGTGTTCTCGCCGAACGCGACCTACGCCAACGTCCGCGCGGCGGTCAACGGCGCGAACATCATCGTGTACATCGGTCATGGCAGCGGTTACCCGAATCCGTACAGCGCGACCCTGCAGACGGCCTGGAACAACGGATGGGGCCTGAACGCGATCGCCGGGGTAGATGCCTACGACCCGACGGGACATGGCCACACCATCGGGGGATCCCATCCTTCGATGCTGTACTGCGGCGAGGCCGCCCTCGAGGGCAAGCCCAAGCCCAGCGCCGTGTCGGCCAGCCAGTGGTGCGCCGGCGGAGGCATCACCCCGGCACCAGGTTTCGCAATGGTCTTCTCGAATGCCTGCTATGCCCCAGGGGCGGGCGAGACGGAAGAAGTCGCCGTCACCAGCGAGGCGGTCGCCCGTCAGCGGGTCGAGTTCTATTCGCGCCCGTTCCTCGCCTTGGGTGGAACGTACTTCTCCAGCGACATCGGATCGAAGTCGGTCGTCGAGAATATTCTCGAGAACCCGGCGATGAGCTTGGGCGACATCTACAAGCTAGGCAATGGGTATAGCGAGGCCGCCCAGGTCCACTTTCCGCATTCGCTGAGCGCGGGCGACGAGGCCTGGCTCCAGAAGACCTCAGGCCCCAGCGGACTTGTGAGCTGGTGGTACGCGTTCGCCGGGGATCCAAACGAGGCACCCCAGCCCACGCCCCCCGTTGCCGCCTTCACCGCCTCCCCGACCGCGGGGATCGAGCAGCTGTGGGTCGGCTTCGACAATGACACGGTCACGTACGGTCCCACGACGTGGGCGTGGGACTTCGACAACAACGGCTCTGTCGACTCGACCGAGCGCAACCCATCCTTCACCTACCCGGTCGCGGGCACGTATAGCGTCTCTCTGACCGCGACCAATGGCCTGGGCACCAACACAGTGACCAAGACCGGGTACGTCTCGGTAACCGCCTCCCAGCCGTCGACCTTCTTTGCCGTTACCCCCGCACGTCTGTTGGATACGCGGACGGGCAACGGGCTCTCCGGTGCATTCCAGGCCCGTGTCCCCCGCACTTTCCAGGTGACCGGGCGGGGCGGCGTTCCGGCTGGCGCGGTGGCGGTCACCGGGAACCTCACCGTCACCGAGCAGTCGGCGCCGGGCTACATCTACCTCGGGCCTAACCCGCTGCCCAATCCACCCAGCTCGACCCTTAACTTCCCGCTCTACGACAACCGGGCCAATGGGGTGACCGTCGCCCTGAGCCCGACCGGCGCTCTGAGCGCGACCTATGTCGCATCGGGCGGAGGCAGCACGCACCTAGTCTTTGACGTGACTGGCTACTTTGTGCCCAGCACCAGTGGGGCGACCTACTTCCCCGTGACCCCGTCCCGTCTCCTCGACTCCCGCACTGGCAACGGTCTCGCCGGCGAGGTTCCCGCCCCGGTCACCGCGGGAGTCCCGCTAACCGTTCTGATCAGCGGCCGCGGCGGGGTGCCGACCAACGCGGTGGCGGTAACTGGCAACCTGACGGTGACCGAGCAGTCGCAGATCGGGTACGTGTTCCTCGGGCCCGACCCGGTTGCGGCGCCCACCAGCTCGACCCTGAACTTCCCGCTCCACGACAACCGGGCCAACGGGGTGACCGTCGCGCTCGGCCCGGGCGGCACCCTGAGCGCGACCTATGTCGCGACGGGCGGCGGCCAAACCCACTTGGTGTTTGACGTTACCGGCTACTTCGTGCCCGGGATGGGTGGCGCCCGCTTCATTGCCCTGACCCCATCGCGCCTGCTCGATACTCGGTCCGGGAATGGTTTGGCCGGCCCCTCCAGCGCCTGGACCCCGCGCAGTTTCCAGGTCGGCGGCCGGGGTGGCGCCGCGGCCACCGCGATTGCGGTTACCGGAAACCTGACCGTCACCGAGCAGACCGCGCCGGGCTACATCTCACTAGGCCCGATCGAGGAGGCGAGCCCCACCACCTCGATCTCTCAACTTCCCGCTCTATGACAATCGCGCCAACGGCGTCACCGTGCCGCTGGGCCCGACCGGGACCCTGAGCGCGACCTTCGGCGCTACTGGTGGGTCGACTCATCTGATCTTCGACGTCACCGGCTACTTCAAACCTTAGGCACTGATCCGCCCCGGGAGATTCGTACCATGGGCCACCCGCGTACGGAGCGGTACGGCTCGCATGGAGTCTAGGGCACTGCAGTGTCCTGACCACCACTTGAGGTAGAGTCTTGCCGCTGCACCCCCGCTCGGCCATCTTGGGGCTGGTCCTCGATCACTCGCGCTGGCGGGAACCGCCGACGCTGGCGCCAACCGACCGTCACCGATCCCGCTCGGTGCTGGCGGTAATCCCGGAAGGCCCGGTCACCCTCCCGATGGAGAGGTCCTCCCCTGAGATGCCCGAGGTGCCTTGGGCATCCAGGCGCGCAGGGCGAAATGGCTTCGACAGCACGACCTCCGCCCGTTCACCTTCGCCGACGATGGCGCGACAGCTCGGGCGTGCCATCCACGCCTCCTGCCGAGGGACGGACTGCGCCGGCCGATGCGCCCACGGACTGCCTGTCGGACGCGGGACCTCGCAGCCCTGAGATCCGCGCCGGCCCAGGACGGAGTCGCCCCTCGGCGCGCTCCCCAACGGGCTCCGCAAGGAGGTCTTCGGCTTCCTGCCGTACTGGATGCTCGACGCACGCGAAACTCCAATGGATGCGCTACGAGCTTGTGTCGACCATCGCCTACTTCGGTGTCGCGGCCCAAGCCGACGGCACGCTGGCGACCTACTCAACTGGCTGGAACGGATGGACAGCTCCGCGATGACGTCCGTCATGAACGCTGCGCATGCCCGCGGCGTCAGAGTCGTCCTGACGGTCACGATGATGGCCTACGACGGCGGTGCCCAGCAGGCCGCACTCCTGGGCAGCGCGACGGCCAGCGCGCGAACGTCATCGCTGCCATCGTGGCCGCCGTCCGTGCTCGCAACGCGGACGGGGTCAATCTCGACTTCGAGCCGGTGCTGTACGCCCCAGCGAGACCAGTACACCTCCTTTGTGCGCCAGCTGAAGGCGGCCTGATGGCCGCCGGCGTGGGATCGAACGTCTACGGTCTGCACCATGGCCGGGGCCGCCACATGGGCGACTGGCTACGACCTTGCCGGCCTCGTCGCGACGGGTGCCGCGGACTGCGCTGTTCGTTATGGGCTACGACTACAGCTGGTCGGGCTCCGCCCGGGCCGGCGGCGTGGCGCCGATGGATTCGCCGTACATCCTCGACGTGAACGAATCGGTCGACGACTACCTGCAGGTCGTCCCGCGCCAACAAGATCATCTGGGGCGTCCCGTACTACGGTCGGACGTGGCAGACCCCTCGAACGCGCTGAACGCGTCAACCAAGCCCGGCGCCTCGGCGTCATCGGTTGCGTACTACTACACCGGCAACCTGTCGCTCGCAGGCCGTACGGCCGTCGTGGGATCGGCGTCGGGCAAGGTTCCCTGGTTCGCGCTACTACGACAGCGCGGCCGCCACCTGGGTCGAGGGCTACTACGACGACGCCGTGTCGCTCGCGCGCGAAGTGGGACATGGTCAACCAGCGCGGCCTCCTGGGCACGGGCATGTGGACCCTGCTCATGGACGCCGGAGTCGCCGACCTGTGGAACCTGCTGGCCGCAAGTTCGTGAACGACACGACCCCGCCAACGGCGGGATCACCTGCCTCCCTCCGGTGACCGATGCTGTCCGCAATCCCGGTTTCGTGGCGCGCGACCGATGTCGGCTCGGGCCTCCTGAACCAATCGGTCCAGGTCCGGGACCGGGCGAGCGGCGCCTGGACCCGGTGGCTGACCGATACGACCGCGACCGTCGGCGTACTGGCACGGCCAGCACGGGTCATGCGTACGAGTTCCGGGTCTCGGCGCGTCGATCGCAACGGGAACCGGCAACCGTGGACCGCCGAGCCCGCCCGATTCGGCAGCGTCACCTGGCGATCGGCGGCTTTGCCAGCGTGGCCACCGACGGCCTGAACGTGCGGAGCGGGGCGGGCACGTGTTCGCGGCACTGGACCAGCTGGCCGTCGGCGATCGTGTTGCGATCCTGGTGGGACCGATCAACGCGGGTGGCTATGACTGGTACCAGGTCCAGTTCGGCTTCGGGGAGTGGCCTTCCGCGGACTACCCGCTGCGTCGGCTGGTCGGCGGCGGCCGGTGGTGGCACGCCCTACCTCGTTCCGGCGCGTCGCGCCGACCGTCACGACCCTTGCCCCAGCGATCACCGGATACAGCGTCGCGCCGCGCCGGTTCAGCCCCAACGGCGACGGCGTGCTCGACCAGTGACCACGGTCCGTTTCGCTTGGCGAACGCGGCCACGACTGCCCGTCTGGACGTCGTCGAACTCGGCCGGCACCGATCGGTCGTGCCAGCCGTGTCGCTCGGGGCCGCTGTCCGCCGGACCGCAATCCGCGACGTGGGACGGTCGCCTGGCGACTGGCAACTGGGCGCCGGAATGCGTACCTGTTCGCGCCTGACCGCCACCGATGCAGTCGGAAAGCACGTGGCGCCGGTCGCTGGCGTGGACGCTTCGGATCCTGAGCACATGGGGCGTGGTGGTCGACTCGACGTCCACCCACGTGGCTGCGTCGGCACCGACCGGCCTGCTGCAGCCCACCACGGTCAAGGTGTCGGTCACGTTCAACGAGTCGGTGCTCGATGCGGCTCCGCGGTGTGCAGCTGGTCGATGCCGGCACCGACGCGCTCGTCCCGGGCGCGGCGAAGTACGACACCGCGACCCATCGACTCACCTTGACCCCACGGGCGAGCTGGAGCGCGGGCACACGTACCGGGTCGAGGTCGGTGGCACGATCCACGATGAAGCGGGCAACCCGCTGGTCGCCACCAGCTGGACGTTTGCGACGGCCGCGTCGGGCGTGAGCGGCTTCGACCCGGCGCGCACCCTGTCGTTCGCCTCCGGCGCCCATACCGGCTACCAGTTCGACGTGAGCGCGGCGCGGCGACCGCGACCAAGCCTACACCCTGGGCGGCCGGCCTCTACGGCCGCGACGTCGCAGCGGAACTCGGTCGATTCCGCCCAGCCGGGCACCTGGCTCCTGGTCGACAACGGCGTGTGGGCCGGCTTCTGGATCCGCGAGTCGAACCGGGCCTACCTCGGCCGGCTTCGTGGACCAGGTCACCTTCAGCCCGACCCGCTCGGTTTCGTTCGCCTCCGGCGCCCAGACCGGCTACCAGTACAACGCGGCGGCGGTGCCACGGCCTCGAAGACCTACACCCTGGCCGCTCGGCTCCGGCGCCGCCGCCTCGGGCGAGGCCACCGTCAACGGCGTCACCCCACGTCCTGATCGCGAACGGAGTGTGGGCGCGGCGTACTGGGTCCCCGAGTCGAGCCGAGTGGTCCTCGGCGGGGCGACCTCGACCACGCCGTCCACCGCCTCCGCCACCTCCTCCGCCCCGCTCCCCCGCCACCGGGCAGCGGCGTGTTCGATCCGGTGCGGACCCTGACCTTCGGAGCCGGAGCCCATACCGGGTACCAGTTCAACGCGTCGGGTGCGGTCACGGCCTCCAAGGCGTACACCCTCGGTTCCGCGTCATCGGCCTCCACGTCCCAGCGCACGACCCGTCACCGGGCAGACCGGGATGTGGTTCGCCGTGACCAACGGGGTGATGGGCCGGCTACTGGATCCGCAGAGTCGAGCTCGGTGTACCTCGCCGGCTTCGTGGACCAGGAGTCCTTCAGCCCGACCCGCTCGGTGACGTTCGCCTCAGGTGCCCATACCGGCTACCTGATGAACGCGGCCGGTGGCGCCACCGCGTCGAAGACGTACACCCTGGCCGCCGCGTCGAGCGCCGCCGCGGCCGGCCGCGCCGTGATCAACGGCACCGCGTACGTCCTGATTGCGAACGGGATCTGGGCGGGCTACTGGGTCCCCGAGTCCACCCGAGTCGTTCTCCACTAGGCCGCATCGTCTCGCCCTGGCGGTCGCCGCGCCGCCAGCACGCCCTCCCAGACGTCGCGACATGCGGGCCCAGTGTTGCGATCGTGAGAACCGCTCCGCGGTGGCGGCGACCACCTGCGGGTCATAGTCCGGGACCGCAGCCAGCGCGGCCGTGAAGTCCCCGTCGTGACCTGGGTGCCGTTCACGCCATCGCTGACGATGTCGGTCAGGCCGCCCACTGCTCGGGCGACGACCCAGCGTCCGGAGGCGATCGCCTCGGCTGCGACCACACCGTAGGGCTCCTCCAGGGACGGCACCAGCACGACGTCGTGCGCGGCCATCAGGGCGGGGACCTCCGCCGGATCCACTTCCCGGAGCCCCGGTCCGACGAGCGTGTCCGCCAGCTGGCGCGCCACTTCGACCCCCTTGTGCGGGACGTCGCCGCCGAGATACAGCACGCGGCGCGGACCCGAAGGACGGGGCGTCGCCGTGAACCGGGCGAGGTCGACGCCGGGTGGGACGACTTCCGCCTCCACTCCGAACCGATGAATTCGTTCCGCGGTCTCGGAGGAGTTGGCCACCACCCGGTCGGCGCCGCGGAGGACGCGCCGCGCGAGCCAGCCATGCAACCGAGACCGATGCGCGCTGTCGCGCACGTCGCCTCCATGGGCCACGACGACGAATGGGACCCCGCGAAGGCGAGCGGCGAGGAGCGCCACCGGCCCGGCGGGGAGCACGAAGTGGCCTTCCACCCCGTCGAATCGACCCCGCGCGGTCCATGCCGTCCAGCACAGGCGCCCGAACCGCCCCAACCGGGAGCCGGCATACGAACGCGGTGCCACGACGGTGGCCCGCAACCCGGGATCGGCCAGCCGATCCCTCACGAAGACGCCCGCCGCGGGGCGATCCTCCGTCGGGTAACGGGCGGTCACCACCAGCAGGCGCATGGAGCCCGACGGTAGCACGGGTAGAATCGCGGGCAATGTCGACCATCGCCGCTCCCCGCCGCGCGGACGGGCGGCTTCCCAACCAGATGCGCCCGATCAAGATCGTGCCTGACTACCTGAAGTTCGCCGAGGGATCGGCGCTCATCCGGTTCGGCGACACGCGGGTCCTGTGCGCCGCCACCCTGGAGGACCGGGTGCCGCCATTCCTGCGCGGGAAGGGGACCGGCTGGGTCACGGCCGAGTACAGCATGCTGCCGCGGGCCGGCACCGAGCGCTCCGCGCGTGAGGCGGCGACCGGCAAGGTCGGCGGGCGGACCCACGAGATCCAGCGCCTGATCGGGCGATCGCTCCGCTCCGTGGTGGACCTGCCCGGGCTTGGCGAGCGGAGCGTGACGCTTGACTGCGACGTTCTCCAGGCCGACGGCGGAACGCGAACCGCCTCCATCACGGGCGCCTACGTGGCCCTGGCCCGGGCACTCAACAAGTTCGGCCTCGGGCACCTGCTCACCGCCCAGGTGGCCGCGGTGAGCGTGGGGCTGGCCTCGGGCACGCTGCTCCTCGACCTCGACTACTCGGAGGACTCCACGGCCGGGGTGGACTTCAACGTGGTCATGCTCGACGACGGGCGGTTCGTGGAGATCCAGGGCACCGCCGAGCACACGCCGTTCAGCGGAGAGCAGATGGGCGAGATGGTCTCCCTGGCCTCGGCGGGCATTCGCCAGCTGTACGAGCTGCAGCGCGAGGCCATCGCCGCCCCTGCCGCGGAGTGACCCGGCTCCTGGTCGGAACCAACAACCCCGGGAAGCTGGCCGAGTTTCGGCGTCTCCTCGCACCACTCGACGCCGATGTCGTCAGCCCCGCTGACATCGGTCTGACATTGGACGTCCCCGAGCCGCATTCCACCTACGCCCTGAATGCCGACGCCAAGGCACGGGCCTTCGCCCGGGCAACAGGCCTCGTGACCCTGGCCGACGACTCGGGGATCGAGGTGGCGGCTCTGGACGGGGGTCCGGGCGTCCATTCGGCGCGGTTCGCGCCCGGGGGCCCCGACGCGGGGCCCGACCTCGTGCTCGATCGCCTTCGTGGCGCGCAGGATCGCTCCGCGCGGATGGTGTGCTGGCTGGCGGTGGCGGTGCCCGGTGACGACGAGCCCGCGGTCGAGCTGTTCGAGGGGGTGGTGGAGGGGCACATCGCCGCCGGGCGCCGGGGAACGGGCGGCTTTGGATATGACCCCATCTTCGAGCTCCCCGACGGACGCACGACAGCCCAGCTCACGGAGACCGAGAAGGATGAGCATTCCCACAGGGGACGAGCGGTGGCTGCGGCCCTCCCCTACGTGCGGGAGGTCACCGGCGCCCGCGATAGAATGCCGCCGATAGTGGAGGACGCATGAACGAAGCCTCGTCCGTGCGCATCCACCCCACCGCCGACGTCTCGCCCGAAGCGGTCATCGGCTCCGGCACCAGCATCTGGAACCAGGCCCAGATCCGTGAGCGTGCCCGGATCGGGTCGGAATGCGTGATCGGCAAGAACGTCTACGTCGACTTCGACGTGGTCGTCGGCAACCGGGTCAAGATCCAGAACAACGCGTCGCTGTTCCACGGGGTGACCGTGGAGGACGGCGTGTTCATCGGTCCCCACGTCTGCCTCACGAATGACCGATTGCCCCGCGCCGTGTCGCCCGAGGGCGACCTGAAGACCGATGACGACTGGGAGGTCGGGCCCATCCGGATCCGGACAGGTGCCTCACTCGGAGCGGCCTCAGTCGTCGTCCCGGGCGTGACGGTTGGGCGTTGGGCGCTGGTTGGCGCCGGCAGCGTGGTGACCCGTGACGTGGCCGACTACGCGCTCGTGGTCGGCAACCCGGCTCGCGCGATCGGGCACGCCTGCCCGTGCGGCGAACCCCTGCGCAATGACACCGATGGGGCTCCGTTCGCAGGTCCGTGCCCCAACTGCGGCCGACCATTCCCGCCCGCGGACGCCCGATGAAGGTCCTCTCGGTCGTCGGCGCCCGTCCCCAGTTCATCAAGGCCGGACCGGTGAGCCGGGTCCTGCGCCGCGCCGGTCACGAGGAATTCCTCGTCCACACCGGGCAGCACTACGACGATGCCATGAGCGCGGTCTTCTTCCGCGACCTGGACCTTCCGGCCCCCGATCGCGACCTCGAGGTCGGCAGCGGCAGCCATGCCGCCCAGACCGCCGAGATCCTGCGTCGCCTCGAGCCGGTCCTGCTGGACGAGGTGCCGGACGTGGTCGTCATCTACGGCGACACGAACTCCACCCTCGCCGGGGCGGTGGCCACCGCCAAGCTGGTCCCGGAACACGGCGCGCGGCCTCGCCTCGCGCACGTGGAGGCCGGGCTCCGTTCGTTCAATCCGGACATGCCGGAGGAGCGGAATCGGATCGTGGCCGACCACCTGTCCGACCTGCTCCTCGCTCCCACCCCCGCGGCCATGGACAACCTGGCCCGCGAGGGATTGGCCGAACGCGCGACCATGGTCGGCGACGTCATGGTGGATGCTCACCAGGCCGTCTCCGCGACCGATCCACCGCTGCCCCCGGAGGGGCGCACGCATCAGGGGTACCTGCTCATGACCCTCCATCGACCGTCGAACGTCGACGATCCACACCGTCTCGGCGCGTGGCTCGCCGCCGCGGCGACTGTTGGCCCGGTTCTCTTCCCCGTCCACCCGCGCACGCGCGCGGTGCTCGCCGAGGCGCGGACCGCGGTGCCGGACGGTGTCGTGCTCATGGAGCCAGCCGGCTATCGCGAGATGGTGGCCCTCGAGTCGCACGCCCGGGTCATCGCGACCGATTCGGGTGGCGTCCAGAAGGAGGCCTACCTGGCCGGCGTCCCGTGCGTGACCCTGCGCCACGAGACCGAATGGGTGGAGACCGTCGAAACCGGCTGGAACCGGCTCAGTCCGGAGCCTGGCGACCTTGCGGAGACGGTGGCTGCTGCGACGGCCATGCCCCCCAACACCGCCCGTCCGGCCCTGTTCGGCGACGGTCATGCGGCAGAACGGATCGTGGACGCGCTCGAGCGGCTGGTCGCTGCGCCGTCGGCGGCCGGGGTGGCCTCGTGATTCCCATCGCGCGCCCCCTGATGGGCCCCGAGGAGCAGGCCCTCGTGGCCGAAACGCTCATGTCCGGCTCGCTGGCCCAGGGACCGCGGGTCCGCGAGCTCGAGGAGCAGTTCGCCGCGTTCGTGGGCGTCCCGCACGCCGTGGCCACCTCGTCCGGCACCACGGCGCTCCACCTGGCCCTGCTGGCCGCCGGCGTCGGGCCGGGCAGCGAGGTCATCACCGTCCCCTTCACCTTCATCGCGAGCGCGACCAGCGTCCTGTACACCGGCGCTCGGCCGGTCTTCGTGGACGTCAATGCCAACGACTTCTGCATGGACCCGTCGCTCCTCGAGGCGGCGATCACCCCCCGCACCAAGGCGGTCATGCCGGTCAGCCTGTATGGACAGCCCGCCGACATGCCGGCCATCAGCGAGATCGCCGACCGACACGGCATCGCGGTGGTCGAGGACGCGGCACAGAGCCACGGTGCCGCCATCGACGGGCGGCACTCCGGGACGTGGGGCCAGGGCGTGTTCAGCTTCTACCCCACCAAGAACATGACCACCGGCGAGGGCGGGATGATCACGACCGCCGACACCGACCTTGCGGATTGGGCCCGCCTGCGGCGGGAGCACGGCATGACGGTGCGCTACCACCACGACGTGCTGGGCTACAACTTCCGCATGACCGATATCCACGCCGCCATCGGTCT
The DNA here is from genome assembly GCA_963810925.1 of uncultured Chloroflexia bacterium. Taxonomy (GTDB): domain Bacteria; phylum Chloroflexota; class Limnocylindria; order QHBO01; family QHBO01; genus DASTEQ01. The sequence goes on along the minus strand of CAWEPF010000006.1, from coordinate 283,203 downwards.
CGCCCAGCTCAAGAAACTCCCCGCGTTCAACGCTCGACGGACGGCGATTGCGGCCCGCTACACCGATGCGCTGCGGGGGGTCGTCGTACCACGGATCCGACCGGGGGTCACCCACGTCTTCCACCAGTACACCCTGCGCGTGCTCAAGCGCGATGCGTTCGCCGAGCAGCTTCGCGAGCGGGGCGTGGGCACGGGCGTGTACTACCCCATCCCGGTCCACCGTCAGAAGCCGCTGCTCGACCTCGGCTACACCGACCTCTCCTTCCCGATCAGCGAGCAGCTGACCGAGGAGGTCCTGTCCATCCCCGTCCATCCGGGCCTCAGCGACGAGGACGTGGACACGGTCATCGAGGCGGTCAACGCCACCGCCGCGGAGCTGGGATCGCACCCCGAGAGCCGAGTCGCGGCATGAGCGCAGGCGACCTGCGCGGTGCGGTGATCGGGCTGGGCATGATGGGCACCAACCATGCCCGGGTCCTGAACGAGCTGGGCGGGGTGGAGCTGGTCGGGGTGGCCGACCCGGACGCGGCGGCCATCGGACGGGCCACGGCCGGCCGAACCGCGCGCGGCTATGCCACTGCGGCCGAGCTCCTGGCTGTCGAGCATCCGGACCTCGTCGTCGTGGCCGTGCCGACCTCGCTCCACCTGTCGACGGTGCTCGAAGCCCTGGACGCCGGAGCCCACGTCCTCGTGGAAAAGCCCATCGCTCCCGACCGGGCCGAGGCCGAGCAGATGATCGCCGCGGCGGAGGCGGCCGATCGGATCCTGACCGTGGGCCACATCGAGCGCTTCAACCCCGCCATCCGCGAGCTGAGCCGCCGCCTGGACGATGGCGAGCTCGGCCGCGTGTTTCAGATCAGGGCCGCCCGGCTCGGACCGTTCCCCGCCCGCGTCCGCGACGTGGGGGTGGTGGTGGATCTCGCGCCGCATGACATCGATGTCATGCGCTTCCTCCTGCGGTCGGAGCCGATTCGGCTGTACGCCGAGACCGAGCAGCGGATCCATACCGATCACGAGGACCTGTTCACCGGCCTCATCAAGTTCGACTCGGGCGCCATCGGTCTGCTCGAGATCAACTGGCTCACACCGACCAAGGTCCGCAAGCTGACGGTCACCGGCGAGCGGGGCATGTACGAGGCCGATTACCTGACCCAGGACCTCGTCTTCTACGCCAACCCCGACAAGGAGCTCGTGGCCGAGGGGGAGATGACGCGCCGCGCCGTCCAGCGACGGGAGCCACTCGCCGTCGAGCTGTCGGAGTTCGTTTCGGCGGTGCGGGACGGCGGTCCGCCGCCGGTTGCCCCGCACGATGCGCTGGTCGCCATGCTGCTGGCCCGGGCCATGGTGGATGCGGCCGCCCGCGGCGCAGTGATCGGCGCCGAGGAGCTGGCCGGGGTGGTGGCATGAGGGTCGCCGTCGTCGGCCTGGGGCACATCGGTCTGCCCCTCGCGGTCCAGTACGCCAGCCGCGGGCACACCGTGATCGGCTGTGACGTCGATGCCCGCGTGGTCGAGACGCTGAACCGGGGAGTGTCGCCCCACCAGGACGAGGCCGCGCTCGTCGAGCGGGTTCCACAGCTCGTCGCCGACGGGCTGCTCCGCGCGACGACCGATGACGCCGCGGGCGTCCGCGAGTCGGAGGTGGTGGTCGTGATCGTCCCGGTCGTGGTCGACGAGGCCCGTCAGGTGGACTTCACGCACATCGACGCCGCGACCCGCGACCTCGCCGGCGGCCTCCAACCAGGCACGCTGGTCATCTACGAGACGACCCTGCCCATCGGCACCACCCGCACCCGACTGGGACCGATGCTCGAGACCGGCTCTGGCCTGCGCGCCGGCACGGACTTTCACCTCGCGTTTTCGCCCGAGCGCGTCCTCGTGGGGCGCGTGCTGCTCGATCTCGCCCGCTACCCGAAGATCGTGGGTGGCACGACCGAGGAGGCCACGCGCCGCGCGGTTGCGTTCTACGAGGCCGCACTCGAGCCGGGAACTGAGATCCGCGCCCTGGCCAACGCGGAGGCGGCCGAGATGACCAAGCTGGCCGAGACGACGTACCGCGACGTGAACATCGCGCTGGCCAACGAGTTCGCCCAGGTGGCGGCCCGGCGGGGAATCGACGTGACCGAGGTCATCGCCGCGGCCAACTCGCAGCCGTACAGCCACATCCACCAGCCGGGCGTGGGGGTCGGGGGCCACTGCATCCCGGTCTACCCCCATCTCCTGTTCAGCGCCGAGCCGGACATGCGGATCCCGCCCCTGGCGCGTGCCGTGAACGACGGCATGGCGGCCTACGCGGTAGGCGCCCTCGACGAGGCGCTCGGGACGCTCGACGGGGCCAGCGTGCTGGTGCTGGGGATCGGGTACCGCGGAGACGTGCACGAGGACTTCTTCAGCAGCGCGTTCGGCCTCCGCGACGCCCTGATCGCGCGCGGCGCGCGCGTGTTCGGCCACGATCCGTACTTCGACGACGAGCACCTCCGGCGCCGCGGCTTCGAGCCGTACGACCTGGCGGCGCCGGCTCCCGCCCGTGCGGTCATCCTGCAGGCTGCCCATGCCGCCTACCGCGACTTCGACCTGCGGACGGTCCCCGGCCTGGAGGTCGTGCTGGACGGTCGGAATGCCATGGACCGCGACCAGGTGGAGGCGTCGGGCCTGCGCTACATCGGAGTCGGACGCTGAGTGACGGAGGCTGATCGCGAGCCGACCCCCCGCGTCGGCCTCGCCGCCGGGCGAGGCGTCTGGGTCGTGGTCCCCACCTACAACGAGCGCGAGAACCTCGCGCGGGTCACCGAGGCCATCCTGGCGGCCCTGCCCGAATGCACCGTGCTCGTGGTGGACGACCATTCGCCCGATGGGACCGGTGTGCTGGCGGACACCCTGGCGGCCGCCAACCCGCGGATCGAGGTGCTCCATCGGTCACGCAAGGAAGGGCTGGGGATGGCCTACCGCGACGGCTTCCGCAAGGTGCTCGACAAGCCGGGCACCATGGCCGTGGTCCAGATGGACGCCGACCTGAGCCACGACCCGGCCGACCTCCCCCGGCTGGTGGCCCCGCTCATGCGCGACGCGGACCTGGTGCTCGGAACGCGCTGGATGCCCGGCGGCGGAACGCGGGGCTGGCCTCTCCACCGGAGGATCGTGAGCCGGGGCGGCACGATCTTCGCCCGGGTGGTGTTGCTCCTCCCGTACCGCGACCTGACCGGTGGCTACAAGGCCTGGCGCCACGAGCTGCTCGAGGCCATCCGCCTGCGCGAAGCCGATGCCCAGGGCTATGGCTTCCAGATCGAGACGACCTGGTGGGCCCACCGCCGAGGAGCCGCCATTCGGGAGATCCCCATCATCTTTCGGGAACGCGAGGCCGGCCGATCGAAGATGCGGGGGGCCATCGTGTTCGAGGCGGTGGGCCTCGTCCTGCGCCTCCGATGGCACGCCATCACCCGATCAGTCGGGGGGTCCCGTGGCGACCGCTGAGGGCTTCGGGTACGATGCGCCTCCGCCCGGATCTCTCGACCTTCTTCATGGCGCCTGCCCCGCGCTGACAGGAGCACGATGACCTATCGCAGCCGCCCCGCACCGCGTCGACGGCACCGCGCGCGCTGGCAGGACGAGCTTCGCACCCAACGCCTCCTGGTTGGGGCGTTTGCCGTCGCCATCGCGATTGCGCTGGGCGTGTTCGGCATCAGCGCCTGGAGCGCGTACTTCGACGGGCACCTGCGCCAGGTGATGGTGGTCGAAGGGACCACGGTCAGCCGCGAGGCGCTCGACCTGCGCCAGACGATCATCGGTGCCGAGCTCCAGGCCACCGGCCTCGACCTGAACAACCAGCTGGGAGGGGCCCGCGACGTCGTCCTCCAGCAGCAGCTGTCGGTCATCTCGGACCAGTTCTCCAATCTGACCTCCACCGCCACCGGATCGATCGAGGATGGCCTGTTCCAGGCGACCCGCGCCGACGGGCTCGGGCTCTCGGTCACCGATGAGCAGGTCGACGCCGAGGTGGCGCTCCGCCAGAACCTCCCGGAACGGGTCCAGCTGTCGCTGATCTCGTTCCGCGCCCTGCCCGACGATGCCGCGAGCGGCGATGAGCCCACCGACGAGGACTTCGCGCGGGCCAAGGAAGAAGCGGACCAGGCACGGGCGGATCTCGATGCCGGCGGCGACTTCGCGACGATTGCGACCGCCCAGTCGGACGACGCCGCCTCGGCCCAGGCCAATGGGCTGGTGGGCTGGGTGTCGGCCGATGACGTCCAGTACGGCTACCTCTTCCCGCTGGCCAACGGCGCGGCGAACGGCGACCTGGTCGGTCCGGAGAAGACCGATACCGGCTGGGTCATCCTCCGGGTCGAGGACCGGACCCCCGCCGGCCCGTTCACGACCCTGCTGGACCTGCTCAACGGGGCGCGGGTGACCGATGCCGACTACCGCGTCTACATCGGCGACGAGCTCATGCGGCGCGCGTTCCGCAGCTATTTCGAGGACGACATCGTCGTCTCGCCCGCGCCCCAGCGCGACGTCGCCCAGATCCTCATCCTCCAGGACCAGGGCGTGCCCGTTCCGAAGGAGCGCATCCGCCACCTGCTGGCCCAGCCGCTCCCCGGTGCGGACGATCAGTCAGCCGCCACCCAGGAACAATGGGACGCCGCGCTGGCCCGGGCGCAGGGCTGGTATGACGAGGTCCAGGATCCGAACGCCGACTGGTTCGAGATCGCGCAGGAGAGCGATGACCCGGGCTCGCGCAGCAAGGGCGGCGACCTCGGGTGGTACGACCCGACGAGCAGCAACTTCGTGCCCGAGTTCGAGGCGGCGGTGGCCACCCTGGGCATTGGCGAGATCGCCGAGCCGGTGAAAACCGACTTCGGCTACCACGTCATCCAGGTCACCGATCAGCGCGCGTCGGCACTCGACTTCGCGACCAACATGATCGCGGACCTTCAGGCCGATCCGGATTCGTTCGCCGCCCGGGCAGCGGCCGACAGCGAGGACTCCGCCACTCGCAGTGACGGCGGTCACCTGGGCTGGGTTGCCCACTACGAGACCGATGCCATCCGCGAAGAGGCCATCTTCGCCCTGACCGACATCGGCCAGATCAGCGCGGAGCCGGTCATCAATGGCAACCAGATCTGGATCTTCAAGCTGCTCGACTCGCGGGAGGACCGAATCGTCGAAGAGGCACGGCTGGACACCATCCGCAGCACCGGCTACGAGCGCTGGTACGCCACCCTCCAGGCAGACGCCCAGATCTGGATCGACACCCAGCTCACACTGGACTCGGCCCCGGCCGCCTGAGCGGTGGGTCGATGACAACCTCCGCGGCCGGGCTGGACCGACTCCTCGCTGCGGCCGGCATCGATCCGGCATCCGGGATCCAGGCCGTGGCCGCCGACCGATTGGCCTCGGTCCCGTTCGATCCGGGCCTCCCCCTCCTCGTCCTCGCCGACCAGGGCGCCCACGTGGTTGATGCCGCGGTCCTTCCGGGGCGCCACGCGCATGCGGGGCCGGCGGCGGTGCTGGCGGCCCTCTATCCGCCCGGGCACGAGGTGCGGCCGCTTCCCAACGGTCCTTCCACGACGGTCGGTGCGCTGGACGACGCGACGCTGCGTGGCGCCGATTGGCTCGTCCCCGCGCTTTCGCTCCAGGACAATCTCGCGTCCCCGCACGGCATGGCGGCCATCAGCGCCCGACTCCGCGCGCCGGATGGGTGTCCCTGGGACCGGCGCCAGGACCACCGCAGCCTGCGGCCCTACCTGCTCGAGGAGGCGTACGAGACGCTGGACGCCATCGAGCACGGCACACCGGCCGACCTGGCCGAGGAGCTGGGCGACCTGTACCTCCAGGTCGTGCTCCACGCCCAGCTGGCGGCCGAGGAGGGTGCGTTCGACCTGACGGACGTCTACCGCACCCTGGGAACCAAGATCGTCCGTCGCCATCCCCACGTCTTCGGGGACGTGTCGGTCACCGGCGTGGACCAGGTGATCACCAACTGGGAAACGATCAAGTCCGCCGAGCGGGAGGATGCCGGCCGGCCCCCCGCGTCGTTCGCCGACGTCGCCCGGACCCAGCCCGCCCTGCCGGCGAGTCGCGAGATCCAGGAACGAGCCTCCGCCCTGGGCTGGGACTGGCCGGCCATCGAGGGCGTGTGGGAGAAGGTGGCCGAGGAGCTCGACGAGCTGCGCGAGGCGTCCACCGAGCCGGCGTCCGGCGAACGGCTCCACGAGCTGGGCGACGTCCTCTTTGCCCTGGCCAACCTTGCCCGCTGGATGGGCGTGGATCCGGAGGAGGCGCTCCGCCTGGCGAACCGGCGCTGGGTCGAGCGCTACGGAGCGGTCGAGGCGCTGGCCGCCGAACGCGGCCTCGACCTCGCCGCCCTCGACGCGGACGCCAAGGACGCGCTGTGGAACGAGGTCAAGGCCCGATGAGCCCCACCCGGATTGCGCTCGTCGTCCATGCCGACATTCCCCACGATCCCCGGCTGCGGCGACAGGCCGAGGCGCTGCGCGACGCTGGGTACGAGGTCGACCTGTTCGGCCTGCGCGAGCCGGGCCAGGCGCCCGAGGAGACGTGGAACGGGATCCGACTGCTCCGTCTTCCGGTTCGTCGCCGCTTCACCGGTTTTGCCGGACACCTGGCGGAGTACCTCGCCTTCGCCGCGGTCGTATCGGTCAAGCTCGCGGCCGAGCACCGACATCGGCGCTATCGGCTCATCCAGGTCGCCACCCTGCCCGACTTCCTGACCTTCGCCGCCCTGCCGGTTCGAATGACCGGGGTCCCGGTCCTGCTCGATCTCCACGAGGACATGCCCGAGTTCTTCCGCGACCGCTTCGCCAGCCCGGGCCTTGCCCCGCTGTTCCCGCTCGTCTCGGGGGCAGCCCGAGCGAGCTCGGCCGTGGCCGACGCGGTGATCACCGTCCACGAGCCCCTCCGCCAGCTGGCCATCGCCCGCGGCGTTCCGCCCCAGCGCATCTCGGTCGTCATGAACAGCGCCGACACGCGCGTCTTCGACCGCGCTCGGCACCCGCGGCGGGCGTTCATGACCGATGGCCGGCTGCGCCTCACCCACCACAGCAACCTGCAGCGCATCTACGGCCTGGACGTTGCGGTGGCGGCGCTGGCCCGGCTCCCCGAGGCGCTGAACGCGCATCTCGACGTGTACGGGGACGGGCCGTTCCGCGGGGGCGTGGAGGCCGCCATTGCCGAGCAGGGTGCCGCGGCGCGGGTGACGCTCCATGGCCGGGTTCCGCTCGACGACCTCCCGGCCGCGCTGGCCGAGACCGACATCGGCCTCGTGCCCACCCGACCCGAGCCGTACATGGATTACTCGCTCTCGACCAAGCTCCTCGAGTACGTCGCGATGGGGGTCCCGGTCATCGCCACGGACCTGCGCACCGTGCGCTCGCACTTCGACGACGCCGCCATGACCTACGTCCCGGGCGCCGACCCCGCTGCCCTGGCGGCCGCCATCGCGTCCCTCGCCGCCGACCCCGCCCGCGCCCAGGCGCAGGCCGACGCCGCCACCCGGCAGGCGGAACCGTACGGATGGTCCATCCAGTCCGCGACCTATCTCGCCGTTGTCGAGGGCCTGCTGGCGCGCGGTAGACTCGCGGCGTCCGGCGGGGTGTAGCGCAGCCTGGTAGCGCACCTGCTTTGGGAGCAGGAGGTCGACGGTTCGAATCCGTCCACCCCGACCACTCCGGCCCGCGCATGGAGGACCGTCTCGAACCCATGACACCGGCACACCCGACGAGCCACCCGGCGGGCGCGCTGGTCGTCCCCGTTGCGCCGACCCGTGGCGGCTACCGGGTGGCCAAGCGCACGCTGGACGTCGTGGGCGGGGTCGTGGGGCTGGTCGTCGTGTCGCCGGTCATGCTGATCGTCGCCATCTCGGTGAAGGCCGACTCGCCGGGACCGGTCCTCTTCCGCCAGATGCGGCTGGGCCTGGGCGCGCGTCCGTTCACCGTCCTGAAGTTCCGGACCATGCACCTCAGCGCCGACGAGCGCCGCCACCAGGTGCACATCCAGGAGCTCCTGCGCGCCGGGCGGACCAGTGACGAGGCCGTCTGGCGTCCGATCCCGGCCGATCCGCGGGTCACGCGCATCGGTGGCGTCCTCCGTCGCTCGCACCTCGACGAGCTGCCGCAGCTCCTGAACGTGATCCGCGGCGACATGAGCCTGGTCGGCCCGCGGCCGCCGATTCCCTACGAGGTCGAGCTGTACGAGCCGTGGCAGCTGCCACGGCTATCGGTCCTGCCCGGCCTGACCGGGCTGTGGCAGTCGAAGGGCTGGGGGCGGCTCAGCTTCACCGAGGGCGTGAAGCTCGATCTCGAGTACGTCGAGCACCGATCGTTCGGGCTCGACCTGCGGATCATTCTCCGGACGGGGTGGCAGATCCTTCGAGGGCGGCAGTTCTAGCCATCGGCAGGGTCAACGAGCCGAGCCCGAGCAGGAACCAGAAGAGAAACGCGCCGGTGTTCCCCTCCAGGAGCATGGTCGTGACCGTGGCCACGCACACCACCGCCGTGGCCGACACGATCCCGGCCGCCACCGCGAAGTGGCTGCCCGTCGCACCGCGGAGCGCGCGAATCGGCGTGAGAACGGCGGCCCCGATCATGGCCAGGAAGGCGAGCAGCCCCAGCACGCCTCCTTCGACCGTGAGGTGCAGCCAGAAGTTGTCGACCGTCTTCTGGTTGGTGAGCAGCTTGTCGGTGTGGTACTCGTACTGGATCGGTGATCGGAAGAGGGACGCGGCCGCGCCACCGTACCGACCGGGCCCAACCCCCAGCAGCGGGTGGTCCTCGAGGATGGGAAGGGCGTTGTGGACGAACTTCGTTCGCAGGTCCTTGCCCTGGCCCACCGCGTCGAACCGGTTCACGGTCGTCGCGAACGGGTCGTAGCCCTGGCCGAGGCCGGACAGGATCCCCTTCGGCATGACGACCGCGGTCCCGTAGGCCAGGAGGAGGAGCGCGAGGAACGTCACCAGCGCCCGTCGGTCGATGATCAGGGCCACCCCGCCGAACCCGACCGCCACCCCGAGCCACGATCCCCGGGAGTACGTGAGCAGCAACGCGACAAGCAGCGCGAGGACCGCGCCGCCGACCAGCCATCGATTCCGGCCGCGCGGCATCCGGACCAGCGAGAAGACGGTGAACGGCAGGGCCAGCCCGATCAGGGTGCCCAGGATGTTCGGGTCGCGCACCAATGAGCCGAAGCGGATCCCTTCACCGGATCGCCCGGTGACCGGGGTCACGCCCAGCAGGTCGGGCGAGAGGATCGCCTGACCGATGCCGATGAGCGAGGTGACCACGACCACGATCGCGACCGCCCACATCGTCAGGCGGATCTGCTCGTGGGTGAAGCCCACCATGCGCGGCAGGTAGAACAGGACCGCCGCGTCCAGGGTGAAGATCAGCCCCGTGGCCGCGACCTGGGGTGGTACGGCGTTGACGAGCGCCGACACCACGGTCACGAGCAGGAACACGGCCAGCGCCCCGCTGAACGGATGGGCCAGCGCGCCGACGAGCGTGCCCCGCCGGGCTGCGACCGAGGCGACGACCAGGGCCACGACCATGAGCAGCCCCTCGGAGAAGAAGCGGGCGACCTCCTGCGCGGTGTCGGGCAGGAGCCGCTGCCCGGCGTACAGGTCGATGATCGCGGGCGACAGGACCAGGGCCACCAGCATGGCGCGTGGCCAGCGCAGGGTCATGAGTCCGAGCAGGACGAGGAGCGCCACCCCGGCGATCAGGAAGGCCGCGGTCGAGAGCTGGGCGGCGAGGACGGTCAGGACCAGCAGTCCCGCCGCGGTCAGCACCAATGGCTGGGGTTGCATCGTGCGGAGCTGCCGTCCGGCCATGCTCGTGGCCTCGCTCGTGCTCACGCGAACCCCGCCGCGCGGTCGGCCGGGTCGTCCATCGGCTTGATCGTTATCGCGCGGCCATTGTAGGGACGAGCCAACCGGCGGGTGGCCCGTCCTCAATTCGGCGGACCGGCGGCGTCCGAGCCCAGGTACCACCCCGAGAGCGGCTCGCCACCGAGCAGGGACGCCATCTCGTCGCGCACCGCGTCGCGGATCGGGATGAGCAGGTAGTAGTTCAGCGGGTCCACCGGCAGGTCCACGTATCCCGGCCAGCCGAGCACCACGCGCTGGATGTCGCCGGCCGTGATGAGTGGCGCCAGGCTGGCCAGGTTGCCGGCCTGCGATCGCGGGAAGTCGGTGGTGACCGTCTCCGACACGGCGTTCAGCAGCCCCGGGAGGGTGATCAGGAGGTTGGCCGAGGCCAGCCGCTGCTGGACGGCGAGGAGGAACTCCTGCTGGCGCTCGGCGCGCAGGAAGTCGTTCTGGATGATCACCGTCCCGTCGGGCATGGTCATGGTGCCCTTCCGCACGCGCGCGTAGGCCAGGGCGTGCGGGCCGTCGTAGTGCTGACATCCGGCCTCGAGCACGACTCCGCGCTGCCCCTCCCAGGTGGGACCGCCGTACTCGGGGTCCTCCAGCGTTCCGGGGAGGCAGAGGTCCACTCCGCCCATCGCGTCCACGAGGGCGGCGAACCCCTGGAGGTCCACCCAGCCCACGTTGTTGATCTCGAGGCCCAGGTACAGCCCCACCGACTGGCGCAGCATGCGCAGACCGCAGTCCTCGTTCTGCTGGAGGTCCGGGCACCACAGGCCAGGGTCGGCGTTGGCATCCGACGCCAGCTCGTTGATCCGGCGCGGGAAGATGCCGTCGGCGTACACGCGTCGGTCGGGGAGCGGGGCGTACCCGGTGTCGCGGGGGATGCTGACCATGAATGCCGACTTCGACACGGGGTCGATGCTCACCACCAGGATCGTATCGGTCAGGTCGTCCACCCGTCCCGGGCCCGAGTCGTAGCCGATCAGGAGCATGTTCAGGCGCTCGGTGCCGTCCCATGCGTATTCGGGGACGATGGGGTCGAGGTGCCCGAAGGCCGGGTCCACGACGGGCCCCTCGCTGGGGGGAGGCTCGAAGACGTGCGCCAATGCGTCCTCGGCCGCGACCGCGGTCTGAGCCACCCACAGGTGGGTGCCGATCGTGACCGCCATGAGCACGGCGACGAGTGCCACGGTGGCCGTCGACCGCCGGGGAACGGCCATGGGACCGCTCCCGTCGCCGCGGGCCGCAGGGCCGGCTCAGCCCCGCATGGCCGATCGCGATCAGGCGCCAGATCATGAGGGCCACGTCCACGGCCACCACCGCGGCCAGGGCGCCCGGCACGATCAGCGCGTCCAGCAGGGTGCGCGCTCCGACCACGAGAGCACCGCCGGTCATGCCGATCAGGAGGAGGACGGGTGCGGCAAACAGCAGGCCCAGCCCCAGCCGACCGGCGTAGGCTTGGCCCAGGCCGGGAAGCAGGAACGAGAGCGCCGCGGCAAGCGCGGCGCTGGAGCGGCGAGCCGCCCGGCGGACCGGGGGCAGGTCAGTCATATGGACACCGTGAACCAAGGATCTGGGGAAGGGCGGGACGCCGAGTATAGCAAGGGGCGCCCACGGCCTCAGAAGTGTTGCCTGGACGCACCGATTGGGTGGTACGGACGGGTTAGTACCTTTGCGCCGCGGATCGGGCCACTCCTAGACTGTCGCGACCGAGACGGAGCGTGACGACCGAACAGATCTTCCTCACTGTCAGCGCGCTGGTGGCTGCCCTGATCGTGGTTGCCGGCGGTATCGCGCTGCTCTCCGGTCGGCGGGCGGGTCGCCTCGACAGCGGGATGCAGCCGGTCGGCCCCGGCATTCCGTCCGACCGGGCGGACCGCGACAAGTACCTCTCGAATCCGGACACGGCTCCCATCCCGGTCTCATGGATCGGTCCCGACCGGTATCGGACCACGATGCGGGCGGTCTGGTGGGCAACCATCGCCGGAGTGCTCATCACCATCGGCGTCACCGATGCGTTCATGACCAACCAGGTCCCGGTCTTCGGCCTCGGGGCCCTGGCCTTCATGGCGGTGGTCGTCTTCCATGAGCTCATCCCGGATCGATGGCGCTCGCGATGGACCGCTGCCGCCGAGGTCGCGAGCGCGATCGGGCTGGTGGCGGCGCTGCTGCTCCTGACCGGATCGGCCAGCTCGCCCTACGCCCCGTTGCTCGTGCTGCCGGTCCTGGGCGTGGCCCTGGGGGGCCGCCCGCTGGCGGGCCTCGCCACCGCGGTCGTCGCCAGCCTGGCCTTCGTCGTCGTCCTCGGCACCGATCCCAACCTGCCGTTCGCCCCGGTGGACCTCCTGCCCGCGGCCGTCGTCCTGGGCGTGGTGTGGCTGGGAGCCGTGTCCGCGGTCGTGTTCGCGGCCCAGCAGCGCCGCCTCCAGGCCGCCACCCTGCAGCTGTCGGTCACCGATCCGCTGACCGGGCTCTTCAACCGGGCCCAGATCTACATCGACCTCGACCAGGAGGTCCGGCGCAGCCGACGGTCGCTGCGGCCCTTCTGCCTGCTCATGGTCGACATGGACGGGCTCAAGGTCATCAACGACAACCTGGGCCACGAGCGGGGCGACGCCGCCGTGCGTGGCATCGCCGGGGCCATTCGACGCTCGATCCGGACCGTGGACTCCGCGTATCGGTATGCCGGTGACGAGTTCGTGGTCCTCCTCCCGGAGACCGATTTTGCCGGAGCATTCGTGGTCGCCGAGAAGGTCCGCCAGGGTGCCGAGGAGCTTGGCGCGACCTTCACCCGAGAAGGCGCGCTGACCACGGTGAGCATCGGCCTGGTGTCCCATCCCGAGGACGGCTCCACCGACGAGGAGCTCATGTTGGCCGTGGACCGGGCCATGTACGCGGCCAAGGCCGGGGGCAAGAACCAGATCAGCGGGTACCCACGCCCGTCCCGTCTCGGAAGCGCGGCGGGCGCCGTCAGCCAGGCGTCGCTATTGGGGTAGTTGGCGGGGGTTCGGTATACTCCGCGGCCGCCGGCTGAGTACTTCGACCCAGCGGGCGGAACACACCAAGGAGGGGCTGTGGACAAGGCTGGCGCAAGCCGGACGGACGTCCGTGCGCCATTGGCCGCTTTCTTCTCGTTCGTGCTGCCGGGGCTTGGTCAGGCCTACAACCGGCAGTACCGCCTTGCCCTGCTCCTCATCATGCCGGCCGCGCTCATCGGCTGGCTGGTGCTGGCCGCGGTCGGCCGCGGCTCGGACGTCGCGGTCCAGCTCCTCGACACCCGGATCCTGGCCGCCATCGTCCTGCTCAATCTCGCGCTGCTCGGCTGGCGGCTGGTGGCCATCTATCAGGCCCACGCCGTGCGCGAGGCGCCCAGCCTGAGGCGGTGGACGACCTGGCTGACCGCAGCCCTGCTGGCCGTCACGGTGGGGATGCACGTCGTTCCCGCATGGGTCGCGACCGCGACCATCGACACCCTCCAGACCGTGTCCCTGGGCGGTGGGGGCGGCTACGGGGTCTTCAGCCAGCCGTACGTGGAGCTGCTCGAAGGGCCGGGCCGAACGGCTCCCCCGACCCCCGTCGGCGACACACCGGCGCCCACCCCGGCGAATCTCAGCGGGCAGTTCACCGTCCTGCTGGTGGGCATCGACTCGGGTCCCGGACGCCACACCTACGGCACCGACACGATGATCGTGGCCGTCCTCGACCCCTCCACCGGGTCGGCGTCCCTCATCTCCATCCCGCGAGACACGTACGGGGCCCCCTTGGGCGACGGTCGGAACTACAACCTCAAGCTGAACTCGCTCCTGGCGTATGCCCGCCTCGACGCAGGCACCTACCCGCTCGGCCCCACCGAGACCCTGAAGACCGCGGTCGGCGCGCTGCTCGACATCCACATCGACTACATCGCGGCCGTGGACTTCCTGGGATTCACCTCTGCGGTGGACGCGGTGGGCGGGGTGGACGTGACCGTGACCCGCGCCGTGGACGACTACGGGTATCGCGACGAGTACAACAACCTGGTGGGCTTCCACATCCAGCCGGGGACGTACCACATGACCGGGTACGAGGCCCTTGCCTTCGCCCGATCGCGGAAGGGGGCCGGCGACAACGACTTCACCCGAGCCGATCGCCAGCAGCTCGTCATCCAGGCCCTGGTCACCAAGATGCGGAGCGGGTCGTGGATGTTCAACCTCCCCGACCTGCTGAACGCGGTCAGCGACACGGTGGCCACCGATGTCCCGGTCGAGCTCCTGCCGGCACTCGCCAGAGCCCTCCTCGACGCGGACCTGTCCCACATCAAGCGGCTCGTCATCCAGCCTCCGCTGGTCCAGGCCGCCCGGGCCGGTGATGGCGCCTACATCCTGATCCCGGACATCCCCGGCATCCAGGCCGCCGTCCACGGGATGCTGACCAAGAACGTGGAGCCCACCCCGCCGCCCGACTGACCGACTGGTCCGCGCTCGGCAGCCGCTCGGCAGGCCCGCTCGACGGGACGGGTAGACTCACGATCCATGCCGGGCTTCTCCACGCGCGCCATCCAGGCCGCCGGTCGCATGCCGGAGGTGTCGCAGACCCCGGTCACGGTGCCGATCTATCAGACCAGCACGTTCGAGGTCGGATCGGTGGCCGAGCTCGAAGAGATCCTCGAGTTCCGCCGTGCGGGCCATTCCTACACCCGCTACTCGAATCCCACCCACGCGGCGTTCGAGGCCGCAGTAGCGGAGCTCGAAGGGGGCGAAGCCGCCCACGCCACGGCGTCGGGGATGGCGGCCATCCATGGCGCGATGCTCTCGTTCGTCCGGAGCGGCGACGAGGTGCTGGCACCGGCGGCCATGTATGGCGGCACGCTGGGCATGCTCGGCCAGGTCATGCCGCGCTACGGGATCTCGTACCGCCAGGTGCGGACCGGGGACGCGGAGCAGGTGATCGCCGCCATCGGCCCAGCGACCCGCCTCGTCTGGCTCGAGACGATCGCGAACCCCACCACCGAGATGGCCGACATCGCGACCATCACGGCCGCCGCCCACGAGCGGGGCATCCCGGTGGGCGTGGACAACACGTTTGCTTCCCCGTACCTGTGCAACCCGCTCGCGCTGGGCGCGGACCTGGTCGTGCACTCGGTCACCAAGTACATCGGTGGCCATTCGGACCTCACCGGTGGGGTGATCGTGGGCAGCGCCGAACGGGTCTTCGCGGCCCGCGAGATCGTGGTGAACACCGGCGGCAACGCCAACCCGTTCGAGGCCTTCCTCGCGCTCCGGGGCATTCGGACCCTCGCCGTCCGGATGGACCGTCACTCGGACAATGGCCTGGCCGTGGCCCGGGCGCTCGAAGGCCGTCCGGGCATCGTGCGGGTCATCTACCCCGGGCTGCCCTCGCATCCCCAGCACGACCTCGCCCGCCGCGAGCTGCGTGACGGGCGAGCTGGCGGGATGATGGCCATCGAGCTGAGCGGCGGCCGGCCGGCGGCGGAGCGGTTCCTCGACCGGATCAGCGTGGCCAAGCACGCGACCAGCCTGGCCGGCGTGGAAAGCCTCGTCAGCCACCCCGCTTCCTCGTCGCACCGCCAGTACAACGACGACGAGCTGGCCGCGGCTGGGCTGACCGCAGGCACCTTGCGCGTATCGATCGGTCTCGAGGACGCCGAAGACCTGGTGGAGGACCTGGCCGCCGCCGCGGCGGACTGACCGATGCCTCGACTCATCGACGTCTGGCGGGCCGTGGACCCGGAGGCTCGCCTGATCGGGGGTGACGCGAATGACGCGATCGTCCTCGTTCGAGGCGTGGCCCGGACCCGTGCCGCGCCCCCGCATCTGCCGCCACCCATGGCCGGCCACCTCCTGATCGTGGACGGGGCGCTGCTCGAAGCGCTCGCGGCCGATCGGCTGTTGGGCGAGATTGCCGCTTCGGGTCACGAGCCGGCGGCGCTCCTGGTTGCGCTGCGGGAGGGGCAGCGAGCGCCCGACTGGCCCGATGCCGCCTTCCCGTCGCTGGCCAGCCATCGACCGATCAGCACGCTGGCCGACGGTGCATCGGCCTACCTTGCCGACGAGCCGGGACACCTCACCCGGCTCCATGTCGAGCTCCGGCTCGCGGCCGCCGAAGCCGCCCTCGCCGATCCGACGCCCACGGCTCCCGCGAGCCTGGTCGCGCATCGCATCCGTCGAGGCGTGGCCGTGGTGGCCGACGGCGAGATGATCGCCCTCCATGCCCGACCTGCCGGTCGGGCCCTGGCCGCTCGATTCGCGGCCGCCTATTCGCGCCTGTTCGGCACCCACGGCCCGCGGGCTGCGGCATCCCGCCGACTGCGGGAAGGGATGTGGGTCCACGAGGAGCACATCCGTCCCGGAGCCTCGGTGTGGCTCTTCGATGACGTGCCCATGGCTCGCACCGACGAGATCGCCGCCGAGGCGCTTGGCGTGACGCTCCGTGCCCTGCTTCGTCGCCCGGCGGCGCCGGCTCGGAATCAAGTGCCCGCGCGTGCGGTCGCCGCACCCAGCGGACGCACTCCATCCGCGGAGCCGTTCGCCGACACTCTGCTGGCCGTGGCCCGCGCCAACGGCCGGGTCGCTCCCGCCGCGCGCTCCCTTGGGGTCCATCGCAACACGGTGCTGTACCGCCTGCGGGTGGTGCGCGCCCAGCGGGGGATCGACCCGCGCCGTCCCGAGGATGCCCTCCGCCTGCTCCGCGAGGACGATCGCTCGGCCTGAGCCCGGGCGGGCCCACTGAAAGTTGTGCACTCTGCACAACATTTCGTGCCCGCAGGCGGCGGTTGTGGTCTTTCGGACCGGCGCGTGCCGCGCCTACGCTCTGGCCATCGCGCTGGCGGCCGGAACCGGTCGCCACGCTCGTGCCCTCGCATCGGTCTTGCATTGAAAGGAGTCGCTGCCCCATGGCGCGCAAGGAATTGACCGCCGCTCTGAAAGTGGCCGAGGAGAAGAACCTCCGATTCGTGAGCCTCCAGTTCACCGACATCGTCGGTCACGTGAAGTCGGTCCAGGTGCCCATGCACCAGCTCGAGGAGGCCGTCGAGCACGGGAAGTGGTTCGACGGCAGCAGCATCGAAGGCTTCGCCCGGATCGCCGAGTCGGACATGTTCCTGGTGCCGGACCTGGCGACCTTTTCGCCCATCCCCTGGGAGCCGGGCATCGACGCTGACGGGCGCGCCATCGCCACCGGCAGTGCCCGGGTCATCTGCGACGTGTTCACGCCCAACGGCGACCCGTTCCCCGGCGACCCGCGCCACGTCCTCCGCCGCCAGCTGGAGAAGGCCGCCAAGCTGGGCTACACCCTGAACACCGGGCCCGAGCTGGAGTTCTTCCTGCTGCGCATGGGTGATGGCCCGATCGACCCGCTTCCGCACGACGCGGCGGGCTACTTCGACCTCTCGGCGGACCTCGCGACCGACGTCCGCAAGGAGATGATGAACGACCTGGAGGCGCTCGGGATCGAGGTCGAAACCGCCCATCACGAGGTCGCCATCGGTCAGCACGAGATCGACTTCAAGTACGCCGATGCGCTCCGCACGGCCGACAACGCGGTGACCTTCAAGACCACCCTGAAGGCCGCGGCCAGCCGCCACGGCCTGCATGCCACGTTCATGCCCAAGCCGTTCTTCGGGATCAATGGATCGGGGATGCACACCCATCAGTCGCTGTGGGACAACCGCAAGGGCGTCAACGCCTTCGCCGATGCCAAGGATCCGTACGGGCTGTCCACCACGGCCAAGCACTACATCGCCGGGACGCTGGAGCATGCCCGGGGGATGATCGCGGTCCTCGCTCCGCTGGTGAACAGTTACAAGCGGCTCGTGCCCGGATACGAGGCGCCGGTGTACATCGGCTGGGCGCGGATCAACCGTTCCGCGCTGATCCGAATTCCGCAGATCTCGAGCGGCCAGCTGAACTCGACCCGGATGGAGCTCCGATGCCCCGATCCGTCGTCAAACCCGTACCTCGCCTTCGCGGCCATGCTGGCGGCCGGCCTGGACGGGCTGGCCCGCAAGCTCCCAGTCCCCGACCCGGTCGAGGAAAACCTGTACCACCTCGACGAGGCCAAGCTGGAGAGCCGCAAGATCCGGCAGCTCCCCGGGACGCTGGCCGAGGCCCTCGCCGAACTCGAGGCGGACGAGGTGATCCGCGAGGCGCTGGGAGACCACGTCTTCGAGCGGTTCGTGGAGGCCAAGCGCGAGGAGTGGAACGAGTACCGGATGCAGGTCAGCGGATGGGAGACCGCCCGGTACCTCGAGGCGTTCTAGGGAGCGTTCCTACCGGCCGGCGTCATCCATCGAGGATGGCGTCGGCCAGAGCCGCGGACAGGATCCGCCAGTCGTAGCGCTCGACCGCGGCCCGGCGCGCGTTGTCGCCGAGCGCGTGGCGTCGCGTGGCATCGCGCAGGAGGTCCCACAGGGCCTCCGCCAGGTCCTCGGGGCGATCCGACGCGGCAACCACGCCAGCCTGCTCCTCCTCCACGATGCGGCGGGTCTCGACCCGCGGGGTCACCGCCACCGGTCGTCCTGACGCCATCGAGTCGAACAGCTTGACCGGGGTCGCGCTGTCGAGATACGCGCCTCCCGGATGCGGGACGGCCAGCACCGCGGTCTGGGCCAGGAAATCGTCGAGGCCGTCCTGGGCGACGTCCATGATCGTGACCCACGATTCGGTGCGCTCGGTCCGCAGCGCGTCCAGGTAGGCCGCGCTGGCGGCTCCCGTCCCGTTCAGGGCCAGGCGCAGGGTGGCCTCCGGAAGCTCGGCCCGGAGGTGCGCCACGGCTTCGATCAGGGCTTCGATGCCGCGTGCGGGCGCCGCGCCCGACACCAACCCCACCACGGGCTCGTCGATGGGCCGATGCTGACGAACCGCCTGCCGTGTCGCTTCCATTGCTGATCACGATCACCCGATCGGCCGGCAGCCCGCACAGCTCGGCGAACGTGGCCGACGGTACCGCCAGGCGCTCGAAGCGGGCCGTGTTGCGGGCCACCAGCTGGACGAGCCGCGCGTGGTCGCGGTCGGCGAGGGCGATGCCCAGACTCTCGGTCTGGAGCACCGGCTCGTCGTGGAAGTCGAGCAGCGCCGGATGGACGGGACCTCGGATGGCCGCCATGACCGGACCGGGGAACATCTGGGTCGACGCCACGCGGAGCGGGTGGCGCCAGCCGCCCGACGCCGACCCGATGGCCGTGGCCAGCCGAGGCGCGCCGCGCCGTCCGTGATCGGGCAGCACCGTTGCGCCGGTCCGCTCGGCCAGGGCGCCGAAGATGTGCCGCGCGCGACTGGCGCCGCCGGTCGCGCCGGTGCGGGGCACGCCGGCCACCAGCCAGCGATCAGCCGGGATGTTCGTCTCCCGCCGCCTCGGCGCCCGCGCGCGCCGACTCGTCGATGATCCGCCACGCCTCAGCGGCGTCGAGCCAGCCGAAGACCTCGACCGGCCGGCCTTCGAGCTCCTTGTAGATCTGGAAGAAGTTCTCGATCTCCCGGAGCCGGTGGGGCGAGAGGTCGCCCAGCGCGTGCGTTTCGTCCCAGCGTGGGTCGTCGGCCGCGACGGCCAGGACCTTGTAGTCGTGACCCTTGTCGTCGCGCATGTCGAGCACGCCGACCGGGCGGGAACGGACCACGCACCCGGGGAAGGTGGGCTCGCTGATCACGACCAGCACGTCGAGCGGGTCGCCGTCATCGGCCAGCGTCCCCTCCAGGAACCCGTAGTCGCACGGGTAGTGCACGCTGCTGTAGAGGATCCGGTCGAGCACGAATCGGTGCCTGACGTGGTCGTACTCGTACTTGTTGCGGCTCCCCGACGGGATCTCGACCACGACCTCGATCGGTGCACGCTCGGCGGCCATGCCGTCAGTATGCCGTGAGTCGCCGCCGCGCCTGGAGCCGGCGATGCTAGGTCGGGGGCCCGGCGTCAAGGGCTGTCCGGGCGAATGCAACAAAAGCCTCCTCAACCTCCGGCTTGTCCGCGAGACAGAGTGCGCCGCGCCCACCGACGCGGATGACCTCCGCGACGACGTGTCTGGCTTCCTCTCTGGTCAAGCCGCAGCCTTCGGTGTACCGGAGGCTTGCTGGGTCAAACAACCACTCCTCGGGAGGGGGACCTTCCATCAGTCGGACCATGCGGTCCGCAAGTTGTTTTCCGGACCAGTGCTCATGGACGAACGCCGACGCCGCACTCCCGAGGCGTTCCCGATGCTCTGCGTCGGTTGCGAGACGCCGGATCGCTTCAATCAGACCGTCGGGGCTGCATTCCTCGACGGGTGGAAAGGGCATCGCCCCGAATGCCAATCGGTTGGCTTCCCATGCGTATCCGCCCACGATCGCCGGTTTCGAAGCAACGGCCGCCTCCGTCGCAAATCCGACCATTGGCGCATCCGAATAGAGCTGGTCAATCGCAAAATCGCAGCGCGCGAGCTCCGCCAGGACCACATCGTTCGGAACTCCCCGAAGTTCGATGAGCTCGAGGTCCAGTCCCTCCGACCGCAGGCGTGTGATGGCATCGCGAATACGTCCCGACCCTTTGATCGGCGGGTCGGAGGGGGAGTGGACGATGCGCAGCGTTGACTGGGCAGCCCGCTCATCGGTTACTGCGGGAACCCATTCCCGCCAGGGCACCCCCACGACGAACCAGTTCACGACTCGCCGCTCGAAGAAGTGACTGAATGCTGGCTGCGCCACGATGACGTCCGCGTAGCGTTCGATCCGGCGAATCATCGCCTTCTGCCGTCGAGCTGCGGCGATACATTCGGGGATCGACAACGCCCGTTCAGGAGTCATCTTCTGGCCATCGATGTAGGCGGGTCGAGCCTCACTCCCATGAAAGACGAAGATGAGGCGCTTTCCCAGGCGATGCAGCAGCGGGAGGTCGCGCCATCGCAGGAAAGACTGCCCAGTGCTGAGGACAAACACGTCGAAACGGACCGCTGCCCAGGCAAAAAGGAGGACCCGCGCCCCGAACCACGCGGAGCGCCACAGGAACCTTGTGGCGATCCCAGCGGACGCGCTCGGTCGAAGATCGCGCACGCGCCTGACGATTCGGGCGACGACTGGATCGTCAGCGTTCTCGGCTCGGTAGCGGAATGGGTGACGACCCAGATCTACCACGCAGGCCTCGATGCCCTGGTCGTGCAGGGCGTCATGGAGGCCGCTGTAGTAGCCGGCGATTTCGATCAAGCCCAGGAAGACCCGCGGTTGGCGTTTCATCTCCGCGAGCTCGCGATCGCCGCGGCCAACACGTGACGCTCGCGACCATCGAACGCTCGCAATCCGAAGAGCGCGACGGGGAATAGGAGGCAGTAGGCGCTCTTGACCAGCAGCGCCTGAGCGAGCGGCATGGTGGGGATCAGAACACCCCCGACGGTGAGGCCGAGGATGACGGCAATGACCGTGAGCGACCTGCGCATTTCGAAGCGCACCGGCCACATCCGCTGCGACGTGACGAGATACGCCAGCGTGAGGAACGTGTAGGCCGCCATCGTTGCCCAGGCGGCACCAACCATACCGAGAGGCGGGATGAGTAACAGGTTGAGCGCGACATTCAGAAGAGCCGCGACCCACGCATGGATCGCCAGGTACTTCGTCCGCAACCGAAGGGTCATGCCCGCGGCCGTGATCTGCGTGGTGGCGAACGCCACCACGCCGAGTGCGAGTGGTGGCACGGCCACGGCAGAACCCGCGAACGCGGCACCGGTAAGCAATCGGAGGAATTCAGGGGCGAAGGTCGAAATCGTCACGCAAAGCAGACCAAAGCCGGCGAGCACATAGGTCAGCATTTGTCCAAAGAGTCGCGGTGCGCGATCGGGCTCTTCCTCGAACAGACGGATGGCGTGCGGAGTCCACGACTGACCCAGCGCCGATACGGCGATGCTGGTGACGCCCACGAGGGAAGCCGCAACGCTGTACAGGCCGACCTGCTCCAGGCTGGAGAGTTGTGCGAGCAGGAGTCGATCGGACACGAAGAAGACCCAGTACGCCAGCGAAATAGGCACCAGCGGCACGCCGAAGGCGAGCAACTGACGAAGAAGCTGACGCGAGAAAGCCGGCGCAAACATCTCGCGAGCGAACCAGAGACGAATAGGCAACATGAGCAGTTCCGCGCCAAGGGAACCAACCAGGATGCCAAGGATCCCCAGGTCCAACCCCAGGACGGCGATCAGACCGATCGTGATCGAGAGCGCGACGGAAATGATGTTCAGTGATGTGTAGGCAGACGCTCGGAACTCGTTCCTGAGGACCTGGGCGCACATGCGGTTCACGATGACGATCGGAACGCCGATGACTGGCACTGCGATGAGTAGCGCATTGGCGCCAACCTCGAGCGCCCACGATGCGATCTCCGCCGAGAACGGCAGCAGAACCAAGGCGACCACGATGCTCCAGATCGCCAGGAATCCGATCCACGTCGTGGTGACCCGCTTACGATCTTCGCGTGTCCGGGCAGCGAAGAAGAACCGGGCATAGGCCGAGTCGCCACCAAGAATCACGACCGCCATCAGCAATCCGTTCAGCGTGAGGACGATGCTCAGCGCGCCGTACTCGGCCGGCGGAAAGAGCCGCGTGTAGATGGGAAGGGTGACCAGGCTGAAGAGCTTGACCGCCACTTCCCCGACGCCGTAGACGAGGAAGTCGCGTGAAAGCCGACGGCGAAGGGTCAAGCGATTGCCACGGGCGACAGGTAAATGGATCCTCCGCTGATCACCGGTTGGCCATAATACGGCCGCGCCCCAGCAAGAATGGAGGACTGGTTGTCTGCAACGGTTCGGCTGAAACTCACCGCGGCGAGTGCGCGCCCGTCACCTCTTGCGTCCGCTGCCCAAGCCCAGACCGAATCCGCGTTCGGCTACAAGTGGCACCGGCGAGAGACTTATGAATCGCCCGAGATGCAGGCCTTCACGCGGCACTGGCTCCTTGAGAAGTACTGCGGTGGCGATCCGCACCTCCTCAGCCAGTGGTTGGATCCAGGACCTCAACTGATTCTGGACGCGGGGTGCGGCGCAGGCTATTCAGCAATTCTCTTCTTCGGTGACCACTTGCTTCGGCACGACTACCTGGGCGCTGATATCTCCGATGCCGTGGAGGTCGCCCGCGATCGGTTCGCCGAAGCGGGCTATCCGGGAGAGTTCATCCAGGCCGACCTCACCGCCCTGCCGATCCCGGACGATTCGATCGACTTCATCTTGTCTGAAGGCGTCCTTCACCACACCGATGACACCGGGACGGCCTTGGCCGCCCTCGCTCGCAAACTGCGCCCAGGGGGGAGGTTCCTGTTCTACGTGTATGCGAAGAAGGGACCAATTCGGGAATTCACCGACGACCTCGTGCGCGGAGAGCTGCAGTCGCTCTCCGATGATGAGGCATGGGAGGCCCTGAAGCCGCTGACCCGCCTTGGCATGGCTCTCGGAGAGCTCGACGCGAAGATCGACGTCCCTGAGGCGATACCGTTCCTGGGCGTTGCCGCCGGGCGCACGGACGTTCAGCGGCTCTTCTACTACGCGGTTATGAAGGCCTACTTCCGGCCGGAGTACACCTTTGAAGAGATGCACCACATCAACTTCGATTGGTACCGACCGCTCAATTGCCACCGCCACACGGAGGCGGAAGTGCGGGACTTCTGCACGAGCGCCGGACTCGCAATCGAGCGGTTCCACGCTGAACCGAGCGGCTTCTCTGTGGTCGCTACCCGCGTGGGCGGCTAGGTCGAGCCGGCCTTCCTAACTCCGGTCGTACTGCAGAGAAACGGCTCCGTCCAGAGCCACTTTCACGAGCCCGATGGGGCGGCTAGGGACCCCCGCCGATACGGTGTAGGGCGCCACGTCACGGTTGACAAACGAACACGCCCCAACGACCGCGTGGTCCCCGATGGTCACGCCCTTGGCGACCACCGTCTGGCTTCCGATGTAGCAAAAGCTGCCGATCCGTACAGCGGCAGGCTCGGTCTTGACAAGGCCGCCCGATACAGCCCAGGCGACCGTGTCGTGGGTGTAAATCTGAACACCCGAGCTGATGCTGCAATGGTCACCGATGTGGAGGCCGCCGCTACCGTCCAGCAGGGTGAACGGGCCGATCCAGGTATTGCTGCCGACGGCGACATCTCCGTAGATGTAGCTGTTGTGGTAGATACTCGACCCCTCGCCAAAACCGAGGTCTCGGGCACGATCCCAACGGTCGAATAGCAGTTCCTCGAAGGGCAGATCTCGGTTCCAGCCGTTGCGCATGTCCGCGCGCAGCTCGTCGTAGAGGTCGCGCAGGTCCGCACGCAGTGAACCCTGTGTGTTTTCAGGCACGTCCGCTTCCTGCGGAATCGATGAGGGCCTCGACCACGTATTCGAGATCGCCCTGTTCCATCTGAGCGAACAACGGCAGCGCCAACGAGATTCGGTCTGCGATGTGGGACTGCGGGAAGTCGGACCTGTCGAGTCCGTACTTGGCAACGTAATAGCCTTGCAACGCCGCAGCATGCGTGCCGGGACGGGTAGCAACTCCGGCGCCTTCGAGGCGCGCCATCAGGCCATTGCGCCGCTCGTGCAGTTCGTCGACGTTGTCCATCGTCGGCGAATCAGGCGCAAACAATGTGACGTAGGCCTGATACCCGTGTTTCATGCCTACAGGGACACGCGGCAGCCGGAGCCACGAGGTCTCCTCAAGGAGATCGTCGTACACCCGGGCGCATCGGGACCGCTGCTCGAGAATCCATTCCGCACGATCCATCTGCGCACAACCAATCGCTGCCTGGACGTCGGTCATGCGGTAGTTGTAGCCAAGCATGTTGTACTCCGCGAGGAGGTACGACGCTTGCCCCGAATGACGTTCAAAGTCCGAGCGGGAGGCGCCGTGGTCCCTGAGGGAGCGCAGACGATCGGCCATGTCACTCTGACTTGTCGTCACCATTCCGCCTTCGCCGGTCGTGATCGACTTTCGGGGATGGAAGCTGAAGCAGCCGACATCGCCCCTCGTCCCGGCGTGGGCATCGCCATCCCATGCGCCGAACGCGCAGGCCGCATCCTCGACCACCCATAGCCCGTGCTCCCTAGCGATGGCGAGGATGGGATCAAGGTCGGCGCACAGACCGAAGAGGTGAACGGCGATGATGCCGACCGTCCGCTCGGTGATCTTCGAGCGAATCTGCTCCACGTCAATGTTGAATGTGTCAAGTCGGATATCGCAGAACACCGGGCGAGCGCCCATGTATTCCACAACGTTAGGTGTGGAGACCCATGTAAAGGCCGGCACGATCACTTCGTCGCCCGGCTTGAGGCCCAGCGCAGTCACCCCCAGATGGAGCGCAGTCGTGCAGGAACTCGTCGCGATCGAATGCCCCGTCCCCGTAAATGCCGTGAACTTGTTCTCGAACTCTTGCACGAACGGACCCTGGACGAGCCATCCAGATTCGAGCGGGCGGAGCACGGCCTGCCGCTCGGCCTCGCCGAAATACGGTTTGGTGATGGGTATCGATCGGCGTGCGTCCATCAGTCAGTTGGGCATTCCATGGCGTCCTCGATCATACCGGGGCGCATTCTGGCTCGACCCGATGGACTCGTACGTGACGCCTTCTCGAAGCAGGCTACCTGGATCGATGTCCTCCCCGTGCCAGACCCGCCGGTAGACGGCGTCCCAAAGATTGGCCATCGCGTCGTATGAATGCTCTCGAAGGACGTACTGACGCCCCGCCGATCCGAGCTCCATTCGGCGTGCGGGATCGGCGATCAGTCGCCTTAAGGCATCCTTCAAGGCCTCCGGTGGCGCACTCACGATGGGGCACGTGGACAGCCGGGTGGTGCTCCGAAATGGCTCGTAGTACCGCTCGTCCGAGAGATTTGAGAGAACAGGTTTCCCGACGCTCATGCCCTCGATTGCCGTGAGGCCGTACCCGAGAATGAACTGTTCGGCGACGATATCGGCCTCCTGCATTTCAATCCTCACCTTGGGGTTCGGAACCCTTTCG
This sequence comes from uncultured Chloroflexia bacterium, assembly GCA_963810925.1. GTDB lineage: Bacteria > Chloroflexota > Limnocylindria > QHBO01 > QHBO01 > DASTEQ01. Next base: position 257,391 of record CAWEPF010000006.1, on the reverse strand, counting down.
AGCAAGCGAAGTGAGACCGCGAATCCCTCGAGGCGCAACTCGGCGCACGCATCAATGAGAGCTTGGGTACCTTTCAGCTCACGGTGATTTGGGGCATGCACGACCACGACGGGCATGTCGATGCCATCGGAATCTGAGGAGGAGCCGGCAGGGGCCCACGCCTCGGCATCGATTGGGTAGTACTGAATCGTCAGCAGATCCCAGCGGGGAAGGGTCTCGAAATGGACCAGACCAGTCACGATGTAGTCGGCCTGCCTACAGAGATGCTGGATCCACCGTCGCCGCCGACGCTCCGTTGTGGCGAGCATCGGGTAGTGAGCCGCTAGACCTCGGCGCCATCCGTCCGACTTGATCTCGCTTGGGATGGCAACGTCGCTCCCGTAGGGCATGACAATGACCTTCTTCCCTGCAAGGTGAAGCAGTCTGAGCTCGAGGAAGCGAAATGGCGTACGGCGAAGAAATCCGCCGTCGAAGAAGAAATGGAAGACATCGTGCTGGCCAAGCAGCGAGGAAAACACGGCATAGTCCACGAGGCCGAGCATGCGGACCCATCGCGGCAAACCGTTCGAGAAGTACGAGCTCACCTGACGATCGAAGTCGGCGGGACTGTTGATGTCGAAGACCTCGTGCACGACCGTCTGGGTCTCATAGCCGGCGCTGCGCATCGCCAAGCTCATGTATTTGATGCTCACGATCGGGATTGGGCCATACACGAGCCGCGGCCGGGCGCCGCGAGCCTGACGCTTCAGGGTCGTGCGGCGGACTGACACGGCCCGCGCAGTCAGCCAGACCAGCGCAAACGGGGCTGAGAAGACCCACAGCGTCCGGCGGCGGAAGCGAGCCAGGATCGACCTCCTAGGTTGGAGTCCCGAGCCCGATTTTCGTCTGACCGCCCGTCGAGGGCGAGTGGACGCCTTTCAGGAAGTTATCGCCTTTGGAAGGCGATGTCCCACCGTCGAGGAAGGTTCGGGCCCACCATTCGAAGCTGAGCATCGACCAGATCAGCAGGCGGTGATTCACCTTTCCCGCGGTGTGTTGGTCCAGGATCCGTTCGACGTATGTGGGCTGCAGGAACTCGTATATCCGTGCGGTCGGATCCCGGAGCAGGCGATTGAGGTATCCAATGCTTTCTCCGCGGAACCAACTTGCATCGGGCGCGCTAAACCCCTGTTTCCGTCGTTCGGCCGCTTCGCGAGGGATGATTCTGGTCATGGCGTCCCGGAGAACAGCCTTTCCGTCGTTCGTGTCAAGCTCAAAACGTTGGCGCTTTCCGGCGAGGTTTTCATCGAGGACGGGAGCGCGATCAAGGTTGCGCACCTTCAAGCGAGCCGGCAGGCGGACGGCGAGATCCACGAGGTCGTTGTCGAGGAATGGCACGCGTGTCTCGATGGAGTGGGCCATGCTGACCTTGTCTTCGACCAACAACAGCCCCGGGAGGAAGGTCCGCAGCTCGAAGTAGAGTGAAGCAGCGACATACTCCTCCGGTCCGTTGATGGGGCGATCGTATCCGTCGAATACGCTCCGGAACCGCTCGAACGTCGTGATTTCGCCTATTTGTCGTCTGGTGTCGTCGGTGAACAACGCCGCCTTCTCTTCGTCCGGAACAAGACGTTGCCAGAATGCGTAGTAGCGGCTCATGTAGTCATCCCGGTCGGTGCTTCCGACCCCGCGGTAATACCGCCACGGATACCCGCCGAAAAGCTCATCGCCGCCGGCGCCCGAGAGGACGACCTTGACGAACTTGCTCGCCAATCGGGCGACGTAGTAGTTCGGATACGATTGACCGACACGGAGGTCTTCCAAATGCCAAATGAGTTCGGGAAGCACCTGCTCCATGTCGCCCGCGTGGAGGACGACCTCGTAGTGCTCGGTCTTCAAGAGGTTTGAAAGGTATTCCGCGCCGGCTCGCTCGTCGAACCCGAGCTCAAGGCCGGAAGCCGAGCTGAGATCGAACCCTGCGGTGAAGGTACGGAGGCGTGGCAAATGCCGTCCAGCGACCGCGGTGATAGAGCCGGAGTCCATCCCTCCGCTGAGATAAGCGCCGACGGGAACATCGCTGACCAGCTGCCTCGTCACCGCGTCGACGAACAATCGGTGGACTTCTTCCGCGGCCTCTTCAGGACCCATGCTGACTTGCTCGAGGTTGAATGGATAGTCCCAATACTTGGTTTCCCGGGGCTGCATGTCGTTGCCAACGATCAGGAACGAACCCGCCGGCAATAGGTGCACGCCCTCGAATAGCGTCAAGTCTGAAAAGATGTTCTGGAAGCTGAAGTATTCGTTCAGCGCGGGATAGCACAGATCCCGCGATACGGCCTCGTGCTCCAGGATGGCCTTGATCTCGGACGCGAACAGGAACACGCCGCTTCGGTTGTACCAGTAGAGTGGCTTGACCCCGTAGCGGTCGCGAGCCAAGAAAAGGCGCCCGCTTGATCGGTCCCAGATCGCGAAGGCAAACATCCCATTAAGTCGATCGAGCACGCCCGTGCCCCATTCCTCGTAGCCGTGGAGGACCGCCTCGCAGTCGGTATTTGACCGAAATATGTGCCCCGCGCCCTCAAGTTCGATCCGCAGAGCCTGGAAGTTGAAGATCTCACCGTTGAAGGTGAGGACGACGGCACCATCCTCGTTCGGCATTGGCTGGGCCCCGGCCTCAGACAGATCAATGATGGACAGCCGTCGGTGTCCGAGTTGGACAGGCCCGTCGATGTACTGGCCCTCCCCGTCCGGCCCACGGTGGGGTATTGCCGCGAGCATCCGTGCCAGCGCGCCACCGTCCCGGTTCGACCCAGCGGGCTGGAGGACTCCGACGATCCCGCACATGGCCTAGGTCCTATCTCCGAAGTCGGTTGACACGACCCGTGCGATTCCGTCTTTCGGCTCGACCATCGTCGCCACGTCGAAGAGCTCGTGCATGCGCCCGGTGTCCGCGACGAGGTTGCCCCTGGTCGTCGAGTCGGTCTCGACAAATGCTGGCCTTCTCCCGACCGCGGCGCCAATGATTTGAGCGAGAGATCGCATGCTGACCGCCCGAGGACCGGCGAGATTGACCGTGTAGCTGCCGTCTTGCTTCACCGCCTGCACCACGATTTCGACCAGGTCATCGACAAAGATGGGATTGATCCTAGGTTGTCCGCCTCGAGACAGCGAGACCGGAGTCCCGTTCCGGACCGACTCAATCATTCTCGGAATCAGACGGTTGACCTGTCCGGGACCGTACGGAGCGAACAACCGAAGCACCGCGTGGGAAAAGTACGGTTCGTAGTACGTCAGCATCATTTCGGACATTCTCTTGGTCGCGGGATGGTACGTCGGGGGCCGCAGAGGAGCGTCTTCGGTCAGAGGACGTGTCCTCGGCTGGTAGACGCTTCCGCTGGAGGCGTATACGAAACGAGATACCTGTGCTGATCGTCCGTATTCAGCCAACCACTGAGTGCTGGCTGCATTGACCATGAACAACCTGGTCGCGTTCCTCGGAAACGCAACGTAGGCCTGCGCGAGATGAACGATCGCATCGGCTTGAGGCGGAAGACGGCGTCGCGCGATTGGTCGACTTAGGTCGCATTCCAGAACCGTTAGGGCTCCCCCAACTTCGGTCGGCACTGATTTCCGCACGAGGCACACCACCTCGTGCTCGCGAGCGAGTGTCGATGCGAGGTGCCTCCCGACAAAACCCGTTGCCCCAGTGAGAATTATTCGCACGTGATGCCGATACCGCGCAAATCAACCGCTCGCAGCATCGACCAGGCGGCTCGCGCGATCTCGCTCACGCCACGCGACAACAGTCCGTAGTCCTTCGGCCAGCGGAATTTCTGCCTTAAAACCAAGCAGATGCTCCGCCTTTTGCGTGCTCCCGACCCGGTGAGTCACGAACATCTGTTCTTGTGGCCGGTACTCGGGCTCCAATTTAGAGCCGGTAATTTCAAGCAGGAGGTCAACGAGTTCGCGAATAGTGGTTTTCACGCCAATGCCGATGTTGAAGTTCTCATCGCTGGCTTCGCTGGTTAGCGCCAAGAGGTTGGCTCGGGCGACATCGACTACGTGAACGAAGTCATACGCCTGGGAGCCATCGCCGAAGATGACGGGCGGCAGTCCCTGCTCGATGCGATCGAGGACTTTCATGATGACGCTGACGTAGGTGCCCTGATAGTCCATCCGAGGACCATAGATGTTCATGTAGCGCAGACCGGTGTAATTCAGCCCTCGTTGCTCGTTGAACGCCCGGAAGAATTGCTCGCCAGCGATCTTCGTGGCGCCATACATGGTCCGATTGTTGAACGGGTGCTCCTCGGTCATTGGTGTAAATGCCGCGTCACCGTAGACGGACGCAGACGAGGAGTACACGACCTTACGCACCCCGGCATCGGCAGCTGCCTCGGCCACATTGTACGTACCGACCACGTTGACCTCGAGCGCGCTGCGCGGCTCATGGACGCATTCGTAGAGCCACAGAGCGGCCAGGTGGAAGGCGAAATCCGTGTCAGCCATCAGGCGACGGACGAGCTCACGGTCTACGATCGTGCCCTCTACAACCGTCACTCGCGGATCGGCGATGGACTCCTCGAGGTTCTCTCTGGTTCCCCGAATGAAGTTATCCAGGACCACGATGCTTGCAGCCCCTGTCCCTCGGAGCTGGTCGACAATGTGCGAACCAAGGAATCCAGCGCCCCCGATGACGAGGACGCGCGACCCGTCGAGATGATTCAAGGCTGCCTCTCGTGCGGAGTCCCAATGATACCTTCAGTCGCCCGAAACTCGTTCTGATTGGCAGATCGTCCTGGATGGCCGCGCGACCGCCCGAACGTCGCCCAGCGGTTAGTTCGTTTTCCGCAAGCGGATCTTTGGGTCGGCCCGAGCCACGCCCTGTGCTGACGAAATCTGACATCATGATCGGAGTGATCGATCTCGACGTCTCGCCTGCCGATCGCGCTCGCGGCGACCGGGTCACGTGGAAACGTGGCATGAAGCGCACGAGGCCGTCGTGAAAGGGGTCGTTCTCGCCGGCGGAAGTGGCACCCGCCTTTTCCCACTGACTCTCGTTACCAACAAGCATCTCCTGCCGGTGTTCGACCGGCCAATGATCTTCTACCCGCTCGAAACCCTCCGCGAGCTTGGATGTCGCGAGGTCATGATGGTGGTCGGAGGTCGATCGGTCGGTGACATCCTCGAGCTCCTCCACGATGGCTCCGACATCGGTCTCAGCCTCACGTACCGGTATCAGCGCGGCGCTCTTGGGATCGCGCATGCCATCGGGCTGGCACGGGAGTTCGTCGGGGACGACTCCTGCGTTGTCATTCTCGGTGACAACCTGGTCCATGGGTCGCTACGTACGTTCGGCGAGGAGTTCGAAGCGTCGAGTGCCCAGGCGGGTGCGGTCCTGAAGCGCGTCCCCGACCCGCGCCGTTTTGGGGTCGCCGAACTGCGCGACGGTCAAGTCGTCGGTTTCGAGGAGAAGCCTGCCGAGCCGCTCAGCGATCTCGTCCCCATCGGGGTGTACTTCTTCCGGTCGTCGGTGTTCGATGTGATCAGTGACCTGCACCCATCTGCACGGGGCGAATTCGAGATCACCGACGTGCTGAATTTCTACGTGGACCGTGGCGAGCTGATTCATCACTTGTTCGACGGCGAGTGGCAGGACGCGGGAACGATCGAGTCGCTTCTGAGTGCTGGAACGTTTGCGGCCGACTTCGCTCCTGACCTCCGCAGTGAGTGGGGACACACCCTCGACGAAGTCGAAGCTGAACAGATCGACCCGGCCTCAGTTCGTCCATGACCTTCACCCCCCATCACCTCCTCGTGACGGGCGGGGCTGGCTTCATCGGCTCAGCCTTCGTGCGGGGGATGCTGCAGCAGCACGCGGATGTCCGGATCACCGTCCTCGACAAGCTGACCTACGCCGGTCAACTCTCGAATCTGGCCGAGGTCGAGGCGGATGCCAGGTTCCGATTCGTGCGTGGCGACATTGCCGACGAGCGAGCCGTGGACGTCCTGGCAGCGGAGACCGACGTCATCGTGAATTTCGCGGCGGAGTCTCACGTAGATCGAAGCATCGAATCGGCCGCAGCGTTCGTGCACACCGAGATCCAGGGGACGTTGGTTCTTCTCGAGGCCGCTCATCGACATGAACATCGCCGGTATGTTCAGGTCAGCACGGACGAGGTGTACGGCGACGTGCCTTCGGGAAGCTCAACGGAGTCCGACCCCCTCCGACCGCGGAGTCCGTACGCTGCGTGCAAGGCAGGCGGGGATCTCCTCACGTTGGCCTTTCACGAGACGCACGGGCTCCCGACGCTCGTGACCCGAGGCAGCAACACCTTTGGCCCGCATCAATATCCGGAGAAGCTGATCCCGCTCTTCGTCACGAACGCCATCGACGATGCGCCGCTCCCCCTGTACGCCGACGGTCTCCAGGTGCGCGACTGGCTTCACGTGGACGATCACTGCGCTGCCATCGACCTCGTCATGAGAGAGGGAGCGCCGGGGAGCGCGTATAACGTTGGCGGTGGCAACGAGAAGGCGAATATCGCGCTCACCAGGCAAATCCTGCATCTCCTGGGCAAGCCGGAATCGCTGATACGGCACGTCGAGGACAGAGCAGGCCACGATCGGCGGTACTCCGTGGAGAGCAGCAGGCTCCAGGCGCTCGGCTGGAAGCCACGTCGATCCTTCGAAGAGGCCCTCGCAGACACCGTCCAGTGGTACCGAGAACGTGAAGACTGGTGGCGGCCCCTCAAGTCCGGAGAGTTTCTCGACTACTACCGCCGGCAGTACGAAGCCCGTCTGAGCGCGGGCGTACCTGCGGGCGACTGACTCATGCGGGTCGCCATCGCCGGAGCCTCCGGACAGTTGGGACGGCAGTTGGACATGGTGTTTCAGGCCAGTGGCGAAGCTGTCCTTCGACTTGCCAGGCCAGCATTCGACCTTGCCGACGAGGCGACACTTGCGGGATTGGGACCGTGGAAACCGGACGTGATCATCAACGCAGCGGCCTGGACCGATGTCGATGGCTGCGCTCGGGACCCTTCCAAGGCCAACCTTCTGAATGGGGAGGGAGCTGGCCATCTCGCCGCGGCCGCCGCGGCCGCCGGGGCCCTCGTCGTTCAGGTCAGCACGAACGAAGTCTTCGACGGGGAATCGGACCGCCCCTACCTCGAGCACGATGAGGTCCGGCCCATGAACGCCTATGCGAGGTCCAAGGTGCTGGCAGAGCACCAAACCGTGGCGGCGACTCCCCGGCATCTCATTGTGCGCACGGCGTGGCTCTTTGGCCCTGGAAGCACAAATTTCGTCACGAAGATCCTGGCCGCAGCGGATCGCGCGCGTTCTGCTCACGAGGTGCTCAGGGTCGTGGACGACGAGTGGGGCAACCCAACGGCGACACCATGGCTCGCCTCCGCGATTGCCAACCTGGTCCGGGACGCCATGCGCGACGAGCGCCAACTCGGAGTTCACCACTTGGCCGGCCAACCTCCCACGACCCGCGCGGGATGGGCGCGTCGGATTCTCAACGGGAGCGGTACCGAGATCCAAGAGGTCGCATTGGTGGATTTCGAACGGGCCTCTCGTGTTCCACCGCGTGCCATCCTCGGCTCCGCTCGACATGCGACGGAACCCGCGCAAGACTGGCGGCCACCAACCGACGCACTGGTGGCTGACATGCTTTCGGCGCGGACCTGACCTCGGAGGAGCATCGGCCATTCGGATAGCGATCCTGGGCACTCGCGGCATCCCCGGAAGCTACGGTGGCTTCGAGACATTCGCGGAAGAGCTTGCCGTCCGGCTTGTCGACCGCGGTCACGACGTCACCGTCTATTGCAGGAACGGAGACTCAACGTCTCCGCGCTCCGCGTGGCACCGCGGCGTTCGACTCGTTCACCTGCCTGCCATTCGGCACAAATACGCGGAGACCGTTTCACACACCCTCTTATCGGCACTCCACGCCGCCGTCCGTTCGTACCAGGTGGTCTACGTCTGCAACAGCGCCAACGCGCCGATCTGCTACATCCCGTGGATGCGCGGCCAACGCGCGGTCCTCAACGTGGACGGCCTGGAGTGGCGGCGAGCGAAATGGGGACCGATGGCTCGTCGATACTATCGGTGGGCTGCGCGTTTGGCGGCTCGCATGCCGATCGAGATCGTGACCGATGCTCGGGTTATTCAGGACTTCTATCGGATCCGCTTGCACCGGGAGAGCCGCTACTTCCCGTACGGGACCACCCGCGTCCCCCGTGGAACGCTGGTCGAGGCGCTGGGCCCGCTACACCTCGAGCCGGATCGGTACATCCTGTACGTCAGCCGTTTGGAGCGAGAGAACAATGCGCTTCTCGTTGTCGAGGCATACCGCGCCGTCGAAACCGACCTCCCGCTGGTTGTGGTTGGTGATGCCCCCTACGCGCGCGACTACGTCGCCGAAGTCAAGGCCGCAGCCGACCCTCGCGTCCGTTTCCTGGGCTATCAGTTCGGAGCGCCCTACCACGCGCTTCAGGCCAACGCCCGGATCTACATCCAGGCCACCGAGGTTGGCGGCACGCATCCAGCCCTTGTGGAGGCCATGGGGCATGGCAACGCGATCGTCGCTCACGATGTACCGGAGCATCGTGAAGTACTCGGTGAAGCTGGCCGGTACTTCTCGTTTCGAGATCCTGCGAGCCTGGCAGAGGAGCTGAGACTGATGCTGCACAACCCGGATGCGGTCCAGGATGCCCGCAATGCGGCCCAGGCCGCCGCGCGCCGGTTTGACTGGGATCAGATCGCTGGCGCCTATGAGGAGTATTTCCAGGAGCTGGTGGCATCATGAGACGTCTTCCGACGAGAATCTTGGATATCGTCCTTATCGAACCTGACGTTCACCGCGACGAACGCGGATTCTTCGTGGAGACGTTTCGGGCGGATCGTTACGCGGAACTCGGGATCGCGCCCAACCTCGTCCAGGACAACCATTCTCGGAGCGCACATGGGGTCTTACGAGGCCTCCATTTCCAGGTTGGGAATGGTCAGCCGAAACTCGTACGGGTCGCGAGAGGGCGCGTTTTCGATGTTGTCGTCGATATTCGCCCCGGATCACCGACATTCGGACAATACGAAGCATTCGAGCTCGACGACGAGCGCCATCTCCAGGTCTGGATACCGTCCGGGTTCGCACACGGCTTCTGCGCGCTCGCGGAGTGGACCGATGTCGTCTACAGGGTAGGCAGCTACTACGACCAGCAAACGGAACGGGGGCTGGCGTGGAACGATCCGGATGTTGGGATCCAGTGGCCGGTGGCAAACCCCTCGCTTTCGCCCCGCGATGCCGCGAACCCTCGCCTTCGCGACCTTATGGCTGACCTTGGAGGGATGAGTTAACCTCCGCAGCGACACTGTGGCGAGGTGGCCGCCCGAGACGTGTCCCGAGCGCCTCTATAATCCCAACTCCATGAGGAGAGACTTGCCGACCGTGCTTGACCGCGCTGATCGATGAAGACGCATCTGCAGGGTGGCGTTTCCGGCGGCAGCATTCCCGTGACATCTTGGCGCAGGCCGTTCGCGTATCCATCCATCAAGCGCGCGAGCGATCTGATCGTCTCAGCGGCGCTGCTCATCATCCTGTTCCCCTTGGTGCTGCTGATTGTCGCTGCCATTGCCATCGAAACAGGCTATCCGCTCTTCTATCGATGCCAGCGCCTCGGCCAGGGCGGGAAGCCAATGACGGCCCTCAAGTTCAGGACCATGCACGACGGCAGCCATCATCACCTGGAAGCGCTGCTGACGAATGACGAGGAGATCCGCCTCGAGTACGACGAGCGACGCAAGCTCAGACGCGATCCGCGTCGGACCAGGGTCGGAGCGGTCCTCCGTCGGCTCTCGCTTGACGAATTGCCGCAGCTGCTCAACGTCGCACGTGGCGAAATGAGCCTGATCGGCCCTCGGCCCTATTTTCTCAACGAGTTAGGGGGACGCGAGGAGGCGGCGACGATCTTGAGCGTTCGCCCCGGCATCACCGGTCTTTGGCAGGTGAGCGGCCGGTCCGACCTCACCTTCGAGCGTCGATTGGAACTCGACGTTGAGTATGTGCGTGCCCAGGGGCTCCTCGCGGATGCACGTATCGTATTGCGGACGTTCGGAGCTGTGCTCAGCGGCCGCGGCGCGTACTAGACGGTGCTTCGCACCTGACCGATTTCTCTACGCCCTCCGCCTCGGCCGAGGCAGGGCTCCGAAGCGCGCTCTGGACGTACGGCGGAGTTCTGGCCGCGGTCACCGCGGCTGTCCTGACGGGCGTCGCGGCTGTCGCGCTGCCAGCTGTGCCCGACGGCGTCGGTACCTTCGGCCCGTCTATCGCTGCCGCCTTCGTTCTCGCGGTGTTGTTCGCGCGTCGTCCTGCTGAGGGCCTAGGCGCATTCCTGCTCCTCGATCTGGTGGCCATCACGGTGGAGCACTGGTCCTCGACGAACTTGCGGGTCATCGACGAGTCCTATGTCGTTTTCCTCGTGGCACTCGTCCTGGTTCGGAATCCGACCCTGCTCAGCCGTCGCCCCGGCTGGAAAGAGGCAGCGTTCGGAGTCGTCGTCGCCGCAGGACTGGTCTCGAGCCTTGCCAACTCGGTACCTGGCGACACCTGGGTTCCCGCGCTGCTCCTCCTCACCAAAGCAGCGGTCTTCTACTACGCGGTGCGCGCCACCGATCTGACGACGGTCCGGGTCGAACGCGTCATTGGATCCATGTTTGCCGTGGCACTTGTGATTCTGGTCCTTGGCTTCGCTGAATTCGTTAACCCGACCGCCTTCCAGCAGGCCCTCGACCTGCCGGCGTACACGGTACTGATCGGAGGACTTCCCGTCGTCAAGTCGGTGTTCCTCCATCCCGCGCTCTTCGGATGGCTCACGGCTTACGTGAGCCTATTTCTTTATGCCCGATTTGCCGTTCTGCGCCGCTGGTGGGCACTTGGCTTGGCGCTGGTGTTCAACTTCGGGACATTGCTCTCGTTCCGTCGTCGACCACTGATCGGCATTCTCGCGGCCTTCACCGTCGGCGCGGTCGCCGAGTGGCGGAGATCAGGTTGGTCCCGTCCGCGAACACTCGGACTCGTGGTCGCCTCCGCCGCCGTCCTGGTGCTTCTGGTAGTGGCGGCTCCATCGATTCGCCAGACGATCGACCGGACGATGACGGAATACTTCGGGCGCGGCGATCCGATGGAGATCCTTGCCGACGACCCGCGTGCCGAGGTCGTGGGTTCCACGCAGGCTCGCGTTGCCCTCTACCTGGGCGCACTGGCGATCGCGCGCGATCATTTCCCGCTCGGAGTCGGCCTGGGGCCGCTACGGAAGCTTCATCAGTGGCGTCAAGTACAGTCCGGTCTATGCCGAATACGGCATGGATCAGGTGCCTGGACTTCAGGCCGCCAGACCGGACGCCATGACCGACTCGTTCTGGGCGATGATCGTCGGCGAGACCGGTGTGATCGGCGGGCTAGGGATGGCGGTCTTCCTGGGATTCATCGTAGTGGGCCTCTGGAGGATCACGGTTCGAGCGGGAACGCCAGCCCTTCATGCGTTTGCCCTCGGCGCCACATTTGTCTTCGTCGAAGGCCTCGTGGGGTCGGCGACGGCGACCACGTTTGTTGCTGCTCCAATTGCTTTCTGGGTATTCGGCGCGGCCGGCGCTGCCGAATCGCTGGCGCGTTCAGAAATGGCCGGCGACGACGTCGCACCTGCGGACGACAAGCCGAAGACATCGGCCCTCTAATTCGGCGCCCGGACCTCGTCCAAACTACTTGTACGCCACGCTTCGGACGGCCAGAAGAAACGTCGAGCCGAATCTGGTGTTCGGCTCGAGCGCAGCGCCCTCCGCCCATTCGTTCCACGCATTCACGAAAACCAACCGGCGGTCTGGTTCCCGGTCAGCCACGGATCGCGCGGCTTCTGAGAGCCACCGATGAAACGTATATGGGTTCGCTCCGAACCAGATGTCTGGATCCACCTGTCGTCGCGCCGTGTTGTCGAACGCGACCATGACCCCCGGGAAGCTGGAGTCGGAAAGCCCTAGTCGCAACTTTCGCACCGATTCCTCGACCGTCGCCCGGTAGCTCAGGATGTTGCCTTCGAAGTTCGGATCCACGACGACGTCCCAATAGTCAACCCAAACCCAGCGAGAACTATGCGGAGGAAATCCGAGTGTTCCATCCAGCCCGGCGGCTGCCGAGTCCAGGGTCAGCCCATCGAATTTCGCGGAAACGTCAACGCTGATCAGGAGGAGTTCGCCAATGCTCTCGCGCCTCGCCAATTCGCGCCAGGCGGCCGTCACTCCTTTCAGGTTCGGTATCTGTCCCGGCCGGTAGATCGCGATCAGCGGCCGTCCCTCGATGCGCAGATAGCGTGGATCTTTGAGTATGGGCAGGATATCGGCGAGAAATTTCGAAGAATCCACCTCTTCGTACCGCTGGCCGATGAGAACTTCGGAATCACGGCCATCCCACCGCCGAGTCCAATTCTCGTTGGCCCACATGAGGCAAAACGGGAGTTGAATGTCGTCGGCCAACCTGGCCTGAATCGGCCCATCCAGGACTGAGCGACCCGCGAACCAGTAGTGGTAGTACATCCAGCCCGCCACGCCCGCTGCGCGGGCGAGGCCAGCCTGGAGGGCGACGCTTTCACGAAGCCGAAGATCGTAGAAACCCGTCTCGGTGGGCAGCTTGGGCTGATAGTGTCCGGGGAATACCGGCTTCGCCGCCGCCACGTTGATCCACTCCGTGAAGCCGGTGCCCCACCAGCGATCGTTTTCAGGAATGGGATGGAATTGGGGTAGATAGAACGGTACAACGCGCACCTTTGCCGCGATTTCGAAGGTAGGTTCGAAGCGACGCCAGGCGTCTGCGCTCCCGGGTCCAACTCCGACATCTGAGCGTTCCTGAATCGTCAAGCCAGCCTCCAGCGTCAAAAGACCCAGCAGGCGCTCGATGGCATGGGCCGTCGTGCCGTCAACTTGCTTCGCTTCCCGCTCAAAGTCATCCGCAGTAAGGCCCAAAGCGCGCAGGCCCTGGAGGACGAATCCCGCGCCCAGTACATCGATCCCGCCGCAAAGCAGAGCTCCCGGGGCGCAGCTCCAGTTCCAGCCGTCGCAGAAGATGGGACGTCGTCCTTTCATTCGATCCCCAAAATTGAGCGCCCAGTACGCTCCCGTCAGCTGTGACCATGCCAAGTTGGGGCCGGACGGCGAATGCAGCGAGTATGGATTTGATGTTGTCCGTGCTTCCGAGCAGCGAAGCGAGAAGCCCCTGGCGCCAAGCGGCTCCAGTTCCCGGCAGCCGTGCGTGATCGTCGCGCCAAGCGCTCTGCTTCGTGTGCAGTTTGAGGAGCAGATGATAGGGGTCGAGGATCCCTGCGTTGACGAGCTGGGCGAGCGGCCACAGGTCCCTCCCGCGGTTTTCAACATTCAGGACCCGCACGCTTTTGGCTAGCGGTGGCGAGTTCGTCGTTATGTCTAATGCCATGCCTGATGCGTTGGTCACGATGAGGTCGAACTCGATTGGAATCGCCGCCAGCCCCTCCAGGATTTCCTCGAGAAGGTCCGGGTAGAAGACATGCACCACGACGCCCAGGCGTGCAGGGGCGTCGATCAGCATGTCCTCTCGGGCCCACGCCTCGGGATAGCCACCGGTGAAGCGCCCCGAGCTCCGTTCCACCCACTTGCCGAACGTCGCGGAGGAGCCCGAACCGAAAGAGGTCAGCAGCGCCCTCGATGAGGCTAAACGAGGCGCGTGTCTCCGCAGACGGGCTCTGAATCGGCGGACCCACGGGCGAACAGCCCTGCGCATCATATGGGCGGCACCGGACGCGATGGCACCTGGGTCATTCCCATTCGCCCACATCGATGGCGAAGCGTCGTTCCAATTCTCCTCGGACGGCAAAGCCGTCTGGGGCAAGGGCCGGGCGACGCAGAAGACCGCGCTTGACGAAGGGGAATCCCTGATCCAGAAGACCCCGCCAACCGAGGATCGTGGGGTTCTGGCCCGAGGTGACGACTCGGTAGTACGGGATGGCCGCCTCGAAAACGAAGTGCTCCCGGGCGAGTAACTGACCAAGGCCAACTTCGTACTGCCAGATTACGTCTTCGCGGGAACGTTCCACGCGAATGCCTCGCCAGAATCGAGCCAAGGACGGTTCCTGAAGGGACCCCCTCAGGAAACCCAGGCAGTAACTTTGCAGATGATAGGAGAACTGCGTGGTATCAGTCATTCCCCAGACGTCAGCCGACGACCCGTGAAACTTGTCCAATAGATGATCGATTGGCTCGAACGGGCCTGCGAGGCTGTCGTTGAGTAGCAAGACGTGCGACGTTTCGGCGATCCGAGGGTAGCGAGCAAGAGCGCACGCCCAAGAACCAAAGTCGTACCCGACGTTTGGTCGACGCAATACGGTGACGCCTGATGGCCGGTCGGTCCAGGCGAGCGGACCGTCTCCCTCCGCGGAGCTGACGAGCACCACGCGGTACTGGTTGTGGATCAACGCCCGAGTCAGTTCCGCAACAGATCGACCGACCACTGGATCGGACGCCCAGTGGGCGAGAACCGCAACACGATCGGTCCTGTAGCCCGCGTCGAATTCGTCATCCCCTTCGACGTGCATGTCCGACCCGGTGGCCTCGACCACGAGGGGCCCTGTGCTTCGCGCGAGGCTCCACAGCCTCCTCATCGGCGCGTTGCTGCTGCCTTGACCCGGCGCAGCGGCGTGGTGATTCGCCAGGACCTACTGCGTCGCATCTCTTCGATGACTGTCCAACTTGCAAGGAGATCACCGCGCAGGTGCCGGATTTCCTCCTCAACTGTCAGCGCGATACGAGTCTCCGCCTCCGTCGACGCCAACGCCTCGCGCTCCTCGGCATCGGTCACCATCTGGTCGGTGTGCCGGCCGCCATCGGTGGATCCGGTCGCGATTGCGAAGAGAACCGCGCTCAACTCGTCAGGAGTCAGCATCGGGGGTCCTCACAGGCCAGTCGGCTCTCGGGTTCCAGATCCAGACGCGACCACCGGCGGCTTCCATGTCCCCGGCAGCAAGATCAATCCTGGCTCACCAACATCCTGCTCCCGAACGCGCAGTGCAAAATGCCGGTCCAAATAGTCGTACGTGTGGCCCCGGTCGAGGATCGCAGTCGTCACCCGGTAGCTTCCTTGCTTGAAGAGCAGCTCCGGAATCTCAAAGTCGACATACGCCTGACCCAGATCAAGCTGGAATGGTCCGGCGCGCCGAGAATTCGGTCCGGCGACATTGACCCCCGATTCGTGCTGAAATGCAAGACCAAATTCAGCTCGATGAATCGGGCTGACGGTTTTGTAGTGCAATCGCACGGTACACGGAGCACCGGATAGTAGTATTGGAGTCGGGCTGCCATCGCCGCTCAGGTATTCCACGCCTGTGACCCGCGCCTCGCCCGACCCTCGTCGGTCGGTCGCATCCCGCAGTGTGGGATCCTGGTCATCATCCTGCCGATTGATCTCGTTGTCATTGACCGATTCAAGGTACCGAGCTGCCACTTCGGGCGCCGGACCGAGCTCCCGGATGTAGCCGTGTTCCAACCAGGCGGCGGTGTCACAGAGGTCCTCGATCAGTCCGAGGGAGTGGGTAACGAGCACCACGGTCGTGCCTCGATTTCGCAATTCAAATAGGTAGTCGAAACACTTTCGCTGGAACTCCTCGTCCCCAACGGCGATGACCTCGTCGACCATCAAAATCTGCGGATCCAGGGTGACCGCCACGGCGAAGCCCAGTCTGACGAACATTCCGCTGGAGTAGATCTTCACTGGCGAATCAATGAATTCGCCAATGCCTGAGAAGTCAACGATTTGCTCCATTGCGGCGTCAACCTGACGACCCGTTAGACCCAGGATCGCTCCGTTCAACCTGACGTTCTCGCGTCCAGTGAGTTCGCCGTGGAATCCGGCACCGAGTTCGAGGAGTGCGGTAACTCGGCCATCCACAGCGACTCGACCGGTGGTTGGACGATATATCCCGGCCAGGACCTTCAATGTTGTTGACTTTCCGGACCCGTTTGGCCCAAGCAGACCAAAAGTCGTTCCCCGAGGTATCGAAAACGTTGCATCCCGCAGCGCCCAGAACTCCTGCGCGCTCGGAGCTCGACCGCGAATCAGCCGCTCCTTGATCCCGGTGCGTCGTTCACGGTGCAGCCAGAAGCGCTTCGACACTTGCTCGACCTGGATGGCAATGTCGCTCACACTGCCTCCCCGATGTCGAGGCCCCAGCGGCGGTACGCCACGATGGCAGCCGTCGCAGCACCTCCGGCCCAAAGCAGCAGCCCGATCCAGGTCGACGGAGTGGCCGCATCCAGGTCGTAAAGAAGACTGCGGAATACCCCTACGAACCCGGCCAGGGGATTGAACTCAACGATTGCCCGGATTGGGACCCCGTGCCATTCAGTGGGGATAGAGGTGACGTCGTAGATGATCGGGGTGAGGAAGAACAGCAGAGGTAGGGCCACGGTGACTAAGTGAGCGACGTCCCGATAGAACACGTTCAGGATCGACAGGGCGATGGCGATGGACGTGACGAAAGTTACGAAGATGACGAGCCAGAACGGGAAGAGCAGCCAGGTCGGCCCCACATTCCCCGCCAGTAGCAGGGCAAGGCCCAGGATCGAGAACTCGATCAGCGTCTGCACGAGGACCGTCGTCGTTGACCCAACGATTGGAACGTAGGATGGGAAATAGACCTTCTGCAGGATGGGTCCACTTGCCAGGAGCGTTGGGATGGAGGTATTGATCGAGATGAGAAAGAATGACCACGGTGCGAGACCACAGAACAGCCACAGCGGATAGGAACCGGGCGCTCCATTTCCAAAGTCCGGCGGCACGGCACCAAAGACGACCGCGAAGATCAGGCTGTACGTGATGAGTGTCGCCAGCGGGACCATCAGGGACCAGATCCAGCCAAGGGCTGTACCTTTGAAGCGCGACTTCAGGTCTCGCTGGGCGAAGTTCCAGATGAGCCACCGATTGGACCAGATCGACGATCGGGGTCTGGCGTTCGTTGTCATACCGGAGGCGGCACAAGAGGTCTGCCGTAGCGAGACTTCGGTCGGTCAGCCTGCGGCTTTGGCAGCGAACCCGCCAGGAGGGTGTTTGCCCTGCAACCAACCGCGGGCGAACTCGCAGCCCTGAAGGAGCAGACCTGCGCCAATCGCGTGGCTGATGGCCGTCCTGAGATGGTCACTCTTGCCGTCCTCATCCGGACGGGATGTTACCTGAGCGCCCGAGCGGGATGGCGACACGCGCTGAGACAGCGGCCACAACTCCGCCCGACAGGACGTGGTTGGGGCCTCCGGCCCCTCGTTGGTCCGGATCAGGTCTTGGCGCCTTTCGATTCTAGGTCGCGATGTCGACCCGCTCTCGGAATTGGATGCTCGGTCTTGACACCGAAGACAGCGGTCCGTTCTTCACGACCGGGCCGCCGCGCCTTACCAACCGATAGCGGCCGTATCGCCAGCATGGTCGGATCAGGGACCCCTAGCCTCAACCTGGAGAAGCCAGCCGGGAGGAATCTCTATAGAGCAGCGTCCCGCTGTGTGGTCAACGCAGTGCGCGAACGGAGCCCAGTCGACCGCTGGCAGACCGGTCTGCTGATAGTCCAAGACGATGCCGACGACCAGCAGGATGCAGGTGAGCGCTAGAACGAGTTTCCTGGTTCCGTCCAGGGGCCATGACACCACGAGGCTCACGTAGAGCACAGCTCGCGGGATGAGGAAGAACCGGGCGGCAGCCATCGGCCAGAAGAGCATTTCTATGCTCAAGCCCGGCTGCGTCATGGCCCACAGGGCCAGTAACCACCCTCCGATCAAAGCCAACAGTAGCGCGCCTATCTCCAACGAGCGGCCGCGAATCCAGACAGACGCCAACGCTGCTGTGAGTGCCACGCATAAGAACGCGGCCCAAGTATCTGGTGAACGCAGCGGCCAGAGGACAGCAAGGCCGGTTTCGCCCATACCGGCGGTCCCGATCACTCGTTTCGCGAGGACAAGCAGCGCGACAACGGGGTCCGAGGCCACGTCCGCGATTACCCCTCGACGGTTCGAACTAACAAGGAAGCCGAGCTGCAGTCCGACGCCCAACAGGGCGAGCGCAACAAGCGTGATCGAGTGGCGAGACTTGTTGCGATAGGCGCGTACGGTAAGGGCCGGAATTCCGAAAAGGGCGACGAAACCAGACATCGCGGTCAGGGCCACGTAACCGACCTCACCTATCCGGGTCCAGCCCCGAGCGGGATCGCGGAGCATGCCAAGAAGGATGAGCCCCACGCCAAGCCACCAATGAGCGGTTGTCAGCTTTCCAAATGCTTCCCCGACTCCGGGCGCGCAGAGCAGGGCGGCCATACAGGCGAACCTGGCGGAGATGGGAACCGGGTCTCGCCATCGCTGCGAAAGCACTATCCCGCACGCGAGGACGGCGAGGATGATCGCCACGCCGGCGTACAGCGTGGGTTGCCACGACACGGGCAGGGTCCCGAATAGGGCAGCCGCGAACCGCTGCGCCACGAAGATCTGGCCGGCATACGGCGTGAACGTCGCGCCCCAACCGTGCTCAATCGCATCTTTGAAGAAGACGGTGCCGTCTTCGGCCCAGAACGTCGCCGCCGTCAGGCTCGTTGGGCTGCGGAGCACGAAGAGGCACGCCGCGGCGGCGAGCATGACGGCTATGACCATCGTGTCCCGATGCCGTTGGACAAGATCTGGGCGTTGACGGACGGGGTTGTCCCTCAGCGTTGCTCGGCCAATGAGTGCATCGTCAGCAATGCCTCGGTCGTCTGCATTCCGGATGTAAGGCTTATCCGCGTCCATTGCTGGCGATTCTGCGACTTCTCGCAACCCCCGGGAGTCAGGTGAGGAACTCCTCTTGTGTCGCGCATGCCTGCCGGGCAACAGAGTTTCCTGTCGCGACGCCACCATCTCGCAAGACAGCGGAAATCTGAGCCGGTCGGGATCGCGGCCACTCGTCCAGCGGGTGTGACGATGCTGAAGTCGCGGATTAGGAGTATGACCTAGCCGACCGCCGTAGGCTCCGAGGCAAGGACTGTGAGTGTGTCTGGTAACCTCGCCCAAATTCGAGCAGGAGAATCGCAGTTGACTGCTGGCCCTCGAACCGCGGTGCCGGTAGCGAATGTCGGGACGGGGTCTCTGGACGTGGTCGTCGTTGGCGGGGCAGGCCATGTCGGCCTCCCACTGAGCTTGACCTTCGCTAACGCTGGCATGCGAGTAGGTATCTATGACATCGCGCCTATGCCCCTGGCTCAGATCGCGCGAGCTGAAATGCCGTTCCGTGAGACTGGGGCCGATGCGCTCCTGGCGAAGGTTCTCAAGTCCGGCATGCTGGAGATGGGGTCCGAGCCCGAGCTCCTACGCCGCGCTGCGATTGTGGTGATCGTGATTGGAACGCCGATCGACGAGTTCCTCAATCCTTCGATGACCATCTTCGAGCGTGCGGTGGACCATCTCGCCCCATTCATTCAGCCGGGGGCGCTTGTGGTGTTGCGTAGCACGGTCTTTCCAGGAACCTCATCTCTTGTCGCCGAAGCATTGGCTGCTCGCGGATGCGTGGTTGATGTCGCGTTCTGCCCCGAGCGTGTCGCCGAGGGGCGCGCCCTCGAAGAGATCCTCAGTCTTCCCCAGATCATCGGTGCCGACGACATCCAGGCCGGCGATCGAGCCGAGGCGTTGTTCCTAAGCCTCGGGGCCGAGACGATCCGCACGACGACCAAGGAGGCTGAGCTCGCGAAGTTGTTCACCAACGCCTGGCGCTATATGAAATTCGCGACAGCGAATCAATTCTTCATGATTGCCCACGCTGCAGGCATTGACTACAACCGCGTGTTGCATGCAGTTCGTCACGATTACCCTCGCGCGCGCGATCTTCCCGGCCCTGGCCTAGCCGCCGGACCCTGCCTGCTGAAGGACACGATGCAGTTGGCTGCGTTCACGAGCGATCACTTCCCACTGGGTCAAGCGGCGATGCAGATCAACGAAGGGGTGCCCGCTTTTGTCGTTTCGGCGATGGAGCGACGATATGGCTCGCTGCAAGACCGCAACGTCGGTATTCTCGGGATGGCCTTCAAGGCGGATTCCGACGATCCTCGAGCGTCACTCAGTTACAAATTGCGCAAGCTTCTGAGGTGGTCGGGCGCCCGTGTCCTCTGCACGGATCCGCACGTGCGTGACGATCAGCTGGTTCCACTTGAGCGCGTCCTGCTTGAGAGCGAAATCCTGGTTCTTGGGGCTCCGCACGCCGAGTACCAGGGCCTGGAAACCGCGGGGAAGGACGTGGTCGACATTTGGGGAGCCCTGGGTAGCGGCATCCAACTGTAGTGCGAGTCCTCGTCACGGGCGCGGCCGGATTCATCTGTGGGTACCTCATCGAGGAGCTCTTGTCGGCAGGGCATGAAGTCGTCGGTCTGGACAACTACAGCAAGTACGGGCGGGTATCCAAGAGCTACGACAAACACCCGAACTACCGCTTCGTGGAAGGCGATGCCAAGGATCGTGGCCTCCTCGGTGACCTTGCGGCGGAAGCAGACCAGGTCGTGGCAGCCGCCGCCATGATTGGCGGCATCAGTTACTTCCATGAGTTTGCTTATGACTTGCTGGCGGAGAACGAGCGGATACTGGCCTCCACTTTCGATGCGGCGATCGAGGCTCACAAATCTGGGCGTTTACAGCGGATCGTCGTGATCTCATCGTCCATGGTGTACGAATCCGCGACGGTGTTCCCGACGCCCGAAGGTGCTCAGCTCGTTTCGCCGCCCCCGGTCAGCACCTATGGTTTCCAGAAACTCGCCGCGGAGTACTTTGCCAAGGGTGCTTCAGAACAGTACGGACTGCCCTACACGATCCTCCGGCCCTTCAACTGTGTCGGGATCGGCGAACGGCGTGCGCTCCGTGATTCCCATGTCATGAGCGGGAATGTGCAGCTTGCACTCTCCCATGTCGTCCCCGATCTGGTGCATAAGGCCATCGCCGGCCAAGATCCACTCCACATCCTCGGCGACGGAACACAAGTGCGGCACTACACCTACGGCGGGGATCTGGCGCGCGGCATCGTCCGAGCGATGGAGTCCCCCAAAGCCATCAACGACGACTTCAACCTGTCGACACGGACCTCCACCACGGTCCTGGAACTCGCCCGAGCCATCTGGAGCAAGGTGCATGGCAGCGGTCGGGCTTTCAGCTACGTTTCAGACTCGCCGTTCGAGCACGACGTGCGTAGGCGCATTCCGGACGTACGGAAGGCTCAGGCTGTGCTTGGCTTCGAGGCAACGACGACGCTGGATGAGATGCTCGACGAAGTCATTCCATGGATCCGCGCGGAGTACGAGGCTGGCCAGCTGTGACCGATGACGAAGCGCTAGAACGGGTCTACGAGCATCGTTTCCCCGACTCTGAAGTAGCCAGGAAGGACGCTGTCTGGCGCGAGATCTCGCACTACCTCGAGCGCTGGATTCCGAGCAACGGTGCGGTCCTGGACCTAGCCTGCGACCGCGGTTTCTTCATTGGGCACCTCCAGACCCGGGAGCGCTGGGCGTCTGATATCCGTGATGTCTCCGCGGCGCTCGCGCCGGACATCCAGTTCGTGCAGGCCAGCGGTCTTGATCTCTTGCACCACCTACCTCATGGCCACTTTGATGCCGTTTTCATGAGCAACTACCTCGAGCATCTTCAGGACGGACAGGCAGTCATCGAACAATTCAATGTCGTTGCTGCGCTCCTGCGGCCCGGCGGGCGGGTGATCGTCCTTCAGCCCAATATCCGGCTTCTTGGCGGCCACTACTGGGATTTTATCGATCATCGGGTTGCTCTTACTGAGCGAAGCCTCGTCGAAGCTGCCTCGCTCGCCGGGCTGGATCAGGAGGTCCTGTACACACGGTTCCTGCCGTACACGACCAAGAGCCGTCTGCCACAGGCAGGGTGGCTCGTTCGGGCCTATCTGGGCTTTAGTCCCGCGTGGCGCATTCTCGGCAAGCAGACGTTGTATGTCGGTCGCCGTCCGGCGCAGTAGGTATGCACGCCTCACGCCCTGGATTGGGCTGGCGATCGCTGTCGCCTCAATTGCGATCCTCGCCCTCACGGTCGATCTCCGCGCGACCCTGGAGAGTCTCGCGGCGGCCGACCTGCGGCTCATGCTGTTCGTCTTACCCGTCATGGGTGCTCAACTGCTGGTGCGTGCGGAGCGCTGGAAGCGCCTCCTAGCGGGGCTCGCGCACATAGTCGCCCGACGTCGGCTGGTCCCTGTGCTGCTCGTGGGATATCTGGGGAACACCGTGCTCCCGGCTCGTGCCGGCGAGGTGATCCGGACTGGGTTGCTTTCGATCCGCGAGCAGATTCCCGGTGGTACCGTCTTCGCGACCGTCGCCGTCGAACGAGTCCTGGACACATTTACCCTTGGCCTCCTCGCTTTGGCGACGATGCTGGGCCTACTCGCCGGCGCAATCGGTTCGGCCGTCATCGCTTCAGCCACTCTCGCCGTATGCGTCTCCGTCGTGGCGCTGCTCGTAGCAAAGCGCTGTTCCCCGTGGGTCGCGCGGAAAGCCCGTGCGACTGCTCATGGGGGCCGCCTTCGCGGGATGGTCGGCGATTTCGCGGAGGCAATCAGCCGCTTGACCGGGATCACTTTGGTGGTAGCCGGGCTCCTCAGCGCTTTTGCCTGGGGAGGGGACGCGGTCCTGTTCTGGTTTTCGTCGCAAGCCGTCGGTCTGGACGCGACCTTTGGCCAGGCATTTGTCATCGCATCCGTCGCCGTGCTGGCAACGGCCATCCCGTCCGTGCCCGCCTACCTCGGGACGTTTGAGCTCGCGTCCGTAGCCGCCGGCACGGCGCTCGGGCTGGCGCCGGAGGAGGTATTGGCAGTCGCGACCATCGCCCACGTGACGGTGATCACCGTGGTCACCATCGCGGGTGCGACCTCGGCCATCCTGATTGGGTTCAGCTTTGGCAGCCGTTCCGGCATCGACGTCACCCTCCAGCAGCCTCCGGAGAGGGACCTTTCATGACCAGGCCGGGCCTAGCCGATCCCGCAACCGAACTTTCCGTGGTGCTCCCCGTCTACAACGAGGCCGAAAACATCGCGAGCGTCCTCGGCCACGCAGCGACGCAGATAGGCACCCCTCACGAAGTGATCGTTGTATACGACTTCGATGGCGACACCACTGTGCCCGTGGTGCGAGACCTCCTGCCCACCATGCCGGGTCTTCGACTCCTGAAGAACGAGATTGGCCCGGGAGTCCTCAACGCCATGCGCGCTGGCATGGCCGAAGCCCGGTCGCCCTACGTCCTCATCGCCATGGCGGACGGTTCCGATGATCTCGCTGGGGTCGATGACATGATGCGGCTCGCTCGAAGCGGCGCCGACTTGGTGGCGGCAAGCCGATATATGGCGGGTGGACACCAGGAGGGCGGGCCCGTCGCCAAGCGAGTTCTCAGTCGGTTGGCTGGCTTGACGCTGCACTGGTTCGGCGGCGTGCCAATCCATGACCCAACTAGCAACTTCAAACTCTACAGTCGCCGACTACTGGAGTCCGTCACGATCCAGAGCACTGGCGGCTTCGAGTTGGCGATGGAACTCACCGTCAAGGCCACGCTGGGCGGATACCGCCTGGACGAAATTCCGACGACATGGCGTGACCGTACTGCCGGGACCAGTCGCTTCAGATTCCGCGCCTGGCTACCCCTGTACCTCCGGTGGTATCTGTTCCTCTACCGGGGCCGTCTTCGCCAGCTTTTCAAGGAGGATCCTTTCCCGAACTAACCTCTGGCCGTCCTCCTGCCATCCAGAATGGAACGGTTCACTGCATGGACGGCTGGTTTGGCTTATCGCTACGGCCCTGCGGTCAACGATGTGGACGATCCAATTGTCGCCGTACCGTCCCAGCCACAGACCTCAGCGGGGCGGTCAACCGCCATGATCTGGATGCTCGGAGGACGGCGAGCTCATTCTCGCGTGCCATCAACTCGCCTCGGGCACGTTGTACGTCATCAATGTTGGTCTGGAGGGCAGAGTGCGCTTCGGGAGCCAGCCCTACAGGTACGCCTCCGTGGGACACGAAGACCTCCAGAAATTCGCCCGATAGGCCATGCGTGCGGCTTTCGATGCGGAACACCGCTGTCCACATCCCAGAGGCTGCCATGACTCGATCAGGAAGATCCCGCCCCCAGTCGTACGTTACCAAGGCCCCGGAGGCGCAAACCGGGTCGCCGTGGTATTGAGCAGGCTCCAGGTACTCCAAACCGCTACTCGATCGGCGCACGCGAGGCCTCGAGGCGTCCATTTCCCGATACTGCGGCGTCGTCCAAACATGGATCCCACCGCCGTCAAGAACACGAGCGATCTGCGCATGGGCGGCCTCGACGTCAATGATGTGCTCGAAGACATCAGACGAGACGATGACATCCATGGAATTGTCAGCGAGCGTCGGTCGCTCGAGGTCTTCGCACCGAACACCATCAACGAGCGCACCGGGTGGTACGTCCGGCCAGTATTGCGAGGCAAGGTATTCATGGCATTCCTTTTGCAGTTTGGCGCTGGCAGGTCCCGCGGGCGCCAGCTCCCAAATGCGCTCTCGTCGCCAGTCTGGACGCACGAGAGACAACACCGTCATGATCGCGCGCTGTCGAGGTATTGACCCACACGTCGTGCAGACGAGCTCATCACGATGCCACGGTCCGTACTCGCGGAATGTGACGTCGCTTTCGCAGACCGCACACCAGCCCGACCATTCTGATGCGGTGATCCTGGCGCGCATGGATCGACCTTTCGCGACCAACCTTTGCATCTAAGCCACCTTGGTCGCGCAGCCCCCATCGGGGTCGTTGGCGATGACGGAGTCGAGGATCCAGTCCGCGATCGCGTCACACAACCTATCCGGATGTCCCTCGCTCACCGATTCGGAACTGAACCGGCCGGATTCGGAACTGAACCGGCCGCGGCTCGCGGGCTCCACGGATCGTGATCCTCCCCGCCTGACGTGAGAAGCCAGAGGAGTCTACCCCGTGGCCATGGCCCCGGGCGCCACTGACGATGCGTCCGAGCGCTCAGCGACGACGCAGCGTCACCACAACCTGCTCGTCGATTCTGGGGTCGTCGGTGACGTCCTGAATAACGAAATCCGAGAGGTTCGACTGGAGCCAGCTCTCCGGGATGGCCGCCCACCCGTAGAAGTCCCCGGTGAGTACACCGCCTCCTCCGACACCCGTGTAGACGTGCTTGTCCGCGCGAAAGTCGGAGAGGGCGCGGAACGGATCACCGAAGAACGAATCGATTGTCTTCTCAGCCACGGCCAACGGTTCTCGAGCGGCCTTCGTCCGGATCGCGCAACAAAGCTCAAGAAACCTACGACCCTGCGTCGTGAAGGTCAGCTGGCCGCCCGGTTGCAGCACGCGGGCAAGCTCCGAGAATGCTGCCCTCGCAGCAATAGGTGAGAGGTGTGAGAACACCGAATACGCGTATACCAGCCCAAACGCTTCATCTTGAAACGGCAATTGGCCGCCCGGCTCGGCCCGCTGCATGGATCCCGGCACCCCCGTGCCAGCGCACACCTGGAGAATCTCAGCGTCGACGTCGACGCCGAACAGATGGTGTTCGGGCACGTCATGGGCGAATAGGCGGATAAGGCGGCCCCATCCCACGCCAAAGTCCAGGACAAGTGCATTAGCCAGGTCGCCGGGATAGAGGCGCTTGACCAACTGGTAGAAGGGGAAGCATGCGCGCATCGCCGCGTCACCAGACAATCCGACGAACCGGGCCTGAACGTCTGGATCCGGTCCGCCGGGGACGCCGTCCCGTCCGACCTCCAGACCTTCAATCATCAGGTCCAGCCATTCCTGGTCCGAATACAATTTTGGGTCGAGCAATTCCATCGTCCTATCGTGGACCGATCTCAACGTGTCGCGTGCGAAGGCAAGGCGTCGAGGTCAGATCCCGTCTCTTGGCTGTCCGAGTATGTCGGCGTTGCGCATCACACACGGGCCGCGAAGCGACCGGTCGACCGAAACTTAACGATGTCAGCGTCAAACTACCGTGTTCGCAAGCGCGCCACACAATCTATTCGGATGGCGTCGGTCACCATTTCCAAGGTGAGCATGATGCGGTTCCGCTCGGCGCGATCCTCCGGGCCTGACGGGCTCAAGCCAGAGGAGTCTAGCGCCCGTAGCCGATGGCCGGGTGCCGTCGACGGATGTCTCGACTAGACTGCACGACCGAATGCAAACCGTCGCCCAACTGATCGGCTATCCCCGGATCGGCCACCACCGTGAGCTGAAGTGGCTTCTCGAAGGTGCCTGGTCCGGGAAGATCCAGGCCGCCGAGCGCGACCAGCGTATCGCCGAACGGCGCGCGGCACACCTTGACGAGCAGAGAGGGCTCATCGGGTCCGCGGTGGACGACTTCTGGCTCTACGACGAGGTCCTCGAGACGGCCCTCATGCTCGGTATCGTGCCCGAGCGGCTGGCGACGACCCTGTCCGAGGATCCGTTCGCGGCCATGACCGCACTCGCACGCGGCACGCCGGACCACGAGGCGTGGGAGATGACGAAGTGGTTCGACACGAACTACCACTTCGTGGTCCCCGAGCTGTCGGGCGCCATTCACCCCTTCTCCCCGCTCCCATGGCGCATGCCGACCAATGAGCGGGATGTCACCTGGGCGGTCCTCGGCCCGTACAGCCTCGTCCAGCTCAGCCGCCTCGGATCAGGCAATGGATCGGCCACGGCCGCGGCTCGCGAGGCCGGCCGTTCGCTCTGGGCCTGGGTCCGGGAATGGGCCAGCGCGCATCCGACGTTCCGTCTCCAGGTCAACGAGCCGTGCCTGGGCCTAGCCCTGACCGCGGAGGATCGCGCCCTGCTGGACGTCGCCTATGCCGACGCTGCAGACCTGGGCCTCGCCACGGCCCCCATCGTCACCGTCCAGTTCGGCCACCCGGCCGCTGCCAGCCTGGAGCGGCTGGGGCGTGCCGGCTTCGCGGTGCAGGTTGGACTGGACCAGGTGGCGTCGCTGGTTGGCACGCCGGCATGGGATGCCCAGCCGGAGCACGTCCTCGGCGTGATGGACGGGCGCAGCGTGTGGCCCGACGACTTCGGCGCGGTCCGCGACCTCCTCGCCGGCCTGCCCCAGGACGATCGTCCCATCCGCCTGGTCCCGACCAAGAGCCTCATGTTCCTGCCCTACACCACACAGGGCGAGGGCGACCTGCCGGCCGGTTTCCAATTCGCCCGCGAGAAGGCGGCCGCGTTGGCGTCCTGGCCCGCCGCGCTGGCCAGCGGCTCGACCCCATCGGTGCCGCACCCGCCAGCCACGGAGTGGCCCGAGGTCGGCCAGCTGCAGAATCGGTCCTCTCGTCCCGAGCGCGTCGCCGCGCAGGCGGACCTGGACCTTCCGCCCTTCCCGACCACGACCACCGGATCGCTGCCCCAGACCTCCGAGGTCCGCCAGCTTCGGGCCCGGCTGGGCAAGGGCGAGCTGGATCGCGCGGGGTACGACGCCGCGGTGGGCACCCTGATCACCGAGGCGATCTCCTGGCAGGAACGGATGGGCCTCGACGTCCTCGTCCATGGCGAATTCGAGCGGACCGACATGGTCGAGTACTTCGCCGACCAGATGAACGGCTACCTGACCACAAGCGCCGGATGGGTGCTGAGCTATGGCAGCCGCTGCACCCGGCCGCCCATCCTGGCCGCACCGCCGAGCATCGATGCACCGATGACCGTGGACGAGTGGCGCCTCGCCCAGTCCGCGACCACCAAGCCGGTGAAGGGCATGCTGACCGGGCCGGTCACGATCGTGAACTGGAGCTTCCGACCGCCAGGCGTCCCCGATGACCGCCTGTTCTGGGCGGTGGCCCAGCCGATCGCCCAGGAAGTGGGATTCCTGGTCGACGCCGGGGCGCGGATCATCCAGGTGGACGAGCCCGCGGTGCGCGAGCGCTGGCCCCTTCCCACCGAGGATGCCGCCGAGCGCCGCGCGATCTACGCCCGTGGCGTCCGCGCCGCCCTGAACCACGTGTTCAACCAGCCGGCATCGGTCCAGATGCACACCCACATGTGCTACGGCGACTTCGGCGACATCGTCCCGCTGTGGAGCGATGCCGGGGTGGACGTGGCGTCCATCGAGTTCAGCCGCTCGAAGGACGACAGCTACATCCGCCAGTTCTACGAGCTGTTCGGGGACGGCCACCTGCAGATCGGCCCGGGCGTCTTCGACGTCCACTCGCCCCACTCGCCCGGCCAGGAGGTCATGGACGAGCGACTCACCCACTTCGAGACGTTCATGGACGACGGCGACCTGTGGGTGAACCCCGACTGCGGTCTGAAAACCCGCGGCTGGGACGAGATCGAGCACCAGCTGAGTGACATGGTGGCGGCCGCGCGCCGCCGCCGCGACGCTGCCCGGATCTGAATCGGTGCTCTCGGCTCCAGGCGGCTGGGTCGAGATGGTGGAGGTCAACCCTCCCCTCCTGCCGGACATGACCCACATGGCCCTTCACGGCCGCTGGAACCGGGTCCTCATCACCGACAACCCGTTCAAGCAGGTCCGCGTGTCGCCGTACGCGTTCGCGGCCCGGATCACGCACGACGTGCCCGACGTCATCCCGACGGTCGTGTGCTCCACCCGCGACCGCAACATCCTGGCCATCGAGTCCGAGGTGCGGGGCGCCATTGGCAACGGGGTCAACTCGTTCCTGGTGGTCCAGGGCGACATGCTTCCCGAGGTCGAGCACTGGAGCAACAGCTACGAGATCGTCGAGTACCTGCGCGAGCTCGAGCGATCGCTGCCCACGGTCCAGTTCGAGGTCGGCATGAGCAGCCGATCGCGACGCTGGATGATTCGGCGGCGGGTCGAGACCGGCGCCCAGTTCCTCACCGTGGGACCGGTCATGGACCCCGCGGCGGTGCGTCCCCTCCTGGAGCGTCTCGACCTGCGGGACGGTGATCCACCGGTGTACCTCGAGATCACGCCGCCCTTCTCGGACCGATGGGTGCGCCGCCTGGTCTCGGTCGGCGCCGTGCCCGTGGGCGAGGCGCTGCAGGAACGGCTGACCGCGCTCGATCCCGCGCAGCGCCGGGCCGAGGCGTGGCGGGTGGCCCGGGCCGCGGCGGACGACGCCCAGACGCTGGGCTTTGCGGGCATCGTGCTCATGGGCCTCCGCTTCGAGACGGTGGTCGGTGAGGCCTACGACGCGTGGCACGCCACGTGAACCACAGGCTCGGGCTTCCCGCCCGGGCGTTGGCCGCGGCCGCCTTCCTGACCGCCGCGCTCCTGCCTGCCCTCCCCGGGCCGACCGCGGCCGGAGAACCCGAGGAGGCGTACCAGTCCGTCTCCGCGGCCGATGACTTCTTTGACCTGGAGATCGTTCGAGTCCCGGTCGGGACCGAGGTGGTCTGGACCAACACCGGGCGCAATCCCCACACGGTCACCGCGGACGACGGCTCGTTCGATAGCGGCGACATGCAGCCCGGGGACGTGTTCGAGTGGGCGTTCGACGAGCCGGGCGTGTATCCCTACTACTGCGTCTACCACGGGGCGGCCGGTGGGGTGGGCATGGCCGGGGTCATCGTGGTGGGCGACGTCCCGCTCCCCGGGGGCGGGGACACGGACGTCGGCCCGGGCCGCGAGCCCGTCCCGGAAGGACCCGGCGCGACGCTCACCGTCCCTGGGGACTATCCGGCCATCCAGGACGCGGTGGACGCTGCCCAGCCCGGCGACCTCGTCCTGGTCAGTCCCGGCACGTACCACGAGGCGGTGCAGGTCCTCACCCCGTACCTGACCATCCGGGGCACGGACCGCAACACGGTGATCCTCGACGGGGACTACCACCTCGCCAATGGCGTCCACGTCATCGAGGCCGATGGGGTGGTGGTCGAGAACATGACCGCCCGGCACTACAAGGTGAACGGGTTCTACTGGTCGGGCGTGAACGGGTACCGGGGCTCGTACCTCACGGCCTACGCCAACGGCGACTACGGGATCTACGCCTTCGACTCGGTCTGGGGGCGCTTCGAGCACGACTACGCGGCCGGTAACCCGGACAGCGGCTTCTACATCGGTCAATGCCAACCCTGTCATGCGGTGGTGACCGACGTCGTGTCGGAGGGCAACGCGGTCGGGTTCAGCGGCACCAACGCCGGGGGCGACCTGTGGATCATCAACTCGGAATGGCGCCACAACATGGGCGGCATCCTGCCGAACACCCTCGACTCCGAGAAGCTGGCCCCCCAGTCGGGCGCGACCGTGGCCGGCAACCTGGTGGAGGACAACAACAACCTCGACGCCCCGGCCAAGCCGCTCACCTCCATCGCGCTGGGGACCGGGATCGGGGTCAGCGGTGGCCTCGACAACGTGGTCACCGGCAACCGGGTGGCGAACCACGATGGGTTCGGGATCGTCGTCTTCCCGATCATCGACACGAACCTGTGGTTCCCCGGCGACAACGTCATCGAGGGCAACGTCGTCACCGGCTCGGGCGTCGCCGACCTGGCCCTGGGGTGGATGAGCCAGGGCGGTGACTGCTACGTCGGAAACTCCTACGGGACCAGCCTGCCCCTCGCCATCGAATCCCAGTTCGCCTGCCAGACCGATGGCGCCGGGCCGCGGCCCGGCGGGGGAGCCATGGCCGTCACCAATCGGTTCCTGCCCGCCTTTGCGGCCGCGCTCAACGGCCACGCCCCGGGCGGGGACTGGATGACCTATCCCGATGCACCAATACAGACCGCCATGCCCGATCCCGCTGGCCCCGTGGACATGGCCATCCCCGAGCAGGCCGTCCCGGGGCCGTTCGAGATCCGAACCCTCGACGCCGTTCCGGCGCCGTCAGACGCAACCGCACATCCGGAGGTGACCTTCATGGGAATCTCGCTGACCACGAACCCGGCCGCGCTGTTGATCGGGATGTACGGCTACGTCCTGCCGCTCATCCTGTACACGGCCTGGGTCGTGATCGCCATCTGGGATCTCGTCCGCCGCGAGGACATGGGATCCAACGCGCGGCTGGCGTGGACCGCGGTGGTGATCATCGTGCCGCTCATCGGTCCGCTGGCCTACCTGTTTGCCGGTCGATCGCCCATCCCGTTGGCGATGCGCCTCCTGCTGACCGTGGGCGGGATCGTCGCCTACCTCGCCTTCTTCGCGCTGGGATTCCTCCTCGCCTGATTTCCTGTGGACAACTGCGCGACGAAGGTCAAAGGTCGTGGAAAACCGGGCTTGCGCCCGCGGTCCGGCGTCCGGCATGCTGTCGTCGTCCCGAAGGGGCAGCTGGCCGGACCCGAGATGACATCAACGGTCGCCGCGGTTCCTTCGGGACACTTCTATGCCCGGCGATTTCCCCGCTCCGGCCCCGTCTTCGCCACTGGTCCGCTGAGCTAGCGCCGCTCCTCCAGGCGGGCCACGATCGCCTCCACCAGCGCCGGCCCACCCTCCGAATCCAGGATGGCCTGACCATGCGCTTCGCCGGGCGCGAGGTACAGGGCGTTCCACTCGCCTGCCGCGTCATTCGTCATGCGCTCGGCCGCCGCAGCCGCCGTGGCGTCCCCCTCGGCCGCGGTGAAGAGCTTCGGAGGCTCGCCCAGGTCCGCGAGGTCGAGGTCGGACATGTCGCCCGAGATCACGACCACCTGATCGACGGCTCCGTCCGCGGTGGCGTAGACGACCAGCAGCCCCGGTCCGCGTTGGCCCGATGCCACGAACGCCACCCGTTCCACGCCGTTGCCCGCCAGCCACGCGGCCGCGGCCGCGAGGCGGTCACCGGTCGCATCGCTCACGTCAATGGCCACGGCGCTCATGTGATGCACCGCGATCTCCGCCGCGAGCGGCGCCCACCCGGCCTGGGTGTCTCCGTTGTCGGGGACGAGCACCACGCCATACTCGCCTTCGCCCCACTGCATCGCGGTCGACCCGTCTGACAGGGTCACCGACGTGCGCCCATCGGTCGGTGACGGGGCGCCGCAGGCGGCGAGGAGGCCGGCGACTCCCAGCAGGACCGCAGCCAGCGCCGCAACCGGCGGCCCGGGCCGGCGCATCAGAAGGCCCAGGCGCCCGTGGCGAAGCGCGCGGAGAACCACAGCAGGAGCCCGGTCGACACCACCCCGATGGCGAATCCCACCCATCGGCGCTCCGCCAGCTGGGCGAACCACACGAACAGCGGGAACATGGTCAGCGTGTAGCGGGGCACGGACAGGACGAACGAGGTGCTCACGAACAGGAGCCAGTTGCCGGCCATCCAGGCGAACCAGCCGGGCCGATAGCGCCTGACGGCGACCAGGGTGCCCACCAGCCCAAGACCGATGGCCGCCAGCTCCGTGACGCCGTACATGAGCACGTCCTCGGGATTGTCGTAGTTGAAGGCGTTCAGCACCCCGCTGATGCCTTCCCACGGCCACGCCAGCGACTTGTACCAGTGCTCCTGCTGGATCCGCAGGAACTCGAACGGATTCCCGTACACGACGTAGTTGACCAGCAGGTACCCGCCGAAGCCGACGGCCACCAGACCGATGGCGGCCCATCCCCAGCGCCACTTGCGCTCGTTGGACCATTGCAGCCACGCCTCGAGAGCGAGGGCCGGGATGAGGACCAGCCCGTTAACCCGGGTCAGCGCGGCCAGGCCTCCGAGCAGGCCCGCCAGCCACCATCGGTCCGACCGTGCCGACAGGAACGAGCCAAAGACGAGCGCCAGGAAGAGCGATTCGGTGTAGCCGATGTGCAGGAAGTACGCGGTCGGGAAGATCAGCATGAAGATGGCGGCCCGCTTGCCGATCCGCTCCCCGAACTCGCGGGCCACGAGCCGGAACAGCAGCAGCACCGCGGCAACCGAGGCGATGGCGCTGACCAGGATCGGTGCTACCAGGTTGGGGAGGAACAGCAGGCCCACCCGGGTCGCCCACGGGAAGAGGGGATAGAAGACGATGAACAGGTCGAGGTCGCCCAGCTTGCTGTACATCGGCAGGTTGCCCGGGTCGTAGTTGGTGTACCCGAACAGCGCCACGTCGAGGTAGTGCGGCGCGTCCCATCGGTTCCAGATCGAGAAGATCTCGCCCAGGTCCACGGGGCGGTCGTTGACCAGGGCCATGGCCACCAACCCCCAGGCGAAGAGGAGGACCTTCACCAGCATGGTGAGGCCCACCAGCTGGGCATCGGTCGTGCGCAGCCAGGCGCGGGCGCGATCCATCCGCGCGACTATAGGGTCTGCGCCCGGGCGCCCTCGCGGGCTAGGCGGCTGCCTGTGCCTCGCGTGCGGCGACGTGCAGGGCCCACCCGCGGACGGCCTGGTCTCGTCCCTTGACCGATAGCTCGCGCTCTTCCCACGGATCGACGCCTGCCGCCGGCTCGAATCCCGCCTTCGCGATCGTTTCCGCCGCCACGATCAGCTCGCCAGGCCCCGCTGCCTCGCCCAGTCGGTGTGCCACGTTGACGGCGTCGCCCACCGCGGTGAACGACGCGACCTGCTCGGTCGCACCGAGAAACCCCGTGAAGGCCGGCCCGGTGTTGACACCGGCGCCGACGGGGAGCGACGTCTCGGCCAGGATCCGCCGCGCCGCGGTGACGCCACGCGCGGCGTCCATTCGACTCGTGAACGACGGAATGAACAGGGCCATCACCCCGTCACCCAGAAACTTGTCGACGATCCCGCCTTCGGCCTGGACCGCGCTCGTGGCGAGGGCATAGAAACCGGCCAGGAGGCGCGAGAACTCCGCTGCGGACTGCTGTTCGGCAATGCCGGTCGAACCGCGGACGTCGGCGAACAGGACGGTGATGTCCACCTCCGCCCCACCCTTCAGGTTGCCCATCTGCCGGAAGCACGGGTTGCACAACTGTGGGTAGCGGCTGTTGCGGCCAAAACCGAGTGCGCGAACCACCGGGGCAAACGGTCCTCGGAACGGCGCGGAGCACAGAGGGCAGCGCGGATCGGTCGGCAGGTGCCGGAACAATCGGGCCTGCGGTGCGATCCCAGGCTTGGTCAGGACCTGCTTCCAGGCGGCTTCCATTTCCTCGTCCGCGGCCATGACGCGCAGCGTACTGCCGCCCGTCCCGATTGGCACTCGCGAGAACGGCTGGTACGATGCGGCCCCGGTCGGGGCGTGGCGCAGCCTGGTAGCGCGCAGCGTTCGGGACGCTGAAGTCGGAGGTTCAAATCCTCTCGCCCCGACCAGATCTACGACGGCTACCCCGACGTCGCCCTCGAGATGGTCGACAGCCGGACGTTCGACGGGGGCATCCACCTGCTCGAGTACGTCCCCACCGTCCTGTCGGGCCCACCCGCCCAACAGGCGAATGCGTGACGAGGAGTCGACCCCAGAGCACCCGCTCAGCGGCCTCGTTCACGCCACACGGTTCAAACCCAAGACTCAGGGAGACCCTCTTGACGGCTCTGTTCACCTTCGACGTCTTCTCGACTCTCGACGGCTACGGCTCCTACGGGCCGGAAGGCGATTGGGGCGGTTACTGGGGCAAGCAGGGACCGGAGTTCCTCGACCGCCGTCTCGCCCTCTACCGCGAGCGGCAGCGGCTGGTCGTCGGCGCGAACACGATGCGGATGTTCATGCAGTCCATCGGCCCACGCGCGGGGTTCTTGAAGGACGTCGACCCGGTCAACGGTGCGATGAGGGATCTGCCGACCACGGTCGTCTCAACGACGCTCGAAGGTCCCCTCGACTGGCCCGACGCGACCCTGGTCCGCGGCGACGCCGTCGACGTCGTCGCCCGGCTCAAGGAGGAGTCCGGCCTCCCGCTGCGCTCGCACGGGAGCCTCTCGATGAACCGGGCGCTCATGGCCGCCGGCCTGGTCGACCGCCTGCAGGTCACCATCTTCCCCGTCGTCTCGGGCCAGACCGGAGCGCGCCCGGTCTTCGGGGGTGCGGCCGACTTCGACCTCGAGTTGGTCGAGAGCCGGACACTCGACGGCCGCACCCAGGAGCTCATCTACCGGCCGACCCGTCACGGCTAACCGGCTCCGGCAGCCGCGGCCCCAGGATCCACACGAGCTGCGCCGTCGTCTCCGCCCCGACCTTCGACCGGGCGTTCGCCAGGTGGTGCTTCACCGTCGAGTGCGAGAGTCCGAGCCGGTGGGCGGCCGCCTTCTCCGACCCGGCCGCGAGGACCGCGGCGACCACGCCGACCTCACGATCGGTGGCGCGTGCAGCGGGGTGTCGGGACGGCCGGCGCGTCATGCGCTCCGCAGCCAGTCGGAGGGCTCGGGAGGTTCGGCCAGCCGCATCGTGATCGGAAGGTCGTTGGTGGCGGGGCTATCCCTCTCGCCCCGACCAGTCCGACTCCTCTCGCCCGATACCCGGGAGCGCGGGCCACTGCCTTGAGGCACCATGCGCCCGATGACCTCCCGACTTCCGGCACTTGGTCCCCGCGGGGAAGGCTGGGTCGTCGGCCAGGTCGTTTTGCTCGGCATCGTCGTCCTTGCCGGATCTCGGAAACTGGCTGAATCTGGATCGGCGAGCCCGTGGGGACTCGCCGTCTCGTTCATTGGATTGATCGCCATCGGATTGGGCGGATTCCTCGCGTTCCGGGGAGTCCGCGACCTGCGGACCAGCCTCAGCCCCTTCCCGCGACCGATCGCCGGTGCCGCTCTGGTCCAGTCCGGCGTCTACGGTTTCATTCGACACCCGATCTACAGCGGAATGATGTTCGGGTCGGTCGGTTGGAGCCTTGTCACGGGCTCGATCGTCGGGTTGGCCGCGACCGGATTGCTGGTTCTCCTCCTGGTCGGAAAGGCGCAGCGCGAGGAGGCATGGCTCGTTGCGGCGCATCCCGATTACCGCGGGTACCGGGAGCGGACGAGGCGCTTCATCCCATGGATCTACTAGACCAGACGGTGACCGTGCCCGCGGCCAGCTCTTCCAGTCCCACGGTGCCGCGGCGCGCGCGTTTGGCCGCGTACGCGGCGGTGTTCCTGGCCTTCCTCGACAACTTCGCGCTGCTCCCGCTGATCGCGCCTCGGGCCCAGGAGCTCGGTGCGGATGCACTCGGTGTCGGCCTGGCCGTGGCCGCCTACTCGCTGACCAACCTGATCCTCAACCTCGTCGGCGGATCCCTGACCGATCGGATCGGGCGGCGGATGATCCTGCTCATCTCGCTGGCCATCTCCCCCATCTGCATCGCGATCTACGGGCTGGCAGACAGCCTGCCCATCTTCCTCGCCGCGCGGGTCGTGCATGGCGCCTTCGGCGGTTTCCTGAGTGCCTCGTTGTTCGCCCTGCTGGCCGACATCGCCCCGGAAGGGGAGCGCGGGCGGACCATCGGTCGGGCGGGGGCCCTGATCGGCGCGGCGGCCGTGGTGGGGCCCGCGGTGGCCGGGCTGGCGGCGCGCGAGCTGGGTACCGAGCCGGTCTTTCTGGGCGTGGCCGCGATCATCGCCATCGGTCTGCTGGCGGTGCGGGGCGCCATTCCGGAAACCCTGCCGGAGGCGGCCCGCTCGGATCGGCCCGGAACCTGGGCCCGGCTGCTCGCCGAGCCCCGGCTGCGGGTCGCGTACCTGGCCATCTTCGGTCTCGAGGCCGGGGTGGGGATCGTGACCGGCTTCCTGAAGGACGGGATCATCGAGCGCCAGATGGCCGCCGGAATGGACGCGGAGCGAGCGCTGCGGTACGCGACGGGCGCCCAGGGCGGCCTGTTCAGCATCTTCGCCCTCGTCGCCGTGGTGCTCATGCTAAGCCCCATCGCCCGGCGCGTGGACCGGCGTGGGGTGCTGGGCCTCGCGCTCGCCGGCCTCGGGTTCCTGGCGGTGTCGACGGCCATCCTGGGCTTTGGCGGGGCGATCGCGACCGACTCGGTGGCCATGGTCCTGTACGGGATCGGGTTCGGGCTCCTTTTCCCGGCTGCGGCGGGGATGGTCGGCATCGCGGCGCCGGCGCCCGAACGCGGCCGCGCATTCGGAATCTTCAACTTCTCGTTTGACGCGGGCATCTCGGTTGGCCCGCTCCTGGCTGGCGCCCTGGCCGCCTCGACCATCGGCGTGGAACCGTTCCTGACGGCCACCGTCCTCATCGGGGTCGTGGCGCTCGTGATCCCGCTCGCCGCCCGCGGACAACCGTCGATGGACGCCGCCGCGGGGCTCCCTGCCGAGGGCGGCCGATAGAGCTATCCCCGGTCGCCGATCGGGCGGCTACTCGATCTCCATCCCCGTGGCCACAGTCAGGCCGTGCGCCTCCGGTACGTCGCTGGCCTGAGCGCCCTGCTCGTCTTCGTGCTGGGCCTGAGCCTGGTCGCGCCCGGCAAGCCGGCGGCGGGACCCCTGGCCGCCAAGTCAGCTGCTGATCCGCAGCACGCAGCGGCCGCGGCGCACGACGCCGCCCCGGGCGGTCCTGCGTCCAGCCAGGCGCCCGGTGTCGTCAGCGGCCCGAGCACGGGTCCGGGGACGGCTCCCGCGCCGACTCCGGGGCCGAACGGGACCACTGCGTCGCCTGCCGCGTCTGCCGCCGCCGCTCCGACCGGATCGCCGAACCCGTCTCTGTCGGGCACGGCCAAGCCATCGGCTTCCGCCAAACCGTCGGCATCCACGAAACCCTCGCCGTCGGCCAAGCCATCGGCCTCTCCGGCCCAAACCCCGCACCCGACCACGGCCCCCACTCCGCCTCCGACGCCGGTCCCGCCACCGCCTCCGCCGCCTCCGCCCCCGCCGCCCACCTCGGCCTGCCCGCTGTTCCCGGCCAGCAACGTGTGGAACAAGCGGGTGGACGGGCTCGCGGTCCGCGCCGACTCCGCGACCCTGGTCAACACCATCGGCGCCGGCGCGCCGTTCCACCCTGACTTCGGGTCGTACCTCGGGTATGGGATCCCGGTCAACGTGGTCGGCGCCGGCACGCCGCGCTCATCGGTCAGCTTCGACTACGCCTCGGAGTCAGACGCCGGTCCGTACCCGATCCCGCCCAACCCGCAAATCGAGGGCGGCTCTGATCGTCACATCCTCATGTGGGACACCGCGGGCTGCCGCCTGTACGAGCTGTACGCCGCGTCCCTCGGCTCGGGCGGCTGGCACGCCGGCTCGGGCGCGATCTGGGACCTGCGATCCAACGCCCTGCGCCCCGATGGCTGGACGAGCGCCGATGCCGCCGGACTGCCCATCCTGCCGGGCCTGGTCCGCTATGACGAAGTGGCAGCCGGCGCGATCTACCACGCCATCCGGTTCACCGCGCCGCAGACCCAGTCCGCGCACATCTATCCCGCGCGACACCACGCCGGCGCGGGGAGCAGCGCGTCCCTTCCACCCATGGGCCTCCGACTGCGCCTGAAGGCGACGTTCAACGTCAGCGGCTTCAGTCCGCGGATGCAGGTGATCCTGATCGCCATGCAGCGCTACGGGATCATCCTGGCCGACAACGGTTCGCCGTGGTACTTCCAGGGCGTGTCCGATCCGCGCTGGAGCGATGCCGAGCTGAACCAACTGAAGGGCCTGCACGGATCCGATTTCGAGGTGGTCGACACCTCGGGCCTGGTCAGCGGCTGAACGCGGATCCCGCTACGGCGCGATCTGCTCCAGGTAGTCCGCCACCACGCTCATGTCCAGCTCGCCGCTGACCCGCGCGGCGACCTTCCCGTCCGCAGTGACGAACACCCATCCGGGGAATGCGGGACCTCCAAGTGCGGAATAGGCGCTGAAGCTGGCATCGTCGATGAGCGTGGGCTGGCGCCACCCGATGCTCGACAACCAGGTGGAGGGCGGGTAATTCGGTCGGGTATCGCTGATCGCGGTGCTCAACCCGACGACGTCCACGCCATCGGGCAGCGGGTTGGTCGACAGCCAGTCGGCCAGTGCCGGGATCTCCCGCTGGCAGTGCGGGCACCAGTGGGCCAGGATGACGACCGCCTTGGCGCGCCCGTCGGGACCGATGGTCAGGCTTTGGCCGTCGAGACCGATCCCGGTCAGGCTGGGCAGGGTCATGCCCACGGCCGGATCGTCGGTCACCCCGGTCTCGTAGTCGGGGAGCGGGGTGCCGCTGATGACGATCGGTTGGGCGGCGGGCTCTTCGATGGGCGCCGGCGCGCTGGCCAGCGCGACCGCGATGACCGCCGCCACGACAAGGACAACGCCGATGCCGAGCGCCACGATCAGCCGCCGCTGGCGAGCCTGGCGCGCCGCAGCCTCGTCGCGAATGGTGCGGCGTTTCTGCGCCGCGGACGTCTTCTGGTGGGTCACGGCGTTTCCTCCATCTCGTCGGTCGCCAGGTCATCGGTCCGCTCCTCGTCCGTCGTCGGTGTGACGACCCACACCAGGACCAGGATGGTGGCGAATGCGATGAGTGCCATGACCGGGATCGTCACGAAGCCGAACCGCTCGAGGTCGATCGCGGTGCAGGATGCGTCAACTGAGCAGGTCCCGCTCGGCAGCCCGGGCAGGCGCTGGAGCAGCGTGTGGTACGCCGAAAGCACAACGCCGATGCCCGCCAGCGCAGTGGCGTAGGGCCGGATCCGCTCGTCGGACCGGGCGGCGGCGATGAGCAGGATCACGACCAGCGGGTACATCGCGATCCGCTGGTACCAGCACCAGGTGCACGGAGTCAGCCCGCCCAGCGTCCCGAAGTAGAAGCTGCCGGCGGTCGCGGTCGCCGCGACGAGCCAGGCCAGCCAGAGGTGGTATGGACCGATCGCATCGCGGATTCCGGCGAGCCACTCCGCCGCGGACTCGGAGCGAGGCGCTGACAGCCGGAGGATGAGGACGGCGAGGCTTGCGGCACCAGCCGCCAGGGCCAGGATGGCGAGGAAGTTGGAAATCGGGAGCAGGCCCACCGCAACTAGCCCGTGATCTCGGCGCGCTCCGCGTAGACCGCCGCTACCAGGAGCGAACCGAACAGCCACGCGGCAACGAGGAGCATGGCGGTGGTCTGGCTCACCGGATCGGGGCCACCCTGGAAGCCGCCCGTGTTGCCGAGCGACGCGCTGGCCACGTTGAAGGGCATGTAGCGGACGATGTCAGGCAGGAAGATCCCGGCGAACGTCTCGCCGAAATACAGCGCAATCCCGATCCCGATCCCGGCCAGTTGGCTGCGAGCCAGGGTCGCCACCGCGAACCCGATGGCGCACTGCTCGGTCATCGCGAACCACCCGCGAGCGAAGGTCTCCGGCAGGTTGCGCAGGGTCTCCGTGTCGCCGATGCCATCGGTTGGCACTCCGGCAATGTTCGCCCCGACGAACGCCGCCCCCACCCCGACCGCAAAGGAGAAGAGGAGACCCACGATCAGGAACGCGGAGACCGAGGCGAATGTCAGCAGGATGTACCGGCTCCGGCTCTCCCCGCGGGCCACCGCCACCTTGAAGATGCCCCAGCCCCATTCGGACCCGGCCACGTTCGCGCCGAAGATCACGGCGAACAGGCCTCCCAGGCCGAGGACGAACTGCAGGATGAGGGTGTAGGCCCCGGGGAACTGGAGCAGGAGGAGCGCCTGCTGGCCACCTTCCCCGTCACCTCCGCCGGAGCTGCCGTCGCCGACGCTGGTGGCAACGCCCAGGATGATGAGCACCAGCAGCCCGGTCAGGAGTCCGAACGTCAGGTACGTCGCCGGACGGCGGGCGAGCTTGCGAATGCCGGAGCGCAGGATTCTCATCGGATGCCCTGGAACGTGCCTTCGTGGCTCGCGGAATCGTCGGCGGTCAAGGTCAGGAACAGCTCCTCGAGCTGGCTCCCGGCTTCCAGTCGCGAGGCATAGATCCCGGCCTGGGCGAGGACCTGGTTGATCTCCCCGGCTCGCTCTGCGCCGATCCGGATGGTCAGCCAGCCCGGCGTCTCAGCGTCTTCTTCTATTGGGCCGGGATTCGACAGGCGGCCGAGCAGCTCCCGCGCCGAGGCGACCTGGTCTGCCCCGACCCGGACCTTCACGGCGTCCTCGCCCTGGAGCAGGGCCTCCATCGACCCTTCCTTGACGAGCCTGCCGGCGGCGATGATCCCGATCACGTCGGCCATCTGCTGGACCTCGGCCAGGAGATGGCTGGACACGAACACGGTCTTCCCGGTCGAGGCCAGGTGGCGCAGCGTCTCGCGCATGGCCACGATTCCAGCCGGGTCGAGACCGTTGGCAGGTTCGTCGAGGAGGAGGAGCTTCGGGTCGCTGAGCAGGGCCGATGCGATTCCCAGACGCTGCTTCATGCCCAGCGAGTAGCCGCCCACCTTGTCGCGCGACCGGTCCTGCAGGCCGACTAGGTCGAGCAGCTCCTCGATTCGCGCGTCCGTGGTCCGCGCTCCCGTGGCGCCCATGGCCCGCAGGTTTTCGCGCGCGTTCAGGAACGGGTAGAAGGACGGGTTCTCGACCAGCGCTCCAACTTCGAACATCCGCTTCCGATCCCGCCGGCCAAAGGGTCGGCCGAGGACCTCGATGCTGCCCCCGTCGGGGTGGAGCAGGCCGGTCAGCAGCCGCATGGTCGTCGTCTTGCCGGCGCCGTTCGGCCCCAGGAAGCCGTACACCACGCCGGTCGGCACCGACAGGTTCAGCCCATCGAGCGCCATGCGCTTGCCATAGCTCTTGCGCAGGTCGCGGGTGGAGAGGGCCAGGCCATCGGTCGAGGTGGTCATGAGCCGGGGTAGGGTACCGGGTCTCCCGGTGACGGGCGCAGCTGGCCTTCTCACACTATCGCAATCCATTGCAATTGCCACGCGACGCGACATATGATCTGCGGGTGATCGGTCTGTTCTCCCCCGATGTGCTGGGTGCGGCAGCGCCGGCGGGCGTGGGCGTGCTCGTCACCGGCCTCCTGCTGGGCGTCCGCCACGGCATCGATTGGGACCACATCGCGGCCATCACCGACATCACCAGCACGACCGCCGGGGCGACCGCCGCCGAAGCCGGCCACCTGCGGCAGCACGAGACGTTGGCCGGCCACGACCATCCCCATGGCGGTCCAGCCGAAGCCGAAGCGCACGACCAGGCAGTTGGGGACGGCCCGGGCACCATGCTGGCCACGCCGGCTCCGCCTTCGGCCAGGCCGCTGGGCTTCCTCGGTGTCGAACGCCAGCCGGTGATCCTGGGGACCCTGTATGCCCTCGGCCACGCCCTGGTGGTGCTCGTCATCGGCCTCGCCGCCCTGCTCCTGGGCGCCGCGCTTCCCGAGTGGATCGATCCGATCATGAGCCGGGTGGTCGGCTTCACCCTCGTCTTCCTCGGGGTCTACGTCTTCCTCACGCTCTACCAGTACGCCCGGCACGGCGGCGAGTTCCGGTTGCGGAGCCGATGGATGCTCGTCTTCGCCGGATTCCAGAACGCCTGGCGGCGCGTCCAGGCCCGGATCCATGGCCACGACCACGTCGACCCGGTCGAGGCCGCGTCGTACGGTCCGCGCACCGCCTTTGGGGTCGGGATGATTCATGGCATCGGCGCAGAGACCGCGTCCCAGGCGCTCCTCATCGCGGCGGTTGGTGGGGCAGCCAGCGCCGGCCTCGGGGTCCCGATGCTGCTCGCCTTCATCACTGGTCTGGTGTTCTCGAACACGGTCGTCGTGGTCCTGAGTGCCACCGGGTTCGTGGCCAGCCAGGCCCGGACTCGGATCTACCTGGCGGTCGGAATCCTGACCGGCATCTTCAGCCTGTGGATCGGCTTCTTCTTCCTGTTCCA
This sequence comes from uncultured Chloroflexia bacterium, assembly GCA_963810925.1. Classification (GTDB taxonomy): domain Bacteria; phylum Chloroflexota; class Limnocylindria; order QHBO01; family QHBO01; genus DASTEQ01. The sequence continues at coordinate 214,836 of CAWEPF010000006.1, read as the reverse complement.
GCTCGACAGCGCGCTGCCCGACCTGGACCACGTCTTCCACTTCATCGGTGGCTGATCGCATGACCGATGCCGTCCGCCCAGCCGCCCTCCCCGAGCCCTGGGCCTCGGTCGGTGGTCACCTCCGCCGGCGCGGACTGCGCTGGACGCCGCAGCGGCGGCAGGTCATCGAGGTTCTTGCCAGCAGCAGCGGCCACGTGACCGGGGCCGAGATCGTCGAGCGCTGCCGTCAGCTGGATCCGGCCACCGTGCCCTCCACCGTGTACCGGACCCTCGACGTCCTCGAGGAGCTGGGCCTCGTCCGCCACGGCCACGGCGCCAGCGGGCAGGAGGAGTACCACGTCCAGCCGACCACCGACCATGGCCACCTGCACTGCGCCCAGTGCGGTCGCCAGTGGGAGCTGGACGACGCGGAGGTGGCCGCATTCGTCGCCGGCATCGAGCGGCAACGGGGCTTTCAGCTCGACCTGTCCCACCTGACCCTGGTCGGTCTGTGCCCGGAGTGCCGTCCGGCCTGACGCAGAGCACGGACCAGGACGGCCGGCCGCGATGCGGCCGGCCGTCAAGCGCTGGAGCCCGCGGCGGTCAGTGAACGATCGTCACCGTCACCGGGGACAGCAGGCTCACCGTGTTGGAGATCGAGCCCTGGAGCAGGCGCTCCACCAGGCCGACGTGGCGGCTGCCGATCACGATGTGGTCGTAGCCGCCACCCCGGGCGGTGCTGACGATCTCCTCGGCGATCTCGCCGAATGGCTCGTACAGCGATGGGGTGAGCCCCGCCTCCTTGATGCGGTCTCGAGCCTGGATCAGCTCGTCGGAATGCACCTTGCTGTCATCCCAGGGATCCCCGCCGATTCGGCCGGCGTGGACTGGGACGACGCTCACGACGCCGATTTCGGCCTTCACCAGGCTCGCCAGCTCGACCGCGTAGTCGAGGGCCCGTCGGGCCTGATCGGTCCCGTCGTAGGCAAGCAGGATTCGTGTGGCCAACATGTTGATCACCTCCGCCACCAGCGTCCGTCGTGTCGCAGGGGTCGGGTAAGGGCCGAACGTCCCGTGTACCGCGTCCGGTCGGCCGGAAGCGCCTGATCGGGCGGCCAGTACGCCGGTCCCGGTCGAGTACTGCACCAGACCCCACTCCGCGCGTTTTTGCGTTTTTCGCCTGTTTGCTCCGACGCACCGGGGCGTACCCCTCGGACGATCACGCCATAGTCGGGACGGCGGGCCCGGGGGCATTCTCGCGGCGTCATGGACGCGCTTGGGTTAACGCGAACTCTCGACACCGGTCAGCGGGTCAGCCGCCAGGATCGGCGGGCTCGGTCGCTCGTCGCAATCCTTGGACTCCTCGCTTCGGTGTTCGGCATGGCGGCGTCTCCGAGCCTCGCCGCAGACCCGATGTACCTGCGTCCACTGGACATCGTCATCGTCATTGACCGATCGGGGTCCATGGACGAAATCACCCCCAACCCGGCCGACCCCATCGTTCCGGGCGTCAACAACACGCGCTTGGGCTGGGCCAACGACGCGGCCAACGACCTCGTCGCAGCCCTTGAGGCCAACGGTGGCGTGGGCGGGCCCACGGGGCTCCACCACGTCGGCCTGGTGACCTATGGCGGCGGTTCCTCCTCCGTCAACCTGGCCCTCGGCGCCTCCACCGGCGCGCAGGTCCATTCCGCAATCGACGCCTGGGACGGCCTCGCCGGCGACGGCGCGACCCCGCTCGACCAGGGCATGTCCGCGGCCTCTGCGGCGATGGCTGCCGGCCGCCGAGACACCGTTGATGGAGTCTCCGTCCTCCAGGTCCTGATCATGCTGTCCGACGGACGCCCGAACCCCGAGAGCGCGCGACCCACGCCCGAAGAGATCGCCGCGTACCTCGGCTCGGCGGACCAGGCCTACGGCATCGGCATTGGTGGCGCCGGCATGGGCGACCCCGAGCAGGAGCCCGACCTGGCCCTCATGCAGGCCCTGTCCAACCCGGCCAGCGCCTACAGCAACGTCGTGGATGCGGCGAGCCTGCCCGCCCTGTTCGGTTCGGTGGCCGAGGAGCTCCTGTCGGGCGACATCGAGATCCAGATGAGCGCCACCCCGAACGGCCCCGTCGATCCGGGCACCGATGTCACCTACCAGGTGACGGTCTGGAACGACGCCGAGGACACGCCATTCACAACGGTCGCGGTCACGGCCGATACCTGCGACCCGGTGTCCGGGCCGGCGATGTCGGGCGGCGACACCGACACCTTCCTCGAACTGGGTGAGACGTGGGCCTACACCTGCACGACCCCGCTGAGCGACACGACCGACACCCAGGCCTGCGCAGTCGGTGCCTTCATCGCCGGTGGAACGGATACGGCCTGCGCCACGGTGCAGGTCCAGGCCATTGCGCCGTCCACACCGGTCCCCACGCCGACCCCCGCGCCGAGCGCGACGCCGGCCCCGTCGGCAACACCAGCCCCCTCCGCCACGCCGGCACCCGCGACGCCCGTGCCGTCTTCCACGCCGGCGCCATCGGTTGCGGCCCTCGTCGCACCGCCCACCCCGGCCCCCACCGCGCCCGCGTCCGCTGCGCCCAGCCCGACGGCCAGCCCCAAGCCGCAGACGGCCGCCGTCGTCCATGCCGCACCCCTCCCGCCGGCAGCGCCGACCGATGACGGCGCCGCCGCACCTCTGCCCGAGTCCCTGGTCCCCACCGACATCGTGGGCGGCGTGCTGGCCGCCGCGATGCAGCAGGTGGCCAGCGTCGTGAAGCCCGAAGCCGCGGCCCTGGTGGCCACCGCGTTCAGCTTCCCGCTGGCCCTGATGGCTGCTGTCATCTGCTTCCTGGTGGGACAGGGCCGGGTCGACGCCCGTGATCCCAAGCTCCGGAAGGCCCCGCGAACGCCCGACGAGATGGTGCTGAACTTCCAGAACGAGGACGACCTGTGACCATCCGCGCCGAGGCCACCGACTACTCCGCCCTGAGCGAGCGGATGAGCTATCTCCTCCTGCTCCGAATCGCGCTGGCGACCGTGGTCCTGACCTGGGCCGCGATCCGGCCCGATGCCCTGGGCGTCTCGTTCCCCGTTCTGGCCGGAGTCACCATCGGCTACCTGTCAGCCTCGGTCGCGTTCGAGATCCTCCGCCGCCGGACGGGCCGCGCGGGCTTCACGATCCTGAACAGCCTGCTCCTGCTCGATGGCCTGTACCTGGCCTTTGCCATGTACGCGACGGGCGGCACGCAGAGTCCGATGCGCTTCCTGATCTACCTCCACCTGGTCGCGGTCTCGCTGCTGGCCTCGTACCGCACCGGCCTGAAGATCGCGCTGTGGCATTCCCTCCTGCTCTTCGTCGTCCTCTACGCCCAGGCCGCCATGTTGATTCCGGCCATCGACACGATGGCCGGGCAGGCCATTGCCTTCGACAGCATCCCCGTCCTGAACGTGACCGCCTTCTGGCTGTTCGCGCTCGCCACGTCCATCTTCTCGGCCATGAACGAGCGTGAGCTGCGCAATCGCCGGGCCGACCTCCAGGCCCTGGTCGACCTGGGCGCGCATCTCGACGCGGTGGGGGATCCGATCCACCAGGCGCGAATCGTGCTCGAGGGTTTGGCCGATCGATTCGAAACCCAGCGCGGTGTCGTCCTCGGCGCCTCGGAGGATAAGGTCGTCATCCTGGCCGGCCGGGGCGTGGCGGATCTCCAGAGCATCCCGGCCACACCGGACGCCATCGTTCAGAAGGCCTGGGATCGCCGCGAGGTTCTCCCCGTTCGCCGCCTCGCCGCCGACCGCAACCCGATGCTGGCCAGCGCGTTGCCGGGCAGCCGCAACCTGCTCGTCGCCCCCATGGTCGTCGAGGGCATGCCGGTGGGCGCCATCGTCATCGAACATCGATCGCGCAGCGTCTTTGGTGTGGAGCACCGGGTGACCTCGGTCCTCGCGCAGTTCGCCGCCGTGGCCGCCCTGAACTTCCGCAACGCCGTCCTGCTCCGCCACGTGCAGGACCTGGCCGAGCGCGACTCGCTGACCGGCGCCGCCAACCGACGCACGTTCCAGCAGGTGCTCGAGCGGACGCTCGCCATCCCGCGCAAGGGATCCAAGCCGGTGTCGGCGGTCCTCTTCCTCGACGTCGACGACTTCAAGGTCGTCAACGACAGCCTGGGCCATGCGGCCGGCGACGCCCTCCTGATCGCTGTCACCGAGCGCATCTCCAACCTCGTCCGCGACGGAGACCTTGTCGCCCGCCTGGGCGGCGACGAGTTCGCAATCCTGACCTCCGACGACGCCGATCTCCATCGGTCGCGCGCCATGGCCGAACGGCTCGTCCGCGAGCTGCGCGCGCCGTACCTGATTCGCGATGAGCAGGTGGGCGTGACGGCCAGCATCGGCATCGCCAGCGCCCGCGGGACCGAGCAGACCGCCGAAGAAGTGCTCCGCAACGCCGACGTGGCGATGTACATGGCCAAGGCCAACGGCAAGGCGCGCTTCGCGATCTTTGACCCGGGCATGCATGCCGCCATCCGCGAGCGCCACGAGCTGGGTGCCCAGCTCCAGCACGCCGTGGAGCTCGAGCAGCTGCGCCTCGTCTACCAGCCCATCGTGGCGCTCGACACCGGCGAGGTCCGTGGCCTGGAGGCCCTGGTCCGCTGGCAGCATCCCGAGCGCGGCCTGATCAAGCCCGAGGAGTTCATCGAGATCGCCGAGGAGAACGGCGCCATCCTGCCGATCGGCAGCTGGGTGCTCCGCGAGGCGTGCCAGCACGCCGGCAACTGGCAGCGCGAGGGCCTGACCCCCAAGGGCGTCTTCCTGTGCGTGAACGTGTCGGCGCGCGAGGTCCAGCAGCCCGATTTCGTGGCCTCCGTCCGCCAGACGCTCGAGGAAGCCGGGATGGACCCGTCCGGCCTCCAGCTGGAGATCACCGAGACGGCCCTGCTCAAGGCGACGACGCCGACCATGACCATCCTGGCCGAGCTGCGCACGCTGGGCGTGCAGGTCGTCATCGACGACTTCGGCACCGGCTACTTCTCGCTCAGCCACCTGCGCCAGTTCCCGGTCGACGCCTTGAAGATCGCCAGCGAATTCGTCCAGGTGTCCAACGCCGATGCGCGCTCCGCCGCGCTGGCCGGGGCCATCGTGGCCCTCAGCCAGTCGCTGGGGATCACGACCGTCGCCGAGGGGATCGAGACGGCCGAGCAGGCCAAGCGCATGCGGTCCCTCGGCTGCACCTACGGGCAGGGCTTCTTCTACGCCCAGCCCATGGAGCAGGCCGAGATTGATAAGGGGGTGGCCGGCCTCGCCACGGCAGTCCGTCAGCAACGACGCCGACGGACCGATGGCGCGCCGGCAGCGACCCGCCCCCCGCGGGAGGCCCGTGCCCGGGAACCCCGCCTCGTCCACGTCGACCCGACCGCGGCCTGACCCACCGCGGTCGGGCCGTGGACGGCCCGACCGGTCCCCGTAGACTGCCCACTCGTGGCCCCATCCGACGTCGTCATGTCCGAGCGCCTGGCGCTCCCGCTGCTCACCGCTGAGCTGCTCGAGCGCTACCTCGCGGGCGACGTCGCAGCCGTCGAGTCAGCCCTGGGGGTTCGTCTTCCCCCCTGGCTCGCCGCCGATGAATGGCTCATGCGGGTCCGTCTCCAGCAGATCCGCGAGGATCCGGCATCGGAGCCATGGCTCCTGCGACCGATTGCCCTGCAGGCGCCGGAATCGGTCGCCATCGGTCTGTTCAACTTCCACGGGCCGCCGGATGACCTGGGGTATGCCGAGGTCGGATACGGACTCCAGCCGGAATACCGGGGCCGGGGCTACGCCGTCGAGGCGGTGCGCGCCATGCTCGACTGGGCAGCGGCCGAGTACGACGTCCACCGGTTCCGGGCCGCCACATCTCCCGACAACGAGCGCTCGCAGAACCTGATCGCCAAGCTGGGCATGACCCGCACCGGGGCGCAATGGGACGAGATGGACGGGCTGGAGCTGCTGTTCACCGTCCGCGAATGGGGGACGGAGGCCTAGAGCCAGTCGCTCCCCGAGCCGCGCGCGTCCTCGGCCCCGACGAGGACTCCGGAGTCCAGCTCCGATTCGAACAGGGCCAGCTCGTCGTCCGGGATCCCGTAGGTGTGCTCCTCCGCGGGGAACGCGCCGCTCCGGACGTCTGCCGCGTACGCACCGAGCGCCTGGCGGATCTCCGCCGCGATGTCCGCGTACCGCTTGACGAATTTCGCGGTGTGGCCCTCGGTCAGGCCCAGCAGGTCGTGCCAGACGAGGACCTGGCCGTCACAGCCCGGCCCGGCACCGATGCCGATCGTGGGGATGCGCAACGTCTCGGTGATCCGGGTCGCCACCTGGGCGGGCACCGCCTCGAGGACGATGGCGAAGCAGCCCGCGGCCTGGAGGGCCTGCGCGTCGGCCAGCAGGGCGCGGGCCTTGGCCGCCGTCCGGCCCTGGGCCTTGAACCCGCCGAGCATCGTGGCCGACTGGGGCGTCAGACCGATGTGCCCCATGACCGGGATCCCCGCGCCCACGATGGCCCGCACCCGCGACAGGGTGGCGCCACCGCCTTCGAGCTTCACCGCGTCGGCATCGGCTTCCTTCATGAATCGCACGGCGTTGGCGACCGCCTCGCTGTCGGACACCTGGAAGGAGCCGAACGGCATGTCGGCAACCAGGAGCGCGCGCTCCGCGCCGCGCCGCGCGGCACGCGTCAGAACGAGCATCTCGTCCACCGTGGCCGGCACCGTGGAATCGTGGCCCAGGACGACCATCGCGGCCGAGTCGCCGACCAGGATGAGCTCGATCCCGACCTCGTCCGCCAGCCGGGCGCCCGGGGCGTCGTAGGCGGTGACCATCACGATCCGCTCGCGCCGCGATTTCATGGCCGCCAGCTCGGGAAGGGTGAATTTGGGGCGGGCGACCGGTTCGACGCTCATGGTGTCCTCGTTGCGCTGAGATCAGAATCTTCGTCCCTGAGCAGGACGTTGTCTATCAGACGGGTGGCCCCCACCCGAATGGCGGCGGCAAGGGTGGGGCCGTCGAAGTCGGCGACGGCGACGTAGTCCACCGAGACCATGGGCGCCGTTTCGAGCATGGTCGTCGCTGCGTTCACCGGGTCATCCCCGACGCGGTGGGCCGCGGCGCCGGCCTGGAGGGCGCGGGGAAGCACGAGGGCCTGCTCCCGCTCGTCCGGGGAGAGGAACCCGTTCCTCGAGGAGAGTGCCAGCCCATCCGGGTCGCGGACGGTGGGCATGACCCGAAGCTCCAGGCCCGAGGTCATGTCGAAGTCACGCAGGAGCTGTCCCACGACCGCCACCTGCTGGGCGTCCTTCCGCCCGAAGTAAGCCCGCGACGGTTGGACGAGGTGGAACAGCTTGAGGCAGACCGTGGCCACCGCCCGGAAGTGGCCGGGTCGCACCGCGCCCTCGAGGACCGTGCCGAGGGCGCCGGGGTCCACCCACGTGTCGAATCCAGGCTGGTACATCTCCCCCGCGGTCGGGACGAAGATGACGTCCATGCCGGCTGCCTCCGCGTCCGCCAGGTCCCGCGCCTCGTCGCGCGGGTAGCGGTCCAGGTCCTCGCCCGGCCCGAACTGGGTGGGGTTCACGAACAGGGAGACGACCACCGTGTCGTTCTCGTCCCGGGCTGCCCGGAACAGCGAATGGTGGCCGGCGTGGAAGGCACCCATGGTCGGCACCAGTCCCACGGGGCCGGTGACGTTCCCCAGTGCGACATGGAGCTCTGCCGCCGTCCGTGCGACCTTCATCGGTCCATGTCGCCGTGGGCGTCGCGTTCGGCGATGACCCTCGTCGCCTCGGCCAGCGCCATGTAGACCGGCTCGATCTCCGGCGCTCGTGACCGGATCGCCGCCAGGTGGGCATCCACCGTCTCCCAGTCCCCGCGGGCGATGGGTCCGGTCAGCTGGAAGCCGTTCTCGATCACGCGCCGCATGAGGGGCACCAGCGCTTCGGGCGGAGCTCCGCTGGTCTGCACCAGTTGCGCGGCCAATCGGTAGAGCGTCACCAGGAAGTTGGAGGCCATGGACGCCCCGGCGTGGTACAGCGCCTTGTCGGCATCGGCCAGCTCGAACCAGCGCAGACCCAACTCGTCGCTCAGCCAGATCGCCGTGTCGCGGGCCTCCGGGGTCTCGAACGTGATGGCCGCCCAGGCCCCGTCCAGCTGCTCCGGACCTCGGTCCGTGGTCAGGGTCTGCAGCGGATGCAGCGAGAAACGCCGCTGGTGTGGCTCGAGGGCCTGCACCGACGTCGCGCCGGACACGTGGGCCACCCACGGCCCGACCGGAATGGTGGCGGCCACCTCGCCGATGGCCGCGTCGGGAACCGCCAGGACAACGAGCTCGGCCGTGGGATCGACCGCGCGGCCGGCGGTCACCGACAGCGAGCCAGCCCGCAGCCTCCCGGCCAGGGCCGATCCGGCCCGACCGCTGCCGACCACATGGACCGATCCGATCACGCCGAGAGTCTAGTGGCCCTCCTCGGACGTCGACGGCGACTCGCCGGGGAGCAAGGCGGGGCTGGTCCAGGCCAACCACACGGTGATCGCGAACATCACCATCGCGTTGACCGGGTGGAGCGCCGCGAGGGCCACCGCGCTGTCGCGGAGGCCGGGCAGGAACGGCTGGATGGCGGACGTGATGACCAGGGCTCCGACCCACAGCAGGGTGGTCCGCCCGACCCGGCCAACGGCCGCGGCGATCAGGATGAGGACCGGCACCAGGTGGGCCAGCGTCCAGCCGAGCTGGATGTGCAGACCGAAGTCCCGCGCGTCGGCACTGAACATGCCCAGGCCGGCCAGGAAGACCTGCACCACCAGGCCAATCAGGAAGAGCCACACGAGGGCGACGTACGCGACCCGAGCGATTCTCACGGCTCCGGCGCGAACCTCAGAACGGCTTGGCGAACATCAGCCAGACGATGAGCGCCAGACCGATGACCCCGACCGCGGCCAGCTCCATGGGCCGCGACGAGCCCAGCAGGGCCTCGAGATCGGCCTCGGGAGCGCCGTCCTTCGCGGCCTTCTCGTGGAAGCCCTCCTTCCCGAGGGCGTGACGGATGGCATCGAACCAGCGGACCCCGCGGAGCGCCATCCAGCCCCACAGGACCACGAGGATCCCGATCGTGGCCCACACCCATCCCCGGCCCCACGCCTCGGCCACGAAGGTGGCCAGGACACCGGTGAGGATGGTGAGCAGGAGCATCAGGCTGGCGACCTTGACCGAGCTCAGGGACAGGTCCAGCAGGGCCCCCAGCCGAGCCGGGTCGCGCTCCTTCGCCAGGCGGAGGCTGACGAACACCGAGACGCCATGGGCCAGGACGAACGCGAAGGCAAAGCCAATGTGGAGCCAGAAGAGGATCGGCGCGACATCCATGGAGAAACGGCCTCGTCACACGGGTCTGACAACTCGGATGGTACCGATTCGACACGCCGAAAATTCGCGGGGGTGTACGGTTTTCCGACCGTGAGCGCACCGACCTTGCTCGACCTTCCGGCCGCCGATGCGGCAACGGCCATCGCCGATATCGCGATCCTGGGCGTTCCGTTCGGGGTGCCCTACCCGCCGGGCACCCATGCCGCCGCGTCCACCGGCAGCCCGGCGGCCATCCGCGCCCGCGCCGCGCGCCTGGCCGGGTTCGTCGGTCACCACGACTTCGACACCGGCCAGCCGATGTTGAGCGGCGATGCGCGGATCGTGGATTGCGGCGACGTGCCCGGCGACCCGGACGACGGAGCCGGCAACGCGACGCGGGCGGAAGCCGCGGTCCGCGCGCTGCTTGCCCGGGACGTGGTCCCCGTCGTCCTGGGCGGCGACGACTCGATCCCCATTCCGGTCCTCGCGGCGTACGAAGGCCGCGGCCCGATCACCGTGCTCCAGGTGGACGCCCACCTGGACTTCCGCGACGAGGTGGCCGGCGTGCGGTACGGGTACTCGTCGCCCATGCGCCGGGCGAGCGAGATGCCCCACGTGGGCGACATGGTCCAGGTGGGGTTGCGCGGCGTGGGCAGTGCCCGCGCTGGTGAGGTGGCTGACGCGCGGGCGCGAGGCAACACCCTGGTCACGGCCCGCGAGCTCCGCGAGCGCGGAGTGGGATGGGTGCTCGAGCAGCTTCCCGAGGGCGCATCGGTCTTCATCTCGTTCGACCTCGACGGCCTCGATCCGGGCCTATGCCCCGGTGTCAACGCCCCGGCCCCGGGCGGCCTGTCCTGGGACGAGATCGGCGACCTCCTGTCCGGCACGGCAACCCGGTGTCGCGTCATCGGGGCGGCGTTCACCGAGCTGGCACCCGATCGCGACCCCTCTGGAGCCTCGGCCCTCGTAGCCGCCCGCCTGGTGATTCGGCTACTGTCTGCCATCCGGTGAGCACCTCTTCCCCGCCGTCAGCGGACGGCCCTCTTGCCATCCACGCCCAGGACCTGGTTCGGACCTATCGGACCCACTTGGGCGTGGTCCGTCGTCATTCCATCGACGTCGAGGCCGTGCGCGGCATCTCCTTCGAGGTCCGCCCAGGTCAGCTGTTCGGCCTGCTGGGTCCGAACGGGGCGGGCAAGACGACCACGATCAAGATGCTGACCACCCTGCTTCTGCCCACCTCGGGCACGGCATCGGTGATGGGATTCGACCTGGTGACCAGCACGACCGAGGTCCGCCGCCGGATCGGCTACGTCTTCGGGGGCGAGGGCGGTCTGTACGACCGGATCAGCGGGCTGGACAACTTGCGCTTCTTCGCCGAGCTGTACGGGGTGGACCCGGCCGCCCAGCGGCCGCGGATCGCCGCCCTCCTCGACATGGTGGGCCTCACCGGGCGCGAGGGCGAAAAGGTCGAGGGCTATTCCCGTGGCATGCGGCAGCGGCTCCATATCGCCCGCGGCCTCCTCCACGACCCGCCCGTCCTGTTCCTGGACGAGCCGTCGCTGGGGCTGGACCCGGTGGGCGCGCGCGAGCTGCGTCGGACCATTTCCGACCTGGTGGCCGCCGGCAAGACGATCCTCCTGACCACCCACTACATGTTCGAGGCCGACGCGCTGTGTGATCGGATCGCGGTCATCAACGGCGGACGGATCGTGGCCGCCGGCACCGGCGCCGACCTGAAGGGCGTCATCGCCGACCGGGGGATCATCGAGATCGAGACCTTCGGGGTCACCGAGGAGGCCATCGAGCGTGTGCGGTCCGATCCGGACGTGATCGCGGTCAACACCGAGGACCAGGAGCAGTCGCAGATCCTGCTCGTCCAGTCGGAGCGCGGTACGGAGATCACCCAGCGCCTGATCCAGCACCTGGGCGATACCCGGATCGGGAAGATCTCGGCTCGTGAGCCGACCCTGGAGGACGCCTACGTCCACCTCATCGCCACGACCGGCGAGACCGATGGCGCCGCCGCGCGGGCGGCGGCGGTGGGCTGATGGCGCGCATGTGGGCATCGGTCATGTCCGACCTCCACCACGTCGGTCGCTCGTGGCTGTTCACGATGAAGCTGTTCCTGATCAGTGACTTCTTCATCCTGACCGCGGTCATCCAGCCGGTCATCTTCGCCACCATCGCGTTCTTTCTGTTCTCGATCGGGGGCGATGCGGCCGGCGAGCAGACCCTGCTCTTCGCGGCGCTGGGGACGGGAATGATGGGCGTGTGGTCGACGACCCTGTTCGGGGGCGGCGGGGCCATCGCCTGGCAGCGCTGGGAGCGGACGCTCGAGCTCCTGGTCAGCGCTCCCCGGCGCTACGACCTCACCCTGCTGGGCCAGACCATGGCCACCGCCAGCTTCGGGTTCTACTCGATGATCGCCACCCTGGTCTGGGGCGTCGTCCTGTTCGGCATGCCGCTGAGCGCGAACTTCCCGCTCATGCTGCCGCTGGCCCTCCTGGCCGCCGTGCTGGGGATGGGCGTCATGGCCATGCTCCTGGCCACCACCTTCGTGCTGTACCGCCACGCCAATGCACTCAGCAACCTGCTCGAGTACCCGATCTGGATCGCGACCGGGATGATCGTTCCGCTGGCCGTCCTGCCCGGATGGCTGGGACCCATCAGCTGGGTCCTCGTCCCGACCTGGGGCATGGCCGCCATCCGCGACTCCGCGATCGGTCACGAGCCGCCGTGGCTGGCCATCGGCATGTGCCTCGTGCTCTCGGTCATCTACTACCTGATGGCTCGCCGGATCCTCGTCCACGTCATCGACAAGGCCCGCCGCGATGCGACCCTGAACCTCGCGTGACTGCCGAGCCAGACCGATGAGCTCCACCGCCCTCCCCGCGCCGGCGTCCAGCGTCCCTTCGAACCCGGGCTCGTTCAGGGCCAACTGGCGGGTCTTCTGGTACGGCGGCCAGCTGTCCTACACGGCCCTGTTCAACTGGGCCCGGCCGTCCATCTACATACCCACCCTGATCGGTGCGCCGACCTTCCAGATCCTGTTCTTCGCTGCGCTGGGGAGCTACGCGACCGGGATGGACCCGACGTTCTTCGCCATCGGCAACTCGGTCCAGGTGTGTGCCATGGCCGGGATCTATGGGATGACGATGGCCGTCGCCAACGAGCGCTGGTTCGGCACCCTGCCCGCGCTCATGGCCAGTCCGGCCAACCGGGCTGCGTTGTTTGGGGGCCGGTTCATCCCGTTCATCGTGAACGGCTTCCTGATCAGCGCCTACGGCTTCGCCCTGAGCTGGCTGCTGCTCGGCGTGCGGTTCGACGTGGCGACCCTGGGGGCCATGGTCGTGGCCATGATCGTGACCTCGTTCAGCTGTTCGGCGATCGGCGCGATCCAGGGCGGGCTGTCGCTCCGGCTGCGCGATGGCCTGTTCGGGGCCAACCTGCTGGTGTTCCTATTCCTGCTCCTGTGCGGTGTGAACATCCCGCTCGAGGCCCTGCCGCCCTGGATGCAGGCCATCAGCCAGGTCCTTCCCTTCACCCACGGGTTGGCCGCGGTCCGGGCGGCCATCGACGGGGCCCCGTTCAGCGCAGTGAGCGGCCTGATCGCGACCGAGTTCCTGATCGGCGTGGTGTACGCGGTGGCGGCCTTCTTCCTGTTCCGCTGGATGGAACGCGGCGCCTATCGCAACGCCACCCTGGACGTGCGCTGAGCGAGTACCGAGTTCCTGATCGGCGTGGTGTACGCGGTGGCGGCGTTCTTCCTGTTCCGCTGGATGGAACGCGGCGCCTATCGCAACGCCACCCTGGACGTGCGCTGACCGACCGCCCGCGCCGGCGCCGCCGCTGAGCGCCTAGAACCAGTCCTTGGTCCGGAAGAACATGCCCACGACGATGACCGAGATGGCCATGATCAGGAGCACGGCGGGGTAGCCCCACTGCTGGCCCAGCTCGGGCATGTACCGGAAGTTCATACCGTAGATGCCCGCGATCAGGGTCGGCACCATGAGCAGGACCGTGAACGCGGTGAGGCGCTTCATGATCGCGTTCAGGCTGTTGCTCGTCACCGCCAGGTTGGCCTCCAGTGTCGACGCCACCAGGTCGCGATACAGGTCCACCTGGTCGAGGATCCGGATCATGTGGTCGAAGAAGTCCTGGAAGTAGGGGAGCGCTGCTTCCTCGATGAGGTCGTTGTCCCGCCGCAGGAGCGCATTGGCGGAGTCGCGCATGGGTCCCAGCACCCGGCGCAGGTCGAGCAGCTCGCGCTTGAGGTCGAGGACCTCGCGTAAGGCAGTCCCGCCTCCCTTGCCCTCGATCACCCGATCCTCGAGGTCGTCGATCCGCTCGGCCATGATGTCCATGACGGGGAAGTAGCCGTCGGCGACCGCGTCGAGGATCGCGTACAGCAGCCAGCCGCCAGCAGGCCCCAGGGTCGGCGCCCGCTGGCGGAAACGGGCCTGCACCGAGGCGATCACCGGGGAAGGTCCCCAGTGGACGCTGATGACATACCGAGTCCCAACGAAGAGGTGGTGCTCGGCCAATACAGTTCCCTGCCCCGGGCCGTCGGCGGTAAGCACTTCGTACGTGACGACGACCGTCTGCTCCGGGTAGGTGTCGACCTTTGGGCGCTGACGCCGCTTCTGGATGTCCTCGCGGGCCAGAGGGTGGAGCCCGAACTCGCGGTCCAGGATGTCCAGGTCCGCGTCAGTCGGATTCGTGATGTCCAGCCAGACGACCGCTCCGTCGCGCTTGCGGATGTCGTCGATGTCGTGATAGTCGACCCGCGCCAGCTCCTGGACCGATCCGTCCGGCAGCAATGCCAGGGCGAGGTGGGTCGACGGCTCGGTGAGCGTCACCGGCTGATCCTACGGCGCGCGAACCTGCGCCAGCATGGTTGCCGCGGCATCGCGATCCGCGGTCGAGCCGAAGGTGAGGCGCAGATCGGTTCCGTACCACCGTGCCAGCAGTGCCGGTTCGACGCTGCGGACCGTGACGACCTCGCCCTTCTCGGTCGAACCAAGGACGCCCATGTCGTGCGCGGCCAGGGCCACGCCGTCGCCATCGGCCAGGCGGATGACGGCCGTGGCCCGCCCGTCGGGGCTCGCCTCGGTCCCCAGGGCCAGGACGGACGGCGCCTCGTCGAAGTGGCGCCGATGCCCCTCGACCGTGGTGGCGTGCCCGCTCACCTGAACCGTGAACGACCCTGAAACCAGCCCCGGCCCGGCATCTTCGCTGCCCTGTCCCAGCATGCCGGCCCATCGGCGCGACCCTTCGGCCGCGGGACGGAACACCGGGTAGCCGATCCGTCCGCCCACCCAGATCAGCACGGCGGCCATGACCAGCAGGATCGGTCCCAGCCACAGGCGGTCGCGGACGACGTTCGGGTCGTCGAGGATCGAGGCCAGGACCAGGATGCGCCCCCAGCCCGCAAGGGCCTGCACCGGGACCGATGCCGCGAATGCCTCGAGGTCGGGCTGGTTGCGCAGCTGGGTGCCCGTCCAGGCGCCGACCACCACCGACGAGGGATAGGCCGTCTGGACGAGGACCAGGTCGTGGTGCTCGCCCACCTGCGCGAGCTGCAGGAAGACGCCGCCCCCGTCGGCCAGGCCACGAGCCGGGCAACCGTCAGGGGACACCGTGCAGGTCGCCAGCGACTCGCCGTCGAAGACGAGCGGCACGCTGACCAGCGTCCCGTCGCTCAACTCCGCCAGATCGTCCACCGAGGACACGGTCGTCGCCTGCTCATCGGTCGGCGGCTCTTCGACCTCGATCAACGAGACGGACGCGTCCAGGCCGGCGGTGTCCACGCCACGGTCGGTGAGTGCCGTGGCCGCGGCCGACCAGTCGTGGAGCGCCACCCGACCGACGACCGTCCGCGACTGCCATACGGCCGGCGGGCGATCGCTGATGACGATCGTGAAGGCATCGGCGGCCGCTCCGTCACGGACCAGCAGCCCGTACGGCGGCGCCGTGAAGTGGCCCGGCGCCCGCAGGGCACCTGTCATGGCCAGTCCGGGCAGGTGAACGTAGGTGACGGTGGTCGGGATGTTGCGGTCCACCATCTCCTCGGAGGTGGCGGTCGTGATCTGCTTGGCGGAGCCGGCCACCAGGAGCGGAGCCACCGCCAGGATGAGCGCGCCGATCGCCGCCCACGGCGCAAGGTCGAACGGCAAGGGCCCCACCGCCGCGCGGACCCAGCGTTCGAGCCCCACCGGGATGAAGCCGATGACGGCCCGCAGACGGTCGATCACACCCTCCTTGACGCTACCGGGGGCTGGCTATCGGTCGAATGACCAGGTGGCTCCATCCCACGATGCGTGGAGCAGGGAACCGTCTTCACTACGCCCGAACAGGTCGATTCGGTTCGGTCCCCACGAGCAGGCGGACAGGTCGCCGCTGACCCGCACGCCCAGCGACTCCCATTCGGACCAGTCCGTCGGGCCGTACCACTGGTGCATGAGCGTTCCGTCCGCGGCCCGCGCGAAGACGTCGATCCGCTCCGCGCCCCAGGTCGAGACGGCCGGGCTCCCCACGAACTGCCCGCCATGCGAGTGCCATGGGTGCCATGCCCGTCCGTCCCAGTACAGGCTCGACAGGTCGCCCTCCGGACCGATGGCGAAGACCTGCATCTCGTTGAGTGCCCAGGTCGCCACGACCGGGCTTCCCGTCATCGCGCCTCCGAGTTCATTCCAGCCGCTCATGGGTGTTCCTCCTCCGATCGGGGCGCGTCCTGCGAGAGGCGCATCATGCCCCACCGTGCCCGCGGTAGGTAGTGGAGGCGCCGACCGTCGGTCCAGCCCCTATCCTGCCCCGGTGGACCGATTTCACACGATCATCGAGCCGTTCCGGATCAAGTCCGTCGAGCCGGTTCGACTGACCACCGTCGCCGAGCGAGAGGCCGCCCTCCAGGCCGCCGGCTACAACCTGTTCAACCTCCACGCCGACGACGTGCTGGTCGACTTCCTGACCGATTCGGGCACCGGCGCCATGAGCGCCGAGCAGTGGGCCGGCATCCAGCGCGGCGACGAGTCGTACGCCGGCAGCCCCTCGTGGTTCCGGTTCCTGGAGGCCGTCCAGGAGCTCTTCGCCTTCAAGCACGTGATCCCCACCCACCAGGGCCGGGCCGCCGAGAAGATCCTGTTCAGCGTCGTGGCGGGCCCCGGCACGGTCGTCCCCAACAACACCCACTTCGACACCACCCGGGCCAACGTCGAGTTCACCGGGGCGGAGGCCGTGGACCTGCCCATTCCGGTGGGCCGCGAGCCCGCGACCATCCACCCGTTCAAGGGCAACATGGACATCGACGCCCTCGAGGCGCTGATCACCGAGCGCGGCCCCGAGCGCCGTCCCGGTCGTGTTCGTGACGGTCACCAACAACTCGGGCGGCGGGCAGCCGGTGTCCCTGGCCAACCTGCGCGCCGTTCGCGCCGTCTGCGACCGATACAAGCTGCCCCTGTTCCTCGACGCATGCCGATTCGCGGAGAACGCGTGGTTCATCCGGACCCGCGAGCCCGGCTACGAGACGACGCCCATCCCCGACATCGTGCGCGAGATGGCGTCCCTCGCCGACGGGATGACGATGTCGGCCAAGAAGGACGGGCTGTCGAACATCGGTGGCTGGCTGGCCATGAACAACGACGCGTGGGCGGAGCAGGCCCGCAACCTGCTCATCCTGACCGAGGGCTTTCCCACGTACGGCGGCCTGGCCGGGCGCGACCTGGACTCCATCGCCCAGGGCCTGCGCGAGGTCGTGGACGAGGACTACCTGCGCTACCGGATCCGCTCCACCGAATACCTGGGCGAGGGCGTGACCGCGGCCGGCATCCCGTGCGTGCAGCCCATCGGCGGTCACGCGGTGTACATGGACGCCGCCGCCCTGCTCCCCCACATCCCGCCGCTCGAGTACCCCGGCCAGGCCCTGGCCGTGGCCCTGTACCGCGAGGGCGGGATCCGTGGGTGCGAGATCGGGTCGGTCATGTTCGGGATGCACCCCGACGGCACCGAGACGCCCTCGCGGATGGAGCTCGTCCGCCTCGCCATCCCGCGCCGGGTCTACACCCAGAGCCACGTGGACTACGTGATCGAGGTCGCGCGCTGGGTCGCGGAGCGGGCCGGTGACCTGCGCGGCTTCCGGATCGTGGACCAGCCGCAGACCCTGCGCCACTTCACGGCGCGATTCGAACCCCTCTGACCGAAGTCGTCCCCGGATCTGGCCGCACCGCGGCGCCGTGCGTATCATTCGATTCATGCGACTCCAGACGGGACGACGCCTGACCGAGGTGGACGTCGGCTAACTGACCGATCTCGCCGCGGCGCACGCCGCGGCGACGGTGGACCTGGGTGCCGGTGATGGCGCCTTCGTATTGGCGCATGCCCGCCAGCACCCGAACGAGTTCGTCCTGGGTGTCGATCCCAGCACCGGCGCCATGCGCGAGTCCTCGCATCGGGCCGCTCGGCGGCGAACTGCGCTTCCCAACGCCCGCTTCGCGGTGTCCGCCCTCGACGCACTGCCCGTGGAGCTGGATGGACGGTTCGACCTCGTGACCGTTCACTTCCCGTGGGGCTCGCTGTGGGACGCGTCCACGGCCCACGACCCGTGCCAGGCCGCCCGGCTGGCGGCGTTGCTCCGACCCGGTGGGGAGCTGCGGCTGCTCCTCTCGCACGCGGCGCGCGACGGGACGCCTGCCTTGGATCCGGAGGCCGTGATCGCGGCGCACGCCAGGCACGGTCTGGCCGCGGTCGAGGTGCGCCCTGCCGGCCTCGAGGACGCGACCGCGGCGCACTCGTCGTGGGGCAAGCGCCTGCTCCGTGTCGCCAATGGGAGCCGTTCGGCCTGGCTGATCCGGCTGAACCGCCCTGCGGCTGATTCGGGGACGCGGGACTAGAATCGGGTCCGTGACCATCGGTCAACGCGTCTCGAACTGGCGTTACGCCCTCGCCACCGCGAACCCGCCCCCCAACGTGGAGATGGACGGGATCACGAAGTGGCTCGTGGTCACCCGGGCGGCGGTGTTCAGCATGACGGTGACGTCGGGCCTCATCGGCGGCCTGCTGGCGATCGGCGCCGACCCATCGGCGGTCAACTACGGCTACCTCGCCCTCGCCGTCTTCGGCCTGGTGGTGTCGCATGCCGCCAACAACCTCATCAACGACTACTTCGACATGGAGGCGGGGATCGACACCGACGAGTACGTGCGCGCCCTGTATGCGCCGCACCCCGTCCTGTCCGGCTGGCTGACCAAGGCCCAGCTCCGGAACGCGATCATCGTCCTCAACGTCATCGACTTCGCCATCCTGGTGGCCCTGGTCGCCGTGCGCGGTCCGCTGGTGGCCGTATTCGCGCTCAGCGGACTGTTCATCAGCGTCTTCTACGTGGCCCCGCCCATCAGCCTCAAGAAGCGCGGCCTCGGCGAGCCGGGCGTGTTCCTGACCTGGGGCCCGCTGATGATCGGCGGGACGTACTTCGTGGCCACCGGCACCATTCCCGCGTGGGTGTGGGTCGCGTCGCTGCCGTACGCGATCCTGGTGACCACCGTCCTGTTCGGGAAGCACATCGACAAGATCGTTCCGGACACCGAGCGGCACATCCGCACGCTCCCCGTGATCCTGGGGGAGCGGCGGGCCCGGATGGTGGCCCAGGGGCTCATGATCGCGTTCTATCCCATCGTCATCGGTTCGGTGCTCGTCGGCTGGATCGGTCCGTGGGTGGCCCTCGTCATCTTGGCCATCCCGCGCCTGATCGAGGTTCTCCGCCAGTTCTCGGAGCCCAAGCCCGAGACGCCGCCCAACGCCTACGTCGGCTGGCCGTTGTGGTTCGTGGGCGGCGCCTTCCTCCACACCCGTCGGGCCGGCGCCATGCTCATGCTGGGCCTGCTGCTGAACGTCATCCTCCCGGTCACGCTACCGTGGGTTTCATGACCGAGACCGCGGTCGTCGAGGGAATCCATCTGCACGGCCCGCGCGGTGAGCCCATGCAGCTGGTGGATACCGCCGAGCTGGTGACCGGCCAGGGGCTGGTGGGGGATCGGTTTGCCGGCCTGGGCATCCCGGGCAGCCACGTGACCCTCATTGCCGCCGAGGGCGTCGAGGCCATGGTCGGCGAAACCGGGATACCGCTCGAGCCGCACCAGACCCGCCGCAACATCGTGACCCGCGGCGTGGACGTGCCCGGCCTGGTGGGCCGACGGTTCATGGTGGGGGAAGCGGTGTGCTACGGCGTCAAGGAATGCACGCCGTGCGAGCACCTGGAGTCCATGACGGCGCCCGGGGTTCGCCAGGGCCTCTCCGGACGCGGCGGCCTCCGGGCCGACGTCCTGTCCGGCGCCCCGATCCGTGTCGGCGATCCGATCGTCATTCTCGCGGACTGACCTGACCGGACCGATGACGGCGGGCGAGGCCCGCCGCGCGGGGGACCGGGACTGTTCTCGCCGGACTCCATTTCGTGGCGACTGGACCGCGAGGTCGCGGTCCTGGCCGGCGGGACCTGCGCGCTGCTGATGCAGGTTGCCCACCCGGCGGTCGCTGCCGGGGTGGCCCAGCATTCGGACTTCCGGGATGACCCGTTCCGCCGCCTGCAGCGCACCCTGGGGGCGAGCTGGAGCATCGTGTTCGGGGACATGGCCCGCGCCGAGCGCGCGATTCGTCGGATCAACGCCATCCACTCGGTGGTCGAGGGCGTCGTCCCCGAGACCGGTGCCCCGTACCGGGCGCTGGATCCCGACCTCCTGCTGTGGGTCCACGCCACCCTGGTGGACACCGCGATCCGGGTCCATGACCGTTTCGTGGCCCCGTTGACGCTCCGGGAGATGGACGCGTATCACCGCGAGGCCGCCCGCGTCGCCGTGCGCCTGGGCGTGCCGCCCGACCGCATCCCGGACACCCTGGCCGAGCTGCGTACGTGGATGGCCGATCAGATGAGCTCCGGGGCGGTCCGGGTCGGTCCCACCGCCCGCGAGCTGGCGCCCTTCATCCTCCATCCCACCCGATTCCCGCCGGCCTGGGTGTGGGACGCGGCGCACCTGGCGTCCATCTCGGTGTTGCCCGCTCCGCTGCGGCAGCAGTACCGCATTCCCTGGAACGCGCGCCGGGCGCGCGGCGTGGAGCGTCTGGCGGCGGTGACCCGGTGGGCCGTCCCGCGCCTTCCGGCCGCCGTTCGGTTCGTGCCGGCTTCGCGGACGGCAGATCGTCGCCCAACATCGCCCTGACGGCTGGCTGACTCGGGGGCGACCCGCGACTATCATGGCCAGCGCCCGGCGCCGCTGCCCTTCCTGAACGCCGGGCCCGGGAGACGCAGACCTGTCCAGATTCACCACTCTCGCCGCGCTCGCCGTGGTGATGACGTTCCTCCTGGTCGTGGTGGGCGCCATCGTGCGTGCCACCGATTCGGGGTTGGGCTGCCCCGAATGGCCCACCTGCCACGGCTCCTGGATCCCGCCCCTGGACGACCCGCACGCCATCATCGAGTGGTCGCACCGGACGACCGCCGCCCTGACCGGCCTGGTGGTGGCCGCCCTGGCCATCGCCGCCGTCGTCAGCCAGCGCAGCCGCCGCACGATCGTCGTGGCCAGCGTGGGCGCCGCTGGGTTGGTCGTGTTCCAGGCCTGGCTGGGCAAGATGGCCGTCGAGAGCGAGCTGTCGGGCGACATCGTGGTCGCCCACCTGGCCACCGCCATGGGCCTGTTCGCCCTCGTCCTGTTCGTGTGGGTCCGGAGCCGCTATCCGGCACAGGTTCCCCAGGCCGGCGGATGGACCGGGTTCACGATCCTCGCGGCCCTGACCGCGCTGGCGACCTACGGGCTGATGCTGCTCGGCGCGCACGTCACGGCCACCGGGACCGCCTTGGTGTTCGACGACTGGCCGCTCATGGACGGCGGGCTGTGGCCGACGCTCGACCCGGGGGTCTTCCCGCACGTGCTGCACCGATGGGCGAGCGTCGCGGTTGGCTTCCTGGTCGCGGGCACGGTCTGGCTCGGCGTGCGGGGCGAATCCCGGCCTATTCCTCGCCTGGCCATCACGGCCGGGGTGCTGTACCTGATCCAGGTCGTGGTCGGTGGCGCCCAGGTCCTGACCGATCTCGCTCCGTGGACGCAGGTCGCCCACGTGGCGCTGGGTGCCGCCACCTTCGGCGTGCTGGTTACCCTGGTCCTCACCGCGCACCTCGAGGCCCGGATGGCATTCGCGACGGCCACGGAGCTCGTGCCCGGAACGGCAGCCGGCGAGGCGTCCACCCGCGGTGACACGGTCCGGGCCTACGTGGCCCTCACCAAGCCCCGGATCATCGAGCTGCTGCTCGTCACGACCGTCCCGACCATGGTCCTCGCCCAGGGCGGCATCCCGCCCCTTGCCCTCATCGGTGCGGTGCTGATTGGCGGGACGCTGGCAGCCGGCGGGGCAAACGCCATCAACCAGTACCTCGATCGCGACATCGACGACCTCATGCGCCGGACGCGCAACCGTCCGCTCCCGCGTCATGCGGTGTCACCGACCGCCGCGCTCGTGTTCGGCCTCGTCCTCAGCGTGCTCTCATTTGCCTGGCTGACCATCACCGTCAACCTGCTGAGCGCGCTCCTGGCGGCCAGCGCGATCGTCTTCTACGTCGTGGTCTACACCGCCTGGCTCAAGCGTTCCACCCCGCAGAACATCGTCATCGGTGGCGCCGCCGGCTGCGTCCCCGTCCTGGTGGCCTGGGCCGCGGTGACCGGGACGGTGGGGCTGCCCGCCCTCGTCCTGTTCGCGATCATCTTCGTCTGGACGCCGCCTCACTTCTGGGCGCTGGCCCTTCGGTATCGCGGCGACTACGAGGCCGCCGGGGTGCCGATGCTGCCCGTGGTCAGCGGCGAGGTCGAGACCGCTCGCCAGATCCTGCTGTACTCCCTGGTCCTCGTGGCCGTGAGCCTCGTCCTGCTGCCGGCCGCCGGGATGGGCCTCGTCTACCTGGTCGCCGCGGTCGCGCTCGGAGTGGGCTTCGTGGCGTGGGCGGTCCGCGTTCGGCGCTCGCCGGCCATCGGGCCGGCGGCCATCGGTCTGTTCAAGTATTCGATCCTGTACCTGACCCTCTTGTTCGCCGCGGTTGCGGCCGACACGCTCGTCCGCGCGGCCATCGGCTGACACGATGCGGGACGCCGGACAGCGCCTGGCGACCCTGATCCGGGCCTACCTCGAACTGGGCATCGCCCCCGGTGACGACGAGGAGGAGAAGTTCCGGAAGCGCGGCGGCACCGCCGTCCTCACCTTCATCGCGTGGCTCACCCTGCCGGACATCGTGGCGTTCCTGTTCCTCGACCGGCCACTCGCGGCGGTGGCTGAACTGGCGTTCGTCGTGATCGCGATCGCCCTCCTCGCTCATCTGTTCACGACCAAGAGCGCACGCGTGTTCCTGCCCGCGACGCTGGTTATCGGCTTCCTGAACCCGATTCTGATCATGTGGTCCCTTGGTGGATTCGCGCAGGGCGGCGCCGCCATCCTGTGGTCGTTCACGATTCCGCTCGCCGCCCTGGTCTTCTGGGGAATCCGACCGGCGTTGCTGTGGTCGGGCGCCTGCGTTGTCGCGTTGCTCGTTTCCGGCCTCCTGGAGGACACCCTCAGCTCCATGGTCGAGCCCCTGCCGCCGGTCGCGCAGACCACGCTCTTCGTATTCGTCCTCGCCTGCGCCTCAGCGGTGAATCTTGCCGTGCTGCTGTATTTCGTCCGGCAACGCAACGTCGCCCTGAACCGGTCCGAAACGTTGCTTCGCAACGTCCTCCCGTCGGCGATTGCCGACCGACTGAAGGTGCGACAGACCGATGTCGCCGATCGTTACGAGGCGGCCTCGGTCCTGTTCGTGGACATCGTCAACTTCACCGCCTTCGCCGAGGGGACCTCAGCTGATCAGGTTGTGATACTGCTGAGCCGGGTATTCGCGACGCTTGACGACCTCGCGGATCGCAACGGGGTCGAGAAGATCAAGACGCTTGGGGACGGTTACCTTGCGGTCGCCGGGGTGCCGACGCCTCGAGCCGACCATGTGGCGGCCGCCGCGCGGTTTGCGCTGGCCGTTTCCCCCGCTCTGCATGAGGCTTTCGAGCAGGATTGGCCCGAACTGAGGGTCCGGGTGGGCATCGCCAGCGGCGCCCTGGTGGCCGGCGTCATCGGGCGGCGCCGTTTCAGCTACGACGTGTGGGGGGACACGGTCAACACCGCGAGTCGGATGGCCTCGATCGCCGAGCCGGGTGGCGTCGTCGTTACCGCTGAGACGGCCGCTGGCCTGCCTGGAGACTTTCGTCTGGAGCCGATGCCCGATGTGAGCGTCAAGGGAAAGGGTGTGCTGCGGCCGTTTCGGCTCGTGGATTTCGCGTCGTCAGCCTGACTCAAGCGGTACCTGGCGGGCCGCCTCGGCGTCGTCCCGGGCCTCCTGACGCGCGTTGCGCCGCTCGTCCTGGCGGACCCAGGCGACCACGACCAGAAACATGGCGAGCACGAAGGTCAGGTCGCCCCACACCCACATCAGGGTCCCTGCAGCCTGCTGGTCGACCAGCGGATCAGGGCCCCAGTTCCGGACGATGCTGGCGTAATGGGGGTACAGGATCTTGGGCGCGTTCATGAGCGCCACACCCAGGAACGAGTTCTGGGGCATGGCCAGGAACAGGTAGAACAGGCGCGCCGGGTAGGGGAGACGCCACGGAACCGGGTCCACGGCCACGACCGGGAGCCAGAACAGGAGTGCCGCCCCGAACAGCATGGCGTGCTGGACCCAGTGCACCCACTCCACCTCGAGCGCGTAGTCGTACAGGGCGCCATCACCCGCCAGGTGCCAGCCCCAGTTCACGCCGGCGAACAGGACCCAGCCGATGAGCGGGAAGGTGACGATCCGCAAGACCCGGCTGTGGAGCACGACCAGGAGCCTGCGGCGCGCGTCCGGGCCTACGGCGCGAAGGAGCAGGGTGACCGGTGCGGCCAGGAGCAGGAGCGGCGCGGCCACGAACTGGAGCAGCAGGTGCTGCACCATGTGGACGGTGAGCAGGGTCCCCGAATACGTCTCGATGGGCGACAGCAGGGCGGCGGCAATGGCCGCCATGCCTCCGTACCAGAACCAGTGGCGCATGACCGGGACCTGGTTTCGCGGATGGCGGGCGGCGATTCGCCGGACCAGCCACCAGTACCCGATGACTCCCGCCGCGACTGCGGCGACCGACAGCGGCTCGAACGTCCACGCCAGCAGGATCGATGGAAATTCCGGCTTGGGGGCGGCATCGCCGTGGGCCATGACCAGCCCGGGCAGTCCCGCCGCGGCGATTCCGGCCAGCCCGGCGGAGAGCAGCAACCGGAGACGGGCACGCGTCACGCATCCATTCTGGCCCCAACGGAACCGATTGCGCAGCCACGGCGTCTGGTTCGCATGAAGCGCCCGCCTTCCGTGCTGCTCGTTGCGCTCCCCGTGATCCTGCTCGTCGCCAGCTGCAGCGCGGCATCGGCCCCGCCGGTGGGCGGGGGACTGGCTTCCCATCCCGATGGCAACGAGGTCGTGGTCCAGGTCGAGTGGACCGGCGGCTTTGTCCCCTACGAATCCCTCTTCACCAGCCTGCCCCTCTTCACGTTGCTCGGCGACGGTCGGGTCATCGTCCAGGGTCCCGTGCCCGCGATCTATCCCGGGCCGGCGCTGCCCAACCTGCAGGTTCGACGTCTGACCGAGGAAGGCATTCAGGCGGTCCTGTTCCGCCTCACCGAGACCGGGCTGTTCGACGAGAGCCACACCTACGACGCCGCGGCCGCCTTCGTGGCCGATGCCAACACGACGGTGTTCACGATGAACGCGAACGGAGCGACCGTCGTCGTGGACGTCTACGCGCTGGGCACGTTCAGCGACCCCGAAACCACGCCGTCGGACGTCTCCGCGGACGAGCTGGCCGCGCACAGCAGCCTGATCACGCTCCAGGACGACCTGGGCAACCTCGAAGGCTGGGCGGAAGCCGACGACTGGGCCGATGCGGCCTGGAGCCCGTACCAGGCCGAAGCCCTCCGGCTCCTGGTCGCCAACGTCGACAACGAGCCACCCAACGCGGACGGCCTCGACAGCGATCCGCTTCCCTGGCCGGCTTCCACCGCCCCGGACGCGATCGGCACGGCCAGCACGGTGCAGGACTTCAGCTGCGGCGTCGTGTCGGGCGACGAGGCCGCGACCTGGACCGCCGCCCTGGCCAGTGCCAACCAGCTGACCCGCTGGTCGTTCGACGGCCACCTGTATCGCGTCACGCCGCGCCCCCTGCTGCCCAACGAGGCGCTGGACTGCGGCCCGAACGAGATCGTCCGCCTGATCGACCATCTGACCGCGGGCTGAGCCTGCCCGCTGGGCCGGCGGGTACAATGCGCGCCGTGCAACGGGCGAGGCCGCTCGACCGTTTGGCGTGATCGAGGCGATGCCGGCAGCGTCCCGGAGCGTCTCCCAGACAGGAGCCACTCGTCAGACTGATGCGAGCACGGGCGCCTCACCGCTGGCGGCGGACGTTGATCCGCCTGGCGGCCCTCTGTCTCCCGATCCTGGCCGTGGGCGGCTGCATCTTCCCGCCCGAGCCGATGACGACCGAGGCCGAGGAAATCCGGACCCTGTTCCTCGTCATCTTCGCCCTGGGGGCTGTCGTCTTCGTCGCGGTCGAGGGGTTCCTCGTGTACGCGGCCGTCCGCTATCGACGCCGCGACGACCGTCTCCCGGAGCAGATCCACGGCAACACGAAGGTCGAGATCGTGTGGACCGTGATCCCGACGATCATCGTCCTCATCCTGTTCGTGACGAGCATGGTGACCCTGGGCAGCATCACGGCCCGGGCCGATAACCCGGTCACGATCGAGGTCGAAGGCTTCCAGTGGTACTGGTCGTTCCACTACGCCAACGGCTATGAGGTGACCGGCAGCCCGGGCAATCCGCCGGCCATGGTGGTCCCCGTGGGCGAGCCGGTCCGGCTGAAGCTCGTCAGTGACAACGTCATCCACTCGTTCTTCGTGCCCGCCTTCCTGGTCAAGAAGGACGTGATCCCATTCGGCCAGGGCCAGGCTCCCAACGAGCTCGAATTCACGGTGACCGAGCCGGGCACCTATCGCGGCCAGTGCGCTGAATTCTGCGGCGAGCTGCACGCCGACATGACCTTCACCGTGGAAGCCATGGCCGCGGCCGACTTCCAGGCGTGGCTCGACAACGCGGGCTCCGCCACGCCCACGCCGGCACCATCCGTCCCGCCGGACGTCACGATCGTCGAGCTGAGCGCCGACAACGTGGAATTCGACGTGCACGAGCTGGAGGTGCCCGCCGGCGAGCCGTTCATCATTCGCTTCCACAATCTCGAAGGCGTGACTCACAACGTCTCCATCTACGATGGGACGGAGTCGCTCTTCACGGGCAATGCGGTCATCGGCCCGGACACCACGGTTGACTACTTCGTGGACGCCCTGCCGGCAGGCGAGTACACGTTCCAGTGCGACTACCATCCGATCCCGGAGATGACCGGGACGCTCACCGTTCACTGAGGAGACAGGCAAAGGACCGATGGCCACCACCACCCTGGCCCCCGACTCCAAGGCCTACGGCCGCTCCTGGGTCCTCGACTGGCTGACCACCGTCGACCACAAGCGGATCGGTGTCCTGTACATCGTCAACTCGTTCGTCTTCTTCTTCTTTGCCGGCCTGCTGGCCCTCGTCATCCGCAGCGAGCTGGCCGTCCCGGGCCTCCAATTCGTGGACGAGAGCACCTTCAACCAGGCGTTCACGATGCACGGGACGCTGATGATCTTCCTGTTCATCGTGCCCATGTTCAGCGGCTTCGCGAACTACATCGTGCCGCTCATGATCGGGGCCCCGGACATGGCGTTCCCCCGGATCAACGCCCTGTCGTTCTGGATGCTCCCCCTCGGTGGCGCGCTCATCGTGTCGGGGTACCTGGTGGGTGGCGCCGCGGCGGGTGGCTGGACCGGGTACAACCCGCTGACCCAGCAGCGCTTCGCCCCGGGCGACGGGACGGACCTGTGGATCATGGGCCTGGCGGTGGTCGGCACGGCCTCGATCCTGGGATCGGTCAACTTCCTGACGACCATCTTCAAGATGCGGGCGCCGGGCATGACCCTGTTCCGGATGCCGATCTTCGTGTGGACCGTGCTCGTGACCCAGACTTTGATCCTGCTGGCCACGCCGGTCATCACTGCCGCGCTGATCGCGCTGTTCATCGACCGCAACTACGGCGGCTCGTTCTTCGATCCATCGGTCGGCGGAGACCCGATCCTGTGGCAGCACCTGTTCTGGTTCTTCGGCCACCCGGAGGTCTACATCGTCATCCTGCCCGCGCTCGGGGTGGTGAGCGAGATCCTGCCGGTCTTCTCGCGCAAGCCGCTGTTCGGGTACCGGGCCTTCGCGTGGGCGACCATCGCCATCGGTCTGCTCTCGTTCAGCGTCTGGGCGCACCACATGTTCACGACCGGGGTCGTGTTCCTGCCGTTCTTCACCTTCATGACCGCCCTGATCGCGATCCCGACCGGGGTGAAGATGTTCAACTGGCTTGCCACCCTGTGGCGCGGCTCCATCACCTTCACGACGGCCATGCTGTTCGCGATGGGCATCGTCAGCATGTTCCTGATCGGCGGGATCAGCGGCGTGATGCTGGCCTCCGCGCCGGTGGACTTCCATCTCCAGGACACGTACTTCGTGGTGGCTCACCTGCACTACGTGTTCTTCGGCGGGGCCGCCCTGGGCGTATTCGCGTCGACCTACTACTGGTTCCCCAAGATGAGCGGCAAGAAGCTCAACGAGCGGCTGGGCAAGGTCCACTTCTGGATGCTGCTCATCGGCTTCAACCTGACCTTTTTCCCGATGCACATGCTCGGCATCCAGGGCATGCCGCGCCGGATCGCGGACTACGCGCCCGACGCCGGCTGGACCGAGATGAACCTCATCGCCACCGCTGGGGCGCTGCTGATCGCCGCGTCGATGATCCCGTTCCTGGTGAACATCTTCACCACCCTGGTGAACGGGGAGAAGGCCGGCGATGACCCGTGGGAGGGGAACACGCTCGAGTGGGCGACCACCTCACCGCCGCCGACCTACAACTTCGACAGCCTGCCGCCCATCCGCAGCGAGCGGCCGCTGTTCGACCTGCGCCACCGCAATGACGGCACTGCCCACGGCCACAGTCCGGGGGCCGCCGCGGCCGACGCGCGGGTGGAGCCATGAGCACCCAGGCCCCGGCCCGCCGCCAGGGAGGCTTCCCCATCCCGTTGGTCGGGATGCTGCTCTTCATCTCGTCCGAGGTCATGTTCTTCGGCGGGCTGTTCGCGACCTACTTCTCGGCCCGTGCCTCGTTCAACGGGGAGTGGGGTCCACCGGCCGGAGCGCCGGAGCTCGAGATCCTGCCCATCGCCCTGCCGATCACGATCATCCTGCTCATCTCGAGCCTGACGATGCACCAGGCGGTGCGCTCCATCGCCCGCGGCAACCAGGGCGGCCTCCGCTTCTGGTTGATCGTGACCCTGCTGCTGGGCGCGCTCTTCCTGGCCGGCCAGGCGTATGACTACACCCAGCTGGGCTTCGGGATCAGCGATGGGGTGTTCGGGACGGTGTTCTACACCTTGACCGGGTTCCACGGGGCGCACGTGTTCGGCGGCGTCGTGGGACTGACCATCCTGGCCTCGCGTGCGGTCGGCGGCCAGTTCTCGGCCAAGAACCACGTCGCGGTGGAGGCCGTGAGCTACTACTGGCACTTCGTCGACGTGGTGTGGATCGCCCTGTTCACGACCCTGTACTTCCTCCGATGAACCGATGAACCGATGAACCGATGACCGATCAGATCCTCGGACTCGCCCTGCTCGGGGTCGCCGTGGTGGGGGTCGCCGTGGTCGTGGCCCTCGCCGGCCGCGGCAAGGAACGCGGAGCGCTCCATCCGCCGCCCGGCGTCCACGTCCCGCCGGGAAGCTGGCTGCCCATCGCGTGGGCCAGCGGCGGCGCGCTCCTCGCGGCCGGCCTGGCGTTCAAGCCCGAGGACCAGGCGGTGGCCTGGTGGTTCTTCCTGCCGGGCCTTGGATTCATCGTGCTGGCCGCCATCCTCTCGGTCCGCGTGGCCGGCCGGGAGTGGCGCGATACCGAGCAGGGCTCGCATGACGAGAGCGCATCGCACCACTGAGGTCTCCGCGCATCCGCCGTATCGATCTCGCCCGCCTGCCCCGTTGGTGGCTCGCCGTGGCGGCGGCGCTCCCGATTGCCCTCGTGCTTCTCGTGGCCGTGGGCTGGGCTGCCAGCACCGGCATGCTCACGCCCGCGTTGCGAGTCGGCGACCGCGCGCCGGAGTTCGCGCTGGCCGACCTCGAGGGCAACCCGGTCCGCCTCTCGGACTACGCGGGGCAGCCGGTGCTCGTGAACTTCTGGGCGTCGTGGTGCGTGCCCTGCGTCGAGGAGTTCCCCGTCCTCCAGGGAGCGCTGGACGCGCATGCCGACGCGGGGCTGGTCGTGATCGGTATCGTGTACCGTGACCGCTCCGAGGCGGCCCGGGCCTTCGCCGACCAGATGGCGGCCACCTGGCCCATGGCCATGGACCCCGGGGAGGTCGTGGCCCAGGCATATGGCGTGTACGGGCCACCGGAGAGCTGGATCATCGGTCCCGATGGGATCGTGGCCAGTCGACAGATCGGGCCGTACACGGCCGAGGAACTCGAGGCCCAGCTGCACGAGGTGCTGGGTGAGCACTGATCGGAGGAACCAGCGGTGACCACGGAGCCCAACCTCCCGGCCACGACCGATGACGTGGCCGTCCCTGCGATCGTGGACGCCTCCCTGTCCGTCCCGGCGGCGCCCGCTGAGTCCGCGCGCCGCGGCCAGAACATCACGACCGGCCTGTTCCCCATGGCCCTGGCCGCGCTCATCATCCTGTTCGTGGCGCTGGCCTTCTGGACGCTCATGACCACCACCGGCACGGGTCCCTAGCGGCGCACGACATACCCCTCGCTATTGGGGAATGCAGTGAGTACGATGCGCCGCAGTGACGGCCGTCCAGGCGCCGCCCACAGGAGAAGACTTCCGATGCGTCCCCCGCTCGCCCCGCGCGTCTCGGACCGGATTCGTATCGTGGCGGTGCTCACCGCCCTGACGCTGCTCATGACAGCCTGCGGGGGCGGGGGAGACGAGGGAGGCGGTGGCGGCGGC
This sequence comes from uncultured Chloroflexia bacterium, assembly GCA_963810925.1. GTDB lineage: Bacteria > Chloroflexota > Limnocylindria > QHBO01 > QHBO01 > DASTEQ01. Next base: position 184,349 of record CAWEPF010000006.1, on the reverse strand, counting down.
AATACCGACTACGTGCTGTACGTGCTGCTCGTGAACCGCGATCCGAACGCACCCCACACGGTGACCTACTCCGGCGGCGCGCCCCTGGCCAGCAGTCCCGACAGCGAGACCGCGGACTCGTGCACGGCGGTCATCGTCCACTACGCCGTGGAAGTCCCGTTCGAAGTGCTCGTGGACGACGTGCCGGTCGTCATCTCCGACGAGCTGCCCAACGGTGTGCCCGAGGACGGCGAGACGAACATGATCACCCAGATCGACGTCCAGACCGACGGGACGGCGGTTTCGATCACCGGCGACTCGTCCAACGGCCAGGCGGTCGTGGCCGGGACGAACCTGAGCAAGCCGGCCGCGATCTCGATCTGCCTCTAGGTTGACTCGCTAGGCCGAGGCGGCGACCCCGGGATAGCGCGCGGCGACGTACTCGTCGAGGATCTGGAGGAAGCGGGGCACGATGTCGTCGCCCCGCAGGGTCGTGCGCAGGGCGCCGTCCACGTAGACCGGAGCGACCGGCTCCTCGAACGTCCCCGGCAGGCTGATCCCGATGTCGGCGTGGCGGCTCTCGCCCGGGCCGTTGACCACGCAGCCCATCACCGCGACCCGCAGGTCCTCGACGCCGGGATGAGCCTCGGCCCAGATGGGCATCTGCTCGCGCAGGTGGGCCTGGATGTCGCGGGCCATCTCCTGGAAGAAGGTCGAGGTCGTGCGTCCGCAGCCGGGGCAGGCGGACACCTGGGGCACGAACGAGCGGATGCCGAGCGACTGGAGGACCTGCTGGGCGACCTGCACCTCCTCGGTCCGATCGCCGCCCGGCGCGGGGGTGAGGCTGACTCGGATCGTGTCGCCGATGCCCTCCTCGAGAAGGATGGCCAGCCCGGCCGTTGAACCGATGATCCCCTTGGCGCCCATGCCGGCCTCGGTCAGGCCGAGGTGGAGCGGGTAGTCGCACCGCGCGGCGAGGAGTCGATAGATCTCGACCAGGTCCGGCACCCCGCTGACCTTGGCGCTGATGATGATCCGGTCATGGCCCAGGCCGGTCTCCTCGGCCAGGGTGGCGGAGCGCAGCGCCGACTCGAGCATGGCCTCGATCATCACGTCGCGGCTGTCGCGCGGCTCGGGGCTGGCGGCGTTGGCATCCATCAGCTCGGTCAGGAGCTGCTGGTCGAGCGAGCCCCAGTTGACGCCGATCCGGACCGGCTTGCCGTTGGCGATGGCCACCTCGACGATCTGGCGGAACTGCTCGTCGTGGCGCTTGGTCCCCACGTTCCCCGGGTTGATCCGGTACTTGGCCAGGGCTGCCGCGCAGTCGGGGTACTTGGTCAGCAGCAGGTGCCCGTTGTAGTGGAAGTCCCCGATGATCGGGACGCCGACCCCCAGCTTGTCGAGCTTGTCCCGGATGACGGGCACCGCCTGGGCGGCGGCATCGGTGTTGACCGTGATCCGCACCAGCTCGGAGCCCGCGTGGGCCAGCTGGGCGACCTGGATGGCGGTCGCATCGGCGTCCGCGGTGTCGGTGTTGGTCATCGACTGGACGACGATGGGGTGCCCCGAACCGACGAGCACGCCACCGATGTCGACCGTGGTCGTGGCTCGGCGGAGGGGGATGGCAGCGGCGCCCTGGGTCATCGGTGCCTTCGAGTGTACCGATGCGCCGCCTGATACCGATGGCGGGCGTGCAAGGACTTGCGTGTTTGCGCAAATACTGATAGCCTGAGGACGGTTCCGCGCGCCGGACGCGCGGCTAGACTGCGACCCGAGGACCATGACCACAACTGCCACTCCCACCAACGGCCAAACGCCGGCGGTGGACCTCAACCACCCCAAGCTCGCGATCATCGGTTCGGGCCCCGCCGGTCTGACCGCTGCGTTGTACGCCGCCCGCGCCAATCTCGCGCCGCTCGTCTTCGCGGGCAACGCGCCGCTGGGCCAGCTGATGATCACCTCCGACGTTGAGAACTACCCCGGATTCCCGCAGGGCATCCTCGGGCCGGAGCTCATGGACCTGTTCCGGAGCCAGGCCGAGCGCTTTGGCGCGCACCTCATCGAAGAGGACGTGACCCAGGTCGACTTCTCCGAGCGTCCCTTCAAGCTGTGGGTTCGCGACACCCAGTACCTCGCCGATGCGGTCATCGTGGCCACCGGGGCCAGCGCCCTGTGGCTGGGCCTGGACAGCGAGGAGCAGTTCCGCGGTCGCGGCGTGTCGGCCTGCGCGACCTGTGACGGGTTCTTCTTCCGCGACCGTGACGTGGCCGTGGTCGGCGGTGGGGACACGGCCCTCGAGGAAGCGCTGTTCCTCACCAAGTTCGCGAACAAGGTGACCATGCTCGTCCGCCGCGACGAGTTCCGCGGCTCGAAGATCATGCAGGACCGCGCGTTCACCCATCCCAAGATCGATGTCCAGTGGAACCGGGAAGTGGCCGAGGTCATGGGCGACACGACCGTCCAGCAGCTCCGGGTCCGCGACACCGCCTCGGGTGCCGAGGAGACGATGGACGCCCAGGGGCTGTTCATCGCGATTGGCTACAAGCCGAACACCGACCTGTTCGTGGGTCAGCTCGACCTCGACGCGCGCGGTTACTGCGAGGTGGCCGGCCGGGGTCCGGGCGACACGAGCACGAACATCGAGGGTGTCTTCGTGGCCGGCGACGTCCACGACCATCGGTACCGCCAGGCGGTCACCGCTGCCGGTGAGGGCTGCAAGGCCGCGATCGACGCCGAGCGGTGGCTGGAATCGGTCGGCGAGCACGTGGCGACGACCGCCACCAACTGGTAGCCGCCGCTACTCGAGGAGCGCCGCCACCAGCTCGGGGGTCACGCCGTCGACCTTGGCATCGGCCAGGTGCTGGAGGGTCGTCCGCCAGCGAGGATCCGCTGTGAACGCAATCGCCAGCTCACGCCGCCCGGCGTCGAGGTCGCCCTTCTTGGCGTATTCGAGGCCCACCCAGAACACGAGCTCGTAGGCGTCCGGCGCGCGTCGGCGCGCCTCGGCGTAGCGCTCGGCATCGGTTGATTCGTCCTCGGTCTCGACCAGGGCGTAGCTCTCGTACAGGTTGACCACCCGACGGAGCTCGGGGACGGGGTCGGGATGGTCGTCCACCCGCGCGTCGAGGACGCGGCCCCGCCACGGAACGGGCTGGACGGTCGCCTCCACGATCACGATCGCCGCGCTCTGCTTGCCGCGGACATCGCCCCCTTCCCGCTCGGCCGCCTCGAGCGCCTGCAGCAGGCGCTCGCTGAACGGGAGCCCGTCCGCCAGGCCGGCCTCGTAGGCGGCTGCCATGGCTGGCCAGCAGGTGTCGCGTTCGAGGAGGTTGCCCTGGACGGTGAAGCCGTCACGAACCAGGTGGCCCGCGGCAGGGATCGTGTCCGCCCCGGTGTACGCCGCCGCATTGCCGTGCGCGTCCACGACACCGACCTGGCGAACCCCGGGCGTCTGGTCGCTGGCCAGCAGCGCTGCAACGACCCGGTCCGCGGCTCGCCCGTTGCGGAGGAGCTCGAGACCGATGGGCCCGTACGAGATGTCCACCTGGGCCTGGGTCGCGATCGCGCCAACGCCGGCCTCCAGCCACGGCACGACCGGACCGACTCCGAGATAGTGCGACTGGACGGCCACCCCGAAGCGGCCGGTTTCCGGATCGCGGGCGACGATGCTGTAGGTCATGGCCGAAGCGTAGCGGCCCGCGCGACCTCGAGCCAGCCATCGAGGCTGTCCTCGCTGGGCAGGGCGCGGACCACGACCGTGTCGAGCGCAGACCGATACGGATCCAGCGCCAGCGGGACGTCTTCTGCGCGGTTCACCGCGATGCCCACCGGACCTTCTCCGCCGCGTTTCCTGCTCCTCGATGACGGACTGGTAGGTCCCGCCGTAGCCGTGGTAGCGGGCCTGCTCCGCGGTGAGGCGCCCTTCGCCGCCGATCGTGACCCGGACATAGGCCGCCACCCGAGGGGCTGCGCGGCCGACGGCGTCCGCTTGCTCCGCGATCTCCCGGCGGCGCTCGACGGCGAGGCGCGCGCCGGTCCAGTTCAGCAGCACCACGTCGGCCACCCGGCCGCCGAGGGCCGCCATCTTGGGCCCCACCGCGGCCAGGCCGATCGCAAAGCCCGGGATGAGCCCTCGCAGCTCCGCGATGCCCGCTTCCACCATGGCCAGGGATCGACTCGACCCGCTTCCCACCCCCACGGTCAGGCGGTCTGGCGCGATCCCCGCCTTGACCACGGCGTCTGCGAGGCCACGAGGCGTCGTCCCGCTCAGGGCCAGCGCTCCCACCGCCAGGCGGAGGTTGGACGTGCCGGTGGCGGCCGCCGCAAGGGTCCGCAGCCCCGACTTCCCGGGCACGTCGTTGGCCCACAGCTCGTCGAACCCGAGCGCCTCGAGCTCGGCGGCGAGGCGCGGAAGCCACGGCCGATCGCCGGCGGTCATCCCAAACGCCAGCCGCGGCCACGAATCGCGGTCCTCGGTCATCGGTCTTTCATCGGTCTGTCATGTGTCCGTGAACCATCCCTTGCGATCGGGGCGTAGGCTGGGTGCAACGCGAGATTGCAATCGTGACGAAGGAGGCACTCCATGCACCTGTTCATCATCGCCCCCACCAACAAGCCCGGCGAGTTGGCGACCATCCTGGACGCGATCGCCCAGAAAGGCGTGAACGTCACCACTGCCGGAGGCGCGACCTGGGGAGACGCCGGCACGATCGCGATCCAGGTCAATGACGACGACGCGGCGCGAGCCGCGCTGGAGGGCGTGGGCGCGTCCTTCCGTGAGGCCGCCGTCGCCGCGGCGTGGCTCGAAAACAAGCCGGGCACCTTCGCCGACGCTGCTCGCCGGCTGGGCGACGCGGGCGTGAACATCGAGGCCATCGCGCCCATCGGGATGCAGGACGGCAAGGTGGGGATCCTGTTCGGTGTCGACAACGCGGAGGCGGCCAAGGCAGCCCTCGGCGACCTCGTGGGCTCGGCGGCGGGCTAGCCCGCCGCTCCGGCGTCCATTGCCGCGGCGGGCGGCCCCAGGGCCGCCCGTCCCACGTCGGGCACATCGGTAACGAATCCCCACAGGCCGGCGGCGGCCAGGTGCTGCATCCGCTCCGTCTCGTTGACGACGTAGGTCCCCACCAGCGCGTTCAGCGACTTCGCCAGCGCGACGTTGGCCATGGGATCCTCGCCCAGGTCGGTGTCGAACGGGAACACCGCCGCATGCCCGTGCTCCACGACCCATCTCAGGCCGCGCTCGAAGATGTCACCGGGCACCAGCAGGAACCCGGTCGGCAGGTCCGGGGCGAGCTGGCGCACCCGGTCGATGGCCGCTTCCTGGAAGCTCATGACCGTGACCTGCCCCGCGCCGCGAACCGCCGATCCGGCCAGGGCCTCCACCACCGCGTCCGCCGCCCCTTCCGCCTTGATCTCGACCGCAAGCCCCACCCCAGCGGGCAGCCAGGCCAGGACCTCGCGCAGGGTCGGGACGGTCAGCCCCGTTCCCCGGAACGGGTAGTCGCCGTTCGGCCCCGCAAAAGCCCAGCCCGCGTCAGCGGTTCGGAGGTCGGCCATGGTCGCGGTGGCCACGGTCGTGGTCCGATCAGTCGTCCGATCCAGGCTGGCGTCGTGGACGACGGCCAGCTCCCCGTCGGAGGTGAGGTGAACGTCGAGCTCGATCGCATCCGCGCCGGCAGCCACCGCCAGGCGGAACGCCTCGAGGGTGTTCTCGGGGGCCTGGGCCGACGCCCCGCGGTGCGCGACGACCAGGGTCATATCGCAGCTGGGTCGGCGCCAGGATCGACTCGTGGGTGAGCGGCCTGGGCCTCCTCATCGGGATTCGGCGGAGGCTCCGGCACGCCGCGCACGATCCACCAGCCCAGGACCATCAGCCCCAACAGGGACAGGATCGCGATCTGGTAGGCCACCGTGCCAACGGAGTCCACGAGGAGGAACACGATGGTGCCAAACACGATGGGTCCGATGACCGCACTGAACTTCCCGGCCAGGCCGAAGAGGCCGAACATCTCGCCCACCTGGGCGGGCGGCGTCAGGCGCAGCAGGAGGAGCCGATCGGTGACGGCGGTCCCGCCCAGACCGGAGCCCAGGATGGCCCCCGCGATCAGGAAGACTCCCTTGTTGGGCACCAGACCGATGATCAGCAACCCCACCACCCAGGAGAGGAGCACCACCAGCAGCGTCCGTTTGGGGCCCCACCGATCGGCCAGGTAGCCCCAGCCGAAGGAGGCGATGACGGCCACGACCGTCAGACCGATGAGCACGTACAGCGCCTCGCCCTCGGTGAATCCCACCGCGTTGATCGTGAAGATGCCCATCACCGCGATGGCGGTGTTCACGCCATCGGAGTAGAAGAAGCGGCCCACGATGAAGCGACGGAGGCCGGGCCGCTCCCCGGCGTGCTGCCACGTGATCCCCAGCTGCCGCCACGAGCCGGCGATTTCCCGGGCCTGGAACGGCTCCCCGCGCTTCGGCAGCTCGTGGACCAGGGCAAACAGGGGGATGGCGAAGATCGCGAACAGGGAGGCCACCAGCACGAAGCTGAAGGCGGTGGTCAGCCCCGCGTCATCGGTCGTGAAGCGCAGCAGGAGCCCCGACACGATCGTGCCCAGGTAGCCCAGCGCAACCCCGACCCCTGACAGGCGCCCGCGCTTCTCGGGCCGGGCGACGTCGGGCAGCATCGCGTCGTAGTAGATGAGCGCCGCCTGGTAGGCGAAGTTCGCGATGGCGAAGGCCACCAGGCCCAGCCAGATGTTCATGAAGCCGATGACCGCGGTGGGTACCACGCACATGACCGTGAAGACGAGCAGGTAGCGCTTGCGCCCGCCGGTCCGGTCGCTCATGGCGCCCAGGGCCGGCGAGACGATGGCGTTGAGGAGCACCGAGATGCTCCCCGCCACCGTGAAGGCCAACGTCCCGTTGGCCTCGCCCAGGGCGCGGACGGTCCACGGGCCCATCGCGAAACTGACGATCGCGAACGAGAAGATCGTGTTGGCGAAGTCGTAGAGCGCCCACGACAGCCCTTCGACCGGGCTTCCTGACCGGGTCAGGCCACCGAGGCCACGCCACCAGGTGGTGGGCGCCAGGGTCGTCATGTCGGGCCCTGCTCACGCATGCGGGGCCGATGATATCCGCGGGCGAGGCGAAATCGGCCCATTCGGCGTGCTTTCGAATCCTCGGCTAGAGTGCGCCTCGTGTTCGCCGCCCTCGGTCGCTTCGACTATCGCTTCCGGCGCTGGATCCCGCCCATTGGGCTGGCCATCGTCATCGGTCTGACGATCTGGTCCAACCAGGCCGGGGGAGAGCTGTCGCAGGGCGGCTGGCAGATCGCCGGATCGGAGTCCAAGGCCACCGAGGAGCTCCTCGCCGACCGGTTCGGCGTGCAGGCGACCGCCATCTTCGTGATCCTGCGCGACCCGGCCGGCGACGCCGCCTCGGACGAATTCGCCCAGGTGGTGGACGACGCGGTGGCGCCCCTCGCCGACGACCCGGCGGTGGATGGGATCACGACCTACGCCGACACCGGGGACCCGCGCTTCCTCTCGACCGATGGGACGACGACCTTCGCCCTGGTCCGCCTGAACTCACCGGACGAGGAGGCGGTGGCCGACTCGCAACGCCTGGTCGCCCTGGTCGAGCGGCCGGACGGCGTGGAGACCTGGGTCACCGGCGTGCCGGTCGTGTACGACGAGTTCAACGGCGTGATCGAGGAGGACCTCAAGCAGGCCGAGATCATCAGCCTCCCCATCGCCGCGGTCATCCTGCTGGTCGTGTTCGGGACGGTGGTCGGGGCGGGGCTGCCCCTCTTGATCGCCGGCATGTCCCTGCTGGCCACGTTCGGCGCGATCAGCCTCTTGGCCAATCAGCTCGACATGTCGATCTTCGTTACCAACCTGGCGACCATGATCGGCCTGGCCCTGGCCATCGACTACTCGCTGTTCCTCGTCAGCCGCTTCCGCGAGGAGCTGCTCCACCACCCGGTCGACGTGGCGGTGGAGCGGACCATGGCCACGGTCGGCAAGGCGGTGGCGGTGTCCGGCGTGGCGGTGGCCATCGGCCTGGGCGCGTTGACCGTGTTCGAGGCCGACGCCCTGCGCTCGATGGGCATCGGTGGCGTGGTGGTCGTCGTGGCCACCCTCCTGTTCGGCCTCACCGTGCTGCCGTCGCTGCTGTCCATGCTCGGCCACCGGGTGAACAAGTGGCGCGTCCCGGTCCCGAAGGCCATCCGCTTCGTCGAAGTCGATCCGGTGGAGGCCGACCGTCGCCGTGGCCACGGGTTCTGGTCCCGCGTCGCGGCGCGGGTCATGCGCCGACCACTGCTCATCGGTGGACCGATCCTCCTCATCCTTCTTCTGGCGGGAACGCCGTTCCTGCGCATCCAGCTGTCCACCGGCGGCAACCTCGAGGACCTGCCTGACACGCCGGCCAAGGAGGGGTTCCTCATCCTGCGCGACGACTTCCCGGGCGGCGACACCGATCCGATGATCGCGGCGGTCACCTACGGCGAGGTTGCGGACCTGACCGCCGGCGAGCTGACGCCCGACCGCCTGACCGACCTGCAGGCCTACGTGGACGAGGTCAGCGCGCTGCCCGACATCCAAGACGTCGAATCCGTGCTTGTCCCACCGCCCGGGATCCCGACCGACCAGTACCTGGCCATCCTGTCCGCGCCGCAGGCCTCGTGGCCGCCGGGCCTCGCCGACTGGGTGGCCCAGACCGTCGCCGGCGACACGGCCAAGGTCACGATCTTCTCCACGCGCCTGCCGGACACCGATGCCGGCCGCGAGCTGGTGGCCGAGGTCCGCGACGTTCCCGATCCAACCGGATCCACCGTCGGCGTCACCGGGCTGGCGGCCCGCTCCGCCGACTTCATGGACAGCTTCCGGGCCAGCGTGCCGGTGGCCGTCGCCATCGTCATCGCCGTCACCCTGGTCGTCCTGTTCCTGACCTTTGGATCGGTCTTCCTGCCGGTCAAGGCCGTCCTGATGAGCCTCGTCTCGATCACCGCCAGCTTCGGCGCCCTGGTGTGGATCTTCCAGGAGGGCCACCTGTCCGGCCTGCTGGGTTTCGAGGCCACCGGCTCGTTGGGCGCATGGCTGCCGATCCTCATGTTCGCCATCCTGTTCGGGCTGTCCATGGACTACGAGGTCCTGCTCTTGTCGCGCATCCGCGAGCGCTGGATCGCCACCAGTAACAACACCCAGGCCGTGGCCGAGGGGATCGGGATCACGGGCGGGATCATCACCGGCGCGGCGCTGGTCATGGTCGTCGTCTTCTCGGCCTTCGCCCTGTCCGACGTTCTGTTCCTCAAGGCGATCGGGTTCTCGATGGCCCTGGCCGTGCTCATCGACGCCACGATCGTGCGAGGCGTGCTGGTGCCCGCCTTCATGCGGGTCATGGGTCGCCTGAACTGGTGGGCCCCGGCCTGGGTCCAGCGCGCCGTCGCGAAGCTGGGCCTGTACGAGGGACCCGGTACCTCGACACCTGCCCCACCCCCACAGGAGAGTGCCCGCGCGTGATGCCTTCGGGGCGCTAGCCTTGTTGCCCCACCTCCGGAGGTCGATCACCATGCACTCGGTCCCACTGGCCGCGATGCCAGGTCACCACCAGCATCCGGTCAACGTCGCGCACCTGGACGACGCCCCATTCGGAGCCCGCGTTGCCGATCGCGTGACCGCGTTCATCGGCAGCTGGAAGTTCATCGGTATTCAGACCGTCATCGTGGTCATCTGGGTGACGGGCAACGTCTACCTGTTCTTCAACTTTGACCCGTACCCGTTCATCCTCCTGAACCTGGCGTTCTCCACCCAGGCTGCCTACGCCGCTCCGCTCATCCTTCTGGCCGGCAACCGCCAGGCCAACCGCGACCGGATGACGCTGGAGCACGCCGCTTCGGAAACCGATGTCGAGGAGGAGCAGAACGAGCGGCTCCTCAAAGGCAACACCGAGATCCTGCGTCGGGTCGAGGGGCTCGAGCACCAGATCCTGGACCTCGAGGCCAAGGTGCTCGCCCGTCTTCCGGCGTCGCAGTAGCCGCCCGATGACCTCGCCAACGCCCCGACTGCTGGATGGGCTCACGGTCCTCGACGTGTCGCGGGTCTTCGCCGGGCCCCACGCGACCATGCTGCTCGCCGACCTGGGGGCCACGGTCTGGAAGCTGGAGCCGCCCGACGGCGACGAGACGCGTGGCTGGGGCCCGCCCTTCTGGGGTGATCCGGCCGATCGGCGCAGTGCGTACTTCGCGGCGGTGAACCGCAACAAGCGCAGCATCGTGGTCAACCTGAAGACCGATGCGGGGCGCGAGGTCCTGGACCGCCTGGCCGACCGGGCCGACCTGCTCATGCACAACTACCTGCCCTCGGTGGCCGAGCGGCTGGGCATCGGGTCCCGAGCGGTTGAAGGCGCAACACCCCGGGCTCGTGGTCTCGGTAGTGGGCGGCTTCCCCGGAACCGGACCGATGGCCGAGCGACCCGCGTACGATCTCGTCGCCCAGGCGTGGAGCGGCCAGATGGCGGTCACCGGCGAGCCGGGCGGGGGACCGATCAAGATCGGGGTGGGGTTGCTGGACCTGCTCGCGGGACTCGAGGCCGCCGTGGCGGCGTTGGCCGCGCTGCTGGCCCGGGAACGCTCAGCGGGTGCCGGCGCCCACACATCGGTCAGCTTGGTGGAGGCTGCAACCGCCGGACTCACCAATATCCTTGGGTACTACCTCGCCACCGGGCAGGAGCCTCGCCGCTGGGGCACCGGGCACCCGGACATCGTCCCGTACCAGGTCTTCGCCACGCGCGACGGCCACGTCGTGGTCGCGGTGGGGAATGACGGGCAGTTCGCGCGGCTGTGCACGCTGCTCGGGATGGAGGCGCCTTCTGAATGGGCGACGAATACCGGGCGGATCACGCACCGCGATGCCGTTCTGGCCGCCGTGGAGCCGCTCGTCGCCGGGTGGGAGCGGGCGGAACTGGTGGCGGCGATGATCGAAGCCGATATTCCGGGCGGCCCGGTGCACGACGTGGGGGAGGCGGTCGAGGCCATGCGCGCGCTCGATCCGGCATGGATCACGACCCTGGAGGGCATTCCAATGCCGGCATCGCCCATTCGAGTCGAGGGAGCCCGGTTGGGCATCGATCGACCTCCGCCGCTCCTCGGGGAACATACCGACGAGATCCTCCGGGAGGCTGGATTCGGCGACGACGAGGTCGCGCAGCTTCGCGCGGCAGCAGCGATTTCCTAGGTTTTTCGGAATCCGATACGGCGCGGAGTACTAGGACGTACCGCTGAAGGGCCCATGGTGCCCTTCGGAGCCCTCTGGTGATATTCGCTGAGGCGCTGGGTCATCCGCCGCAAGGCGGAAGTGGAGGAGATCCGTGTCCAGCGGGGGCAACCGACCAGGTGGAGTGCCATTCATTCGTAATCGAGGGTATCCCGGCACGGTAAAGCCGCGCCCGGGGCGAGCCGTGCTGACGCTCGCCCGGTTCGGCGTTCCGGCGCTTCTCGTGGTGGCCGTCGTTCTTGGCGCCGCCTGGCCTTCGCTCGTGCGCGGTGCCGTGCGCACGTGGGACGGGGGAGCGGGCAACGGGCTGTGGTCGAGCGCGGCCAACTGGTCTGGCGATCTGCTCCCCGGCGCGGGAGACACGGCCCAGTTCGATGCCACCAACACGGGCGATGTCTCGATCGACGCGAACATCTCGGTGCAGGGCATCTCGATCAACGCCGGGTACACGGGGACCATTACCCAGGCCGCGGGGCGCACCGTGAGCGTGGGAACCGCCGGCTTCATCCAGGGCGCGGGAGCCTTCGTGGGCGGCGACCTGGCGATCACGATCACGAACGGCGTCTTCACCCAGACCGCCGGGTCGTTCACCAGTACGAGCGGGATCCTCACCGTCCCCAATGCCTTCACGATCTCCGGCGGTTCCTTCGCCCACAACAACGGGACGGTCGCGTTCTCGACGAACAACGCCACGATCGACGTCGTCACCAGCCTCACCCTGAACAACCTCTCGTTCCTGTCGGGAACGAAGACGGTCGCGGCCGGCGACACCCTGGTTGCCCTGGGGACGCTGACCCTGGCCAACGGCGCAGTGAACACCGGCACGCTCGACGCGCGTGGCGACGTGACCGTGGCGTCCACCTTCACGACGTCGAGTAGCGTGTCCCTGCTCCTCGACGGCGCGGGCAACCAGACCGTGACCGGCTTCCACATCCCGACCAGCGGCGACCTGCCGGCCCTGGTCATCAACAAGCCGAGCGGCAACCTGACCCTGGCCGGCACCCTGCGCACGACCCACAACTGGACCTTCACCGCGGTCCCCGGCACGTTCACCACGACCGGCAGCACGGTCGTCTTCGCGGGCGGCACGATCACCGGCTCCCACACCCTCGAGGGGGTCGACATCCGGGGCACGGTCACCCTGGCGGCGGGCACCACCCTGACCGCGACCGGGTCCCTGAACCTGTTCAGCGGGGCCCTCAACCAGGCCGCCGCGACGGGCACCCTGGCCGCCCAGGGCAACGTCGACGTCCAGGTCGGGTTCACGACCGGCGGGACGGCCACCCTGCTCCTCACCGGGTCGGCCAACCAGACCCTGACCAGCTACCACACCGCCCTGGTCGGCGACCTGCCGGTGGTCGTCATCAACAAGCCGGCCGGCAACCTGACCCTGGCCCCCGCCGGGCCGGGCACGGGCATCATCCGGACGAGCCACAACTGGACGTTCAGCGCGGTCGGCGGCACGTTCACCACGACCGGGGCCACGGTCGTGTTCACGAGCGGCACGGTGACCGGCAGCCACACCCTGGCCAACGTCGACATCCGGGGCGGGACGGTGACCATCGCGGCCGGCACGACCCTCAACGTGGGCACCTACCTGAACTTCGTGAGCGGCGCGATCGCGACCGGCACCCTGGCCGCCCAGGGCACGGTCGACATCCAGCTCACCGCGATCAGCACGACGAGCACCGCGACCCTGCTCCTGAACGGGGCCGGCAACCAGACGGTGACCGGCTTCCACACCACCCTGGTCGGGGACCTCCCCCCGCTGGCCATCAACAAGCCGAGTGGCAACCTGACCCTGGCCGGCACCCTGCGGACCGGCCACAACTGGACGTTCACCGCGGTTGGCGGCACGTTCACCACCGCGGGCAGCACGGTCGTGTTCACGGGCGGCACGATCAGCGGCAGCCACACCCTGACCACGGTCGAGATCCGGGGCACGGTCGGCATCGCGGTCGGCACCACCCTGACCGCGAGCGGCTACCTGAACCTGTTCAGCGGGGCGGTCAACCTGGGCACCCTCGAGGCCCAGGCCAACGTCGACGTCCAGTCGGGCTTCACCGGGGCCTCCACCGGCACCCTGCTCCTCGACGGGGCGGGCAACCAGACCGTGACCGGCTTCCACATCCCGACCAGCGGCGACCTGCCGGCCCTGGTCATCAACAAGCCGAGCGGCAACCTGACCCTGGCCGGCACCCTGCGCACGACCCACAACTGGACCTTCACCGCGGTCCCCGGCACGTTCTCCACCGCCGGCAGCGTGGTCGTCTTCGCGGGCGGCACGATCACCGGCTCCCACACCCTCGAGGGGGTCGACATCCGGGGCACGGTCACCCTGGCGGCGGGCACCACCCTGACCGCGACCGGGTCCCTGAACCTGTTCAGCGGGGCCCTCAACCAGGCCGCCGCGACGGGCACCCTGGCCGCCCAGGGCAACGTCGACGTCCAGGTCGGGTTCACGACCGGCGGGACGGCCACCCTGCTCCTCACCGGGTCGGCCAACCAGACCCTGACCAGCTACCACACCGCCCTGGTCGGCGACCTGCCGGTGGTCGTCATCAACAAGCCGGCCGGCAACCTGACCCTGGCCCCCGCCGGGCCGGGCACGGGCATCATCCGGACGAGCCACAACTGGACGTTCAGCGCGGTCGGCGGCACGTTCACCACGACCGGGGCCACGGTCGTGTTCACGAGCGGCACGGTGACCGGCAGCCACACCCTGGCCAACGTCGACATCCGGGGCGGGACGGTGACCATCGCGGCCGGCACGACCCTCAACGTGGGCACCTACCTGAACTTCGTGAGCGGCGCGATCGCGACCGGCACCCTGGCCGCCCAGGGCACGGTCGACATCCAGCTCACCGCGATCAGCACGACGAGCACCGCGACCCTGCTCCTGAACGGGGCCGGCAACCAGACGGTGACCGGCTTCCACACCACCCTGGTCGGGGACCTCCCCCCGCTGGCCATCAACAAGCCGAGTGGCAACCTGACCCTGGCCGGCACCCTGCGGACCGGCCACAACTGGACGTTCACCGCGGTTGGCGGCACGTTCACCACCGCGGGCAGCACGGTCGTGTTCACAGGCGGCACGATCAGCGGCAGCCACACCCTGACCACGGTCGAGATCCGGGGCACGGTCGGCATCGCGGTCGGCACCACCCTGACCGCGAGCGGCTACCTGAACCTGTTCAGCGGGGCGGTCAACCTGGGCACCCTCGAGGCCCAGGCCAACGTCGACGTCCAGTCGGGCTTCACCGGGGCCTCCACCGGCACCCTGCTCCTCGACGGGGCGGGCAACCAGACCGTGACCGGCTTCCACATCCCGACCAGCGGCGACCTGCCGGCCCTGGTCATCAACAAGCCGAGCGGCAACCTGACCCTGGCCGGCACCCTGCGCACGACCCACAACTGGACCTTCACCGCGGTCCCCGGCACGTTCACCACGACCGGCAGCACGGTCGTCTTCGCGGGCGGCACGATCACCGGCTCCCACACCCTCGAGGGGGTCGACATCCGGGGCACGGTCACCCTGGCGGCGGGCACCACCCTGACCGCGACCGGGTCCCTGAACCTGTTCAGCGGGGCCCTCAACCAGGCCGCCGCGACGGGCACCCTGGCCGCCCAGGGCAACGTCGACGTCCAGGTCGGGTTCACGACCGGCGGGACGGCCACCCTGCTCCTCACCGGGTCGGCCAACCAGACCCTGACCAGCTACCACACCGCCCTGGTCGGCGACCTGCCGGTGGTCGTCATCAACAAGCCGGCCGGCAACCTGACCCTGGCCCCCGCCGGGCCGGGCACGGGCATCATCCGGACGAGCCACAACTGGACGTTCAGCGCGGTCGGCGGCACGTTCACCACGACCGGGGCCACGGTCGTGTTCACGAGCGGCACGGTGACCGGCAGCCACACCCTGGCCAACGTCGACATCCGGGGCGGGACGGTGACCATCGCGGCCGGCACGACCCTCAACGTGGGCACCTACCTGAACTTCGTGAGCGGCGCGATCGCGACCGGCACCCTGGCCGCCCAGGGCACGGTCGACATCCAGCTCACCGCGATCAGCACGACGAGCACCGCGACCCTGCTCCTGAACGGGGCCGGCAACCAGACGGTGACCGGCTTCCACACCACCCTGGTCGGGGACCTCCCCCCGCTGGCCATCAACAAGCCGAGTGGCAACCTGACCCTGGCCGGCACCCTGCGGACCGGCCACAACTGGACGTTCACCGCGGTTGGCGGCACGTTCACCACCGCGGGCAGCACGGTCGTGTTCACGGGCGGCACGATCAGCGGCAGCCACACCCTGACCACGGTCGAGATCCGGGGCACGGTCGGCATCGCGGTCGGCACCACCCTGACCGCGAGCGGCTACCTGAACCTGTTCAGCGGGGCGGTCAACCTGGGCACCCTCGAGGCCCAGGCCAACGTCGACGTCCAGTCGGGCTTCACCGGGGCCTCCACCGGCACCCTGCTCCTCGACGGCGCGGGCAACCAGACCGTGACCGGCTTCCACATCCCGACCAGCGGCGACCTGCCGGCCCTGGTCATCAACAAGCCGAGCGGCAACCTGACCCTGGCCGGCACCCTGCGCACGACCCACAACTGGACCTACACCGCGGTCCCCGGCACGTTCACCACGACCGGCAGCATGGTCGTCTTCGCGGGCGGCACGATCACCGGCTCCCACACCCTCGAGGGGGTCTGGATCCGCGGTGGGACGGTGACCATCGCGGCCGCGACCACGCTCACGGCGACCGGCTATGTCAACCTCTTCAGCGGGGTGGTCAACACCGGGACCCTCGAGGCCCGTGCGGACGTCGACGTCCAGGCCGGCTTCACTGGTGGCACCGCCACCCTCCTCATCAACGGCGCCGGCAACCAGACTGTCGGTGGCAACCACACCCTGACCGTGGGCGATCTGCCCAACGTCACCATCAACAAGCCGAGCGGCAACCTGACCCTGGCCCCCGCCGGGCCGAGCTACACCGGCATCCTGCGCACGAGCCATAACTGGACCTTCGTCTCGGTCCCCGGCACGTTCACGACCACCGGCAGCACGATGGTCTTCGTCGGCGGCACGATCACCGGCTCCCACACCCTCGACAGCGTCTGGATCCGCGGTGGGACGATCACGATCGCGGCCGGCACCACGGTTACGGCCACGGGCTATGTCAGCCTGTTCAGCGGGGCGGTCAACGGCGGCACGCTCGAAGCCCGTGCTGACGTGGACGTCCAGGCCGGGTTCACCACCGGCGGCACCGCCACCCTGCTGATCAACGGCACGGGCAACCAGACCATCGGCGGCAACCACACGCTCACCGCGGGTGAGCTGCCCAACGTGGTCATCAACAAGCCGAGCGGCAACCTGACCCTGGCTCCCGCCGGCCCGAGTTACACCGGCATCCTGCGGACGAGCCACAACTGGACATACGTCTCGGTGCCCGGCACGTTCACCACGACCGGCAGCACGATGGTCTTCGTCGGCGGCACGATCAGCGGCTCCCACACCCTCGACAGCGTCCGGATCCGCGGTGGGACGATCACGATCGCGGCCGGCACCACGGTTACGGCCACGGGCTACATCAACCTCTTCAGCGGAGTGCTGAATGGTGGGACGCTCGCCGCGCAGGCGGACGTGGACGTCCAGGTTGGCTTCACCGGGGGCACCGCCACTCTTCTACTCAACGGCGCGGGCAACCAGACGATGACCAGCTACCAGACCCTCACCGTTGGCGACCTGCCCGCCCTGGTCATCAACAAGCCGGCCGGCAACCTGACCCTGGCTCCCGCCGGCCCGGGAACGGGCATCTTCCGGACGAGCCACAACTGGACGTTCGTATCGGTCCCGGGCACGTTCACCACGACCGGCACGACCCTCGTCTTCACCGGTGGCACGATCACCGGCTCCCACACCCTCCATAACGTCGAGATCCGGGGCACGGTGACCATCGCCATCGGTTCGACGCTGGCTGCGAACGGGTACGTGAACCTGTTCAGCGGCACGCTCAATGGCGGGACGCTGGCCGCCCGGGGCGCCATCGACGCACAGTCGGGCTTCACCGGCGGCGGCTCGGCCACGCTCCTGATCGACGGGTCCTCACCGCAGACCTTCACCGGCAACCACACCACGACGAGCGGTGACCTGCCCAATATCCAGATCTCGAGCTCGAGCACGGTGACCCTGGCCGGCACCCTGCGCCTCAACGCCGGAACCTGGACGTACGTCACCGGCACGGTCGCGACAGCCCCCGCCAGCCAGGTGGTGCTCAGCGGGGTCGTCACCGTGACCGGCAGCCACACCCTGGGTGACGTCTACTTCAACGGCAGCGGATCGAAGACGGTTGCGGCGGGGACCACCCTCACGGCAACCGGCCTGGTCACCCTTGACAACGGGAGCATCGACGTGGGGACGGTTGCCGCGCAGGCCAACGTCGTCTACCTGTCCACCTTCGACGGCGGGACCGGGACCCTGGCCCTGACCGGGGCCGCCAACCAGACCTTCACCGGCTCGGCCACCCCGACCACCGGCGACATCCCCGACCTGCTGATCACCAAGACCGGCGGGACGGTGTCCCTGGTCGGCACGATCCGGACCACGAACGACTGGATCCTGACCAGCGGCACGCTCGACGCGGGCACCAGCCTGGTCGTGTTCGCGGGCAGCGGCACCACCCTGGGTGGGACCCAGACGTTCTACGACCTGGTGGTCACCGGAGGCCCGCACACGATCGGGGCCGGAGCTCCGGCCGTGGCCGGCAGCTTGACCCTGACCGACGGCACGCTCGACGGCGGGACCCTGGGCGCGGCCGGGAACGTGACCGTGGCCGGCACCTTCGACGGCGGGACCGGGACCCTGGCCCTGACCGGGGCCGCCAACCAGACCTTCACCGGCTCGGCCACCCCGACCACCGGCGACATCCCCGACCTGCTGATCACCAAGACCGGCGGGACGGTGTCCCTGGTCGGCACGATCCGGACCACGAACGACTGGATCCTGACCAGCGGCACGCTCGACGCGGGCACCAGCCTGGTCGTGTTCGCGGGCAGCGGCACCACCCTGGGTGGGACCCAGACGTTCTACGACCTGGTGGTCACCGGAGGCCCGCACACGATCGGGGCCGGAGCTCCGGCCGTGGCCGGCAGCTTGACCCTGACCGACGGCACGCTCGACGGCGGGACCCTGGGCGCGGCCGGGAACGTGACCGTGGCCGGCACCTTCGACGGCGGGACCGGGACCCTGGCCCTGACCGGGGCCGCCAACCAGACCTTCACCGGCTCGGCCACCCCGACCACCGGCGACATCCCCGACCTGCTGATCACCAAGACCGGCGGGACGGTGTCCCTGGTCGGCACGATCCGGACCACGAACGACTGGATCCTGACCAGCGGCACGCTCGACGCGGGCACCAGCCTGGTCGTGTTCGCGGGGATACTCACCGTCGACAACGGCGGCAGCACCCTGAACAACGTCATGGTCAACGCGGGAACGGGCACGGTCACCCTGGCCTCGGACCTGGACGCGGACGGCTACCTGGACGTGGCGGCCGGCACCCTCGACACCGCGTCACACACCGTCACCGTGGCCGGTGACGTGACCATCGACGGAGCATTCATCCCGGGCACCGGGGAGCTGCGCCTGGACGGCTCCGCGGCCCAGGTGCTCGGCGGCTCCACGATCATCGGTCTGTACGACCTGACCATCGCCAACGGCGCGGGCGTCACCCTGACCGCGCCGGCATCGGTCGGGGGCACCCTGACCCTGAACGGGCCGTTCGACTTCAGCGGTCAGACGCTGAGCATCGTGAACGCCATCGGCGGCACGCCCACGAACCTGACCGCCAGCTCGACCTCGACCTTGATCATCTCCGGCTCGGGCGCGGGTATCGTCATCCCGTCGAGCGTCCCGCTCCTGGCCAACCTGACGCTGGACAACCCCAACGGCGCGGCGCTGGACGCCGACCTCACGGTGGGCACCCTGCTGACCCTGACCGATGGCGTCCTGGACGCCGGCCCGTACACGACCATCGTCGGCCCCGGCGGCTCGGTGAGCCGGGCGAGCGGGCACGTGGCGGGCGCCCTGCGCAAGACCCTGCCCACGGGCAGTGGCGTGGCCGTCACCTTCGAGATCGGCGACCTCGCCGTCTACACGCCGGTGGACCTGACGTTCGCCGCGGTCAGCGGGTCGGGCACCCTCACCGCCAGCACCGTCCCCTCCGAGCACCCGGCCGTGGGCTCATCGGTCATCGACCCCGCCAGCGACGTGAACCGATGGTGGCGCGTCGTCAACGCGGGCGCGGCGTTCACGACGGTTGACGCCCGCTTCACCTGGGACCCAACCGATGTTGATCCCGGCGCCGACCCGACGAACTTCGTCGTCGCCAAGTGGGACGGCAGCTGGACCCTTCCGTCGTCCGGGGGGGCGACCGGCACGACGATCGTGGCCTATGGCATGACCGGCTTCAGCGAGTTCGCGGTGGGCGGCGTCAGTGACGAGGGAGAGGGCCTGCCCGACACGGCACAGACCGATCCCGACCGCATGGCCACGATCGCCCTGGCCGAGCTCGGGGCCTGTTCGTGCTCCTGCTCTTGGTCGCCGCGGGGGTTCGGCGCGGCCGCCGTCCGATCGCCTAGCCCGCCCCCGCCAGAACGCCGGGCCTAGCGCCCGGTCAGGTCCTCGACCAGCGGCGCCATGGACTCCATGGCCGGCCCGGGAATGACGTAGTAGCTGATTCCCAGCCGTTCCCGGCGCCGCTCCAGCAGCTCCCGCATCGAGCGACGCGTCCCGTGGAGCGCGTATGGGGACCGGAAGGCCTTGGCGCCCACGGCCATCCCGCTGGCCACGGCGGACGGGAGGACCCCGCTCCGGCTTCCCACCATGCCGGCCGCGATCAGGAAGACGTTCAGCTCGATCCGGTCGAACCGATCCCCGGCAGCGCGGCGCACGGTGGCCACCTTCTCGACCAGCGCCCCCTCGGTGGCCTGGCGCACGATCGGGCGGCCGGCGGCGTTGAACTGGGGCACGAAGCTGATGATGTCTGCCTGGCGCGCCGCGATGCGCAGCAGGCGTGGCCCGCCGCCGCCGAGCATGATCGGAATCGGATGCTGGACGGGCGTTGGCGACAGGCGGGCGGTCCCCAGCTGGTACGCCTGGCCCTGGTGGGTCACCACCTCACCGTCGAACAGGCGCCGGATGAGGCCCAGCGCTTCTTCCATGCGGTCGATTCGTCGCCCCGCCGCTTCATATGGGATGCCGAGCTGGCGGTAGTCACTGACCCGCCACCCGGCCCCGAGCCCGAACTCCAGGCGCCCGCCCGAGAGCACGTCCATGGTCGCCGCCTCGCGGGCCAGCATGAGCGGATGACGGAAGTCGTTGGCGAACACGTACGAGCCGATGCGCAGCCTCGTCGTGACCGCCGCGGCGGCCGCCATGGCCGGGACCGGTGACAGCTGGCGGGTGAGGTGATCGGTCACCAGCAGGACGTCGTAGCCGAGCGCTTCCGCGCGCCGGACCTTGTCCAGGTAGACGTCCCCGCGGGTTGCCACGCTCGAGGTCAGCCCGAACCGAAACGGACGCATCGCCCGGCCAGTGTGACCGATCGGCGCTACAGTCTCGCGAACGCCCGGAGGTCCCGTCTTGACCGATACCGATCACGAACGATTCATGCGGATGGCCATTGAGCTGGCTCGCCAGAGCGCTCTCGTGGACCGCACCGGCAGCCCGTTTGCGTGCGTCATCGTGCGCGACGGCGAGGTGGTCGGTTCGGGCGTCAACGCCGTCCCGGCCACCAACGACCCCACCGCCCACGCGGAGGTGGTTGCCATCCGCGCGGCCTGCCAGCAGCTGGCGACGTACGAGCTGGTTGGCTGCACGGTGTACACGACCGGCGAGCCGTGCCCCATGTGCTACGCCGCCGCCTGGTGGGCCCGGATCGACCACATCTACTACGCGTCCACCATCGTGGATGCCCTCGAGTACGGCGACTTCGACGACGAATCCATCTACGCCGCGGTTCGGCAGCCCCCGGCCGAGCGTGCCCTGCCCGAGCACGAGCTCCTGCGCGACGAGATGCTCCCCGTGTGGGAGGCGTTCCACGACATCCCGAACCGGATCCACTACTGACCGATGAGCGACTGACCGATGAGCGACTGACCGATGAGCACCTTCGCGGGTTTCGAACCCGATGCCATCCGATTCCTGCTCGAGCTGCGCGCGAACAACGAGCGGGCGTGGTTCCAGCCCCGCAAGGCGGAGTACGAGCGATTGCTCAAGGAGCCGCTCGAGGCGCTGTGCGAGGCCCTGGGCGAGCGGTTCGCGGCCCGCGGCATCCCGCTCCGCGCGGACGCGCGATCGCCGTTCCGGATCTACCGCGACGTCCGCTTCTCGAAGGACAAGTCGCCGTACAAGACGCACGTCAGCGCCGACTTTCCGTGGGCGGATGCGGGTGGACCGCCAGAGCGGGCCAGTCGGACCGAATCGGTCCATCACGTGGGCGGGTACTTCCACTTCTCGCCCGACGAGGGCTACGTCGGCGGAGGGATGTGGCACCCCGATCGTCCAGGCATAGACGCGTGGCGGGCGCTGGTCGCCACCAAGCCACGCGAGGTGCACAAGGTCATCGACGCTCCCGTCTTCAAGTCGGCATTCGGCGAGCTGGAGGGAGAGCGCCTGAAGCGCGTCCCGCCGGGCTTTGCCTCGGACCATCCCGACGCGGAGCTGCTCAAGCTCAAGGACATCCTGTTCGGGCGCGACCTGAGTGACGACGAGATCCTGTCCCCGGCGCTGCCCGACACCCTCGCCGACGCGTTCGAGGCCGCGCTCCCCGCCTTCCGCCTGCTCGCCGGCCTGCGATGACCAGACCGATGCGCTTCAGCGCTGCCGCCGTGGCCGTGGCGTTGACCATTTCACTCCAGGCCTGTACCGCGGACGCGACGCACAACCCGGCGGCCTACGTCGAGGGCCAGACCTATCAGCCCACCATCGACGCGGCCAACTTCGTGGACGTGGTGGACAACCCGTTCTTCCCGCTCGTCCCGGGCACGGTCTTCACCTTCGAGGGAAGCGGGGAGCACGTCGTCGTGACCGTGACCCACGACACCAAGGAGATCCTGGGCATCACGACCACCGTGGTCCACGATCAGGTGACGGTCGATGGCGCCGTCACCGAGGACACGACCGACTGGTACGCCCAGGACGCGGCGGGCAACGTCTGGTACATGGGGGAGCAGACGGCGGAGTACGAGAACGGCGTCGTGACCACGACCGAGGGCACCTGGGAAGCGGGCGTGGATGGTGCCCAGCCGGGCATCGTCATGCTGGCCGACCCGCAGGTGGGGGACACCTACCGCCAGGAGTGGTACGAGGGCCAGGCGGAGGATCTCGCCAAGGTTTTCGCGCTGGACGGATCGGTGGAGGTGCCGGCCGGCTCGTACACCGGGGTCATCGTGACCGAGGAGTGGACGCCGCTCAGCCCCGACGTCATCGAGCACAAGTCGTATGCCCAGGGGATCGGGGTCGTGTACGAGGAGCAGACCCAGGGCGGCACCGCGACCCTGAGCCTCCTGAGCATCCAGACCGGGCAATAACCGATCCACGGGTACACTCCCCGGCGTGAAGCGTCGAGAAATCCGCGAGCGCGACGAGGCGGCCGAACGGGAGCGCCTGGAAGCGCGGACCGAAGGCCTGCTCGCCCAACTCAAGGCGAACGAGGCCGCCCGGAATGCTCCGGATGCTCCGCCACCGGTGGCCACGAAACCAGCCGAGGAGGAACCGACGGCCGAAGAGCCGCCGGTTTCAGAAGAGCCGAGTCCCGCGGAGGATCCTGCCGAAGACCCCGCGGAGGAACCCGCGGCTGACGAGCCCGTAGAGGGCGAGCCGAGCTAGTCCGCAGCCCGGCCCGCCCGCAGGACGGCTACTCGAACGTGATGCTGTCCACGATCGGCTGGAGATCGGCCATCCGGTCGGGAAGCGAGTCATCACCCGCCCAGGCGCTGATGACCACGACCTTGCCGTGCACCTCGGTCATGAACCAGCGCAGGTGGTACCCGTTGTTGATGCCCAGGTCGTGGTGGGTCAGGTTCCAGGCCCAGACCAGCACGCCGTTGTCGGGCTGCTCGCAACCGGTCGCGTCGCCGCTGTACTGCCAATCCAGCTGGGAGCCGTCGTGACCGGGGCTCGTGTAGTCGACCAGCTCGCTGACGGTGATGCCGGGCCTGGACCGCAGGTGCGCGGCCAGGTTCCTGACGGATTCTTCCTCCCCTGTCGTGAGGAAGCCCTGGCTGGGATGACACGGATCGGCGTAGAGCCGCACGCCGGCGTACACGTCGAGCCCCCAGAAGCCCGCATCCGACGATCCGGTGTAGGTGCCCACCTTGTACGGGTCGGTGAAGCTGGAGTTCCAGTCGGTCGGGACGGTGATCGTGAAGGGTTCGACAAAGGCCGATGCGGTGACCTGCTGCATGCCGGCGGCCACGCTGGCGGCCGGGGTGGCCGTAGGTTCGCCGGTCGGCGACGCCCCGGGACTTCCAGTGTTGTTGCCATTCGAAACCGCCGCCACGACGACGACGGCCAGCACCAGAACGGCCACGGCCGCAATGGCGGTGCGCGTAAGACTGCTCATCTCAAGGGGCCTCCACGCCAGCCACGAGTGCCGGCGCTGATCGGTCGCCGAGACCTCGTCGAGCGCGGCGTCCAGGTATCGGTCTGGAAGCTGGTCAAGCCCGTCTTCCAGCCAATCACGGATCGCGCGTTCGACGTCCCGCCCGGTGCTCATTGGCCGGCCTCGCGAGCCGTGGGCCGGGCATCGGCATCGAACGCCGCCCGCATTCCGCGGGTGGCATACCGAAGCCGGGACCGAACCGTGCCAATGGGAATCCCGAGCAGGGTGGCAATCTCGGCAAGGGGAAGGTCGAGGTAGTAGTGCAGTACGAGGACTGCGCGATGGTCGATGGAGAGTCGCCGGGCCGCCCGCTCCAACTGGTCTCGATCGAGGACCGATTGGATGCCGTCATCCGCGCCCATCGGGTCGGCGGTTGGCAGCACGCGCAGGGATGGTGACCAGCGTCGTTCATGGCGTCGCTCCGCGTGGCAGGCGCGCACGAGGAGCCGATACGACCAGGCCTCAAAGCGGGCCGGGTCGCGAAGCTGCGGAAGGTCCCGCCAGATGCTCACCAGCGCCTGCTGGGTCGCGTCTCCGGCGAGGTCGGCGTCGCGCAGGATCCGCTGCGCTACCGCGAAGAGCCGATCGCCCAACGGCACGGCCAGCAGCCCGAAGGCTTCCTGGTCGCCCTGCTGTGCACGCTCCACGAGGTTGGTATCCACGCCTGCTTCCACTGTGCGGGCCGGATCAGTCCGGTCCGTCACTGATATGGGGCCGGCGCGGAGCTCATGGGCACAAAATCAATCGTGGAAGAGTGGAGCGGGAGACGGGGATCGAACCCGCGACATTCAGCTTGGAAGGCTGACGCTCTGCCAACTGAGCTACTCCCGCCGGAGCTCCGTCAGAATCGTGCTCGATGTGAGCGCCTAACTGACAGATCGCGTCAGACGCCTGCAGCGACAGCGCTTGGAAAGCGTAGCACCGTAGCTAGCGGTCCAGATCGACGACGAGGGCAAAGCACGGTGCGCGGTCACCTGCCGCTCCGAACTTACGTCGAGTACGTACGCTGGTGGGGCAGCGCTCCCTAGGGCACGAAGTAGCCAGTCACGTCGAACACCAGGTGGGTGTTGCCACCGCCGACCGCAGCATAGGTCGCGCTCAGAGTCCCAGTCGAACCGAGGGCCACCGTCACCCCGTTGGCCCGGTTGTCGGCGAGGGGGAAGTTCAACGTCGAGGTGGTCGGGTTGGCGAGCGGGTTCGGTCCGAGGTACACGTAGCCGACTTTGGTCTGCTCGGTGACGGTCAGGTTGCCGGTGACCGCCACTGCCTCGGGTGGTACCCAGTACTGGCCTGCGACCTGGAAGGTCCGCGGGGTGTTGGCGGAGAACGGACCGCTCAGGCCGTTCCCGAACCGCGTGTCGAGCAGACGGGCCGGGGTGAGCGGGACGAAGGTGGCGCCGGACGCGTCATCGATGAAGTAGCCAGTCACGTCGAACACCAGGTGGGTGTTGCCACCGCCGACCGCAGCATAGGTCGCGCTCAGAGTCCCAGTCGAACCGAGGGCCACCGTCACCCCGTTGGCCCGGTTGTCGGCGAGGGGGAAGTTCAACGTCGAGCTGGTCGGGTTGGCGAGCGGGTTCGGTCCGAGGTACACGTAGCCGACTTTGGTCTGCTCGGTGACGGTCAGGTTGCCGGTGACCGCCACTGCCTCGGGTGGTACGCCGCCCCGGCCGGTGACCTGGAAGGTCCGCGGGGTGTTGGCGGAGAACGGACCGCTCAGGCCGTTCCCGAACCGCGTGTCGAGCAGACGGGCCGGGGTGAGCGGGACGAAGGTGGCGCCGGACGCGTCATCGATGAAGTAGCCAGTCACGTCGAACACCAGGTGGGTGTTGCCACCGCCGACCGCAGCATAGGTCGCGCTCAGAGTCCCAGTCGAACCGAGGGCCACCGTCACCCCGTTGGCCCGGTTGTCGGCGAGGGGGAAGTTCAACGTCGAGGTGGTCGGGTTGGCGAGCGGGTTCGGTCCGAGGTACACGTAGCCGACTTTGGTCTGCTCGGTGACGGTCAGGTTGCCGGTGACCGCCACTGCCTCGGGTGGTACGCCGCCCCGGCCGGTGACCTGGAAGGTCCGCGGGGTGTTGGCGGAGAACGGACCGCTCAGGCCGTTCCCGAACCGCGTGTCGAGCAGACGGGCCGGGGTGAGCGGGACGAAGGTGGTCTCCGTCGGCGGCGGGCTGGTCGGGAAGGCAATCCGGCCCACGACGCCTCCGTTTCCGCGGGCGAGGTAGTACAGGTTGCCGTCAGGTCCCACCTGCAGGTCGACCGGCGAGTCGATCCCCGTCGCGAATGTCGTGATTGCATAGCCGTTGACGGGTTCGATCCGATAGATCGAGCTGCCGCACAAGTCGGCGAAGAAGTAGCTCCCGACGAAGGAGATCGGGAACGGGACCGCGACGGGGTTGTAGAACGCGCCGCCAGCGATCGCGCACCCGTCAACCGGGCCATTGCCATGGCCATAGGCGAACAATGGCCCGCGCTGCCCCGCGGTGCTTGTTGGACCTTCAGAGATCGGCCAGCCGTAGTTCGAGCCGGCGATTCCGTCGTTGATCTCCTCCCACGTGCTCTGTCCGACGTCGTTGATGAACAACCGACCCGTGCTCGACTGGAACGCGAAGGTGAACGGATTCCGAAGGCCCAGCGCCCAGATCGATCGGTTGTTGCCGCTGGTCGAGCCGTAGAACGGGTTGTCGGTCGGGATCGAGCCGTCGGCGTTGATCCGGAGCAGTTTCCCCAGAGGAGTGGCCAGGGATTGGGAGTTGGATGAAACAGCGTTCTCGCCTACGCCGACGTAGAGCTTGCTATCGGGCCCAAAGTGAATCGCACCGCCGTTGTGATTCGTCGCCGAGAGGTTGGGGAGATCGAGGAGCACAACCTCGCTCGCCGGCACCACGACATCCCCGTTCGCGGTGAACCGACTGACCCGGTTGTGGACGGCCGGGGTCGTCGCCGTGTAGTAGACGTACACGTATTGGTTGATCAGGAAGTCGGGATCGAACGCGACGCCCAGCAGCCCGCGCTCGCCTGACGAGTTAACGGTCACGGTCAAGAAAGGCGTTGCAAGCAGCGACCCGTTCTTGATCACCCGCAGCGCACCGCCCTGCTGCGCGACGAATAGTCGGCCGTCGGGCGCGAACGCCATGGCTGTTGGGTTCGGCATCCCGCTCGCGACGACGGTATCCGTGAAGCCCGCGGGGACCGTCGAGGCGGTCGCTGGGGCTGCGAGGACCAGGTTACTGGTCAGGACGAGGGAGAGGATGAGGGAGCGGCCAATCGGGGTTCTTCCCATCGGAAGCACACTACCGGTCATGCGACCCCGAGGCCAGCGACACAATGGTCCCTAGGCCCAAGCGCCGAAGGGAGGTGGTGACATGCCCCGGTTCCACCGATGCGCCAGCCGCCGTGCAGCGCGTCGTCACCGTGGGAGCTGCGACGATTTGTTTCTCGAGCCGGACGCGGCCTAATGGCAACCAGCCTGCCAGAGAACTCAAGCCAAGGCGACGGCGACAACCGGTATTGAACGATCAGCACACAACGAGGGGCCGGGGGGCCAGCACGTGACTGGAGCGGTCACGCTCGGCCGGCCTCGAGGGCAGCCACAGCGCTCAGGCCGAGGAGCTTGGAAGGCTTACGCTCTGCCAACTGAGCTACTCCCGCGTGCCGGGCGATTCTAGGCTGAGCGCGCCCCGCGGTTGCTCAGCCTGACGGCACCACCGCGTCAACGATCGTCCGAGCGGCGGACCGATCTTGGTACCAGAGCCTGTCTACGTGGGCGAAGTCCGCAGGCCCGGGAGGCAGTTGATCGGTCCGGAAGATTGCAAGATTTGGACAGGCGTCGACGCAGGCCCCGCAGTCGATGCACTCGTTGGGGTCGATGTACGACTTCCGGTCAACTCCGGCCTCGGAGCTGATGCAGTCGACAGGACAAACCTCGACGCACGACTGGTCGTTGAGGTCGATACACGGCGCGGCAATGGCGTACGACATGAATAAACCTTGGTACTTGAATAGGTTGAGGCAGGATGGCCGCGCAGAGTTTCAGGGTGGCCCGGGACATTCGGGTCACCCGGCCATGGCCTATTCGGCGACTCGTCGAGGGCGTACCGTGCGCAGAGCGAATTCCCATCGGTAGGAGCGGGCCATGCCCATCACCAAGAAGAACCTGGACCAGCCGGACGAGCACTTCGAATACGGAGCCGCCGGGCTGGCGAACTACACGGTCGTGGGCGGCTCCATGGTCGGCCGGTCGGTGCTGCACCCCGGCTGGAGCTGGGACGAGTACGTCAAGCCCCATACCGACGGCGAAGAGAGCTGCCCCATGACCCACAACGAGTACGTCGTCTCGGGCCAGATGCGCTACCTGACCGATGAAGGGGACGAGGTCATCGCCGGTCCGGGGGACCACCTGTGGATCGGTCCGGGGCACCGCGGCTGGGTGATCGGGGATGAGCCGTTCGTGGCGATTGACTTCGAGGTCGGGGAGTTCGAGGAGGACGAGGGCTAACTCGACGGTCTGTCGGCCAGCTCCTGCAGCTGGTCGGCGTGCTCCTCGAGGTGGCCGACCACGAACCGCTCCACGATGCCGGCCACCGTCATCTCGCCCAGGCGGGGATGGATGCCCCGCGCGGCCCACTGCGCATCGGTCAGTCCCACCAGGTAGGTGCGCATGAGGGTCAAGGCACCCGCCAAGCGGGCCATCTGCTCGCTCGGCGGTTCGTGACGATTGGCCTCGATGGCCCCGATCCGGCCCGGATCGGTGACCTGCCGCCCGAACGACACCGGCTCGCCGCCGGCGCCCG
Organism: uncultured Chloroflexia bacterium; assembly: GCA_963810925.1. Classification (GTDB taxonomy): domain Bacteria; phylum Chloroflexota; class Limnocylindria; order QHBO01; family QHBO01; genus DASTEQ01. The sequence goes on along the minus strand of CAWEPF010000006.1, from coordinate 155,636 downwards.
CCACGACGTGCTGGAGCTCGCCCTGCCAGAAGGGGACGAACTCGGCCACGTGAGCCCAGGCCTGCCCCGCGTCCCACTGCTCCCCGGTGGCCGCGTCCGGCGTGGTGAGCCCCGGCGGGGGATTGTCGGCGAAGGCCGCCATCCGGCCCTCCGCCACCGCCATGCGGGCCATGAGATCGATGTGGGACGGCATCACGTGCTCCTCGTGCTGGGCCGATCCACGATCGGCGTGCGCAATTCACCAAGACGCTCGATGCGCAGGACGACATCGTCGCCCGGTTCGAGCCACCGACCAAATCGTTCCTCGCGGACCTCGAGCAGGCAGCCGCTCCCCACGGTACCGCTGCCCAGGAGGTCCCCGGCCCGCAGCCGGACGTCCGCAGACGCGCGGGCCAGCATGTCGCCGAACGAGAAATGGGCCGCCGACCAGGTGCCGCGGCTGATCTCCGTTCCGTTGATGGCGGCGGTCATGTCCAGCGTGTATCCCGTGCCCGAGCGGGCGTCCGCCAGCTCGTCGGGCGTGACCAGCCACGGACCGATGCTGGTGGCGAAGTCCTTGCCCTTGGCGGGACCCAGCCGGACGGTGGTCTCCTCGCGCTGGAGGTCGCGCGCCGACCAGTCGTTCAGGACGAAGTAGCCGCCGATGGCCTCCTCCGCCCGCTCGGCGGGCAGGTTGGCGACCGACGTATCAACGAGCGCGCCCACCTCGAGCTCGTAGTCCAGCTCGACCGATCCATCGGGGGCCCACACCGCCTCGCCCGGTCCGCGGATCTCCGATACGTTGCTGAAGTAGAAGATCGGCAGGCGGAACCACGCCTCGGGGATGTCGTGGCCCCGTCGCTTCCACATCGTTCCGACGTGCTGCTCGAACGCGTAGAAGTCACGGAACGAGGTGGGGCGCAGGACCGGCGGCCCGAACTGCAGCTCGGCGGCGGCGCTCAATCCCTCGTCGTCGGCGAGGGTCGCACCCTCCAGCAGCTCCCCCAAGGCGGCGACCCGCAGCCCCCGCGCCAGGTGGTCGTCCAGGGTCGTCACCGGTTGGCGGAAGAGCACCGCGTTGTGGGCACGACTGGGATCGGCGGCCACGAGTGTCACTCGCGCGGCCTCGAGGTCCAGCCATCGCGCCCCTTCGCCGTCGAGTGCCGCGGCGAGGCGCCACGGGGCTCCAATCGGCGCGGTTCGGTCCCGAACGTGAGCGAGGCGCATCGAGGCGGAGTGTACGCGGCGAAATCGGTACTTCCGGTTCATGGTGCGTTCGGGGGCGGTTGGGTACGGTCTGGCCCAGATGACAGAGCTGGTGAAGCGGGGGGTCGCCGAACTGCCGGTGACCGATCAGGCCGATGCCCGGCGGAAACGTGGTACCCGTCGGACGGATGCCCGTGCGGTCCGCGGCCGCATGACCCTGCTCAACCGCCTCGCCCGCGACCCGTATCTCGTGTACACCGCCCTTCTGGCGCCGGTCGCCCTGGCGGTCTCGATGGTGAGCTTCTTCGACGAGGACACGGTCATGGTCCTCGTCCTGACCCCGATCTTCCTGGGCCTGCAGGCCATCGCCGGCCTGGTGCCGCCCCGCCATCGGTTCCTCACGCCTCGTGGCTGGTCCCTCCTGCGCCTGATCATTGCCCTGTTGTACGTGTGGGCCATGGTGAACACGGTGGGCGGCGCGGCCCATCCGCTCTTCCCGCTGTACCTACCGGTCGTGGTCGCGGCCGCCGCCATCGGCCCGGCCCAGGCGCTCGTCATCGGTATCACGGCCGCCGTCATCTACCTCGTCCCCGAGCTGGCCGCCCTGCTGGACCCGGCGACGGTCGTCAACCCGCTGGCCATCGCCGAGCTCAGCCCGCGGGGCGTGGCGCTGGTCGGCGTGTCCACCGTGCTGGCCATCGGCACCCGGCGCCTCGTCGCCCAGTACGAGGAGGCGAAGGCCCAGTTCCGCTCCGCAGCGTTTGCCGAGCGGCGCCGCTCCCGGCAGATCGCCGGTCTCGAGGAGGTCAGCCAGCTGCTGGTGACCGGCGGGGCCACCCCCGAGCTGCTGGAAGGCGTGGCCGACGTGCTCGTCCAGCGCTTCGGCTACCACCTGGCGGTCATCTTCATCGCGGAAGATGGGGTCCTGAAGCTCGGGGCCCAGCGGGGCTACGCCATCGACATGGCCGCGTTCGACCCCCGGAAGGGCGTGGTCGGGCGTGCGGCCCAGACCCAGCAGATCCAGCTCGTCCAGGACGTATGGACCGATCCGGACTACATCGCCGGCGACCCGCGGGTCGTCAGCGAGATCGCCGCGCCCATGGTTCTCGACGGCGTGCTGCTGGGCGTGCTGAACATCGAATCCGCGTCGGCCGATCCGCTCGACCGGATCGACCGCGACCTGGTGGCCACCATGGCGAGCAAGATCGCCACGTCGCTGGCCATGGCGCGCGACCGCGAGGCCCTGGCCGACCTCGCCGTCCGCGACGGCCTGACCGGGCTCCACAACCGCCGCTACTTCGACGACGCGGTGGGCCGTCTGCTGGCGAGTCGCGAGGCGATGCCCGAATCGGAGCGCCGGCCGGTGGCCGCCATCCTGTTCGACCTCGACCACTTCGGGACGTTCAACAAGCTGCACGGCGTCCAGGTTGGCGATCAGGCGCTGCGCGTGTTCGCGCACGCGATGCGCGAGCGTCTCCGTCAGACCGATCTCGTCGCCCGCTTCGGCGGCGAGGAGTTCGTGGTGGTCATGGATGGCTCGGATCGCGACCACGCGGTTGAAGTGGCCGAGGAGATCCGCATCCGCCTGTCCTCGCGGACGATTGCGGCCGAGGACGGCGCCCCGCTGCGCCTCAGCGTGTCCGCCGGCTGCGCGGCCCTCGACAACGCGGAACCCACCGCGGAGGCCCTCCTGCGCACCGCGGACGTGGCCCTGTCAATGGCCAAGCGCGGTGGCCGCGACCGGGTCGTGGCAGCCTAGCCCGACCTGGCTCCCAATCGAGGGCTCTAACGTGGCCCTTCTGCCGAAATGTCGACGTGGTGGACCTAACGGCCAACCTGGCGGCAAGATCTGGCTCGGGACGGCGGTTTCGTGCCCAAATTGTCCGCGAGGTGGACATCTCGACCGACCTCGGACCGAAAGGCCGCCTTCACTGCCCTTTCGTGTCCGTTTGGTCTATGAAATGGACAATTGGCAGCTCGAACGTCGCGGGCGGGCGCGAATAAGACACCCGATACGTCCTCGCTCTAGGCCGAGAGGCGCTCCGCGAGCCAGGCCAGGGCCATGGGGTAGCGGTGCTCGAGGTCTCCGTGGGTGCCCTCGATCAGCTCGAACCGCACGGTTGGCTCCGTCACGCCAATCGCCTCCAGCTCGCGATGAAACGCCTGCGCCCCGAGGTCGAGGAAGAATTCGTCCCCGCGCCCGGCATCGATCCAAATGCCGCGCAGCCCGCGGAGCGCGTCGGCGTGACCGGCGACCATCCGAACCGGGTCGCGGGCCAGCCATCGGTCCCAGACCTCGGGGATGAGCTGGCCGGTCTCCACGTCAAAGGGCAGGCGGACCGTGCCGTCTGGATCGGTCGAGTAGCAGGCCGCCATGCACCACATGTTCAGCGGGTCGTGGTCGCGTGACTGGACAGTGGTGGTTCGTGCCCGGAATTCGGTCCAGAACCGCTCGTACGACCCGCCGTACGCGTCGCGCAGGGTGCGCACCGCCTTCCCGATGTCCGGGAGGTACGACGCCTCGAACAGCGCGTCGCCAGCATGCGTCGCCAGCGCCCCAAACCGGTCCGGGCGGAGCATGGGCAGGACCATGGCTCCGTAGCCGCCGGACGACTTGCCGGCGATGCCCCGGTGCGCGGCATCGGGGAGGGTCCGGTACGTGGCGTCCACCCACGGGATGACCTCGTCGCACAGGTACGTGAGGTAGCGACCCGTGCCTGGGGAATCGAGGAACTGGCTGCCGCCCAGGCTGGTCCAGCAGTCCACGGACACGACGAGCGCGGGCGCCTGCCCAGGGCGCGCTGAACGCCATGTCCACCGTCTCGGGCACGGACCGCTGGAAGGCCTTGCGGTTGCGCCACATGTCGAGCTGGCCGGTCAAGCCTTGGATCTGATAGATGACCGGGAAGCGCCGATCCGGCTCGGCCTCGTACGCGGGCGGGGTATAGACGAACAGCGGACGCCGATGCGGGTCACCGAGCGGATTGGTGGTCAGCGCCTCGGAGTCGAAGACGTGGTCGTGGTATTGGCCCTGCCACTCGTGCCCCCACGGCGGCCCCAGGCCATCCACCCCGCGATCGATCATGGCGGGGAGCCTACCCGACGAGCGGGCCGGCTGGCGGGCTACATGGTGGGGGTGTAGTTCGGATCCAGATACCGATCCGGGTCGTCGCGGAACTCGAGCAGGCAGCCTCGTCCGCAGAAGTAGTAGGTCGTGCCTTCGTGCTCGGCCACGAGCCCGTTTGCCTCGGCCCGAACCGGCTCCACGCTCATCCCGCACACGGGATCGTGGGGCAGGGTGTCGATCATGGTTTCCATCGGTCAGCCCTCCTTGGGGAGTTGATATCGGCGCAGGCGCAGGGAGTTGGTGACGACGCTGACGCTCGAGAGCGCCATTGCCCCGGCGGCCAGCGCGGGATTCAGGGTCCAGCCGGTGAACGGATACAGGATGCCGGCTGCGACGGGGATGAGGAGCACGTTGTAGCCAAAGGCCCAGACCAGGTTCTGGCGAATGATCCGCATGGTCGCCCGAGCCAGACCGATGCCGGTCGCCACCGCCCGCAGGTCATTCCCGAGCACGGTCAGGTCGCTGGCCTCGATGGCCACGTCCGCGCCCGTTCCCATGGCCACGCCCAGGTCGGCCTGGGCCAGGGCCGGCGCGTCGTTGATGCCGTCGCCCACCATGGCGACCTGCCCGCCGCCCGCCTGGATGGCGGCCACCGCCGCGGCCTTGTCGGCGGGACTGACCTCGGCCATCGTCCGCTCCGGCGCGATCCCCGCGGCCATCCCCACGGCGCGTGCCACCGGCTCGCGGTCACCGGTGATCAGGTGTGGCTCGAGGCCCAGGCCGCGCAGCTCGGCCACCGCCGCGGCGGCTTCGGGGCGCAGTCCGTCGGACAGGGCCAGCATGCCGCGCAGCGTGCCGTCCATCGGCGATCCACACCACCGTCTCGCCACGTCCCTCGGCTGCTGCCACGCCCGCGGTGACGGGCGCCGACCCATCCACGGCGACTCCCTCCGCGGCCAGGAAGCGGGCGGATCCCACCAGCACCGCACTCCCGTCCACGGTGGCACGAACGCCGCCGCCGGGAATCGCTGCGAATTCGGTCACGGCGGCGGATTCCGGATCCATGCCCGCTGCCCCGGCCCGGCGGATGACCGCCGCCGCCAGCGGATGCTCGCTCGACCGCTCGGCCGCCGCCGCCACGCCCAGTAGCGCGGCAGCATCACCGTCCACCACGATCACCTCGGTCACCTCGGGGCGGCCGCGGGTCAGCGTCCCGGTCTTGTCGAAGACGACCACCTGCACCGTGGCCGCGCGCTCGAGGGCGGCGGCGTCGCGGACCAGGATCCCCGACGCGGCTCCGCGCCCGGTGCTCACCATGAGCGCGGTCGGCGTGGCCAGGCCCATCGCGCACGGGCAGGCGATGATCAGGACCCCGATCGCGCTGGTGAGCGCGAGGGGCAGCCGCGGCTCGGGACCCAGGGCCATCCAGGCCACGAAGGTCAACGCGGCGACCACGGCCACGGCCGGCACGAACCAGGCCACGACCCGATCGACGAGCTGCTGGATGGGTGCCTTCGAGCCCTGCGCGTGCTCGACCAGGCGCGCGATCTGGGCCAGCGTCGTGTCATCGCCCACCCGCTCGGTCCGGATGAGCAGGGTCCCCGCCGCGTTCAGCGTTCCGCCGGTCACCCGGTCGCCGCTCGCCTTGGCAACCGGCGCCGACTCCCCGGTCAGCATCGACTCGTCGACGGCGCTCGAACCCTCGGCCACGACCCCGTCCACCGGCACCCGCTCCCCGGGGCGGACCCGGGCCAGGTCGCCGACCATCACGTCGGCCGCGGGGACCATCGCCTCGGTCCCATCCCGCACCACCCGCACCAGGGCCGGCCGCAGGCGAAGGAGCGCTCGCACCGCGCTCGCCGCCTGGCCCTTGGCCCGCGCCTCGAGCCAGCGACCGATCAGGACGAAGCCAGTGATGATCGCCCCGGTCTCGTAGAACGTGTCGAGCGGGATGCCGGCCTCGGCCACCGTGGCGGGGAAGAGCGTGATCACGAGTGAGTACCCGTACGCCGCACCCGTCCCCAGGGCGACGAGGGTATCCATGGTCAGCTCCCCGTGGGGCAGGCCGCGGAGCGCACGGACCCAAAACCGGCGGCCCGGACCCAGCAGCACGATCGTGGCGGGCACGAGCAGCACCAGGTTGAGCTGTTCCATGGTGAGCGGCAGTCCGCCGGGCCATAGGGTGGCGACCATCATCGCCAGACCGATGCCGGTGGCCAGCACCCCGTCCCGCAGGAGCGCGCGCCGCTCGGCGGCGCGCGCCACCTCCGTGGCGTCGAGCTCCGCCTCCACCGACCGCGCCCCCGTCGCCAGGGCCGGCTGCGGCCGGACGTCGTACCCCGCCGCCTTGATCGTCTCCACGATCCCGGATCGGTCAATTCGGGTCGGGTCGTAGCGCACGGTGGCCTGCTCGCTGGCCAGGTTGACGCTGGCCGTCTCGACGCCCTCTGCCCGACCCAGGAAACGCTCGATGCGGTTCACGCAGCTGGCGCAGGTCATGCCCTCGACAGGCAGCACGAGCTCGGTGATCGGTTCGGTGGCGGTGGACATTGCGGGCCTCGCGGATACTATGGGGGAGTATCCGGGAATCGTCAACGAATCGCCCCGCGCTGCTAGGCTCCGCCGATGCGCGTCGTGATGCTCACCAACGAGTACCCGCCTGCCGTGTACGGCGGCGCGGGGGTCCACGTGGCGGAGCTGACCAATGCCCTGCGTGGCCGGGTCGAGCTGGACATCCGGACCTTTGGGGACCAGCGCCACGACGAACCCGGCTTTCGGGTCCGCGGCTACCCCGTCTCGATGGACCTCGAAGCAGCGCCCGAGACCCTGCGCCCCGTCCTGGGCGCCTTCAACCGCAACCTGGCCATGGCCGCCGACCCGGGCGAGGCGGACCTCGTCCATTGCCACACCTGGTACACCCACCTGGGTGGCGTGGTCATGGCCCAGGCGGCGAACGTGCCCCTCGTCGTTACCGTGCACTCGCTCGAGCCGCTCCGGCCGTGGAAGCGCGAGCAGCTGGGCGGCGGGTACGAGCTTTCGGCATGGGTCGAGCGCCAGGCCATGCACCAGGCCGATGCCGTGATCGCGGTCAGCCAGTCAGCCCGCCAGGACGTGCTCGACCACTTCCAGACCGATCCGGAGCGGATCCACGTCGTCCACAACGGGATCGATGTCGCCGCGTTCGCGCCGGATCCGGGACACGACCGGCTGGATCGGCTGGGCGTGGATCACCGCAAGCCGTACGTCCTGTTCGTGGGCCGGGTGACCCGCCAGAAGGGGATCGAGACCCTGGTCGAGGCCATCCCCGACCTTTCGGACGGCATCGGTGTCGTCCTCGCTGCCGGACAGCCGGACACACCCGACATCGAGGCCGAGGTGGAGCGGGGGATTGCGGCCGCCCAGGCGGCCAGCCCGCGACGCCCGATCCACTGGATCCGCGAGCAGCTGGACCGACCCACCCTGCGCCAGCTGTACACCCACGCCGCGGTCTTCGCGTGCCCATCGGTCTACGAGCCGTTCGGAATCACGAACCTGGAGGCCATGGCCGCGGGCACGGCCGTCGTCGCCAGTCGGGTGGGTGGCATCCCCGAAGTCGTGCTCGACGGGGTGACCGGCGTGCTCGTGGAGGCGGACGACCCGCCGACCTTGGCTGCCGCCATCAACGACCTCGTGGCCGATCCCCGGCGGAAGACCGCGATGGGGGAGGCGGGCCGCATCCGGGCCACCGAGCAGTTCGGCTGGGCACAGGTCGCGCAGCGCACGCTGGAGGTCTACCGCTCCGTCGCCCGTTGACGGCGGTCGGCTACCATCGGCCGCTCATGACCAGCCCGGCACCGATCATCGTTGCCCGCGACCTGCGCAAGTCCTACGGGGAGCTGCAGGCGGTGGACGGCGTGAGCTTCGAGGTCGCGGAGGGCGAGGTGTTCGGCATCCTCGGTCCTAACGGGGCGGGCAAGACCACGACCCTCGAGATGATCGAGGGCATGCGGCCCATTGACGGCGGCTCGGCCACGGTGGACGGGATCGACGTGGGATCCGATCCGCAGGCGGTCAAGGGCCGGATCGGTATCCAGCTGCAGGCATCGGCCTTCTTCGACGAGCTGAACCTGACCGAGCTGCTCGTCCTGTTCGGCCATCTGTACAACACGAAGACCGATGCCGCGCAGCTCCTCGCCGAGGTGGAGCTGACCGACAAGGCCAAGAGCCAGGTCCAGACCCTGTCCGGTGGCCAGAAGCAGCGGTTCAGCATCGCCGCCGCCCTGGTGAACGACCCGCGGGTCCTGTTCCTGGACGAGCCCACGACCGGCCTGGACCCGCAGGCCCGGCGCCACCTGTGGGGCTTGATCTCCGGGCTCCGCGAACGGGGCCACACCGTCGTCCTGACCACCCACTACATGGAGGAGGCGGAGACCCTGTGCGATCGGGTGGCGGTCATGGATGGCGGCAAGATCGTCGCCATTGACACGCCCGATGGGTTGATCGACGCCCTCGTGTCGCGTGGTTTCCGGCGCGAGCGCGAGGAGCGGCTGGCGAGCCTCGAGGACGTGTTCATCGACCTGACCGGGCACGAGCTGCGCGAGGACTGACCGATGGGACGACGGCTCGAGATCTTCTGGTACCTGTTCGTGGCCTCGGCCAAAATGTTCATCCGCGACCGGTCGGCGGTCTTCTTCAGCCTCCTCATCCCGCTCCTGATCATGCTGATCTTCGGCGTCCTGAACTTCGGCGCCGCTTCGGAGCTGAACATCGCCGTCGTGGACCAGGCGAACACCGATTCCAGTGCTGCCCTGGTCAGCACCCTGGACCAGACGCCGGGCATCGACCTCAGCCAGATGAGCCTGGACGAGGAGATGGCCCTGCTCCAGGACGGCGACCGCGCCCTGGTCCTCGTCCTGCCCGCCGGCTGGGAGCTGCTGCCGCCCGGGGCTGACGGGTACCAGCCGCTCACCGCGTACCTCAACCAGGCCCAGCCACAGGCCGGGCAGACCGCCCTGCTCCTGGTCAACGCGGTCGTGGCCCAGTCACTCATCGCCGCGGGCGGCGGATCGCCGGAGCCACTGATCGCGGTGCAGGAGGTCGAGGGCCAGAACCTGGGCTACATCGACTTCCTGGTGCCCGGCATCCTGGGCCTGACGATCATGCAGCTGGGCCTGTTCAGCGTGGCCTTTGGCTTCGTCCAGCTGAAGCGAACGGGCACCCTGCGACGGCTGTTCGCGACGCCCACCTCGCCCAGCTACTTCCTCAGTGCCCAGGTCTCGTCGCGGCTGATCATCACCCTGGCCCAGACCCTGATCCTGCTCGGGGTGGGGCTGTGGTTCGGGGTCCAGCTGGTGGGGAGCATCGCGGTCGTCATGGCGTTGGCCATCCTCGGCTCGGTGGTGTTCCTGGCCATGGGATTTGGGATTGCCGGGTGGGCGAAGAACGAGAACCAGGCCGCCCCGGTCGCGAACCTCATCAGCCTGCCCATGATGTTCCTGGCGGGGACGTTCTTCCCGCGCGAGGCGATGCCCGATTTCCTCCAGACCGTGACGAAGTTCCTGCCGCTCACGTACCTCAACGACGCCCTCCGCGCCGTCATCAACGACGGCGCGGGCCTGGACGTGATCGGGACCGATATCCTCGGCCTGGCCGTTTGGGCGGTCATCTCGTTCGTGATCGCCACGCGGCTGTTCAGCTGGGAGTAGGACAGCCGCAGTGACCGTCGACCGGATTCTTCGCGTGGAATCGGCTGCGGTGGGGGTGTTCGCGATCCTCGCCTACCTGACCATCGGCGGTCCGCCGCTCCTCCTCATCCCCGCCCTCCTGGCGCCGGACCTGTCGGCCCTCGGCTACCTGGCCGGGCCCCGGGTGGGGGCGGTGACCTACAACCTGGTCCACAACTGGGCGTTTGCCGTCGCGTTCGCCGTGCTGGCCGTCGTGATCCACGAGGGGTGGCCGATGCTGGTGGCCAGCGTGATCGCGGCTCACGTCGGCTGGGATCGGGCCCTCGGCTACGGCCTCAAGCTGCCGACCGGGTTCCAGGACACGCACCTGGGTCGCATCGGTCGCAAGGCGCCCGCCTCGGGCGCGAGCGAATCGCCGGGCTCGGCCCCACCGAACGCTTAGCCGGCGTCCCCGCCCAGCCGGTGCTTGGCCACGAACGCGGCGGCCTGCGCCCGCCGCTGGAGGTTGAGCTTGGACAGGATGGACGAGACGTAGTTCTTCACGGTCTTGTCCGAGAGGAACACCTCGGCGGCGATCTCGCGGTTCGTCTTGCCCTCTGCCACGAGCATGAGGATCTTTCGCTCCTGGGGCGTCAGCTCGGCCAGCTCGTCTGAGGCGGATCCGGAGGCCACGCGGCGGATACGCGCCAGGACCTGCTCGGTGACCGCGGGGTCCAGGAGGGAATCGCCGCGTCCCACGGACTCGAGCGCGGCCACGAGGTCGCGGCCCCGGATCTGCTTGAGGAGGTAGCCGCTGGCCCCGGCCAGGATGGCCGCCATGACCGCTTCCTCGTCCGGGTACGAGGTCAGCATCACGACCCGTGTGTCGGGCATCTCCGCGCGGATGTCGCGGCACGCCTCGATCCCCGTCCCGTCGGGGAGGCGCACGTCCATCACCACCAGATCCGGCTTGAAGCGGCGCGCCGCGATCATGGCCTCGGCCACGGACCCCGCCTCGGCCACCACCTGGAAGGCGGGACGGCGAGCGAGCAGGGCGGCCAGGCCCTCGCGGACCACCTCGTGGTCGTCTACCAGCAGGACGTGGAGCGGTCGTTCGCCGGTTCATCGGGTCGGTCATCGGTCAGTCATCGGTCGATCGGGAGGGTAACGATGATCCGGGTGCCCGTGCCCGGTGTGGAGCGAACCATGAGCCTCCCGCCCATGGCGGTGGCCCGGTCGCGCATGTTGGACAGACCGTGCTGGGAATGCGCCCGCCGACCGCCGGCGCTGAAGCCCTGCCCGTTGTCGGCGATCACGAGGCGGAGCTGATCCGCTCGCACGGTGAGCTGGACCGTCGCCCGGGTGGCTGCCGCGTGGCGGGCCACGTTGCTGAGCGCCTCGCGCGCGATGGCCACCACCTCGGACGCCTGGTCCTGGCTGATCGGCAGGTCGGGCGCGTCCACGTCCACCGCCACCGAAGCCGATCGGCTCGCCTCCTCGGCCAGGTCCACCAGGCTGCCCCGCAGGTCGCCCGGAGCCAGGAGCGTGGGACGGAGGCCGTAGATGAAGGTCCGGATGTCACCGATGGCCGCGTGGAGTGCTTCGATCGCCCGTTCCACCCGCTGGTTCGCGTCTTCGGGGGATTCGGTGACCAGCTCGGGGACGTCCTCGAGCGAGAGCGAGATCCCGTACAGGCGCTGGATGACCGAGTCGTGAAGCTCACGACCGATCCGCTCGCGCTCCTCCACCACGGCCAGGCGCTGGACCTGGGCCAGCAGCCGCGCGTTGTCGATGGCGATCCCGGCGTGGTCCGCGAACCGCTCGACGAACGCCTGGTCGTCGGCCGTGAACGGGTGGCCGCCGCGCTTGTTGACCAGGTACAGGTTGCCCACCGGACGGCCCCGGACCCGGATCGGAACGCCCAGGAAGCCGTGCACCGGGAAGTGATGGACGGGGACGCCGACGGACCGCGGATCCTCTGAGGCCTCCGCCAGTCGGATGCTCCTGCCCTCGCGGATCAGGGCGCCCAGCAGGCCGTGGCCGCTGGGAAGGGCCCCGATCCGGGCGCGCCGTTCGGCGCTGACCCCGGCGGTGATGAAGGTCTGCATCCGCCCCTCGCGGCTCGCGATCCCGAGCGCCGCATACCGGGCGCCGCTCAGCCGCCGCACCTGGTCCACGATCAGCTGGAGGACGCGGTCCACGTCCAGCTCGCGCGCAATCGCAGCCAGCGCGGCGTCGAGGGCGGCGACCCGCGCCTCAGCCCGTTGGGCGCGGCTCTGCCAGTCGAACACCTCACGAGAGGGCATGGGCGACAGCCTAACCGCACCCACTCCCCAATCCGACCCCGGTTGGCCCGATTCGAACGGGCCGTTCGGCCCGATCGAACGAGGGCGGGCTCGACCTAGGCTCGACGTACCCGGGACATCCCGGCCTGACAGTCATGGAGTCGATTCGCCATGGGCCGCTTCTTCGTCTACGGCGCCGCGGTCGTGAGCGTGGTGCTGCTGTCCCTGATCTACGTCATCCTCGCCGCCGGTTCGGGCGGCCAGACCGCCACGGCCAGTCCGTCGCCGGGGGCATCCGGAGGGGAGATCCTCGGAACCCTGGAGATCCACGCCACCGACGAGCTGAAGTTCGACCCGAACACGGTCGACGTGGCGGCGCCCGGCGTGTACGAGGTGACCTTCGTCAATGACGGCGCCATCCTCCACGACCTGACCTTCGCCAACGAGCCCACCCAGTCGGCCGATCCGGGCCAGACGGTGACGTTCGAGGTCACCATCCCGGCCGGCGGGACGACGTTCCTGTGCTCGGTCCCCGGGCACGCGGACGCCGGCATGACCGGCACGGTGACGGTCGCGGGCGCGTCTGGTGGCGGCGACGACCACGGTGGCCCCGCGCCCGCGACGGACGTGGCTCCCGACCCCAGCGCCCCGCCCTACGTCCTGTATCCGGCCGAGGCCCCGCCCCGCCTGGACGGCACGACCCACGACGTGGAGCTGACGATCCAGGAGATGCCCATGACCGTGGCCACGGGCGAGAACGGTGGCTTCGTCCAGTCGGTGTGGACCTTCAACGGCACGGTGCCCGGTCCGGTGATCCGCGTTCGGGTGGGCGACACGATCCGGGTTCACCTCGTCAATCCGGCCACCAACCAGCTCGCTCACTCGATCGACTTCCACGCCTCGCAGGTCGCGTGGAACGACGAGATGACCTCCATCAATCCCGGCGAGGAAAAGATCTACGAGTGGACCGCGGACTACGCCGGGGTCTGGATGTACCACTGCGGGACCTCGCCGGCCCTGCACCACATCGCGAACGGGATGTACGGCATGGTCATCGTGGAGCCGGCCGAAGGCCTGCCCCCGGTGGACGCGGAGTTCGCCATCGTCCAGAGCGAGTGGTACCTCGGTCCCCAGGGCGAGCCGGCCAGCCTGGACAAGGCATCCGCCGCCGCTCCGGCGCCCGACTACGTGGTCTGGAACGGGGTCGCCAACCAGTACAAGGACCACCCCATCCAGGTCCAGACCGGCGACCGGGTGCGGGTCTTCGTCCTCAACGCGGGACCGAACATCGACTCGAGCTTCCACGTGGTGGGCACGATCTTCAGCCGGGTGACGAAGGAGGGGGTTCAGCTCGACCTGGGCAACCCGGGCAACTACGGGTCGCAGGCGGTGGACCTCTCGCCCGCCCAGGGCGCGATCATCGAGTTCGTGATGCCCGAGGACGGGCTGTACCCGATGGTGACCCACGCCTTCAACTTCGTGGGGCGGGGCGCACTCGGCCTGTTCCAGGCCGGCGATGGCGATCCCCTGAACTAGGGGCGACCGACCAAGACCGATACCGATGCCGGCGGGCTGGCGCCCGCCGGCCAGCTCGCCGTCCTAGGCGGCCTGGTTCACCAGCTCGGGGAAGGTGACCTCGATCAGCGGACTGCGAGAGAGGAAGACCTCGAGGTGGTCATCGGAACGCCAGTTGTGAACGACAGCGGACATGACCCGGCGGCGTTCGACGGGCTCGGTGATGGCCCGCGCCACGGCCGGCAGGTCCGCCTGGATCGGTCCCTTCAGGTGGAACGTGAGGTTCGGGTTGGCCAGCAGGTTGGCGTACCAGCCGCGGCGACCGGGCCGGCCGCTGATCACGATCGAGCCGTCGATGGCGTGGAAGACGAGCTCGACCCGGCGGGGCAGGCCGGTCTGCCGGCCGGTGGTCGTGATATCGATCGTGTGACCCTGCGACAGGGCGCTGCGCAGGCGCTCATCGGGCAGGGAGGAGATGGTGTCGGGGTGCATGGGGGCGGTGATTCTCGCTTTGCGTTGTAAAGCACAACTCTAGCCCAGAAACCGCCGGGGCACAAAAACGCCCCGGAGGAACCTCGCGGCCCCTTTGATGCAATCTCGGGAGTCGCCCGGCTCCTCCGGGACAACCAGAACAATAGGGGCAGACCTCATCGGTGCCAATAGGCTTTATCCACGACTTGCGAGGTTCTTTGGGGAGTTATCCACGCCCTGTCCACGAAGGAACCCTAGGGCACGAGGAAGTCGAGCAGGTAGTGGTTCGAGAGGCCGGCCAGGTTGAGGTAGGTGGCCACGATCAGGAAGGCCACGAACGCCGCGACCACGACCCACGACCAGGCGTCCATGTGGAGTCGCCGGTACCAGGTCCGGCGGCCGATGCCGAATCCGCGCAGGTCCATGGAGTCGATCGTGTCCTCGGCCCCGGTCAACGACCCCACCGTGACGGGCACGAATACCGGCGCCAAGCGCCGCAAGCGGGCCACCGGGCTCCCACCGCGCTGGAGCGGATCGAAGCCGCGGACCCGCTGGGCGTCGATCGTCTCGCTGAACTCCTCGGACAGGGTCGGTATGAAGCGCACGGTCAGATCGACCATGACCGGCAGCCGGTCGCCCAGGCCCAGCTGGCGGAGCGCCGGGCCGAAGTCGCCCGGGGCGATGGCGTAGGCCACCGGGAAGCCGACCGCAGCGATGGCCACGAAGCGCAGGACCTGGGTCACCACGAGGCTGATGCCCTCCGCGGTGAGCTCCGCCCCGAACGGGGGAATGGTGAGCAGGACGTGGGTCTCGGTGCCGGTGAAGCCGCCGGACTGGCCCCCGGTGATCAGCGCGTTCACGAACGCGACCGCGGTGATGACCACCAGCAGGTACATCCACTGGCGGCGAACCGTCTTCCAGGGGATGCCGGCCAGCAGGTAGTAGCCGATCGCCAGGGCCGCGACCACCAGCAGTTGGCGGGCGTCACGGAGCTGCGGCGCGCCGATCACGAACAGGAAAGCGGCGAGCAGTAACGACCGAGGGTCGCGGCGGGCGAGCCACGACCCTCGGCCCAGGTACGCAAAGGCGGCCCGCATGTCAGTGCGGGCGTGGGGCGATCAGCGCCCCATTTGTGCTGAGATCGGCTCCCAGGCGAGCACCAGGATGGGCGTGACGATCGCAGCCGCGATGCAGTTCGCGATCACGGTCGGGATGTACTCCTCGGTCAGGATCGCGTTGAACCCCATCTCGGACTGGGTCACCAGTTCCACGAAGATGAACAGGAAGCCGACGATCGTGGCCACGACGCCGGCCAGCGCGGCGATGCCTGCCTTGCTGCCCACGCTGTTCATGCGGCTGGCCAGGAAGATCGGGAACAGGCCGGCGATCAGGCCCGCCAATCCGTTGGCCACGCTCCACGGCCAGGACGTGAACGCGCCCCAACCGGTGAGCTGGTCGCCGACCACGTTGCCCACGAAGCCGGTCAGGAAGCCCACGATCGGCCCGAAGGCGAAGCCGAAGAAGGTCAACAGCCCGTAGTGCGGGCGCACGCTGACGTTGTTGGCGCCCGGAATGGCGATCGCGAACGAGATCCAGTTGAACAGGGCGTACAGGGCCGCACCGATGGCGGCGTACACGATCACCCGGGTCGTGACGGCCCAGGGACTCGCGGGAGATGGTGGGGTCTGTGCGACAGCAGTCATGGGCGAATGCTCCTCCTCCGATGTGTCAGTGCGGGGTGTTGACGAGATGTGCCGCCAGGGCTTCGGGTCCAAGGAACCGACTTCCCTGGCCCCATTGCCGGTTGGCGTCCATCAGCGAGGTCTCGCGCAGGTTGCAGGCTCGCCACAGGTCCCGGTCCTCGACGACCTCGCGAGGAGTTCCGTCGGCCGCGATCCGCCCTTCTCGCAGGAGAATGATCCGGTCGGCGGTGGTCAGGGCCAGGTCCACGTCGTGGGTGACGAAATACAGGCTCTCCAGTCCCGCGATGCGCTCGACCTCCCTCATGAACGCGGTGGCGCTCCGATAGTCCTGCCCGGCTGACGGTTCGTCAAGCACCAAGGTGCGGGGCTGGAGGGCGAGCGCGACGGCGATCGCAAGCCGCTTCTGCTGGCCGTGCGACAGGGTCCGCGGCGGGCGGCCGCCGACCTCCGGTTCCTCGTCCAACCCGACCCGGGACAGCGACTCGGCGACGAGCTCGTCGAAGGATTCCGGGTCGCGGCCCAGGTTCCGGGGCCCGAACAGGATCTCCTCGGTGACCGTTGCCGCGAACAGCATCTGGGACGGGTTCTGGAAGACGTAGCCAAAGGTGGCCGCGAGCTCGGCGACGCCGCGCCCCGCAATGGACACCCCGTCGACGAGGACCTCCCCTCCGGTCAGCGGCCGGAGACCGATGGCCGACTTGAAGAGCGTGGTCTTGCCGGATCCGTTGGGCCCCAGCACCGCGACCCGCTCGTGGCTCCCCAGCGTGGCCGTCACGTCGTGGAGCACGGTGCGTCCGTCGTAGCCCGCGTCCACCGCGCGCCACTCGAGTCGGGGAGGCGCGTCCCCATTGGGCGCTGCGTCACGGTGCGGCTCAGGGACCGATGGTTTCGCGCCCGCTGCCCCCGCCGCGCGGGCGCGACGCAGCCACGCGTCAAACGGGAGCTTGACCCGGGTGGGGTCGGCGGTCTCCAGGAAGCCGTCCATGGACCCCAGGTAGCGCACCTCGCCGTCCTCGAGGTACAGCGCGCGGTCGGGACGGGCCTCGAGCACGTCTTCGATCCGGTGCTCGACCACGACCACCGCGGTTCCCTCGTCCGCGAGGCGCCGCACGAGGGCCAATAGCCGGCTGGCGGCGGCCGGGTCAAGGTTGGCCAGCGGTTCGTCGAGCACCAGCAACCGGGGCCGGAGCATGAGCGCGCCGCCGATGGCGATCTGCTGCGCTTCGCCCCCGGACAGCTCATCGGTCGTCCTGCCCATCAGTGGCTCCAGCGCGCTGGCCGCGACCACCGAGACGAGGCGGCGGCCGATTTCCTCGCGGTCCAGGCCCAGGTTTTCCGGCCCAAAGGTCAGCTCGGCGGGCACGGTGGATGCCACCAGCTGCTTGGAGGGGTCCTGGATGACCGTGCCCACCGCGCTCGCGAGGCCCTTCAAGGTGGTGGTCTCGGTCCGGATGCCGGTGACCCGCACCGATCCGAACAGGTCGCCGCTGTACGAGTGGGGGATCAGGCCGTTCAGCGCCCGGATGAGGGTCGACTTGCCGCAGCCCGAGGGGCCGGCCACGAGGAGGACCTCCCCTGGCGCGATCTCGAGCGAGACGTTGCGCAGGGCGGGCTCGACTCCGCGCTTGTAGCGGAAGGTGAGGTCCTCGACGATGACGACCGGCTCGCTCACCGGCGTCGGGTCACTCGGCCTGGATGCGGATGGGCAGGTCCTGGCTCAGGGCCAGCCGTTCCGCGGCGTTTCCCTGGTTGACCGCCAGGGTCAGGCGGTCGTAGGAGTCGACGTACAGGATCGGTTCGCCCATCGGGACGTCGCCGAAGGTGTCGGCCCAGGTCAGTCTGCTGCTCGGGTCCGTCGCCGGCCCGCAGGCGGATGACGCGGCCGGGCCGCATCGGTCCGGCGGAGCCTTCCAGGTCGGCCCGCAGGCCGGCCAGCTTGCAGTTCCCGAACGTGTCGATGTAGACCACGCTGGAGGCGACCCCGCTCTCGATGGGCGTGGCATCGGGGATGACCAGGTCCGCCAGGTTAGCGGGGTCCAAGGAGGGGCCCAGCTCGGCGATCGGGATACCGCTCGCCAGGTGGGCCGCCGCGGGGGCAAAGATGTCGCGCCCGTGGAAGCTGGTGCTGACCGGATGGAGTCGATGCGCCTCGTTGGTCAGCTCGTGGACCGCGGCCACACCGCCGAGCCGCCGGGCGGCGGGGAGCATGAGCCCGTTGTCGGGCCCGACCAGGAAGTCGCCGCGCTCGGTGACGATGGCGATGGGTCGTCGGGCCGTCCCCACGCCGGGGTCCACGACCGCCATGTGGGCGCCGATCGGCAGGAACGGCACGGCGCACCACAGCATCAGGGCGCCGTCACGTATGGAGTACTTGGCGACCTCGTGGCTGATGTGGATCACCGAGGCGTCCGGAGCGATGCGCAGGATCACGCCTTCGCAAATGGCGCCCGAGGGGTCGCGGACGCCGAAGTCGGTGAGGATGCTGACGACGGGGCGGCTTGGCATGAGGGCCGATGGTAGCCGGACGGCGCGCCAGAAGTGCAGGTCAGTGCAGGTCGACGGCCTCGCCCAGGGTGGGGACTTCCGCTTCGACGTGGAGGTTGGCCCGGATTCGGGTCGCAAAGGCCGTCGCCGCATCGAGCTCGCCGTGGGTCACGAACACGCGGCGCGGGCGGCCGTCCTGGCGGGCGGCGTTCCCGAAGTGCCCGATCCACGCGTCGAGCTCGGCCTGGTCGGCGTGGGCCGAGAAGCCGGAGATGGAGCGGATCCGGCATTTCACGGGCCATTTCCCGCCGTCGATGTGGGCTTCGGTCCCACCGTCCTGGAGGTATCGGCCCAGGGTTCCCTCCGCCTGGTAGCCGATGAACAGGAGCGTGGCCCGCTGGTCGGGGAGCAGGTCCTTGAGGTGGTGGAGGATCCTCCCGCCGGTGAGCATCCCCGAGGCCGCGACCAGGATGAACGGCCGCGGGCTGCCCACGATGGCCTTGGAGGCCTCGACGCTGGTGGTGCACGACTCGCCCGGGTAGACCAGCGGGGAGCTGCCCGAGCGCAGGAGGGCGAGCGTCTCCTCGTCGTATCCCTCGGGGTGGCGGAGGTAGACGTCGTTCGCCTCGCAGGCCATGGGCGAGTCGATGAACAGGGGCAGGTGCGGGATACGGCCGTCGCGGACCAGCTCGTCCAGGATCCAGACCAGCTGCTGGGTGCGACCGATGGCGAAGGCCGGGATGAGCAGCACGCCGCCCTCGCGCGCAATGTCGTTCACTACTCCCACCAGCTCGTCCACGGCCTGGTCGGGGCCAGGGTGCTCCCGGTTGCCGTAGGTGGACTCGACCACCACGTAGTCGGCGCTGGTCAGCGGGGTCGGGTCGCGCAGGATGGGGGTGTCCGGCCGGCCGAGGTCGCCCGAGAACACGATCCGGACCTCGGTGCCGTCCGGGTCGCGGGCGGTGACCTCGATGATGGCCGAGCCCAGGATGTGGCCCGCGTCGTGGAACACGGCCTCGATCCCGGGCGCCACGGTGGTGGCGGTGTCGTAGGCCACCTGCCGGACGAGGCCCATCGTGCGGTACACGTCCTGCGCGTCGAACAACGGCGCGCGGCTCATGGTCTGCACGTGCGGAGGCTGCGGGGCGGCAGCCGCGGTGGCCGCCATCTCGACCTCGGTCGCGGTGCCCGCCGTCTCCTCGGCCGGCTCGGAAGGCGCCGCCTCCGGGTGGTGCTTGGCCCAGCGCGCCGCGGCGTGGGCCTGGAGGTTGGCGCTGTCCACCAGGACGACCTCGGCCAGCTCGGCAGTCGCCGAGGTCGTGAACACCGGGTGGCCATATCCGGCCCGCACGAGCGCCGGCAGGCGACCGATGTGGTCGTTGTGGGCGTGCGTCAGGAGCACCGCGTCGATGCTGTCCGACGGATACGAGAAGGCCATCCGATTGCGCGCCGTCTCGTCCGTCCCGCCCTGGAACAGCCCGCAGTCCACGAGGATGCGCCGGTCCCCGACGGTGAGAAGGTACTGCGACCCGGTCACGCCGCCGGCGGCGCCCAGGAACCGAAGGCTGATGGCCATCGGTGCGGAGTATGGGCCAGTCGCCCGCTACCATCGCGTCGTGGCGTTTCCGATCGAACCCCCCATCGATCCCATGCTGGCCAAACCCCAGCCGGCCGTCCCGCGCGGCCAGGAGTGGCGCTACGAGCCCAAGTGGGACGGCTTTCGGGCGCTCGTCTTTCGTGACGGGTCCGAGCTCCTCATCCAGAGCCGCGACCTGAAGCCGCTCAACCGCTACTTCCCCGAGCTGGAAGGCCCGCTCCGGGCGATCGGTAAGCCAGGTGACCGATTCGTGCTTGACGGCGAGATCGTGATCGCGGCGGAGGGCGGGCTGCACTTCGAGGCGCTGCTCCTGCGCATCCATCCCGCGGCGTCGCGGGTGGCCATGCTGGCCGAGGCAAGCCCCGCCTCGTATGTCGCCTTCGACCTGCTGGGCGAGGGGGACGACGACCTCCGTGACCGGCCATTCGCCGAACGACGGGCACGGCTCGAGCGGCGGCTGGCAAAGCCGCCGCCATCGGTCCATCTCACCCCGGCCACGGACGATCCCGCGGTGGCCGAGCGCTGGTTCGCGGTCTTCGAGGGCGCCGGCCTGGACGGGGTCGTGGCCAAGCGGGCGGACCAGGGCTACGTCCCAGGCAAGCGGGAGATGGTCAAGGTCAAGCACCAGCGGACGGCCGATTGCGTGGTCGCCGGATTCCGCTGGCACAAGAACGGCCCGGGCACGATGGTCGGCTCGCTCCTGCTGGGGCTGTTCAACGCCGCCGGCGACCTCCAGCACGTGGGGGTGACCAGCTCCTTCACGGAGGCCCGTCGTCGCGAGCTGGTCGCCGAGCTGGAGCCGCTTCGCCGCGGCGCGCTGACCGGCCATCCCTGGCAGGCCTGGAAGGAGGCCGAGGCCGAATGGGAGGGCAAGCGCATGCCCGGCGCGACGAGCCGCTGGAACCGGGGCAAGGACCTGTCCTGGGAGCCGCTCCGCGTGGAGCGGGTCTGCGAAGTGGCGTACGACCACCTCCAGGGTGACCGATTCCGGCACGCCACCACGTTCGTCCGCTGGCGGCCGGACCGGAAGCCGTCCAGCTGCCGGTACGACCAGCTGGAGGCCACGCCACCCGCCTTGCTCGCCGACTTGTTCGGCGAAACTTAGGTACGCCCTGGGGCTGGGGGGTGGCACGGGGCGCGGCTCGCGCTACACTCCGCGGGCACTCGTCTCTCCCGTCCCCCACAGACCAAGGAGACCTCGTCAGCGTGTCCCATCACGATCCGAATGCTGCCGTCACCGACCTCGCCGATCGCTTCTGGGATGGTGTCCTGGAACGCGATCCCATCACCGCCACCATCTATGGCGATACCCGATACGACGACCGATGGCCCGACCTGGGCCCCGACGGCCGGGCCGAGGAGCGCGCCGCGCTGTCGTCCGCCCTCGCCGAGGCGGAGGCCATGGACGCCGCCGAGCTGGACGTCGAATCGGTCATCACCCGCGACCTGCTGATCCTCATCGCCCGCAACTACCTCGAGGCGCAGGACCGAAAGCAGTACCAGCTGGCCATCAACCACATGTCGGGCGTCCAGACCTGGCCCTCGGAGCTCGCCCAGTACCAGCGGGCGGAGACACCCGAAGCCCTGGCCGCCTTCTTGGCGCGACTCGCGGCGTTCCCGCGGTTGATCGAGCAGCACATCGGGACCCTGGACGAGGGCGTGGCCGATGGCCGCACTTCGTACGAGGTGCCGGTCCAAAAGGCGATCGAGCAGATCGACCGCATGCTGGCCGTTCCAAGCGAGCAGGCCCCGGCCGTGACCCTGGCCAACGTTGCGGACGACGCGGCCCGCGCCCAGGTCCACGAAGCCGTGGCGGCGCACGTATACCCCGCGCTCCAGCGGCTGCGTGACTACCTGGCTGACTCGTATGCCGTGCACGCGGCGTCCACGCCCGGCCTGAGCGACACCCCGCATGGCGAAGAGGCGTATCGGCTTGCCATCCGGATGCAGACCACGGTGGCCGCCAGCCCCGAGGAGGTTCACACCTTCGGGATGGAGGACCTCGCCAAGATCGAGGCCGAGAAGGACGAGATCGCGCGCCGACAGGGCTACGACGACCGACACGGCTACACCGCGGCCCTGGCCTCGGACCCGAGCAACCGGACCTCCGATCCGGCCGAGATCATCGAGCTCGCCCGCGAGCAGACCGATCGTGCCTTTGCGACCGCGCCGAAGTACTTCGGCCGGCTCCCGGCCGCGAACTGCGTCGTGCTCCCGGTCGAGCCGTATCGAGAACGCGAGTCGGCGCCCGCCTTCTACATGCCGCCCACGATGGACGGCAGCCGTCAGGGCCAGTACTACCTGAACACCTACCAGCCGCACGAGCGGCAGCTCCACAAGGTGGCCTCCATCACGTTCCACGAGGCGACCCCGGGCCACCACTTCCAGATCGCGATCGAGATGGACCTCGAGGGCCTGCCCCGCTTCCGGACCCTGGGCGCGAAGATGGCCGGCTCGGCCTACGTCGAGGGCTGGGGCCTGTACACCGAGCGACTCGCCGACGAGATGGGCCTGTACCTGACCGATGCCGAGCGACTCGGCATGCTCGAGGCGCAGTCCTTCCGGGCAGCTCGCCTGGTCGTGGACTCGGGCCTGCACGCCATGCACTGGACCCGTGACCAGGCCATCACCTTCATGCACGAGCGCGGCTCGCTGCCCATGGTGGATGCCGAGATCGAGGTCGATCGGTACACGATCTGGCCCGGTCAGGCCCTGTCCTACAAGATGGGCCAGCGGGAGATCGAGCGGGCCCGCGCCAGCGTGGGGGAGCAGCTGGGTGACCGATTCGACCTGCGGGCCTTCCACGACCAGGTGCTCGCCCACGGGTCGCTGCCGCTCGAGACCCTGCGCCGCGAGATCCTCGGCTGGGTGACGGCCGCCGTCACCGCGCCGGCCGGCGCCTAGGGCCCGCCCGGCGGGCACGCCATCCATGCGCGCCCCGGAGCGGGTCGTCCTGGAGGGACAGGTCGTTCGGCTGGAGCCGATCGACGAGCGGCACCGCGACGACCTGCTGGCCGCCGGCGCCGAGGACCCGCTCACCTGGCGTTACATGCGCGACAACCTGGCCGAGGGACCCGGGGCCTGGCCCGCGTACCTGGCTGATGCGTTGAAGCCCGAGTTCGTGACCTGGGCCACCGTCGAGCGGGCCACCGGACACGCCATCGGCTCATCCCGGTTCGGCGACATTGCGCCCGGTGACGGCCGGGTCGAGATCGGGTGGACGTGGATCGCGCCGTCGCGCCAGCGCAGTGCGGTGAACACCGAGGCCAAGCTGCTCCAGCTGTCGTACGCGTTCGACGAGCTGGGCGCGACCCGGGTGGCGTTGAAGACCGATGGGCGCAACGAGCGCTCGCAACGTGCGATCGAGCGCCTGGGGGCCGTCCGCGAAGGCGTCCTGCGCCGCCACATCCGGATGCCGGACGGCTTCATCCGGGACACGGTCTACTACTCGATCTTGGCCGAGGAGTGGCCCGCCGTCCGGGCGCGGCTCGAGGAGCGACTGCAAGGCACCGCCTAGGCGGGGCTGCGCCTTGATTCAGTCAGGTTCGGCGTGAATGGCCTGCGCGGCCAGGATGCCCGACTCCAGCGCGCCCTGGATCCAGGCGTGGTACAGCGAGCAGTGCTCCCCGGCGAAGTAGATGCGCCCCTCGGGCTGGACGATGTCGGCCTGGAGTTCGGTCTGCTGCTCGGGGGCGAACAGGGCGAATGCGCCATTCGCCCATCGGTCGTTGTCCCACGCGTGTGATGCGCCCACCTCGTACACGTCGCGGATGCGGGGATGGATGCGCGAGACGTCGTCCAGGGCCTCCTCCTGGCGGGTCTCCTCGTCCATCGCGCCCCAGCGCTGTGCGTCCTGCGACCAGGTGTACGAGGCCAGGAGCACGCCCCGCGCGGTGTCGGAGTTGGGGGTGGGGTAGTTGATCCGCCGGATGGGCAGATCGGTCACGGTGGCGCCTCCGTAGATCCCGTCATCGGTCTCCCACACGCGCTCGCGGACCTGGAACAGAACCTTGGTCGAAGCCGAGTAGTTCAGCTGTCGAATGGCCCGCTGCTTCTCGCGGGAGAACGGGGTGAGGACCTCCACCTGGCGCAGGACCGAGAACGGGATCGCGCAGATCGCGTAGTCGCCGCGCTCGGTGTAGCGGCCCGCCTCGGTCTTGAAGTGGACGGTCACCCCTTCGGCGTCCTGGTCCAGAGCGAACACCTCGGCCCCGAATCGGATCCGATCCTCGAGCTCGGCGTAGAACCCGGCGGGCAACAGGTCCATCCCGCCCACGATTTCCTGCATGTCCTCGAACGCGCGGCCCAGGTCCTCGCGGAGCTCTTCCACGCAGGCGTTGTTCATGTCGGCTTCGACGAAGTTCATGACGCCGTACATCTCGATGGCGCCTTCCGAGAACCCCTTGAGGACGAGGAACTCGCGCAGCGAGTATTGGTCGTACTGGCGCACGATCTCGTCCCACGCCGCGTCGCCGTCGCGGTCGAGCATCTCGCGCAGGTCGCGCGTCGCGTCATCCCACATGGCCGCGTGGCTGCGGCCGTGCTCGTGCTCGGCCACGTCGAACCCCAGCCGATCGGGCTCGAGGCCAGCCTCCTCGGCGGTCATCCGCTGCCCGCCGACGTAGACCAGGCCCTTGGGGTTGCCCATCACGAAGGGGCGGAGCTGGAGGCCGAACCGCTCGACGTAGGCCAGAGTCAGGTCATGGACCCGCGGGAATGCGCATCGCGCCGGCCTCGCCGTACAGGCCCGGCGCGAAGTCGCGCAGGGTGTGGACCCGGCCGCCGACCCGGTTCTGGGCCTCGAGGATGATGGGCTGGTGCCCGGCGCGTGCAAGCTCGGAGGCGGCCACCAGGCCGGCCATGCCCGCACCGATGATGACCACCTTCTTTGGATCGCCGCCGCCGGGGCCGAGCCCATGGCGGGGGACGTCCATGACGGCGGGGGACGGTGGCGTGGCGTCCGGGGCGGGCTGCTCGTCGAAGGCCGGTTCGAGAGCTTCGAGGGACTGGTCCATGGACCGATCCTACCCGGCGTCTGTCCCTGATGGACCGGACTTCGCCGTGGCAGGGTCGTTCAGTCAGCGGGACTCGGGTCCCACCACGTGCACCTCGAGATCCGGGACCTGTTCCAACAGCTGGTCGATGAGCGGACGCTCGAGGACCCGTTTCAGGCCTCCGGTCTCGCGGAACGGAAGGACGACGTGGGTCGCCTTGTGCGTCCGCACGACCTCGGCCAGGCCGGATGCCAGGTCCTTGGCCTCGACCTTGACGACCTCGGCCCCGAGGTCCACCGCGTCATCGAGTACCTCCTGCTGATCGCGCTTGCGATCGAACGGAAGGCTCTCCGAGTCCGGGGTTTCGACCACCACCGCGAGGAGGGCCGCGTGAATGGCGCCGGCCAGGCTCGCCCCCCGGCGGACGGCGCGGCGTGATGCCGGACTCCCGTCGACCATGACCACGACCCGGTCGGTGACGAGCGGCAGCTGTTGGCCGGCAATCGTATTCTCGAGCTGGTCTTCCACCCGCTGGGCGACCAGGCGCAGGGCCAGCTCGCGCAGCGCGGTCAGGTTGCCCTCCGTGAAGAACTTCTCCAGGGCAACCTGCGCCCGGTCCGGTGGATAGACGTTTCCGTGCTTGATCCGCTGTCGGAGCGCATGGGGGCTCATGTCCACGAGCTCGATCTCGTCCGCGCCGAGGAGCACCTCGTCGGGGAGGCGCTCGTTCACCGGGGCTCCCGTGATCGTGGCGACCGCGTCCGCGACGCTCTCCAGGTGCTGGACGTTCATGGTGCTCACGACGTGGATGCCGGCATCCCGGATGAGCTCCACGTCCTGCCAGCGCTTGGCCCGTGGTGAGCCGGGCACGTTGGTGTGGGCGAGTTCATCGACCAGCGCCACCGTCGGGTTTCGGGCGATGACGGCGTCGGTGTCCATCTCCTCGATGACGACCCCGCGGTATTCGATCCGATGCCGGGGGAGGATCTCCAGCCCTTCGAGCAGCTCCACGGTCCGCGGTCGGCCATGCGCCTCGACGAAGCCGACGACCAGGTCGGTGCCGCGCGCGACGCGCCGGTGCCCCTCGTCGAGCATCTTGTAGGTCTTGCCCACGCCTGGAGCCATCCCCACGTAGAGGCGGAGCCGGCCGCGACCTCCGCCGCTCTCGGCGTGCACGCGAGCCAGCATTTCCTCGCCCGTTGGACGGACGTCGAGCGCGTCGCGTTCAGGGTCTCTCATGGCCGCCGCCTCATGTCAGACAGGGTAGGGGTGTCACGCCGGCATCGTGCCCCTCAGCTCGAGAGCAGTCCATCGAGGTCCAGGTTCAACTCCAGGACATTGACCCGCGGCTGGCCGAGGAAGCCCAGCCACGGCAGCTCGGTGTGCCGCTTCACGGCCGCGCGGATCTCGTCCTCGGACATGGCGCGCGCCGCCGCCACGCGGGCCACCTGGTACTCCGCCGCCTCGGGGCTGATGTCCGGGTCGAGGCCCGACGCGGAGGTCGTCACCAGGTCGACCGGGACGGGCCCATCTCCGTTTGCCGCCCGCAGGCGATCCACATCGGCCGTGATCCGCTCGATCAGCCGCTGGTCGGTGGGCCCCAGGTTCGACCCGGCGGACGCGCTGGCGTCGTAGCCCTCGCCCGCGGCCGACGGGCGGCCCCAGAAATACTGAGGCTCGCTGAAGGCCTGGCCGATGAGGCTCGAGCCCACCGCCTCACCGTTGACGATGATCATGGAACCGTTGGCCTGGGACGGGAAGATGAACTGGGCCACCGCGGTCACGACGGCCGGGTAGGCGACCCCGGTCAGGACGGTCATCGCGAGCAGGAGCGCGAAGGCGGGCCACAGGTACTGGCGGAACAGGCGAGTCATGTCAACGTTTCCTAGGCGAGGTGGAGGGCCGAGATGACGAGATCAATGACCTTGATCCCGATGAACGGCGCGATGATCCCGCCCAGTCCGTAGATGAGCAGGTTGCGCTGGAGGAGCTGGCTGGCCGGCGCGGCCCGGAAGCCAACGCCGCGCAGCGCCAGCGGGATGAGCGCGATGATGATCAGGGCGTTGAAGATGACCGCCGACAGGATGGCGCTCTGTGGCGTGGAGAGGCCCATGATGTTCAGGGTGTTCAGCTCCGGGTAGACCGCCACGAACATCGCCGGCAGGATGGCGAAGTACTTCGCCACGTCGTTCGCGATCGAGAAGGTCGTGATCGATCCCCGGGTGATGAGCAGCTGCTTGCCGATGGCGATGACCTCGAGCAGCTTGGTCGGATCGGAGTCGAGGTCAACCATGTTGGCCGCTTCCTTGCACGCCGAGGTGCCGCTGTTCATGGCGAGGCCCACGTCGGCCTGGGCAACCGCCGGGGCGTCATTGGTGCCGTCGCCGGTCATGGCCACGAGGTGGCCTTCGGCCTGCTGTGCCCGAATGAAGCCGATCTTGTCCTCGGGCGTGGCTTGAGCGATGAAGTCATCAACGCCCGCCTCACGCGCGATGGTGGCCGCCGTCCGGGGGTTGTCGCCGGTGATCATGACCGTCCGGATCCCCATCTTGCGGAACGCCTCGAAGCGTTCGACCAGCCCTTCCTTGATCGTGTCCTTCAGCTCGATCAGGCCCAGGACTCGATCGTCGCGGCGCAGGGCCAGCGGGGTCGCGCCCCGGTCGGCCATCTGATCAGTCGCGTTCACCACCTCGGCCGGCATGCCGCCCGAGATGTCCGCGGCAATGGCGTCCACCGCGCCCTTGAGGATCACCGACCCATCGACGGTCTCCACCCCACTGGTGCGCGTTTCGGCCCGGAACGGAATCTCTTCGGCGATGCGGGCGGCGAGCGCGGCGAAGCCCTCGTCGTCATGGGTGCCGGCCGGCTGGCCCAGGGCGGCGAGTCGGGCCCGGGCGAGCTCCACGACCGAGCGACCCTCCGGGGTCTCATCCCGGATGGACGCGATCAGTGCGGCCTCGAGCACCTCGGCCTCGCTCACGCCTGGGGCTGGGTTGATGGTCGCGGCCAGGCGGTTGCCGTACGTGATGGTGCCGGTCTTGTCGAGCAGGATGACGTCCACGTCACCCGAGGCCTCCACCGCGCGACCACTCATGGCCAGCACGTTGAAGCGCGCCACGCGATCCATGCCCGCAATACCGATGGCCGACAGGAGGCCGCCGATCGTCGTCGGGATGAGGCACACGAGCAGGGCGATCAGGGCAACCGTGTCAACGGTGGCGCCCGCGAACGTGCCGAACGGGCGCAGGGTCACGGTCGCCATCAGGAAGATGAACGTCAGTCCCGCGAGCAGGATCGCGAGGGCGATCTCGTTCGGCGTGCGCTGGCGCTTGGCCCCCTCGACGAGCGCGATCATCCGGTCGAGGAACGTCTCACCCGGATCGGCGGTGACGATGATGACCAGGCGGTCGCTGGTCAGGGTGGTGCCGCCGGTGACGGAGCTGCGGATGTCGGTGCCCGGCTCCTTGAGGACCGGGGCCGACTCGCCGGTGATGGCCGCCTCGTTCACGAAGCCGATGCCTTCGATGACGTCGCCATCGCCAGGGATCGTCTCGTTCGCCTCGACCACGATGACGTCGCCTCGACGCAGCTCGGACGAGCCCACATCTTCGAGCGAGCCATCAGCGCGTCGCCGATGGGCGACCGATTCCGAGCGGGTCTTGCGAAGGGTGGCCGCCTGGGCGCGGCCGCGGGCCTCGGCCACCGCCTCGGCGTACGTCGCGAACAGGACGGTGAACCACAGCCACACGGCGATCTGGACCTGGAAGCCCAGCCCGCCCGAGTCGTTGGTGCCCTCGACCCCGGCGGCGTTGGCGACGGCGATCACCGTCACGAGCACCGCGGTCACCTCAACCACGAACATGACCGGGTTCTTGATGAGGAGCCGTGGGTCGAGCTTCCGGAAGGCGTTGGGGATCGCGGCCCGCAGGAGCTTGGGATCGAAGACGCCGCGCGGCTGCGGCGCGTCACCGGACGGCTTGGCGCCGCCCAGCGTCACGAAGCGCTGGAAGCGCCGCGTGCCGCGGCCCAGGTCGACCGACTCGGTGGGAGCCATGCTCATGGCTGGACGACCATTCCGGCGTTCTGCAGGAGCTGCTCAACGATGGGGCCCAGCGACAGGGCCGGGAAGAAGGTCAGCGCGCCAACGATGATCACCACGCCGATCAGCAGGACGACCCACAGGACGCCGGTCGTCGGGAAGGTGCCCATCGACGGCGCCACGCTGCGCTTCGCAGCCATGGACCCCGCCAGAGCCAGGATCGGGACGATCATTCCGTACCGCCCGATGAGCATCGCGAAGCCTCCGGTCACGTTGTAGAACGGCGTGTTCCCGGTCAGGCCCGCGAAGGCGGAGCCGTTGTTCCCGGTCTGGCTGGAGTACGCGTACAGGATTTCGCTGAACCCGTGCGGACCCACGTTCAATGGGCCGGCCGTGCCATCGGGCAGCACGCTGGCCAGGGCGGTGAAGCCCAGGATGCTGGCGCCCAGGACCAGGGCCGTCAGCATGGCCATCTTGATCTCGAAGCTTTCGACCTTCTTGCCGAGGTACTCCGGGGTGCGGCCCACCATCAGGCCCGCGATGAACACGGCCAGGATGGCGCCGATGACGAGCATTCCGTACATTCCCGCACCGATCCCGCCCGGCGTGACCTCGCCAAGCTCCATGTTGAAGAGGGGAACGAGGCCGGCCATGGGCTGCGCGCTGTCATGCCACGAGTTGATCGCACCCGTGCTGGTGCCCGTGGTGGCCGCCATGAAGAGCCCACCCACCGCGGCGCCGAAGCGCGTCTCCTTGCCCTCCATGTTGCCGAGGACGCTCTGGTCCACCCCGGTCGGGAAGAGGGGATTGCCGTTGTACTCGAGATGCATGGCGAACGTGGCCCCGACCAGCAGGATGACGGCCATGGCACCGAAGAGGGTCCAGCCCTGGCGCTGGTTGCCCGCATACCGCCCGAACGTGTAGGTCAGCGAGAACGAGCAGATCAGCAGCGCGAACATCTCCAGCCAGTTGGTCAGCGCCGTCGGGCTCTCGAATGGATGGGACGAGTTCGCGTTCATGAACCCGCCACCGTTGTTGCCGAACTCCTTGATCCACTCCTGGGAGGCAATGGGGCCGAGCGCGATGTTCTGGGTTGCGCCCTCGAGGGTCGTCACCACGTGTGTCGGGTCCCAGGTCTGCGGGACGCCCTGCCAGACCAGCACGAGCGCGCCCACCACGGAGACCGGCAGCAGGATGTACAGCACCCCACGGGTGAGGTCGACCCAGTAGTTGCCGATGGTCGAGCTGCTCCGGCGCGTGAGCCCCCGGATCAGGGCGATGGCCACGGCCAGGCCGGTCGCGGCGGACGTGAAGTTCCGAACGGCGAGGACGGCGGCCTGGGTCAGGTAGGTCGCTCCGCTCTCGCCCGAATAGTTCTGCCAGTTCGTGTTCGTCTCGAAACTGACCGAGGTGTTGAAGGCAAGGTCTGGGGTCATGGGCGGGATGCCGCCCTGGTTCAAGGGAAGGACGTCCTGGAGGCGGAACACCACGTAGCCGGCCACGATCGCGATGAACGCCATCGACAGCACGGCGACCGCATAGCCCTTCCAGCCCATCTCGACCGTCTCGTCGATGCCGCACACGCGGTACACCCCGCGCTCGATGGGTCGGAGGATGGGGCTCAGCATGGTCCGCTCGCCCTCCATCACGCGATGGATGTAGCGACCGAGGAACGGCGTGACAATGACGACGGCCAGGGCCAGCGTGGCGAGGGTCAGAAAGTCGCCCAGGGACATGCTCAGAAGTCCTCGGGTCGCAGCAGCGCCCAGAGCAGGTAGATGAATCCGAGTGCGGCCAGCAGGCCGGTGATGATCTCGATGATGTTCATCAGCGCACTCGATCGCACAGCTCGAGGTAGCCCCACAGGACCACCACGGCGATGCCCGTGATCAGGAGGATCTGCCAGTCCATCATGCGTTTGATCGCTCTTCGGCCGGTCGGGCTTCGACGAGCCGCTCGATGGTGGCCACCATGGTTTCGAGCGGGAATGGTTTGGGGAGGTAGCCGGCAACGGCGAATTCGGTCAGTCGCAGCGGGCTCACCGTGACCGCGCTGGTGATGACCACCTGGGGCGACCCCGCCGCCTCCAGGGACGGCCCGCGGAGCAGGTCCCACCCCGTGTCGCCCGGCAGGTTGAGGTCGAGCAGCACCACGTCCGGGCGCGGGCCGCTCTCGAGCAGGCTCGCGGCGTCTTCCGCCGATGGGGCCTCGCTGACGGCATATCCGTGGCTGCGCAGATGGCGCGCCAGGATCTGCCGGAGGCTTTCGTCGTCCTCCACGAGGAGGACTGCCGTGGCGCGGTTACTCATCACTCATGCGCTCGACCGAGAGGTCGAGCCCGGTCTCATCGGTGGTCCACACCGGAGAGATCCGGACACCGGCCTCGAGGGCCATGCGCCGCGCGGGCTCCATCAGCTCGTCACCGAACCGAAGGCCGTTCAGCGAGACGCGCGGCGCGCCACCGGACGAGACCATCGCGATGGCCGAGCGGATGAGCTCCAGCTCGTGTTCGAGGGTGCGGATGGCCGGATCGCCCGCCTGGGCCGTATTCATGGATCCAGTGTCGTCCGGCCCGCCAAGAGGCCAAGGGCGGAACGGCCCCATTTTCTCTAAAGCGGTCCTTAAGTCGTCAGGTGTCCTCGCCCCGGATCCGGTACCCGACCCCGGGTTCGGTCACGATCCACTCCCCCAGCCGCCCCTCGGGATCCGCCCCGGCCAGCTTCTTGCGGATCTGGCTGACGTGGACGTACACGTAGCTGTCCTCGCCCTGGTAGGCCTCGCCCCACACCGCCCGCAGGATTCGTCCCTTCGTGACCAGCCGGCCAGCATTGGTCAGCAGGACGCGGAGGATCTCGAACTCGCGAGGGGTGAGGTCAACCCGACGGGCGTCGACCCGGACCTCGTGGGTCCCCGGGTCCAGCTGGATCGGACCGACCACCAGCCGGCCGTCCGCGTCACCGGCCGGCCCGGCGGCGTGGCGGAGGGCCACCCGCAGCCGGGCATGCAGCTCGTCCACGCCGAACGGCTTGGTCACGTAGTCATCGGCTCCGCGCTCCAGGGCCTCGACCTTCTCGTGCTCTTCATATCGTCCCGAGAGGATCACGATCGGAGTCTGGGCGTCCCGACGCATGCGGCCGATGACCTGCAGGCCATCCATGTCGGGCAGGCCCAGGTCCAGCAGGACGATGTCCGGTCGGTGCGCCTCCCAGCGTCGCAGCGCGGTTCGGCCGTCCTGGGCCTCGTCGATGCGATACCCACGGGCCGACAGCTCCCGGGTAAGCGCGGCCCGCGTCTCCGCATCGTCCTCGACGACCAGGACCGTGGCCCCGCCGGGCGTCGATGCACGGCTCACGAGGCTCCCCCGGGCGACAGGTCGGCCGGGACGTTGGCGACGGGCAGGTCGAGGTCGATGGCCAGGCCCCCCAGCTCGGACCGGCGCGCGGTCACCCGCCCGCCGGTCGCCTCGATGAGACCGCGGACCACCGCCAGACCGATGCCCGTCCCCGAGCGCGAGCCGCGATCGCTCCCAGGGACGCGGTAGAACTTGTCGAACAGCTTGCGCATGGCTTCGGGAGGTACGCCACCGCCCCCGTCCTC
This sequence comes from uncultured Chloroflexia bacterium, assembly GCA_963810925.1. GTDB lineage: Bacteria > Chloroflexota > Limnocylindria > QHBO01 > QHBO01 > DASTEQ01. Next base: position 123,057 of record CAWEPF010000006.1, on the reverse strand, counting down.
GACGCTCAGTCGCACGAAGGGCTCGTCCGACAGCGCCGAGGCCGTGATCCGAATCGCGGCCCCGGCCCCGGCGTACTTAATGGCGTTCTCAATGCTGTTGGTCAGCGCCTCGTCCAGGAAGATCGGGTCCACCAGGATCGGCGCGGCATCCAGCGCCAGCTCCAGCGGGTGATCGGTCAACCGCGCCCTGAGCCGATCAACCGTGCGGTTGACCAGGTCGTCGACCTCGAACACGTCCTTCTCGGCGATGAGTGCCCCGGCCTCGATCCGGCTCAGGTCCAGCAGGTTCGTCACCAGCCGATTGAGGTACTCGACCTCGCGGTCGATGGCGTCGGCGCTCTCCTGTTGGTCCTCCACGCTCAGCCGGCTGCCCGGCCGGAGCGTTCCCGCGGCGGCCCGGATGGTGGCCAGCGGCGTCCGCAGGTCATGCGACACCGACTGGAGCAGCGCTGACTTGAGCGCGTCGCTCTCGCGCGCCACCTCTGCCTCGCGGGCATCGGACGCGAGGCGATCACGCTCGAGGATGTGGCCCAGCTGGTCGGCGGCCGCGGCGAGGAGGCGCGTGGCGGTTCGATCCGGTTCGCCGGTGTTTCGATCGCGAAGTGCCCAGATCGACCCAAGCGTGCGACCGCTGGCTTCGATCCGCACGCGGTACGCCTCGGCACCGGTGCCTTGGCCATCCCGCACGGCCGCCACGTGGACGCGCACCCATTGGGCTGGTTCGTCGCCGGGCATGCGGCGAAGGACGCGCTGGATCCCGGGTGGCGCCGGCCGTCCCGACCCGGTGTCGGCCACCGTGCGCTCACTCGCGTCATCGGTGCCCAAGGCGATCCAGACGCGCTCCATCGCGGTCTCGGTCTGCAGCGTCTGCGCGATCGCGGGGAGGACGGCCGGGGTCGACTCTCGGGTGGCCAGCGCCCGGCTGACCTGGAACAACGCCCGTGCTTCCCGCTCGCGGGCCCGGGCCTCGTCCGCACGCGAGCGCTGGAGGGCCGTCAGCTGGCCGACCACGATTCCCACGAACAGGAGCAACACGAGGCTCAGCCACTCGGCCGGATCGCGAATCGTGAACGTGTAGAGCGGAATGGTGAAGAAGAAGTCGTACAGGAGAAAGGAGGCCACCGATGCCAGGACCGCCCCAGGCGTCCCGGCGACGATCGCGGTGAGGACGACCGCGACCAGGTAGGCGGCCGAGGCATTCGGAACGCCGGCATACGTCTCGAGCAGGAAGACAGCGAGCGTTGCGAGGGCGAGCGACGGGACCGCCACGCCAAGGAGCAGCCCGACCTGGCGGCGATTGACCCGGGGCATGGACAGAATCCTAGGCCCTTCGGTCGCCCGTTCCGGGCCCGGGACCCCACGGGCTGTAATCGGGGTCCGGCGGCTCCGCTTTCGGGCGGTCGGACTCGGGGACGTTGCGGAGGTTGACCCGCACCCGCCACCACACCGTGGAGCGGCCGCGCATGGCGTCGTACAGGACATCGTCGACCGCCAGGTGGGGGACGACCTGCGGGTGCCGCTCCTTCCATCGCTCCAGGCCGGCCTCGACCTCCGGTTTCGTTGCTGCCTGGGCGACCACCACCAACGGCGCGCTTGAGCGGCGCCGACCAGTGGGAGAGGGAATCACCGGTTTGGCGGCCGGCGCATCCGCAGCTGCGCGCTGCTTCGACGGCTGGACCCGCGGAGGCTCACCCGGCTGCTTGGCATAGTTCGGCGGCCACGGGGCGTCGCCCAGCCCCTGGGCCTCGTGACGCGCGACGAGCTCCAGGAGAGGCTCCAGTGAGTGCGCCACCGCGTCGATCCCAGCCCCAACGTCACCGAGGCGCGCGACTCGGTCGGGCACCGTCGCGACGGTGAAGTCGGCCGCGTCGCAGTCGGGCACCTCGTCCCAGGTGAGCGGGGTGGACACCCGGGCATCGGGGAGCGGCCGCACCGAGTACACCGAGGCAACCGTCCGGTCCTTCGCGTTCTGGTTGTAGTCGAGGAACACGCCGTGGCGTTCTTCCTTCCACCACTTGCTGGTTGCAATGGCCGGCGCTCGCCGCTCCACCTCGCGCGCGACGGCCAGGGCTGCCCGCCGTACGTCCCCAAAGGTCCAGCGCCGCTCCAGCCGGACGTAGACGTGGATTCCGCGCGACCCTGACGTCTTGGGCCACGACGTGTAACCCAGCTCGTCGAACAGCTCGTGGACGACCAACGCCACCGCCCGCACGTCCGTCCACGTCACTCCCGGTCCGGGATCGAGATCCACCCGTAGCTCGTCGGGGTGCTCCAGGTCATCGGCCCGCACCGGATGCGGGTTGAGGTCGATGCAGCCGAGGTTGATGACCCACGCCAGGGCGGCGGCGTTGGAGACGACCACCTCGTCCGCCGTCCGGCCGGACGGGAACGCGAGCTCGACCGTTCGCACGAACTCCGGGAGCTTGTCCGGCGCGCGCTTCTGGAAGAAAAAGTCGCCGGTCGCGCCGTTCGGCCAGCGCTTCATGGCCATCGGTCGATCGAAGACGCCGAGCACCGCTCCATCGGCGACCGACAGGTAATATCGGATCAGGTCCAACTTGGTAACCCCGGCCTCGGGAAAGAAGATCTTGCCGGGGTTGCTGACCGATACGGACTGCCCGCCAACCTCGAGCGTGACGGTCTCGGTGGGTGCCACGGGCGTCAGGGTAGCCGGAGAACGAATGACCGCCATCATCGATCGGGTCCGACGCATGGTTTCGACCGTCACCGAGTGGTGGAACGCGCTCACCCGCCGGAACTTCGTGGTGGGTGTCGGCTTCGACGCGCTCAACCATTTCAACGCCCACGAGGCGATGGCCCGCTCGGCCGCCATCGCCTACTACTCGATCCTGTCGCTGTTCCCGTTTGCCATGTTGGCCCTGTTCGCCGCCTCCCTCCTGATCCAGGAGGGGCCGGAGCTCGATGCCTTCGTCGCGCGCGTCTCGGAGACGTTCGGTCTCGATCCCGCGGGGGTATCCGCGGCCCTCGACTCGCTCGAGAGCGCGCGGTACGGCCTTGCCCTGGTCGCGCTTGGTTTCCTCGTCATCGCCCTCGTTCCCTGGGTTTCCGCCGTCCAACGCGGGATCGTGCGTGCCTTCGAGGAGGATCGACGCTCCTACGTGCGGACCACCCTGAGCAGCCTGCTCCTGCTCGGCCTGGCTGCGATCCTGATCCTCCTGTCCGGGGCCTGGGGCAGCCTCCTCAGCTTCGTCGTGGGGGTCATCGATCGACTGCTTGCCCGACGTCACGCTCGTTGACGTCACCCTGGGCGTGGTCCTGACCCTGCTGCCATCGGCCGTCGTGTTCGCGGTCATGGTCGCGCTCCTCCGGGCGGTGCCGGCCGCCAACCCGACGTTCAGGGAAGTCTGGCTGGGGGCCCTTGTCACAGCGCTCGGCTTCTTCGGCCTCGGCGCGCTGTTCGACGTCTACGTCAACCTGTTCGTGGCTGACAGCGGCAACGCCGCCGGCCCATTCGGGGCCATCCTGGTCGGCCTCATCTACATCGACTTTCTGGCGATCGCCATGCTCGCCGGGGCTGAAGTCGCCGGCGCGACGGTCCGCCGCCGCCGGGCCGCTGCCCAGCCAGAAGAGCCTGCTCCGGAATAGATCCCAGGCCTCGCCCGACCCGCAGATCGGTGTGGTCTGGTGGGGTGCGGAGCGGATCGGTGTATTACGGTGTAGTACATTCGCAACGTCGTCAGCGGTTGACGAGCCGGGGTAGCATCCTCGGGCACTTCTTCCGCGGGGGCTGGATGAGGCGATGAGAACACCCTTGGGTCATACCGCTTCATGAGTCGTCGGCCACGTCTGGCCGTCTTCTTGCTCGTCCTGGTCGTATTCGGCTCGGTCTCGTTCGGCTCGCCCACGACCGATCACGCCTTCGGCGCCGACCCGCTGACCGACGCGCAGAACCATCAGCGCGAACTGCAGCAGACCCTGGCCGCGCAGCGTCGCGACCTGGCGAACCTCCAGGCCCAGGCCGCCACCCTGAACCAGCGCCTCAACGACGCGAAGACCGAGCTGGCCTCGGTCAGCGCCGAGTACGAACGGGTGTCCGGGCTGCTTGTGCAGGTGGAGGCCCAGATCGCGGACGTGAGCGCCAAGCTGGACGCGCTGCGCGCGCGGATTGCCTCGCTCGACGACATGCTCGTCACGCTCGCCATCGACGTGGAGCGCCAGAACCGCGAGCTGGAGGCACGCGAGGCCCTCCTCCAGGACCACTATCGCGATGCCTACGAGGAGAGCCAGACTTCCCTCCTCGAGGTCCTGCTGGCCGCGGATTCGTTCGAGTCGGTCGCCAACCATGTGGGCTACCTGATGACCGTCTCCGAGCAGGATGCGGCCCTGGCCGACGACATCCGGGTCACCCGGGCGCGGCTCGAGTCCAGCCGCGCCACCCTCCGTGAGGGACGTGCCGAACTGGCCGATTCCCGCGACCAGGAAGAGGCGGAGGCGGCGACGCTCCAGGCGCAGCAGCAGGAGCTGAGCGATCTCCAGGCTCAGCTGGCCCAGCTCAAGGCCCAGGCCGAGCAGAAACGCGCCCAGCAGGAGGCCGCGCTCAATGCCGCGCTGGCTGCCCAGGGCAACGTCCAGCAGCAGATCGCCGCCAACCAGGCCGCTGCCGCCGCTGCCGCGGCGCTGGTCAGCAAGCTCCTGGCCGAATCCCACGTCCAGATCAGCTCGCGCGGGTTCCGCTGGCCGGAGGACAACTTCATCGTCACCCAGGAATGGGGGCCGACCAGCTTCACCCTGGAGCCGCCATACACGTACAACGGGCACTACTACCCGCACTTCCACGGCGGGATCGACATCGCCCACGGCTGCGGCACCCCCATCCACGCCGCCGGCTCGGGCGTGGTGGTGGCGTCCGGTCAGCCCTTGTGGCCGTCAGACCCGGGCTATGGCGTGGTCATCGACCACGGCGGTGGGGTCATGACCTGGTACTGGCACCTCCGCGCCCAGGTGGTCGTCCATCCGGGCCAGGGCGTGTCCATTGGCGACGTGATCGGCTACGAGGGGAACACCGGCTGGGCCACCGGCTGCCACCTGCACTTTGCGGTCAACGACCACGGGGTGTGGACCAACCCGCGCTGGTACCTGCCCTAAGGAACCAGCGCCTGGTGAGGATCAGACCCGGGGCGTGACCGCCTCGCCGCTCCGCGCAATAGGCCGGTACAGCTCTTCGACGTAGTCCGCCAGCAGGCGCTCCGTGCTGAACCGCGCCATGCCGATTTCCAACGCCCCGTGCATGAATCGCACCCAGCGGCGCGGGATGCCATCAGTGTCGCGGTCGTAGAAGGCGGGGATAACCTCGTCCTCCAGGACGCCGTACAGCGTGGCCGCGTCCGCCTCGTCGTCTGCCGGCCCCTCCTCGACCGGGCGCCCGATCGCCCACCCGTTCGTGCCGTCGTACGCCTCGTCCCACCAGCCGTCGAGCGTGCTGACCGAGGGGACGGCGTTCAGGGCCGCCTTCATGCCGGACGTTCCGGACGCTTCGAGCGGGCGCCGCGGGGTGTTGAGCCAGACGTCCACCCCGGACACCAGGAAGCGCGCGATGCGCAGGTCGTAGTCCTCGATGAAGAAGATCCGCCCTGCCGTACCGATACGCCGAGAGGCCTCCACCACCCGGGCCAGCACCGCCCGACCGACGTCGTCGGCCGGGTGCGCCTTCCCCGCGAAGATGACCTGGACCGGCCGATCCGGGTCGGATAGGAGATGGGTGAGCCGATGCGCATCGGTCAGGATCAGGTCGGCCCGCTTGTAGCTGGCGAAGCGACGAGCGAAGCCGATGGTCAGGGCGTGCGGGTCCAGGGCTCCGGCCAGGTCACCGACCGATTCCGGCGCCAGACCGTGGCGCACCGCCTGGCGGGTCAGCCGCCCTCCCAGGAAGTCGATCATCTGCCGCTTCTGCTCGGCGTGGGCGTCCCACAGCGCGCGATCCGGCACCCCGGCCGGGGTCGCGAGGGACACCGCGGTCCGCACCGGCTCCGCCTGCCAGGTGGCCACGTGCACCCCGTTGGTGATGCCCCGCACGGGGTGTCCGAGCGACGACTCCCAGGTGGCGGTCGCGGTCCGGGCGTGAAGCTGGCTCACGGCGTTGACGCTGGCCACCATGCGCAGCCCGAACCCGGTCAGGTCGAACGAGGTCCCGTTCGCGCCCTCGGGTCCGTGTCCCAGGGCGCGCAGCTCGTCCGGTGCCAGGCCAACGGCGTTCATTGGGTCGGCCAACACCTCGAGCGCGAGGTCCGGTTCGTATCGCTCGTTTCCCGCCGGGACCGGCGTATGGAGGGTCATGGCCATGTCCCGTCCCGCGCGGCGCAGCGCGGACACGGCATCCAGCCCGGGCTCGGCAGCCTGAACGACGCGCGCCCGCTCCAGCAGGACGAGCGCCGAGTGGCCCTCGTTGAGGTGCCAGACCGCCGGGCGGATCTCGAGGGCCTCGAGGGCCCGCGCCGCGCCCACGCCCAGCAGGAGCTCCTGGATGAGCCGCGTTCGTCGTTCCGCGACGTACAGCTGGTCGGTGATCCGGCGGTCGTCGGGCTCGTTGCCGGGCACGTCCGCGTCGAGCAGGAGGAGCGGAACGCGACCGACCTGGGCCACCCAGACGGCGAGTCGAATGGAGCGGCCCTCCAGCTCGACGCTGACCTCGAGCGGCTCCCCGGATCCAGCGGCCGCTCGCCGAACCGGGATGTCGGCCGGGTCGACGTCGGGCTCGAGGTGTTCCTGGCGGCCTTCGCCGTCGATCCGCTGGCGGAAGTAGCCGCGGCGGTAGTACGGCGCCGCAGCGACCATCGGCAGGCGAGCGTCGGACGCCGTCTTGCACAGGTCGCCCGCGAGGACGCCCAGGCCGCCGGAGTACACGGGCAGCGACTCCTGGAGCGCGAATTCGGCGCACAGGTACGCCACCGGCCCGCCGAGATCGTCACCCAGGCCCGGCTCCGCGTCGTCAAGGTAGGCATGCAGGTCGCTGACCAGCGAGCGCGTGTCCGCGACAAACCGACGGTCAACCGCCAGGGCCTCCCATCGGCTGGCATCGGTCTGGCGCAGCAGGTGGATGGGGTTCCTGGTCCGGGCCCAGGTCTGCGGATCGATCCGCGCGAACAGGCGGCGAGCCTCCGGGTGCCAGCTCCACCACAGGTTCTCGGCCAGCTCCCGGATGCCCTCGAGGCCCAGGGGACTGGCGAGGTCCGCGCGCTCGAGGGTCGGGACGTGGACGGAGGCGGCCATGGCGCGGGATGATATCGGCCAGAGGGCCACCGCGACCGGCCCTGACGCGGTACGCTACGAATCCCCCTGATGGACGGCTACTCGGTCAACGAGGCGGCGGCTGTCCTCGGCATTCCGGAGGCGCGTGTCTGGGAGCTTCTCGCTCGCGGCGTGCTTGCTGGGTCGACCGAGGTTGGCGGCGACATGCGCGTACTCCTACGCGATGCCGCTGTTCCCGAGTCCCCAAAACCGGTTCCTCCGAGCAACGGAAACGGCCACGGTTCGACCAACGGCGGATCGTCTGGGGGCGAGTTTTCCGCGTTCCGTGAGCTCCTGACCGAGTTCCGCAACCTCACCGAGCGCTATGGCCAGGCGTTGCTGGCCCTGGGCGAGTCTCGCGGCGAGGTGGCGTCCCTCCGGGGACGTGTGGAGCTGCTCGAAACCCGGATGGAGCTGCGCCTCGCAGCTGCGGCTCCGATGACCGCGTGGACCGCCCCCGAGGTTCCGCCCGCCGAGGCCTCCGACGAGCCGGTCGAGCTGACCGATGAGGCCGCTCCTGACCTTGATTCGGAGTTTGCCTCTGGGCCGGTGGCTGCTGCGGCCCAGACCCTGCCACGACGGACCCCGCGGCCCACACCCCGCCAGCGCAAGCGATCACGAACGGCCGGCTTCGCCGAGGCCCTGGCCCGCGCCGAGGATCCCTCGAGCTCCCCGGTCGGGGAGATAGACGAGTCGCTCCTCGATACGGCGCCCCCACTTCCCCAGTCCCCGTTGCCCGGGGCGGAGGAAACCGCCGCGGCTCTCGCCGCCCTCCACGACGAGGCCCCGAGCCTCGTCAGCCAGCCCGATGCCACGCCTGAGCTCACGACAGAGCCCGAGGCTCAGCCGGAGCCGGTGCGGCAGAGCGTCCCCGTGATGGCCCCGGTGGTCACGGTGGTCGAGCAAACCGATCCCCCCGCTCCACCAGCCGCGCACCTGGCCGCCGTGCTCGAAGCCCCCGCGCCGGAACCCGCGGAGCCTGAACAGCCAGTCTTCGCCCGAGCGGGCTACGGGACCGACACGCCCGAGCCGGATTGGATCGCGGAGGAGGACCTCATCGTCCCGGCCGCTTCGGCACCGTCGGCCACGCGGAGAGAATCGTTGGCGCCTGCCGCCGAGGAGGCTCCCACCGCGACCGCCGTTGCCGTCGCCGAGCCGGAACGCGTCGCGGAGCGCGCGGCTGCACCGGCCGAGCGGCACGCTCCCGATCCCTGGCCGCCCATCTCGCCGCTTCCGACGGTCGAACTGGCCGCGGAGCCTCCGGCCCCCGATGACGCGCCGCTCCTCGAGGTCGATGGCCCGTTCGCCGAACCGCCCATGCTTCCCAGCGAGCCCGCCTTCTGGGAGCCGGAGGGACGAGCCCGGGCACCGTTCGCGATGCCGCTGCTCGACGCCTGGGAGCCCGACGAGGTCGACCAGCTCCGCGCCGAGCTGTCCCAGCCGGTCGTCCTCGAGGGCCCATCGACCATGGTCCCGGTCATGCCACCACCGATCGAGCGGCCGGTCGAGCGGCCGGCCGAGCCAGCCCCGGTCATCGCAGCCGAGGCCCCGCCCATCCGTGTTGCCTCCGCGGAATCGGCGCTCGCGGCACTCGAGCCCGCGGCTCCTCCCGAGGCGCCCGAAGCGCCCGAAGCGTCAGAGACCATCGAGCCACCGATCCCCGAGCCGGTCCCCGGCGCGCCGAAGGGCCAGCGCGGTCCCGCGGCGCGCGCCGTCCGACGGCTCCGCCGCATCTGGGGCTGACCGCTCGGGACCTCACTTGCGCCGTATCGGCGCATGCGCGAGAATAGTTCGCGTGGTACGAACTATTCAGGTGGAACAAACCGTTACCGATGCGCTGCTGGCCGAGCTGACCTCGATCATGTCCGGCGAGCGCGCTGCGGTCGCCCATCGGTGCCGCGAACGCGACATCTCGATGCCGCACCTGTACGTCATGACCATCCTGAACGCGCAGGGCCCCATTCCGATGAGCCGCCTGGCCGAACTGCTCGGCTCCAGCCTGCCCACGGTGACCGGACTCGTCACCCGCATGGAGGAGCGTCGGCTGGTCCGGCGGACCCATGACGCGACGGATCGCCGGGTGGTCCTCGTCCGTCTCAGCGCGCAGGGATCCAGCCAGCTCAAGCAGCTGAGCGCCCTCCGCCAGCGGCGCCTTGCCGCCGCTCTATCGCAGCTCGATCCCGCCCAGCAGGACCGTCTGCTCGAATCCATCAGGACCCTTCGCGCGGCCTTCGACCGCACGAACCCATCAGGAGCCACCGCGTGACCGAACTCCAAACCCTGCACATCACCGCCCGCCAGCGGACCGAGATCCTGGTCGCCATCTTGCTGGCCATGTTCCTGTCCGCGCTGGACCAGACGATCGTCAGCACCGCCCTGCCGAGCATCGTCAGCCAGCTGAACGGCAACGACCTGTACATCTGGGTCGTCACCATCTACCTGCTCACCGCGACCGTCTCCGGACCGATCTACGGCAAGCTGTCCGACCTGTTCGGGCGACGACCGATCATCCTGTTCGGCGTCGGCCTGTTCCTCATCGGTTCGGCGCTGTCCGGGCTGTCCCAGGAGATGTGGCAGCTCATTGCGGCCCGTGGCATCCAGGGCCTCGGCGCGGGCGCCATCTTCCCGATCGCGCTGGCGGTCATCGGTGACCTCTTCGCGCCCGCCGAGCGGGCCAAGTACCAGGGCCTGTTCGGCGCCATCTTCGGCGTCGCGGCGCTCATCGGTCCGGCCCTCGGTGGCCTGCTGACCGACCACGCCTCGTGGCACTGGGTGTTCTTCGTGAACATCCCGCTCGGCCTGGTCTCGATGGTCATCATCGCCCGCCTGCTGCCGGCCGTGAAACACCCGGAGCGGGTCAACGCCATCGACTACCTCGGCGCGGCGGTCTTCGCCGCGGCGATCGTCCCCATCCTCATCGGTCTCACCAACAAGACCGGCAACGAGTGGACCGATCCCATCGTGGGCGGTCTGATCCTCTTCGGGTTCGTGATGCTGGCCGTGTTCGTGTGGGTCGAATCGCGCGCGGTCGAGCCGCTCGTGCCCCTCGGCCTGTTCCGGAACCGCACCTTCGCGGTGTCCATGACCACCGTGTTCCTGGCCGCCTTCGGCTTCTTCGGCTCGATCATCTGGCTGCCGCGCTGGTTCCAGGTGGTGGCCGGATCGAGCGCCACCGAGTCGGGCTACCAGGCCCTGCCCCTCCTGGCCGGCCTCATCGTCAGCTCGGTGGTGAGCGGCCAGGTCATCAGCCGCACGGGCCGATACAAGTGGCTCATCACCGCGGCCCTGGCCATCATGACCGTGGGCCTGTTCCTCATGACCCACCTCGAGGCCGACACGCCGCTGCCCCAGCTGTGGTTGTGGATGGTCATCACCGGCATCGGCATTGGACCAACCCTGGCCGCATTCACGGTCGTGGTCCAGAACGCCTCGCCGGTGGCCCAGCTGGGATCTGCGACGAGTGCCATGACGTTCTTCCGCCAGATCGGCGGGACGGTGGGGCTGGCCATCGCCGGCACCACGTTCGGGTCGGCCCTGGTCGAGAAGCTTCCCAGCTCGCTCGTCGATGCGGGCGTGCCCCCCGAGGTCGTGGACCGCTTCGCGTCGTCGGGGATCTCGACCAGCGACCTGAGTGGCGTGGGTGACCTCGGATCCCAGATCCTGGCCAACGTTCCCGAGGCCGTGCGGCCGCTCGTCGAGCCGCTCATCCCGGCCATCGTGAGTGGCTTCCACCAGGCGTTCTCGCTGGCCATCGGGTCCTCGCTGTGGATCGGGTTCGGGGCCGCGCTGATCGCTGCCCTGGTCACGGCGGTCCTGCTCCCCGAGTTGCCGTTGCGGGACTTCCGGGCCGCGCGACAGCAGGTTCCCGGGGAAGAGGCGCCGGTCCTCGCGCCCTTCGTCGAATAGCCGTCGGGGTGCCCGTCGCGCGACCGGTACCATCGGTCCGTGGCCAGCTATGACCCGTCCACCGCGTTGCTCGTGGTGGACGTCCAGAACGACTTCGCCGACCCGTCGGGCAGCCTGAGCGTTGCCGGCGGCGGCGACGTCGTGGCGCCCCTGAACGCGGAGATCCGGCGCGCCCTGGAGGCGGGGGCGGTGGTTGCCTACACCCAGGACTGGCATCCACCGTCCACGCCCCACTTCGCGAAGGACGGTGGAACCTGGCCGGTCCACTGCGTCGCGGGCAGCTGGGGATCCGCCTTCCATCCGGACCTCGTGATGGCCGGTCCCGTCGTCCGTAAGGGAACGTCAGGCGAGGATGGGTACTCAGGCTTCTCGACCCGCGACCCACTGACCGGGGAGACCGATGCCACCGAGCTCGAGTCGCTGCTCCACGCGCGCGGCGTGACCCGTGTCGTGGTGGGCGGCCTGGCGACCGACTACTGCGTGCGCGAGACCGTCCTGGATGCGGTGGACCGAGGATTCAGGGCAGGCGTCCTGACCGATGCCGTCGCCGCGGTGGATCTCGCGCCGGGCGACGGCGACCGCGCCCTCGAGGACATGGCTCGGGCCGGCGCGTCGCGATTGACCACCGGATAGGGGAGGACGGAACCGATGGACGTCCTCGGACAGCCGGCGCATCGGATCGGCAGCTGGCTCATCGGCTTTGGCGTGGTGGGCCTGGTCCTGACCGTCATCTTCGTCATCGGCTGGCTGGGCAGCCTGGTCGCGCTTGGCAACATCGACCTGGAGGGCGATGGGGGATCCCTGTCCACCAGCCTGACCCAGGCGGCGGACCTCATGGACAGCACGGCCACCGCGCTCGAAAGCAGCACAGAGACCATCGGTGCCGTGAGTGCCACCCTGGACGACACGACCGTGCTCCTGAACGACCTGTCCGAGACCACCGCCAACCTGGCCGACGCGCTCGACATCTCGATCCTTGGCCAGCAACCGTTCAGCAGGGCGGCGGCGTCCCTGGCCGACATCGCCGACGAGCTGGACACCTTTGCCCAGCACGCGGCAACCCTCAACAACCAGGTGGGCGCGCTCGAGCCGGACCTGACCGCCGTGGCCGAGGACCTGCGCACGATGCAGGCCTCGACCGCTGCCATGGCCGAGCGCGCCGATGCGTTCGGAGGCGGCCAGAGCCTCGTCGGATTCGTGCGAGCCTACGCGGTCCTGTCAGCCCTCATGGCCGCGTGGCTGGGGGTCCTGGCCGGGATCTGCGTCTGGGCGGGACGCCAGCTCAGGCAGGCGGCTTCGGTGCCCGCCGCGACCACGCCCACCAGCTGAGGCCCAGACCGGCCACCAGGACCACTGCTCCGACCACGACCCAGGTGCGGTCCCCGGACATGAACCCGTACTGAATCACGCCGAGGCCCTGGAGCATCCAGACCGTGCCGGCGATGGCCAGCAGGATTCCCCCGATGAGCGCGATTCGTGTACGCACGCGTGGATGGTAGACTCCGGGCGATCCGGACCGCTCGTCCGGCGTCCAGAGCCTTTCCCTTCCCCCTCCACCACGGTTTCTTCGTCGGCTCACGGGGTAGGAGCAAGACCCGTGGCCGGCACATCGAACGAGCGACTGCCGGGTTGGTGTTCAACCCATAGTGGAGGGTCAAGGGTGACCTATTCCGACCAGGTCCTGACGTGTAGTGACTGCGGGACCGAATTTGTCTTCTCCGCCTCGGAGCAGAACTTCTTTGCGGAGAAAGGCTTCACGTCCCCGCCCAAGCGGTGTCCGTCGTGCCGCGCGCAGCGTCGCGCGTCCGGTGGCTACGGCGGCAGCAGCAGCTACGGCTCTGGTGGTGGTGGCGGCGGTGGCTACGGCGGCGGTTCGTATGACCGTGGCCCGCGGGAGATGCACGACGCGGTTTGCGCTCGGTGCGGCAAGGAGACCCAGGTCCCCTTCAAGCCGACCGGTGCCCGGCCCGTGTACTGCAGCGACTGCTTCCGCCTCGTTCGCGGATAACCGATGGCGCCGGCTTCGGCCGGCGCTCTGACCAACGGGAACGGCGCCCCTCGGGGCGCCGTTCTTCCATGTCCGCGTGACAAGCCCATCGGCCTCGGTGGGTATCATGGCCTCGTGAGCGGGGAACAGAACTACGGGCTGTGGCGTGAGCTGGGGCAGCAGTTGCGGGTGGACGCCATCCGCTCATCGAGCGCCGCCGGCTCTGGCCACCCGACGTCGTCTATGTCCGCCGCCGACCTCATGGCGGTGCTCATGGCCGGTCATCTGCACTACGACTTCGCGCACCCGGACGATCCGCGCAATGACCACCTGATCTTCTCGAAAGGCCATGCCAGCCCGCTCCTGTACGCGATGTACGTCGCCGCCGGCGCGATCGAGGACGCGGAGATGCTCACCTTCCGCAAGCTCGGCAGCAGGATGGAAGGCCACCCGACGCCCCTCCTGCCCTGGGTGGACGTTGCAACCGGCTCCCTGGGGCAGGGGCTCCCGGTTGGCGTGGGCGTGGCCCTGGCCGGGAAGCAGCTCGACAAGCTGCCTTTCCGGGTGTGGGTCCTGTGCGGCGACAGCGAGATGGCCGAGGGCTCGATGTGGGAGGCGATGGAGCACGCCGCGCACGCCGGCCTGGACAACCTGACCGCGATCATCGACGTCAACCGCCTGGGCCAAACCGGCGAGACGATGCATGGCTGGGACCTGGATGCGTACGCGCGGCGAGCCCAGGTGGCGGGCTGGCACGCGATCGAGATCAATGGCCACGATGTCGCGGAGATCGACGAGGCCCTGACCGATGCCGCCGCCACCAGCCAGCGCCCGACCATGATCGTGGCCCGCACCGAGAAGGGCCACGGGGTGGCCGCGGTCGCCAACCAGAACGGCGCCCACGGCAAGCCGCTGGCCGACCCCGAAGCCGCGATTGCCGAGCTCGGTGGGCTGCGCCATGTCCGCGTGGCGGTCGCTCCGCCCGAAGGCCCCATGCCAGCCCCCCGCCCCGAGCCCGAGGTCGTCCGCCTCCCGGCATACGAGGTGGGGACGAGCGAGGCCACCCGGCGGGCCTACGGCGAGGCGCTGGCCGCGGTCGGCTCCGCCCGGCGGGAGGTCGTCGCCCTGGACGGCGAGGTCAGCAACTCGACCTATGCGGAGATCTTCCGCGAGGCGCATCCGGATCGCTACTTCGAGATGTACATCGCCGAGCAGCAGCTCGTGGCGGCGGCGGTGGGCCTCCAGGTCCGTGGCTACCGGCCCTTCGCATCGACCTTCGCCGCGTTCCTGTCTCGCGCCTATGACTTCATCCGGATGGCGGCCATCAGCCGCGCGAACATGAGCCTGGTCGGATCCCACGCGGGTGTTTCGATCGGCGAGGACGGGCCGTCCCAGATGGCGCTCGAGGACATCGCGATGATGCGCGCCGTCCACGGCAGCACGGTCCTGTACCCATCCGATGCCAATCAGGCGGCGAGCCTGGTGGCCCAGATGGTCGATCGGCCGGGGATCGTGTTCCTGCGCACCACCCGCGAGAAGCTCCCGGTCCTGTACGAGCCGGGCGAGCCGTTCCCCATCGGCGGGGCGCGCGTCGTCCGGAGCTCACCGAGCGACCAGGTCACCCTGGTGGGCGCCGGGATCACGCTGCACCAGGCGCTCGCGGCGGTGGAACTGCTGGCCGCCGAGGGGATCGCGGCGCGGGTGGTGGACCTCTACTCAGTGAAGCCGGTGGACGAGGTCACGCTCCGTGAAGCTGCTGCGGCGACCGGTCGATTCATCACGATCGAGGACCACTGGCCCGAGGGCGGTCTCGGGGACGCGGTGATGGACGTGTTCGCCGGTGACGCCCATCCCCCGCAGGTCGTGAAGCTCGCGGTCCGCGCCATGCCCGGATCGGCCACGCCGACCGAGCAGCTCGCGGCGGCCGGCATCGACGCGGCCGCCATCGTGGTCGCCGCGCGCGACATGGTCGGCGCCACCCAGGAGGTATCGGTCTCGTGAACACCCTGCAACGACTCCACGCCGAGTTCGGTCAGAGCCCGTGGATCGACTCCATCGACCGCCAGCTGATCGAGTCGGGCGGCCTGGCCGCGATGATCGACGACGGGATCCGGGGCCTGACCAGCAACCCGACGATCTTCGCCAAGGCGGTCGCCGGCGGCTTCTACGACGAGCTCATTGCACGCATGCACGCCGAGGGAGCCGATGCGACCGCGATCTACGAGGCGATCGCGGTAGGCGACGTCCGCGACGCGGCCGACCTGCTGCGCGGGGTGTACGACGAAGCCGACGGAGCCGATGGGCTGGCGTCGATCGAGGTCGAGCCAGGCCTCGCGGCAGACAGCGACGCCACGCTGGCGCGCGCTCGGGCGCTGTGGGCCGCGGTTGGACGGCCGAACATCTTCGTGAAGATCCCGGCCACCCCGGCCGGCTTGCCGGCCATCGAGGCGGCCATCGCCGAGGGCATCAACGTCAACGTCACGCTCATGTTCTCGGTGGAGGTCTATCGCGACGTGGCCCGGGCCTACCTGGCCGGCCTACGCCGCCGCCGGGACGCGGGGCACGACCTGCATCGAGTCGTGTCGGTGGCCAGCTTCTTCGTGAGCCGGGTGGACACCAAGGTCGACAAGGCGCTCGATGCCCTGGGGACGCCAGCGGCCGCGGCGGCCCGTGGAACGGCGGCCGTGGCCAACGCCCAGCTGGCCTACCAGGCCTACCTGGATATCTTCGAGGGCGCCGAGTTCGCGGACCTGCGGGCGGCCGGCGCCCGGGTGCAGCGCTGCCTGTGGGCCAGCACCTCGGCCAAGGACCCGGCGTACCGCGACGTGAAGTACGCCGAGGCGCTCATCGGTCCCGACACGGTTGACACCATGCCGCGCGAGACGATCGCGGCCATGCTCGACCACGGCCAGCTGGCGCGCACCCTGGACGCCGACTTTGCCGGCGCCACGGCCGCGCTCGATGCGATCGAAGGGCTGGACATCTCCATCGAACAGGTCACCGACGAGCTGATTGACGAGGGTGTCCGCGCGTTCAGCGCTTCCTTCGACGAGCTGATGGGCACGATCGACGCGACCCGGAGGGCCCTCGCCACCGCATGAGCGCGGCGCTCGACGGGGCCATCGGCGCCCGCCTGGAACACTGGACGGCCGAACGGGTGGCCGAGCGGCTGTGGGAACGCGACGGAACCCTGTGGGCCGCCGGCGGCGCCGATCCGGTCGAGGTGGCGCGATGGCTCGGATGGTTGGACCTGCCCACGACCATGACCGCTCGCGTTCCGGAGCTCCGGAACCTGGCCGACGGCGTCGCGCGGGACGGGTACCGACGGGCCGCCGTGCTGGGGATGGGCGGCTCGAGCCTCGCCCCGGAGCTGTGCGGGCGCCTGTTCGAGGGCATGACCCCGCTGCGCGTGTGCGACTCGACCCATCCGGACGCGGTGCGGGGGTTCCGGAGCTGGGCCACCGCGGCCCGGACCGTCCTGTGCGTGTCGTCCAAGTCCGGCAGCCACGACCGAGACGAACGCCTTCCACGCCAGCCTGGCCGAATCCGTCCCGGCGCTGGACTTCATTGCCATCACCGATCCGGGCACCCCGCTCGGCGAGCTGGCCCGCACCCAGGAGTTCCGGTCCATCGTCGAGGGCGAGCCGACCGTGGGCGGACGATATTCAGCGCTGTCGGTCTTCGGCCTCGTTCCGGCGGCGATCCGGGGCGTGGACATCGAGGCGCTGCTGGCCGGGGCGGCCGCCATGGCCGACGCCTGCGCCCGGCCGGCGGCTGACAATCCGGGGCTCGTCCTGGGGGCGACGATCGGCGAAGCGGCGCTCGCCGGTCGCGACAAGCTCACCGTCCTGACCAGTGTCCGCCTCTCGACCCTGGGGGACTGGATCGAGCAGCTCGTGGCCGAGAGCACCGGCAAGCGGGGGCGCGGCGTGATCCCGATCGTGGGCGAGCCGCTCGGGACGGCCGAGCAGTACGGCGACGATCGCTGTTTCGTGGTCGCGACCCTCGAGGGCGAAGCCGATGACGACCTCCTTCGCCTCGCCGCCGACCTGCGAGCGGCCGGGCACCCGGTCGTGGAGTACCACCTCGCCCGCCCGGAGGACGTGGGGGCCGAGTTCTTCCGCTGGGAGGTCGCGACCGCTGCGGCGGGGATCGTGCTGGGCGTGAATCCCTTCGACCAGCCCAACGTGGCCGAGGCCAAGGAGGCGACCGAACGCCTGCTGGGCGAGTTCCGAAGCGACGGAGCCTTCCGGGAGCCGATGTCGATCGTGGCCGAACCGGGACTGGCGGGATTCGCCGACCCGGCCGTGCTCGGGGATCGGCCCCCCACCGTGACGGCGGCCGTCCGAGCACTGCTCGAGGCGATCGGTGCGGGCGACTATCTCGCCGTGCTCGCCTATCTCCCGCCCGATGCCGAGGTCTTCGTCCAGCTCGATCGCATCCGTCGTGCCGTGCGCGACGGGCTGGGAGCGGCGACCACCGTGGGCATCGGTCCGCGCTACCTCCATTCGACCGGGCAGCTCCACAAGGGCGGGCCGGACACAGGAGTCTTCCTGATGGTGACCGCGGACCCGCAGCGGGACCTGCCCATCCCGGGCCGGATCGAGTCGTTTGGCACGTTGATCGCGGCGCAGGCCGCCGGCGACCTGGCCGCCCTCCAGCAGGGCGGGCGGCGTGTCCTCCGCCTGCACGCCAACGACGCGGCCGCGGGCCTGGCCCGGGTGGCCGACCTTGTCGCCGAGGCCGTGGGCAGCCCGGTCGGGTAGGTCATCATCGGTATCGAAGGAGCAGCCATGCAGGTCGGGATCGTGGGACTGGGGCGGATCGGGGCCGGGATGGCCCGCCGCCTCGCGCGTGGCGGGCATGACGTCGTCGTCTGGAACCGGACGGCATCAGTCGCCACCGACCTGGCGGCGGAGCCGGAGAACAACGGCCGGATCGCCGTCGCCGCGTCGGTCGCCGACCTGTGCGCGGCCCTCGGCGCGCCGCGCCACGTCCTGCTCAGCCTCCCCGCGGGCGACACGACCCAGCAGCTGATCAACGAGCTGGCGGGCCACCTGGCCGCCGACGACGTCATCGTCGACACCGGAAACGCGAACTTCGCCGACAGCGCCCGCCGCGCCATCGAGCTCTCGGAGCGCGGCCTCCACTTCCTGGACATGGGCGTGTCGGGCGGGGTGTGGGGCCTCCAGGTCGGCTTCTGCGCCATGGTGGGCGGAGAGCGGGCGGTGTTCGATCGGTTCGAACCCGTCGTGGCCACCCTCGCCCCGGCGGACGGTTACCTGTACTGCGGCCCGGCCGGGGCCGGGCACTACGTGAAGATGGTCCACAACGGGATCGAATACGGCCTGATGGAGGCCTATGGCGAAGGATTCGACATCCTCCATGCCTCGGAGTACGGCCTCGACCTGGCCGCGATCGCGCGCCTGTGGAACCACGGCAGCGTCATTCGCTCGTGGCTGCTCGAGCTCGCCGGCGACGCGTTCGCCAAGGAGGGCAACGACCTGGCCGGCATCGCGGGCTGGGTGGCCGACTCGGGCGAGGGCCGCTGGACGGTGGCGGATGCCCTGGCCCATGACGTACCAGCGCCGGTCATCACGCTCGCCCTCATCCAGCGCCTGCGCAGCCGGCGCACCCCCGACAGCTACACCGATCGCGTCCTCGCCGCACTCCGCAACGAGTTCGGGGGCCACGCCGTGAAAGCTGCCGAGGACACCGATCCACCTGCCTGAACCGATGATCGCGGACCCCGCGCAGCCTCCGTCCGTCACGCCCAACCCGTTGCGCCGCGGGCTCCGCCAGGAGCGAATGCCCGAGCCGTGCACGATGGTCATCTGCGGCGCGACCGGGGACCTCACCCTGCGCAAGCTGGGCCCGGCCATTTACAACCTGGCCCTGGCCGGCTTCCTGCCCCCTGAGTTCACGGTGGTGGGCTTTGCCCGGCGGCCGATGACCCGCGAGGAGTTCCACGACCACCTCCGCGGGGGGATCGACCTGTTCAGCCGGAACCGTCCCGCATCCGAATCGGTGTGGGGCGCATTCACCGCCGGGGTCGAGTACGAGCAGGGCAACCTGAACGACCCCGAGGCCTACGTGGCCCTCGCCAAGCGGCTTGATCGGATCGACCGCGACCGGGGGACGGCCGGCAATCGGCTCTTCTACCTCGCGGTGCAGCCGGCGCTCATCCCCGAAGTGGTCAGCCACCTGGGCGCGGCCGGCCTGGCGGGGAGCAGCGTCCGGACCAGCGGACGGCAGGGCTGGACCCGGGTTGTGGTCGAGAAACCCTTCGGCTCCGACGCGACCTCGGCGCGCACCCTGAACCGACAGATGCGCGAGGTGTTCTCCGAGGAGCAGATCTACCGCATCGATCACTACCTGGGCAAGGAGACCGTCCAGAACCTGGCCGTGTTCCGCTTCGGGAATGGCCTGTTCGAACCGATCTGGAACCGGCGCTACATCGATTCGGTCCAGATCACGGTGGCCGAGACGGTGGGCGTGGAAGGCCGTGGCGAGTTCTACGACCAGACCGGTGCCCTGCGCGACATCGTCCAGAACCACGTCCTCCAGCTCCTCGCCGTGTTCGCCATGGAGCCGCCGGTCGAATTCGCGCCCACCGACCTGCGCGACGAGAAGCTGAAGGTGCTGCGTGCAGTCCGACCGATGACGGCCGACGACGTGGCCACCAACGCGGTGCGCGGGCAGTACGGGGCCGGCTGGGTGGCGGGCGAAGAGGTCGCGGCCTATCGCGACGACCCGGAGGTCGATTCGGAGTCCACCACCGAGACGTACGTCGCGCTCAAGCTGGGGATCGACTCCTGGCGCTGGGCCGGCGTCCCGTTCTACGTGCGCACGGGGAAGGCCCTCGGATCGCGCGTGACCGAGATCGCGGTCCAGTTCCGGCGGGCGCCGCTGGCCCTGTTCGGACGGGCCGGCGCCCCGGACATGGAGCCCAACGTGCTCGCCATTCGGATCCAGCCCGACGAGGGGATCCTGATCCGGTTTGGGGCCAAGGTTCCCGGCCCGGGGCTGAACATCCGGAGCGTGAGCATGGACTTCCGGTACGGGAGCTCCTTCGCGGTTGATTCGCCCGACGCGTACGAGACCCTGCTCCTCGACTGCATGATCGGTGACTCCACCCTGTTCACCCGCGATGACGAGGTCGAGCGGGCGTGGGAGATCCTCGATCCCGTGGTCGAGGCGTGGCACAACGGCGGCGGCGGGTCGCTGCACATTTATCCTGCCGGCGGCTGGGGGCCGCCTGCCGCCGACGAGCTGCTGACCCGCGACGGCCGGGAGTGGCGCCGCCCGTGACCCTCGTTCCGGCGGCCACGCCCTTCTGGGAGATGCGCGGGACCACGGTTCTCGCGGTGTCGGCCGAGCTTGATCGCCTGTGGACGGCCGCCACGAGCGTGGTGGAGCCGGGCGACGGGGTGGTGGTCACCGAGAAAGGGGCGCCGAGCGCGCGGACATCGGTCCTCAACCTGATCGTGACGGTCCGCGACCAGGCCGGCAGCGACCGCATTCTCGACACCCTGTTGAGCCTGGGCTCGCGTCACCCGTCGCGGGCCATCGTGCTCCAGGCCGATCCGGAGGCCACCGGCGCCGCGCTCGACGCGTGGGTCGGGACGCACTGCCGCGACGGCGAGAACGGGCACAGCCGGATCTGCTTCGAGCAGCTGGCCCTGACCGTGCGCGGGGAGGCCGCCCGCCACCTGGACGGGGTGGTCGCCCCGCTCGTGATTCATGACCTACCGACCGACGTGTGGTGGCCCGGGGCGCCGCCCTTCGACGACCCGATCTTCGACCAGTTGCTCGAGATCGGGGACCGGCTGGTCGTCAACTCCACCGACTTCGTGGACCTCACCGAGGGCCTGCGCCGGCTGACCGGCATTCGTCGCCGCTCGGGGGTGGGCGACCTCGCCTGGGAACGGCTCGCGCCGTGGCAGGAGCTCACCGCCCAGTTCTTCGACGCGCCGCGCTTCCGCCGCTACCTCCCCAACCTCTCGCGCCTCGCCATCCGCTACGCCGTCCCCGCCGATGGCAGCGCAGGGCCTCCGTCGCCCGAGGCGGCTGCGGTCCTGTATGCGGGCTGGATCGCGACTCGCCTGGCATGGAAACGCGCTCGGCCGCGGGAGGCTGGGCCGTCCGGCGGACGGCGTTGGGAGCTCGAAGGGCGCTACGAGATGGTCGACGTGGCCATGGAACCAGTGCCCACCGCCGAGCTCGCGCCCGGGGAGCTGATGTCGGTCCGCCTGCGCGCCTACGGCGAAACCGGGTCGGCCGAGTTCATCGTGGACCGCCCGGCGTCCGAGGCGGTCGATCGTCACCAATGCCGACGGGATGACCGCCCAGCTCCGCCGCATCCCGGTGGAACCAGAATCCGAGGCGGAGGTCCTCCGCCGCCAGCTCGTGCAGGACAAGCGAGACATGCTCTACGAAGACGCGCTGCGGGCGGCCTCCATCCTGCTCACGGCCCGCGACGCCGCGGCCTAGCCGTGGAGATCACCGTCCTGCCCAGCGCGGACGCCGTGGCGCTTGCTGCGGCCGACGCATTCGTGTCCGCGGCCCGCGAGGCAGTGACGGCCCGCGGGCAGTTCATCGTGGCCCTGTCCGGCGGCCGCACACCCGACGGCGCGTTCGCGCTGCTCCGCGACGCCCCGCGTGTCGACCAGGTCCCGTGGGGCGTGGTGGACGTGTTCTGGACCGATGAGCGGGCGGTCGATCCGGACTCGCCGCTCTCCAACGCGCGGCGCGCGCAGGAGGTGCTTCTCGACCACGTCCCCGGCTTGCGCCCCGAGGCCATCCACCGCATGCGTGGCGAGGGGCCGGACCTGGATGCCGCGGCCCGGGCATACGAGGACGAGCTGCGCGCCTCGGTGCCGCTCGGTCTCGCGGGGGTGCCCGTGTTCGACCTCGTGTGGCTCGGGATGGGTGCGGACGGTCATACGGCGTCGCTGTGCCCCAACGACCCATCGCTGGCGGTGACGAACCGTTGGGTCGTCCCAACCTGGCCGGCGGGCTACGAGACGGCACGCCTGACCCTCACCTACCCGGTGCTCGATGCGGCGCGGCAGGTCACCTTCCTGGTCACCGGCGAGGACAAGGCCAAGACCCTCGCCGCCGTCCAGGGCGGGGCCGACCTGCCGGCTGGCCACGTCCACGCGCGATCGGTCACCTGGCTGGTCGACGCGGCGGCCGCCGGGCTGCTCATCAGGCAGTCGCCATGACCTGGGCCTTCGTCGTCGTGGCCATCCTGGCCGGCGGAGCCGGCCTGGCCATCGGTCTGCCGGCCTGGCGCGCCTACCAGTCGCGCGAGGCGCTCGACCGCAACGCGGAGCGGTACCAGACGTGGCGGGGGCGCGCCGATCCTCCGGGAGCGTCGAAGCGGGAAGGCATGACCGCGGACGAGCGGCGACGGATCTGGATCGGGGCCGGGCTCGGAGCCGTGGCCATCCTGTGCCTGGTCATCGGTCTGTTTGTCAGCTGAGCCGACGGACACACCGATGCGCGTCGAGCTGCTGTTTTCGAACGAGGACCCCAACGCCATGGAGGCGCGCCAGCGCCTGGTCGAGGTGCTCATCGAGGACGCGTTCGAGACGACGATCCAGATGATCGCGGTCACCTCCCTCGACGACGCGCGATTCCTCGACTTCCACGGCTCGCCGACGATTCGAATCGACGGCGTCGACGTGTTTCCGGAGGCCGGCGAGGTGGGGCTCCACCTCCGTCAGTACCCGACGGAGACCGATGGATCGCCCGAGGCGATCCCTTCCAAAGCGCTGATCAGACGGGCCGTCGAAGCGGCCCGCGGATGGAGCCACGGCGTGCCCGCCGAGCCGGCTGCGGGACCCATGCCCGAGGGAGCACCCCCCGCCGAGCCGGGTTAGACTCTCGGCCGCATGTCGGGGACCAAACGACCCAGCACGTCGAGCCTGCGCCGATTCGTCTCGTCTCGGCCCTACGTGCCGGTCGCCGAGCTGCGGCGCCGGTTCGGCCTCGACGAGCCCGACGACATGGTCCTGATCAGCCGGAATGGCACCTCGGCGTTCATCGGCGTCCCGGCTCGCGAGGCGGCCAAGCTCGAGGAGCTGTGGACCCGTGATGAGCTGGGAGTCGAGCTGTCGGTGGACGTCCGGGCTCCCGTTGTGGTCGGCGTCTTCCCGATGCGGATTGCCCGCTACCTGGCCGAGGGCGGCACGAATGGGCATGGGCCGAACGGGAACGGGGCGAACGACCTCGAGACAAACGGCCTCGAGCCGGACCTCGAGGACACCGACGTCTTCGAAACCGTGAGCGGGGCGGACACCGATCCCCTCGACTGAGCTCGGCCCGCGGGTCGCCGCCCTCGTCCCGGACCTCATGACCGCGTCGCGAATCGAGAGTGCCGTGGCGGCCGCCAGTGGAACCTTCTTCCGCCACGATGATCCCGGCCAGCTGCCGCGCGCCGATCAGGTCGACCTGCTGGTGGTCGACTGGGGATTTCGGCGCGACGACTGGGGTGAGCGTCTGACCGCCTGGCGGGCAGCCGGCGCCGCTTCGGCTCCGAAGATCGTCCTGTTCGGCCCCCATACCGATCTCGAGGCGCATCGCGCGGCCAAGGCCTCCGGGCTGGGACCGATGCGCGCCCGCTCCGCCCTGTACGCCGGCTTGCCCGACCTGCTCAGCGAACGGCCGACGCCACCCGGCTGAGCTGGGCCACGTCGCCGAGTGCGTCGAGGCCAGCCATACCCGCGTCCACGAGTGCCGCGTCGCCGACCAGCTGGCCGAGCTCGACCTGTGTCCTCGCGACGTACGGCCGGGCCCCGGCGCTGGTGTACCACGCGAGGGCCTCACGAAGGTTGTCGGCGTCTCGTTCCTGGAGCCCGCGGGCACGGAGGACCTGGGCGGCGAGGAGCCGCTGGTCTCGGGATCGCGACTCGGCGAGCAGCCGGTCGAGCGTTTCACGGGGGATCGGGTGGCGCAGGTCGGCGCACAGCCCAACCGCCTGCTCGACGTAGTGGAGCCGGCTGATGTACGGCTCCCAGTTCTCGATGATCCCCTCGACGAGCGCCTCGAGATCGGGACCGACGAAGGCGGACAGCCGACCGAAGATCTGGTCCTGCGGAAATTGCTCGGTGATCCCCACCATGGTCCCCACGGCACGAGCGATGAGCCCATCGTCGTGCCGGGCACGGCCGACCCAAGCCGCGCCGACGAAACCGTGCGTCGCGAAGCCTGATGGAATCCTCCCGGCTTCCTCCCAGTACCGCGAGGCACGCTCATTGGCAGCACCGGCCTCGTCCCATCGGCCGAGCATGACCAGCGCCCAGCTTTCCCACGCCGCCAGGCTGAGGGCGACTGCCTGCGCCTGGTTCGGCGCCAGGTCGCGGAGCATTTCCTCGGCCGCCTGGAGCACGGTTTCGAACTCGCCGAGCGCGGATGCGCACCAGGCCACCATGTTCTGGGTGTCGATCCGTTCTAGGAGTGACAGCCGAGCTTCGAGCGCGACCCGCTCGCGGCTGTACGCCAGTCCTGCCTCCGGGTCGGTGCCCAGGGTGTGGGCGGTCAGCGCGTCGAGCGCGGCGCTCAGGAGCGTCGCGTGGTCGATTTCTCGCGCAATAGCGGCTCCCTGCTCCGCCAGCTCCTTGGCCGCCCTCCAGTCATCCTCGGTCGGGACTCCCTCCAATGTTGCCGATTCGAATGGGAGGAACGCCTCGGCGACCAGGGACCAGCCGATGACCGATTGATCGCTGGCCTGCTGCCGGAGGTCATGGACCTCGCGGACGATCGCGGCAATGTGCTCACCGGACGGGGGGGCGCCGACCGATCCGCCCCATCGTCCGTGGACCATGAGCTCGCCACTCGTTGCCCGGAGGACAAAGTCAGGCGAGAAACCGAGCTCGCGACCGAGCCGGGCTGCCGTTGCGTACGCCTCCGCGGCCTGGTTGCCTCCGCCGAAGATGTCGCCGAGGCGAGCCCAGAGCTCGGGGAGGTCCTCGCGCGGCGCGATCTCGATCGCGGCCCGTAGGTGCCGCGACGCCTCCGCGAAGGCGGCTCCTGCGGTGGCCGCCGTGGCGGCTCGGCTCAGCCAGGCGACGGCCCGCTCGACGAGTCTCGGCTCGAGGTCGATGCCCGCTGCCGTGGCGAGCGTGATCGCCTCGCGGAAGTGGAAGGCGATAAGCTCGGCCTGCTCGTCCTCTCGGCCGACCGCCTGGGATTCGAGCCATGTGCCCGCCGCCCCATGGAGCCGTGAGCGCTCGGCCCGAGGCAGCGTCTGATACGCGACCTCGCGGATGAGGATGTGGCGGAACGTGTACTCATCGGCTCCGGCGGGCTGGATGAGCTCGTGTTCGAGCAGGTGATCAATTGCCGGGTCCATCCCCTCCGTCAGGTCCGATGCGAGGGCCATGACGCCGGGCAGCCGGAATGACCGGCCATATACCGATCCCAGCTGGGTCACCCGGCGGGCGGTCGGTGGCATCAGGTCGATACGCGCCAATACCGCCGCGTGGACCGTGTCCGGCATGGTGGACATCACGGCCGCCACGGCCTCGGGGTCGTGCAGGTTCGGCGCCTTGTCGGCGATCGAGCGGGCCAGCTCCCCGGCGAAGAAGGGGTTTCCTCCGGCCCGGGCCACGACCGCGGCCACGACCTCCTCCGGCGGTCCGTGGAGGTGGAAGTCCACCAGGGCGCTGATGGCGAGGTCGTCGAGCGGTTCGAGCGCCAGCGAGATGTAGTTGCGCCGCCCCCCACCCCAGGTCGGGCGGCGATCGAGGAGCTCGGGTCGCGCGAGGACGATGAGCAGCAGGGCGGCATCCTGGCGCGGCTGGAGGACCACTTCGATCAGGTCCAGCAGGCTGTCCGCCGACCAGTGGAGGTCCTCCACGACGAGGACCAACGGTTTCTCGGCTGCCGCCCGCTCGATGATCGCGCGCCAGGCGGCAAACAGCTCCCCGCGGTCGATTGGGTCCTTCTCGGCCGCCCCAAAGGTCGCCGCCAGCAGTTCGGCCGTCCGGGCCGGCGCCGGGTCATCGGTTCGTTCGAGCCATGCCTGTGCCGCTTCGCGAATCCGATCGGTGTCCACGTCCTCGGGAAGGTCGAGGAGCTGGCGCAGGAGCGCGTGGAGAGGCCAATAGGTCAGTCGCTGGCCGTATGGGAGGCACTGGGCGGTCAGCACCCGGGCGTTCGGCTGCTCGTCCGCGAGTCGCTCCAGGAACTCCTCCAGGAGCCGCGACTTGCCGGTCCCCGCGGGGGCGGTGATCGTGACCAGGTACGGGCGCTTCTCGCGAACGGCCCGCCTGGCGGTGAGCTCGAGCTGGTCCACGTCCGCGTCCCTGCCCAGGAACGGCAGCCGCGGACGGGCCGGGGCGGTGGCGATTCCCTCGAGTCGCTGGATGCGGAGCGGCGCGCTCTTCCCGCGTGCCTCGAACTCCTGAGCCGGGCCGAACGTGAACCCCGGCCCCGCGGCCTGGGCCATCCGCTCGCTGCACACGATCTCCCAGCTGCTCGCACCCTGCTGCAGTCGGGCGGCGAGGTTCACCGCGTCCCCGGTGACCAGGAAGTCACTGCGATCGGTTTCCATCGCGGCCACGACCTCACCGGTGCTCAGGCCAACGCGGATGGGCAGCCGCTCTCCGAGGGCCGGGTCCTCGCGCACCTGGTCGCGCAACGCGAGGGCCGCAGCGGCCGCGCGTCCGGCGTCATCGTCGTGCGCGGTGGGCAGGCCGAACACCGCCATCACCGCGTCCCCGATGAACTTCTCGAGCGTCCCGCCGTGGGCCGCCACCACCTCGCGGGCGATGGCGTAGTAGCGCCCCAGCAGGGCCCGCATGTCCTCGGGGTCGAGCTCCTCGCCCATGGCGGTCGATCCGGTGACGTCCGCGAACAGGACCGTCACCAGACGGCGTTCCTCGCTCATCGGTCCAATCCCGCGGGTCGGCGTCGCGTGGCCACCTGTCCGTCTGGCGTATCGCGGACCTCCACGCCCAGGGCGGCCAGCTCGTCGCGCAGCGCGTCCGCAGCAACGAAGTCCCGCGCATCACGTGCTGCGGCCCGACGGGTCAGCAGCTCGTCCACTCCCTCGGGGAGGGCCTCGGTCGTCGCGTCGGGCGCGCGGTCCAGGTCCAGGCCCAGCACGCGGTCGAAGTCGAGGAGCAGCGCCCGCCGCTGGGCAGGCTCGAGGTCATCCGCGCCGGCCACGGCATGCGCCACGGCGATCGCCGACGGCATGGCCATGTCTTCGCTGACCGCCGCCACGAACCGCTCGCGATACCCATCCATGGGCGCCGCCTCGAGGTCCACCGGCGCAGCACTCTCGACCCCGGCCACGGCTCGTCGCAACCGCGCCAGCCCGGACGCCGCGGCGTGCATGGCAGCCTCAGTGAAGTCGAGCTTCGATCGGTAGTGGGCGGTCAGGGCAAGGTAGCGGAAGTCGAGCGGCTCGAACCCCTTCGTGGGGAGCTCGCTGACCCGGATGATGTTGCCCGCGCTCTTGGCCATCTTCGCATCGTCCAGGGTCAGGAACTCGCCGTGCATCCACAGCGAGATGACCTGATGGCCCGTGGCCCCATCGGACTGTGCGATCTCGTCCTCGTGGTGCGGGAACTTCAGGTCAATCCCGCCGGTGTGGATGTCGAACCGCTCGCCGAGGTACTGCATGCTCATGGCCGAGCATTCGATGTGCCAGCCGGGGAACCCTTCGCCCCACGGGGAGGGCCAGTGCATGAGCCTCCCCGGGTCACTCGCCTTCCACAGCGCGAAGTCGGCCGGGTCACGCTTGTCGGTCTCCACGTCCACCCGGGTCCCCGCCCTGGTGGCCTCGATCCGCGAGCCGGACAGCTGCCCGTAGGCCGGGAAGGCGCTGACGTCGTAGTACACCGTCCCGCTGACCTCGTACGCCAGGCCCTTGTCCAGGAGCGTCTGGATGAGCTCGAGCATCTGACCGATGTGCTCGGTGGCGCGCGGCATCACGTCCGCGGGCCGGATGTTCAGGAGGGCCTCGTCGGCGAGCCAGGCATCGGTGTAGAACTCGGCGATCTCGAGCGGCGCCTTCCCTTCTTCCATGGCGGCGAGCACCATCCGGTCCTCGCCGGTATCGGTCTGGTCGTCCCGCATGTGCCCGACGTCGGTGATGTTCTTGACGTACAGGACCTCGTAGCCGAGGTACTCCAGGCTTCGGCGCAGCAGGTCTCCGAACAGGTACGTCCGCAGGTTCCCGATGTGCGCGTAGCGATACACCGTGCTGCCGCAGGTGTAGACCGTGACGCGGCCCGGGGTGACCGGTTCGAGGGTCTCGACCTGGCGAGTCAGGGTGTTGTACAGGCGGATGGGCGCGAGGCTCACGCCGCGATTCTAGATGGCGCCTCGCGCGTTGCCGCGGAAGCCGGGACTACCATGAGTCGATGCCGGAGCGCGACGCCTCGCGGACCTACCCCCTGACCCTGGGCGAGGAGCCCGAGTTCTGTCCCGCCTGTGGCAAGCCGGTGACCGAACGGATCCTCGAGGAGGACCACCGAGCGCGGCTGGTCTGCCCCGATGGCCACGTCACGTGGCGCAACCCCCGGCTCGTGGTGGGCACCCTGCCCATGCGCGGCGGACGGGTCTTCCTTGGGCGGCGGGGGATCGAGCCGGGGATCGGTCTGTGGAGCTATCCGGGCGGCTTCCTCGAGGTCGGGGAGTCGGCCCAGGAGGGGGCGCGGCGCGAGACCGAGGAAGAGACCCTCCTCAAGGTCGAGGTGGGGCGGCTGATCGGGGCGTACTCCCGGCCCCACGCCGCCGTCGTGACCCTCATCTACGAGGCGCAGGTGGTCGGCGGGGAGGCGCTCCCCGGCGTCGAGACGACCGAGGTGCGCGACTTCGCCCCGGACGAGATCCCGTGGGGCGAGCTCGCGTTCAGCACGACCGAGAGCGCGCTGCGCGACTGGTTGCGGCTGCAGCCGGGGCACGAACCGCGGCACGAGCCGCAGCTGTACGTGGTGGGGGACCCGGAGCCCTAGGGGAGCCGCCTGCGCGGCTAGTTGTCGTAGCGGCGGAAGACGATCGTTCCGTTGTGGCCGCCCAGGCCCATCGAGTTCGATAGGGCGACCTCAGCGTCCAGCTGGCGGGCGGTGTGGGGGACGTAGTCGAGGGTCAGCGCAGGGTCGGGATGGTTCAGGTTGATCGTGGGCGGGATCCAGCCGGTCTCGAGGACCTTCACGCACACCCAGCCCTCGAACGCGCCGGCGGCACCCATCATGTGGCCGGTCATCGACTTGGTCGAGCTGATGGCCAGGTTGCGGGCGTGGTCGCCGAAGACCGCCTCGATGGCCTGCGTCTCGGACAGGTCGTTGAGCGGGGTGCCGGTTCCGTGCGGGTTCACGTAGTCGATCTCGGTGGGGTCGATCCCGCCCCGCTCCAGCGCCCAGCGCATCGACCGCTGGCTGCCCTCGCCGTGCTCCGGTGGGGCGGCCATGTGGTACGCGTCCGCGGCGCTGCCATAGCCGATGAGCTCGGCGATGGGCTTCGCGCCGCGCGCCAGGGCGTGCTCCAGCTCCTCGAGGACCAGCACCGCACAGCCCTCGGCAATGACGAACCCATTGCGCGTGGCGTCGAACGGGCGGGAGGCGATGGACGGCACGTACTCGCCGGTGTCGGGGTCGATGGGCGTGCCCAGGGCCCGCATCTGCCCAAAGCCGGCAAAGGCAAGGGGTACGAGGGCGGCCTCGGTGCCGGCTCCCAGCATCAGGTCGGCCTGGCCACGAATGATCGTCTCGGCGGCCTCGCCGATGGCATGGCTGCCGGTGGCACACGCGCTGACCACCGCCGTGTTGGGACCGCGAATCCCGAACTGGATGGCGACCATCCCCGATGGGCTATCAACCAGCATGTGGGGGATCGTCCACGGCGACACCCGGTTGGCGCCCACGTCCCAGTATTTCTTCGCGTTGTCGAGCAGGACGCCCACCCCGCCGCAGCCAGAGCCGAACACCATCCCGATTCGATCGGGGTTGGCCTCCTCGGTCAGGATCTGGCCCGTGCCGTTGATCAGGCCCGCGTGGCGGAGTGCCTCGGCCGTGGCCGCGATTGCCATGTGGGTGGATCGGTCATGGCGACGGACGTCCTTCGGATCCATCTCCTTGGTCGGGTCGAAGTCGGGGACCTCGCCTCCAATCCGGATGTCCTGGTCGGACAGGTCGGAGACCGTCACCTCGCGGATGCCGGAGTGCCCCGCCAGGAGGTTGTCCCACGCCGCGTCGTTCCCGATCCCGACCGGGGCCACCACGCCGATCCCGGTGACCATGGCCCGCCGGCCGGTATGACTCACAGGTCGCTCCCGGCAGGGGTCTCCGTGCGGCGCTTGGCGCGCGCCTTCTTGGGCGGCGTGGCGCCCTGGGGCAGCCATCCGTCATCGGTGTCGTCCAGCGCGAACGTGTTCGATTCGGGGCTGATCCGCTTGATGAGCCCGGACAGGACGCGACCGGGACCGATCTCGACGAAATCGGTCACGCCAATGGACGCCATGTTGCGGACCGAGGACACCCACTGGACGCCGTGGACGAGGTGCTCGGTGAGCTCGTCACGGAGGCCGTCGGCGGTGCGGATCATGTTGGCGTGGACGTTGCCAACGACCGGCACCTCGGGATCGCGGAACGGGACCTTTTCGAGGACCTTGGCGAACTCGTCGCGGGCGTGGCGCATCAACGGGGAGTGGCTCGCGACGCTGACCGTGAGCTGCACCGCCCGGCGGGCGCCGACCGTCCGGCTCATCTCGAGCGCAAAGACGAGGGCCGGAATGACCCCGGACAGGACGACCTGGCCGGGGGCGTTGATGTTGGCGACCGCGATCTCACCGTGCTCCCGGGCCTGCTCGACCACTTCCTGGGCCTGCTCTTCCGACAGACCGATGACCGCGCCCATGCCGCCGTCAATGCCCCGTTCCTGCATGATCCGGCCTCGCTCGCGCACGAGCCGGATGGCTTCGTCGAAGTCCAGCGCGCCGGCGGCGATGGCCGCGGCGTACTGGCCGGCCGAATGGCCGGCTACGGCCAGCGGGTTCAGGACCACCCCGGCTTCGCGCGCGCGCTCCCTCAGATGCTCGAGCGCGGCGACGCTGGCGGCCAGGATGGCGGGCTGGGCGTTGATCGTGGAATCGAGCTCTTCAGCCGGGCCCTCGAACATGAGGCGCGACAGCGAGAAGCCCAGTGCGCCGTCGGCCCGCTCGAGGATCGCTGCGGCCACGGGGGATCGTTCTGCCAGCCCCGCGCCCATCCCGACGTACTGCGATCCCTGGCCGGGAAACACGAACGCGTGGGCGCCGGCCATCATCTCGGTTGTCGACATGTGGAGGCGATTTCCTTCCGATTGAGGCGCCGAGTATAGCCCGAGGGTTCGTGCTCGGCCGCTAGGCGGGATCGACCGCGCAGAAGCGCTCCACGACCTCGAGCAGGACGGGCAGGCCAAAGGCCACCGCGCTCACCGGCACGCGCTCGTCGTGGCCGTGAAACACGTCGAGGAACGGGGTCCCCGCATCGAGGCGCAGCGGGACGAATCCGTACGTCGGGATGCCCAGGTCGGCGAGGGCCTTGGCATCGGTTCCGGGCGTGATCATCATCGGCAGCACCGCGGATTCGGGGTCGGCCCGCTCGAGCGCCTCGCGCATGAGGTCCATGATCGGCGCCTCGGTTGGCGCCTCGATGGCGGGCAGGCTCATTACGGCCTCCACTGTGACGTCGGGGCCGGCGAGGGCCTGCATCCGACGGATGAGGGCCTCCTGGTCGGTGCCTGGCAGCGTCCGGACGTCGACCTCCGCCGTCCCGGAGCCGGCGATCACGTTCACCTTCGCGCCAACGTGGATCACGGTCGGGTTGATCGTGTCCCGCAGCATGGCGCCCAGGGAGCGGCGCATCGTCGGGTCCGACACCTGCTCCTCGAGCAGCGCGAGGGCGCCGTCCGGGTCCGCGGCCATGCGGAGGACCACCGCCCCCAGCCCCAACGCGTCGAAGAAATCCCGGACGACTGGTGGCGGATCCCCGCTGGGCGGCGCCGCGGCCAGCCGCGCGACGGCGCCGGCAAGGTGGTGTGCCGGATTGTCCCGGTGAGGCATGCTTCCGTGGCCCGGCACCCCGGTGGCGCTGAGGCGGGTCCAAATGATCCCCTTCTCGGCGACCTGGATGCCGTACACGCGCCGGTCACCGAACGTCATCGAGTAGCCGCCAACTTCGTTCAGCGCCGCCGCCGCGGGCCCCGCGTCCGACGAGAACAGGTCGGGCCGCGCCTCGACCCAGTGCCGCGCCCCGAACGTGCCGCCCGCTTCCTCGTCGGCCACCGCCGCGAAGATGACGTCGCGCCGAAGCGGCACGCGCGATTCGGCCAGGGCGGTCATGACGGCCAGCTCCATGGCGACCATGTCCTTCATGTCCACCGCGCCGCGGCCCCAGACCACCCCGTCCACCAGCTCCCCGCCGAACGGGTCACGGGACCACGCGTCGGCCTCCACGGGCACCACGTCCACGTGGCTGAGGAGGATCAGCGGCGGTTCGGGCCTGGTGACCGCTGGATCGGCCGGCAGCCGCGCGAAACAGCTGCCGCGCCCCGGTGCTGTCTCGAGCACTTCGGCCCCGATCCCCGCCTGGCCCAGCACCTCGGCGCAGTACCGCGCAGCGACGGTTTCCTGTCCCGTCGAGTCGCGTCCCGCAGCGAGGGACGGATCGCCGGCAGGATTGACCGAGGGAATGCGGATCAGGTTGCGGAGATGCTCGACCGTCTCGTCCACGGCGCTTGCGTCGATCGCGGCCCGGCTCCCGGTCGTCACTGGTCCGCGACCCGCGCAGGCGCAGGCGCCGGCGCGAGGGCTGGGGCCGATGGCCCGGCCGCCGCCACCGTGCGGCGCGACTCCACCAGTCGGGCGATCCACACGTCGGCGGCGAACAGGCTGACCGAGGTCACCAGCAGGATCGGGAGCTCGACCGCGATGCCCATCACGAGCAGGGCGAGCAGGAAGAACCCGTGCATCGAGAAGCGCGTGAAGAACGCCAGGCGCAGGTCCACGATCGCGTTGGCCTGGCCGTCAGGCGCCATTCGCCCGCTTCCGAACATGCCGCGGATGGCGATGGCCACGAACACGGCCAGCACGATCGCGAATAGCCACAGGCCACCGCCGGTCTCGGCATTCGTGAGCTGCATGATCAACGCGAAGGGCACGATGGACGTGACGAGGATCGCGAAGGCCGGCGCAGGGATGCCCAGCTGGAGCCACTCGGCGTCCGGATGGCGCACCGACCAGTCGCGCAGCCATCGGGTGAGGACGCTGAAGCCCAGGGTCACGAACAGCCAGGCGTAGAAGTTGCCGGCCGGCACACCGAACCAGCCCTGGTCCGGGGCGACGTCCTTCCAGGTCCACATCCCCATCCGGATGGCGACCGCGTCGAACGCCAGGTCGAGCATGATCACCAGCACGGCGTCCACGAACGGTGCCGTCCAGCGCCGGACCCCCAGCGCGTCGGTGATCCGCATGGCGCCCGCGATGAGGAGCGCCCAGGTCAGACCGATGACCAGCGGGGCGCGGTCAATGACCAGCACCCAGTCACGGCTGTAGTGGTACGTCTGGAAGATCAGCTGGTCGCCCTCTTCGAGGAGGAGACCAAAGGCCGCGGCGCTGATCAGCTCCAGGAATGGCAGCCGACCCCGGCGCAGGGCCGCTCCGGCAGCCCCCACGAAGAGGACCGTGGCCGCCACTTCGAGGAACAGGAAGACCGGGTTCACGACCTCCCGATCATAGGGTGGCTCGGATGCGCGGCCAAATCGCGGTCGTAGAATGCGTTCCGTGACCACCCAGGTCGGGGCTCCATCGGTCCCCATCTACCTCGCCGGCGAGTTCGTGGAAGCCGGTTCCCCGCTCGAGGTCCGCAACCCGGCCACCGGGGAGCTGGTGGCAACCACCTGGCAGGCCGGCCCCGCCGAGCTCGAGCGGGCGACCGCCGCCGCCGTGACCGCATTCGACAAGACCCGGCGCCTGGCCAGCTTCGAGCGCCGTGATGCGCTGCAGCACGTGGCCGATGCCATCACCCGTGACGCGGACGAGCTGGCCGAGCTGCTGACCCGCGAGTCGGGCAAGCCCATTCGCGATGCCCGGGGCGAGGTGGCCCGTGGCGCGCTGACCTTCCGGACCGCGGCCGAGGAAGCGCTCCGCATCAACGGGGAGTGGATCCCCCTCGACTGGACGGCCGCCAACCGCGGTCGGAGCGGGATCGTGCGCCGCTATCCCATCGGTCCGGTGGCCGGCGATCAGCCCATTCAACTTTCCGCTCAACCTGGCGGCCCACAAGGTGGCCCCCGCCATCGCTGCGGGGTGCTCGATCGTGCTCAAGCCGCCGAGCAAGGACCCGCTGGTCATGCTCCGCGTGGCGCAGTACCTGGCCGAGACGGACCTCCCGGCCGGCGCGGTGAGCATCATCCCGATGGACCGCCCGACCGGCGACCGGATGGTGGCCGACGACCGCTTCAAGCTCCTCAGCTTCACGGGAAGCCCCACCGTCGGCTGGAAGATGAAGACCGATGCCGGCCGCAAGAAGGTCGTCCTCGAGCTGGGCGGTAACGCCGGGGCGATCGTGGACGACACCGCGGACCTCGATTGGGCGGTGGCGCGACTCGCGTTCGGCGCCTTCGCCTACGCCGGGCAGGTGTGCATCAGCGTCCAGCGCATCTACGTCGTGGACGCGATCTATCCCGAGTTCGAGCGGCGCTTCGTGGACAAGGTCCGCCAGGTGGTCATGGGCGACCCGCTGGACCCCGCCTCTGACCTCGGTCCCATGGTCGACCAGGCCGCAGTGGCGCGGACCGATGAATGGGTGCAGGAGGCCCTCGCCGGCGGTGCCCGGGCCCTGACCGGCGGTCACGCCGAGGGCCTGTTCTACGAGCCCACGATCCTGGTCGATGTCCCGCGCGATGCGCGGGTGTGTGGCGAGGAGGTCTTCGCTCCGGTCGTGAACCTGTTCCGTGTGCCGGACTTCGAAGCCGCCCTGGGCGAGATCAACGACAGCCGGTTCGGCCTCCAGTGCGGCTTGTTCACCGGGTCCCTGGAACGCACGCTGACCGCCCACGACGAGCTGGAGGTGGGCGGGATCATCGTGAACGACGTTCCGACCTGGCGAACGGACTCGATGCCCTATGGCGGCGTGAAGGACTCGGGCCTCGGTCGCGAGGGCCTGCGCTGGTCGATCGAGGACATGACCGAGCCGCGGCTGCTGGCCTTCGCCCGTCCGCTCTGAGTGGCCCCAGACGGAGTGACGCTCGACGCCACCCGGTTCGTCCGCATCCTGCCGGCCGCCGACCTGCGCGACGGGGAGCTCGTCCCGGTGGCTATTGACGGACAGCCGGTGGTCCTCGTCCGTCACGCGGGCGCGTTCTTCGCGGTCCAGAACAACTGCACCCACAAGGACTACCCGCTCTCGGAAGCCGGGTTCGACCCACGCGACGGCGTGCTGGTGTGCGCCTGGCATGGCGGCTGCTTCGACGTGCGGACCGGCGCCGCGGTCGTGCTTCCCGCGGTGGCCCCGGTCGAAACCTTTCCAACCCGGATCACGGATGACGGGTGGGTGGAGATCGGTCTGACCGGCAGCCTCCTGCCCAGGGCCGTCGTCTGATGGTCTTCGCCGAGACCGTGCCGCCCAGCGTGGGCGGGCTGCAGTTCGTGAACTGGATCTTCTGGGCCACGCTCGCCGGCGGCACGCTCCTGATGGTCGGCCTCACGGAGTGGCTCGGAGGCACGTCTCCGGGCTACCGCCGCTTCATGGCCGGCACGGTGCTCGTCGGAGCCGTCATCTGGCTGCTGTCGGAGCTGGCCTTCGACGTCGTGCCCGGCATCGCAGCGGACGACGCTCCGCGCCGAGTCCTGGTGTGGCTGTTCACCGCGCTGGCGGCGTCATACCTGGCCGCGCGGTGTTCGATCTTCCGAAGCCGGCCGCGGGTGGGGACCTCGCTGGGTGGCGGGGTGGTCAGCCTCCTGGCCTTGCTGGACGTCGCCCGATTGGCCGACATGGCCGGCCTCACCGGTGCCGATCAGATGCTCCTGTTCGCCGCCGGCCTCGTGGCGGCATCGCTCGCGCTTGGGGCGGTGAGCGCGGGAATGCTCCTCGGCCACTGGTACCTCGTGACCCCCAAGCTGTCCCCGGACCCACTCCGGCGGCTCATCCGGATCCTCATCGGTGCGCTCGTCGCCCAGGGGGTGCTGGTCGGCTGGTCGATGCTCGTCGCGCAGGGTGCGGTCGACTCGGTCCCCTGGCTGACGGGCCTGCGCCTTCTCGTGGGGATCGTGTTTCCCCTGGTCATCGCCGTCCTCGCGTTGCGGGCCACCGACGCGCCCTCGATGCAGTCCACCACGGGCCTCCTGTACATCGGTCTGGCGGCGGTCATGACTGGAACGATCGGCGGCGCGGCCCTGGTCTACCTCGGCTGGGGCGCGGTCTAGACCGATGCGCGTGCGCGCTCGCTGCTTTGCGACCCTGCGCGAGCTCAGCGCCGCGTCGGTTGAGCTCGACCTGGGCGCATCCGCCACGGTGGCCGACGCCTGGGCGGCGCTCGTGGAGCGCTACCCGGCCCTCGAGCCCCATCGGTCCTTCACCCAGGCGGCCAGGAATGGGGCGGCCGCGGCCTGGGACGTCGCACTCGCGGATGGGGACGAGGTGGCGTTCCTCCCCCCGGTCTCCGGAGGCGCGATGCAACCCATGCGCGGACTGACGGACCAGCCGATCGACGTCGACGCGCTACTCGCGGTCGCACGCGATACCGACGGGGCGGTGGTCAGCTTCGTGGGTCGCGCCCGCAAACGGGCCGATGACGGGCGTGAGGTGCTCGAGCTCGAGTACGAGGCCTACCCCGACATGGCCGAGCCCATGCTGGAGGCGATGGCCGACGAGGTCGCGATGCGGTGGCCGGATTGCGCGGTCGCGGTCGTGCATCGGGTCGGGATCGTGCCCATCGGTGAAGCCGCGGTGGTCATCGTGACCGCGTCGCCCCACCGGACCGATGCGTACGAAGCCAATCGGTACGTCATCGAGGCCATCAAGGATCGGCTGCCGATCTGGAAGCGCGAGCGGTTCGCGGACGGCTCCGAGTGGAAGCGACCCGGGGCGTAGGATCGAAGCCGATGGACAGCGAGTACACCGAACCGTCCTGGCGCGGGGTGATCGTCACGCTCGTGGCGATCATCGTGGTGCTGGCTGGGCTGATCTGGCTGACGTCGTACTTCCTGCAGCAGAGCTGCGTGCCCGGGGCATCCCAGGCAGGCGTCACCGAATGCGCGGCTCCGTCGGGAGAGCCGGATCCGGGGGCGGAATAGCGTCCATCGCGGCCAGAAACTGGCGCGTCTCGGCATCGGACCGCAGCCGAATCACGCGCAGCTCGGGGTACTGGGCAAACAGGACCGGATACTCGCGCCGCCGCCGCCGATACGTGGTCAGCGCCCACCAGATCACCGAGTCCCGGCCGATCGCCATGCGCAGGCTCTCCTGGTTCGTGCCCCACAGGACCTCCCGTGCCCTCGCACGGCTCAGCGTCCGTCGGACGACCCGCCACATGACCTGATGGAACGGCAGATCGAGCCATACGACCGTGTCGGCGCGAGTCCAGACGAGGTCCCGGGTGGCGCTGTAGTTCCCATCCACGACCCACGCCTCGCCGGCAACCGCCGTCGCCACGAGGGTCCTGAGCGCGTCCACCTCAAGCTGGACCCAGCCCGGCAACCAGGCCAGCGCATCGATTTCGACGTACGGCACGTCCATCTGCCGAGCGAGCGCGGCCCCGACCGTGGACTTTCCCGAGCCGCTCGTGCCGACCACGTTGACCCGTCGCATGGCAGCCGAGGATACCGATCGCCGGGTGGCGCCGAGGCGGCCGCTCGGGGCACAATGCGCCCCGATGCCTGATGCGCGCGGAGATGTGCTCTGCCCCACCTGTGGTCGCTGGACGCCGCCGGCGCCATTCTGCAACGAATGCGGCGCGGCACTTCAGGGCGACTTCCGCGACCCCGCCGGAGCGGAGGGATCGGACGTTTACCGTCGCGGGAGCGAAGTCGCGAATCCGGGCGCCCCGTGGTCGGGCGCGGAGCGCTTCGAGCCCGAGCCCGAGGACCAGGCCGCCCGAGGCGCAGCCGCCGGAGCGGCAGGAATTGCCGCGGCCGCCGGTGCGCAGCGGATCGACAATCTGGGCGAGATGGACGCCGCTCCGGCCGAGCCGCCGTGGCCCGCCGAGCCGGGATTGCCCGACCCGCCGCTCCCGCCCGCAGATCCAGCTCCTCCCGCAGAGTCGGCTCCCGAGTCGTCTGGCGTCGACGCGACCGATGTCGCGGCGGCCGCCGTGGTGGCCGCGGCCGTGACAGCGCCCAAGCGACGCAGCCGCGCCAAGGCCGCCCCGCCTCCCGAGGAACCGGCCGCCGAAGAGCCCGTCGTGGTGCCCCCGGAGCCCGAGCCGGTGATCTCCGAACCGGAGCCAGCCCCACCGCCACCGCCGCCACCCGTCGCTCCGCCTCCCGTGATGGCGGTCCCGCCGCCACCCGTGGCCCCTGGGACCCCCACGGTCACCGCCGGCGACGGCGACGGCTCGGATGGTGGCGTGACCGGCCTCGTCTTCGTCCTGTTCCTGGGCCTTGGCATCCTGGCGCTGCTGGGCGGCGCCATCATCGGTGGGGTGTTCGAAGGGGGACCGAGCGCCACAGCCTCTCCATCACCGACCGTGGTCGCGGCGACCCCAACCCCCGAGGCCACGCCTCAGGGCACGACGCCGCCCGCGAGCGCGAGCCAGGCGCCAACCTCCGCCCCCCAGCCATCCGAGACGCCCACGATCTTCCCCGACGGATTCATCGCTCGTGTCGAGACGTGCCTGGACCAGCCGACCGATTCCACCTGCGCCAACAGCGGCTCGGTCAACGACGGCGAGATCTGGACCCTGGTCAGCTTCCGGCATGGCGTCCCGACCGACGTGATCGCGGTCAGCATCTACAGCGCCGCCGGTGACCTGGTCGACGGCGCGACGATCCCGCTCGACTTCTGTGGGGCGAGCACCGACTGTGCTGGCTGGACCTACTTCCACTTCCAGAACCTCGGGCCGGGGAACTACGACGTGAAGGCCTACCGCAACGGAGCGCTGGCGGCGGTAAACAGCTTCAAAGTCGAGTAGGAGGTTCTCCTCAGCGCTCCGTGGGGCGCGCCGGCTCGCGCGCGTCGCGGCGCTTCGCCGCCAGCGCGCTGACGGCCTCGAGGACGCACCGATGCGCGGCGGCGGCCGTCACGTCGGACACGTCGTAGGGGGGAGCCACTTCCACCACGTCCATCCCGGCCAGCGAGACGGCACCGACCACCTGGCGGACGGCGCGCAGCAGCTCACGGGTCAGCATTCCCCCCGGCTCCGGGGTTCCGGTGCCGGGGGCCATCCCCGGATCGATCACGTCGATGTCCACCGAGAGGTACACCACGTCGGGCCCGTCCAGGGCCTCGGCAATGGCATCGGCCACCACCGCTTCGGCGCCGCGCGACTCGATCTCGGTCATGAGGTGCCAGCGCATCTCGTGCTCACGCATCCAGGCGAGCGTCTCGGCCGGGGGCCAGTACCCGCGCAGGCCGACCTGCACAAAGTTCCGGCCCGCCACGGCGCCCGATTCGATCAGGCGTCGCATGGGCGTGCCATGGGAGCGCAGGTTGCCCCACGTGCTGTTGCCCGTGTCGGCGTGCGCATCGAAGTGGACGATCCCCAACCGACGCGGTGCACACGCGGCCGCCACGGCACTGGCCGAGGGGTAGGTGAGGGAGTGGTCGCCGCCCAGGACGATCGGGATGGCGCCGGTGCGCGCCACTTCCTCGACCCGGGCGAGGATGACCGCGTGCCCGCGCTCGAGGCGACCCGGCACGATGGGCATGTCCCCGCCGTCCACCACGTCGAGCCAGTCAAATGGGCTCACGCCCAGCTGCAGCGAGTGGAGATCCCCGGAGTGGTACGAGGCGGTGCGAATGGCCCGTGGCCCGAAGCGCGCTCCGGGCCGGTGGCTCACCCCGTCATCGAGCGGTGCGCCCAGGATGACGACGTCCGGTCGGCGCGCGGCGAGCGCGCCGATATCGGTCACCAGCGGCAGCTTCTGGAAGGTCGTGCTGCCCAGGTAGGACGGCAGGTTGAAGTCGTCCCACTCGTGCAGCAGATCAGCGCCGTCTTCGAGTGCCGGGTCGGGGAGTCCGCGCCCGGCCGGAGCGTCGGTCATGCGAACCGCGGTGCTGCCGGGGCGCCGTCGCGGCGCGGAGCTGGCCCTCGAGCGTGGCGATCCTAGCAGAGGGCGTACCATCCGGCGATGGCCGCGGAACGCCCCCGCTACACCCTCGACGAGGCCAACGCGCTGCTCCCCCAGGTCCGCGCCGTGCTGCTCCAGCTGGCCGTCGAGAAGGCTCGGTTGGAGGGCGTCGTGGCCTCGATGACCGGCGACCGGGACGCCGTCGGTTCGAACGGACACCCGGATCACGTGGCCGCCCTCGCGCGCTCCGAGGCGGAGATGAACGAGATCGGAGGCGGCATGCGGGCCCTGGTCGAGCACCTCGAGACGATGGGCGTGGAGCTGCGCGACCTGGAGAATGGGTTGGTCGACTTCCCCGGGGAGCGGGACGGGCAGCCCGTGTGGCTGTGCTGGCGCCTGGCAGAGCCGGCGGTCGAGTTCTGGCATCCGCTGGACCAGGGATTCGCCTCGCGACGCCCGTGGTGAGCGGAGCGTGACCGACGGTCCGACCCGGTTCGTCGTGATCGGGGACGCAACCCTGGACGTCATCGTGCGCGGCGACGCC
The DNA here is from genome assembly GCA_963810925.1 of uncultured Chloroflexia bacterium. Taxonomy (GTDB): domain Bacteria; phylum Chloroflexota; class Limnocylindria; order QHBO01; family QHBO01; genus DASTEQ01. The sequence continues at coordinate 82,149 of CAWEPF010000006.1, read as the reverse complement.
CCCGATGCGGGCGCCGATCGACCGGCCGAGATCACGGTCGGTCCCGGGGGCCAGGGAGCCAACGTGGCCGTCCGCCTCGCTCGTGCGGGCAACGCGGTGACCCTGGTGTCCGCCCTGGCGGACGACGAAGCGGGTCATGTCCTGCGCGCAGCCCTGGCGGAAGACGGGGTGAGCGTGCTGTCGTCTTCGGCCGAGCGCACCGGTCTGGTCGTGGCCCTCGTCGATGGAACGGGCGACCGCTCCATGCTCAGCGACCGGGCGCCGATCGACGAGCGTGTATTGGCCGGCCCCGAAGCGGCGGCCATCCTGCGTGATGCCGACTGGCTCCATCTTTCGGGATACCCATTGGCCGATCCAGCCCACGGGCAAGCCCTGGCCGCCCTGGCCGGTGCCCGGGCCGCGCATCAACGATGCAGCGTCGGCGGCGGGTCCTTTGACGGACGCCATCCCGCTCCGACGGAGCTCGTCGCGCTCATCCGCGCGGCCCGTCCGGACCTGCTCCACGTCGACCGAACGGAGGCGGAAGCGATCGTTGGAATGGCGACCTCCGGCCCGGAAGCGGCCCCTGACCTTGCTCGGCGCGTTTCCGAGACCGTGGGCGGGGTCGTGGTCGTGACCGATGGCGCGGCCGGCGCGGCGGCCGCGACCGAAGTGGGGTCGGTCTGGGTGGAGGGAATCGATCGGCCGGCCGCCGACGCCACGGGCGCGGGCGACGCCCATGCTGCCGCCCTGCTGACCTTCCTGGCTCGCCGGTCGTGGCCGCCTGACCTGGCCACGCTGCGAGAGGCGCTCGAGGTGGCCGGTGCCGAGGGTGCCGCGGCAGCGGGCGTGGTGGGCGCCCAGGCCCGGACCGTGGGCGACGTCCGATGACAGCGGCGACTCCCGACTGGCTGGCGGTGTCTGCCGAGGTTCGCGACGCCCTCGAGCAGGGGCGGGCGGTCGTCGCGCTCGAGTCGTCGTTGATTGCCCAGGGCCTGCCAGCGCCCCACAACCTCGAGACGGCGCGCGCGGCAGAAAACGCGGTTCGGGCCCAGGGGGCGGTCCCTGCCACGACGGCCATCGCCGACGGACAGGTGGTGGTCGGTGCCGATGCGGCCCTGCTGGATCGGCTCGCGGATCCCGGAACGACAGTCGCCAAGGCTGGGTCGCGTGACCTTGGCCCGCTCCTCGCCTCCGGCGCGCTGGCCTCCACGACGGTCAGCGCCACGCTCCGGGTAGCCCATGCCGCGGGGATCGCGATCATGGCCACCGGCGGGATCGGCGGCGTGCACCGCGGAGCGGCGCAGAGCTTCGACGTGAGCGCGGACATCGACGAGCTGGCGGCCACGCCGGTGGCCGTCGTATGCAGCGGCGCCAAGGCGATTCTCGACCTGCCGGCCACGCTCGAGCTGCTCGAGAGCCGCCGCGTCCCGGTGGTCGGCTACGGCACCTCGGAGCTCCCCGCGTTCTACAGCCGCAGTGCCGGCCTGCCGCTCGCCCACCGGGTCGACTCCCCCGCGGACGCGGCGCGCGCCATCGAGGCCCATCGCGCGATCCCTGGTTCGGGTGGCTTCCTGCTCGTCCAGCCGCCGCCGGCTGACCTCGCCATCCCCGGAGACGAGGTGGAGGCATGGATCGCGGCCGCCCTCGAACAGGCCGCGGCCGGTGGCGTCCGGGGCGCCGCCGTGACGCCGTTCGTCCTGCGCCACGTGGCCGAGGCATCGGACGGGCGCGCCCTGCGCGCCAACATCGGTCTCATCGTGGCCAACGCCGATGCAGCGGCACGGGTGGCCGTCGCAATGCGCGGGGTATCCTAGCCTCGGGCCTACCCGCGGAGGACAGCATGCGCATCTACGAAGGCAGCCCGCGCCAGGACTGGGAAGAGGTCCTGCGCAGCATCGGTGCCTGGGCGGACCGTGAGTACCTCAAGGAGCTTCTCCTGCTGGAGCTGGACGGTGGATTCCTGGTCCAGGGCATCACGACGTCCGAGGGCGGGAAGTGGTCCGAGACCGGCACCTTCTCCAAGCAGACCCACGAGCTGACCGATGACCAGATCGGCGACCTCATCGGCACCGCCAAGGAGCTGCGCGGCTCGGCATCGGTCGATCACGCCGAGATGGGGGTTGCGAACTTCTATGAGCAGGCACTGCGCATCATCGGCAAGTGGCTGGACAGCCAGGTCCCGCGCGACGTCTTCTTCTTCGAGCAGGGCGGCTCGTTCGTGGTCCGCGCCTTCATGGTCGGCGCCCACGGAAAGGTCGGCCACCAGCTGTCCGAATTCACCCGAGAGGAAATCCTCGCTATGATCGAGGCCGCGCCAATGGATCGTGGACGAGAGGCCGCCGCACCGCCGCCGGCCAGCGCCCCACCCACGGCGTGACCTGGGAGAACCGCGCATGAACATCCTCAAGACGCTCGCGATCACGATCGGAGCCATCCTCGCCGCCCTCGTCATCGTCCCGCTGACCGTCCTGGCCGGCCTCTTCGTGTGGCTCAAGCTCACCGAGGAGATCGACGAAGAGCCCTGGGAGATCGACGACGCGGTCTAGCCCCGCGACTCCCCAACCAGGCTAACCAACCGGTCCCGAGGCCAGTCCCCAGGCGATCGTCCACGCCACCGCTGCGCCCAGCATGCCGGGCCACAGGCGATCGGCGTTGCGCGCGCCGGGCAGGACGAACAGCAGCCCCATGACGCCCAGCACCACGCTGGAAGGCGGCACGGCATCCGCCAGGGTGAAGGTCAGGGCCACGCCGATACCCACCCCGACGGCCAGGCCCACCGCCAGCCAGTGGGTGACCCGCCGACCCAGCACCTGGGCCAGGCATTGGGAGCCCAGCTGCGCGTCGAGGTCGAAGTCGCGAAGCGTGTTCGCCAGGTGCGCAGCCGTCGCGAACGGGATCACCAGCACGACCGCGGGCAGCACCCGTTCCGCCGGAACGCCGACTCCCACCGCGACCCAGACCGGGAGGATCCCGAAGCTGACGAGGTACGGGACGAACGAGAGGGGAGTGCGCGACAGCCACAGGTTGTAGGCCAGGGCCGACGTGGTGGCCACGGCCCCAAGGAGCAGGTAGGTGCTCCCCAGGCGCGCGCTGGTCAGGATCTGGAGCGCCAGGCCGGCCGAGGCAATCCACAGGGCGGCGCTGGCCGAAATGTCGCCCGCGGGCAGTGGCTTGCGGGGCTGGAGGATGGCGTCGCGGGCCTGGTCGGCCAGGTCATTGGTGGCCCCGGTGAAGACCTGCGAGCCGAACACGCTGGCCATGATCAGGGCCAGGGCGTCGCCGCTGACGCCTCCCACCTCGCGACCCAGGATGATCGCCAGCGCGGCGGATAGGGAGGTCACTGCCAGGGTCGGCGCCGGGTGGACGAGGCGAACGGCGGCGGAAACTCGGCGGAACACCCCGGCATCGTACGCAATGCGCTACCATCGGCTCCCGGGTAGGCGAAGGTCGATCCCTTCCCGCACGCGAGACCTCGCGTGCAACCGGCAGCTCTCGCAACAGGCCTGTATCAGCCATGGCGAAGTACATCTTCGTGACCGGCGGCGTCACGTCTTCCCTCGGGAAGGGCATCACCGCCGCATCGATCGGGCGCATCCTCAAGGCGCGCGGCATTCCCGTCTCCATTCTCAAGCTGGACCCCTACATCAACATCGATCCCGGCACGATGTCGCCGTACCAGCACGGCGAAGTCTTCGTGACCGATGACGGCGCCGAGACCGATCTCGACCTGGGCCACTACGAGCGGTTCATCGACGAGAACCTGTCCCAGGCCAGCAACGTCACCACCGGCCGCATCTACCAGGCGGTCATCGCCAAGGAACGGCGGGGCGACTACCTGGGCGGCACGGTCCAGGTCATTCCGCACATCACCAACGAGATCAAGGAGCGGATCAGCCGCGTTGCCCGCGAGGGCACCGGGAACGTGGCCGCCAGCGGCCTCGCCCAACATGGCGTGGTCATCGTCGAAGTGGGCGGCACGGTGGGTGATATCGAGTCGCTCCCGTTCCTCGAGGCCATCCGCCAGATGCGCAAGGACGTGGGCCGGCGCAACGTGCTGTACGTCCACGTCACCTGGCTCCCTCAGATCGGTGCCACCGGCGAGGTGAAGACCAAGCCCACCCAGCACTCGGTCAAGGAGCTGCGGGGGATCGGTATCCAGCCGGACGTCATCATCCTGCGCAGCGACGAGCCCATCGACGACGAGATCCTGGACAAGGTCAGCCTGTTCACTGATGTCGACGTCCATGCCGTCATCCCGCTCCGGACTGCGCGGAGCATCTATGAGGTGCCGCTCATCCTCGAGCGCGCGGGCCTGGGCAAGCTCATCACCCGCGAGCTGGAGCTCCCGTCCACCGAGCCGGAGCTGGGCGACTGGCAGGAGCTGGTGGCGCGGATCCGTGCGCCCCGCCCCGAGGTCGAGATCGCGATCGTGGGCAAGTACACCGAGCTGCCCGACGCGTACATCAGCGTCACCGAGGCGCTCAAGCATGCGGCGCTCCACCATCGGGTGGACGTCAAGGTGCGGTGGATCGGGGCGGAGCACTTCGAACGGATCGAGTCCGAGGAGGTCGGGCGCGAGCTGGAGGGCGTGGCCGGGGTCCTCGTTCCGGGCGGCTTCGGGTACCGCGGGGTGGAGGGCATGATCCGGGCCATCCGCTGGGCGCGCGAGCAGCAGGTCCCCTACCTGGGCCTGTGCCTGGGACTCCAATGCGCCGTGATCGAGTTCGCGCGGATGGCGCTGGGCACCGAGGACGCGAACAGCAGCGAGTTCAACGTGTTCACCGAGCACCCGGTCATCGACCTCATGCCCGACCAGGCCGATGTCACCGAGAAGGGCGGCACGATGCGCCTGGGCCTGTATCCAGCTCGGCTGGAGGACGACACGAAGGTCCGCGCGGCTTACGGGGCCGAAGTCGTGTACGAGCGGCATCGCCACCGATTCGAGGTCAACAACGCGTACCGCGAGCGTCTGGGCCAGGCCGGCATGGCGTGGAGCGGGGTCAGCCCCGACGACCGGCTGGTCGAGTTCATCGAGCTCCGTGACCACCCGTGGTTCGCGGCCACCCAGGCCCATCCCGAGCTGAAGAGCCGCCCGAACCGGCCCCATCCGCTGTTCCGCGACTTCGTCGGCGCGGCGGCGGCCCGACTCGGCCTCCCGGCTGCTGCCGATGAGCCGGTCGAAGTCGGCATCACGGCCGCCACCGAGGCCTGAGTCCCCGGTGACCCGCACGGCCCCGCGTCGACCGGCGACCCCGCCGCGCCGCCGCGCCGCCGGAGCGTTCGACCAGGCCGCCTACGAGTCGGAGGTGGAGGCCTTCAACGCGGCGGAAAACGAGGCGTACTACGCGAACCTCGCCGGACTCGACCCCGAGCTCGACCTGGCATCGGTCTACGAAGCGCACGCCGGCCTGTTCTCGGAGGCATCCATCGAGGGTCTCCGCACCGCCGTGCAGGGCGACGGGCCGGCGGCGATCCGCGCCCGCCGGCTGCTGGGCTTCGCCATCCAGGGCCATCTCCAGCGCGCCGTGGCCGACCTCACCGATCGCATCGCGACGGCCGAATCCAACGCGGTCATCGTGTGGCGGGGCGAGCGGATTGGCTACCGGCAGGCGTCCATCCGGGTGGCCGAGATCAGCGATCGCGACGAGCGCAACGCGCTGGACGAGCGGTACCGCATGGCGGTCGAGGCCATCAATCCCATGCGCGAGGCCCGCTGGAGACGGATCCACGCCACGGCCCACGCCCTTGGTGCGACCGACTACGTGGCCCTCGTGGTCGAGGCCACCGGCCTGGACCCGGATGGACTGGCCGCCGACCTGGCCGACTTCCTGACCGAGTCGGAGACGATCTACTACGCCGCGCTCCGTCGGTACCTGGCCCTGATCGAGATCGAGGGCGGAGACGCCACGCTGGCCGATCTCGGGCACCTGCTCCGCGGTCGGGGCTTTGATCAGCTGTTCGAGGCCTCGCGCCTGATGCCCGTCCTTGCCCAGGTGTTTGGCGGCCTCGGGATTGACCTGGCCACCCAGCCGGGAACGACGCTCGACTTCGAGCCGCGTCCCGGGAAGTCGCCCCGCGCGTTCTGCGTCCCCATCCAGGTCCCGGGCGACGTACGCCTTGTCTTGCAGCCGCGCGGCGGGTACGACGACTTCGACGGGGCCCTCCACGAGATGGGCCATCTCCAGCACTTCGCGCACATCAGCGCCGACCTGCCCCCCGCCGACCGGGTGGTGGGCGACGAGAGCGTCACCGAGGGCTGGGCATTCCTGTTCCAGTACCTGATGACCGAGCCGGACTGGCTGACCGATGAGCTCCACATGGCGCCCGACCAGGTCCCCGGCTGGCTCGACTTCGCCGCGTTCCGCAAGCTGTTCTACCTGCGCCGCTACACGGCCAAGCTCCTGTACGAGCTCCGCCTCCACCGCGGCGACGCGCCGGCCATCCAGCGCGCCGAGTACGCGGGCCTGCTGGGCCTCCTGACCGGGGTGATCACTCCCGAGGCGAAATATCTGTCTGATGTCGACGACGGGCTGTATGCGGCCAAATACCTGCGCGCCTGGCTGCTGGAGGGCAGCCTGTCGGCCGCGCTGCGCGATCGGTTCGGGCGCACCTGGTGGCGCAGTCCCGAGGCAGGCGCCTTCCTGCGCGGGATGTGGCATGACGGGCTAGGACCATCAGCCGAGAACGTCGTTGCCTCGCTCGGGTATGATCGCCTCGATTGGCGGCCGGTCCTGCGCCAGATCCGAGCGCAACTGATCGGCGAGCTGAGTGGTTACGGCGGGCCGAATATCACGACCCGAGCCGGGAGCCGCAAGGTCTGACCGGACGCCGACCTTTTCCCTTTCCGGACCCCGCAGCGGGCTTTTCGCCTGACTTGCATTCCGGTTCCCCTTTCACGGAGACCCCTATTCCATGAGTGATGAATCTCGCCAGCCTCGACGTGGACGGCAGCGCCGTCGCCCTGAGGGCAACGGGCCGCGCCGCCACGGCGGACCACGCGGGAACTACCAACCGCGCCGCCAATTCTCCGGCGGTAGTGGTTACGCATCGGTCTATGCCGGTGGCTATCCCCAGGGCGGCGACGACGAGCCGGCCCTGACCCTGGCCGAGCTGCAGGAGAAGTCGATCGAGGAGCTGCGCGACCTTGCCACCGACTACGGCATCGAGGGCGACGGCCTCGAGCACTCGGACCTCGTCCTCAAGCTCCTCGACGCAGTGCCGCTTGCCCAGGGCCCGCAGCGCGATGAGACGGTCGTGGGCGAGGTGGCGGGGATCCTCGAGATCGTGGACGAGGGCTTTGCCTTCATCCGCCGGCATGGGGTCATGCCCTCGCCGGACGACCTGTACGTGTCCAACAGCATCGTGCGCCGCTTCGGCCTGCGGACCGGCGACCGGATCGTCGGTCAGAGCCGCCCGCCCAAGGACCAGGAGCGCTACTGGGGCCTGGCCCGGGTCGACACGGTCAACGGCATCGATCCCGAGCTGGCACGCCGCCGCCCGCACTTCGACTCGCTGGTTCCGGTCTTCCCGGACGAGATGTTCGACCTGGAGATCGACCCCAAGAACCTCACCCAGCGGCTCATCAACCTGATCGCACCCGTCGGCAAGGGCCAGCGCGGACTGATCCTGTCCCCAGCCAAGGCCGGCAAGACGACGGTCCTCAAGAACATCGCCCACGGGATCACCGAGAACCACAAGGACGCGCTGCTGATGGTGGCGCTCATCGGTGAGCGACCCGAGGAAGTCACCGACATGCAGCGCTCGGTGCAGGGCGAGATCTATGCCTCCACCTTCGACGAGCCGACCGAGAACCACACTCGCGTGGCGGAGATGACACTCGAGATCGCGAAGCGGCAGGTCGAGACCGGCCGCGACGTGGTCATCCTGCTCGACTCCATCACTCGCCTGGCCCGCGCCTACAACCTGGCCCTCCCGGCCTCGGGCAAGACCCTGTCCGGTGGCGTGGATCCGGCGGCCCTGTACCCGCCCAAGCGCTTCTTCGGTGCTGCGCGGAACATCGAGGGCGGCGGCAGCCTGACGGTCATCGCCACCTGCCTGGTGGACACCGGCTCCCGGATGGATGACGTCATCTACGAGGAGTTCAAGGGCACCGGCAACATGGAGCTGGTCCTCGATCGGAAGCTCAGCGAGAAGCGGATCTTCCCCGCCCTCGACGTGCTCCGCTCCGGCACCCGCCGTGAGGAGCTGCTCCTGGACGACAACACCCTGAAGATGGTGTGGACCATGCGCCGCATGCTCAGTGCGGTCGGTCCCAACGAGGGGATCGAGCTCCTCATGCAGCGCCTGGGCAAGACGAAGAACAACTCCGAGTTCCTCGTCTCCCTCAGCAAGAGCGTCGAGGCCTCCGAGGGCCGATGAGGCCGCGAGGCGGCCTCGGGAGAACCCTGCCGCGCTACCTCGCCGCCGGGCTGCTGCTCGGCCTGGTCGGTTGCTCGGCGTCCTCGGCGGCGCCATCGGTCAGTCCATCGCAGGCTGCCGCCAGCGCGGCCGCCACCGTGGGCGTGGGGGAAGTCGTCCCGGCGCCCGGCTCCGCGAGCCGCCTGTACGCGCCCAATCCGGCGGCCATCGTGGTCGGCATCGACCCGGGCCACGGCGGCTGCCTCGACTGGGGCGTGGCGAACCCGTACGACAACACGGTGGACCGCTCGGAGAAGGCGCTGACCCTGGGCATCTCGCTCGCCCTGCGTGACCTCCTGGAGGCCGAAGGCGTGACGGTGGTCATGACCCGCCAGGGTGACGACGCCCTGGCTGGCGACCTGGATCCGGACCTGGGCTGCACCGGCGACCCGTTCCGCGACGTCAATGGCGACGGCGTATCCGGCTTTGGGCCCGACGTCCCGGCCGAGACCCGGACCCGCGACGAGCTGTCCGCGCACATCGACCTGCTCAACCTGGCCCGAGCCGACGTCCTGCTGTGCATCCACGTCAACTCGCTGACCGACAACGGCGAGGTGGTCCAGGTGGCGGCGACCGAAACCTTCTGGACCGACGAGACGCCGTGGGGCGTCCCCGCCTCGGAGCGGCTGGCGACCATGGTCCAGGAGGACGTCGTCGCGGGGCTGTCGGGCATTGCGCCGTACGACCGCCAGGACCGCGGGATCGACGCGGTGAACTACTACATCATCGCCCCGGCCTCCGAGACGGGGGATCCGAGCGAGCCGCGGCGGGGGAGTCTCATGCCCGGCGTACTGGCCGAGGTCGGCTCCATGTCGCTCGAGGCCGAGGCCGACCTGCTGGCCACCGATGCTGGCCAGGCGGCCATTGCCGAGGCGCTGTCACGGGCCCTGGCCACCTGGTTCGCCGCGCGCGAGCTTGGGGTTCGGATGGACGCGGACCTGCCCGATGGTGTGGCAGGCGTGGTGCCGACGGTCGAAGGGACGACCGGTCCACCGTTCTGGGCGGCGGACCTCGCGGACAGTGGCCTGGACGACGGGCCTCCGCTGGGCTTGACCCTGACCAATACCGGGAACGCGACCTGGCCGGTCGGAACTCAGCTGCTCGCCGGATGGGGGCTCACGGACGAGCCGTATCTCGCCCGGCGCCCTGATCTGGCACCCCTGGGACTGACCATTCCGCCCCTGACGCCGGGTGAATCGGTCCACCTGGAAGTCATCCTTCCGCCGCCTCCGACAGCGGGTCGGGCGGTCTCGTGGCTGACCCTCCAGGTGGGCGACGAGGTGCTGTCCGATCTCGGCGTCCCGGCCCTCCAGCTCGTCCATCAGCCGTAGGTCATGGCCCTCCCGCGGGTTGACCCGGCTTTGACGCTCTTGTTAGGATCGCCGGGCACAGCGCCAAACCGTGCCCCATCCGGTCTCGCTGGACCGCCCCGGTGCTGTGCTGTTCGACGAGAGCATTTGAGGAGATCCAGCGCTATTGGTTGACCCGTCCCGGCCCGTGCGCCGCAGGATCCGAGCCATTCCCGCCCGCGGTATTCCGCACGTGGCGGTCGTCGCGCTTGTCGTGGCGAGCGTCGGGGTGGGGGTTCTGAGCGCACAGGGAATCCTGAACGCGTCATCGATCCGGCCGGTCACATCGGTCCTGGGCGCGGTCTCCGAGCAGGCGGCTGCAGAGCAGGATCCGGGCTTCTCGATCGACATCGAGCCATCGGTCGACCACGAGGGTGACGTCATGGACGGCACCCGGGCCATCCCGACGCCCATCCCGGCGCCCGTAGCCGCCATTCCGCTTCCTGCGCCGCCCCCGGTGCGGTCCGGCACGGTCGGTGCCAGCCTCCCATGGGCCGGCTCAACGGGATACGTGGACGGCGACGGCTCGCTCACCTGGCCGGTCCCCGGCGGATACATCTCGCAATACTTCTGGAGCGGGCACCTCGCGGTGGACATCGCCCATGCGGCCGGTGGCGCGGTGGTCGCCGCCGACACGGGGACCGTCGCTTCTGCCGGTTGGTCGAACAACGGCGGCGGGCTGGTGGTCATGATCCAGCACTCCGATGGCCGGGTGACCGGCTACAACCACCTGGGGACCATCCTCGTGAGCGCCGGCCAGGCCGTCCTGCGCGGCCAGCAGATTGCGACCGTTGGGTGCACGGGTATCTGCACGGGGCCGCACGTCCACTTCCAGGTCATCGTCAACGGGGTCCTCGTCAACCCGCTCCGGTTCCTGTAACCGGGTTGCCGGTCGCGAGCCCGCGCCCGGGCCGCGCCGGATGCCGGTCCGTATGATCGGCGCCTGATGTTCGCGGATCGTGTCCGCATCCACGCGACTGCCGGTTCGGGCGGCGACGGCTCACCGTCCATGCGTCGCGAGGCCCACGTTCCGCGCGGGGGACCCGACGGCGGTGACGGCGGGCGGGGCGGTTCGGTGATCCTCCTTGGTGAGGCCGGGCTCACGTCGCTGGCCGCGTATCGCCGCTCCCCGCACGTCAAGGCCACGCCCGGTGGCCGGGGTGCGCGGCGGCGGGCCCACGGACGCAATGGGATCGATGCCGTGGTCCCGGTCCCGCCCGGCACGGTGGCCCGCAGCCATCCCGACGGGGAGCTGCTGGGCGAGGTCCTGTCTCCGGGTGACCGCCTGGTCGTCGCGCGCGGTGGCCGCGGTGGCCGCGGCAACACCCATTTCGTGACCTCCACCCACCAGGCGCCGCGCCACTACGAGCGGGGCGACCCCGGTGAAGAGAGCTGGATCGAGCTCGAGCTGAAGCTCATCGCCGAGATCGGGCTTGTCGGGGCGCCGAACGCGGGGAAGTCCACTCTTCTCGCCGCCCTGACCGCCGCCCGGCCCGAGGTTGGTCCATATCCCTTCACGACCACGACCCCCAACCTGGGGGTGATCGCGATCGCCGACGAGGGCGCGGACGAGCGGAGCGCGGTGATCGCGGACGTCCCGGGCCTGATCGAGGGCGCGCACGAAGGCCACGGGCTGGGGCACGAGTTCCTGCGCCACGTCGAGCGCTGCCGGGTCCTGCTGGGCGTGATCGACGGGGCCGCCGAGGACCCCGCGGCCGATTGGGCCGCGGTGGCCGCCGAGCTGCGCCTCCACGACCCGACGCTCCTCGACCGGCCGCTCCGCATCGCGGTCACCAAGCAGGATCTCCCCGAGGCTCAGGCCCATTGGCGGGCCGTCCGGACCCGCCTCCAGGCCGCCGGGCTGGACCCCATTGCCGTGTCCGCCCACGACGGGACGGGGCTCGACCGCCTCCGCGACGCGCTGGCTGACGCCCTGGCCGAGGCCGAGCGCCGCCGTGAGGAGCTCGAGCCGGAGCCGGTTCGCCGCGTCCACCGCTTCGATCCGGCGGTCGAGGGGTGGGAGGTCATCGCCGAGGGCGGCGACCTGCGGATCCGCGGCGTCAGCATCGAGCGCGCCGCAGCCCGAACCGATTTCACGAACGAGGAGTCGCGCCTTCGCTTCCAGCAGCGCCTCGAGCGGCTCGGCATCGACGCCGAGCTCCGGCGGCTGGGCGCGCGGGACGGGACGATGGTCCACATCGGGGCCCAGGAGCTCGAATGGGGCGACGAGGAGTGAGCACCAGCCCGCCATCGGTCCGTGCCAAGCCCCGGCTGGTGCCGGTTGGTCGCCCGTCCGGCACGCCCGAACCGCGCTCTTCGCGCCGCGCGCGCGCCGAGCGGATCGGGATCCTGGGCGGCACGTTCGACCCGCCGCACCTCGGTCACCTGTGGCTGGCCACCCTCGCGGCCGACGAGCTCGGCCTGTCCCGCGTGCTCCTCGTGCCCGCCGCCAACCCGCCGCACAAGCGCGGCCGCTCGATCAGCCACGCCGCCGACCGGGTGCTCATGACCCGGCTTGCCACCGCCAACGACGCCCGCCTGGACGTGTCGCTGGTGGAGCTCGAGCGCGAAGGCCCCTCGTATACCGTCGACACCCTGGTCGAGCTCACCGAGCGCCACCCCGGGACCGAGCTGTACCTGGTCATGGCCGCGGACAGCCTGGCCGGGATTGATCGATGGCGGGAGCCGGACCGCATCCTCGAGCTGGCCTCGTGGGCGGTTGGTCCGCGACCTGGCACGCCACTCCCGACCCGCGCCAGCCTCGCGAAGCGCCATGGCCGCGCCGCGAGCCGCATCCACCTGCTCGGCGGGCCGGCACTGGACATCAGCGCCAGCGAGATCCGGCGCCGCGTGGCGGCTGGGCGCTCCATCCGCTACCTTGTCCCGCGGGCGGTCGAGGATCTGATCCTCGAGCGTCGCCTGTACCGTCGCGGACCGAGCCCGCGCTGAGCACCCAGCGGAGAACCGAACTGCAGCAGCCGACCTCGAACCTGACCCCGCTCCACCCCGAGCTGGATCCGTCCCAGCTGGCGCACCGGATCGTGGAGATCGTGTCCGACCACAAGGCCAACGACGTCGTCATGCTGCGGACCGGCGAGCTCACCAGCCTGGCCGACTTCTTCGTGATCGCGAGCGGTCGCTCCGAGCGGCAGGTCGCGGGCCTGGCCGGAGCGTTGAACGACGAGCTGCGCGCCCAGGGCGTCCGGCCGCTCGGGATCGAGGGTCGCTCCGGCGCGCGCTGGGTGCTGCTCGACTACGGCTCGGTCATCGTTCACCTGTTCACGCCCGATGAGCGGGACCGATACGCCCTCGAGAAGCTGTGGAGCGAAGCCCCGGCCGTCGTCCGCCTCGTCTGACCGCGAACGCGGGGTACGCCCCGAGTACCAGCCCCGGGTACGGGGGTCCTATTGAGAGCGCGCGGCATGCGCCGCATGGTTGCCGCCATGAGCACCCCTCGGAAGCGAGAACCGGCCGCCGTCGAGACCTGCCGCTATTGCGGCGGGAGCCTCCTGACGTCGGTGTTCGACACCTCGTTCCGCGATGAGAGCATCGAGGAGCGGCTGTTCTTCGCCCTCCCGGGCGCCCTGTGCCTGCCCTGCAAGCAGCTGTACATCGACCACCAGCTGATCGGCATCCTGGGCCTCTCGAACGCGCGCTGCACGTTCGCCATCGAGAGCGACCGGGTTCTCCGCGCAGGCGCCGCCTAGGCGCTCACCCGCTCCGCGACCCGGCTGTCGCGGGCATCCCCAGCACGTAGGTTCCCAGCCAGGCGGTCAGCGCTGCCTCGGGCTCGGCGGCGTTGCTCTTGATGGCCAGGTCCGCCTCGAACAGGCCATTCAGCATCGCTTCCAGCTCGGTCCCGCTGTACCGACGGGCCGCGCCGACCACCCGCTCGGCGGCTGACGGGTTCCCGGGTCGCACGCGCCGCATGATCTCGGCCTGAGTCGCGCCCCGGCTCACGAGGTCCCGCGCGGTGACGAGGTCCACGATCCGGCCTTCGAGGGCGGCCATGATCCGGAGCACCGGCTCCCCCTCGGCCAGCGCCCGTCGGAGCGCCTCGGCCGCCTTGGCCGGTTCGCGTTTTTCGATCGCGTTGCCCACCGCATTGACCGATGGCGGTTTGCTGTCGGGCACGAGGGCCTCGACCAGGCCCGGTTCGATGGGCTCGTCTCCGGCCGCCGTGGCCAGCTTGCGCAGCTCCGTGTCCGCCATCCGGGTCTGCTCGCCGCGCTCCACGTCGTTTTCCCAGACGCCCCCCATCCGCTCGGCGAGCAGCGCGGCCGCGGCCGGCCGAATGACGATCCCCAGCTCGACCGCGTGCTGGGTCACCCAGCCCCGCAGCTCGTCCCGGCGTGGCGCCGGGCAGGGGATCACCGTCCCGCCCACCGCCTGGACCGCGGTCTCGAGCCGCTTCAGGAGGGCCGGCGGGCGCGTGACGTCCCGCGAGGACCGCTGCTCGGCCAGGGCGAGGATGGCGCCCGGGGGAAGCTGCTCGACCAGGGCGATCAGGCGCTCGGCGGCGGCCGCGGACGTGCCGGCAGCGCGCAGCGGCTGGCGCAGGACGACGCAATGCGATCCGAACAACCCGACCGATGCGGCCTCGAGCGACGCGCGCTCGATGAGCGACTCCTCCGGGGTTCGCTCCGGGGTGAGGACGAGCCGATCGGGCGCCCCCATCCGATCCGCGAACTCGGCCACGGCCCGGTCGATCCGGTAGCCGTCGTCGCCGTGGGCCAGCACGACGGCGCCATGGGCGGTGTCGAGGGCGGGCATGACCATGCGGCGATCGTACCCGTCCCTGCGTCGCGCGGCGTCCGGACCCGGAGCGATCCCGTCCCGGTGCCGCGATCGGTGCGCACCTGGTAGGTCCATCCGTCGGTCTCGACCTCGACCGTGCCGTCCAGATCGGTCCGAAACACGGCCATGCCGGGCACCGCCGCCAGGTGATCGAGGGTGGACCGATGCGGGTGGCCGTAGTCGTTGTCCATCCCGACCGAGATGACCGCGACCGATGGCGTGACGGCGGCCAGGAACGCGGGGGTCGTCCCTGAATCTGATCCGTGGTGCCCCACCTTGAGCACGTCTACCGGGGACAGCGCCCCGCGATCGAGTAGGAGCTGCTCGACGGGCGCCTCTGCGTCGCCGGTGAGCAGGGCGCGAAAGCCGCCGTACCGGAGCAGCACCACGACCGAGGTGTTATTCACGTCGTCCATCGGCGGGGCGCGGGCCACGTCCGCGGGAGTCGGGAACAGGATCTCGAGCTCCACCCCGCCCAGCGAGATGACCTGGCCGGCCAGCGCGTTCTTGATCCGGATCCCCGGCTCGTCGAGGGCCGCCGTGCGGAGCTGACGGAGCGGTGCCGTCTCGGTGGGCCGCCCGCCGTCGACGTAGGCACGCACGTGATACCGGCGCAGGACTTCGGACAGGCCGCCCAGGTGGTCCAGGTGTGGGTGGGTCAGGAGGACGAGGTCGATGGTCCGCTGCCAGAACGGCAGCGCCTCCCCGATCTCGCGCAACGTCCGATCGGGGTCGGGACCGCCGTCGATGAGCGCCACCGAGCCATCGGGGGCCTCGACCAGGATGGCGTCTCCCTGGCCGATGTCGAGCACGGTGAGGTGGAGACGACTGTCGGGGCGGGTGAGGACGGTGGCCATCACCAGGATGGCGGCCAGGGCCAATGCCGCCCGCCGGGGTCGCGCGAACCAGGCCGCCGCCGCCGCGAGGGCCGCCGTCTCGGGGAGTGCCGCGCTGACCTGGTCCCGCGCGGGCCGGTCCGGGCCGACGGGTATGGCGGTCGGTGTCTCAGGCGGCGGTCGCTTGTGCCAGCGCCGCGCCAGCAGGGCGAGGGTCGGGTACCAGGCGGCCGTGAGGACCGGGCTCCCGGCGATGGGCACCGCGGCCAGCGGCAGTTGCGCCGCGCCGATGCCCACGACGATCAGTCCGCGGAGCGGCAGCCAGGCAACGCCGCCCGACAGCCAGGTCGCCGCGTCCGAGAGGATCGGCACCGGGGCGAGGCTGGCGAGTCCACCGATCACGCTCGCCAGTGCCGCCCCGGCCATGACGGCGGGGATGAGCGGCACGACTGCCACGTTGGCCAGCGGCGCGACGAGCGAGACCTGCCCGAACGTCGCGAGCAGCACGGGGAGGGTCGCCAGCTGCGCGGCCACGGTCAGGGCCACCGGTGTCCGGATCCAGGCCGGCCACCGTTCCAGGCGTCCCTCGATCGGCGCTCCCAACACGATCAATCCGCCGGTCGCGAGGGCCGACAGCTGGAACCCCACGTCCCACAGCGCCGCGGGGGTGACGAGGAGCATGACCAGCACGGCGCCCATCAGTGCCGAGGCGGCGTGGGCCGGCGAGCCTGCGAGCCGCGCCATCACCAGCGCGCCGGCCATGAGCGCCGCCCGGACGACCGCGGGCGAGGCGCCCACCAGCACGACGTACCCGGCCACGGCGGCCATGGCCAGCACCGCGGGCACCACAGGCCCGGTCCGGCGGCGGAGCGGTCTCGTGAGCCCGCCCAGCAGGACGACCACGATCGCCACGTTCCAGCCGCTGATGGCCACCACGTGGGACAGGCCGGCCACCGCGAACGCGTCGCGGATGGCGGGATCAATCCCGGCCCGCACTCCGAGCAGGATGCCGGCAGCGAGCGAGGCCTCCGGCTCTGGGACCGTGGTGACGAGCCCGTTCAGCAGCCATTCCCGCAGGCCGCGAACCAGGTCTTCCACCGGATTGGACCGATGCCCGAGGACCGACACCGCGTATGCCCGACCCAGCGCCCCGATGCCCGCGCGACGCAGTCGATCGCGGTAGGCGGCGTCGTCCGGGTCCAGCGGGGGGCCGCGCAGCTGGACCTCGACCGCGACCTCGTCGCCCGCCCGAGCCACCACTGACCGCGGCACGCCGACCATCAGCTGCCCATCCCGCGGCCGCCCGTCCGCGACACCGCGTCCAGCACGACGTTTTCGGTCGTGCCGCGGGGAACCGGATCGTCGGCCACCACCCCGGTCACCCGGACCGTGGCGCCCGGCGGGAGCGCGGCCACGTCCGCCGGTCCGCTCTTCGGTGTGGCCGAGCCCCGCACCCCACCCAGCGTTATGCCCACCACGCATGCGGCGGCCACCGCGGCAACAGCGAAGGTCCGTTGGGGCAGGACCAGCGCCGCCAGGGCGGTGCCGCAGGCGCCCAGGATCAGCACGCCCGCCAATCCCAGGCCCAGCCAGCCCGCATCGGCGAGGCCAATGCCAGCCATGACCCCGGCCAGCAGACCGGGCAGCAGCCACGCCCCGAGGCGGTCCACCGGTTCGTCTAGGGGACGGTGACCAGGTCGGCGATCTGCTCGAGCTGATGGGCGCTCAGCACCTTGCGGTTCACCAGCTCATCGAGGGTCGCGAAGGGCTGCTCGGAGCGCGCGGCGATGATCTTGCCGGCCGTGACCGGACCGATGCCCGGCAGCGCCTCCAGCTCCGACTGCGTGGCCCGGTTCAGGTTGACCAGGCCGCCCGCTGCTCCGCCGCCGCCACCCGGCGGCGGCGCCCCGATGACCGGCACGTAGATCTGCTGCCCGTCCACCAGGCTGGCGGCCAGGTTCAGGGTTTGCGCGGCGGCTGCCAGGTCGGCGCTCTCCGCGTAGCCGCCGGCCGCAGCCAGGGCGTCCGCCACGCGCGATCCGGACGGCAGCTCCCAGATTCCGGGCTGCGTGACGCCGCCCTCGACGTCGATGATCAGCGCGTCTCCGCCACCACTCCCGGTGGTGGGTTCCGCGCCGCCGGTCGCCCAGGGATCTGGCGCGCCTGACGGCACTGCCGCGGGGCTGCTGCCAGCCACC
The DNA here is from genome assembly GCA_963810925.1 of uncultured Chloroflexia bacterium. Classification (GTDB taxonomy): domain Bacteria; phylum Chloroflexota; class Limnocylindria; order QHBO01; family QHBO01; genus DASTEQ01. The sequence goes on along the minus strand of CAWEPF010000006.1, from coordinate 64,569 downwards.
AGGGCGAAGCTCGCGGCCCCCGCCAGCACGATCGCGACCACCACGGCCGCGAGGGTCACCACGTCGAATCGGTTCATGCGCCTCCCAGGGGAGGCGAGCAGCTGAGGCGAGCTGGGGAGGCGAGCAACGGAGTCTGCGTCCGAAACCCGACGCCCGGGCACTCGACGCCGGGCCTCGGAAGCAGGTCGGCAGACTAGGGCCGGCCTGTTACCTCGCCGTTACCGCGGGGCTATCACCCTCAGCGGGTGACGATGTTCACCAGCCGGCCGGGAATCTGGACCACCCGAACGGGAGGTTGGCCCTGCAGGTAGGCCTGCACCCGCTCGGATGCCAGGGCCAGGCGCTCGATCTCCTCGGCCGAGGTGTCCGGCGCGACCCGCAATCGGTCACGCAGCTTTCCGTCCACCTGGACCGGCAGCTCCACCGAATCCTCCGCGGCCAGCGCGGGATCGGCCACCGGCCACACCTGCTGGTGGATCGAGTACTCCATGCCGCGCCGCTCCCACAGCTCCTCGGTGACATGCGGAGCCACTGGCGCGAGGAGCAGGAGGAGCGTGTCCACCGCCTGGTTGAAGGCTTCGGTGCCGGCCAGGCCCGCATCGCGCGCCGCACCGAGGGCCGATGTCAGTTCCATGAGCCGCGAAATCGCGGTGTTGAAGTGGAACGCGCGGTAGTCCTCGGTCACGGCGAGGATCGTCTGGTGCGCGATCCGCACCAGGCTGCGCGTGCCCTGCTCGATGGTGGCCAGCATGAGGTCGGCCGAGGTGCCGCCGCTGTCGGGGATCTCGCCGGTCATCGGGTTGAAGCCCGGCAGGCCCGGCACGGTTGGCATGACCTCGATGATCGGGGCGTGGGCCACGGCCCAGACCCGCGCCAGGAAGCGCGACACACCCTCGATCCCGGTGGATGACCACGGGCCACCCTGGTCCCACGGACCGATGAACATCAGGAACACGCGGACCGTGTCCGCCCCGTAGCGGGCCACAAGGTCGTCGGGGTTGGCCACGTTCCCGCGGCTCTTGCTCATGCGCTGGTGGTCGGCACCCAGGATCTGGCCCTGGTTGCGCAACGCGAGGAACGGCTCGTCGAAGGCGAGATGCCCCATGTCGCGCAGGGCCTTCACGAAGAAGCGGCTGTACAGCAGGTGCAGCACGGCGTGCTCCGCGCCGCCGGTGTACAGGTTCACCGGCATCCAGTGACGCATGGCCTCCGGGTCCCAGGCCGCGGTCTCGTTCCGCGGGGAGCAGTAGCGCAGGTAGTACCAGCTCGAGTCCACGAAGGTGTCCATCGTGTCGGTCTCGCGCCGCGCCGGCTCGCCGCCCACCGGGCAGGTGGCGTTCAGGAAGCCCGGGTGGGACTGCAGGGGAGAGACCCCGGTCGGCGCGAAGTCCACGTCGGGCGGCAGGAGGACCGGCAGCTGATCCTCGGGGACCAGCTGCGGGCCGTGGACGTCGCAGTACACGATGGGGATCGGCGCGCCCCAGTACCGCTGCCGGCTCACGAGCCAGTCGCGGATCTTGAAGGTCACGCTGGCCTCACCCAGGCCGCGTTCCGCCAGGTGCGCGGTGATGGCCGTGATGCCGTCCGCGGCGGTCATCCCGGTGAACGAGCCAGAGTTGATCAGCACCTCGTCGTCGGTGTGCGCGATGAACGCGGTGCTCGTGTCCGGCTCCACGCCCCGCGGCGCGACCACGAACCGGATGGGCAGCTGGTAGTGGCTCGCGAAGTCGAAGTCGCGCACGTCGTGCGCGGGCACGCCCATGATCGCGCCCGTGCCGTAGCCGGGCAGGACGTAGTCCGCGATCCAGACCGGGATCCGCTCGTCGTTGAGCGGATTGACGGCATACGAACCGATGAACACCCCGGACCGATCCCGCTCGGTGGACAGGCGCTCGATCTCGGTCTCGCGACGCGCCGCGGCGACGTACGCCTCGACATCGGCTCGCCGATCGTCGGTCGTCAGGCGCGTGACCAGCGGATGCTCGGGGGCGAGCACCATGAAGGTCGCCCCGAAGATCGTGTCCGGGCGGGTGGTGAAGACCCGGATGGGCGCCACGCCATCGGTATCGGCTCCCGAAGACGCCTCCGAGGGCGCCACCGCGAAGTCGATCTCGGCTCCTTCGGATCGGCCGATCCAGTTGGTCTGCATGAGCAGAATCGGCTCGGGCCAGTCCAGGTTGGCGAAGTCGAGCAGCTCATCGGCGTACTTCGTGATCCGGAAGAACCACTGCTCCAGGTCGCGCTTGATGACCGGCGTGTCGCACCGCCAGCAGCGACGATCCGCGCCCAGGACCTGCTCGCGGGCCAGGACGACCTGGTCCTTCGGGCACCAGTCCACCGGGGCCATGGCCTTGTACGCGAGGCCGGCCTTGTAGAACTGGATGAACAGCCACTGCGTCCAGCGGTAGAACTCCGGGTCGGAGGCGACCACCTCGCGCGACCAGTCCCACGAGTTGCCCATCGTGCGGAACTGGGCCCGCATCCGATCGATGTTGGCGGACGTCCATTCGGCCGGGTGGACACCGCGATCAATGGCCGCGTTCTCTGCCGGCAGCCCGAATGAGTCAAAGCCCATGGGCAGCATCACGTGCTGGCCCTGCATCCGATGCATGCGGGCCACGATGTCCGGGCCGACCGATGCATACCAATGACCGATGTGCACGTCACCGGACGTGTACGGGTACATGGTGAGCAGGTAGAACGGATCGGCCGCGTCGTCCCGCGCGCGGTACAGCTCGTCCTCTTCCCAGCGCTCGCGCCATTTCGCTTCGTAGCTCGCCGGGTCGATTCGCTCGGGTCGCCCCGTATCGCTGCTCATGGCGCTCCCTCCTCGGACGGGAACCAGGCCATCAGCAGCTCGTCGCGGTACGTGCCGTCGGCCTGGCGGAATTGCCAGCGCCGCAGGCCCTCCTGGACGAACCCGGCCCGGGTGTAGACCGCGATCGCGCGCGCGTTGTCCGGGAAGACGCTCAACGCGAGGCGCGCCAGGCCGTGGCTGCGCACCCATTCCTGGGTGGCGGCGACCAGGGCGGTGCCGATCCCCACGTCCCGCCAGCCCTCCGCCACCGTGATCGACAGGACGCCGACGTGGCGCGAGCTGACGTCGCGATCCGACATGACCAGCGCGTTGCCCACCACCGTGCCATCGGCATCAGCTATGAGCACGGCCGACTCGTCCGCGCGGATCAGCTCCGCGATGAAGAAGGCCTCGGACGGGGGATTGATCGCGGTCGGCGGGGTCACGAGCCAGCGACCCTCCGCGCGGACCGCGGCGTACAGGCGGGCGAGCGGCTCGGCGTCCGCGGGACGGGCGGCGCGCAGCGTCCATCGGCGGCCGTCGGCCGTCGTGTGCTCGGTGATGGACGAGGTCGCCATGGTCAACGCCGCTGCTCCCGTTCGTATCGGTCCAGACAGAAAACGCGACCCCGCTTCGTCAGGACGAAGGGGGTCAGCCTCGCGGTACCACCATGACTTGACCGATGGTGGTGGAGCTGGGGGGACTCGAACCCCCGACCCCCTGCATGCCATGCAGGTGCTCTCCCAGCTGAGCTACAACCCCACGGTCGGTCCACTCGTTGGCGTGGTATCGGGCGCCACCCGACCGGCTCGGCACCGGCTGCTCGGCGGGCGAGTTCGGCGCTCTGTCGCTGCCGGCTTCCACCATCCCGGCTCGCTGTGGGCGAGGCGCGCGCCTACTGTTCCCGCGTCAACGCGTTCGGGCCGGAGTATACGGCAGCCCCTTTGGCGGCCTCAATCAGACCTCAGGGGAGCAGGGTCCGGAGTCCGGCCTCCAGGTCGCGCGGCGCGTAACCGAGCTCGCGTTTGGCCTTCTCGGACGAGACCCAGTACGTCACCCCATCCGACGCGCGAATGACCTCCGCCAGGTTCTCGCTGCCCAGCGCCGGACCGATGAGTGCGCCGAGCGGAGCCATGGCCTTCATCGCCCAGGACGGGGTGGTGAACGAGGGGGGTTTCTGTCCCGCCAGGGCGGCCGCACGGCGCACGACCTCTCCCAGGGTCGCGATCTCGCCGCCGAGGAGGTACGACTGACCGATGACGCCGCGGTCATGGACGGCCAGCAGCCCCGCGGCCGCGTCCTCCACCTGAGCGAACGATCCACCCAGGTCCGCCGCGCTGAGGATGGACAGCCGGCCCGTCATGGCCTGCCGGAGGACGCCGCCCACCTCGGAGTGGTCTCCCGGCCCGTAGACCACGCCCGGCATGGCGATCAGGATCGGTGCCCCGGCCGCGATCCGCTCCTCCGCCGCCTGGTGGGCGAGGTACTTCGTCTCGTCGTAGTACGACAGGAATGCGGGCGGCTGTGGCCGCCGGTACGTCTCGTCCACGACCTGGCCGTGGGTGTCCCCCATGACGTTGGCCGTGGACACGTACACCGTCCGTGGCACGCCGGCGGCCACCGCCGCGTCGAGCACCGCCCGGGTGGCAACGACGTTCGCGGCGTACATCGCCACGTGCTCGGACTCGGGGATCCCCAACCGGTAGCTGCCCGCAACGTGGAAGAGCGCATCAGCGCCGCGCAGCGCATCGGTCAGGGCATCGGCGGGCATGCCGGCCAGGTCGCCCTCGACCAGGGTGCAGCCCATCTCGCGCAGGGTTTCGGCCCGCCCCGCCGAGCGGACGATGGCCACCACCTCGTCCCCGCGGGCCTTCAACAGGCGGACGAGCGCCAGACCGATGAACCCGGAGCCCCCGGTGACGACGGCCTTCACCGGTCCATCATGACGCGGCAGGACCTTCGGTCGATGGCTCGATTGGGGTGGACCGGATATCCTGCCCCGGTGACCAGCAACATGAGCTCCCGCGCCCTCCCGTTCGCGGTGGTGGGCATAAGCCTCGTCTTCTTCTGGGTCCTCGCGGTGTACGCCATTTCGGGTGGCGGCACCCTGACTGACCCAGCCGACATCCTCACCCAGGGCGCCCAGGCCACGGCCGACGGCGATACGTTCCACGTGTCGGTCAGCGTCACCGGTGGAGCCGCAAGCCCCGGCTCGGGGATGGACATCTCCCTGGATGGCGTCACCGTCGAGGGCGACGTGGACGCCCTGGCAGCATCAGCGCACATCACGTTCGAGCTGCCGGGCATGTTCGGGTTGAGCGGGGAGGCCATCGTCATCGGTTCGGACACGTGGGTCCTCACCGGGCTCACCGGCGACAACTGGATCCACATGGCATCGGACCAGACCGATGGCAGCGAGGACGGCAGCCATGAGCCGCCAACCGACTCCGAGATTGCGGACAAGGTGAACGAGTTCCTCGACACCGACGGCGTGGCTGCCGAGACGCTCGACGAGGCCCCGTGCGGGGACGACACCTGTTACCACGTCGTGGTCACCGTCTCGAGCGAGGCGCTGCTCCAGCACTACCTCGACAGCATGGGCGACGGCACGGGCCAGGGCGGAAACATGGACATCTTCGGCGTCGGGACGGGAATGGACCCGGCTGACCTGCTGCGCGGTCCGCTCGTCGTGGACCTGCTCTTCCAGCAGAACGGCCTGTGGCTGCGCTCGGTGTCCGTCGGAGCCGATATCGACGGTCCCAATGCCACGACCTTCACGGCGGACTTCAACAATTGGAACCAGTCGGTGGACATCAGTGCGCCACCGGCAGACCAGGTCACCGAAGAGGGTGACTTCAACTTCCCCATGGTCACGCCGTACAACTGAGCCGCTGACGGACACGCCATCCCGCCGAGTCCTGGCGGTTTCGGGGGGAGTCATGTCCTCATCGGAAAAACGTTTTGCGGCCGTTGTGTTGATGTCAATGGCCCTCGTTGCCTGCGCGGCGCCCTCCACCACCGAGAGCCCATCGCCGTCGCTCGGAACCGTGGGTGGCGAATCGTGCTCGCCCATCGAGATGCAGGGCCCGTCCGGGACCCGGTTCCTCCTGACGGGCGTATGGCAGGTGGCCGGGGCGGGCCGGTATTTCATGCAGCAGGATGGCTCGTGCCTGTACTGGTTCGGCCAGAGCGAGGACCTCGACGCGGTGCCGGGTTCGGCATGGGCCAACACCTTTTTCGGTCACATCCACGCCGATTTCTCCATCGTGGGCGACTGGGGCGACGTGCCCTTCCACGAGGGAGCCATTCTGGGCAGTGGGACGCTCAACCTGGTGATCGACTTCGATGAGACGGGGCCGATCGAGCACCCGATCCTCCGCACCACGAGTGGGACCGGTGGGTTCGGCGGGACGGCCTGGCAGCTCGAGGACACGCTCCCTCCGCCGGCGGAGTTTCTCGGGACGTTCGGCCACTCGCTGGCCGCGGACCAGGAGGTGAATTGCGAGTGGCTGGACACCGCCGGGGGACGCTATCAACTCCTGGGCGGAGTGCCACCAACTCGTGTGGCGCCGGCGGATGGAGAGCCGATCCGGGTCGTTGGCCGCCTGGCACCCGAGTTGGGAACCGGCTGCGCGCCGTCGGCCATCCTGGTTGATGAGCTCGAGGACCAGTAGCCCGACGCGTGGGGGGTGGTGGAGATGAGGGGACTCGAACCCCTGACCCCTGCGATGCGAACGCAGTGCTCTCCCAGCTGAGCTACATCCCCACGGGGCGCCTTCTGAGGCGCGTCACGAGGCGCCCGGCAGAATAGCACGGGCCTCGAAAGTGACCCGGGTCCGTCACCGGCTGTCACCTTTCGGGCCTGATCGGTCCCTGTATGGGCATAGTGGAAGCCACCGTGGCTCGTGCAGCCGTCGCCAACGAAGTCGAGGCCGTGTACCGGGCCGATGGCGAGCGCCTGTGGCGAGCCCTCTTCGCCTACGCCGGTGACGAGGACGTGGCGTCCGATGCCGTGGCCGAGGCCTTCGCCCAGGCCCTGCGCCGCGGATCGGCCATTCGGGACGTGCAAGGCTGGGTGTGGCGTTCAGCATTCCGCCTGGCCGCAGGGGACCTCAAGCATCGGTCCGGATTGATCCGGGGACCGGTTCCTGACGTGGGAAGTGTCGAGCCCCAATTCGACGAGGAGTTGCTCGCAGCGCTTCAGAAGCTGACCACTCAGCAGCGCGCGGTGATCGTCCTCCACTACTACGCCGACTGTCCGGTGCGGGAGATCTCCCGTCGCACCGGCATGAACGCGCTCGTGATTCGCGCTCACCTCAGCCGAGGTCGTAAGCGCTTGCGGGTATTGCTAGGTGAGGACCGATGACCGCTCTGCGCGCCCGATTCCGAACGCTCGACGATCTTGACGCACCGAACCTCTGGCCCGAGATCCAGTCCCGCGCCGCCGCCGTTCAGCCCCGAACCGCCAGCACGCTGCTGTGGGCGATCGCGGCCGTGGCGGTCGTGTTGGCTACGGCTCTGGGCGGGGCCGCTCTGGTCGGATCGGGCGTTGTTGAACTACCTGCACTTCCTGACCTGCACATCGTGCCCGGGCCGGCCGCGACGCCGGAGGCTTCCTCGACCCAGGGGCAGGCTTTGGTACCCGCCTGGACCGCCACCGGGTCCATGACCACGCCTCTCAATGGGCCAACAGTCCTGCTCGCCGATGGTCGGGTCCTCGTTGCCGGCGGCTCAGACGAGACCGAGATTGGACTGTCCTCCGCCGAGCTGTACGACCCCCGCACCGGGTCCTGGACCGCCACCGGGACGATGATCGAAGGCCGCGCCTTGCACACGGCCACGCTGCTGCTCGATGGCACGGTGCTGGTGACGGGCGGACAGACTTCGGACGGTATGGCCGTCCCCCGACTGTCCTCCGCCGAGCTATACGACCCCCGCACCGGGACCTGGACCGCCACCGGGACCATGATCGAGGGCCGCGCCTTGCACACGGCCACGCTCTTGACCGATGGGACCGTGCTTGTCGCGGGCGGGCTGCCTTCGGATGGGTCGGCCATGGCGGCCTCCGCCGAGGTGTACGACCCACGCACCGGGTCATGGACCGCCACCGGTGGCATGATCGAGGGCCGCGCCACGCACACCGCGACGCTCTTGGACGACGGCAGCGTCCTGGTGACGGGCGGAGGGAGCGGCCTCTTCGAGGCCGGAACGTTGTCCTCCGCCGAGCTGTACGACCCCCGGACCGGGTTCTGGACCGCTACCAGCGACATGATCAACGGGCGCGCTGGGCACACCGCGACGCTCTTGCGCGATGGCAACGTCCTGGTGGCGGGCTCATTTAACTTCGGTGTCCTTGGCTCCGCCGAGCTGTACGACCCCAGGACCGGGTTGTGGACTGCCACCGGGACCATGATCGAGGGCCGTGGGAGCCACTCGGCCACCCTGCTGCCCGATGGCAGGGTGCTGGTGGCGGGCGGCGCACTGGACGGAGGTGACGGCGCCGTCACCGGCACAACCGAGTTGTACGACGAGAACAGCGGATCATGGACCGCGACGGGGTCCCTGGGACTCCCGCGCAAGGGACACTCCGCCGTGCTGCTCTTCGATGGCCGGGTGCTCGTGGCCGGCGGTAACGCTGGCATCGCCAACGGGGGCTGGGATTGGCTTGCCACCGCCGAGTTGTACGGTCCGGTCGGCGGAGATTGATCGAAGCGGCCCCTTGTCGGGGCATTGTCATAGAACATCTGTTCTATTAGACTGACCGATGTGACCCTCCACGCCCCCCAGCCGCTCCCCGAGGTGCTCGATGCGCTTCGCGAGCGCGGCCTGCGGCGAGGCGTGGCCCCGCTCCCCGGGGAGGTGGAGATCCCCGCCGTGCCCACCGGGCACGCGGCCCTGGACGCGGCCCTGGCCACCGGCGGCTGGCCACGGGGCGCGCTGGCCGTCCTGGATGCCGCTCCCGGTCATGGCGCCACGTCCCTGGCCCTCGATGCGGCGGCCGCCAGCCAGGCGGCCGGGGGACTGGTGGCCTGGATCGACCACGCCGGCACGTTCGACCCGGCCCTTGCCGCCCGACGCGGCATTCGCCTGGAGTGGCTGCTCGTCGTCCGTCCCGCCGACGGGGCCGAGGCCCTGGAGCTGGCCGCCTGGCTGGCCCGCTCCCGCCTCCTCGACCTGCTGGTCCTGGACCTGGACGGCTCGTCCGCCCCGCGCTTCGAGCGGCTGGCCGCGCTGCTCCCGCGCTCAGATGCCACCGCCCTGCTCCTCGCCCCGCCGGCCCTGCGCCAGGCCGCCGGCCGGGTGGCCGGTGTCCGGCTCCGTCTCGAGCGTCAGTCGTGGCTGGCGGTGGGCCGCGACCTGGTCGGCCTCCGGGTGGAGGCCTCAGTCACGCGTCACCGATGGGCCCTGGCCGGCGGCCATGCGGAACTCGACCTGTACTTCGGGGAGGGCCGTCGCATCGACCCGCTCCTCCCCGCCCTCGCCGTCCCGCAGCCCGAAGCGTCGTCCGCCGTTATCGAGATCGTCGAGCCGCTGCCTGCGCTGACCGTCCTCAGCGCCTGACCTTCATCCAAGGTCTCCGTATTCGTGTGGCGCATGTATCGGCCAACATCGGTCCAGTTCTTGGCTGACGTATGCGTGTGGCGCATATCTGGCTCGGGAAACCCCCGAAACAGATCGTTCTCGACCCTTGCTTGGCCGTTACATGCGTGGGGCGACTATGAGGGCAGCACATGCGGCTGCTGATGTTGGTCTGGCCAGGGATTCGGGCCGAAGCGGGCGGGGCCGAGACCACGGCTCAGTGGGAGGCGCTGCTCGATCGGCTGGATGACCTGTCCCCGCGGATCGAGGCGGTGGACGTGGGCGTGGCCTTGGTCGACGTGACGGGTCTGGAACCGATCCATGGGTCGGAGCGGCGGGTCGCCGCGCGGGCGGTGAACCTGGCCGACGTGTACCCGGTGCGCGCCGGGATCGGGGACAACCGATGGCTGGCATCCCTCGCCGCCCGGCTGGCCCGGCCCGGAGACGCCGCGCGGGCCGCGTGCCTGATCCTTCCCGCCGGGGAGGGCCGCACGACGCTCGCCCCGATGCCCATCGGTCTGTTGCCGGCGGAGCCGGCCGTGCGGGATCGGTTCAGCCTGTTCGGGCTGACGACCATGGGCCAGCTGGCCGGGCTGCCGCGATCCGCGGTGGCCGCCCAGTTCGGGGTCGCCCGGCGAGCGGCTCCAAGCCCTGGCACGCGGGGAAGACGGGCGGCCGCTCGTCCCGCGCCGCCGGCCGGAGCAGCTGGTGACCACGGCCCGATTCGAGCCGCCGGCGGAGGGAACGACCGAGATCACGCTCGCGCTCCGTCGGGCGGCGACCACCCTGACCGACCAGCTTGGTGGCCGTCATCTCGCTCCGGGTCGCGCGACGCTGGTGTTGACGCGGGAGACGGCGGCGCCGCTCACCATCACCCTGTCCCTCCCCGAGCCGTCGACCGATCCGGACTGGATTACGCGCCTGTTACTGGCCCGTTTGGAGGCGCAGGTCCGGGGTGCCAGCGCCGGCGTGCACGAGGACCACGAGGAAGAACCCCGGATCATGGCCCTCACCCTGATCCTGGACCGCCTCACCAACCCCGCTGCCCGCCAGCTCCCCGCCTTCGAGCCGCAGGCCGGCCGATGGGAGGAGTTGCGCTGGTCGCTGGAACGGGTCAGTGCCCGCTTTGGGGAAGGACGGCTGTGGCGAGCCGTGGCTGATCGCCCGAACGCGGCGCTTCCCGAACGCCAGTCGCGGCTGGTCGAGATCGGTCACGAGCCGTGACCCGCCTGTACGCCACCCACCCCCTGGTCCAGGTCGACACCGACGAGGCCGGCACCCCCATCCGCCTCCGGCTGGACGGTGAGACCCATGGCGAGATCGGGATCTGCAACCGATGGCGCCTGGTCGACGACTGGTGGCGCGAGCCGGTGGCCCGCGCCTACTTCAAGCTCGTGACCCGCGACGGGCTGCTGTGCACCGTGTTCCTGGACGAGATCCGCGGCACCTGGCACCTGGAGCGCATCTTCGACTGAGCTGGCGCGGTCGAGTGATGTGCTAGCATATATGCCATGCGCCGAACATCGGTCCTGCTGGACCCGCAGATCCTGACCGAGCTGGAGCGCCTCGCCCGGCGTGCAGGCGTGCCCACGTCGCACGTCATCCGCGAGGCCATGGAGCGCTACGTCGCGGAAGCCGCCGAGGAGACGGAGAGGGAGCTGCCGTCCTTCGTTGGCATCATCTCGGGCCCGGGCAATGTGGCCGGCCGCGACGAGGAGATCCTCCGTGCTGAGCTGCCCTGGAGGACGCGCGGCCAGGAGGATCGGCGATAGCAGTCTTGGTCGACACCAGCGCCCTGTACGCCCTGGCGGATCGGACGGAACATGCTCACCGACGGGTCCGCGCCGCGTTACGGCGAGAGCGTGAAGCCGTGGTGGTGCCGCAGGCCGTGCTGCCTGAGATCTGCCACCTGCTGAACGGGCGCGGCGGGCCCACGGCGGAACTGGCATTTCTCGAGAGTCTGGCCGCGTCGGACTGGGCGCTCGAGCCGCTTACCGATGCTGACTTCGCCAGAGTCCGTTCCGTGCTGGAGACCTACCGGGACGCTGACCTGGGCTTCGTGGATGCGGCGATGGTCGCGCTCGCCGAACGGCTTGGGATCACGCGCCTATACACGCTGGATCGGCGCGACTTCGCCATCGTGCGACCGGTCCACGTGGAGCGGTTCACGCTGCTCCCCTGAGTCGGGCCCCGGCCACTAGCATGGCGGGATGTTCGTCATTGATCGGTTATGGCCCGACCCGGCGTCCGACCTGGATCTGGACGCTGCGTTCGCCGACCTGGCCCTGACCCATCCGCCTGCCGACCGGCCGTGGGTCGGCCTGAACATGGTCACCTCGCTCGATGGACGCGCGCAACGGAACGGAACGGCCGACGATCTCGGGGACCGGGCGGACCGCCGATTGATGCGGCTCCTCCGGGTGGCGGTTGATGCGGTCGCGATCGGGGTGGGCACGCTGCGCGCGGTTGGCGGATGGACCGATGTGCCCGCGGACCTGGCCGCCAGTTCGGGAAGCAGCCGGGAAGACCGGCGCAGCCGCTGGGCGTGCTCATCGGCGGCACCGAACCGATTCCGACCGATGACCGCTGGTTCGGCTCCGACCAGCCGCGACTGGTGGTGGTCGGCGTGGACGGTCCCACCGACGTCCCCGGGGCCGAGGTCCTGGTTGCCCCGACGTTCCATCCGGAGCCTGAATGGCTGCTCGGTGCGCTGCATGAGCGGGGGATCCGCTCCCTCCTGCTCGAGGGCGGTCCCACCGTGAACGCCCGCTTCCACGCTGCCGGGTCTGATCGACGAGCTGTTCTGGACCGTCGGTCCGTGGCTGCTCGGCGGGGAGGGCTTACCCATGATCGCCCCGCAGCCCCCGGAGCAGACCCCTCGGCCGGCCACCATGGTCAGCGTCCACCGCCACGAGGATGAGCTGTTCCTGCGCTACCGATTCGGGGCGGAGCGCAGCGGGTAGGATCGGTCGATGGGCAACGGCGACCGGGGACTGGGACGGATCGGGGTCTGGACCGATCCCGACTCCCTCGCGGCGAGCGACGTCCTGGAGCTGGCCTCGCGGGTCGAGCGGCTCGGGTACGGGACGCTGTGGGTCCCTGAATCGGCGGGCCGCGAGCCGTTCAGCTCTGCTCGGGCTGCTTTCGGGCGGGACTTCGTCTCTCGGTCTGGGCACGGCAATCGTCAGCATCTGGGGCCACGATGCCCAGACCACCCGGATGGCGGCCCTCACTCTCCAGGAGGCCACCGGCGGGCGGTTTACCTTGGGGCTAGGGGTATCGCACCTCCATTTGGCCCAGAAGCTGCGCGGCCACGTGTACGAGCGGCCGCTGACCCACATGCGGGAGTTCCTTGAGGGGTATCACGCGGCGAAGTACAAGGGACCCGTGCCCGACGGGATGCCCGAGCCGCTGGTCATCCTGGCCGCGCTCCGCGAGCGGATGCTGACCCTGGCGGCGACCGCCGCCGACGGCGCATTCCCGTACCTGGTCAGCACCGAACGCGTGGCGTGGACTCGGGAGGTGCTCGATTTGGCCGCCACCATGGCCGGGCAAGGATCACCGGCCGGTGCTGGCGGTCAGCCTGCCTGTCGTCCTGGAGACCGATCCCACGGCCGCCCGAGCCGCGGCCCGCGCGTACCTGCTGCCATACCTGCGCACTCCGAACTACCAGGCCGCGTGGGCGGAACAGGGGTTCGAGGCGACCGACTGGGAGCAGCCGGGGAGCGACCGCCTCGTGGACGCCATGGTCGCCTGGGGTGACGCCGACACGCTCCGAGCCCGGTTGGGCGAAGTCCTGGCCGCAGGTGCGGACCACGTGGCCCTCATCCCGCTCACCCCGACCGGCGAGACCGTGGACCTACCGGTGCTGGAGGCCCTCGCCGGCTAACGCCACCAGCGCCTCCGGCGACCTCCGCCGAGCACGGTGAGCTCCACCTGGCGGGAATACCCATCGCTGTCGAGCCACTCCATCAACGGCCCCCACGAGGTGTAGCCGAGCACGGGGCCCCGGCGTTTCACATGATCCCGGTAGTCCGGAGCGTCTGGCCGACGGACGTCACGGGCGATCATCTCGGCCGTCCGAGGCATGGCGGTCTTGCCACGACTGGTGCTGTACAGGGCGAAGAGGGAGACCACGGCGCCGTCGGATGGGAACGCCAACGGCTCATCGAGGAGCAGGGGAAGGTGTTCGAGTCCACGGGGCTCGGGAAGGCCCGGTCTATCCCACAGCAAGGTCGCCACCACGGGCTGGGTGGATCCGGGAGGGTATGCCTCCGCGATCCCGACCACGACGAAGAGGGCATGCCTGGCACCGGTCGCGCTCGGCAGGCGAATGACGTCCCCAATCTCCAGCGGAGACGACAGGACTGCCGGCCTCGCCATTCGCGTCGGCGGTCGAGGTGAACCGCGCAGGCGTCCTGCCAGGGCATCAACGGCCTGCCTTCTCTTGCGCCGTGTGGAGGGGTCCGCATCGACCCATCGCGGAGCATCAAGGTCGCCGTCGACGATCTCGAGCGCGCGATCGCGGATCTCGGGCTGGAGTCTCCCGGTTTGTTCCTGCGCGGCCGCCAGGGCGAGCCACACGACGACGCGCTCGTCCTCGTCCTGGAGAGAATCCGCATGCGACTCCAGGACGCGGGTGGTCGCAGCCTCAGGGGTCAGCCCATCGAGGATGGCCTCTCGCCAGTCGCCGCGAATGTCGGCCGCAAGGTCGTCCGAAAAGATCGCTGGTCCCCAGGCTCCCATCGCGAAACCGTACACCCGACCCAGATCAGGTTCGCTCTGGCCGTGCCTCCCACTCGCCGCGGGTGATGGCGTACACCAGCAGCGAGTGGCCGCGCAGCTCACCGGGGCCGCGCAGCGTTTCGCCGACCCGGGTGGCGACCCCGATCGAGGCCATGTTCAACGGGTCGATCAGGCTGATCAGCTCGGGGAAGTCGCGCTCGGTGAACGCCCAGTCCCGCGCTGCCCGGGCGGCCTCGGTCGCGTACCCCTGGCCCCAGAACGGCTTGCCGAACGTGTAGCCCAGCTCGGGCCCGGGCCAGCCCTCCGGGAAGTGGATGCCCGCCCTGCCCATGAACGTCCCGGTCTCCCGCTCGGTCACCGCCCACGGTCCGTAGCCGCGCAGCATCCAGTGGCCCAGCCAGCCGGCCACCGCCCGCCAGCAGTCTTCCGCGCTCGGGACCAGCCCGTCCCCGATGAACCGCACTACCTCGGGGTCCTGCATGAGCGCGCAGAACACGGCCGCGTCCACCTCCCGGAACGGGCGCAGGACCAGACGCTCCGTCTCGAGCGTGGGAATCGCGAGCTGGGCGCCATCACGCATGTCAGGCCGATGTTCGCCCATTCCGGGGGCTATGGGTGACCCACTGAGGCGCGTATCCTGCCCACGTGACCGCGCCCGATCACTCTCGGCGACACAACGTCTTCGTCGGCACGCTGGGCGTGATCGCCTGCATCGCGATCACCCTGTCGAGCGCGACCCTGTGGGTCCACCAGGTCGCGCTGAACACCGACCGCTACGTGGCCGTCGTTAGCCGGGTGGCCGCTAATCCCCAGGTCGTGGAGGAATTGAGCAGCCAGCTGGCCGACCGAGTGGTGGACGAGTTCGACGTCCCACGCCTCGTCAAACCGCTGATCCGCGACTGGATCGCAAAGCAGATCGGTGCGTTCATGGGCTCCGACGTCTTCGTCAACGGATGGGCCGCGGCGAATCGGGCGGCTCACACGGTTCTGGTTCGGGTTCTTCGGGGAGACTCGGTTCTCGACAGCACCGATGGCGAGCTCAGTATCAGCGTCCTCCCGGTGATCATCGTTGGATTGCAACGGCTGATCGACGTGGGCATCCTCCCTGACGACCTGGAGCTGCCCGATCCGTCCGACGTGGACGCGGGGGATGTCGTTCGCCGAGTCCTGGAGGAACGGCTCGGCATCAACCTGCCTCCGGACTTTGACGAGCTGCCACTCGTGCGCATGTCCCGCCTGGAGTCGGTCCGCCAGGTGGTCCACGTTTTCGACGTGATTACCGTCGCCATGATCCTGATCGCCGCCGCCCTGGTGGGACTGGTCCTCTGGCGGGCGCACCACCGGCGTCGGGCCGTCATCGCCCTGGGGCTTGGCACGGCGGTGACGGTGATGATCACGCAACTCCTGGTGCTCACCGTGGGCCAGGTGGTGGCGAACGGGTTGAGCGAGGACGGCTCGCGGGACACGCTCGCCGCCATCGTCGAGGCCCTGCTCGGCAACCTGGCCGGGGTACTGACCGTGGTGCTCATCCTCGGCGTGGCCGTGGCCGCAGGCGCCGCCTTCCTCGGTATGCGGTCGGGGCGACCGCCCAAGCCCGCGGAGCCCGCGAAACCCTAGACCCGGCCCTGCGGGACGGTGTGCCAGTACGCCTTGTTGAACACGGTCTTGCCGAGATGCCAGACCCGGTTCGGGGTCGGTGGCTGAGGGGGATGCTCGTAGTCGAACTGGAGGAGCGTCCCCTTCCCGTCGCCGATCTCGAAGAAGCAGATGACCTTGCCCTCGTACGAGCCCTGCTTGGCCCTGGCCCCCTTACCGTTGACCGATGCCGCGATCCGCTCGGCGACGACCGGCGCTTCGAAATGGGCCGTCGAGCCGGCCTTCGAAAGCGGCAGGTCGGTGGCGTCGCCCAAGGCGAAGATGTTGGGCCGCCCGCCCACCTGGAGGGTGTGGCGATCAGTCGGTAGCCAACCACCGGGCGCCGGCGCCAGGCCGGAATCGATCAGGAACTGGGCTCCGTGGTGGGGCGGCACGAGGATGAGCAGGTCGTAGGGAAGCTCTTCCCCCTCCAGGGATTGGACGACCTTGCGCTCGGGATCGATCGACTCCACGTTGAAGAAGGTGTGGAGCTCGATGCCCTTCTCGGCCAGGATCGGGGTCACCATGTCGGAGACCGACTGGATGGTGAACGCCCGCCCGATGGGCGAGCAGAAATGGATCTCGCTCGTCTTGCGGATGCCTCGCTGCCGCAACTCCGACTCGATGAGCAGCGAGACCTCGAGCGGCGCCGGCGGGCACTTGTACGGCATGCCGGCGATGGCCACCACGATCCGTCCGCCGGAAAAATCGTCCAGCGCGTGGCGCAGGCGCAGGGCCGAAGGTGCGTTGTAGAAGTGGTGCGCCTCCGTTTCGTAATTCGGGACCTCGTCGGGCGTGATGCGCGAACCGGTGGCCAGGACGAGGTAGTCGTATCGCAGCGTGCGCCCGTCGGCCAGCACGACCGTCCGGTCCAGCTCGTCCACGCGGGATACCTCGCCCACCACCAGCTCCACCCGCTTGTCGAGCAGTTTGCGCTCGGGTCGCTGGAGCTTGTCGGCCTTCTCGCCACCCATGGCGATGTACATGAAGCCCGGCTGATAGACGTGGTTGCCGGTCCAGTCCACGACGGTGATCGTCGCCTCTCCGCGCTTGATCCGGCGGCTGAGACGGCGGGCGAGGAGGTTGGCGGTGAGCGTTCCGCCCACGCCCCCACCCAGGATCACGATCCGGTTCATCGGAGCTTCTCGACAACGATCTCGTCGTAGCCGTCGCGGGTCTCGATTCCCACCAGCCGATGGCCGGCCTTCGCGACCCACAGCGGGATATCCGTCTTGCTTCCCGCATCCGAGGAGTAGACGGCCAGGACGTCGCCGACCTGGGATTCGCGGATGACCCGGATGAGCTCCATCAGCGGTCCGGGGCAGTAGCTGCCGCGGGCGTCAATGGTCCTGGTCACTGCGGGGGTGCTCAGCATGGCGTTCATCGGTATCGATCCTTCCTAGATGAAGAGCGACGCTTCCGCGTTCGTCATCAGCTCAATGGCGGTGGCGGCACCGGCCGGCTCGCCCAGCCCGTCGATCATGTCGTCGCGGGTGAGGCCGAACATGTCCATCGTCATCTGGCACGGCACGAACTCCACGCCAAGGGCCAGTGCGGCCTCGAGGAGCTCCTTGGGACTGGCCACGTTGTTCTGCCTGGCCAGCTTGCCCATCATCCACGGGCCCATCCCGAAGAAGTTCATCTTGGTCAGCTTCACGTGGGTGATGCCAGGGCGCTGCATGAACGCGAGCATCTTCTGCATCCAGTTGTGGCCCACGATCCGGCGATCCTCCTTCACGAACGGGAGCAGGCCCCAGTACGTGATGAAGACCTTGACTGCCATGCCGCTGGCCGCCGCCGTCGAGGACAGGATGAGCGTGGGCCAGATCTTGTCCAGGTCGCCGCTCCAGTTGATGATCACGAACTGCTTGGTCTTGACCGGGGCATCGTCCGTTGGCTCCGGCCGCGGAAGCGCTGCCGGGACCTGCTGGCGCGAGCGGTCGCTCCGTAACCAGCGATGTGAGGGTCATGTCGTGCACCTAGGCCTTCCGAATGACGAACCGATAGACCGATTCGTCCTGCGTTGATTCGAGGAGCTCGTTGCCGGTCGAGCGCGACCAGGCCTCGAAGTCCTTGACCGCCCCGGGATCGGTGGCCAGGACCTGGACAACCGTTCCGGAGGGGATGGTTCTGAAGAGGGTCGCCGTCTTGACGATGGGCATCGGGCAGCTCATCCCGCGGGCATCCACCAGTTCGCCGGCAACGATCGATGTCGTCATGTCGTCAGTTCCTTTCGCGTGGCTCAGATGAATGTCACCGGTCCCGCGCCGGCGTTCAGGTAAAAGGCGGTCACACCCTCGATCCCGTCGACCAGGGGATCGAGGTCGCCCTGGGAGATGCCCAGCAGGTCCATGGACAGCGAGCAGGCCTGGATGTCGAGGCCGCCCAGCTCCTTGACCTGGCGGAGGGTGTCCACCCACGTGATCGGGCTGGCCGCCCGATGGGCGTCCACCGCCGCGCGACCGCTTGGCCCGGCCTCGGGGGCAAGACCGTGGTCGGCGCGAATCCGGTCCGCGCGAAAGGCGTCGAGGGCCCAGTACTGCAGAAAGATGTTCACCGGCCGGCCCAAGGCAACGGCCCCGGCGGCCAGGACGGTGGCCGCGTTCAGGCGGTCATCGGTCCCCGAGAAGAGAACAAGGTTGATTGGTTCGTCCATGCCCACAGGGTGCCCGCGGTCGGGGGACCGGGCCAGTGCCCTGCGGCACCTCGTTCACGGCCAAACGGCCCCACGGGAACGCGCCCGGCCGTCCTGCGGGACGAGCCGGGCGCTGAGGTTCGGGGGCTGACTCCGAGCTAGCTCGCGGCGGGCGGCTCCGCGGAGGGCGCGGGGGTGGCGGCCGCACCACGGTTGCCGGAGAAGCGGCGGACGATCCGGATCGCCACGAACACGACGATTCCGAGGATCAGCAGGGCAGGGATGCCCACGATCACGAACCAGATGCCCGCGCTGACGAGCCACTGACCGAAGCTCACCAGGGACGCGACCGCATCCTTGACGATGGCGCCCGGATCGAAGTCCTCGGTCGCCGCCTGGACCGGCTCCGCGACCGGGACGAGGGTGACGGTGATCGTCCCCAGGTCGGCCTGGTCGTTGAGGTACTCGAGCTGGGCCTGCATGGACTCGATCTCGCCACGGACCTGGAACAGCTGGTTCTGGATGGCGAGGATGTCCTCGATCTTCTCCGCCTTTGCGAGGAGGGCGCGGTACTGCTCTTCGGCGGCCTTGAGGTTGGCGAGCCGCGCTTCGGTGTCCACGACCGTGGTCGTGATGTCGTTCTCGCTGGTGGCTTCGAACTTCACGTCGCCGCCGAGGTCGTGGAGGCCGGCCATGGCCTCGTCGAATCGGTCTGCCGGGATGCGCATGGTCAGGGTCGCCGCATCCTGGACGTCGCCCTGCGAGGAGTTGCTGATGTAGCCATCCAGCTGGACGGCCAGGGCCCGCACCGCCCCCGCGGTCTCGGCCACGTTGTCGATCTCGACCGTGATTTCGCCGGTCTTCACGATGGACCGATCCTCCGGGGCGGCCGCCGGATCCCCGGTGACGATTCCGCCGCCGGCCTCGCCAGGGAGCGGCACCGGACCGCCGAAGTCCGCGTCGCGGCCGGGCACGCCGGTCACATCGGTCGGCACCTCGCCGCTCTTGTCGGGAGCCATGGCGGCCTGGGCGCAGGCCGAGAGGACGAGGGCCAGGACGGTGAGCCCGATCAGGAAGGCGGCTCGCGAGGTCTTCACGGATGGATCTCCGATGTGTGGGGAGTTGTCAGCCCACCAGACGCCGGGTCCCCGCTCGCGGTTCCCCCCGAACTCAGTTGACGGTCGAAACGGGGGCGGGGTGCTCCGCTTCGTGGGTCGCAATGGCCTCCGCGTGGGCCAGCAGGTAGCCCAGCTCATCGGTTCCGTCCAGGAGCATCCGACGGGCGAACGCATCGACCGTGAAACCGATCTCCGAGCCATCGGGCAGGCCCAGCTGCTGCGCCTCGAGATCCACCGTCAGGTCCAGGTCCGGGTGTGCCTCGAGGAGCTGGGTGATGCGGCGCAGCTCCTCGGGGGCGACTTCGATCGGCAGCAGGCCGTTCTTCAGCGCGTTGCTGCGGAAGATGTCCGCGAACGAGCTGGCGATGACCGCCCGGATGCCCCATTCGACGAGCGCCCAGGGAGCGTGCTCGCGCGACGAGCCGCAGCCGAAGTTGTCGCCGGCGACCAGGATCTGGCGCCCGGCCGACCCGGGCTGGTTGAGAACGAAGTCCGGTCGTGGGCTGCCGTCCTCGGCATATCGCCAGTCGGCGAACAGGTTCTTGGCGAGGCCCGCCCGATCGATCGTCTTCAGGAACCGGGCCGGGATGATCTGGTCGGTGTCCACGTTGTCCCGGGCCAGGAGCACGGCCGAGGACTCCACCCGGCTGAACGGCGCCCGACTGGCTGGCGCGTTCATGCCAGGGCCCGCGGATCGGTCAGGCGGCCAGTGGTGGCCGCCGCCACGGCGGTCAGGGGCGACGCCAGGAACGTCCGGCCGCCCTTCCCCTGGCGCCCCTCGAAGTTCCGGTTGCTGGTGCTCACCGCGTACTGGCCCGGCGCCAGCTGATCGCCGTTCATGGCGATGCACATGCTGCAGCCCGCCTCGCGCCACTCGGCGCCGGCGGCGAGGAAGATGGCCGCGAGACCCTCGACCTCGGCCTGGCGCTTCACCTCGGTCGAGCCGGGCACGACCAGCATCCGTACGCCATCGGCCACCCGTCGCCCCTCGATCATCCGCGCGGCCTCGCGCAAGTCGCTGATCCGCGAGTTCGTGCACGAACCGATGAACACCACGTCGATTGGCCGGTCGAGCAGCGGCTCGCCCGGGTTGAGGCCCATGTAGGCCAGCGCCGCCTCGAGCGACGCGCGTTGGACCGGATCGGTCAGGTCGGCCGGGTTTGGGATCCGATCGGTGATCGCGAAGCCCATCCCCGGATTCGTGCCGTAGGTGACCATCGGGGTGAGCTGGGCGGCGTCCAAGGTGATCGTCTTGTCGTGCGACGCGCCCTCGTCGGAGGGGAGCCGTCGCCATCGGTCCAGCGCCGCCTCCCAGGCCGCCCCGGTCGGGGCGTGGGGTCGGCCCGCGACGTACTCGAACGTGACCTCGTCGGGCGCGACCAGGCCCGCCCGCGCCCCGCCTTCGATGCTCATGTTGCAGACCGTCATCCGCTGCTCCATGCCCAGGGCGCGGATCGCGCTGCCCCCGTACTCGAAGACGTGTCCGGTCGCCCCCGCCACCCCGATCCGCGAAAGGAGGGCCAGGATGATGTCCTTGGCCGTCACGCCCGGCGGGAGCACACCTTCCACGCGGACCTCGAACGACTTCGGGCGACGCTGGAGCAGGCACTGGGTGGCCAGGACGTGCTCGACCTCGCTGGTGCCGATCCCGAACGCGAGCGCCCCGAAGGCCCCGTGGGTGGCGGTGTGGCTGTCCCCGCACACGATGGTCATCCCCGGTTGGGTGAGGCCCAGCTCCGGACCGATGACGTGGACGATCCCCTGGTGTGGGGAACCGATGCCGTGGAGGGGAATGGCAAACTCCGCGCAGTTCTCCTCGAGGCGGCTCACCTGGGCGGCGGCCATCAGGTCGAGGATCGGCAGACTCCGATCCGTGGTGGGAATCGAGTGGTCGACCGTGGCCAGCGTCTGGTCCGGACGCCGCACCCGCAGGCCGCGGGCCCGCAGCCCGTCGAAGGCCTGGGGGCTCGTGACCTCGTGGATGAGGTGCAGGTCCACGTTCAGCACGTCGGGGATCTCGTCGGTGCCGCGCACGACGACGTGCTCGTCCCAGATCTTGTCCACGACGGTGCGGGGTCGCCCCCCGGCTGGCTGATCGGTCATTGGTCGGGCCACCCTAGCCGACGCGTCAAGCCGGCCGGACGTGCGTCTACACTCCGATCCCATGGCATACGACCCACGCGGCCACAGCCGCCTCCTCCTGGACGGTCCCGATCGGGCGGCGGCGCGCGCCATGCTCAAGGCCATCGGCTTCACCGATGACGACCTGTCGCGCCCGATCATCGGGGTGGGCACGACCTGGATCGAGACCATGCCCTGCAACTACAACCAGCGCCACCTGGCCGAGCTGGTCAAGGAGGGCGTTCGCGCGGCCGGTGGGACGCCCATGGAGTTCAACACGATCGCGGTCAGCGACGGGGTGAGCATGGGGACCGAGGGCATGAAGGCGTCCCTCGTGAGTCGCGACCTGATCGCCGACTCCTTCGAGCTGGTGACCCGCGGTCACCTGTTCGACGGCCTCGTCTGCCTAGTGGGCTGCGACAAGACCATCCCCGCCGCGGCCATGGCCCTCGCTCGCCTCGAATCTGCCCGGCCTGGTGCTCTACAACGGGACGATCGCCCCCGGGGTGGTGCGCGGGAAGCGCGACGCGACGGTGGTGACCGTGTTCGAGGCGATCGGTGCCTACCGGGCCGGCACGATCACGCTCGAGGAGCTGCGCGAGATCGAGAACGCCTCGTGCCCCGGGCCTGGGGCGTGCGGCGGGCAGTTCACCGCCAACACGATGTCCACCACGCTCGAGTTCCTCGGCATCTCTCCGGGCGGCCTGAACGGGATCCCCGCCGTGGATCCGGCCAAGGACGACGCGGCGCGCCGGGCCGGGGAGCTGGTCATGGACCTCGTCCGCGACGGCACGACGCCGCGC
Source organism: uncultured Chloroflexia bacterium (assembly GCA_963810925.1). GTDB lineage: Bacteria > Chloroflexota > Limnocylindria > QHBO01 > QHBO01 > DASTEQ01. Next base: position 42,135 of record CAWEPF010000006.1, on the reverse strand, counting down.
CAGATCATGACCCGCGCCGCGCTCGACAACGCGATCGCCTCCGTGGCGGCCACCGGCGGATCGACCAACGCGGTGCTGCACCTGCTGGCCATCGCCCATGAGCTGGAGATCGACCTGGACCTGGAGGACTTCGACCGCATCTCGGCCCGGACCCCGATCATCGCCAACCTGACGCCCGGTGGCCGCTACACCGCGGTCGACCTCCACGAGGCGGGCGGCATCGGTCTCGTCGCCCGCGAGCTCATCCGCGGCGGGCTGGTCGATGGCACCACCCGCAACGTGGACGGGCGGACGCTGGCCGAGGTGGCGGATGCCGCCGTCGAGACGCCCGGCCAGGACGTGGTTGTCCCCATCGAGCAGCCCATCAAGCCGACCGGCGGCCTGGCCATCCTGCGCGGCAACCTTGCGCCCGACGGATGCGTGATCAAGCTGGCCGGCCACGAGCGACGGTTCCATCGGGGCCCGGCCCGGGTTTTCGACTCGGAGGCGGACTGTTTCGCGGCGGTGCGCGACCAGCGCATCGTGGCCGGGGACGTGGTGGTCATCCGCTACGAGGGCCCGGTCGGCGGCCCGGGGATGCAGGAGATGCTGTCTGGTCACCGCCGCCCTGGTGGGGGAGGGGCTGGGGGGCGAAGTGGCGCTCCTGACCGACGGCCGATTCTCGGGCGGCACCCACGGCCTGATGATCGGGCACGTCGCGCCCGAGGCGGCGCTGGGCGGACCGATCGCCATCGTGGAAGAGGGCGACTCGATCGTGATCGACGTCGAAACGCGCCGGCTGGACCTCGAGGTGGAACCCGATGAGGTAGCGCGCCGGCTGGCCGCCTGGACGCCGCCCGCGCCGCGCTACACCAGCGGGGTGATGGCCAAGTACGCGGCCCTCGTGTCGTCCGCCTCCCTCGGAGCCATTACCGATCCGCCAAAGGTCCGGGGAGCACGGGGTTGACACTCCTGCTAGGGTTCCCGCAATGCCTTCCCTGAGCGCGAGCATGCCATCCGCCACGCCGTCGCCGGTTTTGCCGGGCGTCGGTTCCCTCGTGCTCGTAATCGCGATTCTGCGCCTCGTCCTCCTTATTGGATGGCGGGATGGAGGAAGCCGGGAGCACTGACAACAGAAACCCCGAGCGAAGCCCGAATCCCGCCAGCCACCAGGCTCGGCGGGTTCTTCATTCTCGAAAGGAATCCGTCTTGAAGCGATCTGACCGATGAGCGCCCTTCGGCGGGCCGACGCCCAGCCCGAGCCGCCGCCCGCAACCGGGGCTGCGCCGCGCATCGGTGCGCGCGCCGTCATGGAGGCGCTCGTCGCGCAGCGGGTCTCGACCATCTTCGGGTACCCCGGTGGGGCCATCCTGCCCATCTACGACGTCCTCCGCGAGTTCCCGATCCGCCACGTCCTGGTCCGCCACGAGCAGGGAGCGGCCCACGCGGCGGACGGCTTCAGCCGCGCCTCCGGCGCGGTGGGCGTGGCCCTGGCCACCTCCGGGCCCGGGGCGACCAACCTGGTCACCGGGCTCGCCACCGCGATGATGGATTCGGTGCCCATGGTGGCCATCACCGGCAACGTGCCCCGCGCCCTGATGGGCAAGGACGCGTTCCAGGAGACCGATATCGTCGGTATCGCGCTGCCGGTCACGAAGTACGCGACCGTGGTCACCGAGGTGGACGAGGTTCCGCTGGCCATGGCCGAGGCGTTCGAGATCGCGCGCTCGGGCCGCCCGGGACCAGTCGTGCTCGACTTCCCGAAGGACGTCCTGCAGGCCGAGACCAGCGCCCCGTTGCCCGCGCCGGGCGACCTGCGCCTGCCGGGCCTGCTGCGGCCGGTCCGTGGTGACGTCCCCGAGGCGGACGAGCTGGCCGAGATGATCGCCGCCGCCGAGCGGCCGTTGATCCTGGCCGGTCACGGCATCCAGATCGCCGGCGCGGTGGACCTCCTGCGCGGAGTGGCCGAACGGGCCGAGATCCCGGTCGCGCACACGCTGCTGGGCATCGGGAACATCGACGAGCGCCATCGCCTGTCGTTGGGGTACGCGGGGATGCACGGCTGGATGCACGTCAACAAGGCCATCCAGCACTGCGATCTGCTGATCGGCATCGGCTGCCGCTACGACGACCGGATCACGGGCAAGGTGAGCACCTTCGCGCCCCACGCCCGGATCGTGCACGTGGACGTGGATCGGTCCGAGATCGGCAAGAACGTCCACACCGAGCTGGGGATCGTGGCCGACGCCGGCGACCTCCTGGCGGCCCTCCTCCAGCGGCTCCCGCAGTCGGAACGGCGTGACGCGTGGTGGGACCAGCTGAACGAATGGCGCACGGTGAGCGAGGCTCGCTCGTGGCACGGCTCCGGCGCGTGGCGCGAGGGTCGGCTGTCGGCCGACTACGTGGTCGACCAGATCGGCGAGGCCACCGGACACGTGGCCACGCTCGTCTCGGACGTGGGCCAGAACCAGATGTGGGCGGCCCGCTACTTCGGCTTCCGCCGGCCGTACGCCCACCTGTCGAGCGGCGGCCTGGGAACCATGGGCTACGCCGTCCCCGCGGCCATGGGCGCCGCGCTGGGCGCGCCCGAGCACGAGGTCTGGGCGGTCACCGGGGACGGGGGCTTCCAGATGACGATGCAGGAGCTGGCGACCCTCGTCCAGGACCAGATCCCCGTGAAGATCGCGGTCCTGAACAACCATCGGCTGGGGATGATCCGCCAGTGGCAGGAGATCATCTACGACGAGAACTACCACTCGGCCGAGCTGTTCGGCCCCGATCTCCTGCGCCTGTGCGAGGCATACGGGATCCCCGCCTTCCGGGCCACCCGGCCGGACCAGGTGGCTCCCGCCATCGCCGCAGCCCGTGCAGCGCCGGGACCGTCGCTCATCGACTTCCACCTGGATGAGGCCCAGAACGTGTATCCCATGATGCTGCCCGGCAAAGGCCTGTCCGACATGGTCGAAGGAGAGGACGGGTGAGCGAGGAACCGATGCGCCGCCACCTGGTCAGCGCGCTGGTCATCGACCGACCCGGCACGCTGAACCGGGTCGCGGGCCTCTTCCGGGCACGCTCGTTCAACATCGAGTCGCTGACCGTGGGCACCACACTGGAACCCGGTCGATCGCGGATGACGATCGTGGTCCGTGCCGATGAAGCGCACCTCCACCAGGTTCTGGCCCAGCTCGAGCGGCTGATCGAGGTCATCGAGGTCACCGACCTGACGCACACCCCACGGGTCGAGCTGGAGCTTGCCCTCGTGGAGCTCGACGAACCGCTGGATCCCGCCGACCTGGCGGCCGTGAATGCGGTCGTCGAGGAATCCGGGGGAGCCGTCATCTCGTCGGACGACGGAGCGTGGCGGCTGCGCCTCACCGCCTCGCCCGAAGCCATCGAAACCGCCCTCGACACCCTGCGCGACCACGGGTTGCGCAACCTCGTCCGCGCCGGAGCGGTCGCCATGGCCACCGGCAGCCCATCCCTCCCCAGCCAGATCGGAGCAAGCACCCCATGACCACGCTCATCTACGACGCGGACATCGATCCCAGTCCGCTGGCCGGCCAGACCGTGGCCGTCATCGGGTACGGCAGCCAGGGCGAAGCCCATGCCCGGAACCTCGCCGATTCGGGCGTGGACGTGGTGGTCGGACTGCGACCGACCTCGGCATCCGCGGCGCGGGCTCGCGAGGCTGGACTGCGCGTGACCGATGCGGCCGCCGCCACGGCGGCGGCCCAGGTGGTCATGATCCTCGTGCCGGACACCGCGGCGCCATCGGTCTATGCCACCGAGGTGGAGCCCAACCTGCAGCCCGGGGCGCTGCTCATGTTCGCCCACGGCTTCAACATCCACTTCGGCACGATCGATCCGCCGGCGGGAGTGGACGTCGGGATGGTGGCCCCCAAGGGTCCCGGTCACCTCGTCCGCCAGCTGTACGAGTCCGGTGGCGGCGTGCCGGCCCTGTTTGCGGTCCACCGCGACGAGACGGGCACCGCTCGCGCACGGACGCTCGCCTACGCCCGGGGGATCGGGGCGGGTCGGGCCGGCATCCTGGAGACGACGTTCGCCGAGGAGACCGAGACCGACCTGTTCGGGGAGCAGGCCGTGCTGTGCGGCGGCGTGACGTCGCTCGTGCAGGCGGGCTTCGAGACGCTCGTCGACGCGGGATACCAGCCCGAGCTGGCGTACTTCGAGACGATGCACGAGCTGAAGCTGATCGTGGACCTCATGTACCAGGGCGGCCTCCAGTACATGCGCTTCAGCATCAGTGACACGGCCGAGTACGGCGACTACGTGGCTGGGCCGCGCCTGATCAACGACCAGGTGCGGGCCGAGATGCGTCGCCTCCTGGACGAGATCCAGGATGGCTCGTTTGCGCGGCGCTGGATCGAAGAGGGCCAGCGCGGGGCGCCCGAGTTCCGTCGCCTGCGCGCGCAGAACGCGCACGCCCGGATCGAGGGCGTCGGCGCCGAGCTCCGCTCGCACATGGCGTTCATCGGTCCCAAGGCAGCGCCCGAAGGCTGGGCCGAAGGTGGGGGCGTGGATTCCAACCCGGCCCCGGTGGAGACCACCGCCTGATGGCCCGACGGATCCAGGTCTTCGACACGACCCTGCGCGACGGGGAGCAGACACCCGGCGCCTCGCTGACCGTTGACGAGAAGGTCCAGGTCGCCCGCCAGCTGGCGCGGCTGCGGGTGGACGTCATCGAGGCGGGCTTCCCCGCCGCGTCGCCGGGCGAGGCGCTTGCCGTGCGGCGGATCGCCACCGAAGTGGGGGCTACCAAGGGCGCGCCGGCCATCGCGGCGCTCGCTCGGTGCGTGCCGGACGACGTGACCGCCGCCGCGGAGGCCCTGGCGCCGGCGCGCCGCCAGCAGCTGCACGTGTTCATCGCCACGTCCGACATCCACCTCACCCACAAGCTGCGCGCCACCCGGGCCGAAGTGCTGGAGCGGATCACGACGTGCGTCGCGCAGGCGCGGATGTTCGTGGGGCCCGGTCAGCAAGTGGAGTTCAGCGCCGAGGACGCGAGCCGCACCGAGATGCCGTTCCTGCTGGAGGCGTACGAGACCGCGCTGGCGGCCGGCGCCTCGATCATCAACGTGCCCGACACGGTTGGTTACGCGGAGCCGGACGAATTTGCCGCGCTCGTTCGCCAGGTGGTCCGCATGGTCGGACGTCGCGGGAAGGTGAGCGTGCACTGCCACAACGACCTGGGCCTGGCGACCGCGAACACGCTTGCCGCCATCCGCGCCGGGGCGCGCCAGGTGGAGGTCACCGTCAACGGCCTCGGGGAGCGGGCGGGGAACGCGTCCCTCGAAGAAATCGTGATGACCCTCCGCACCCGGCCGACCCGCTTCCGGGGGGCCGTGACCAACGTCGCGTCGGATCAGCTCACCGCCACCAGCCGGCTGGTCAGCTTCCTGACCGGGATCAGCGTGCAGCCCAACAAGAGCGTGGTCGGCGCGAATGCCTTTGCCCACGAGTCGGGCATCCACCAGGACGGCTTCCTGAAGAACGCGCTGACCTACGAGATCATGACCCCCGAATCGGTCGGCCTGACCGGCTCGACCCTGACCCTGGGCAAGCTTTCGGGGCGCCGCGGGTTCAACGAGCGGCTCCACCGGCTGGGGATCGAGCTCGAGCCAACCGCCCTGGACGCCCTGTACGGCGAGGCGATTGCCCTCGCCGACCACAAGAAACAGGTGACCGATGCGGACCTCATCGCGTTGGCCGACCAGCGCGCCGATCCGGTCCCCGTCCTCATTCGCCTCGAGCACTGGGCCGCCGCCAGCCGGCAGGGCGAGTCGAGCAGCGGCAACGTCAGCCTCTTCTTCGACGGGCGCACGTATCGCGCCTTCGCGGGCGGCAACGGACCGGTTGACGCGTTGCTCAAGGCGGTCGACAACGCCCTGGAGCAGATCATCGGTGGCCGGCCCACCCTGGTGGACTACCAGCTGCGCAGCATCGGCTCAGGCGAGGACGCCCAGGGAGAGGCGATGCTGAAGATCGCCGAGCCGGAGCCAGCGGCCGAGGGCGGGACGCAGCGCACCTACACCGGTCACGGCCTGTCGACGAACGTCGTCGAGGCCTCGTTGCGCGCCTACCTGGCCGCGGTCAACAAGCTCATCGCGGAGCACCCGGTGGCGGTGGCCGCGCTCCAGGCGGTCGAAACGGCAACCCCAACGAGCTCGAACGCGTGACCACGTTCCGCGTCGTCTACCTGCCCGGCGACGGGGTCGGGCCGGAGGTGCTGTCCGCCGCCCGCGATTGCGTGGACGCGCTCGGCGCTGAGCACGGGTTCAGCGTCACGTGGGAGGAGCGCCTTGTCGGCGGTGCGGCGATTGATGCGGAGGGCGCCGCGGTCAGTGACGAGACGGTCGAGGCGTGCGCCGCCGCGGATGCGGTGCTGCTGGGTGCGGTGGGCGGCCCCCAGTGGGACGACCCGCGCGGGGACGTCCGCCCGGAACAGGCGATCCTCCGCCTGCGCCGTGACTTGGGCCTGTTCGCCAACCTGCGCCCGGTCCGGGCGGTGGACGCGCTGGCATCGGCCTCGCCCCTGCGTCCCGAAATCCGCGCCGGGACCGACATGCTCATCGTGCGCGAGCTCACGGGCGGCCTGTACTTCGGGACCCCGCAGGGCCCAACGGCCCTCGGCGCGGTGGACACCTGCAGCTACACCCGCCACGAGGTCGAGCGGATCGCTCGCCTGGCCTACACCCTGGCGTCCGGTCGGCGCCGTCATCTGACCAGCGTCGACAAGGCCAACGTGATGGCCACCGGCCGCCTGTGGCGCGAGGTCGTTGACGAGATCGCCACCGAGTTCCCGGACGTCACGATCGTGCACGCCCTGGTCGACTCCACGGCGGCCATCCTGATGACCGATCCCACCAGGTTCGACGTGATCGTCACCGAGAACCTGTTCGGCGACATCCTCAGCGATGAGGCTGCGGTCATCGCCGGCTCGCTCGGCCTGCTCGCCTCCGCCAGCCTGGGCGATCGGACGACCGATCATGGCCGCTTCGGCCTGTACGAACCGATCCACGGCAGCGCGCCGGACATCGCAGGCCGCGGGTCGGCCAATCCAGCCGCCGCTATCGGTTCGGCGGCCATGATGCTGCGCTGGTCGCTGGGCCAGACCGCCGCCGCCGACGCGCTGGACGAGGCGCTCCTGGCGGTGCTGGAGGCCGGACCGCGCACGCCGGACCTGGGCGGCGATGCCACCACCGCCCAGGTGTCCACGGCAGTCACCACCCGCCTGGCCCAGCGCTCGGGGGTCGCGGCATGACCACGCCGGTCCGGCTGTACGACACCACGCTGCGGGACGGAACCCAGCGGGAAGGGCTGGCCCTGTCGATGGCCGACAAGCTGCGCATTGCCCGCCGCCTGGACGCGGCCGGCTTCCCGTACGTGGAGGGCGGCTGGCCGGGGTCGAACCCCAAGGACGTCGAATTCTTCGAGGCCGCGCGGGGGATGACCTGGCAGAACGCCCGGATTGCGGCGTTCGGCTCGACCCGACATCGGTCCAACAGCGCGGACACCGATCCCAACCTCCGGACCCTGCTCGAGGCCGACACGCCGGTGGTCACCATCTTCGGGAAGAGCTGGCTCTTGCACGTCACCGACGTCCTGGGCGCCACCTCGGACGAGAACCTGGCCATGATCGGTGACTCGGTGGCGTACCTGCGGACCGCCGGCCGCGAGGTCGTGTACGACGCCGAGCACTACTTCGACGGGTATCGGTCCGATCCGGCCTACGCCATTGCGACCCTGCGCGCGGCTCGCGCCGCGGACGCCGCCACCCTGGTCCTGTGTGACACGAACGGCGGTCTCCTGACCGATGAGCTGTCGGCCATCGTGCGCGCGACGATCGACGCGCTGGCCGACGACGAGGTCACGTGGGGGATCCACGTCCACGACGACGCGGGTCTGGCGGTGGCCAACTCAATGGCCGCCGTGGCCCAGGGCGTGCGCCACGTGCAGGGCACGATCAACGGCTACGGGGAGCGCTGCGGGAACGCGAACCTGGTCACCATCTGGGCGAACCTGGCGGTGAAGGCCGGTCTGGAGACCGTGCCGTCCGGCGCCGACCTCCAGGGCCTGAGCGAGCTGTCCCGCTTCGTCGCCGAGATCGCGAACATCGCCCCGGATGCCCACGCGCCGTACGTGGGCGCCAGCGCATTCGCGCACAAGGGCGGCGTGCACGGCGCGGCGACCGTCCGCGTCCGTGACGCGTACCAGCACCTCGACCCCGCCCAGGTGGGCAACGAGATGCGGCTGGTCGTCAGCGAGCTGGGCGGGCGGAGCAATGCCGGCTGGCTGGCCGAGCGGCTGGGACATCAGCTCGACGGCGTCATCGAGCCGCGGGCCCTGTCCAACCTGGTCAAGCAGCTGGAGGCCGAAGGCGCCAGCTTCGATGGGGCGGATGCCTCGTTCGAGCTACTCATCCACCGCCAGCGCCCCGACTACCGGCCGCCATTCCGGGTCGTCGACTTCACCGTGCTGGTCGATCAGCGCAATGGGGGAGACGTCCGCGCGGAGGCATCGGTCAAGGTGGACATCGATGGCGAGCTCATCCACACCGCCGCCGAGGGGAACGGCCCGGTGAACGCCCTGGACGGAGCGTTGCGCAAAGCCCTTGGTCCGTCCTTCCCGGAGCTGGATGCCATGCACCTGGTGGACTTCAAGGTCCGGATCCTCGACGGCGAATCAGCCACCGGAGCCCGGACCCGGGTGCTGATCGAGTCGAGTGGACCGATGGGCACGTGGGCGACCGTGGGCTCGCACACCAACATCATTGCCGCCTCGGTCGCCGCCCTGACCGATTCGCTCGAGTACGGCCTGTGGAAGGCCGCTGCCCGCCCGGTTCGGCGTGCCGAGCGCCAGGCCGCCCCATCTCCGCACGAAGCACCGCTTGAGCCCCCCGCCGCCATTGCAGAGGAGGTTGCATGACCCGCACCGCGCCCGATCAGGCCCATTCGACCGGCCCCGCGTCTGACCCTGCGACTGCGCCGCGCGGCGGTGACGGCAGCGTCCTGGCGGTCGCAGACTGGGCCTATTTCGAGGGCGCGCTGGTCCCCTTCGAGCAGGCGACGATCAGCATCGCGACCCATGCCCTGAACTACGGGACCGCGATCTTCGAGGGCATCCGGGCCTACCGCCAGCACGACGGCTCGCTGGCCATCCTGTTCGCCCAGGAGCACTACGAGCGCTTCCTGCGGAACGGGCGCCTGCTGCGCGCGTCCGCTCCCGAATCGGCCGCCGAGCTGGTCGAGATCACGCGTGAGCTCCTCCGGCGGCACGGGGTCGCCGAGGACATGTACATCCGGCCGCTCCTCTACAAGTCGGCCCGCACCATCCGGCTGCAGCTCACCGGGCTGGAGGATCGGATCTCGATCTACGCCTTCCCGATGGGCGACTACATGCCCACCGATGGGCTGCGCGTCTCCATTTCAGCCTGGCAGCGGGTGAACGACAACGCCATCCCGGCCCGGGGCAAGGTCAGCGGCTCGTACGTGAACGCCTGCATGGCCGTGGAGGACGCCCACACCGGCGGCTTCCAGGAGGCGATCCTGCTGGGGGCCGATGGGCACGTTTCCGAGGCGTCCGCAGCCAACATCTTCGTGATCAGTCGGCGGAGAGCTGGCCACGCCGCCCCTGGCCGACGACGTCCTGCCGGGCATCACCCGCGACGCGGTGATCGGCCTGGCCCGCGACGCGGGCTACGTCGTGACCGAACGGACGATCGACCGCACCGAGCTGTACGTCTGCGACGAGCTGTTCTTCACCGGCACCGGCGCCCAGGTGGCCCCCGTGGCCAGCGTCGACGGCCGAACGGTGGGGGATGGAACGTCGCCCATCAGCCTGGACATCCAGCAGCGCTACGTCGCCGCGGTCCGCGGGGAGGACGAGCGCTACGCCCACTGGTTGACACCGGTCAGCCTGGACCCGTCATGATGATGAGGAGTGACCAAACCGATGCCTGAGGCAGCCTCCACGTCCTCCGCGCCCTTCGCGGTCGTGCGCTGGTCGGCCAGCTCCAGCAACAGCCGCCCCAGCCGGGCCACGCTCGTCATCCGGGGCGGTGGCCGGAACTGGCGCGCCCATGCCACCGGCAACGGGGCGGTCGATGCCCTGCTGAAGGCGGTCGACGTGGCCCTGGGCCCGGTCCTTGAGGACGGCGTGGAGCTCCAGACCTACAACGTCCATGCCACCGGCGACGGGCATGACGCGGCGGCCGCGGTCACGGTCAGCCTTCGTGCGCGGTCCGACGACCCGCACGCTCCGTCGTACCCCGGTCGCGGGGTGCACGAGAACATCCTCGAGGCCTCTCTGGCGGCCTACGTCGATGCCATCAATCGATTGGTGACGCACGCCGACGTGGACGTGGCGGCCGCGGCGCCCGGACCGGGCGAGACGGACGTGCCGTCCCTGGCGGATGACGCCGATTCATCCAAGCACCACCACGATCGATACGGGGAGATGTTCAACCCCTGAGCACGAGACTCCGCGAAGTAGCAATTCGTGGTGGCGATCATCGTCTGGAGGGCAATCGTGGTCCTGACCAAGTGATGCCGACCGTGACCGACGACGAAAAGCCGCGCACCAAGGTGCCGAAGAGCCGCCTTGCCTGGGACCTCGGCTCGCTCATCGTTCTCGGAGGGATGCTCCTCTGCCTTGGGCTATTCCTTGGAGTCATCATCGCCGTCGTCCTCATCACGCTCGGAACAAGCTTCTTGCCATCCGCTGAAAGGGACGACGCGATGCTCGGACTCGCGATCGGGCTCGTCGGGTGGGGGACGCTGGCGGCAGTCGCCTTCGCGGGCGAGAGATATTTCGACGCCTACGCCGCGCACCATGGGGCCCGCCCTGTGTTCGCGTTCCGAATCTACTTCAGGCCGGAAGCCGCTCCAGAGGTGGAGCACCGACGCAAGCGGTTCCTCGTCGCGCTTTACGCCGTCCTTCCGCTTACGGCGCTGGGAGCCGCAGCACTAATCGTGATGGCCTACGGCGGCGGGGAACCGTGGACTCAGCTGGCGGCCGCAATCGCCTACGTAACGTTGCTCGGGGCAGTGTCCCTTCGAAACTAGCCGGGCATTCCCACACCGCAAACGGGGCGCGGTGAGCGCGACTCAGCGCGAGGGCTGACGAGGTTAACTGGGGGGCTGGTCCAGACAGAACATTTGTTCTATTCTTCCGCGTCCGATGGTCGCGCCGGACGCCTACTGCGAGCTCCACGTTCACAGCAACTTCTCGTTCCTCGATGGGGCGAGCCATCCCGAGGATCTCGTGGCGCGAGCGGCCACGATCGGGATGCCGGCACTCGCCATCACCGACCACGCGGGCCTCTACTCGGCCGTGCGCCTGTGGAAGGCGGCTGACCAGACCCAGACCGATGACGGCCGCGCCGCGGGCCTCTCCCCGGTGATCCCGATCCTGGGCGTGGAGCTGGCCATTCCCCGTGATGAGCGTGAGCTGCGCGCGGTGCGGCGCGGCCGACGAATGGCGCTCCCGCTCCGCGGAGAGAAGGCCAGCCGTGGCTGGCCGGGCGAGCATCACGCCGGCCCGGCCCCGGGGGATCACCTGGTCCTGCTGGCCCGCGACCCGGCCGGCTACTCGGCGTTGTCGCGGCTCGTGTCCGCCGGCCACCTGGCCGGCGAGAAGGCATTCCCCGTGTTCGAGCCGGCGGCGGTCGAGGCCGCGCTGGACGAGGCCCGTGGCCATCTCATCGGGCTGAGCGGCTGTCGGAACGGGGAGATCCCGCGCCGGCTCCTGGCCGGGGAGCGGGCCATGGCCCGGATGGCCGCGGAACGGTGGGCGGGCCACTTTCCCGAGGGGGACTTCTGCGTGGAGCTGTCCCACCACCTGCTCCCCGATGACGACTGGCTCGTCGCCGAACTGGCCACCCTCGCCGATGAGGCGGGCCTGCCCACGGTCGTCACCAACGAGGTCCACTACGCCGAGGCGGCGGGCCATCGGCTCCAGGACGTGCTGGTCGCCATCCGGCACGGCGCCTCGCTGGACGAGACCCGCGAGCTGCGCCTGCCGAACGCCGAATACCGGCTCAAGACCGGACCGCAGCTCGCCCTGCTGGGGGCAGGGCTACCTGACCCGCGCGCCCGGCGCGCCTGGCACGACGGGATGGCGCAGGCGGCCGCCATCGGTCAGGCCTGCAAGCTCGACATGGGCTTCGAGCGCTATCGGTTTCCCGGTTTCACCGTTCCCGACGGCGAGACGCCCTTCTCGTATCTCTACCAGCTTGCCCACGACGGCTTACGGCGGCGTTATCGGCCCATTACCAAGCAGGCCCTGGAGCAGCTCACGCACGAGCTGGGCGTGATCGACCGCACCAACCTGTCCGAGTTCTTCCTGATCGTGTGGGACCTCATGGAGTTCGCGCGGCGGAACAAGATCATCGGTCAGGGGCGGGGGAGTGCCGGCGACTCGATCGTGGCCTACTGCCTGGGCATCACCAAGGTCGACCCCATCGAGCACAAGCTCCTGTTCGAGCGCTTCATCAACGAAGCCCGCGCCCTGCCCGACATCGACATCGACTGGGACGTCAACCGCCGCGAGGAGGTCATCCAGTACCTCTACCGCCGCTACGGGGTGGACCACGCGGCCATGGTCTGCAACGTCATCACCTATCGCGCCCGGAGCGCGGTGCGCGAGGTGGCCAAGGCGCTCGCCTTCCCGCCCGAGGTGGTGGACCGGGTGGCCAAGGCGCTCGACACCCGCGACGCGTCCGAGGTGGCCGGTGACCTGGCCCTGGACGGCGAGTTCGGCTGGCTGTTCGCGGAGATGGGCGGGACCGATGACGGCAGAACCGATGACGGCAGAACCGATGACCAGACCGATGCGGGTGCGGCCGGCGGCACCAACCTGGTCGTGCGCAGCAACGACAACACCTGGCATTTCCGCGGCCGGCCGGCCCTCCGGCCCGACCTGGCCGCCGCCGAGGCCCGCGCCCGCGAGGCGGCCGGGGACCACGACGGACGGCCGTACAGCGAGAGCGGCTGGTACCCGCCCGTTCGGCCCAAGGTGCTCGACCAGTCCACGGTCCAGGTCCGCCACGAGGGCTGGGAGCGGCAGCGGTACGCGGGTGCTGGTGCCCAGCCGGCGACGGAAGGGCCCGCACGCCGGCCACGTCCCGATCGATCCCGAGAGCGGCATGCCCGTCGAGCGTCGGCCGCGTCCCCCGGTCGTGGCCGGCTCGGATGGCGCCGAAGCCGCTCCCCCAGGCCGCGGAACCGGTGGCAGTGGCTGCTCGCCCTGTGCGCGGAGATCGACGGCTTCCCGCGCCACCTGGGGATCCACGTGGGCGGCATGCTCGTCACCCGCACGCCCATCACCGAGCTGATCCCCATCGAGCGGGCGACCATGCCCGGCCGGGTCGTGACCGAGTTCGACAAGGAGGACGTCGAGGCCCTGGGCCTGGTGAAGATCGACCTCCTGTCGCTGCGGACCCTGGGCGCGGTGTCGGACGCGCTGGATCGGATCGAGCGCGACACCGGGGAGCGGCCCGACCTCGACAGCCTCCCCCACGACGACCCGGAGGTCTTCCGCTCCATCAAGGCGGCCGACACGGTGGGCGTGTTCCAGGTCGAGTCCCGGGCCCAGATGCAGGCCCTCCCCAAGGCCAGTCCGGATCGGTTCGAGGACCTCGTGGTCCAGGTCGCGATCATTCGCCCCGGCCCGGTCCAGGGCAACGCGGTGCACCCGTATCTCCGCCGCCGGGCGGGGATCGAGGAGGCGACCTACGCCCACCCCAGCCTGCGGCCCATCCTCGAGGACACCCTGGGCGTGATCCTGTACCAGGAGCAGGTCATGCAGATCGCGATCACGGTGTGCGGCTACTCCGCCACCGAGGCCGACATCTTCCGCAAGGCCATGGGCTCGCATCGGTCCCACCAGGCCATGGAGCGCGAGCGCGAACGGTTCATTACCGGCGCCTTACGGACCGGTTTGACCGATGCCGATGCCGAAGACCTCTTCCGCCGCTGCTCGGCCTTCGCCGAGTTCGGGTTCGCCCGGGCCCACGCCGCGGCCTTCGCCAAGATCACGTACGACACGGCCTGGCTCCGCCTCCGCTATCCCGCCCACTACCTGGCCGGGCTGCTGAACAACCAGCCGCTGGGCTTCTACTCGCCGGCCACGCTGGTGAACGACGCCCGTCGCCACGGGCTGACCGTGCTGGGGGTGGACGTCAACCGATCCGCCTGGGAGCACGCCACCGAGCGCACCGGTGACGGCGACGATCCGCGTGCCGATTTCGCGGTGCGGCTGGGGATGCGCCAGGTGAAGGGCATCGACGAGGCCGTGCGGACCGTGCTCGACTCCGAGCGGGCCGCGGGTCCCTACCGGAGCGTGCGCGACTTCGTGGCCCGCACCGGCCTGGCCGAGCCGGTGGTCGAGCGCCTGATCGCGATCGGTTCGTTCGACTGGACCGATACACCCCGCCGCGAGCTCCTGTGGCAGCTGCGCGCCACCCTGCCCGACGCGGACCGGGATCGACCCCCGCTGGGCCTGACCGATGCCGCTGCCGCGGAGGTCGGGGCAACCCTGCCGCCCATGAGCCGCGCCGAACGGGTGGCGGCCGACTACCGCGAGCTGGGCCTGTCGCCCACGACCCACGCCGTGGAGCTGTTCCGCGAGCAGCTCACCGCGCGCGGCGTGCTCACTGTCCGTGGCGCCGGGGAGCAGCGGAACGGCGCCATTGTCCGGATGGGCGGGGTGTCGACCTCGATCCAGCACCCCATGACCGCCAAGGGGTTCGTGTTCCTCGCCCTCGAGGACGAGACCGCGATGATGAACGTCACCCTCCGCCCCGACGTCTACCGTCGATACCGCGCGGTGCTCCACCGGCACCCGCTGCTCGTGATCACCGGCCGCCTCCAGGTCGAGGGCGCGGTGCTGAACGTCGTGGCCCGCCACCTAGAGCCGGTGGAGGCGGTCATCGCCGAGCCGGCTGACCCCGATGCCGCTTCGCCAGCGCGGGACCGCGAGGCCCGCTTCGACCTCACCCGCCAGCGTCGGATGTTCCGATAGCGCCCTCCCGGGCCAGCCCTTGACGCTGGTCATCGGTCGGACCAGAGTGCGCCCAAGGAGGGCAGACGCATGTCCGAGGGACACGAGCCCGAGACGGCGGTGGGGACCGTCAACCACTACTTCGGCCACCTGTCGGTGGCAGCGGTGACCCTGACCGATACGCTCCGCGTGGGCGACCGGATCCACATCACAGGCCACACGACGAACGTGGAGCAGACGGTGGACTCCATGGAGGTCGAGCACGTCCAGGTCGAAACTGCTGGTCCGGGTGACGACGTGGCGCTCCACGTGAACGATCACGTTCGAGAGAACGACCGGATCTTCCGCGAGGCCTGACCGCTAGACTCGCGGGCGTGCCCGACATGATCGTCAAGCGGTTCGACTCGCCGGACGAGCGGCAGGAGTTCGCGCTGGGCCACTACGAGCTCATAACCGTCGGGGCCTTGACCATCGGTCGCGAATTTCTCGAACCGGGCTGGAAGTGGTCGACCCACGTCAAACCGCAGGTTGGAACCGAGCTGTGCGAGGTCCGCCACGTGGGCATCCAGCTCAGCGGGCGCTGGGTATGTGCGTCACGGGACGGGACCGAGATCGAGATCGGTCCTGGTGATGCCTTTGACGTCCCGGCTGGCCACGATTCGTGGGTGGTGGGCGACGAGCCATCGGTCACGTTCGACTTCCAGGGATCGGACTACGCCGCGCCCGATGCCGCCGCCCGGATCCTGACCACGATCCTGTTCACCGACATCGTGGGATCCACCGCCCTCGCGGAGCGGCTTGGCGACGCGAGCTGGAAGCGCCTCCTGCGTACGCACCTCGAGGAGATCAACGTCCTCCTCGCGAAATATGGCGGGACGCTGGTCGACACGGCCGGCGACGGCGTCTTTGCGCGGTTCGACAGCCCGGCCAACGCCCTCCGCTGCGCGCGGGCCATCGTGGAGTCCACGCGCCGCCAGGAGATCGAGGTGCGGGTCGGGGTCCACACCGCCGAGGTGGAGCTCGTGGACGACGACGTCCGCGGCGTTGGCGTGCACCTGGCCGCGAGGATCATGGCTGAGGCTGCGGGCGGGGAAATCCTGGTCTCCGCGACGACCCGCGAGCTGGCCGCGGGCACGGCGCTGACCTTCACCGAGAAGGGCTCGTTCGAGCTGAAGGGGATCAGCGGCGCGCGGACCCTGTTCGCGCTGGATCAGGCTCCGGGCTAGGCACCCACCGGAGGCGCCCCGAGGAGCGGGGGCAGGATGTTGCCGAAGAAGTAGCCGACGACGCCGGCGGCGGCACCGATGACCAGGATCTCGATGCCGGATCGCAGGGCGCCGCGCCGGGTCCAGCGGGCCTTGACCACGCCGATCCCGAACAGGACCGCGCCGGCGGCCAGGACCGACGCCCAGATGGCGACCTCGATCGGGAAGACCAGGTAGGGGAGGATCGGAACCACGGCGCCCAGCCCAAACGAGGTTCCCATGATCAGCGCGCCCTGCATCGGACTGCCCGCGTGCTCCTCGACATGCAGAGCGAGCTCCTTCTCGACCATGGTTCGGAGCAGCACATCCGGGTGACGACCCACGATCCCTGCCACCTCGGTGGCTTCACGTGCCGGAAGGCCGTCTTCCTCGAACATGTATGCCACTTCGGCCAGCGCCTCGCCCGGGCGTGTATCGACCTCCTCGCGCTCTCCGGCGATCTGGGCCTCGAAGATCTCGCGCTGGCTCTTGCTCGACAGGTACTCGCCCGCCGCCATGCTGAACACCCCGCCGAGGGCGGTCGCGATGCCCGCGATCAGCACGAAGTACTTGTCGCCGCTGGCTCCGGCAACGGCGGACGCCACGGCCACCGTGCTCACGATCCCGTCCTGGGCCCCGAAGATCGCCTCCCGGATGTCACCCAGGAGGGCGGCCTCGCGCCGTTCTTCCGCGACGTGGGCCTGGATCCAGGCGCGATCGAACTCGTCGGCCCGCATGCCGGCGCGCTGCGCCGGTTCTTCGGGAACGGCGCTCACTCCCCCGTCCGGTCTCCAGCCAGCCGCCAGGCCAGCGGCAGTCCGAAGGTCGCCAGCGCAACCTTGAACAGGTCCCACGGGATGAAGACCAGCGCCCCGTAGTAGATGGCGTCGGACAGTGACATGGGGAAGACGAGGGCCAGGATCGGAACGCCAAAGGCGTAGATCACGAACGTCCCCAGCAGCATCTGGAGGCCCGCGCCGGTCCGGGTGCGGTCCCACTGCCGCTCGGCCAGCCGGCCGACGAGGGTCGCGGCGACGACGAACCCGACCAGATATCCAATGGTGGGCGTGATCCCCCCGGTCTCGGCCTCGAGGCCCGACGTCCCGCCCGCGAAGACCCCGACGCCCAGCGCGCCGAGCGCGACGTACAGGAGCATGCTCGCGAAGCCGCGGGTGGAACCGAGCGCGGCGCCGGTCAGGAGCACGCCGAAGGTCTGGAACGTCCACGGCACGGGGTAGCCGGGGATCGTGAATGCGATCTGCGCTCCGACCGCGGTCAACCCGGCCCCGGCCGCGATGAGCGCCAGGTCGCGCAGCAGGCGTGCCGACCGGCCGTTGACGGACGGGATCCACGCTTCGGCCAGCGTGGCGGCGCGCATCGGCAGGTTCGCTTCAGGGGTGGTCATGGGCGGGGAAATCCTCCTCGTGCGCGCCGAGTGTAGCCCCGGACCGCAACCGAGGGCCCGGCTCGGGTACACTCGGGCGGTCCTTTAAGTCCGGCCCCGTGAGGCCGGGAAGGAGCGCAATTGACGACTCTCGCCAGCCTGCCGATCACGACGCCGCCCGCATCTGCGGGACCGGCGTCTCGTTTTGTTCCGGGCCTGCTGGCCCTCGAGGGCGGGACCACGTACGCCGGGGAGCTGCGTGGGGCGCCGCTGCCCGCCGAAGGCGAGCTCATCTTCACGACCGCGGCCACCGGCTGGGGCGAAATCCTGACCGATCCGTCGTACGCGGGCCAGATCGTGGTCCTGACCCATCCCATGGTCGGCAACTACCGGATTCGCCGGACCGATCTCGAGTCCGCCCACGTCCATGCCCGGGCCCTGGTCGTGACCCGCCTTGTCACCCCGCCCGCCGGCGACGGCCTGTCGGTCGAGGAGCTGCTGGTCGAGGCCATGATCCCGGTACTGACCGGGATCGACACCCGGGCGCTGACTCTCGAGCTCCGGCGCGGCGCGGGGCGCCGCGCCGTGATCTGGCCCGCGAACGTCGAGTCGGACGCCGACGAGGCGGTCATGGCCGCACAGGCCTCGACCCCGTGGGACGCGGTTGATCACGTCGCCTCGGTGGCGCCCCGCGACTCGTATCGGATCGCGCCCGAGGGAGCCGTCCGCGGACGGGCGGTGCTGATCGACTATGGGGTGAAGCGCTCACTGCTCGCCGCCCTCACCGGGCGCGGCCTGGAGGTGGTGGCCCTCCCCCCGGACGCGACCGCGGGCGCGGTGGCTGCCCATGAGCCGGACCTCGTCGTCCTGTCGCCCGGACCGGGTGATCCGTCGAACATGGCGCCCCAGATTGCCGCCGTGGCCGACCTGGTCGCCGCCGCCGCGGCCGGCGGGCCGCCGCTGCTCGGGATCTGCCTGGGGCACCAGCTGCTGGGCCTCGCGGCCGGCGCCCCGACCCGGCGCCTGGCGGTGGGCCACCACGGAGGCAACCACGGGGTGATCGAGGCGGCCACCGGACGGGTGACCATCGGCGCCCACAACCACGAGGTCGAGGTGGTGGACCACCCGGCCCTCGCCGCGGCCGGCATCCGGGTGAGCCACCGCGACCTGAACGACAACACGGTCGAGGGGCTGATCCACGTCGGGGGCCGGGTGGCATCGGTCCAGTTCCACCCCGAGGGCGCCCCCGGTCCCACCGACGCCGCCGGCCTGTTCGACGCGGCCCTCCTGCGCACCCGCCTCGCCGGCTCGGCCGGCGCCTGACTCGTGGACCCGCGCCGCGTCCTGATCATCGGTTCGGGGCCCATCGTCATCGGTCAGGCGGCCGAGTTCGACTACGCCGGTGTCCAGGCCTGCCTCGCCCTGCGGGGCGAGGGCGTGGAGACGGTCCTCGTGAACTCGAATCCGGCCACGGTCATGACCGATCCGGACGTGGGCGGGACCGTGGTCATCTGCCCGCTCACCGTCGAGCACCTCGAGCGGGTCATCGCCGAGCACCGCCCCGACGCGCTCCTGCCGACCCTGGGCGGGCAGACCGGCCTCAACCTGGCGGTCGGCCTCGACGACGCCGGGGTGCTGGACCGATACGAGGTCCGGGTCCTGGGCACGCCCCTGGCCGCGGTGCGCGCGGCCGAGGACCGCGGCGGCTTCCGGGACCTCGTCCGCTCCATCGGGGAGCCGGTGCCCGAGAGCGCGGTGGTGGACTCGCTGGCCGACGGTCTCGCCTTCGTCGACGCGGTGGGCTGGGACGTCGTCGTTCGTCCCGCCTTCACCCTGGGCGGCGGGGGCGGCGGGATCGCCCATGGTCGGGACGAGGCCACCGAGCGGATTGCCCGCGGGCTGGAGGCCAGCCCCATCGGCCAGGTGCTGGTCGAGCGCAGCCTGGTGGGCTGGCAGGAGATCGAGTTCGAGGTCATTCGCGATGCGGCGGACACCGCGATTGCCATCTGCGGGATGGAGAACCTCGACCCGATGGGCGTCCACACCGGTGACTCGATCGTGGTCGCGCCCATCCAGACCCTGCCCGACGTCGTCGTCCAGCGCCTGCGCCGGTCGGCCCTGGCCATCGCCCGCGCGCTGCGCCTGGAGGGCGGCTGCAACGTCCAGCTGGCCGTGTCGCCCGACGGCGCCGACTACCGGGTCATCGAGGTCAACCCCCGCGTCTCGCGTTCCTCCGCGCTCGCCTCCAAGGCCACCGGCTACCCGATTGCCCGGATCGCGGCTCTCGTCGGACTGGGCCGTCGCCTGGACGAGATGGCCAACCCGGCCACCGGCGGGGGATCGGCCGCCTTCGAACCGGCGCTGGACTACGTCGTGGTCAAGCTCCCGCGCTGGCCGTTCGACAAGTTCCCGCTCGCCGAGCGCGGGCTCGGGGTCCAGATGAAGGCCACCGGGGAGGCGATGGCCATCGACCGCGAGTTCGGTCCCGCGCTCCTGAAGGCGGTGCGCTCGCTCGAGCCGCGCGGCCGCGGCTGGCTCTGGACCGATCCGTCCTGGAACCTGGACGAGAAGGCCCCGGCCGACCTGCGCGTGTTCCTCGCCCCGTCCGACACGCGCCTGTGGCGGATGGTGGGCCTCCTCCGCCACGGCTGGGCCGATGCGGCGACGATCAGCCACGTGACCGGCATCGCGCCGTGGTTCACCGAGCGGATCGCGGAGCTGATCACGGCCGAGGCCAGTCTCGAGGGGATGCCGCTGGCGGAGGCGAAGCGGAACGGCTTTGGGGACGCGGAGATCGCGGCCCTGTCCGGCGTTCCGGCCGCGGCCATCCGGCGCGCCCGGGTCCGCGCCGGGCTCACGCCCGCCTACCGGCGGGTGGACACCTGCGCGGGCGAGTTCCCCGCCGAGACGCCGTATTTCTACTCGTCCTACGCCCAGGACGAGGTGCCGCCGCCCGCCGAGCGGCGCTCGGTCATCGTGGTCGGCTCGGGGCCCATTCGGATCGGTCAGGGGATCGAGTTCGACTACTGCTCGGTCCGCGCCGCGTGGGCCATCCGGAACCTGGGCTACGACGCGGTGGTCATCAACAACAACCCCGAGACGGTGAGCACCGACTACGACGCGTGCTCGAGGCTGTACTTCGAGCCGCTGGACACCGAGAGCGTGCTCGACGTCCTCGACCACGAGCGGGCCCTGACCGGCGAGCCGCCGCTCGTACTGCTCACCTTTGGCGGCCAGACGGCCATCGATCTCGCCCGCGACCTGGCCTACGCCGACGTGCCGCTTGCCGGGTTGACCGCTGATGCGATCGAGGACACGGAGGATCGCGAGCGGTTCGCCGCACTCCTGGATCGATTGGGGATTGCTGGGCCGCGTGGGCTGTTGGCGCGCGACGGGGCGGAGCTGGAGGCCGCGATCGCGGAGCTGGGGTTCCCGGTCATCGTCCGACCGTCGTGGGTGATTGGTGGGCGGGGGATCGCGGTCCTCGAGGACCGGGTGGGGCTGGGCGTCCTGCTGGCCAGCGACGTGGGATGGCCGCTCCGGGTGGACGCCATGGTGCCCGGCGTGGAGCTGGACGTGGACGTCATCTCGGATGGCGAGGCGTGGTGCGTGCCGGGCATCCTCGAGCAAACGGACCCGCCTGGCGTCCATTCCGGCGATTCGGTCGCCGTCCTGCCGCCGCGCACCGTGTCCCGCGCGATGCAGGAGGCGGCGGCGGAGGCCGCGGGCCGGATCGCGCTGGCGCTCGGCGTGCGCGGGATCCTCAACGTCCAGGCCATCGTCAACGGGGAGCAGGTGGTCGTCATCGAGGCCAACCCCCGTGCCTCGCGGACCGTGCCCATCGTGGCCAAGGCCACCGGGCGGGACGTCGTGGCGGCCGCGGTTCGATGTGCCCTCGGCGCCACCCTGGCCGAGGCCGGGCTGACGCCCGGGTTGGCGGTGGATGGACCGATGGTCGCGGTCAAGGCGCCGGTCGACTCCCTGTGGCGGCTGCCCGGGGTGGCGACCGATCTCGGGCCCGAGATGCGCTCGACGGGCGAGGTCCTGGGCCTGGGAACCGACTACGCGGACGCGCTCCGCGCCGCCGAGGAGGCCGTCGCCGCCCACCGTCCGTAGCGGCGGTACAGGCCGGGTTGCGCTAGCGGCGCTTGCCCTTGGCCGGCTGGACCGGGGGAGCCATGCGCCGTCGGAGGTAGCCGCCGTAGAACCCGGCGAACGCGCCGACCAGGGCGTACAGCAGGGCCAGAGTCCCGAGGGCGAGGGCGGCGGTCATCGGGGTCGCGTCCGCCGTGGTCTGGGATGAGATGAGGCCAGTCACCCCGGCGAGCGTCACGAATCCGGCGAAGAACACGCTGCCGATGACGCCCGCCATGGCGCCGAAGAGCCATGGCCGCCACCAGCCAAACCAGCCGGCGCCGATGAGCAGCCCGTACTGAACCAGGGTGATCCCGAAGGCAACGAGACTCTGGCGGGGGATGAACGAGATGGACGCCTGCAGCACGGCCCAGGTGATGGCCGGTACGCCCCAGGCCAGCGGGTGATGGGCGACCAGCCAGGCGCCGGCCACGATTGCCTGGAACCTGCCCTGGTAGGTGAAGCCCTTCAGCGGATCTCCCTTGCCGGGAAGCGGCGGAGCCGGCGGGAAGATTCGGCCCAGGAGACCTGGCGACGGGGCGGTGGCCGTCGTTGCGGCCTGCGCGGGAGGCTCGGTACCGGGAAGCGGTTCCTTCCCCTGGGCGGCGTAGCGCGCGCGCCGACGGGCTTCGGCGCGTTCCTGCTCGGAGCGAGAGCGGCTGCTGGGCATCGGCCGCGGATTGTACGCGCCGCCTAATCAGTTGGTAATCCCGGGGACCGATCCTTTCCGTTCGCGTCACCCGGGCGACGCCATCGGTCTGCTCGCCTCCTCCAGGGGAGCTCCATGTCGTTCGCTGCCGCCCGCCCGCTCCATCGGTTCATCGGTCCCGTGGCGCTCGTCGCCCTCGTCGCGTCGGCGCTCCTGTCCGGTGCGGTCCGTGCCGTGTCGGTCCAGGGCGACGCGGCAGGCATGGCAACAGTCGGCCATCTCGTCATCTCGGAGCTGCAGACCGGGGGTGCCAGCGCGTCGGACGAGTTCGCGGAGCTGTACAACCCGAGCGCCGCTCCGTTGACGCTCGATGGCCTTGAGCTTGTCTATGTGACCGCCAGCGGCGCGACAGTGACCCGCAAGGCGCTGTGGGGCGCCGGGGCGGCCATTCAGCCGGGCGCGCACGTGCTGGTCGCCAACGAGGCGGGCCTGTTTGCCGGTATTGCCGACGTTACCTATGCCAACGGGCTGGCCGCGACCGGTGGCAGCCTCGCCCTGCGGGCGGTGGGAAGCACCTCGGCCATCGACGCCGTCGGCTGGGGAACGGCCGCCAGCACGTGGCTCGAGATCAGCCCGGCGCCCGCGCCGCCATCCGGGTCGAGCCTGGAGCGGTTGCCGGGCGGTGGTGCCGGATCGGGTCAGGACACCGACAACAACGTGGTGGACTTCGTCATTCGGGTCGCTCCCGATCCGCAGAACAGCGGCTCCATTCCCGTTCCCACCATGACGCCCAGCGCCTCCGCGACCCCAACGGAGTCCCCGTCGGTCACGCCCGAGCCGTCGAGCAGCTCGTCCGGATCGGCATCGGGGTCGCCATCCCCGAGCGCAGCCGCGACTGCGACAGCGACGCCTTCACCGACGCCAACGGCGAGCCCCTCGCCCACGCCAACGCCTACGCCGTCGCCGACCGCGACCCCCACGCCAACCCCCACGCCGGCGCCGCTCACCGTGGCCGAGGCCCGCGCCCTGCCCGATGGGAGCACCGCCACAGTTGTCGGGGTTTCCCTGACGGATTCCGCGTTTACCGAGGGCGGCGGCTACCTCGCCGACTCCACGGGCGGGATTGCGGTGATCGTCACCGACGGCGCCTTCCCCCGCGGTGTGGCTCTGCTCGTCACCGGCGTCGTGGACGACCGATACGCCCAGCGAACCCTGCGAGCGGATGCGGCCGCGATAACCGTCCTCGGTCCTGGCGCCTCTCCCGCGCCGGTCGAGCTGGCCACCGGGAGCGTCGTCGAGGTCGCCGAAGGTCAGCTCATCGGTCTCACCGGCCAGATCCAGGGTGCCCCCACGAGCCTGAGCGCAGGCCTGGCGTTCGAAATCGACGACGGTTCCGGACCGATCCGGGTGCTGGTGAGCCCGGCCACGGGCATCGACACCGACACGTGGCTGAAGGACGTCACGCTCTCGGTGATCGGCGTACTCGGCCAGCGCGATTCCTCGGGCACCGGATCCGAGGGATACCGGGTCCAGCCTCGGGACGCCGCCGACGTGATTGCCGTTGTCCTGCCGGCAACACCGACGCCCAGCCCGACCCCGAGCGCATCTCCGAATCGCCGGCGCGAGTCCCACGACAACGGCGTCAAACAGCTCCTCGGCATCGCCGAGCGGCAGTCCCTCGGCTTCGTCGGCGTCGATTCCGCTGGTGACCATTGACGAGGCCCGCCGCGCGGCGGTCGGGGCCACGCTGCGCGTGCGCGGGGTCATCACCCTGCCGACCGGCCTGGTTGACGCAACCACGGCGGTGATCGCGGATCCGAGCGGGGCGATCCTGGTCCGCACCGGACCGGCGGTTGGTCGCCTGACCCGCGGGCAGCTGCTCGAGCTGACCGGGATCCGATCCACCAAGTCCGGGATGCTGAGCCTGCGGGTCACCGCGCGACCCGTGGTCATTGGGCACCAGGCGGAGCCTGCTCCCACCCGTCGTGCGACGGGAGCGGTGGGCGAGTCCGACGAGGCGACCCTGGTCGTGGTGCGCGGCCTCGTCCGCGATGGCCCGCGACGCACGAGCGGCGGCGGCCTGTCCTTCACGCTCAACGATGGGAGCGGCGAAGTCCGGGTGGCGGTCGTGCCGACCGTGGGGATCACCGCCCGCCACGTTCCTGCGGGGGCTTGGGTGGAGCTGCGAGCGGTGGTGGGTCAGCAGACGACGGGCTCGGCGCCCACCGCCGGGTATCGCCTGTGGCCCCGAGACGCGAACGACGTCACCATCGTCGCTCGGCCGCGGCCCGGCTCCGGTTCCGGCACGGCCCCCACGCCGAAGCCCAAGCCCACCCACGGGCCGCCATCCAAGCCGCTCACCCCGTTCGTGGTCGCGCCCGTCGGGCCGCCCAACCTCAGCGCGCACAGTCCCCGGCCGCTGCCCAGCTCGACCCTCGGCGCGTCGCCGGACGTGAGCCAGGCCGCCAAGGCTCGCCTCCCGATCTCCACCATCCCGCTGCCGCTCGCCGCGGGCCTGGGCGGCGTGGCGGGTCTGCTGGCCCTCGCGTGGCGGACGGGGACCATGACCCGGGCCGCGACGACCGCCCGGCTGGCCGTCGAGCGAGCGCGACACGGTAGGCTCGAAGCCGGAATCGAGGAGGACGAGTCGTATACTCCCGCCCCGTGAGGGAGCCGACCGCCGCCGACACACCGCACACGGGATCGCGGCAGTACCACATCGCCCTCGAGCGGGGCGAGCTGGCCGAGTACGTCCTGCTCGTGGGCGACCCGAGCCGAGTGGGCAAGGTCAGCGAGCGCTTCGACCACGTGGACCTCGAGCGCAGCAACCGGGAGATCACCACCGCGACCGGCGTCTTCCGCGGCATGCCGCTCTCGGTCATGTCCACCGGGATGGGCCCCGACAACATCGAGATCGTGCTCGCGGAGGTCCTCGAGATCACCGATCACCCCACCTTCGTGCGCATCGGTTCGTCCGGCGGGCTGCAGGCGTTCATCGGTCTGGGAGACCTCGTCGTGTCCACCGGAGCGGTTCGCCTGGAGAACACGACCGACTTCTACGTCCACCCCGGATACCCGGCCATCGCCCACCGCGACGTGGTGCGGGCCCTCGAGCACGCCTGCCAGCAGCTGGGCTATGCCCACCACGTGGGAATCACCGCCACCGCGCCCGGGTTTTTCGCTCCGCAGGGAAGGGCGATGCGCACGCTCCCGGTTCGCTATCCTGATCTCACCGAGGAGCTCAGACATCAAGGTGTCATGAACCTCGAAATGGAGTCGTCGGCACTATTCGTGTTGGCGGGCCTGGCCGGTTCGCGCGCAGGAACCGTTTGTGCGGTCTACGCGCAGCGAACCGACGGGAGCTTCATTGAAGGCGCGGACAAGGAGGCCGCGGAGGCTCGCTGCATCGATGCCGGTCTGACCGGGATCCACCGCCTGTGGGTGAATGACCAGGACGGCGGGTCGACAACCACCACCTAAGACTGAGGAGGCCCAGGACCGATGGCGACCGACGGCTACTGCGTCAAGTGCAAGACCAAGCGCACCATGAAAGATGATCACAAGATCACGATGAAGAACGGCAAGCCTGCGACGCAGGGCATCTGTCCCGTGTGCGGGACCAAGATGTTCAAGATCGGAGGCTGAGCGCGAGACTCGGTCGGACGGGCGGCCGCGACGGCCGCCTGTCCAGTCAACGCCTCACCGGCCGCCGAGCCCCGCTCGGCGGCCGATCTGTCTTCGGTCGGTAGAATGTCGGCCGTGCATGCCGGCCGGGACCCCATCCTGGCCATCGACCTGGGCGGCACCCGCATTCGATCGGCCTATCTCCGTCCCGACCTGACCGTCACGCATCGCGAGGTGAGTGCCACCGTGCCTGCGCTCGGCGTCGAAGGCGTCCTCGACCGCATATCCACGTCCGCCCTATCCGTGCTCGCGGCCGCTCGCGCGGCGGGCGATCCACCGCCGGTGGCGGTGGGGATTTCCTCGCCCGGCCCGCTGAACCCCTGGCGTGGCGTGATCCACCTGCTCCCCAATCTGCCGGGATGGATCGACATTCCCCTCGCGGACCACGTGTCGGAGGCCACGGGCCTGCCGGCCGTGCTCGACCGCGACACGAACGTGGCCCTGCTCGCCGAATGGCGCCACGGGGCGGCCGAGGGTGCCGAGCACGCGGTGTACATCACCCTCTCCACCGGGTTCGGCGGCGCGGCGGTCGTGAACGGCCACCTCCTCCACGGTCCGGACGGAACGGCCGGCGAGCTGGGCCACCTCATCGTTGAGCTGGACGGTCCACCGGACGGGGAGGGTGGCGTGGGGCACGTCGAAGGCATCGCATCAGGCGCCGCGCTCGCGCGGGACGGGGCCGCCCTGCTGGCATCGGGGGACGCGCCGATCCTGGCGTCCCTCGTGGCTGAAGGAGCGGAGGTGGACGCGGCTGCGGTCTGCGCCGCCGCTGATGCCGGCGACGGAGCCTGCCTGGCGGTCGTCACCCGCGCCTGGAGTGCGGTGGGAGCGGTCTGCGCCGGGATCGTGAACATCCTCAACCCGGAGGTCATCGTCCTGGGCGGGGCCATCGCCAACCACCGGCCCGACCTGCATGAGGCCGTGCGCGCGGAGATCGGCCGGCGGGCGTTCGCCATCCCGGCGGCTCGCTGCCGGGTGGTCGGCCCGTATTTCGGCGACGACGTGTCGCTCATCGGTTGCTGGGATCTCGTCGCAGACAGACTTGGTGGAGGTGCCTCATGACCACGCGCATTGCGATCAACGGATTCGGCCGGATCGGCCGCCAGACCCTGCGGGCCATCCTCGAGCGGCATCCGTCCGAGCTCGAGGTCGTCGCGCTCAACGACCTGGCCCCCACCGCCACGAATGCCCACCTCTTCCGCTACGACTCGACCTACGGCCGCTTCGACGGGGAGGTGACCTCGGGCGAGGGCGAGATCACGGTCAACGGCCACAGGATCGCGACCTTCAGCGAGAAGGACCCGGCGGCGCTGCCGTGGGCCGAGAAGGGGATCGACCTGGTGGTCGAGTCCACCGGCGTCTTCACCGATGCCGACAAGGCCCGCGCCCACATCGACGCCGGCGCCCGCAAGGTCATCATCTCCGCGCCCGCCAAGAACGAGGACCTGACCGTGGTCCTGGGCGTGAACGAGGGCATGTACGACCCGGCGATCCACCACATCGTCAGCAACGCCTCGTGCACGACCAACGGGCTGGCGCTGCCCGCCAAGGTCATCTTCGACACGTTCGGTATCGAGCACGGCCTGATGACGACCGTCCACTCGTACACGAACGACCAGCCGGTGCTCGACGTCGTCCACAAGGACCTCCGTCGCGCGCGGTCCGCGGGCCAGAACATCATCCCCACCACCACCGGAGCGGCCAAGGCCCTGGCGCTGGTCATCCCCGGCCTGAAGGGCCGCTTCGACGGCTTCTCACTGCGCGTCCCCACGGCCACGGTCAGCGTGATCGACTTCGTGGCCCAGACCACCAGGCCGGTGTCGGTCGAATCAGCCAACGCGGCGCTGAAGGCCGCCGCCGAGGGACCGATGCATGGCCTGCTGGACTACACCGAGGAGCCCCTGGTCAGCATGGACTTCAAGGGCGACGACCACTCCTCCATCGTGGACGGGCTCTCGACCCTGGCCACCGGGGACCACCTGGTCAAGGTCATCGCCTGGTACGACAACGAGTGGGGCTACAGCTGCCGGGTGGCGGACCTGGCCGCGTTCATGGGCGCCCGCCTGTGACGGTCGCCCGGTTCCGGCCGCTGCACAAACAGACCGTTCGCGACGTCGACGTCCAGGGCAAGCGGGTCTTCCTGCGCGCCGATCTGAACGTTCCCCTGGACGACGGACGGATCACCGACGACACGCGGATCCGGGCCAGCGTCCCCACCCTGGTCTACCTGCTCGAGCACGGGGCGACGGTCATCATGGCCAGCCACCTCGGCCGGCCCCACGGCAAGGTCAACGACGCGTACCGCCTCAAGCCGGTGGCCGACCGCCTGAGCCAGCTCCTGGGCCGCCCGGTCCGCATGACGGGCGATGCGCTGGGGCCCGGCGTCCAGGACGCGATCAAGAGGCTGCGCCCCGGTGACCTCCTGCTCCTCGAGAACCTGCGCTTTCACGCCGGCGAGGAAGCCAACGACCCCGCCTTTGCCGAGGCGCTGGCCGGCTTTGCCGACCTGTACGTGAACGACGCGTTCGGCTCCGCGCATCGCGCGCACGCCTCGACCGAGGGAATCACCCACTTCCTGCCGGCCGTGGCCGGGCTCCTCCTCGAGCGGGAGGTGAACGCGCTGTCGCGGCTGCTCGACAAGCCGCCGCGGCCGTTCCACACGGTCATCGGCGGGGCCAAGATCAGTGACAAGCTGAGCGTGCTGCGGGTCCTGCTGACCCGCTGCCAGGCGATCCTGGTGGGGGGAGGGATGGCCAACACGTTCCTCGCCGCGAAGGGCGTCGAGATGGGCAAGAGCCTGGTCGAGACCGAGCAGCTCGAGGCTGCGAACGAGATCATGAACGAGGCCCGCCGGCGGAGGATGCGGCTTCTCCTGCCCACCGACCTCGTGGTCGCGGCGCAGATCCACCATCGGGCGCCCCACGAGGTCGTATCGGTCAACGCGGTGCCCAAGGACTGGATGGTGGTCGACATCGGTCCACAGACGGTGTCGAAGTACCGCGAGGCGCTCCAGTCGGCCAAGACGATCTTCTGGAATGGACCGATGGGCATCTTCGAGGTGCCGGCCTTTGCCGATGGCACGAACGCGATCGCGGAGGCCATCGCCGCTCGGACGAAGTCCGGCGTGATCACCGTGGTCGGCGGCGGGGACTCCGTGGCGGCGGTCCAGCTGCTCGGATTGAGCGAGAAGATGAGCCACGTGAGCACCGGCGGCGGCGCCTCGCTCGAATTCGTGGAAGGGCGCACGCTGCCCGGCGTGGCCGCCCTGCTCGACCGCCCATGACCGATCGCGCCGTCGCGCGGGTGAGCGCCCGCGAGATCCTCGATTCGCGGGGGAACCCGACCGTCGAGGTCGAGGTGACGCTGACCGATGGCGCGGCGGGGGCCGCTGCGGTGCCCAGCGGGGCGAGCACCGGGAGCCACGAGGCGGTGGAGCTGCGCGACGGCGACCCGGCGCGCTTCGGCGGGAAGGGCGTGCTCCGGGCGGTGACCAACGTGAACGGCGAGATCGCGGGCGCGATCTTGGGACGGGATGCCACCGACCAGGTCGGGCTGGACGAGGTGCTGGTTGCGCTGGACAGGACCCCGAACAAGGGACGGCTGGGGGCGAACGCCATCCTGGGCACCTCCCTGGCCGTGGCGCGCGCAGCGGCCGCATCGGCTGGCCAGCCGCTGTACCGATACCTGGGCGGCGCCGAGGCGGCGACGCTCCCGGTGCCCCAGGTGAACATCCTGAATGGCGGCCGGCACGTGGACGGCGGCACCGATTTCCAGGAGTTCATGATCGTCCCGCTGGGCGCGCCCACCTTCCGCGAGGGGCTGCGCTGGGCGGCCGAGACGTTCCACGCCCTGGGCGCGCTCCTGCGCGAGCGGGGCCTGCCCACGGCGGTGGGGGACGAGGGCGGCTACGGGCCGGCCCTGCCCAGCAACGAGGCGGCCATCGAGCTGGTGGTTGAGGCCATCGGCCGCGCGGGGTATCGCCCCGGCGAGCAGGTGGCGATTGCCCTCGACCCGGCCGCGAGCGAGCTGTTCAGCGACGCGGGCTATCGGCTCGCCACCGAGAATCGAACCTTGACCGTGGCCGAGCTCATCGGTCTATGGGGGGACTGGGCGGATCGGTATCCCATTCTGAGCCTCGAGGACGGCCTGGCCGAGGACGACTGGTCCGGCTGGGCCGCCCTCACCGCGCAGCTCGGGGAGCGGCTGCAGCTGGTGGGCGACGACCTGCTGGTCACGAACCAGGCGCGGCTGGAGCGGGCCATCGGTGAGCACGCGGCGAACGCCATCCTGGTCAAGGTCAACCAGGTCGGGACGTTGAGCGAGGCACGGGCCGCGGTCCGGACCGCGCAGGACGCGGGTTGGGGCGTGGTCATCAGCCATCGGTCGGGCGAGACCGAGGACACGTTCATCGCGGATCTCGCGGTGGCCACCGGGAGCGGCCAGATCAAGACCGGGAGCATGAGCCGCTCCGAGCGAACGGCGAAGTACAACCGCCTGCTGCGGATCGAGGAGGAGCTGGGGGAGCGAGCCGTCTACGCGGGCCGTTCGGCGTTTCCGCGAGCGGCCGGAGGCTAGGCCTGGGAGTCGCTGCCCTCTGGGGCGGACTCGGCCGCGGACTCGGCCGGCTTCTCGGACGCCTTGGTTGAGCGGCGCTGGGCGGCCGACGTCTCGCGGGTTGCCCGCGTAACGGCGACCCGGGCCTTGCCGGCCGCGGTGCGGGGTCGGTCAGCCGAGCGGGCGGCAGACGCCTTCGACGCCTTGGCGGCAGCAACCTTCTTGCGCTGCTCGGTCTTGCTCGCGGCCGTCTTGCGACGGGGGCTCGCGCCGGCCTGGTCCTCGAGCGCGTGTGCGGCGTTGACCTTGGCCATCAGCCGGCTCTTGCGCCGCGCGGCGTTGTTCGGGTGAATGATCCCCTTCTCGGCGGCCTTGTCGAGCGCGCTGATGGCGGCCGCGACCGCGGTCGTGGCGTCACCCTCGGTCCGACCGGTGGCCACCCCGGCTGCCTGCTGGACGAGCGTCTTGGCTTCGCTCCGCGCGCGCCGGTTCACGGCGCGGCGTCGCTGGGCCTGCCGAGCGCGCTTCAGCGCGGACGGAGTGCGGGCGCCTTTCCAGGTGCGGGCCTTGCGTGCCACGAATGGGCCATCCTCGTGTGGGCGATGGGGCATCGATCGGGGGCCGATCGGCGGCGGAGTATAGCACCGAGGTCGTCTCGACACCCATCAGCAGATTCGGCGACAATCGCGTGCAGAGCCCTATGCGCACCCCCGCCGTCGCGACTCCCGGCGCTGATCTCGCCCCCCGTTCTGACGCACTGCCCCGACTGGCCGTGGCCGGCCTGTTCGCGATCGGTGTGCTGCTTGGCGCGCTCGCCATCCCGGTCCTCGCCGCGGGCGGGATGGGCCTCCTCCTCCAGGGCCGGGTCATGCCCAGGGTGGAGGTTGCCGGTGTGGACGTCGGTCTGCTCACCGCGGCGGAGGCCGAATCGCGCCTGGCGGACACCCTGCCCAGCTACGCCGCCGGCTCGCTCGCCATTTCCCTGGACGGGAACACGACCGATGTCGCCTATTCCCAGCTGGGGCGCGACCACGACTACGCGGGGCTGGTCGCAGCCGCCATGGCCGTGGGCCGCTCGGGCGACCCGTGGACCGACGGCCAGCAGCGCCTGGCCAGCCTCGTGGTCGGCACCCCCATCTCCGACGCGGTGACCGTGGACGGCACCGCGCTCGACCGGCTGGTGGTGGACACCGCGACCCGCGCCTTTGCGCGACCCCGGGACGCTGCGGTGGTCGTGAACCCCGACGGGACGTATGCCATCACCCTCCCCCAGAACGGCAGCCACCTCCATCCGGACGCGATCCGCGCGGCCCTGGTCGGCGCGTTGATGACGCCCACCGGCGACGACCAGGCCGTGACCCTGACCTCGGACCCGGTCCCGTTCACCGTGACCCAGCTCCAGGCGGCGGAAGCGGCGGCCGCGGCCCGGGCGATGTGGGCCACGCCACTGGCCCTCACCGATGGCACCGATCAGTACGCCCTTGCCCCGGCCGACATCCAGGCCGCCGTCACCTTCGGGACGACCGAGGACGAGTCCTACGGGGTGATCCTCAACCAGACGGTGCTCGGGACGGCCATGGACCAGCTGGCCATCACCATCCACCGCGATCCGGTGAACGCCTCGTTCGCGTTCAACGCCACGGGGCCCACGAGCGTGGTCGCCGCCGTGCCGGGGCGCGACCTGAACGCGGCCGCCACCCTGAGCTCGGTGACGCAGGCGCTCCAGCAACGGGGCCGCGGCATTCCCACGGCATCGGCAGCCCTGGCCGGCTCGTTCGTGGACCCCAGCCTGACCACGGCCGCCGCCCAGGAAGTGCTGCCCAACCTCATCCGCCTGTCGACCTGGACCACGTACTACGTTCCAGCGGCGGGCAACGGATGGGGCAACAACATCTCGATTCCGGCCCGGGACCTGGACGGGATGGTGATCCTGCCGGGCGAGAACTTCGACTTCTGGCGCGACATCGGTCCGGTGACCTTCGAGCGGGGCTACTCGTACGGCGGCGCGATCATCGACGGGCGGAGCACCGGCGACCAGGCGATCGGTGGCGGCATCTGCTCCACGTCCACCACCCTGTTCAACACCGCGCTGCGGGCCGGGCTCCAGATGGACGCGCGCGCGAACCACTACTACTACATCGACCGATACCCCATGGGCCTGGACGCGACCGTGTTCGCGACCGATACGTTCAGCCAGTCGATGGGCTTCACCAACGACACCGACACGCCGCTCATCATCAAGGCCTACACCTCGCCGGGCGTGGTCCGGTTCGACCTGTGGGGGATGGTCATCAACCGCAAGGTGACCTTCTCGAGCCCGGTCATCTGGAACCGGACCTACGG
The DNA here is from genome assembly GCA_963810925.1 of uncultured Chloroflexia bacterium. GTDB lineage: Bacteria > Chloroflexota > Limnocylindria > QHBO01 > QHBO01 > DASTEQ01. The sequence continues at coordinate 9,143 of CAWEPF010000006.1, read as the reverse complement.
CCACGACACGGTCGAGTACACCTCGACCCTGGCCAAGGGCCAGAGCAGCCGGGTGGAGTACATCCACAACGGCTTCAACGTGAGCGTCACCCGGACCGTGACCGATGGCGCGAGCGGCGCGGTCATCCACAGCGACACGTACGTCAGCAACTACCAGACCGTGAACGGGGTGGTCCTGGTCGGCACCCGGTAGGGGTCCGGGCGAGCGCCCGGCTAGACTCTCCGCCCGTGACCAGCCGCGAGCGGATCCGCAACTTCTCGATCGTCGCCCACATCGACCACGGCAAGAGCACTCTTGCCGATCGGTTGCTCGAGGCTACCCACACCATCGATCCGCGCCAGATGACGAGCCAGGTCCTCGACTCCATGGACCTGGAGCGCGAGAAGGGGATCACGATCAAGGCCCGGGCCGTCCGTCTCCAGTACACCGCCGCGGACGGGCTGGACTACGTCCTGAACCTGATCGACACCCCGGGACACGTGGACTTCAGCTACGAGGTGAGCCGATCCCTCCAGGCCTGCGAGGGCGCGCTGCTCGTCGTGGACGCGACCCAGGGGGTCGAGGCCCAGACCCTGGCCAACGCCCAGCTGGCCATGGCCCAGGACCTCGTGATCATCCCGGTCATCAACAAGGTGGACCTGGCCAGCGCGGAGCCGGACATGGTCATGACCGAGATCGAGGAGACGCTGGCCATTCCCCGCGAGGAAGCGATCCTGGCCTCGGCCAAGGAGGGAACCGGGGTGGAGGCCATCCTCGAAGCGATCGTGACCCGCATCCCGCCGCCGCCCGGTGATCCCGAGGCGCCCCTCCAGGCGCTCGTCTTCGACAGCCACTACGACGCCTACAAGGGCGTGGTGGCGTACGTCCGCCTGGCCAACGGAACGCTGCGGGCCCACGACAAGATCCGGTTCATGGCCACCGGCCTGACCTCGGACATCCTCGAGCTGGGCTGGTTCCGCCCACAACCGGTCTCGGCCCCGGCGCTGACCGCGGGGGAGGTCGGCTACGTGGCCACCGGCCTGAAATCCATCGCCGACGCCCGGGTGGGGGACACGCTGACCACGTTCCGGCATCCCGCCCCGGAGCCGCTCCCCGGCTATCGGCCCGCGCTCCCGCTCGTGTTCGCGGGGATCTACCCGATGCGCGGCGACGAGTACCCGCTCCTCCGCGACGCGCTCGACAAGCTCCACCTCAACGACGGGTCGTTCGTGTGGGAGCCCGAGTCGAGCGTGGCCCTGGGCCACGGGTTCCGGTGCGGGTTCCTGGGCCTGCTCCACATGGAGATCGTCCAGGAGCGACTCGAGCGCGAGTTCGACCTGGACCTCATCGCCTCGGCCCCGTCGGTCGAGTACCACATCGTCCGCCACGGGGGCGCAGAGCTGGTGATCGACAACCCTGCGCAGATGCCGGACCCGGGCGTGATCGAGACCATCTCCGAGCCGTGGGTCAGCCTCCAGGTCATCACCCCCACCGACTACGTGGGGCCGGTGATGGAGCTGACCACCTCCCGCCGCGGCACGTTCGGGACCATGGAGTACCTCGACCCGCGCCGGGTCAACCTCCACTTCGAGATGCCGCTGGCCGAGCTGATCGTGGACTACTACGACCAGCTGAAGGGCCGATCCAGCGGCTACGCGAGCCTGGACTACACGTTCATCGGCTATCGGTCCGCGGACCTCGTCAAGCTCGACATCCTCGTCAACGGCGAGCCGGTGGATGCGCTGAGCCTCATCGTGCATCGGTCCAACGCGCTCCGCATCGGTCGTGCCCTGGTCGAACAGCTGAAGGCGCTCATCCCGCGCCAGTCGTTCGCGGTACCGGTCCAGGCGGCTATCGGTTCCAATATCATCAGCCGCGAGACGATCCGGGCCTATCGCAAGGACGTCATCGCCAAGTGCTACGGCGGTGACATCACGCGCAAGCGCAAGCTGCTCGAGAAGCAGAAGGAGGGCAAGCAGCGCATGAAGCGGGTCGGCTCGGTCGAGATCCCGCAGGAGGCGTTCCTGGCCGTGCTTCGCATGAACGAGACACCGAATGGGTGAATTCGGCGACGCCCTGCGTCAGGCGATCGCGATCGGGATGACCGTGTTCATGGTCGTGCTCCGGTTCGACCAGGAGCGGATCATGCGCAGCGACTACTTCCAGAGCCGATCGCGCTGGATGGGGCCGCTCTCGTACTACGGACTGGTCCTGCTGTTCACGGCGGGCATCATCCTCATCCTGCCGAGCGGTCGGGCGTCGCTGTTCCTCGTGGGCGGCGACGTCAGCGAGATCTTCCCGGCCATGCTCCTGTTTGCCGTGGTGGGCATCCTGAACGGGGCCGCCCTCGCGCTGCTCCGGTTCCGGGCCCTCATTCCGCTTCCCCTCGAGATGCTCCCCAGCCGGAGCCTGGCCGCGGGCCTCAACGCGGTGGCGGAGGAGCTCCAGTTCCGCTCGGTGATCCTGGGTCTGATGATCGCCGGCGGGCTGGACCCCGGACTCGCGGTGGCGCTCCAGGCCGTGCTGTTCGGGCTCGCGCACCGACGGGTGTGGCGCGAGCGCGACTGGTATTTCGTGGCCGTCGCGTTCCTGCTGGGCTACGCGTGCGGCATGGTCACGATCAACACCGGGACCGTGATTCCCGCCATGGTCGGCCATTTCGCCGTGACGATGGGCATCTTCGCCTTCGCGGGCGGTCGATTGAGGATGCAGCGCATCTGACCACGGTCTAGCTCAGTTCGGGCCGCAGGTCGAGCTGGCCGCCGCCCCCGCGAATCGCGCCTCGATCCAATCCAGGGCCGCGCTCCACACCGCGGGCGACGAGAACATGGCGTCGTGACCGCCGGTCACGGTCCGCAGCTCAATCGTGTCGCCGACGGCGCACATCGCGTTCACGCCGGCAACCTGGGTGTCGTATGAGACCTGTAGATCGTCCGTCGCGGAAATCACCAGATAGGGCACATCGGTCCGGGTGGCCCCCGGTGAGTTCTCCACCAGGCGCTGATTCCACTCAAGGTCGAGGCTCGGGTCGGAAACGTACGGGTTCGCTGTCAGGCCCGATGGATCGCATCCGTCGGCAACGGTGGCTGCGATCCGCTGACCCTCGTCGGTCAGGAACGAGGGCGACAGCCCGTAGATTTCGCTCCACACGCCGTACACCATCACCGGCGCGAAGGTCGTATTGATCTCCCCCTGGCCGGCCGCATCGAAGGTCCAGCTCGCGAACGCCGAGAGATCCGTGGGGGGCGACCCCGCCAGCGCGCCGCGAACATCGAGTTCTGATGCATACGTGGGTTCCAGCTGCCCAGCCCACAAGGTGGCGTGCCCGCCCTGCGAAAGACCGACGATCACGCTCGCTGCCCCGGCGTGTGCCTCCGGCAGATTCTGGGCGGCACGAATCGAGTCGAGCACCGATCTGCCCTCCGAAACGCCCACGATGTATGGGTGGATCCCGTCGGTGCCGAGCCCCTCGTAGTCCGTGGCACTGATCACGTAGCCGGCCACCGCCAGGTCGATTGGTCCACCGCTTGCGCCACTTCGCGATGGGGCACATACATCGGCAATGCCGGTCGTGCCATGTGCCCAGCCGATGACCGGATACCCGCTCCCGCTGGGAGGGTCGGCCGGGGCGAGGACGAGACCGCTGACGGCCACGGGCTCTCCATCCAGTCCGGTTGACCCGTACACGATCGTCCACGCCCGCACGCCAGCCGGGGCCACGATCTCGACGGAGTCGATGATGTCGCCCGGTGCGGCACTCCCGATCAGGTCGGCCGCCGGGTAGTAGAAGTCGCTCGCGGCGATCGTGTGCAGCAGCGGCGTGGAAGCCGATGGGATCGCGCTGCCGGGCGTGCTCTCTGCGCCGCTCGGCGTTGCGCGTTCCGCCGGCGAGCCCGCGCAGGCAGTCACGCCCAGGCACAGGGTCACGGACAGCAGGCACAGACCGAACGCCGCGGAGCCGCAAGGGTCACCATGCGAGTCTAGAGCGCCGCCCGACCCTGGGAAGGTTCGGGGCGCTGCGCGGGGCCAATCGGACTTCCGCCGGCCGCGGCGGCCGTACACTCGGATCGCATGACGCCCTGCCCCAACTGCGGCCGGCCCAATGCGGACGATGCGCGGTTCTGCGCGAATTGTGGCCATGCCCTCGTGACGCGGGTGGGAGCCGAGGAGCGGCGCCACGTGACCGCGCTGTTCGCCGATCTCGTGTCGTCCACGGCCCTGTCGGACCAGCACGACCCGGAAGTGGTCCGGGCCGTGGTCTCGCAGTTCTTCGAGCGGGCCATCGCCGAGATCCGCCGCTACGGCGGAAGCGCGGAGCAGTTCCGCGGCGACGCGATCATGGCCATGTTCGGCCTCCAGCAGGCCCACGAGGACGACCCGGAACGCGCGGTGCGAGCCGCGTTCGCGGTCCTGAACGCCCTGGCGGAGCTCGCTCCCGAAGCCGCCGATCGCCACGGGATCACCCTGCAGGCCCGGATCGGGGTCGAATCCGGCGAAGTGGTGACCGGTGACCCGTTCGGCGGTTCGACGATGGCCACCGGCGACGTCCTGAACCTGGCGGCGCGGCTGGAGGAGCACGCTGGTCCCGGCGAGGTGATGGTCGGCCCCGTCGTCCACGAGGCGACCGCCGGTGCGGTGACCTACGAACCGGCGGGCACGCACGACATCAAGGGCAAGGCGGAGCCGGTCTCCATCTGGCGCGCGGTCGAGGTCCGCGTGGAGCCGGGCGTCACGGTCCGCGGGATCGTGGGCCACACGGCCCCGCTCACCGGGCGCGACGAGGAGCTCCAGCTCCTGCGCGAGGCCGCCCGGCGCGCCCGGACCGAGCGGAAGGCGATCCTGTTCACGATTCTCGGCCTGCCCGGCGTCGGCAAGAGCCGCCTCGTTCGCGAGCTGGGCGAGGAGCTCCGAACCGATGACTGGCACCTCCTGCGCGGCCGCTGCCTCCCGTACGGCGAGGGCATCACCTACTGGCCGCTGGGCGAGATCGTGCGCGGCCTGTCGGGCGTCACCGCGGAACTCAGCTCGGCCGAAGCGCTCGAGCGCATCCACGCGGCCGCACCGGACGACGAGACCGCCGAGCGCCTGGCCTTCGCCATCGGTCTGGTGCCCGCCGCACCGGTCAGCGGGGAATCGGTGGACCGCGACATCGCGCTGGCCTTCCGGCGCCTGCTTGAGGCCGCGTCCGCGGAGCGGCCCGTCCTCCTGGTGGTCGAGGACATCCATTGGGCGGAGCCGCCGCTCCTGGACCTGCTCGAGTACGCGGCCACCTGGATTCGCGACAGACCGATCCTCATCGTGTGCCTGGCCCGTCCCGACCTGTACGACCGCCGACCCGGCTGGGGCTCGGGCCGGATGGAGGCCAGCCGCCTGCAGCTCGAGCCGCTGACCCGGGAAGAGACCTCCGCCCTGGTGGACGCGCTCCTCACCGCCGGCGGGCTGCCGCCGGAGTTCCGCGAGCAGGTGCTCGACCGCGCGGAGGGGAATCCGCTGTTCGTGGAGGAGACGGTCCGGATGCTCCTGGAGCGCGGCGCGATCGTCGAGCAGGACGGGCACTGGGTCGCGACCGATGCCGTCCACGAGGTCGCCGTGCCGGAGACGATCGAGGCCCTCATCCGGGCCCGCCTCGACGCCCTCCCGCGGGAGGAGCGATCGGTGCTGCAGGGTGCATCGGTCATCGGTCGGGTCTTCCAGCGGTCGGCCGTGGCCACCCTCATGGACGAGCCGGTCGAGATGCCGCTGGAGCAGGCCGTCCTGCGCGACATCGTGAGCGAGGAGCCGGCCGACGACCCGTCCTATCGCTTCAAGCACGTGATCATTCGCGACGTCGCGTACGAGTCGCTGCCCAAGGCGCGCCGGGCCGAGCTCCACCAGCGGACCGTGGCCTGGCTCACGGACTGGGCGGGCGATCGCCGCGATGAGTTCGTCGAGATCGAGGCCCATCACCTGGAGCAGGCCGTCCGCCTCCTGACCGAGCTGAACGGCAAAGCCGATCCCAGCCTGCGAGACCAGGCGACCGATGCGCTCCGGCGGAGCGCCGACAAGGCCGCCGAGCGTGACGACCTGCCCGCCGTCATCGCGTTCGCTGACCGTGCACTGGCCCTGGATCCGCCTTCGCCGGACGCCCGGGCGGAGCTGGAAGCCCTCTTGGTCGAAGCCCTGTTCGAACGCGGCGAGTTCGCGCGCGGGCGGGAGATCGGCGCCGCGCTGGTTGATCAGGCCGAGGCCCTCGATCGTCGGGACCTGCGCGGGCGGGCGCTCCTGCGGCTGGGCCTCGACGCCGCCGTCAGCGAAGGGGACCACGACCGCAGCCGCGCATTCGAGATCCTCCAGGAAGCGCGTGCGGACCTCCAGTCCGTGGGAGACGTCGTCCACGAGTCCGATCTCGTGTACTACCTCGGCTTCAACAGCTGGCTCGCGGCCGATCTGCCCGCGGCCCTGGACGTCTGGCGGGAGGCCGCCGACCTGGCTCGCGCGGCGGGAGACGCCGGGCGCGAGACGCGGGCCCGGCAACGAATCATTCACGTCCTGTTCGAGCTCGGCCGTCGCGAGGAGGCGGAGCGCCTCCTGGAGCGAACGGTCGAGAGCGCCCTCGAATTGAGCCTCGTCACGCAGGCCGGGGTCTGGAAGTCCCAGGGCCAATACCTGACGCAATACGGTGTTGATATCCCCGCAGGTCGGGACCTACTGCGTCGCGCGGCCGAGGTGGGGGAGGAGGTCGGCGATTTCGACCTGCGCTATGGCTCGCTGGTCTCGCTGGCCGAGATCGACCTCGTGACCGGGGAGTCCATCCAGTCCATCGCCTGGGCGGAGGAGCTCGTTGCCTTCGTGAGCCGCCTGGGCCACGCCTGGATGATGCCCGCGGCGGAACGCCGGATGGCCCAAGCCCTCCTCGCCGCTGGCGATATCGCCGGAGCAGCCACGCATGCCGAGCATGCCCTCGAGATCGTTGTCGCTGATGACGCCCTTGCGACCGCCAGCGTCCACCACGTGCTGGCCATGGTCCGCGACGCCCAGGACCGGGAGGCGGAGGCTGCGGAGCTCTTCGCCGAGGCGGCGGCGGTGATCGAGACCACCGCCTTCCAGATCGATCGAGCGGCCGTCGAGCTGGCGTACGGCGCGTTCCACATCGCCCATGGCCGCACCGCCGAGGGTGAGGCCCTGGTCACCGAGGCGCGGAAGCGGTACGAGGCCTTCCTCGGTCCGCAGACCCCGTTCCTCCCCTACGTCGACAGGATCGCCGCTGCCGCGCGAGCCCGCGCCGCCCCGCGTTGAGGGGGTTTTGGGGGGAGCGGGTCGACTGACACCGGCCGGCGTCCGCCGGCGCCGAATTCGTGGTGCTAGGCTCGCCCCATGCGGGTCACGGTCAGGTCGGTCGCGTTCCTGGTGGCGGCGCTGGTCGGCGCTGCCATTGGCGCGGTGCTGGCCTTCGTGCCGGTCGCCAACGCCTGGGCCCCGGTCTGGGCCGTCGCCGTCGACCCGGCTCTCGCGCGACCCCCGGCTGCCGAGCTGTACCGCATGGCGGCGGATGGATCCGGCCAGACCCGGCTCACCATTTCCGACGTCGACGAGCGGTCGCCGGCCGTGTCACCCGACGGGACGCGGGTCGCGGTCAAACTGTGGCCCGAGGAGGGGGAAGTGCCGCAGACCCTGGCGGTCATCGACCTCCACACGGGCGAGCGTGTCGACCTCCTGACCGAGGGCATCGTCAACCAGCCCAGCTGGTCGCCGGACGGAGAGCGGGTCCTGTTCGGCTGGAACCCCGGCAACGCCGTCTTCCAGCTGTGGTGGATCGCGGCCGACGGCTCCGCGCCGCCGGAGCGTCTGATGGACAGCGAGGCGGACTCGTATGCCGGCCAGTGGTCGCCGGATGGGGAGCGTCTCCTGTTCTCCTCGGACCGCGACGGGTTCGGCATCTACGTCGCGAACGCCGACGGGACCGACGCGCACAAGATCGTCGATCACCCACGGTACGCCGATGCCGCCTGGTCGCCCGACAGCCAGCTCATCGCCTACACATCGGACGAGGCAGGAGACTTTGGGCTCTCGGTCGTGGCCCCCGACGGCTCCGGACAGCGGCTGGTCCATCGGGCAGTGGGCGCGATCGTGATCCCCGACTGGTCGCCAGATGGACGGACCCTCGTCTACGAGAGCCACCAGGATGCCGACGGGGAGGTCTACTCCGTTGCTTTGGACGGATCCCAGGAGCAGAACCTGACCCGAAACCCGAGCTCCATGGATGCGATGGGCGGGCCGACGGTCGCCCGCGACGGCCAGATCATCTACGCCGCGGCTGCGTACCAATCTGCCGCCGTCAGCCCCTTCTTTCGCGAGCGCCTCGGCCTGGCGGCCCTCGTCGTCCAGAGCGTGCTCCTGGCTCTCGGCGCAGCGCTCCTGTTCGTGGGCAACGCGGTTCGCCCGGGGTCCCTGACCGTCCTGGTCGGGGCCGCGGCCGTCGTGGCCCTAGGCCTGGGCCAATCGGCGGCCTGGGCCTTTCTGCCCGCGGCTCTCCTGGCCGGCGTGGCCGCCGACGTCGCCTGGCTGGCGCTCCGGACTCGGACGCCGCCCCGCCTCGCCCGCGCAACAGCTGTCGGCGTTCTGACGGGGGTCTATGTTGCCGGCCACCTCGCGACCGTGGCCTGGCTCGGGATCACCCAATGGCCGGCCGGCTGGTTACAAGGTGAGCCGTGGCGCCTTTCGGGAGTCGGCTACGCGCCGGAGTTCGTCGCCCTGCTGGTCCTCGTGGCGACCGGAATCGGTGTCGTCATCGGTCTCGTGACCGGCGCGTCGGAACCAGTCGCGGTCGGCGACGGCGTGTCCAGCGCCTGAGCGAGGCAAAACTCAGGCGCGCCCGGGTGTTCAGTCGACCCGCTTTCCCTATACCCCTGGCTCGCGTTGACAGCGGTTTGGCGGTCGCAGTACGATCAGTCTCGGTCGAATTAGCACTCTACCCATGAGAGTGCTAACCTTTTGAGCACAATGCCAGAACGAACCCCGCAATCGTCTTCGCCGTCCCATCCGCCGGTCGACCTGACCGAGCGGCAGCGGGCCGTGCTGCGAGCCGTGGTCGAGGACTACGTCCTGACCGCGGTGCCGGTGGGCTCCCAGGCGCTCGTCCGCCGATACGGCCTCGACGTCAGCCCCGCCACCATCCGCAGCGCTA
>CAWEPF010000005.1:0-120530 GCA_963810925.1 uncultured Chloroflexia bacterium | reverse complement strand
CAGGTCTGCCTCCGTGAGGCGGGCCTGGCCCCGCAGGCGCGCGGCGATGTCCTGGAGACGGGTCGAAAGGGCGTCAAACATCGGTCAGTGACCGCTCATGGTGCCAGCAACCAGTCGATGTAGGCGTCGGGGTTGAATGGCGTCAGGTCGTCGAGCTCTTCGCCGAAGCCGGTGAACACGATGGGAATGCCATACCGATCCTGGACGGCGAGGGCGACGCCGCCCTTCGCCGTGCCGTCGAGCTTCGACAGGACGATGCCGGTCACCCCCGCGTCGGACAGGAACGATTCGGCCTGAGACAGCCCGTTCTGGCCGATGGTCGCGTCCAGCACGAGGAGGACGTGCCGCGGCTGGTCCGGGTGTTGGCGCTCGATGACCCGCTTGATCTTGGCCAGCTCGGCCATGAGGTCGCGCGAGGTCTGGAGGCGTCCGGCGGTGTCAACGATCACGACGTCGGTTCCCCGGGCATCCGCAGCGGCCACCGCGTCGAAGGCCACCGCCGCGGGATCCGCGCCGGGACGCTGAGCCACGACCGGAATCTCCAGGCGATCGCCCCACAGCCGGAGCTGCTCGACCGCACCGGGCCGGAACGTGTCGGCCGCCGCCAGGATCACGCTCCGGCCCTCGCGCTGGAAGCGCGCCGCGAGCTTGGCGGCAGTCGTCGTCTTGCCCGTCCCGTTCACCCCGACGAGGAGGATCACCGCGGGTGCGGGCCCCGGCTCGAAGGCTGCCACCGGGTCGGCGGCCAGGCGGGACCGCAGCTCAGCAGCCAGCGCGTCGGTTGCGAGCGTGCCATCACGGGAGGCTCGTTCTCGGGCGGCCGCCACGACATCGGTGGCGAGCTGCGGACCGAGGTCCGCCCCCATCAACGCCTCTTCGGCCTCCTCCCATTCGACCGTGCCGGCCCGACCCCCGCCGAACACAGCTCGCAGGCGGGCACCCAGGCCGGAGCCCCGCCCCGGCATGTGATCCACGATCAGGCCTCGACGGCGACGGGCAGGTCGGCCAGGCGGAGGGAGAGGACGCGGCTCACCGCCGCATCGGTCATGGTCACGCCGTAGATCGTATCGGCGGTCTCGATCGTGGCTCGGTTGTGGGTGATCACCACGAAGTCGATCGTCTCTGCCAGGCGACGGAGCGCGTCCGCGAAGCGGCCGATGTTCGCTTCGTCGAGGGCGGCGTCGACCTCGTCGAGGACGCAGAACGGGACCGGGTTGACGGTCAGCATCGCGAACAGGAGGGCCACCCCGGCCAGCGCCCGCTCCCCGCCGGACAGCATGGCCAGGCGCTGCAGCCGCTTGCCCGGGGGCCGGACGGCGATCTCGATCCCACCAGGCGCCTCCGAGTCACCATCCTCGGTCAGCTCCAGCGAGGCACTTCCGCCCGCGAAGAGGAGCTGGCAATACTCGTCGAACTTCTGACCGATGGCGGCGAAGGCCGCCTTGAACTGGTGGCTGATGTCCTCGTCGAGGCGCGCGATGAGGGTCTCGGTCGACTCCACCGCCGAGCGGAGATCGCTTTCCTGGCTGCTCAGCTCCTGGAGCCGGGTCGACAGCTCGGCGTGCTCCTGGATGGCGAACGGGTTGACCGATCCGATCTGGTGAAGCGTGCGCCGCGTCTTGCGCATGGCCTCTTCCAGCGCATCGTCGCTGAGGCTCGCCACGACGAGCGGCTCTTCGCCGTCTCCCGCCGCTGCGGCGGCAATGTCAGTTTCCTCGGGGAGTCCCTCCAACGCGAGCTCCTGCTCGCGGGCCAGGCTGGCCAGGCCCTCCTCCAGCCGGGACGCCTCGATGGCAGCCGCCTGCTGTCCGGCCTCGAGCTCGGCCAGGCGGCCACTGTCCCCGCTCAGTCGCCGCTCGGCATCGAGCAGGGACTGTCGTTCAGTCTCACGGGTCGCCTCGGCCGCCGCGCGCGTAGCACCGGTCGTGGTTTCGGCCTCGCGAGCCGAGGCGAGCGTTGCCGCGGCTTCCGCGAGCGCCGCAGAAACGGCGCCGCGGTCCTGCTCCAGTCGGTCGACCTGCGCGCGGAGCTGCGCCTGGCGCATCTCGTAGCGGGCCGCGGCGGCCCGCCCGTCCGCGGCGGCCGCATCGTGCTCGTCGGCCGCGGCCACGGCTGCCTGCCATCGCTCCCGCGCGGCGTCCCGGCTTGCCCCCACCGCATCTCGCCGGCCCCGCGCTTCCCGGGCCGCAGCTTCGAGCCGCGACAGCTCGTCGTCCATCCCGGTCCGTGGCGGCGCGAGTGGCTCCACTGTCGGGAGGGCGGCGAGCTCTGCGGTGAAACGATCCCGCTCCCCTGCCAGCCGGGCAACCTCCGTCTCGGCCGTCGAGGCGTCGTCGTCCGAGCGCCGGCGCGCGATTCGCGCGGACTCCACGGCGGCCATGGCCGCGTCCGCTCCGCGCATTGACTGTTCCTTGGCGGCCTCCGCGTCCTTCGCGCGCGCCTGGGCGTCGGTGAGCTGCGTGGCCAGCATCTCGGAACGGGCCACGATCTCGGCCCGCCGTGCTCCCGGGCTGATCGTCGGGCCGGGTCCCCGACGCCCGCGGACCGTGATCATCCCGCGAGCATCGGCCAGGTCCCCCGCCAGCGTGACCGCCGCCCATCCATCCGGCAGGCGGGACCATCCGGACAGGAGCGACTCCATGCCCGGCGCGACCACGGTTCGATGCAGCAATTCGGGAGCCTGCGGAGCCTCGAGGAGCTCGGCGAGGGTCTGGCTCCCGCCAACCGCTTCCAGGGCGGCTGACCGGCCGGCCGGTGCCCCATTGGCAGGGCGAAGGAGCTGTGCCTGGCCGGCCGCGCGATCCACCGGCAGCGCCGAGGCGGACCGCCACACGAGCGCCTGGTCCAGATCACCCAGGACCGCGGCCACGGCAGCGGCGGCGTCCGCCGGAACCGGCCCCAGTCCGTCGGCCAGGCCGTCCCATCCAGCGGAGCGAAGGTGGTCGGCGAGATCAGGCTCTCCGTTCTGCTCCGGACCGATGGTCGCGAGCTCTTCGGCCGTCTGTCGGGCACGCTCTTCGATTTCGCTCAGCCCAGCCGCGGCCCGGGCAGCCTCATCGGCCACCGATGCATTCGCGCTCGACGCCTCCGCCCATCGCCGCTCGGCAGCCTCGAGCGCTTTCGCGGCCGCCGTGCGCGCTTCACCCAGCGCCGTCGCGTACTTCTCGGCATCCACCTGTCGGGCGGCGGTCTCGGCCAGCTCCCGCTCGAGTCGCTCGCGTCGTTCACGACCCACCGCTTCGCGCTCCGCCCATCGGCCCGACTCCGAGAGACGATCGGCCTCGCGTCCTCGAATCGATGCTAGGGCGTCCTCTGCGGCAAGCACTTCGGCATCCGCGGCCCGCGCTTCCTCCAATGCCGCGCGCCAGGCCTGCTCCGCCGCCGCGGCTTCTGTCCGACGTGCATCGGCCGGCCCGGTCGACGCGGCGGTGGCGCCGCCGGGCGTCTCGTCACCCAGCTCGCTCAGCTCCCGTCGGGCGCGTTCCAGCTCGGCTTCGAGGTCGAGATCCCGCTCCACCAGGCCGTCGTGTCGCCCCTCCGAGCGAATCACCGACTCGCGGGCGACTTCCCAGGCCGAGGCGGACTGGCGGCTCGCCTCTTCGCTGGCCCAGTAGCGTTGCTCCGCGTCCCCCACCGCCTGTCGCCCCGCGGCCTGCGCCGCCCGCTCGGTCTCAAGGTCCGCGGCCACCGCCGCCGCGCGGCGTCGGGTCTCACCGAGGCTCGCCTGCAGGCCCTGGGCGCGGCGCGCGTGGTGCTCGAGGACGAGGGCCCGGGCCTGTCCACCGAGGCGGTCGTGGGCCTCCTGGTGCTCCGCCTGGAGGGCGAGGCGGCGGACCTGCGGCTTCAGCTCGCGGACGAGATCCGATACGCGGGTCAGGTTGTCGCCGGCCTTCGTCAGCTTGGCCGTGGCCTCGTTCCGCCGGACCTGGAGCGACTTCACGCCGGCTGCCTCCTCGAACAGTTGGCGCCGCTCCTCGGGACGCAGGGACAGCGCGGCATCCACGGTCCCCTGTCCCACGACGACCAGCTCGTTCGCGCCGAGGCGCCCGGCGGCCAGCAGCTCGACCACGTCGCGCAGCCGCGCCTTCGTCCCGTTGATCAGGTACTCGGGATCGCCAGACCGATATGCGCGGCGGGTGATCGTGACCTCGCCGAACTCGATCGGCAGCCACCCATCCTGGTTGTCGAGCAGGAGAACGACCTCGGCCATGCCGATCGGCTTGCGCGACTCGGATCCCCCGAAGATGACGTCGTCCGCGCGCCGCGTCCGCAGCGACCGGTTCGACTGCTCCCCCAGCGCCCAGCGAATGGCGTCGGCCATGTTGCTCTTGCCGCTGCCATTGGGACCGATGATCGCGGTCACGCCGCGCTGGAACACGAACCTGGTCGGCTCGGCGAAGCTCTTGAACCCGTGGAGGCGCACCTCCTTCAATCGGCTCATGCGGTCGCCCGGGTGTTCGCCCCGGCCCCGTCGATGACGGCCATGGCCGCCTCCGCGGCTTCCTCCTCGGCCCGCTGGCGGCTGCTGCCGCGCCCGATCCCCAGCCGATCGGTCCCGACCACGACCTCGACCGTGAACTCCTGGGCGTGGGCTGGTCCGGCCGCCTCGACCAGCTCGTACATCGGGCGAGTGCCGTGCCGGCGCTGGCTCCACTCCTGGAGACGACTCTTGGCCGACTTCGGCGCATCGGCATCGGTGCTGGGGGCCATGCGCGCGGTCAGGATCGGTCCGAACGCCGCCTCGGCGGTCTCGAGCCCCGACTGGAGGTAGATCGCCCCGACCAGCGCCTCGAGTACGCCGGCGAGCAGGGACGGTCGATGGGACCCTCCAGCCTCGAGCTCGCCCCGACCGAGCAGCAGGTGCCGATCGAGGTGCAGCTCCTCGGCCACGCTGGCCAGCGAGGTGCGGTTCACGAGCGCAGCGCGATGGGCGGTCAGCGCTCCTTCATCGGCGTCGGGAAATCGGGCGTACAGGATGCGGCTCACGATGACGCCCAGGACGGCGTCACCCAGGAATTCGAGGCGCTCGTTGTTCCCGCTGACGAGGTCGGGGTTCTCATTCGCGAACGAGGCATGGACGAACGCCTGGCGAATGGCCTCGGGGTCGGAGAATGCGATGCCGAGTTGCTCACCCAGCTCGTGGATGGTGGGTGAGGTCACGGGGAAACCTTACTGCTGGCGTTCCTCGATGTACTCGACCGCGTCGGAGACCTTCTGGATCTTCTCGGCGTCTTCGTCCGAGATCTCCATGCCGAACTCTTCCTCGAGACTCATGATGAGCTCGACGAGGTCGAGTGAATCGGCGTTCAGGTCCTCGACAAATGCCGCTTCCGGCGTCACGTCGCTTTCCTCGACGCCGAGCTGCTCAACGATGATCTTGCGGAGCCGCTCGAACGTGGTGCCGTCGGTCACCCTTTGTCTCCCTCAGGTGCGGGTCTTGGCGTGCTTCGGAGGACGCCTCCGACAAGTCGGCCGGCCGAGTCCCCGGCATAGGTTCGAGCGAGAGACACGGCATCGCGGGTGGTCCCAGCGCCCGGAAACGCGGCGGAGTATAGCACCTCAAACAGGGCACTCCGGAGGATGGATCGTTCGACTCGGCCGAGTTCGGAGACCGGGATCTTCGGAGCGCGAACCGCGATCTCCGCGTCGAGGGCGGCACGATGCTTGAGGACGCCGGTCACGATCGTCCGCGCGTGCTCCACGATCGGCGGCTCGACCGCCCATTCGGTGGCCAGCCGTTCGACGGCGGAGGGGGCGGATTGGCGTGGAAACTCGGCCTCGAAGAGGGCCACGAACGCCAGCCGCCGCGCCTGGAGCGACGCGCGCTCGCGGCCCGACACCCTATGGGGCCGGTTCGACGGGGATGGCGGTGGTCTCCGTTGGCTCGGCGGCCGGCTCATCCGCGGCCCCCACGGCCGGTGCGGATCGGCCGGTCAGCCCGGGATGGCGGCGGCTCCACTCGGCGATGACCGTCGGCAGGTCAGCCGCCGAGGCCTCGGACGCCACCCGAATGGCGTTCTCGATCATCCGTGCCTTGGCCCGACCGTGGGACACGATGCTCACCCCCTTGACCCCCAGGAGCGGCGCTCCACCGAACTGCTCGTAGTCGAACCGATGCCGGAGCCGGTCGATCCCCGGCCGGAGGGCGAGGACGGCAATAGGCGCGACCGGTCCGCGCAGCAGGTCCTCGCGGATGGACCGGAAGATGTACGAGGTCAGGCCCTCGGTCAGCTTGACCATCACATTGCCCACGAATCCGTCGCAGACCACGACGTCGGCGATATGGCTGGCCAGGTCGTGCGGCTCCACGTTGCCCACGAATCGCAGGTCCGAGGCCTCGAGCTGATGGAACGCCTCGCGGCTCAGGGCGTCCCCCTTTTCCGGCTCCTCCCCGATGTTCAGGAGCGCGACACGCGGCTTGGGGACGTGGAGCACCCGCTCGGCGTAGATCGAGCCCATGGCCGCGAACTGGACCAGGTTGTGGGGCTCGGAATCGACGTTCGCGCCCACGTCGAGGATGACGAGCGGCCCCGACGCAGTCAGGAAGTAGGCCGGCAGGGCGGGCCGGTCAATCCCCTCCAGGCGGCCGAGCCTGAAGATGGCCGCGGCCATCGTGGCCCCGGTGGACCCGGCACTGACCACCGCGTCCGCCTCGCCATCGCGGACGAGGTCGGTGGCGACCCGGATGGACGAGCGGCGGCGGCGCAGGGCCGCAGCCGGTGACTCCCCCATCGTGACGACCTCGGGCGCATCCACGAAGGACACGCTGGCGGGGCGGCCGTGCCCGTACTCATCGACCTCGCGCTCGAGGCGCGGCACGTCGCCGACGAGCATGACCTCGTCGGCATTCGCGGCGGCGTAGTTGATCGCTCCCCGGACGACCTCGCGTGGAGCGAGGTCTCCGCCCATCGCGTCGACCGCGATGCGCATCGTGGGCAGGGTTAGCGGCCGCTCTCGGTGGGAGCGGGCGCTGGCGGCGGCACGACCTCCCGGCCGTTGTGCCACCCGCAGTTGGGGCACACCGTGTGGGCGCGCTTCAGCTCGTGGCAGTGATCACATTCCACGAGGGTCGGGGCGCGGAGCGCGAGATGCGCGCGGCGCTCACCTTTGCGCGACTTCGATACCTTTCGCTTGGGGACGCCCACGGGGCTCTCCTGTCAGTCGGGATTCGGGACGCCGCAGTATAGCCGTGGGTCGGTCGGGCGACCACCAGCTCACTCGGTCGGCGGTTTCCAGTCGGCCAACG
Organism: uncultured Chloroflexia bacterium; assembly: GCA_963810925.1. Taxonomy (GTDB): domain Bacteria; phylum Chloroflexota; class Limnocylindria; order QHBO01; family QHBO01; genus DASTEQ01. The sequence continues at coordinate 113,284 of CAWEPF010000005.1, read as the reverse complement.
AGGCCAGGCGCGGGTCCACCTCTCCCCCCTCGTGCTCGTGCGAGCCGTCCTCCAGGCGGAGGCCGCAGACCGGGCATAGGCCGCGACAATCGGGCCGGCACAGCGGTTGCATCGGTTCGGCCAGGGCCAGCTCGTCGGCAATGACCGGACCGAAGTCGATCTCGTGATGGGCGTCGATGCGCGCCACCACCACGTCCTCGGGATCGACGACCACGGCCTTCCCGGTCGACGCATCGACGGAGGGCAGGAACTCCTCCTCGATCACCACGTCCACCGGCTCGTCGAACTCGTCGAGGCAGCGGATGCACGTCCGTCGGACCACGGTGCGCAGCCGGCCGCTGGCCAGGATGCCGCGGTTCGTTCGCTGCAGGCGGAGGGTTCCGAGGAGCGGTCGACCGCCGACGCCGGGGTCAACCCATCCCAGGGATCCAACGTCCACCGCGCGAATGGTCCCCGGTGGCTCGCGGAGCAGGCCGGCGACCTGCAGGCGGGTCACCCCGATATCGGGGTTCCGGCGCGCTCCGGTTCGGGCTGGACGGGGATGGCGTCGATGATCGTGGGACCGCGACGCTGGTCGAGCATCTCGATCCCATGCTTGATGCTGGTCAGGGTCTTGGTGACCTCGCCCTCGAGGCGAATCAAGACGCCCGCGGCGTACTCGTCGGCGCCGCGTCTGACGTCACCGGCCTCGCGGTTGGCCTGCTCGAGGATCTCCCCGGCCCGCTGCTGGGCCAGCCGGACCAGCTCGCGCTCTTCGAGCATCTGGGCCGCCTGCTCCTGGGCGCGCGCGATGATTGCGTCGCCTTCCTCGCGGGCGTGCTCCACGATGCGGCCGGCCTCGCCGGTGATCCGCTGCGCCTGGCGCACCTCTTCGGGCATCGAGACCCGGACCTGGTCCACCAGCTCAAGCACTGCCCCCTGGTCGACCACGACGTTGTTGGTGAGTGGAACCTTCTTGCCGGTGGCGACCAGTGTTTCCAGTCGCTCGACAAGGAACAGGATGTCCGTGACGCTGACCTCCGTCGGCGGTTGTCGGAGATTCTACTCCGATGCGCCGATGTCGTACAACGTCATACCACGCGCTTGCGCAACGCCTCGGCCACGCCCGCCGGAACCATGGCCGACACGTCACCACCGAGCAAGGCCACTTCCTTGGCCAGGCTCGAGGAGACGTAGCCAAACTCCAGGCTGGTCATCAGGAAGACCGTGTCCACCCGCGATGAGAGGCGCCGGTTGGTATGCGCCATCTGGAGCTCAGCCTCGAAGTCGCTGATCGCCCGCAGGCCGCGGATGATGAATCCTGCCTGGTGGCGCGCGGCGAAGTCGACGGTCAGTCCCTCGAACACCTCCACGCTGACCGATGCCCCCAGGTCCGCGACCTCGTTCTGGATGAGAGTCACCCGCTCGGCGGACGAGAAAGTGGGCGTCTTGCGCGGGTTGGTGAGCACGCCGATGACGAGCTGGTCGAACAGGGCGGCGCCCCGCCGGATGACGTCCAGGTGGGCGTTTGTGATGGGGTCGAACGACCCGGGAAAGACCGCGACGCGGGTCATCGCTCCTCCTCGCGCTGGTGGTGGGGCTCCAGGAAGGTCAGCGCCGTCTCCCCGAAGCGGCGGGTGCGGGTGATCGCCAGGGACGGGATGTCGGGGATGGGAGTCCGCCAGAAGTGCTTCACGACGACGATTCCGTGCGGGGCGAGGTGTGGCGTGACGGCCTCCATGGGCGGCCCGAGTCTACGCTCCTCGTACGGCGGGTCGAGGACGACGACGTCCCACGGGCCACTCGGCGTTGCGAGGAATCGGAGCACGTCCCCCACCTCGACCGTGGCCTGATCCGCGAAGCCGGTCCGGGCCAGGTTGTCGCGAATGACCTGGGCTGCGGGCCGATGGCGCTCCACGAAGGTGGCATGGACGGCGCCGCGGGAGAGCGCCTCGATCCCCACCGCCCCGCTCCCCGCGTACAGGTCGAGGACCCGGGCGTCCGGCACCCGCGCCCCAAGGCTTCCGAACAGCGCCTCCTTGACCTTGTCGCTGATGGGCCGCGTCCCGTCACCACGGGGAGCGGTGAGCACGATCCCCCGCGCCGTGCCGGCGATGACGCGCACGCGCTCCTCAGGCCGCTTCGCCGGAGGCGTCCGGTGGGCTGAAGGCGCGCTGCTCGCGCGCGAGCTCGACCCGATCGGTCAGCTGTGGGTCCTCGGCCACGAGACCGCGGGCCAGGATCCGCGCACGCGCCGCGAGCTCGAGATGGCGCGGGTCGAACAGGGAGGCGACGCGCAGCGGCGGCAGGCCGGACTGCCGGGTGCCGAGCACGTTGCCGGCGCCGCGCAGCTGGAGGTCCGCCTCCGCGATGGCGAATCCATCGGTCGACCCTTTCACGACGTCCAGCCGCTGGCGGGCGATCTCATCGGTCGCATCGGACAGGAGGATGCAGTAGGACCGATGCGCTCCGCGGCCCACCCGGCCGCGGAGCTGGTGGAGCTGGGCCAGGCCAAACCGCTCGGCGTCCTCGATGAGCATCACCGTCGCGTTTGGGACGTCGATCCCGACCTCGATCACGGTCGTGGCCACCAGGACGTCCACCTCACCGTTGGCCACGCCCTGCATGGTCGCCTCGCGGACGGCCGATGGCTGCTGGCCGTGGACCAGGCCGACCCGGGCCTTCGGAAGCGTGGTGGCCAGGCGCTCGGCCTCTGCCTCGGCCGAGGCCGCGGTCAGGGCCTCGCTCTCGGTGATGAGCGGCACCACCACGAAGACCTGGCGGCCCGACTTGACCTCGTCGGCCAGGAAGGCCTCGATCTTGGGCAGCGCAGCGCGGTTCCGGATCTCGGTCCGGATGGGCTGCCGGCCCGGGGGCGACATGCGCAGGGTGCTGATCGCGAGGTCGCCGTACACGGTCAGGGCCAGCGTCCGGGGGATGGGCGTCGCGGTCAGGGCCAGCATGTGCGGCTCCAGGTCACCGGCCTTGGCCTGCAATGCCGAACGCTGGGCGACGCCGAACCGATGCTGCTCGTCCACGACCGCCAGCCCGAGCCGCTCGAACGACACGCCCTCGCTGATCACGGCGTGGGTCCCGACCACCACGTCGAGGTCGCCCCTTCCCAGGGCCTGCTGGATCGCACGCTTCTCGGCCGGCTTGAGCGACCCGGACAGGTACGCGCTCCGCACACCGAGGCTGGTGAGGAGCGGTTCGAGGCCGTCGTGATGCTGGCGCGCCAGGATCTCGGTGGGCGCCATCAGCGCGCCCTGCCAGCCCCCGCGCGAGGCGGCGACCAGAGCCACGGCGGCGACGGCCGTCTTCCCGCTCCCCACGTCGCCCTGCAGGAGGCGGCGCATGGGCAGGTCCGACGCCATGTCGCCGGTGACTTCGCGCACGGCCTGGGACTGGTCATCGGTCAGCACGAAGGGAAGCTCCGAGGTGATGTGGGCGAGCACCTCGTCGGGCACTTCGATCCGAGGAGCCTGTCGTTCGGTTCGAGCCGCAGCGGCCTGGGCCAGGGTGAGCTGGAGGGTCAGGAGCTCGTCGAACGCGAGGCGGTCGAGGGCCGGCAGCAGGTCCTCCATGTCATCGGGGAAGTGCGCCGTTCGGATGGCGACCGCGAGGTCCAGCAGACCCACCCGCTCCCCCGGCCGCAGGGGATCGACGACAGCGGGCAGGCAGCGGTCCAGGACGCGGGCCAGCAGCTCGCGCACGCGGCGAATGGTGACCCCGGCGGTCAGCGAATAGACCGGGACCACGCGGGCGGTATGGACCGACTCGCGCGATGCGGGCGAAAACTCCGGATTCGCGAACTGCATCCGCCACCCCTGCGCGGTGACCTTGCCGCTGACCACGATCTCGTCCCCCGGGGCCAGCCGACGCTCGATGAAGCGGCGCCCGAACCAGATCGCTTCCGCCGTGCCGGTCGCATCCGAGATCTGGGCGGTCGTGCGCGCCGGACGGCGCCCGAACCCCGGTTCGGACTTGATGTCGTCCACCCGGACCCGCGACGACTGCTTCTCCCCGGGGTTGAGATCGGCCAGGGACCGCAGCTCGCTGAAGTCGTCGTACCGGAACGGGAGGTACAGGAGGGCCTGGCGCGGAGTCCGGATGCCCAGCCGTTCGAGCACGCCCAGGCCGACGCCCAGCTCGGGGAGAACCTGGCGAATGGGCAGGTCCAGGCGGTCCGGAGTGACCGCCGGAGGCGATGCCCGCGGCGTGCTGCGAGGCGAACGACCCGCGGCGGCCGGGCGCCCCGGGCGCGATTGCATGGCCCGATCGTAGCGTGCTAGCATCGGTATCGGTCCGGCTGCCCGTCGGTGGGCGCCGGTATCTTTGTGAGTGGGAGACCCATGGCCCGCGTCTGCGAAATCTGCGGCAAGCGCCCGATCACCGGCTGGAACCCCCAGTCGGTCGGCATGAACAAGAAGCGTGCGGCGCGTCGCTGGATTCCAAACCTTCAGACCCTGACCGTCACCAAGAACGGCCAGACGTCGAAGGTGCGCGCCTGCTCCCGCTGCCGACGGACGGCCGTCAAGGCCTAGCCCTCACGGGCTCCCGAGGTCGCGCTCCGAATCCAGGACCAGGGTGAACGGACCGTCGTTCACGAGCGCCACCTCCATCACCGCCCCGAATCGACCGGTTTCAACGCGTGCTCCGGCCGCGCGGAGCTGCGTCACGAAGCGCTCGACCAGCGGTTCCGCCACGTCCGGTAGGGCCGCGTCAGTGAACCCCGGCCGCCGACCATGGCGCACGTCCGCGAGGAGCGTGAACTGGCTCACCACCAGCAGCGCCCCGTCCACGTCGGCCAGGGCCAGGTTGGTCCGACCCTCCGCGTCCTCGAAGTAGCGCAGACCGATGAGCTTGGTCGCCATCCGATCCACGATCCCGGCCGTGTCGTCGGCCGCCACGCCGAGCAGGACCACGGCCCCGCGCCCGATCTCGCCCAGCAGGTCGCCGTCGGCGTGAACGGACGCTCGCGAGACACGCTGCACGACGAGGCGCATCGGTCTAGGGCGAGGGTGAGGCCCCGCCCGGGCTGGCGGCGGGGCTGGCCGACGAGCTGCCGTCGGCGCTGGTGACCAGGGAGTACTCCTCGCCCGCGATCGGTCCACCCAGCGCATCGGTCGTGAACTGGGCGCTCGCGTTCCAGATCATCCAGCCCGCGGTCCCGTTGTCCGCCGCGGCCTGCATTTCGGCCTCGATGTCGCCCGCGGTGTATGCGCGGAACTCCCCGTAGCCGAAGTCCTGGAGCCAGGGTCGGATCTTCAACGGGTACGGGGCCGCCTCGGCGTTCATGATTTCCAGCGTCTGGTCGATCATCTCGTACGGGTGCTCGTTGGGCTCCGCGATGTCGAACACGCCCGGGTAGTAGTGGCTCGGGTAGACCATCGGGCTGAAGTAGTCGACGTACGGCATGATCACCTCAGGCCGCTGGCCAATCCCCTGGTCGTCGGTGGCGATGAACGAGATCGGGAACACGTCGGCCGACAGGAACGTCCGGGTCCAGGCCAGCCGATCGGAGATGACCCGCATCACGCGCTGGATGGTCGGCAGGCGGAACGACTGGGTGTGGGGCAGGTTCGTCTCGGCCAGCTCGTACGGGCCGTCGCTGTAGAACCGGATGTAGTCGAGCTGCACCTCGTCGAATCCCTTGTCGGCCAGGTCGCCGGCGATGTCCGCCACGTACTCGGCCACGCCCGGGTTGCCCGGGTCGAGCCAGATCCCGCCGTTGTAGTCCATCCATGGGCCGCCGGTCTGCGTGTTCAGGACGGCGAGGTCGGGGCGCGCCGCGCCGAGCGTGTTGTCCTTCATGACCACCATCCGGGCGATGGTGTAGATCCCGCGGGCCTTGAGCGCGGGCAGCAGCTCCTCGAGGTCGAACACTGGGGTGGACATGACGGCGCCGGATGCCACGACGTCGGGCAGGTCGGTGCTGTAGTAGACCCAGCCACCGGTCTCCTTGACGTCGATGACCATGGCGTTCGTCCCGCTCTGGTCGATCAGGTTGAGCATCTCGTCAAGTCGCCCGGACGCCTCGAACACGGCCGACGGGGCATACAGGGCGCGGGCCGAGAACGAGGGCAAGGTGACATTCACCTCGTGGTCGGGACCGATGGGAATGGCCCCCAGCCGATAGCCGGCCGCCTTGTAGACCAGGGTCCCCGCCTCCGGCACGCCGGTCAGGGTGTAGGTGCCGTCCTCCGCGGCCCGGACCCCGGTGCCGGCCCCTTCCACGAAGACGCGGGCCATGGCGATGGGCGCGCCGGTCTCGTCGTGGACCGTGCCAAAGACCGTGTTGTTACGGAGGCCGAGGGCCAAACCGCCGTCCTGGGGGACCGTCCCTTGGCCGTCGTCGAAGCCATTAGCGACGACGGGCACTGGGTCGCCCGCGGTGGCCACGACCGTCGCCGTGCCGTCGGCCGCGGTGGTCGTCCCGGTGGACCCTTCGCCAACCTGTGCGCCAACCACGGGCTGGCCGGTGTCGCGGTCGGTCACCGTGATCACGACCGGTCTCGGCGTTGGTTCCGGGGTCGGGAGGATGGGCCCCGAGCACGCGGCGACAACGACCACCGCGAGCAGGACGATCGTTGGGCGGAACCGACGCCTCATCCGCCCGCCGTGGCCGCCGCGCGGAATCCATCGACCGCGCCGTCGAGTGGGCCATCAACGTCATACAGGGCCGATCCCACGACCAGGACCTCCCCGCCGGCCCGGTACGCGGAACCGATCGTCCGCTCGTTCACGCCCCCATCGACGGCGATGGGGACGGTGAGGCCGCGGCGAGCCGCCTCGGCCGAGAGTGCCGCGATCTTGGGCAGCACCTCCTCGAGAAACGTCTGGCCGCCGAAGCCGGGATGGACGGTCATCACCAGCAGCAGGTCGATCCGCTCCAGGTAACGGAACACCGCCTCGGCTGGCGTTTCGGGGTTGAGGGCCAGCCCCGCCTGGCGTTCCGCGGCGTGGACGGCGGCGATCACCGCGTCCGGGTCGTCGGCGGCCTCGATGTGGAAGGCGATCAGGTCGCTCCCGGCCGAGACGAAGTCGGCCGCGTAGCGGAGCGGGTGGTCGATCATGAGGTGCGCGTGGAACGGCAGGCTCGAGTGTGTTCGGAGGGCGGCGACGACCGGAGCCCCGAACGAGATGTTGCCGACGAAATGGCCGTCCATCACGTCGAGGTGGATGGAGTCCACGCCGCCCGCCTCCGCGCGGACCACCTCTGCGCCCAGGCGCGCGAAGTCGGCGTTCAGCACGCTGGCCGACAGGTGGGGCGGTCGGCGATCCGGCCATCGGTCAGCCATCGGTCAGACCGTCACCAGGTCAAGCTCGGGAAGCGCGCGCGGGTCGCGGAGCGGCCGCTTGGCGAGCTGGGCATGGAGCTGCCCACAGGCCGCTTCGATGGACCGCCCCCGGGTGTCGCGAATGGTGGTCGCCACGCCCGCGTCGCGGAGGACGTCGGCGAAGCGATCGATCCCCGCGCGCGGCGTCCCGCTCCAGGGCGACGCCGGGGTCGGATTCAGTGGAATGAGGTTCACGTGACACAGCCAGCCCCGCGCCAGCCCGGCGAGGCGTCCCGCTTCCTCGGGGCTGTCGTTCACGCCATCGATCATCACGTACTCGAGGCTCACCCGGCGCCCGGTCCGTTCGGCGAACCGCTGGCCGGCGTCCAGGACCTCGGCCACGGGCCACTTGCGGTTGATCGGGACGAGCTCGTCGCGCAGCGCGTCATGGGCCGCGTGCAGGCTGATGGCCAGGTTCACCTGGGGCAGCTCATCGGTCATTCGGAGCATGGCCGGCACCACGCCGGAGGTGGATACGGTCAAATGGCGGGCCCCGATCCCGACCCGCGCCGGGTCGTTCAGGATCCACACCGATTCGAACACGCGATCGGCGTTGTGGAGCGGCTCCCCCATCCCCATGAAGACCACGTTCAGGTGCCGCTCGGGGTCGAGCGCGTGCTCCGCCGAGCGGCGCCACCACAGGACCTGGTCCACGATCTCGGCCGCGGTGAGGTGTCGGCCGAAGCCGCCCTGGCCGGTGGCGCAGAACGGGCAGCCCACCGCGCAGCCAGCCTGGCTCGAGATGCAGATCGTGGTCCGCTCCGCGTGGCTCCCTCGCGCGGGGTAGCGCATGAGGACCGATTCGATCCGCTGCCCGTCCCCGAGCTCGTGGACCGCCTTCTCGGTCAATCCCTGGTCGGTGCGAATGACCTCGGTCGCGGCGATGCTCGAGAACCGATAGTCCTCGGCCAACGCGGTGCGCAGGCGCAGCGGAAGATCGGTCAGTTCATCGAAGCTGCCGGCACGGCCGGTGGAAACACCGGCGATCACCTGGCGGGCGCGGTAGGCAGGCTCGCCCCGTTCGGCGAACCAGGCGACCAGCGTGTCGCTTGCGACCTCGCTGATGGCCGGCGCCGGCCCAGCGGGGCGGGGATCAGTCACGGCGGCCCATGACGAGGCTCACGTAGTACAGGAAGGTCAGCATCGCGGTCAGTGCCGCGGCGACGTACGTCCAGGCTGCCGCCTTGAGGACGGCCTTCGCGCCGGCCTGCCGCTCCCCCACCATGCCCAGGCTTTCGACGAAGGCCAGCGCCTTGCCGCTGGCACCGATTTCGACCGGCAGCGTGATCAGCGTGAACGCGAACGCGATGCCGAATCCGATGACCCCGATCACGGCCAGGCCGGTCAGGTGCATCCACAGCCCGGCCACGATCAGCCACGGGGCCAGCGACGAACCGAGGTTGGCGGCGGGCACGATGACCGATCGGGCCGCGAGCCACCCGTCGCCCTGTCGATCCTGGAGAGCGTGGCCGACCTCGTGGGCGATGACCGCGGCGGCGGCCACCGACAGCTGCGGCGCGCGGCCGCCCGACAAGGCGGGCACGGCAGCGACTGATTGGCTCACTCTGAGCACCTTGGCTCGCGGGTCGTAGTGGTCGGTCAGCTGGCCCGGCGTGGGCTCGATCCGGACGCTGGTCAGGCCCTGGCGGTCCAGCAGCCGACGGGCAAAGTCGTATGGATTGAGATCGATTCCCGAGTCGACCGTGGACCAGCGGGCATACGTCGAACGCACGCGCCAGGCGGCCCAGCCGCTCAGGCCGATCATGAACACCAACAGGATCAGGTACACCGGATCGAAGAAGAACATGGCTCAGGCGCCACCTCCCGGCACCGTGTCCGAGTATACCGAAGGCCGCCCGACAGGCCCGGACGGGCCCCTGTCACGCGGGTGCGGCGTCCCCACCGAGCAGGACGTGGTCGCGGGCGACGCCCCGTCGCCAGTCGGCGGAGGGCATTGGAGAGCGACCTTCCGGCTGCACCAGGTCGAGGGCGAGGCCGCCCGCGCCCGCAGGCGACCACCGGGGGGTCACCGGGGAGCAGCGACCCGATGGGCAGGCCCGGAAGTCCGGGATCCGGATGCGCCCGGCGGACGTGGAGGCGCCGACCATCGACCGTGGTCCAGGCGCCGGGCCACGGTTGGAGGGCGCGGACCTGGCGATCGATCTCGTCCGCGCCGCGTCGCCAGTCGATCCATCCGTCGCGGCGAGTGAAGGCCGCCTGGTACGTGGCCGCGCCATCGTCCTGGGGGACCGGCGCCAGCGCATCACGGCTCCACGCCTCGAGCTCGTCGGGGATCCGCTCGGCGGCCAGCAGGCCCAGCGACGCCTCGAGGTCGGGCGTCTCTTCGCGTCCGGTGAGCGGCACGGTCCACTGGCGAACCACCGGCCCCGCGTCCAGGCGCTCGGTCATGACCATCAGGCTGACCCCCGCCTCGCTGTCGCCGGCCAGGATGGTGGCCGCCACCGGGGCCGCTCCCCGATGACGCGGGAGGAGCGAGGGGTGGACGTTGAGCGGCGGGCGCGCGGCGAGGTGCAACAGGTCGGCTGGCACGAGCTCGCCATAGGCTGCCAGGAGCAGGCCGTCCGGTCGGAATGCGGCGATCGCGGCTCTCCCCTCCTCTGAGCGGAGGCGCCCCGGGGTCACGAGTTCCAGCCCCAGATCGCGCGCCACGCTCGCCACGGGCGCCGCACGCACGCGCAGGCCGCGCCCGGCCGGCTGGTCGGGGCGGCTGACGACGAGCAGGGCGTCGGCGAGGCCCGGCAGCCGTTGGAGGAGTGGGACGCCGAAGGCGCCGCTGCCGAGGAACGCGATGCGGCCCAGCACTAGATGCCGGCCGCCGCCTCTTCCTTCACCGCGTCGGAAGCCTCGCTGACCCGCACGAGCTCTTCGAGCGACTCGAGGTAGTCGATGTACAGGACGCCATTCAGGTGGTCGATCTCGTGCTGGAGCGCGCGCGCGAACAGCTCGTCGCCCTTGACTCGGAACTCCTTGCCGTGGCGGTCCTTCGCCTTGACGGTGACCTTCTCCGCGCGCTCGACCTCGGCCACGAACCCGGGGATCGACAGACATCCCTCCCAGTCCACGCTCGCACCGGAGCGCCGCACGACCTGCGGGTTGATGAGCTCGGTGATGGTCCCATCGATCTCGATCACCGCCACCTGGAGCGGCACCCCGACCTGGTTGGCCGCCAGACCGATACCGGGGGCGTCGCGCATCGTCTCCAGCAGGTCGTCGAGGAGCCGGTGGAGGGACGCGTCGAACTGCGTGACCCGCTTCGTCTTCTCGCGCAGGATCGGTTCGTCGGCGGTCAGGATGCGGCGAATGACCATGGCCGCATTGTAAAGGAGCCGATCGGTCGCCTAGAGGAGCGACCCGGGGTCGACGTCGATCCCGATCCCCGCCGGCGCGCGGGCCACGGCCTCCGCCCGGACCGATTCGCTGGGCGCGCGAATGACGATCTGCCAGCGCCACCGTCCGGCGCGCCGGGAGACCCAGGCCGGCAGAGGTCCGAGGACCTCGAGGTCGGGTCCGCTCACCGCCTCGGCTGCGGCCCGGGCCCGCTCCTCGCCGCGGCGCCGGTCGGCATCGGCTACCAGCAATCGAGCGAGGAAGCCAAAGGGCGGGTAGCCGAACGCTTCGCGACGGGGCAGCTCCTGGTCGATGAACCCATCCACGTCGAGGCGGGACGCCGCCTGGATGGCGGAGTGCTGCGGGGCGTAGGTCTGGATCACGACCTGTCCAGGCATCGGTCCACGTCCGGCCCTCCCGGCCACCTGGGCCAGGAGCTGGAACGTGCGCTCCGCGGCGAGATAGTCGGGCAGGTGGAGCGTCACGTCGGCGGCCACCACCCCGGCCAGGGTCACGGTGGGCAGATCGAGGCCCTTGGCCGCCACCTGGGTGCCGACCAGGACATCGGTCCGGCCGGCCACGAAGTCGTCGTAGATCGACTCGAAGCGGCGCCGAGCGCTCAGCGCGTCCGAATCGAGGCGCGCGACCCGGAGGCCCGGCAGCTGGGACCGGACCTCGGCCTCGACCCGCTGGGTTCCCGCGCCGAAGTAGCGGATCCGCCGGCTCCCGCACGAGGGGCATTGCGATGGGAGCGGGGCCGTCCGGCCGTCGTGGTGGCAGCGCAGCTGGGTGGTCGCCAGGTGATGGACGAACGGGAGCTGGCATTCCGGGCAGCGGAGCGGCTCCCCGCAGTCGCGGCACAGGACGAAGGTGGACGCGCCCCGCCGGTTGATGAGCAGGATGGCCTGTCGTGTGCCGTCACCGGGCAGGGCGGCGAGGGCGTCGGCGAGGGTCGCCGAGAGAACCGACCGATTGCCGTCGGCGAGCTCAGCGCGCATGTCCACCACCGTGACCGTGGGGCGAGCGCCGACCCGACGGTCCGCCAGGCGCGCGCGGTGGGCGACGCCGGTGCGCGTTCGATAGGCCATGACCACGTCCGGCGTCGCGGTCGCGAGGACCAGGCGGGCGCCGGTCAGGGCGGCGCGCTCGCGGGCGACCCAGCGCGTGTCGTAGCGCGGCGCGCGATCGGACTTGTAGCCCTGGTCGTGGGCCTCATCGAGCACGATCAGGCCCAGGTCCCGGACCGGGGCAAACGCCGCGGACCTCGTGCCGACCACCACCTGTCCGGTCCCCGCCAGGATGCGTTGCCATTCGTCATGCCGCTCCCCGTCGGACAGGCCCGAATGGAGGACCGACAGCGCCTCCCCCACCGTCCCGCGGAGACGGTCGGCGATCTGGGGAATCAGGGCCAGCTCCGGGACGAGCACGATCGCTCCCCGCCCCGCCGCGACGGTCTCCTCGACCGCGGCCAGGATGACATCGGTCTTGCCGGACGCGGCCACGCCCTCGAGGAGCAGCTCCGCTCCGGGCGTCAGTGCCCGGATGGCGTCCAGGGCGGCAACCTGCTCCCCCACCAGGTGCTCCGCCGGTGCCGCGCCCGGTTGGCGGTGCTCGAGCGGGTCACGCCGATCCGCCACGCGCTCGAGGTCCACCCACCCAGCCGCTTCGAGGCCCTGCGCCGCGGTGAGCAGCGATCCGGGCTGGCGGCCCAGGCGCTCGGCCAGCTCGGGGAGCGTCGCCTCGCCATCCGGCAGCGCATCGAGCAGCGCCCGCTGGACGCTTCCGCGCACCGGGCGTCCGTCTTCGGCGCGGCGGCGGACCACGATCATCGAGCGCGGTCCGGAGGTCGGCGGGCGCAGCCGCCAGGCGGCCCGGATGGCACCGGCCCGCCGACGCGCTTCGATCCATCGCACGGTCATCGGTAGTCCCAGCCGTCGGAGCTGCCCTTCGGTGAGCGTCTCGCCAGTAAGCGTCGGCGCCCCGACGGCCTCTCCGTCGAGCACCTCCCACCGCCGTTGGAGGCGGGATTCCAGGCCCGGCGGCAACATGGCGGCCAGGGTCAGCCCGATCGGTGCTCGGTAGCGGACGGCCACGGCCTCCGCCAGCGCGAGGAGATCGGGGGTGAGGAGCGGATCGGACACGACGGTCTCCACCGCGACCGCCTCGGGGACCGGGTCGGGCTCGCCGCCCATGAGGTAGCCGAGCGCCAGGCGCGGTCCGTAGTGGACCAGGAGCAGGCTCCCCGGCTCAGCCGCCTCACCGGGCCGCATTCGGTAGGTGAACGTGCGTTCCGGCCGATCGACCTGGGCGTCCACCGCCACCCGGACGAGCGCGCCGCCCGGATCGGTCATCAGCGCGCGGTCACCACGATGCCGTCACAGGCGCACCTGGCGGGGCGGATCCCGCCGGGCCTGGGCCTGGATCACCTCCCAGATCCGCTCCGCCGACGCGGCGATCTGCCCCGTTTCGTTGACCACGATCTCGTCGTAATCGGTGGCGGCGGCCATTTCGTCCACCGCGTTGTGCCGACGGATGGCGAGGTCTGCGGCGTCCTCCGACCCGCGCCCGGTGAGGCGACTGTCGAGAGCCTCGATGGACGGCGGCATGACGAAGATCAGCAGCGCATCGGGGACGAGGCGGCGGACCTCGCGCGCGCCCTGGGGGTCGATGGTGAGGACCGCGTCCCGGCCCGCCCGCAGGATCCCCCGGATCTGGTCGAGCGGCGTTCCGTACCAGTGCCCGTGGACCTCGGCCGATTCCAGGAGCTCGCCCTCGTCCCGTAGATGGCTGAACGTCTCGGCGTCCACGAAGTGATAGTGGACACCGGCGACCTCGCCCTCCCGCTGGGGCCGGGTGGTGGCGGTCACGATGGGCACGACCTGCGGATGGCGCCGGGCCAGCTCGGCCACGATCGTGCTCTTGCCCACCCCCGACGGGCCGCTGACCACGACCAGCATTGGGTTCTCGAAGGTCATGCTGCGGCTCACGACGACGCTCCCGTGTCTCCCGGCGCGTCGCCGACCGCGCTGCCCACCCCGACCGGCAACGAGGCGGCCTCCAGGTGCGCGGCCGCGAGACAGGCCACGAGGTCGGGCGGCAGCTCGCTCCAGGTATCCACGCGCGCCCCGTCACTCGGCCGTCGGAAGGTCAGTCGCACGGCATGGAGGAACTGGCGGCGCAGCTCGCCGGGACCCGCCCCGCCCCCGTAGCGGAGGTCGCCCACGATCGGGAGCTTGAGGTACGACAGGTGCGCCCGCAGCTGGTGGGTCCGCCCGGTGTGGGGCCGGAGCAGGAGCAGGGTGTGCGGCCCATCGGAGCCGATGACCTCGTAGTCGGTCACGGCCGCGCGTCCACCGGCGACCACAGCCATCCGCTGTCGGTCATGGGGGTCTCGGCCGACGGGCGCCTCGATCCGGCCCCGCGCCGCGGGAGCCGGGCCACGGACGAGGGCCACGTACTCCTTCTCGACCTCGCGGGCCTCGAACTGGCGCATGAGGCTCGCCTGGGCCGCGTCCGACTTGGCGACCACCAGCAGGCCGGAGGTGTCGCGGTCGAGTCGATGGACGATGCCCGGCCGACCCACCCCGGCGATGGATCCCAGCGACTCCCCGCGCTCGATGGCCCGACCCATGAGGGCGTGGACCAGCGTCCCGGTCTGATGGCCCGCGGACGGATGCACCACCATCCCCGCCGGCTTGTCCACGACCAGCAGGTCCGCGTCCTCGTACGCGACCCGCAACGGGATGGACTCGGGGATGAGGGTCGGATCCGCGGGCGCGGAGAGCGTCACGGTGAGATGTTCGCCACCCACCAGGCGGTCGCTCGCTCGACGCGGGACGCCGTCAACGATTGCCCGGCCATCGGACAGCAGCCGCTGGGCGTGCGCTCGGGAGATGCCGGCCATGGCCGCGACCGCCAGGTCGACACGTCCAGCGGAGGCGGGGCCCTCGAGGATCCGCTCTCCGCTCTCGATCATGTGGCGCGGGCGGCGGCCCGCCGGTCGAGCACCGAGAGTGCGACCACGAGCCCCACGATGCCGGTCACGACCGCGGCGTCGGCCACGTTGAAGGTCGCCCACCGGAAGCTCCCGATCCCGACCGATACGAAATCGGTCACCGTCCCGCCGTTCAGCCGGTCCGTGAGGTTCCCGAGCGTGCCGCCCAGGACCAGACCCATCAATACCGCAGGAACCGGGCCGGGAATCCGCCCGGTGACATGGACCCACCCGATGGCGACCAGGGTGACCACCCCGATGAGCACGAACAGGATCCCGCCGCCCTGGAGCAGGCCAAACGCCGCGCCCGCGTTCTCGGTGTGCCAGATCTGGAGGAAGTCGCCCAGCACGTTGACCTGGGCCCCGACGTCGACGTTGGCCACGATCCACGCCTTCGTCAACCAGGTCGGCCACGAAGACCAGCAGCGCGACCCCCAGCAGGAGGCCGCTGTCCATCCAGCGGTGGCGGATCGAGGCGGTGGTCATGGCCTCCGAGCGTACGCCATCACTCCGCGCGGCGCAGCGCCAGGTGGAGGGCGACGCCGTCGAGGTCCACGTCTTCGCGGCCGGCAGCGTCAACCAGGTCGGCGGCCTCACCCAGGGTCAGCTCACGGGCGAGCGTCTCCTCGGCGAGCCATCCCCGATGGGGTTCGAGCTGGGCCAGGACCGATGACGGTGCCGCGACGGCAACCACGATTCGATCGTCGATGGCCAGGCCCGCCGACTTGCGCAGGCCCTGGATTCGGTGGGCGACCTCGCGGGCCATGCCTTCGGCGGCCAGACCCTCGTCGATCGCCGTGTCCAGGGCCACCAGGAGGTCGCCGTCAACCGCGATCTCGTGGCCCGGGTGGGCGCGCGAGGTGACCTCGAACTCGTCCGCGGCCAGGGCAACGCCCCCTGCCTGCGCGGTTCCGTCCTCGAGGATCCGCCAATCCCCCGCCTGGACCGCGGCCATGACCCGGGGCACGTCCTGCCCGTGGCGCGGACCGATGACGGGGAGCAGCGGGTACAGCGCGCGGTCCACGAGGTCCGCGTCATCGGTCAGCAGCTCCACGGCTTTCACGTTGAGCTCCTCGCGGATGTGGCCCTCGAGCTCGGCGGAGACCGCGGATTCCGCGGCAAACGCCCCCGCACCCCCGGGGAGACGCGCCCGCAGTCGAGGCAACGGCTGACGCGTCCGGACCGCGCTCGCGGCTCGGGCCGTGCGACCCTGGGCCACCACCCGGCGCGCCAGTGCCACGGCACGATCCACGTCCGCGTTCGCGCGCCCGGTGGCCGTCGGGAAGTCACTCAGGTGCACGCTGTCGGGCGCGGCCGGGTCCACCGCCACCACCAGGTTCTCCCACAGCGCATCGGACAGGTACGGCACGAACGGGGCCATGAGCCGGGTGACCGTGGTCAGCACCTCGTACAGCGTCGCGTACGCCGCGCGTTTGTCCGCGTCCAGCTCGCCCTTCCAGAAGCGGCGCCGGCTCCGGCGCACGTACCAGTTCGACAGGTCGTCGACGAAGGCCTCCACCACCTTGGCGGCCCGCGCCGCGTCGTAGGCGTCCAGGGCGGCTCGCACCTCGGTCACCACGCCATCCAGGCGGGACAGGATCCATCGGTCCATCAGTGAGGCAGGCTCGGAGCTCGCATCGGTATCGGTCTGGCCCGGCGTCCAGCCGTCCAGCCGGGCGTACGTCACGAAGAAGCTGTACGTGTTCCACAGGGGAAGGAAGAACCGGCGGACGACCTCCGCCCCCGGGCCGTACCCGAAGTTGATGTTGACCGATGGGTTGGCCGAGGCAAACAGCCAGCGCAGGACGTCGGCACCGATCTGCTCGGCCGCGTCGTCGAACATGATCGAGTTGCCGCGGCTCTTGTGCATCTCCTCCCCGTGCTCGTCGCGGAGGAGCGCATGGCCCAGCAGGTTCCGGACCGGCGGACGACCGGTGAGGACGGTGGACATGGTCAGCAGGGCGTAGAACCAGTTGCGGAACTGGCCGGGGAATGACTCGAGCAGGAAGTCGGCCGGGAACCACTGCGCCCAATAGGCGGGGTCAGTGGCCCAGTCGAGCGTCGAGTAGGCGACGATCCCCGCGTCCAGCCACGGGTTGCCCACGTCCTCGATCCGCCGCGAGCGCCCGCCGCACGACGCGCAGTCGATCTCGACCTGGTCGATCCAGGGCCGATGCGGGCTGTGCCCCTCGAACGCCTCCCAGCCGGAGACGGCCCGATTTCGCAGCTCCTCCTTCGAGCCGATGACCTCCCACGTCTCGCACTCGCTGCACACCCAGAACGGGAGCGCGAGGCCGTAGTAGCGCTTCTTGCTGATCATCCAGTCGCTCATGTTCCGCAGCCAGTCGAGCTCGCGCTCCTCAAGGCCCACGCCGGGTGGCACCCAGTTGACCTGGCGGGTCACGTCGCTGATCGGCTCGCGCAGCGGGTCCATCCCGATGAACCACTCGTCCACCAGCCGGAACAGGAGCTGGGTGTTGCACCGCCAGCACACCGGGTAGTGGTGGGTGTAGACCTCGCGCCGGACCAGGAGGCCCTTGGCCTCCAGGTCATCCGCGACCCGGGGCGCCAGGTCGTCCTTGGCGTCGGGCGTCGCGCCGGCGAAGTGCCCGGTCTGCCAGCCGTATCCCTCGCGGAACACGCCGAACTGGTCGATCGGGTCGAGCACCGCCAGCCCGTCCCGCTTGGCGAGGCCGAAGTCCTCCTCGCCGCATCCGGGGGCGATGTGCACGATCCCGGTCCCCTCCTCGTCGGAGACCTCGTCCCACGCGATGACGTGATGCTCCACGCCTGCCTGGACGGGGAGCTCGTCGAATGGGCCGCTGTACTGGAGGCCCAGCAGGTCCTGGCCGTTCGCCTCGCGCACGACGGCTGCCTCGGGTGCCACCCGAGCCTTCGAGCCGCGGCTGAGCCACCAGCGCTGCCCATCGGTCCCCTCGACCAGCTCGTAGACGAGGTCGGGGTGCACCGCGGCGGCCACGTTGCTCGACAGCGTCCACGGCGTCGTGGTCCACACCAGGAGTGACTCACCCTCGTGTCCGGCCGTGGTGATCGGGAGCCGGATGGTCAGCGAGAGGTGGCTGAGCTCGCGGTACCCCTCGGTCGCGATCTCCATGTTCGACAGCCCGGTCCCGCATCGCGGGCACCACGGCATGACGTCGTGGCCGCGGTACAGCAGTCCCCGCTCCTGGCAGACCTGGAGGAACTTCCAGATCGTGTAGTTGTTCTCGTCAGAGTTCGTGAAGTACGAATGGTCCCAGTCCATCCAGTAGCCCAGGCGCTTGCTCTGCTCGGTGATCCGATCGGCAAAGCGCTGGACGCGGGCCTTGCATTGCTCGACGAAGCGGTCGATCCCGTAGGCCTCGATGTCGCGCTTGTTCGTGAAGCCCAGCTCGCGCTCGACCTCGACCTCGATCCACAGGCCCTGGCAGTCGAACCCGTTCTGGTAACGCTGCTTCTCGCCCAGCATGGTGTGGTAGCGCTGGAACAGGTCCTTGTAGGTCCGACCCCAGGCGTGGTGCACGCCCATCGGGTTGTTCGCGGTCATCGGTCCGTCGAGGAAGCTGAACCGGGTGTCGGAGCCGTCATTACGACGCAGGTAGCGGGCCACCGTGTCGCGTTCGCGCCACAGCTCCGCCATGTCCCGCTCCAGGGCGGGCACGTCCAGCGTGCTGCTCACCGGTTTGAACACGTTGCCTGCCAGTCCTCCATGAACACGAAAACCCGCCCCGACACTGCCGGGACGGGATCATCTCCCGCGGTACCACCCGCGCTTGCGCGCCGCCCAAAAGGTGGCGCTCCACTCGTCGTCGCGCTATCGGGCGACCGTCCGGGAGGCGTTACCCACGACGCGTCGCGTCGCTTGGCGCCTCCGGCTCGGGAGTGATGTCCGCATCGGTCGGTGGCCGCCCGCTCTCACCGTTCGGGCTCGCTCTGGGCTCGTGCCGCGCGGCGCTGGCTCCGTCAACGCCGATCTTCGATTGAGGTCGATGGTATCAGCCGATGAGGGCGCGGCCCACCAGCAGCAACGCAACGAGGGCGGCGGCCGAGCTGAGGCCCGCCAGCCGCGGCCATCGGCTCTGCGCCATCCAGATGGCCAGGACGGCGACGGGCCCGCTCAGAAGAAGGGCCGCTCCCAGTGGATCAAGCCCAGGCGTCTGCGATGGCTGACCGACGACGACCGATGCGATCCAGATGGCGAGGGCCCCGAGTAGCGGCGCGGCCAGGACGAGCAGATTCGGGGTCAGGGCCGGAGCGGCCACCCGGCGCGCCTGCGGGCGGGCGGGGCGACGCCGCGGGCGGGCGACCTTCGGAATGGCAACGGTTGTCGCCGCGATCCGGGGGGCAGGTGCCGGGGCGGTCTGCGGCATGGCGACCGCGACCGCGGCGGCAACCGGTGACGGCAGCGGGACGGGAGACACGCGGGCGGGACTCAGGGCCGCCGTGGCAGCCGACATGCTCGCCGCGGCCTGCTCCTCGCGGGCGCCGGTGAGTGCCGCCCGGCGTTCCTGGACCAGGCGCTCCTCCATCCACATCCGCTCGATCCCGGTCAGTGGTCGCGCGGGCGGGGCCGGGGTCATGGCTGCAGCGGCCGGCTCGGGGAGAACGGGCGGTGCGGGCGCCGCCACCACGGTGGCAACCGCGGCCGGGACGGGAATGGACGGCGCGGCGGACGGGATCGCCGGCGCAGGCGCAGGCGCGACGGCCGGACGCATCGCCCGGGTGTGCGAGGCGACCATGAGCGCCTCCACCAGCTCGCTTTCGGACTTGGCGGCAACCGCAACCCGTCCGCGCTCGGTTGGCACCAGGACCACCGATGGCGTCTCCCCGAATCGAATGACCTCGACCTGCTCCCCCGCGGGCAGAGCGGTGCGGCTGGTGAGCCGCGGCGTCCCGGGTAGCGCCGCCAGCTTTACGCGCCGCGGGCCGGTCGTGGCCAGCCGCGACAGCTGGCCCGGGGCCAGGTGATACCGACGATCCAGGCCGAGGGCCTTCAGGTGGAGGTAGTCGACCTCCACGAACAGCTGGACGGTCATGGCGCGGGCGGCCAGCAGGGCGCCCGCTGTCGCGATGATGACGCCGAGGGCAGCCATCGCCACGCCGGCTGCCTGGCCCACGAATACCAGGCCCCCACCCGCCATCGCCAGCCCGACGAGCACGAGGAGCGCGGGCACCGCCAGGACGCGGACGGGGTTGCGGGCAAGCGCAATCTCGGCGACGCGCATCGGTGCCGGGGTCGCGGTCATCGGTTCACCCCCTTTCGCCGCATGGGCGGCGCCCTCAGTAGACCGGGGTCAGCCAGCCGCGATACGCATCCGAGCGGCCACGAACCGCGTCGAAGTAGATCGTGTGCAGCCGGCGGGTGATCGGGCCGGTTGCCCCTCCGCCGATCGAACGATGGTCGATTTCAATGACCGGCGCCAGCTGGGCCCCGGTCCCGCACAGGAAGACCTCATCGGCCTGGTACAGCTCGGTCCGGTCGATGACCCGCTCGACGACACCGATCCCCAGGTCACCGGCCACCTCGATGATGTGCCGGCGGGTGATGCCCTCCAGGACGTTCTCGCTGACGGCGGGCGTGATCAGCACGCCGTCGCGGACGATGAACAGGTTCTCGGCGCTGCCCTCGGAAACGTGGCCGTCCTGGGTCAGCATGATCGCCTCGTCGAAGCCATTCGACTGGGCCTCGGATTTGGCCAGCGCCCCGTTCACGTACCCGCCCGTGATCTTGGCGCGGGCCGGGATGGCGTTGTCGTCGTTGCGGCGCCAGCTGCTGACCATGGCCCGGATCCCGCCCTCGGTGTCGATGTACTTGCCGAACGGCAGGGTGAAGATGACGAGATCGGACTCGAGATTGTGGAGCCGGACGCCAACCGCCTCGGTGGACTTGTACAGGATGGGGCGGATGTAGGCGTCCTCCCGCATCTCGCTGCGGCGGAGCATCTCGCACGTGATCTCGACCAGGTCCTCGGGGCTGACCCGAATGTCCAGCTGGAGGATGGGCGCCGATTTGTGGAGACGTCGGAAGTGGGCCAGCAGGTCCAATCCGTACAGCTGCTCCTGCTCGGGGTTCCAGTAGGCTCGGACGCCCTCGAACACCGCGGTGCCGTAGTTGAAGGCATGGGTCGTGACGCTGATGCGGGCGTCGCTGAGGGGAACGAGCTCACCCTGGAAGTAGGCCCACAGGCCGTCGGTGGAGCGAGACGCGGGCTTCACGCCAGCCGGTGTCTCCTGCTTCAACACGGCAACCTCCCTACCGGCCGGGCCGCGTGGGCGGTACGAGGTCTCGGCACCGGGCGAGAGTATACGCCGGGGTCCGAACCACCTCGGTTGGCGGTCAGCTTGATGGTCGGGTCCTCACGCGCCTCCCGGGGGCAGGAGGATCACGGCCAGGATGTAGAGCACGTAGATCGGTCCACCGACGAGCAGCAGCTTGGGGCTGAGCCGCCCCGAGCGAAGCATTGGTCCCAGGATGAGCAGGGTGGCCAGGATGGCCGCGCCGGCGGAGGCGAACGACAGGGCGCTCTCGGCCGTGAACGCCCAGTCGGTGAACAGGACGCCAATGGCCACCGGGAAGCAGGCCTGGAAGACCATCGCCCCGGTGATGTTGCCCATGGCCAGGGTGTCCTTCCCGGACCGGACCCACAGGACGCTGTTGAACTTCTCCGGCAGCTCGGTCGCGATGGGCGCGACGATCAACGCGAACAGGCGCGGATCGAAGCCCATCTCAAACGAGACGTGCTGCAGGGCGGTCACGAACACCCGCGCGCCCAGGACGATGCAGGCCAGGGCGACCAGGGTCTGGGCCACGATGATCCACATCCGGGGCAGGCCATCGTCCTCGAGGTCTCTGTCGTCCCCAGGCTGGTGGATCCCCAGGGAGCCTCGCATGCCGGGCACCCGGGTCGCGTGCAGGCGGGCCAGGTCGGCGTTCTGATCGGCCGAGGAATCCCTGAAGTGGGCCCGGACGTAGATCGCGTAGACCACGACCAGGACGATGACGACCAGGACGTCCGCCCAGCGCCACTCGACGGGGAGGAAGGCCGCGCCGATGGCCAGGCTGTAGGCGACCAGGAAGAAGACGACGTCCTGGGCCATGACCTTGACGTTCACGTCCATGTCGGGTCCATGGCGGCCGGAGCGCGTGTAGTACAGGACCGCGACGCCGGTGATGAACATGGCCAGGGTGGCCAGGGTGAACGGCGCGCCCAGGATGGCCCCAACGCCGACCTCTTCCGAGCCGGCCGATGCCTCGGTGCCGCTCAGGATCGGTCCGATGATGGCAATGACCGGGATCAGCGTCTCCGGGAGCGCGGTCGCCACGGCCGCCAGCACGCTGCCGACCGCCCCCTCCCCGAGGTTGAGGCGATGGCCGAACCACTCGATGCCGTTCGTGAACAGCTCGGCACCGAGCAGGATGATGGCCAGGGCGAAGATGAAGACGACGAAGTCCACGGCGACGATCCGTCCTTAGGGGCGGGTTGTCAGATCGGTTGGGACGTCAGGGTCGAAGGTGCTGCGGCGCGATCGGAAGCAGGGCCACGTGACGGGCGCGCTTCAGGGCCACGGTGAGCATCCGCTGGTGGCGGGCGCAGGTGCCGGTCTTCCGGCGCGGCTCGATCTTCGCGCGCTCGGACAGGTAGCGGCGCAGGCGGTTGACCTCCTTGTAGTCAATCGTCTCGACCTTGTCGACACAGAAGTTGCAGACCTTGCGCCGGCGCCGATCACGGTAGTAGTCAGCGGATTCGCGGCGTCGAGGACGGGCTGGTGCGGGCATACGCGATGGATCCTCTGGCTAGCTCAGAACGGGATGTCGTCGAGGTCGACGGTGTCGGATGCAGTCTCTCCCCCACCCACGGCCGCGCCGCGGGGCAGGGCTGCCGGCGGGGCGTCGCTGGCTGCACCGTCACCGATGCCGAAGCCCTCACCCGGATCGCGCCGCTCCAGGGACTGGACGCGCGCGAATCGGATCTCCACCGAGCTCCGCTTCTGGCCGTCGTTGCCCTCGTACTCGCGCACGCGGAGCTGGCCCTCGGCGAAGACCTTGTTCCCCTTGCGGAATCGCTCGGCGGCGCGCTCCGCGGCCTGGTCCCACAGCTCGACCCGGAACCACTGGGTCTCCTCGACCCACTCTCCGTCCGGACCGCGGTGGCGATCGTTGACCGCCACGCGGAGGTTGGTCACGGCCTTCCCGGCGGGCGTGTAGCGCAGCTCGGGATCGGCTCCCAGGTTGCCGATGATCATCATCTTGTTGAGCGTCACGTCGCCACCTCCTCAGGGGCGTTCAGATCGGCGTCCTCGGGATCCACCTCGAGCGCGTCGATGGGGCTGATGGGGGCCTCGAATACGACCTCCGGGGGAGCGGCGAGCTCCGCGTCGTCAGTGTCGTCCGCGCCGTCGGCTCGCTTGCGCGGCAGGAGCACGACCACCAGGTGGCGGAGGATCTCCTCGCTGATGAGCAGGCCGCGCTCGATCTCGCGGACCGCCGCGGGCTCGATGTCGAAGTGAATGAGGAAGTACGAGGCCTCGCGGTGGTGCTGGATGGGGTACGCCAGCCGCCGCTTGCCCCAGGGCGAGATCTTGGTGAGGGCTCCGCCCGCGTTCACGATGGCGCGGGTGACGCGTTCGACGGCCGACTGGAGCTGGTCATCCTCCAGGTCGGGCCGGAACAGCAGCATGAGTTCGTATCGGCGCACGGGCCGGGACACTCCTCTCTCTGGGTTTGCGGCGCACGCACGAGGACGGCGCGGCAGAAAGGGTGGACGGTGGCCTCCGATTGGAGGCGGGCCGAGTATAGCCCAGGTGGGTAGGTAGCGCCCGAGGCAGTCCGAGTCTATTCTGATGGGCCCTGTGCCACTGAGAGTGCCGTGTCCAACCGTCCCGTAATCCTTGTCTGCGCGCCCGATGAATCCCTGCGGGCGGCGTTGCGCGCTGCGCTGACGAGCTCCGACCAGGACGTCCGCGAGGCGGCGACACCGGCCGAGGCGGTGGTGGCCCTGGGCGAGGGCGGGATCGACCTGGTCATTGCCGAAGGGTTGGCCACGTCAGGCGCGGTGGGCTCCCTGTTGGCCGCCCGGACCGATGACACGGTCCCCATTCTCATGGTCGCCCCGCCGGACGACGTCGAAGCGCGCATTGCGTTCCTCGAGGCCGGAGCCGATGACGTGATCGAAGCCGGCTTCGCCCGGCGGGAGCTCGAGGCGCGGGTCAATGCCCTCCTCATTCGGGCCGGCGCGATTGCTCCCGGTCCCAGCACCCCGGGTTCCGGACAGCTCATCGCCTTCTTCTCCCCGAAAGGCGGCGTCGGGACGACGGCCCTCGCGGTCAACACCGCGGCCCTCCTGGCCTCCGGCGGAACGGGCACCGAGGTCAGCGGGACGCGCGTCGCGCTCATCGACCTCGACCTGCAGTTCGGGCAGGTCGCCACGCACCTCAACCTGAGCCCCAAGCAGGACATCGCCCGCGCCGCGGTGGACGACATCGCGCTCACCGATCCCGAGGCACTGGCCGGCTATCTCACCCCGCACAGCTCCGGCCTCCAGGTCCTCGCGTCCCCCACCAGCCCCGACAGCGCGGCGCGGATATCGGTCGAAGAGATCGAGCGGATCATCAGCACGTTGCGCACGACCTTCGACTTCGTCGTCGTGGACTGCGGGACCCGGCTTGACCCGCGCACGATGTGGGTCCTCGAGCAGGCGCAGGAAAACGTCTTCGTGGTCTTCCCCGAGCTCGGCGCACTGCGGGCCATGAGCGACCTCATGCTGTTCCTCGGCGAGGCGGCCATTCTCCAGGGCCGCACCCACTTCGTGGTCAACCACATCTCGGCCCGCGAGCTGCTCAAGACGCGCGACGTCGAGAACCTGCTGCGCTCGCGGCCGACCGTGGAAATCCCGTTCGCGGACGTGGATATGATTCGATCCGTGAACGAGGGATCGCCCATCGTGCTGTCCCGACCAAGCTCGCCGGTGGGCCTCGCGCTGCAGCGTTTGGCGGCGGCGCTCGTCGGCGCAGAGCTGCGTTCCACGCCCCGACCGTCCAAGGAGCGGCGCGCGCTCTTCAGCCGCGGCTAACAGGAGGAGAGTTCGGATGGGAGAAGCCACCCGCCGGCGCATCCACGTGGTCATCAACCCCGCGTCGGGGAAGGACGAGCCCGTTCTGAACACCCTCAATGACGTCTTCCGCGAGCACGACGTGGATTGGGACGTCAGCGTGACGCACAAGTACGGTGATGCCGCCGAGCAGGCCCAGGCCGCCATCGCCGACGGCGTTGACCTGGTGGCCGGCTATGGCGGTGATGGCACGCAACACGAAATCGCCAACGCCGTCCTCGTCGCGCAGGCCAAGGCCGGCCGAACGATTCCGATGGGCATCCTCCCGGGCGGCACCGGCAACGGCTTCGCCCGCGAGATGGGTGTGCCCGGGACGCTCCGCGAGGCGGTGATCGTGCTCTGCACGAGCACGAATACGCGCTCCATCGACGTGGGCCGGCTGGTGAGCGTCGCCCAGGCGCAGGTCGAGGACCGCTACTTCATTCAGCGGCTGTACATCGGTGTCGAGCCCGAGCAGCAGACCAGCCGCGAGCTCAAGGACAAATACGGGGTCCTGGCCTATGCCGCCTCGGTGGCGAAGCAGGCAAAGGCCACCGGATCGCGCTTCGTGGCGGAGGTCGACGGGGAGCACTTGGAATTCGAGGCGTCGAAGCTCTATGTCGTGAACTCGGGAATGATGGGGACCGGGGTGAAGATCATCCACACCTACTCCATCGAAGATGGGCTGCTGGACTGCTTCGCGGTCGACGTGCACCGGATCGACACCGTCACCGCCGCCGCGGCGCGGTTCCTGCCGGTCCCCGCGCTGAATCACATGAACTACATCCGCCAGGCGCGGTCGGTGACCCTCGAGGTCGAGCCGGACCAGCCGGTCTGGACAGACGGCGAGTACATCGGGCGGACGCCCGTGAAGATCGAGGCGCTCCCGTCGACGCTGACGATTGTCGTCCCCTGAGGGGCCGGATCGCCTCGACGCGTTCCATTGGGCGTTCCATAAGGCATACCCGGTCATCCGGTTCACCTATGAGCGCCTCCAGGGACACGCGTGGTTCTCGCAGATCACGCCTGCGCTCTGGATCGGTGGGGCGCCCACCTACGGCCGTGACTACGACGAACTGATCGCCGAGGGGATCACCGCGGTTCTCGACATGCGCGCCGAAGGCGTTGCGGACCTGGCCTTCTACGACGCGCACGGCATCGCCCATTCGCGTTTCCACGTGCCGGACATCGGTGTCCCTGACGAGGGCCAGCTGACCGAGGCGATGGGTTGGATCGATGCGCGGCTTGCCGAGAGTCGAACCATCCTCGTCCACTGCGCGAAGGGCAGAGGCCGCTCGGCGACCGTGCTCGCGGCGTATTTCATGCGGACTGACGGGATGAGCTTCGACGAGGCAAACAAACTTCTGCACGGGAAACGGTCCCTCGTGAAGCTGGAGGACCGGCACCGCCGCGTCCTCGAGTCGTGGATCGCGACGCAGCCGTCCGGATGACCGTTCCGCCTGCCTGGACCGATGAGATTGGTGCCGGAGGAGGGATTCGAACCCCCACGCCCCCAAAGGGGCAGCGGAGTTTAAGTCCGCCGCGTCTGCCATTTCGCCACACCGGCCCGGATGCCGGACGACATTCTAGGTTCGCTCGGAGGATCCCTCGTCGCTGGACGACAGCTGGCGCACGACATCGGCTTCGCGGACCGCAATCTGGGCACGTTCCGCCTGGCGGGCGGCGAGCTGGGCTTCCTGACGCTCGCGTCGGACCTTCAGCTCCTCGGCCGCCTCTCGGCCCGCCTGGCGCTCCGTCACTCGGCCCCCAATCTGTCCCAAGACGTATGCCACCGCACCGGCCACCAGGACCACCACTCCCACCTCGAGCGCCAGGAGCAGTCGGTCACCTTCGGCTACGGAAGGCGAGACCAGCAGCCAGAACCCCGCGGCCAGGGCCGCGACGACACCAAGGGTGACCACGGTCGTACCGGCGGTGACCACGGGCGAATCGTCCTCTCGGCAGCGCTGATGTGGATTACCGGGGAAGGTGGAGGCGACGACGGGATTCGAACCCGTGTGCGCGGTTTTGCAGACCGCTCCCTGGCCACTCGGGCACGTCGCCCCGGATCTCGCTGGCTGCCCCGCGAGGATTCGAACCTCGGTTCACGGATCCAAAGTCCGCTGTCCTGCCAGCTAGACGACGGGGCATCCGTGGCCTGAGGCTAGCAGAGCCATTGGGGCAAAGAAATGGAGCGGAAGACGGGACTCGAACCCGCGACCCTCACCTTGGCAAGGTGATGCTCTACCAACTGAGCCACTTCCGCCCGGTTACTCGCCCGCTGCACGCAAGGTGGTGCCGAGGGTCAGATTCGAACTGACGACACCCGCCTCTTCAGGGCGGTGCTCTACCAACTGAGCTACCTCGGCCTGCGTCGTCAGCAGAGGCCCTCGCCTCCCAATTCGCGCATCGGGCGCCGTCAGAGCATACCGATCGGCTCGCGAACGGGTCAACTGGACGATCCGGCTATCTCCCCCATCGGTGCGCTGCTGGCGCCCGCCAGCTGTTCGAGGACCCGAATCCGCTCGGCGATGGGCGGGTGTGTGTCCCACATCGAGCGCGACCGCTGCTCGAAGCTCTTGATGGGGTTGACGATGTACAGGTGCTGGGTCGCCTTGTTGGCCACCTCCAGCACCTCGGGATCGTCGGCGATCGCGCGCAACGCGTGCGCCAGGCCCATCGGGTTGCGGGTCAGCTCCACCGCGCTGACGTCCGCCAGGCTCTCGCGCCGCCGGCTGGCGGCGAGCATGACCATCCGACCGATGATCGGGCTGATGACGGCCAACAGCAGGGCCACGATGGCGACCACCGCCATGGCACCTCCCCCGCCCTCGCTCGAGCTGCCGCGGCGACGGCCGCCGACGCCGCTCCAGAACGAGATCCGGAGGAACCAGTCCGCCAGCAGGGCGATGGACCCGACCATGACCCCGACCAGGAGCATGAACCGGATGTCGAGATTCCGGATGTGGCTCATCTCGTGGCCGATGACGCCCTGGAGCTCCTCGCGGTCCATCTTCTGGACGAGTCCGGTCGTCACGGCCAGCGATGCGTGCTTGGGATCGCGGCCCGTCGCAAACGCGTTTGGAGCGGTGTCGTCGATCAGGTACACGCGCGGCTGGGGCAGACCGCTGGCCAGCCGCATTTCCTCGACCACGTTCATGAGCTGCTTGTAGTCGTCTGGCGGGTTGGCCCGATCGATCTCCTTCGCCGCGCTGGCCGCCAGGACCAGGCGATCCCCGCCGAAGTACGAGCTGGCACCCAGGATGGCCGCCAGCACGAACGCGAACACGATGCCGCCCCAGCCATAGCCGAGGGCATATCCCGCGGTGCCGCCCGAGGGCCACGAGCAGGATCGTGACCGCCAGCATGAGCGCCCAGCTCGCGCGCCGATTGGCGGCGATGGCCGAGTAGAAGGTGGGCCTGGCGGCGCTCACCTCGCCGAGCGGAAGGGCACCACGACTAGCTTGCCGCTGGGCCTGCGCCTCCGCCCATCTGGAGATTCACCTCGGGCACGGCGGCATCGGCCTCTTCGATCTGGAAGTACTCACGCTCCTTGAACCCGAGCAGGCCAGCGAACAGCACGTTGGGGAACGTCTGGATCGACTGGTTGAGCTCCTTCACGGTCGCGTTGTAGTGCTGGCGCGCGAAGCCGATCTGGTTCTCGGTCGTCGTCACTTCCTCCTGGAGCTGGAGGACGTTCTGGTTGGCCTTCAGATCGGGATAGTTCTCGACCAGGGCGAACAGCTGGCGGAGGGCGCCGGTCAGGAAGTTCTCCGCGCCGGCCGAGGCTGCGGGCCCCTGGGGCGCCGCGCTGACCGCGGCGTTTCGAGCCTCGGTGACCCGGGTCAGGGTCTCCTGCTCGAACTCCATGTAGCCCTTCACGGCATTGACGAGGTTCGGGATCAGGTCATGCCGGCGCTTCAGCTGGACGCTGATCTGGTTCCAGGCCTCGTCCACCTGGGCGCGAAGCCGAACCAGGCCGTTGTAGATCAGGATGCCGCCGATCACGATGACGGCGACGATGATCAGCAGGATCCATTCCATCGGGGCGACGTCTCCTAGGGCACAGGTGTGTGCCGGTCATGGTACTCGTGCGGATGGTGGGCGGTGAGGGGCTCGAACCCCCGACTTCCTCGGTGTAAGCGAGGCGCTCTAACCAGCTGAGCTAACCGCCCTCGACCAGCCTAAACCACGCGCGCCGCTCGTTCGAGCGGCGCGATCGGTCCGTGAAGTGGTGCCCAGGCCGGGACTTGAACCCGGATGAGTTGCCTCATACGCCCCTCAAACGTACGCGTATACCAATTCCGCCACCTGGGCCAGGAGTGTGGTACCGAGGGAGGGACTTGAACCCACACGACCGTAATGGTCACTAGGTCCTGAACCTAGCGCGTCTGCCTATTCCGCCACCTCGGCGTGGTCCCGGGGATATTACACGGCTCCCCGGGCGGGGACGATCCGGACTTTTGGACCGCGCCGGAGCGCCGGTCAGATGGTCTGGAGGTAGAGCGCCAGGACCGAGAAGGTCACCCACAGGACCGCGAGCACGATGGTCAGCCGGAACAGGGTCCGCTCGATGCCACGACGGCTGCGGTAGGCGGTGATCTCGCCACCGAACGCGCCACCGACGCCCGCGCCCCGCTGCTGGAGCAGGATGGCGACGGTCAGGGCGACGGCCAGGATGGACTGGACGAGGGTGAGTGCGTTCACAGGTCGGGCAGTATAAAGCAGGTCAATCCGAGGGCGTCGGCGGGGTCTCGGGCGATCCAACCAGCAGGCTGTGGGCGGTCATGGTGGCCGGCGTGGAGATGCCCATCAGCTGGCATAGGGTCGGGGCGACGTCGGCCAGGACGCCGTCGCGCAGCCGGGCGTCACGCCAGCGCTCCCCCACCAGCACGAACGGGACGTCCGCGGTCGTGTGGGCGGTGTGGGGTCGCCCGGCGGCATCCCGCATGCGCTCCACGTTGCCGTGGTCGGCGGTGATGACCAGGGTGATCCCCGCGTCCAGCACGGCGTGCACGGTCCGCGCCAGGCACGCATCCACCGTCCCGAGGGCGGCCACCGCGGCGTCCCAGATCCCGGTGTGGCCCACCATGTCCGCGTTCGCGAGGTTGGCCAGGACGAACGCGTAGTCCCCGCGGCCAATGGCCTGCTCCAGCTGTTCGGTGACGGCCAGGGCGCTCATCTGGGGCGCGAGGTCGTAGGTCGGCACGTCCCGGCGGGACGGCACCAGGGCGCGGTCCTCGCCGGGGAACGGCTCCTCGACCCCGCCGTTGAAGAAGTACGTCACGTGGGCGTACTTCTCGGTCTCGGCCACGTGGAGCTGGCGGAGCCCCAGCTCGGACAGGTGCGCGGCCAGCCCGTGGACCATGACCGGCGGGAAGGCGACCTGGACTGGCAGCTCGCTCGTCGACTGGTACTGGGTCAGGGTCGCGACCATCACCCGCTCGGGCATCGGTCCGCGCTCGAAGGCCGAGAAGTGCGGCAGGGCGAGGGCCTGGGTCAGCTGGCGAGCCCGATCGGCGCGGAAGTTCAGGTGGACGACGGCGTCTCCGGGACCGATGCCGGCTTCCGGCAGCACCACGGTCGGCTCGACGAATTCGTCTCCCGCGCCCGCCGCGTACGCGGCGGCGATGGCCGCAGCCGCGTCCGGCGCGGTCGTCCCTTCTCCCCGGGCAATGGCCGCGAAGGCGAGCTCCGTCCGATCCCACCGCTGGTCGCGGTCCATGGCCCAGAACCGACCCGACACCGTCGCGACCGTGGCCCGCCCCGCCAGCCGCTCCTCCAGCGCCTCCATGAAGCCCGCGGCCGAATGGGGCGGCGTATCGCGTCCATCGGTGAAGGCGTGGACCAGGACCCGATCAGCGGACAGGCCGCTGTCGTGGGCCATGCCCACCATGGCCAGCAGGTGGTCGTCGATGGCGTGAACGCCGCCCGGACCGATGAGCCCCATGAGGTGGAGTCGGCCGTCCCCGCGCGACGCGTGGGCACAGGCGGCGCGCAGGACCGGGTTCGTCGCGAAGGTGCCGTCGGCGATGGCCTGATTGATGCGCGGCAGGTCCTGGAGGACCGGGAACCCGGCGCCCAGGTTGAGGTGGCCCACTTCGCTGTTGCCCATCTGACCCGGCGGTAGGCCCACCGCCTCGCCGGCTGCCTGCAGCCGGCAGTGCGGCCATTCGGCCATGAGGTCGCGCCATACCGGCATGGGGGCGACCGTCGTGGGATCGACCGATGGCTCGTCCCCGATCCCGAACCCGTCGAGGACGACGAGCACGACCGGGTGCACGGCGTCCGTCATGGCTTCGGCGCTCAGCCCGCGGCCGCGCGGACGATGGCCCCGAACACCACCGCGTCGAGCGACGCTCCGCCGACGAGTGCGCCGTCCACGTCCGGCTCGGCGAAGAAGCCCGCGGCCGAGGCCGCATCCACGCTGCCGCCGTACAGGATCCGGACCTCGTTGGCGCCGTCGGCATCGGTCTCGTGAAGGCGTTCCCGGATTCTCGCCGCCGCCCACTGCGCGTCCTGGGGAGAGGCCGCGTTCCCGGTGCCGATGGCCCATACCGGCTCGTAGGCGATGACCAGCCCGCTGCCTGCGATCCCGTCCAGGTCCGCGATGGCCGCCGCGAGCTGGCGGTCGATGACCCGCTCCGTGTCCCCCGCCGTCCGCTCGGCCGCCGTCTCGCCGATGGCGGCGATGGGCACCAGTCCGTGGCGGACGGCGCTCGCCACCTTGCGACCGACCTCCTGGTCCGTCTCGCCGGCGAACCGGCGCCGCTCGGAGTGGCCGACGATGACGTGGCTCGCGACCTCCGCGACCATGGTGGGGCTGATCTCCCCGGTGAAGGCTCCCACGACCTCGGCGTGCATGGTCTGAGCCCCCACCGCCACGCCCGAGCCACGAACGGCGGCCGCGACGTCACCGAGCCAGATGGCCGGCGGGCACACGACGACGGTCACCGGGACGCCGGCCGTGGCTTCGGCCACGCCCCGCGCCAGGGCCACGGCCGACGCGTGGTCGGATGGGTGCATCTTCCAGTTGCCCGCGACCAGGGGCCGGCGGTCGGCGCTCACCCGACGGACCGCCGACGCGCTGGCGGAGTGGCTGCGAGCTGCTCGAGACGGCGGAGGCGGTGGTGCACGGCCGACCGGCTGATGTCGAGGCCCTCAGCCAGCGCCTCGAGGTCCTCCGCGGGGTGGGCGCGGCGCGCGTCGGCCACGGCGCGCAGGCCAGGCGACAGGCCGTCGAGCTGATGGGTGGCGTCCAGCTGCTCAATGGCCCGCACCTGGCGCTCCGCGGCGCGCACCGTCCGGTTCACGTTGGCCGCTTCGGCGTTGAGCAACCGGTTCAGGCGGTTCTGGACGTCACGCCCCACCTGGTCCGCGGCGAACTCCAGCAGGGCGCCGTGCGCCCCGGTGAGCTGCAGGAGCGTGGCCACTTCCTCGCGGCCCTTGAGGTACACGACCGAGCGACCGCGGCGCTCGCTGATGGATGCGCGGATCCCAACACCGGCCAGGCGGCGGCGCAGCGTCCGAGCCCGGGTGGGACGGCGGAAGACGAATTCCACGTGCGGGCCGCCCGCCGAGAAGGACAGTGAGCCGCTCCCCAGCACCACGCCCCGCAGGAATGAGCGCCGGTCGCAGTCAGCCGCCGCGCCCCACCGCCACGGGATCTCGGCCTGGGGCACTTCCACGGCGAGGTGGTGGCGCGCACCCGATCCCCGCTCGACGCCATCGCGGGTCGCCGGGCCGGCGCCCAGGCGCATCGCGACCCGGGCCGTGGATGGGTCCAGGGTCCGGATTCCGGACCCTCCCTGGAACAGGAGTCCCTCGAGCTCCGCGCGGCGGCAGCAGGCGCGGGCCGGCTCGATGCGGGCCAGCTCCCCCTTGACGTCAGCCGCGAATCGCATCGGTCAGCTGGCGTTGGCCACCGGTCGGCGAATGCGCTGACGCGGTCGGGCCGGTTTGTCCTCTTGGAGAAGGCGAAGGAGGATCGCCGCCAGCTTGTCAGGATCGTGGTGATGGGCGTTCTGGTCGTCCACGAGGTCATCCTCGACGACGACCACCGGCAGCTCCTCCAGCTCGCGGGTGTCGAGGGCCACGGGCTGTCCCTGCCAGCCGGCGGGCCGACGGGCCGATCGGTTCCGGTTGAGCAGGACGATGTCCACGAGCTGGTCGCCCACGTGGTCGAACAGGGTGGTCAGGTGCTGCGAGGCGGTGAAGCCGCCCGTCTCGCCGGGCTGGGTGGCGACGTTGCCCACGTACACCCGGAGACCCTCGGCCGCCGACAGGGCGTCGCGGATGTCGCTGATCAGCAGGTTGGGCAGCACGCTCGAGTACAGGCTGCCCGGACCGATGACGATGAGGTCCGCCTCGAGGATCCGCTCGATGGCCTCGGGGTTGGCACGCACGTCGGGTGGATCGATCTGGACGCGCTCGATGGGCTCTGTGGCCCGGCTGACCGCCGCCTGGCCGGAAACGAAGCGGCCGGACTTCAGGCGGGCGGTCAGGTTCAGCGGGACGCTCGTGGCCGGCAGGACCTGGCCCCGCACGGCGAGGACCCGGTTGGACTCGCGGACGGCCTCGTCGAAGTCGCCCGTGACCGCCGTCATGGCGGCAATGAACAGGTTCCCGAACGCGTGATCGTCGAGGCCCGATCCCGGCGGGAATCGGTACTGCATGAGCTGGGTCATGAGCGGCTCGGCGTCGGCCAGGGCGGCGATGCAGTTCCGGATGTCACCGGGTGGGACGATCCCCAGCTGCTGGCGCAGGCGACCGCTGCTCCCCCCGTCATCGGCCACGCCCACGACGGCCGTGATATTGGCGGAGTACGCCTTCAGCCCGCGCAGGAGGGTGGACAGGCCCGTCCCGCCGCCCAGGGCCACGATCCGCGGGCCGCGGGCCAGGTAGCGCTTCGTGTACAGCACCTCCATGACCGAGTCACCGCGGGCCACGAACGGCGACACGAGGGATCGGGTGAGCTTCCACATGCCGAACCCGGTCAGGGCGACGCCCGCGACCAGCACGATGGCCGCCCGGATGGGCCGCTCCAGCTCGGCACCGGTCAGGGTCGCCAGGTTCGGGAAGTTCACGATGAACTGGCGGTAGGCCTCGATCAGGAAGATCGCGGCGCCGAGGGCGAGCATGGTCAGGCCCAGGAGCACCGCGCCGAGCCAGCGCTTGATGTGCATGCCGGGGTACAGCCAGCGCGGCATGGGCGGTCGCTTCATCGGCGCAGCTCCCGGTGACTGACCGATACCGATGCATGCTCCAGGCCGCCGAGGCGGCCGGCCAGCTCCTCGGCGAGGGCGATGGACCGGTGGTAGCCACCGGTGCAGCCGAGGGCCACGACGAGTCGCTCGCGGCCGGCCGCCCGATACGCCGGGACGGTGAGCTCGAGGAGCTGCACCACGAGGTCCAGGAATCGCTCCGCCTGAGGCTGCTCCAGGACGAATCGCCGGACCGGGGCGGACAGTCCCGACAGCGGCTTCAGGTCCGGGACCCAGAACGGGTTGGTCAGGAAGCGCACGTCGAAGACGAGGTCGGCGCGCTGTGGCATGCCGTACTTGAACCCAAAGGTCACGATCTCGACCGCGAGCTCGTCGCTCGGTACGGGCGTCCCGGAAGCGGCTTCGGACGTGGTTTTCGGCACGCTCGGCTTACGCCGCGGCCGCGAACGCTGCGCCGGGCGCTCTGCCGGAGCCGTCGAGGTACGCCGGGATGGCACCGTTTCGAGTATAGCCCTCACGCCCCAGCCAGCCGCGTTCGGGGAGTCGGCCAGCCCGGCCAGCAGCCCGCGGACGGTTGCCGCGGCGCTCGTGCGGAGGGCGTCGAGGTCATAGCCGCCCTCCAGGAGCACGGTCGACGCCCGGAAGGCCGAGCCGCGCGGCCAATGCCCCGATCTCGCGGGCCACGGTCCCGAAGCCCTCGGCGGTGACCCGCAGGCCGGCCAGCGGGTCGTCCCGGTGCGCGTCGAACCCGGCGGACACGAGGATCGCCTGCGGGGCGAAGGCCTCGGCCGCGGGAAGGATCGTCTCCGTCCAGGCGGCGATGAACTCCGGGTCGCCGCTGCCCATCTCGAGCGGGACGTTGAGGACGGTGGCGGTCCCCTCGCCCGCCGCCCCGGTCCCCGGATACCACGGGTACTGGTGAGTCGAGCCGTAGAAGACCTCGGGATCGTCCTCGACCATCGCCTGCGTTCCGTCGCCGTGGTGGACGTCCCAGTCGAGGATCGCGATCCGGGTGACCGCCGCCTCATCGCGCAGGGCTGACGCCGCCACGACCACGTTGTTCAGGAGGCAGAAGCCCTTCCCCAGTTCATGGTGCGCGTGGTGGCCGGGCGGGCGGCTCGCCGAGAACGCGACCGTTGCCTCGCCCCGGGCGACGGCCAGCGCTCCCTGGATGGCGGCGCCGGCCGCCAGGCGTGCCGCGTTCCACGACCCCGCCGCGACGTAGGTGTCGGGGTCGATCCATCCTCCGCCGTGCTCGGCGGCCTCAGCCAGCCAGGCGAGGTACCCAGGCTCGTGCACAGCCGCCAACCGGGCATCGCTGGCGGGGACGACGAGCGGCCGATCCAGCCGAGCCCCCGATGCTTCGGTCGCCGCCAGCACCCCCGCCACCACAGCCTCGAGGCGTTCCGGCCGCTCAGGATGGCCCGGCGAGCTGTGCTCGGCCATGGCCGGATCGGTCAGCAGGACGACGCTCTGCTCAGACCTCGGCATCGGTGTCGTTCGGGGCGGTCGAATCAGATGGGTCCGTCGCGTCGGGTGGATCCGGCCTATCGGGCTCGTCAGGCTGCGTCGGCTCTGCGAGCGGCGCGGAATGTGTCGGGCGACTTCGAATCGCGCTCGATGCCGCGCACCACGACCAGGGTGATCTCGAACAATGCGTACATGAAGAGCGAGAGCATGACCATCGAGAACGGGTCGCCGCCCGGAGTGGCGACCGCGGCCACGATCGCGATCAGGACGATGACCGACCGGCGTCGCGAGGCCAGGAAGCGCGGGGTCACGATGCCCAGCCGCGACAGGATGATGAGCACGATCGGGAACTGGAGCATGAGCCCGAACACGAGCATCAGGGTCGTGACGAACCCGATGTACTCGTCGATGGTCAGCAGCGGCTCGACGCCTTCCCGCGCGAAGCCGAGCAGGAAGTTGATCGCGTATGGGAGAAGCAGGTAGCCGATGACCACGCCTGCCGCGAACAGGACGACGCCGAACAGGACGAAGGGCCACAGGAGGCGCCGCTCCTTTGGTAGCAGTCCCGGGGCCACGAACCGCCACAGCTGGTAGAGGATCACCGGCATGGCGATCGCGAGACCGATGAACCCGGCGATCTTCAGCTGGGCGGTGAAGGCGCCTCCCAACGAGTTGAAGTAGATCGTGTCGTACTGATCCGGGAGCGGCGCGCGCAGGAAGTCGATCGCAGGACCCGAGACGAGGAACCCGGCGATCGCTGCGATGCCGATGGTCGCCACGACGATGATCAGCCGGTGGCGGAGTTCCTCGAGGTGCTCGACCATGGTCATGGTCGTGCGGTCACCGCTCACCGGCACAGGAGGCTGCGAGGCACCGGGCTCCATCGCGGAGTCCGGGTCAGGAGGGGCGGTCAGCTCTTGGGAGTGGTGTTGGTCGTGGTGTCCGACTTCGGCTCGCCACGGATCGAATCCTCGATCTCGGTCGATGCCTTGCGGAACTCGCGGATGCCTTTCCCGATCGCGTTACCGATGTCGGGCAGCCTCCCCGGTCCGAAGAGGATGAGCACGATCACGAGCACGATGATGAGCTCCGGGGCGCCAATGTTCGGCATGTGCGGCTGATGCTCCTAAATGGTGGCGTCGAGTGTAGCACCGGCATTGCGCATATCCGCAATCCAGCCATGGGCCGCGTTCGCGGCGGCCGTCTGCCAGTCCGGCCCGCGGGCGGCCTCGGCGATCGCTCGCGAGATGTTCACCAGGCCGGGCGCGGTGGTGCCGTCGCAGCAGGCCACGGCTGCCGACAGGTCGCCGCCCTGGGCCCCGACCCCGGGGACGAGGAAGCTCGGCCCCGGAACCGCGGCTCGCAGCCGACGGAGCTCGTCGGGTTCGGTGGCACCCACGACCAGCCCCACCCGACCGTCGGGCCAGCGATCGGCCGCCCAGCGGGCCACGACCTCGGCCAGCGGAACGCCGTCCACGGCCAGGTCCTGGAGCCTTCCGGCGCTTGGGTTGGAGGTGCGGGCCAGCAGGTACACGATCCGATCCGGCCAGGCGAGGAACGGCTCGATCGCGTCCTCCCCGAGGTAGGGCTGCAGCGTGGCCGCATCGGCCTCCAAGCGACCCATGATCGCTTCGGCGTACTTCTCGGCCGAGGGACCGATGTCGCCGCGCTTCGCGTCGATGACGACCATGGGGCCGTGCGGAATGGCCTTTCGGACCCGCTCGAGCGCGGCCCAGCCGGCGGACCCGAACACCTCGAAGTAGGCCGTGTTGAGCTTGACGGCCACCACCGTATTGCCGACCGCTTCGACCAGGCCACGGGCGAAGGTCTCGAGACCCTGGACGTCTGCGGGCAGTCCGTCCGGCAGGCGATCGGGTCGCGGGTCCACCCCGAGGCACAGCGGAGCGCCGATCTCGGCGCGCCGCGCGCGCAGTCGCTCGAGCACGGTGGCGGGATCGGTCATTCGCCGGCAGCCACCGGGATGGGAAGGATGCGACGCCGTCCGGCAATCGGAGATGCTTCGGTCGTGGCGTAGTCAACGACCCGCAGCTGGAGGCGGGGCTCGCCGTCCATCGTGCGCTGCTCCAGGGTTCCCACCACGTCGAGCGGCTGGCCAGGCTCGGGCATGGCGGCGTCCGTTCCGATCCCGAAGGCGATGGCATCCATGGTCTCGAGCCCGCGGCGGAGGCGAAACGACAGGTGATCCTCGCCCGCGCCCACCCGCCGCGCGTCACCGACGGTCAACCCGGTGACCGCCAGGACCGGCTCCGCGTTTCCCGGGCCGTATGGGGCGAGGCGGCCCAGCTCGTCGAGCAGGTCCCAGGTGAGCATGCGGGCCGGGAGGACGAGATCGACAACCAGCGTCCCCGGGCCGCCCGGCGTGTCCTCGCCGTGACCCTCGGGGTAGGGCCGCGGAAGCGCGCCGAATGCGGTCGCGAACGCGTCCCAGGTCTCGGGCTGGGTGCTGAAGCCGCCCGCCGCTGCATGCCCACCCCGCTTGGTGAGCCACGACCCGCAGGCCTCCAGCGCGCGGACGACGTTGAAATCCGCGGTCGCGCGCACGGAGCCCCGGACCTCGGATTCGACGAGTGCGGCTGCCGCCACGGGACGCCCCAGCTCGTCGGCCAGGCGCCCGGCCACGAGGCCCAGCAGGCCGGCTGGCCAGGTGTCGTCCCGGAGGGCGATCGGTCCGGTCGCGAGGGCCGCCTCGCCGGCCAAGAGGCGGGCCGAGGCAATGGCAACCTTCGTGAGTTCGCGTCGTCGGAGGTGCACCGTTTCCAGTTCGTCCAGCAGCCGTTCCGCAGTCGCCGCGTCGCGCTCCACCAGCAGGTCCAGCGCCAGCTCCGCGTCGGCAATCCGGCCCGCGGCGTTCAGGCGCGGCACGACCCCATATCCGATGTCACGGTCGGTGGGATGGGCGGGGTCGGCGCCCGCCCGTCGGAGAAGGCCCTGGAGACCGGGATGCCCGGTGGTTGCCAGCTCGTCCAGCCCCAGACGCACGATGACCCGGCTCTCCCCGGTCATGGGCGCCATGTCGGCGATCGTGCCCAGGGCGGCCACGGCGGCCAGGTCCGGCACGGTGATCCCATGTCGCGCGACGAGGGCCGAGGCCAGCCGGTATGCGACCCCGGCCCCGGTGAGATCCGGATCGGGGTAGACGCTGTCCACGCGATGCGGGTCGACCACGGCCACCGCGGCCGGCAGGACCGGCCCGGGGATGTGGTGATCGGTGACGATGACATCCATCCCGAGCTCCGCGGCGAGGGCCACCTCGGGGACGTCGCCCACGCCGCAGTCACACGTGATCACGAGCTGAACCCCGCGCGCCGCGAGGGACCGCAGGCCGTCCGACGACAGGCCGTAGCCCTCGGCCAACCGCGAGGGGACGTAGCGGACCGGGTCCACGCCCAGGCCGCGCAGGGCCAGCACCCAGACGGCGACCGCGGTCATCCCATCGGCGTCGTAGTCGCCCCAGATGGCGATTGACTCGCCGGCCGTCAACGCCGTTTCGATGCGCTCCATCGCCCGCTCGGCATCGGGCATCAGGGACAGGGGCGGGAGGTCTGCCACGCCCGTGCCCAGGAATCGGGCCAGGCGCTCGGTCGTATCGATCCCCCGCCGAGCGAGGAGGGTCGAAACCGCTGGACCGAACCCCGGGAGCTCGGGCGGGACCTCAATCGGTACCGGAAGGAGCCACTCGAGACGGGGCGGAATCATGTCCCGCCATGGTAGAGGCGGGACGGGGGGCGCGAGTTACCGAGCCGCCGCGCGACGGGCGTCCCGGCGCCGCGCCGACCATTCCTCCCAGACGACGAGCACCTGGCTGGCGTTGAAGATCGACGAATAGGTCCCGCTGATGATTCCGATCAGCAGGGCCAGGGCAAAGGTCCGGATGCTCACCGGGCCGAGCAGGAGCAGGGCCGACAGGGTCACGATCACCGTCAGCGAGGTGTTGATCGACCGACCCAGGGTCTGGAGGATCGAGTGGTTGACGATCGCTCCGAACGGCTCACCGGCGTGGCGGAGCCGGTTCTCCCGGATCCGGTCGAAGACCACGATCGTATCGTGGACCGAGAATCCGATGACGGTGAGGATGGCGGTCACGAACAGGGCGTCGAACTCGAGGCCGAAGAAGTAGCCCATGATCGCGAACGCGCCGACCACCACGATCACGTCGTGGATGAGCGCGACGATCGCTGAGACCCCGAACCGGAAGTTCCGGAACCGGTACCACAGGTACAACATGATGAAGATCTCGCCCACGGTGATGATGATCAGCGAGCTGCGGATGAGCTCCGAGCCGATGATCGGTCCGATCGTGTTCAGGACGCGGGTCTCCGAGAAGCCGAACTGGTCCTCCAGGTCACCCACCAGCTGTTCGATGGGCGTGCCGGCCACGGTGGGCGGGGGCGGCGGCGTTGGGCTGGCAGTGGGCGTTGGCGAGGGGGACGCGGTCGGCGTCGCGGTGGGCGACGGGCTCGGAGTCGGCGACTCGCTCGGACTGGCGCTGGCTGACCCAGAGGCGCTGGCGGACGCGGTTGCCGCGGGCGTTGCCGACGCCGACGGCGTTGGCGCACCGCTTCCAGTGGCCGACGGCTGTGGCGTCGGAACGCCACCCACAACCGGGAACTCGATCGGCGCCAACCGGATCTCGAGGAACCCACTGTCCACCGCCCGGACCGTGGCCTCCGCGTGGCCCAGGTCGACGAGAGCCGCCTGGACCGCTTCGGGAGCTGGATCGTCCAGGAAGCGGACCTGCCAGACCGTGCCCCCGGTGTAGTCAATCGACGGCTTCAGGCCGCCCAGCAGGATGAAGACGATGCCCGGAACGGTGAGCAGCAGGCTGAACGCGAAGTACCAGCGACGCTTGCCAACGATGTCCCACATCGGTCAGCGCTCCACGTGGTAGTACTCGATCCGCCGCCCGCGTTCGCGGTGGATCACCATCCGGAGCAGGGTCCGGGTCACGACGATGGCGCTGAACATCGACACCAGGACGCCGATACCCAGCACGAGCGCGAACCCGCGGACCACGCTGGCGCCCTGCCAGAACAGCCAGGTGGCGATGATCAGCGTGCTGACGTTGGAGTCGAGGATGCTCGACCAGGCGCGGTTGAAGCCGGCTTCGATCGCCGGGCCGAGGGTCTTCCCGGCCCGGATCTCTTCCTTCATCCGTTCGAAGATGAGGATGTTGGCGTCCACCGCCATACCGATGCTCAGGATGAAGGCGGCAATCCCGGCCAGGGTCAGGGTGACCGGGATGAGCCGGAAGATCGCATAGACGACGATCGCGTAGAAGATCAGGGCCAGGGACGCCAGGATGCCCGGCAGGCGGTAGTACGCGATCATGAAGAACAGCACCAGGGCCAGCCCCACGAAGCCGGCCAGCAGGGCCTGATCGAGGAAGTTCCGGCCGAGGGTCGGCTGGATGGCTTCCACCTCCTGGACCTTGAGGGTCACCGGCAGGGCGCCGAACCGGAGCTGGTTGTACAGCGTCGTCTGCTCCACGGCGGCTTGCGCCCCCACCCCGACCGTGACGATCGTCCGCCCGCCGCAGATCGCCGCTTGAATGGTGGGTGTGGTGATGACTTCGGCGTCGAGGGCGATCGGTCCCGGCTGTCCCACGTGCCCGGTCGTGAAGTCGCACCAGATCTGCTGGGCCTCGGGGGTGAGCGTGAAGCTGACCCCGAGCGAGCCGTCCTGGCTGGTATCGGGGACGACGCTGCCCTGGGTGATCTGGCCGCCGTCGAAAAGGACGCTGATCGTGCCGGCAGCGAGCAGGTCAGCCACGTTCTGGCCCTGGGTGAGCGTCTCCGCCTTGGGGTCGAGGAACACGAGCTGACCCGTCGAACCCACGAGCTGGAGGACCTGGTTCCGATCGGTGGCCCCGGGGATCTCGACGATGATCCGCTGCTGCCCGTTCGCGCCTTCCTCGGTGCGAACGGTGGGCTCGGTCACGCCCAGCCCGGCCACGCGGCGCTCGATGATCGCTCGCGCCAGCTCCACTCGCTCGGCCGACGCCGGCTCTCCGTTTACGGGCTGGACCTCGAGGGTCACGC
This sequence comes from uncultured Chloroflexia bacterium, assembly GCA_963810925.1. GTDB lineage: Bacteria > Chloroflexota > Limnocylindria > QHBO01 > QHBO01 > DASTEQ01. Next base: position 71,782 of record CAWEPF010000005.1, on the reverse strand, counting down.
TGATGCCGCCCTGCAGGTCGAGCCCCAGCACCGTCCGGACGCTGTCGGGGAGCGGCAGGAACGACGTCCCGGTCGTCTTCCGCGGGATCGTGATGTACAGGGCCAGGAGAGTGATGCCGAGGATCACCCATGGGGCCACGCGGCGCCAGGTCATGCTTGGCCGGGAATGCCTCCGGACAACAAATGCGCCGCCATGCGGCGGCCGGCGCAGAGTATAGGCGTGGCCTCCCAAAGCGACAAGGAAGGGTCCGATCGGTCCCGGACGCTGTCGAAATGGCCCCCGGCCACAGGCCCCCGGACACTATGATCCGCGTCGGTCCGTTGCCCTACCCAGTGCCCAGGAGTTTCGTTGGTTCCTCGGTCGGCCCGGCCTGCCCACGCAAGGGGCAGAGCGCTTCTCGGATGGGGAATCTTCGCCGTCGCCGTCGTCCTGGGGCCGGCCGCCAGCTCCGCCACCGCGGTTGACGTTCCGCCGAGTGGGGGCTTCTACATCCAGACCTCCGGCCCCAACGCCCTCGTCACGATTGGCGATTGGTACAGCTCGAACGTCGTCGGCGCCGGAAACGGCTACCACTACGTCGAGATCACGGTCCCGTGCGGTTGGCCCTCGGGCACGGCCCTGAACTTCGATCTCTTCAGCCCCGAAATGAACCAGGTGGCCGGCGCGCTGAACCTGGGCGACGAACCGCGCGGCGCCTACGACAACACGCAGTTCGAGCTGTACGGACCCGGGGTCGCGGCGGGTCCGGGAACCGCAAGCCCCGCGCCGGGCACCGGGATTGCGGGCACCCAGATCACGTTCCCCCCGGGCGCACCAGCCGTCCCCGAGGCGTGGGTGCGCTACTGGACCCTCAGTCCGGTCACGTGCGGCACCTACCTGCTCCGCACGGCCGTGAGCAACGACGACGACAACGGATGGCGCCTCCGGGTGGGCCTCGACACCGACGCCGACCCGACCAATGCGCCGCCGGCGAACTCCGACAATCCCGACGGGATCCCGGGAACGAACGACGAGCTGATCGTGGGACAGACCCAGATCTCGTACCAGCAGGACACGGGCGGGGTGGCCTGCCTGACCCTCCACGAGTATGTCTCGCCCGGTCTCGCCAGCGTGACGATGCACAACTTCGACATGGATGGGAACACCCGGGTCCGCTACTACGGGCCGTCGGACACCTACGACCCGACGGGTCTGACGGGCGGCATCGTCGGCACGCTGTCTGCCAATGGCCAGTGGAACCTTGGCACCCTGGCCCGCGGCGGTGACGTCATCACCAATCCGGAGGCTGGGTGGTGGCAGGTCGTCACCTGCCTCGGCTCGACCAACCAGTTCATCCAGGAGGCGCAGGCCGGGGTGGGCGCCTATTTCGGCCAGCCTCCCATCCCCGCGCTGGCCGTGGACAAGTCCGACGGCGTGACCGATGCCACCCCGGGCGACACGCTGACCTACACGGTGACCATCCTCAACCTCGCCAGCGGGCCCACCGCCGGGGCCGCGCACCAGGTCACGCTGACCGACCTGCTCCCCGCGAACACGACCTTCGTGTCGTGTGGTTTCGTGGCACCCGCCACCGGGACGTGCTCTCAGGTCGCCGGCACGGTGACCGCGACCCTGTCCGGGTGGATGAACGCGGGGACGAGCGCCCAGGTCCAGGTCACCGTCACGGTCGACTCGGACGCGACCGGAACCCTGACCGATCAGGCCAGCGCGACGTACAAGGACGTCCTCGGCAACCCCTTCCCGGCCGTTTCCGCGACCGATGTCGACACGGTGCTCCCGCCGACTCTGCCGAATACGAGCATGGGGACCTCGCCCGTGGTTCTGGGCGGGGTCGCCGCCACCTTCCTGATTGGCTTCGTGGTCCTCGCCGACGTGAACCAGCGCGCGCGGCGCCGGCGGGGGCTCATCCGCTAGGCGAGGCGCCCTTCCCGGGCCAGCGCGCTCTTCAGCTTCTCGGCCAGGGCCTGGCTCATCAGCGGCGCCGCCGCGATCTCGTCCACCGACGCGTCATGGAGTGCGCGGACGCTCCCGAAGCGACGGAGGAGGGACGCGCGACGCGCAGGACCGATCCCCGGCACGTCGTCGAACACGCTGCTCAGCGCCCGGCGGCCCCGAACGTTGCGGTGGTACGTGATCGCGAACCGATGAGCCTCGTCCCGGATGCGCTGCACGAGGTACAGGGCCGGCGCGCGCGGCGGGAGGATGATCGGGTCGGAGCGGCGCGGCACGAACAGCTCCTCGAATCGCTTGGCGAGGCCCGCGATGGGCACGTCGGTCAGGCCAAGGTCGCGCAGGACGCGGTTGGCGGCCGACAGCTGTCCCTTCCCGCCATCCACGATGACGAGGTCGGGCAGCGCCCAGTCCGCGTCCGCGGCGTCATCCGCGGCGCCGACCGCGGCCGGCTCCAGTGCGCCCGTCTCGCGGCGCAGGCGGGCCGCCCGCCCAAACCGGCGGCGCAGGACTTCGGCCATCATCCGGAAGTCGTCCGGGGTCTCAGCGCTCCGGATCCGGAACCGTCGGTATTGGCGGGGGTCGGGCGCGCCATCGGTGAAGACGACCATGCTGCCCACCGCGCTCGTGCCCTGGATGTTGCTCATGTCGTAGCACTCGATCCGGCGGGGCGGCGCGGACAATCCCAGCGCCTCGGTCAAGCCCGCCAGGGCTTCGGTTCGGGCTCCGCGGTCGGCCAGCCACTCGGCGCGGTCCTTCGCCAGCGCCTCGGCCGCGTTCTCCGAGGCGAGCGCCACCAGCCGCCGCTTTGGTCCCCGCTCGGGGACCCGGAGCTGCACGCCGCTCCCCCGCCGCTCCCGGAGGAAGATGGCCAGGGCCTCGGGATCGTCCGGCAGCTCGGGCAGGAGCACGGAGCGCGGGGGCCGCTCGGTGGTGGCGTAGTACTGCTCCAGGAACGAGGCGAGGATCTCGCCCGCGGTCGAATCCCCGGCCCCCTCCACGATGAAGTGCTCGCGGCCGATCATCTTCCCGGTCCGGATGACGAAGACCTGGAGGCACGCCTCGGTCCCATCCCGCGCCAGACCGATGACGTCGTGCTCCTCGCGGCTGAAGGCGGCGACCTTCTGCTGCTCGATCGTCCATTCGACCGCCTTGAGCTTGTCCCGTGCGATGGCCGCCGCCTCGTAGCGCAGCGCGTCCGAATGGGCGGCCATCTCGGTCCGCAGGTCGTCCGCGATCCCCTCCTGGCGTCCCTCGAGGAAGTCCACGACCTGGTTGATCGTCTCGCGGTACGGACCGGGCTCCACGGCTCCGATGCATGGGCCCTGGCAGCGTTTGATGTGGTACAGCAGGCAGGGGCGTTCGAGGACGCGCGTGCCGGCCGGGATGTCCAGGTCGCAGTTCCGGAACGGGAAGATCTTGCTCAGCAGGCGGAGCGTCTCGTCGACCGATGACGCGGACGCATATGGCCCGAAGTACCGGCTCCCGTCACGTACGAGCTTTCGGGTGCGGACGATCCGCGGGAAATCCTCGCCCATCGTGATCCGAACGAAGGGGTAGCTCTTGTCGTCGCGGAGCCGAATGTTCCAGCGTGGGCGGTGCTCCTTGATCAGGTTGCCCTCGAGGAGATACGCCTCTCCGATCGTGTCGGTCACGATGTATTCGATGTCCGTCGTGTCGGCGATCAGCTTCGCGTGGCGCGGCTCCTCCTGGCCTCCGGCCCCAAAGTGGTTCCGGACCCGGCTCCGCAGCGAGTTCGCCTTGCCCACGTACAGGACGTGACGGTCAGTCCCGCGGAAGACGTACACGCCGGGAGAAACGGGGAGCTGCCGGAGGATCGCCCGCAGATGGGCCGACTGCGGCTGGGAGGAGGCCACGAGCCGATTCTAGGCGGGTCGTCCCCGCATCGGTCAGGAGCCTCCCGGTGAGGCCGATGGGCTGGGAGCAGGCGTCTCGATCGGCTGGGCCAGCTGATCGGCCAGGTACGCGTGCAGCGGGCCGTAGTCCGCGCCGTCGGTGCGGCCGATGACGACCAGGACGTAGCGCCCGTCATCGGTCGTGGTTGCCTCGAGGATGACCCCCTCCGGGAGCGCGATCCGCCGATCGGGCGAGAGGTGGCTGCTCAGGAGGGCCAGGTCGATGGCGGACAGGTCGGTGGCGAGATGGGTCGACAGCGCATCCATCAGGGCCAGCCCCGGACCAATGGATCCCGGGAAGCCGTCGCCCAGCTTGGTGCGCAGCGCCGCCACGATCCGCTGCTGGCGCTCCGAGCGGGCGAAGTCACCGATCTCCTCGGGAATCGAGGTGTAGCGCGCCCGGGCGTAGGCCAGCGCCTGCTCCCCGTCGAGGTCCAGCGGCCCGGCGTTGAACGTGCCGCCGTCCCAGAAGCTGTTGTGGAAGCTCTGCTCGTTCATCGTGTACTGGAAGCCGCGCGGGTTCTCGATGTGGACCCCGCCCACGGCATCCACGACGGCGGCCAGGCCGTCGAAGTCGAGCGCGATCCAGTGGTCGATGTGGAGGCCCGTCACCTGCTCGAGCACGGTGACTCCGGCCTCGCCCGCCTGGTGCACCCCGCCGGCGTCCCAGCCCACCGCGAACGCCTCGTTGATCTTCGCGTTCTCGGGGAAGAGCGGCTGACCCTCGACCCACAGGTCGCGCGGAATGGCAATCAGGGTCGTCGTGTCGGTGTTCGGGTCCACCGACAGGACGATGATCGAGTCGGCCAGGTAGGTGCCCCCGTGGCCTTCCTCGCCCGCGTAGCCGAAGAAGGCGATGTTCACCGGCTCCGTCCCGCTCAACGGACCGAGCAGGGCCGACGAGAACGCCGGTGCGCTGCTGACCGCCCTGTTGAACGCCTCGGCTCGCTGCCAGATGAGCACGCCGCTGATGGCCACGCCGCCGACGAACAGGAGGAGGCCGGCCAGGAGGACGCGCTTGATGGGGACTGCGCCACCGGCCTGGGCGCCACGAGCCTCGTCGGCCCGAACCGATGCGTCCCGGGCGGCTTCGAGCTGTTCGCGCCGCAGACCGGTGTCGATCCCCCGCCGCCGGAGTCGTTCCTCGTGCGCCACCGCGGCCTGCAGGCGGCGGGTGCGCGCTGACGGACGCGCCTGGGCGCGTCCCGCGTCGCGTCGGAACATCACTCGGAAATCACGTCCTGTTGGGCTCTCCAGCGGTTCGAGCGCCGCGAAGGATAGCCGGAATTCCGAGATGAGCCCGCAGTAAGCGCCCCCGGCCAGGCTCCGTCAGGTGGGACCGGCGGTAGACGCGCTTCTCGCGGGCCTCGACCAGCAGCAGCGAGCAGCGGCGACCCTGGGCCCTGGGCCGGCGCAGGTCATCGCGCCCGCGGGAAGCGGCAAGACGGCGACGCTGGTGGCGCGGATCGGGGTCCTCATCGCGTCGGGCGTGCCGGCCGACCGGATCCTGGTCGTGACGTTCAACCGCGACGCGGCCGCGGAGCTGACCGCGCGGATCGAGGCGCGTCTCGGCATCGTCCCGGGTCCCGGCGGGCCCGAGGTTCGGACCCTCCATGCCCTCGCCCGACAGGTCGTGCTCGATGCGGGCATCACCGCTCGACTGGTGGCCGACCGCCTCCCACTGATCCGGCATGCACGGCGCCAGGTCGTCGCCACGCTTGGACCAGAGGTCGTCGTGCCACCCGCCGAAGCGCTCGACGCGGCCGTGTCGTTGGCCATCCTCGAGGACCGTCGGCATCCGCCCCCCGTCCAGGCCGTGGTCGAGGGGTACCGGGCGCTGCTCGAGCTCCGCGGGCTGATCGACTTCGACGGTCTCCTGGCCGTGGCCCTGGCACGACTCAGGACCGATGACGCGGTCCGCTCGCGCTGGCAGGCGCGCTACGACCACGTGCTCGTGGACGAGTTCCAGGACGTCGACGCGGCCCAGATGGAGCTCGTCGGGCTGCTGGCGGAGCCGCAGCGCAACCTGTTCGTGGTGGGTGACGACGACCAGACGATCTACGCCTGGCGCCTGGCCGACGTGCGGCGCATTCTCGAGTTCCCGGTCCGCTACCCGGACGCCCGGCGCGTCATCCTCGAAACGAACTACCGATGTCCGGCCCGGGTGGTGGTCGCGGCGAACCGACTCATCGCGACGAACGTCGAACGGGTGCCGAAACGCCTGCGCGCTGCGCCCATTCGGGCCGGCACCACACCCGGGGCGGTCCTGTGGACGTGGCCGCTCCGCGGATCGACCCCGGAGGATGCCCTTGCGGACGCGTTGCCGGCGATCGCCGCGGATCACGGACGGGTCGCGGTCCTCGCCCGGACGCGCGCCGAGCTCGCGCCGCTCTCCCTGGCCCTCCTGCGGGCAGGCGTCCCGCATGCCACCACCATCCCGACCCCGTTGCACGCAGAGGTGGTGAGCACCCTGCTCGAGGACCTGCGCATCGCCGAGCCCGGCGTGGGACCGTTGGCCACGCTCCTCCGCGCCCGGACCGCTCGCCGGTGGCGCCGTCACGACCAGGCCGATGCCCTGGGCGAGGAAGACCACGCCGCCCTTGATGCGGCCCTCGGCTGGGCGGTCGGCCATCGACATCCCGACTCGTACCTCGCCGCCTTCGCCGAAGCGCGGAGCCGGCTGGACGCTCTCCGCCAACCGGATGCGCCCATTGAGCTGGCCACCGTCCACGGCGCGAAGGGCCGCGAATGGCCGGCGGTCGTCGTGCTGGGGCTGGAGGTCGACCGGTTCCCGAACCGGCGCGCGTTGGTCGATGCAGCTGATCCGGCGCGGGCCCTCGAGGAAGAGCGAAGACTCGCCTACGTCGCGGTCACTCGATGCCGCGAGGTCCTCATCCTTGCCTTCGACCCGGAGCGCCCGTCACCGTTCGTGGCGGAGCTCATGGGCGACGGACCCGAGGCGCCCTCCGCCGCCTACAGCCCGACGTCGGGCGCGACCGCCTCGAGGTAGCGAACCATGTTCACGACGTGCTGGTCGAACTCGATCCCGACCTCCTCCGCGCCGGCCAGGAGCATCTCCCGCGGCACCGCACGCGCGAACGCCTTGTCCTTCATCCGCTTGCGCACGTTGGCCGGCTCCACGTCAGCCAGCTTGCGGCTGGGTCGCATGAGGGCCACCGCCACGAGGAACCCTGCCAGCTCGTCGCAGGCATACACCAAGTGGTCGAGCCGGCTCGTTCGGGGCACACCGAGCAAGTCGTTGTGCGTCCGGACCGCGTGGACCACCTCGTCGGGGTATCCCAGCCGCACGAGCTCGTCGGCGCCGATCGCGCCGTGGGTGGCGGGATCGGGGAAACGCTCGTAGTCCAGGTCGTGGAGGAGCCCGGCGATGCCCCAGACCTCGACCGTGGCGGGATCGCAGCCGTCATCGGTCGCGTAGCCGCGAACCCCTGCTTCGACGAGGAGGCCGTGCTTGCGAAGCGACGGGTTCTCGTTCCACTCGTTCAGCAGGGCCACCGCCTCGGTCCGGGTGGGCATCGGTCAGGCAGCCTTGCGCTGGGACCAGACGGAGAGGATGCCGCCGACGATGAGCGAGAAAACGCCCAGCGCAATCAACGGAAGGTTGCCCGCGAGAAAGACGCCGATTACCACCAGCAAGATGCCGACCACGACCAGCGCCGCGGTTGCGATGCCCGAGCCTGCCATGCCCATCCCTCCAAACTGCGTGGAGGCCCGATCATACGGTCGCGTCAAGCGGACACGGCGGTGGGGCGACGCGTCGTCCGGGAGCGCCGCGCGCGGGCAATCGGTTCGGGAAGGCCCAGCACCCGGCGCAGGTACGTTCCAGTGTGGGACTGCGGGTCCTCGGCCACGGCCTCGGGAGCACCGGCTGAGACGAGGGCGCCACCGCCGTCCCCGCCTTCCGGACCGAGGTCGACGACCCAGTCCGCGGACTTGATGACGTCGAGGTTGTGCTCGATCACGATGACCGTGTTGCCCGCGTCAGCCAGCCGTCCCAGGACCTTGAGCAGGCGCGCCACGTCGTCGAAGTGGAGGCCGGTGGTCGGCTCGTCCAGGATGTAGACCGTCTTGCCGGTTGCCCGCCGGGCCAGCTCGGTGGCCAGCTTGACCCGCTGTGCCTCCCCGCCGGACAGGGTCGTGGCCGGTTGACCGAGATGGACGTAGCCCATGCCCACGTCCTGGAGCGTCTGCAATCGCGTACGGATGGCGGGGATGACCTCGAAGAAGGCGAGCGCCTCGTCCACCGTCATCTCGAGGATCTCGGCCACGTTCTTGCCCTTGTAGTGGATCTCGAGCGTCTCGCGGTTGTAGCGCTGGCCCTTGCAGACCTCGCACTGGACGTACACGTCCGGCAGGAAGTGCATCTCGATCTGGACGATGCCCGCCCCTTCGCACGCCTCGCAGCGCCCGCCCTTGACGTTGAAGCTGAATCGTCCCGGTTGATAACCGCGCAACCGCGCCTCCGGTACGGCGGCCAGCAGCTCGCGGAGCGGGCCCCACAGGCCCGTGTAGGTGGCCGGGTTCGAGCGCGGCGTGCGGCCGATGGGGCTCTGGTCGATGTCGATCACCTTGTCCACCCACTCGACCCCATCGAGGCCGGCGTGCTTGCCGGGCCGCTCCCGGGCGCCGTGCAGCCGCTGGGCCAGGGCCGGATGCAGGATCTGGGATACGAGGCTGGACTTGCCCGAGCCGCTCACCCCGGTCACGGCCACCATCCGGCCCAGCGGGAACCCGACGTCGATCCCGCGCAGGTTGTTCTCGGCCGCCCCACGGATGGTCAGCCAGTTGCCGCTCCCCGTCCGACGGCGCCGCGGAATGGGAATGGACCGATCCCCCCGCAGGTAGTCGGCCGTGATCGACCGCTCGTTGCGCAGCAGGTCCTCGAGGGACCCGGAATGGATGAGCCGGCCGCCGTGCTCGCCGGCGCGCGGACCGATGTCGATCACCCAGTCCGCGGCCCGGATCGTCTCCTCGTCGTGCTCGACCACGATCAGCGTGTTCCCCAGGTCGCGCAGGCGAACGAGAGTCGCGATCAGCCGGGCGTTGTCCCGCTGGTGCAGGCCGATGGACGGCTCGTCGAGGATGTACAGGACACCCATCAGGCTGGAGCCGATCTGGGTTGCGAGCCGGATGCGCTGGGCCTCTCCCCCGCTCAACGTGCCCGATGCCCGGTCCAGGGTCAGGTAGTCGAGGCCGACGTCCACGAGGAACCCCAGCCGGGCCCGGATCTCCTTGAACACCTGGCGACCAATCGTGTTCTCGCGATCGGTCAGACGACCCGGCAAGGACCGATACCACTCGAGGGCCTCGGTCACCGAGAGGCGCGTGGTCTCGATGATGTTCCGTCCGGCCACGGTCACCGCGATCGACTCGGGGCGGAGCCGCATCCCGTTGCAGGTGGGGCACGGGCGGGTGGTCATGTAGCGCTCGATCTCTGCCTTGACCGCGTCCGACCCCGTTTCGCGGTAGCGCCGCTCGAGGTTCGGGATGACGCCCTCGAACGTGGTCTGGAAGTCGTGGGTGGCGCCCGAGCGGGCCTGGTAGGTGACGGTCACCCGCTCCCCGCCGTTGCCGTACAGCAGGATCTGGCGCGCCTCGTCGCTCAGCTCCCCGACGGGAACCTCGGCCGAGAACTCGTAGCGCTGGGCGACGGCCTCAAGGATGCGGCGGAACCACGAGTCGGTGACCGCCATCCGACGCCACGGGACGATGGCGCCGTCCCGGATCGAGCGCTCCGGATCCGGCAGAACGAGCTCCGGGTCGATCTCGAGGCGGCTCCCCAGGCCAGTGCAGGTGGGGCATGCGCCATGCGGGGAGTTGAACGAGAAGTTCCGCGGCGCGGGCTCCTCGAACGAGCCGCCGTGCTCGGGGCAGGCGTACCGCTCCGAGTAGAGCCGATCGGTGCCTTCGGGGCCTTCATCGGGCAGGTTGACCAGCACCGTGCCGTCAGCCAGGCGCAGGGCGGTCTCGATGGAGTCGGCCAGGCGAGCGGCGTCCGGCCGCTCGCCATCGGTCCCGTCGTGGTTGATCACGAGTCGATCGACCACCACCTCGATGCGGTGGCGGACCTTCTTGTCGAGCGGCATGTCGTCGTCCAGCTCGCGGACCTCGCCGTCCACCCGGACCCGGGCAAACCCGGCCTGACGGGCACCGGCAATGACCTTCTCGTGCTCGCCCTTGCGATCGCGAACGACCGGGGCAAGGACCAGGATCCGGGTCCCGTCCGGCAACGCGTAGAGCTGGTCCACGATCTGCTCCACGGTCTGGCGCTCGATCTCGCGCCCGCAGACGGGGCAGTGCATCCGGCCGATCCGCGCGAACAGGAGCCGGAGGTGGTCGTAGATCTCGGTGACCGTTCCGACCGTGGATCGCGGGTTCCGGCTGGCGCCCTTCTGGTCGATGCTGATGGCGGGCGACAGCCCCTCGATCAGGTCAACGTCGGGCTTCTCCATCTGGCCCAGGAACTGGCGCGCGTAGGCGCTCAGGGACTCGACGTACCGTCGCTGCCCCTCCGCGTAGATCGTGTCGAACGCCAGACTGGACTTGCCCGATCCGGACAGGCCGGTGATCACGATCAGCCGATCGCGGGGCATCTCCACGTCGACGTTTCGGAGGTTGTGCTCGCGCGCGCCGCGCACGACGATCCGATCCGAGGGCATCGGACCGATGATATCAGACCGGTGTGAACACCTGTTCGGTTTGCCCCGGCCCGCAGGCCGGGGCAACCGCTGGAGTCAGGAGCGACTCAGACCCGGGAAGCGGGTGGCTCCAGGACGTAGTCCCCGATCGTTTTGAGCTGGAACACGATCGACAGGACGGCCAGGCCAAGGGCGGCCAGCCACCAGCCGACGTTCTCCAGGATGATCGCTCGGACGACGCCGTCGCCGAGATCGGCCACTTCAATCGATCCGAAGATGACCAATGTCCCCGCAATGAGCACGTGTGCTCCCGCGACGGCTGTGATCACCACCAGGGCGGCCAGCGGGACGCCGGTCACGAAGGCGGCCACCGCGAAGACGGCGCCCAGGAGCAGGCCGATCGCAAATGCCACGATCCCGGTGTCCGAGAAGCCAATGAGGGTCATGAATCCCCAGCCGAGCCAGTACCCCACCGACGCGAAGACGATGACCACGGCCACGTACCAGAAGAGATACGAGAGGACCGCGAACACGAGGCCGATGATGACACCGACAATCCAGCTGGCGGTCGTCGCCAGGAAGCCGTCACCGAAGAAGTCCTGGAGGATCTGGGCGCCGAGCAGGAATCCGGCGAAGAAGCCCCAGATGGGCAGCAGGATCAGGGCGAGGCGGTAACCCAACGTCATGAAAGCCGCGCCCATGGCGATGGCCACGATGCCGACGAGGAGCGCCTGGAAGTCCATCGAGTCTCCTTTACACCTGGAAACGGAGCCGACTGGCTCGTTGCGGCCCGTATCTTGCGCCATCGGTGCCCGAAAAGGCACCCCCTAATGCACGAGTCCGTCGGTCGCCGTGACCACGAATGTCGCGCGGCACAGGTCGATCTGATCGGTTGGGCAGTCGGCAGCGGCCGGGTCATCGAAGTGACCGGTGGCGACCATTTCCTCGAGCATCACGTTCCAGCCGGTGGGCTGCGGCCGGGGCGGGAACGGCTCCCCGGTCGGAGCCGCCAAGCGCAGGCCGATCGCCTCCAGGGCGTCCTGCGAGGCACCGGGTGCGGGCTGCTCCTCGAGCAACAGGTTGAGCGGGCATGGCTGGCTCAACCAGGTGGTGGCCGGCGGGGTGTCTGCCGGCGGCACGCAGTCCGCGTCCAGGTTGGCGTACCAGCCCACGACCTGGAGCTCCTCCGAACCGAATTCGGCCGCGGGATCCGCCGCGGCGAGGACGTCGGCGACCGGAACCTGCTGCAGCTCGGCCCGGGGTGGGCCGGCTCGACCGACCGTCAGGAAGAGCACCAGGACCCCGATCAGGATGGCCGGAACCGCGAGCCAGGCAAGCCGCTCGCGCCCGGCGGCGTCGGTCACCGCCCGCGCAGGACTTCAGCCGCTCGGAGGTCGTCCGCGATGGCGAGGCGGATCGCCCGCCGAACGCCATCGGCCGCGCCGCCGGTCCCGTGGATCGCCTCCAAGAGGGCGTCGCGCGCGTCGTACAGGCGGTCGACCGGGTCACTGGTCGACGGTTCCTCCTCCGAGATCGGACTGCCACCAAGCGCGGCTGCGAGGCCGGCGTCCTGGTTTGCCAGCCAGGTCACCGCGCCCGCATCGGTCGGGTGGGCGTCGAGGGCCGTGGCGAGCTCCTCGCGGGCGAGTTCCGCCCACCCGAGCCAAGTCGTCAGCTCGCTCGCCGATGGGGCCAGGTCGTCCAACGTAAAGGCGGCCCGACTCGGTGCAGAGGCATTGGTCGGGCAGGGGACGCGCTCCACTTCGTACCAATTGCCCACCGGTTCGACGAGCGCCTCGCCACGAGCCTGGAGCCACGCCACGAACGCCGCGACCCGAGCCGGGACGGCGGCCACCGCCTCCTCAGGCGTGGCGGCGATGGCGGCGCACCCGGGCAGCTCGCCGGCCCATGCCACCGCGCGGCCAGCGCCGTCCACCCCGGTTTCGACGAAGACGGCGTGAGGAAGGGTTCCGGCCATACGGCTACCGTCGCCGCGCCGGCCGGCGACGCGTGCCGGCCGGGATGATGTTCGGGCGGGCCGCGGTCGTGAACATCTGGCTGTGCGGGCGCGTCCCTTCGCCCCAGCCGTCTCGGCCCGCCTCGGCGGCCGCCACGTAGACCTCGGCCGGGATCTCGCCAGGCGCCGCGGCCAGCTCCTCGCGAAGCCGGCGGAGGGCCACCAGCTCGTCGCGCAGCGCGGCGGCACGCTCGAACTCGAGATTTCGCGCGGCTTCCCGCATCGACGCCTCGAGCCGGCTGGCCAGCTCGGCCACCTCCTCGCTCCCCCGCCCCTCGAGCTCCAGCTCCCGCCGTTCCTCGGCCACGCGACGCAGTCCGTCATGGATGTCGCGAATGGCCTTCGTGATCGTCTCGGGCACGATCCCGTGCTCGGTGTTGTAGGCCGTCTGCTTGGCCCGCCGCCGATCGGTCTCCTCGATTGCCTGGCGCATGGCCGCCGTCTCCCGGTCGGCATACATGACCACGTGTCCGCCGACGTTCCGTGCCGCCCGGCCGATGACCTGGATGAGCGAGCCACCGCTCCGCAGGAATCCCTCCTTGTCCGCGTCCAGGATGGCGACCAGGGTCACCTCCGGCAGGTCGAGCCCCTCGCGGAGGAGGTTGATCCCGACGAGCACGTCGTACACCCCGAGACGGAGGTCGCGCAGGATCTCGACCCGCTCCAGGGTGTCCACCTCGCTGTGGAGCCATTGGACCTTGATCCCGAGCTCGGCCAGGTAGTCGGCGAGGTCCTCGGCCATCTTCTTGGTGAGGGTCGTGACGATGGCTCGCTCCCCACGCGCGATCGTCTCGCGAATCTCCGCGATCAGGTCGTCGACCTGGTGCTCGGTGGGGCGGATGACGATCTGCGGATCCACCACCCCGGTCGGGCGGATGAACTGCTCCACCACCCGCTCCGCGCGCTCCGACTCATACGGACCGGGGGTTGCGCTCATGGACACGACCTGGTTGAGATGCTCCTCCCACTCATCGAAGGTGAGCGGCCGGTTGTCGAGGGCGGAGGGGAGCCGGAAGCCGAACTCGACCAGGATCTCCTTGCGGGTCCGATCGTTCTTGTACATGCCGTGGACCTGCGGAATCGTGATGTGGCTCTCGTCCACGATCAGCAGGAAGTCGGTCGGGAAGTAGTCGATCAGGGTCCACGGCCGGCTGCCCGCCTCCCGACGGGACAGGTGGCGCGAGTAGTTCTCGATGCCGGGCGCGAAGCCCACTTCCCGCATCATCTCGAGGTCGAACGTCGTCCGCTGCCGGAGGCGCGCGGCTTCCAGCGCGCGGCCGGTGCTCTCGAGCTCGCGGGTGCGGATCTCCATCTCGGCCTCGATGTCGTCCACCGCGGCGAGGAGCTTGTCGCGCGGAGTCACGTAGTGGGTCGCGGGATAGAAGTTGACCTCGGTCCGCTCGGCCAGCACCTCGCCGGTCAGCCCGTCCACCTCGACGATCCGCTCCACCTCGTCGCCGAAGAAGTCGATCCGGGTGACCTCCTCGCCGTGCGGCGGCTGGACCTCGAGGACGTCGCCGCGCACCCGGAAGCGTGACCGCGCGAGCGCGGCGTCGTTGCGCTGGTACTGGAGATCCACCAGGTGGCGCAGCACGCCGTCCCGCCGGTAGTGGCCGCCGACTTTGAGGTTGATGACCGTGGCCCCGTAGTCGATCGGTGCACCCAGGCCGTAGATGCACGACACCGACGCGACGATGATCACGTCCCGCCGCTCGAACAGGGCCCGCGTCGCGTTGTGGCGCAGGCGGTCGATCTCGTCGTTGCGGGTCGAGTCCTTCTCGATGTACGTGTCCGAGCGCGGCAGGTAGGCCTCGGGCTGGAAGTAGTCGTAGTAGCTGACGAAGTACTCGACCGCGTTCTCGGGGAAGAACTCGCGGAACTCCTGGTACAGCTGCGCGGCCAGGGTCTTGTTGTGGGCCATCACGAGGGTTGGTCGCTGCACCGCCTCGATCACCTTGGCGGCGGTGAAGGTCTTGCCGGTCCCGGTCGCCCCGAGCAGGACCTGGTGCTTCAGCCCGCCCTGCAGCCCATCCACCAGCCCGGCGATGGCCTGGGGCTGGTCTCCGGTGGGCTCGAATGGTGCGTGCAGGACGAAGTCGGGCATGGCGCGATGGGAGGACCTGTTTCGGGGAGACCGATTCTAGGCGTCGAGTCTCCCCAGTGCCGCCGCGACCTGACGGCGCGTGTCGTCCAGCGACGCAGACCCGTCGATCACGACGTCGGCGGCCGCGCGGAAGACCTCGTCCGATGCCTGGCGAGCCATCCGGTTCCGGGCGTCCGCCTCGGTCATCCCCCGCTCCGCCAGGCGTTCCAGCGCGTCCTGGGGCCGGCAGACGACGACCCAGACCTGGTCGCAGTCCGCGCGGAGCGGTGACTCCAGCAGCTTGATGGCCTCGACCACGACCACCGGCGTCCCCACCGCTTTGAGGCCTATGAGTGCCGCGCGGACGCGGTTGCGGACGCGCGGATGGATGATCGCCTCCAGGTCGGCGAGGGCTGCCGGGTCCTGGAACACGATGGCCGCCAGGGCGGGCGCCTCGCCCGTCCCGAACCGGGCTTCGATCGCCGCGCCGGCTTCTGGATCCTCGTCACGGATCGCGCGGGCCACGTCATCGGCGTCGATGATCGCGACGCCCTGTTCCCGGAGCATGCCGGCGACCGTGCTCTTCCCGCAGCCGATGCCTCCGGTCAGACCGATGACCTTCATGGCCCGCTCACCGGAGCGGGCTGGCAGCGCGGACAGAAATGGGTGGCCCGCTGGCCGACCACGATGCGCTCGATCCGCCGTCCGCACCGGAAGCACGGCTCGCCGGTCCGCCGGTACACCCGCATCCGCTCGGCGGCGAGTCCCGGCTCCCCGTCCGGATCGACGTAGTCGCGGTATGACGCGCCGCCGCCGGCCAGCCCCTCGCGGAGCGAGGCTCGGATTGCGCGATGCAGGCGCTTGATCTCGGCATCGGTCAGCGTGTCGGCCCGGCGCAGCGGGTGCAGCCGTGCGCGCCACAGCGCCTCGTCGGCGTAGATGTTGCCCACACCGGCGATGAACGACTGGTTCAGGAGGAGTGATTTCAGGACGCCGGTCCGACGGCGAAGCCGCTCCGCAAGTCGCTGGGCGGTGAAGGAGGGGGCCAGCGGCTCCGGCCCGTGGCGCGCGAAGACGTCCGCCACGCGTCGCCGACCCCGCCCCGGGTAGAGCCCGATCCGACCGAACTTGCGCGCGTCCCGGAAGCGGAGCTCGCGACCGTCGGCCAGGTCGAACACGACCCGGGCGTGCGGATCGGGCGGATCCCCCGACGGCACGACGAGCAGCGCGCCGGTCATGCGCAGGGCGACGGTCATCACCCGCCCGTCGTCGAGGTAGACGACCACGGACTTCGCCCGACGACCAACGCGGGAGATCGTCCCGCCGGCAACCTCGGCCTCGAACCGCTCGGGCGGCTGCGGGTAGGCGATGGTGCGTCCCCACAGGACGTGGGCATCGGCGATGGTGGCTCCCGGCAACCGGGTTTGGAGGCGCCGGGCGACCGTTTCCACCTCGGGCAGCTCAGGCATCGGCGAGGGCCAGCGCCGGGTCCTCCACCTCGGCTTCGACGGCGTCGGTCGTCACGGTCTGGAACCCGCCCGAGGCGGTCGGAGTCAATCGGTCCATCCGGTCCCAATCGGTCCCGACCTTGAGGTCCACGGTCAATGGCACGTCGAGCGGCAACGCGCCCTCCATCGTCTCGGAGGCCAGGGCGGCCAGGGCATCGCGCTCGTCAGAATCGGTCTCGAACACGAGCTCGTCGTGGACCTGGAGGAGCATGCGGGACGTCATCTGGCGCTCGTGCATGAGCTCGTCAAGCCGAACCATCGCGATCTTTATCCCGTCGGCCGCGGTGCCCTGGATGGGCATGTTGATCGCCATCCGCTCCCCCGCCGCGCGCAGGGCGCTGTTCCGGGCGGTCAGCTCGGGGAGGTAGCGGCGCCGTCCCAGGAGGGTGGTCACGTAGCCCTGGTCGCGGGCCCGGATCCGGATCTCGATCGTGTAGCGGCGAATGCCCTCGTACGCCACGAAGTAGTCCGTGATGAACTGGTGTGCCGTCTCGCGATCGATGTGGAGGCGCTCGGCCAGGCCGAAGTCGCTCATCCCGTACGCGACGCCGAAGTTCACCATCTTGGCCATCGACCGCTGCTCGGGCGTGACCGACTCCGGGGGGATGCCCAGCACCCGGGCCGCGGTCGAGCGGTGAATGTCCTCGCCGGCGGCGAAGGCCGCCTTCAGGCCGGCGTCCCCCGAGACGTGGGCCAGGATCCGGAGCTCGACCTGCGAGTAGTCCGCGGCGAGCAGCAGCTTGCCGGGCGGCGCCACGAACACCCGCCGGATCCGCCGGCCGAGCGCCGTCCGGATGGGGATGTTCTGGAGGTTCGGGTCGGTGCTCGACAGGCGTCCGGTGGCGGCCACCGCCTGCGAGTAGGTGGTGTGGAGCCGGCCGTCACTGTCCACCAGCCCGGGCAGGGCATCGGCGTAGGTGGACTTCAGCTTGGCCAGCTGGCGATGCTCGAGGATCTGCCCCACCACCGGGTGCTGGCTGCGGAGCTCTTCGAGGACCGATGCGTCGGTCGAGCGCGCCGTCTTGGTCCGCTTGGTGGACGGCAGCCCCAGCTCGTCGAACAGGATCAGCTCGAGCTGGCGGGGTGAACCGATGTTGAAGGGATGGCCCACCGCCTCGGTGATGCTTCCCTCCAGCGCGGCGATCTGCCCCGCGAACTCCTCGGACATGGCAGTCAGCGCATCCCGGTCGATGAGGACGCCGGCCACCTCCATGCGGGCGAGGACCGGGAGGAGCGGCATCTCGACCTCGCGGAATAGGTTGGTCAGCTGGACGTCGGCCATCTCCTGCTCGAGCGTCGGGTGCGCCAGCAATGCCGTCAGCGCCTCAGCCGCGGCGCGACGGGCAAGGGTGACCTCCTCGGCCCCGCTCTCCGCCGACACTGCCCGGGGCGGCAGCTCCGCCCCGAACCGCTGCGCCGCCAGGTCGTCCACCGATTGCGCCCGGAGCGCCGGGTTGAGCATGTACGAGGCGACGGCGGTGTCGAACGCCGGACCGCTCAGCTCGATCCCCCGCCGGAGGAGCATGGTCCACAGCGGCTTCAGGTCATGACCGATGAGCGGGCGATCGGCCCGCGCGAACCAGCGCGGCAGCTGGGTCGCGTCGTCGGTCCAGCGCAGGTACCACGAGCTCCCGTCGCGGCCGGCCATCGCGATGCCCAGCAGCGCGCGGCTGAAGGGCCGCCCGCCGCCCGCCGCCGCACCGAGGCCCACGTCCTCGCCGTGGGCCGCCAGCCACGCCTCGAGCTCGAGCAGGTCCGCCTCGTCGCCTACGGTGCGCGGGTCGACGTGCTCGATTGCGCCCTTCGGGTCGGCTCCGGCGTTGGGTTGGACCGGTCGCTCGGATCGGTCCGGTGTGTCCACGGACACGGCCACCGCGCCGGCAGGCGTCGCAGCCGGATGACCGCCTCCCAGGAGATCGAGCGACAGCTGGAGCCCGCCCCCGTCGTCATCCTCCGGGCCGCCCGGATTGCCGGTCGTGGGCGGCAGGCGGTCGATGAGCGAGCGGAACTCGAGCTCCCGGAAGCGCTGGGCCAGGGCACGTCGGTCGTACCGGCCGGTCCGCGCCGCCTCGAGGTCGAGCGTGAAGCGGCAGATCGGTGACGATCCGGCCGACCTCGCGGCTCATGAAGGCCTCGGCGCGGTGCTCGTCCAGGCGCTCGCGGAGCTTGCCCTTCACCTCGTCCAGGTGCTCGTACATGCCGTCGAGGGTCCCGAACTGCTGAAGAAGCGAGACCGCGGTCTTCTCCCCCACCCCGGGCACCCCCGGCAGGTTGTCCGAGGTGTCGCCCTTCAGCGCCTTGTAGTCGAGCATCTGATCGGGCCGCAGGCCGTATCGCTCCTGGACCTTGGCCCGGTCGTAGATGACCGTGTTGGCCACACCCATCCGGGTCGTGAACAGCCGAATGTGCTCGTCCACGAGCTGGAGCCCGTCCAGGTCACCGGACACGATGTACACGTCCACGCCTGCGGCGGATGACTGGACGGCGAGACTACCGATGACGTCATCGGCCTCGTACCCCTCGAGCTCGATGATCGGCATGCCCATCATCCCCACCAGCTCGCGCACGATCGGGAACTGGGCGCGCAGGTCGTCGGGCATGGAGGGTCGGCCGGCCTTGTAGTCCGGGTAGGCGGCGAACCGGAACGCGGGCTTGCCGAGGTCGAAGCTGACGATCGCGTAGTCCGGCTTCAGGTCCTGCATGCCGCGCAGGACGATGTTGAAGAAGCCGAAGATGCCGGTCACCAGCATCCCGCTCGAGGTCGACAGCGGGACCTGCATCATCGCGAAATAGGCCCGATACACGATGCTCGGGCCGTCGATGAGCATGAGAACCGGTGGCCGATCCTGCATTTCAGGGAGTCTAGACCGCTGGTCACAGGTGGGCGCCGCTAGAATCCGGGGATGCCAAACCGCACCGCGCGCGACCCGTACGCGGTCCTCGGGGTCCCCCGCGAAGCGACCACCAGCCAGGTGGCGGCGGCCCATCGGCGCCTCGCCAAGTCCCATCACCCGGACCTCCATGACGGCGGAGCGGAGGCGGCCGCCCAGATGCGGGAGATCAACGAGGCGTGGCAGGTCCTGTCGTCACCCGAACGACGCGCGGCATGGGACCTCGAGCACCCGGGAAGCGGCACGGCCGCGGGGAGCAGTCATTGGAGCGGTCAGCGCACGCCGGTCGCCGTGCGCTCGTCGGCCCGGGCCCAGGTGTCCACCCCGTGGAGGACCGCGGCTGGTGATCCGAGGAGCGCTCGGCGGGGCACGCTCAAGGTCGGACCGCGACCTCCCAGGGAAGAGCCGAAGCCGTCCGGATTCCTGGAAACCGGCTGGGCGGCGGTGATCGCGGGGGGCGTCGCCATTGCCATCCTGGTCGCGGCCGTCGTGGCGGGGCGATTGATCGGGGCCTGATCCCCGCCTGATCTGGCCTCAGCCGGCCGGACGACCCGAGGGTGCCGAGTCGCTGGCCGATACCCGTCGCAGGACGAAAGCCAGCAACAGCAGTCCCAGGCCGAGGGCCGCGATCACGAGCCAGACGGTCTGATCACCGGCACTGAGTGTCAGCTCGTCCGCCGCTCCGGGGCTCTTCTCTCCGTTGCCGGCCGCCGATCCCATGGTTTCCATGTCGCTTTCCCGGGCACCCGGGACGACTCCCTCGGCGGCATCGGTCGGGCTTCCGTTATCGGTCGTCGTGTATTCGGGAGCGGCCGCGGGTGCGCCCCCAGAGGCGGCGTTCTGTCCGAACAGGGCGAATCCGTCGGAGCCGAGCACGCCGGTCGCACCTACTCCCCCAACCAGGAGCAGCACCATGCCGGCCACGACCATGGGGGCGAAGGCACGGCGCACGGTGACCCGCCAACCGCGGGACACGGGCGCGGGAACAGGAGGCACGAATTGCAGGGGGCGGGGCGGCATCCTGTCCGGAAGCTCGGCCAGGGCGGTGCGCAGGATCGCCAGCTCGCGGACCTCGGCGGTGCAGGACGGGCAGCCAGCGAGGTGATCGGTCAGGCCGCGGTCCGCAAGCGCCTCGGCATCGCCCTCGGCGAGGGCGGACAGGCGCTCAGGATCGGGATGCGCAGGTGAATTCATGCTCATCGGTACAGACGCCCTCAGTCCTCGAACAGTTCCCGCTGGTCGGCCAGCAGCTCGCGCAGCCGCAGCCGGCCGCGATGGATGCGCGACTTCACCGTGCCCACCGGCGACTGGATGGTCAGCGCCACCTCCTCGTAGTCCATTCCGTAGACGTCGCACAGCACGACGGCCGTGCGCTGCTCCTCGGGGAGCAGGCGCAGGGCGGCGTCCAGCGCGCGATACAGCTCGGACCGCACCGACTCGTCCGGCCGGGCTCAACGCATGCGGATCCGCGATGTCCGGCTCGCCCGCTTCCAGATCAGGGAGCTCCGACGTCGGACGGCGCTGCGCTCGGCGGAGGATGTCGTACGAGGCGTTGGCCGTGATGCGGAGGAGCCACGAGCGGAACGCACCGCCCCGATACGACCGGATGTGGTCGTAGGCGTGGATGAACGCGTCCTGGGTTGCGTCGGCGGCCAGATCGGGGTCTCCCAGGAGCCGCCACGCGAGGCCGTAGCAGGCCCCCTGGTAGTGCTCCATCAGGCGGGCGAAGGCGGTCCGATCTCCCTCCGCGGCGGCAGCCACGACCGCGGACTCGTCGGCCAGGGGGCCGGTCCGCGTGCCAGTGGGCCTCGGATCGGGATCCGACATGGGCTCCCTATAATCACACCCCCGCGGGCCGGAGTGGCGGAATTGGCAGACGCGTCGGTCTCAAACACCGATGAGTGCAAGCTCGTGTGAGTTCAAATCTCACCTCCGGCACCATCGCGTCCAGCATGTCTGTCGCGCGGCGTGCTCTGCAGCGAATCGGTTATCGCGGGAGCGGATTCGGGCCGGTCGAGGTGACTAACTCCTGGGGCACCCAGTCGTCGACGTGGTGGAACCCGTCGTCGAACCGGCCTCCATCGAGCTCGACGGATGCCCGAAGTGAAAGTCGATAGAACTTCACGTGGGTGAAGTCCTCGAACAGGATGTAGACCGGGTCGGGTGTGCTGGTCGGGCCCTGGAATTGTTGTCCGGTCAGGACCGGCTTGTGGGCTTCGACGAACGCGTCGAACGTGTCGCCGACCACAACGCCGAGGTGCTCCAACCCCATCTTGTAGACGCGCTGGTGGACCGGCGGGATGAGCTCGATGAGCGACACGGGCTGGCTGTCGAGAACCTCGAGCGGCTGGTCGAGGACGATCAAGGAAATCGGGCGACCGTTCCAGACGTTCTCGCGATTGGCGACGGCGTGCCGTTCGAGGAGAGTCCGCACGTGGACGTACTCGTCCCATTCGGGGACCCGGTACGCGAGATGGCTCAATTGGAATGGGGCGATGTCGATGCCGCGTATGGCGAGCCGGTCGCGCTGACGCACGGCGAATGCCCGGTAGTCCCCGATGATGTCCCCGATCGGATCTGGCATCAGCCGTCCCCTAGCTCACGGCCTTCTTCACGAGCGCTGCGATCTTGGCCTCGTCGGCGGCGGTCAGCTTCTTCACGGCCCAGGACGTCGGCCACATGGAGCCCTCGTCGAGCTTCGCGGACTCGTCGAAGCCGAACGTCGCGTACCGCGCTTTAAACTTGTCGGCGGCCTGGAAGAAGCAAAGAACCTTCCCGTCCTTGTAATAGGCGGGCATCCCGTACCAGGTTCTCGGGGCAAGGTCTGGCGCAGTGGCCAAGACGATGGCGTGGAACCGCTTGGCCATGGCACGGTCCGGGGCGGGCATCTCGGCGATCTTGGCGAGGAGGTCCTTCAACGCCGCCTCCTTGTCCGATGCGGCCTTCAGCTCCTTCGCCCGCTCCCTCATCGCAGCCTTTTCCTCGGCCGTGAATCCGGAGGACGACTTGTCGGGAGCGGCCGAGCGGTTCGCGGGCTTCTTCGTGTCGGGCATGGCAGGTATTCCTCCCGCTGATGTCGATGAAGGGAACAGACCGATTCTAGGGCCGGCGATCTCCGAGGATCAGTCGACCGAGGATGACGAAAGCGGCGCCGTACTCGCTGGCGGCGCAAGCTCGATTCGGACGACGAAGCAGTTGCTCAGGGTTGGCGGGTTCACGCGCTGCAAGTACTCGGGGCGCACCACGAGCCCCAGGGTCAAGGCATCCCGGAGCAGATCCAACATCCCCCGTCGAACGGGTAGATCATCGTCATCGCGCAGTTGGAAGCCGAAAGCCTGGGTGCGATAGCTATCGAGTCGGAAAACGACCTCGGCGTCGATCGCATTCGATCGGCCTCCTCCAAACCCCGTCCCCAGCTCGTGAATGCGAAGAAACGTGACGTGGCCCGCGCGTCCGCGCACGACCTTGAGCTCGTCCGGTCGGTCAGCGTCGGTCTTGTCCTTCTTCTTCTTCCTGTTCGCCACCGGTCACCTCCTGTGAATCCTGAGCGCAGGATGCGCCCCCGCGATCGCCCAGTCCAGAGCTTCTGGAACCGCGGCCGGAGGTACCGGGGAGGCCCGCAGAACGGACTAGAGGCGCCTCCCGCGGAACGGGCGTAGGGTGAGTTTCGTGCGCAGTTCTGTAGCGCCTGTCGCTGGCGCCGCCGATGCGCAGGACCTGCAGCCAATTCGACTGTACCTGGAAGAAATGGTCCTGGTCGCATCGGTCAGTCCCGGCGACGAGCGCATGACCGACATCCTGCAGGCCGGCGGAGACCTGCCCGTCCTTCCGGGCGGCGCCGAGTCACGGGACCCGGACGCCTGGCTGCGCGTCCCGATCGACGAGCTCCAGCTCGTGATCCCCCCGTGGCACATCAGTGCCCCCGACAAGCGCGCCGAGCGCCAGCATCATCCCGTGCGCTTCAAGGTTGGCAGCTGGCTCGTCGAGGGGACCGCGCACCTGAAGCCGGGCGCCGAGCAGGACGCCGTCCTCCTGTCGACCCAGCCCTTCCTGCCCCTGACCGATGTGACCCTCTCGGCCATCGACGTCGCGGACAGCG
This sequence comes from uncultured Chloroflexia bacterium, assembly GCA_963810925.1. Classification (GTDB taxonomy): domain Bacteria; phylum Chloroflexota; class Limnocylindria; order QHBO01; family QHBO01; genus DASTEQ01. The sequence continues at coordinate 48,658 of CAWEPF010000005.1, read as the reverse complement.
CCGAGCGGCATGAGGTCGTGATCGTGAATCTCCGCCACGCGGAGCCCCTGCTCGACTGACACGCGTTGGGGCCCTTAAGGGACCTCAACATTCCCTTGACCGTATCAAGGTTGCGTCCACGGGTGGCGGTGCTAGCCTACGGCCCGATTCCAGACTGCTGCCAACCGCATCGAGGTCATTGCGTGTCCACCTCCCCTGTCTTGCGGCGCGCATCCGCTGTGTCGGTGCTCGCGCTGCTGTTCTCCCTCGCCGCCGTCCCGGTGTCCGCCGGCTCCGGCCTGTCGATTTCGACTCCGTTCCCGGCCGTTTCCGTGGCTGCAGGCACGAAGGTCAGCTTTGACGTCACGGTCAGCGCGGCCGCCAACACGAGGGTCGCGCTTTCGGTCAGTGGGGTTCCCACCGGGTGGACCGCCACGATGCGCGGCGGAGGCTTCGTCGTGGACGCGGTCCAAACCGATGCCGCCGGCGCCGCCAAGACCCGCCTGGACGTCACCGTGCCCGGTGACGCCACGCCGTCCAGCAACCGCATCACCGTAACGGCCACCGCGGGAAGCTCGGCCACCCTGCCACTGGACATCACGGTCAGCGATGCCGTCGCCGGCGCGGTCACGATGACGACCGCCACGCCGACCCTCCAGGGCGCGGCCGGCACGACCTTCACGTTCACCCTGACCCTGCACAACGACACCGCCGAGGATCAGACCTACGCGGTCACCGCCCAGGGTCCCGAGGGCTGGACCGTCAACGCCACCCTGACCGGCCAGGCGCAGGCCGCCAGCGCGGTCGTGGCCGCGGGGGCGACCTCGAGCGTGACGGTCACCGCGACGCCCGCCGAACCCGATTGACGCGGGTGACTACACCATCCAGGCCGTGGCCACCGTTGGAGAGCAGACGATCAACGCCGACCTCGGCGTCCGGATCACGGGCACCAACAAGGTGACCCTGACTACGCCCGACGGAACCCTGAGCAATCGGGGTTCGGCCGGCGGCAACATCACCCAGCAGCTCCAGATCGAGAACACGGGAACGTCCGACCTGACCAACCTGAAGATCACGTCCACCGCGCCGCGCGACTGGACGATCACCTACGACCCGTCCGACACGATCGACACCGTGGCGGCCGGCGCGACTCAGCTGGTCACGGCCACCATCGTCCCGTCCGGCGACGCGATCGCCGGCGACTACGTGGTGACGTTCACCTCGTCCTCCGGACAGGTCAGCGACCAGATCGAGATCCGGGTGACCGTCGAGACCTCGCCGTTGTGGGGATTCGTGGGCATCGCCCTGATCGTGGCCGTCCTGGCCGGCCTGTGGTGGGTCTTCCGGACCTACGGTCGACGGTGACCGCCGGCTCGGCGTCCGCCGCTCCCATCGTCACGGAGGGCCTGACCAAGGCCTACGGGGACCTGACCGCGGTTGACTCGCTCGACCTCGAGCTGCACCGGGGCGAGATCTTCGGCCTGCTGGGTCAGAACGGCGCCGGCAAGACGACGACGATACTCATGCTCCTGGGCCTGACCGAGCCAACCGATGGCACGGCGCGGGTGCTGGGCTTCGACCCGGCGCACGAGGCCCTCCAGGTCAAGCGCCGGGTCGGGTACCTGCCCGACTCCGTGGGCTTCTACGGCGACCTGACCGGGCGCCAGAACCTGCGCTACACCGCCCGGCTCAACGGGCTGCGAGGGGAGAGCGCCGAGGATCAGATCCAGCGCGTTGCGGATGCGGTGGAGCTGTCCGACCGGATCGACACGCCCTCGGGGACGTACTCGCGGGGCATGCTCCAGCGGCTCGGCATTGCCGACGCCCTTCTCAAGGATCCCGAGATCCTGATCCTGGACGAGCCAACCACGGCCATCGACCCGATCGGCGTGGTCGGCATCCTGGGCCTCCTCCGGGACCTCGTGGACGAACGCGGCGTCACCGTCCTCCTGTGCAGCCACCTGCTGGTCCAGGTCCAATCGGTCTGCGACCGGGTGGGGATCTTCGCCGCGGGTCGGATGATCGGTCTCGGCACGGTTCCCGAGCTCGCGACCCAGTTCGGCGCCGATCGCTCGCGGGTGGAGGTCAGCTTCGAGGGGACGACGAGCGAGGCCACCGAGCGCATCCGCTCCACCCTGGCGGCCATCCCCAACGTCACCGACGTGGAGCCCGGCGAGACGCTCGACGACGCGTGGGGCCTCACCGTCTCGCCGGCCGATGCCGGACGCCAGGTGCGTGAAGCGGTCCTCGCGGCGGCGGCCTCGGGGCAGCTGGGACTCACCGCCATTCGATCGGTCAGCTCGTCGCTCGACGAGATCTACCGCAACGCGCTCCATGCCGAGGGCCTCGCCGCATGACCGCCACCTCGGTTCCGGCTCCGGTGGACGATAGCCGCGCCAACCAGGCACCGCCCAGCTCGGGATGGATGGTCGTCGCCGCCAAGGAGTTCGCTGATCAGCTGCTCAGCGTCCGCTTCGTCGTCCTGTTCTTGATCCTGGGGCTGGCCGCCGCCATCCCCCTGTTCCTGGCCGCGGAGCGCATCCGTTCCCTGGCGGAGGACGTCAGCGGCGCCCAGGCCGTGTTCCTCGCGCTGTTCATCGTTGGTCCGCAGGACGTGTCGATCTTCGGGCTGGACTTCACGGTTGCGGCATTCGTGGGCCTGACTGCTCCCCTGCTGGGCATTGCCTTCGCCTTCGACGCCGTGAACGGCGAACGAGCACTCGGCACCCTGCCGCGCCTGGTGGCCCAGCCCATCCATCGCGACGCGATCATCAACGGCAAGTTCGGAGCGGCGCTGCTCACGATCTCGATCGTGCTGGTTTCGGTGATCACCATCGTGTCCGGCATCGGCATCCTGCGCCTGGGGCTCACACCGTCCGCGGCCGAGATCCTGAGGCTCCTGGTCTGGGTCGGGGTCACGATCCTGTACGTCGCCATGTGGCTCGCGTTCGGAATCCTGCTCTCCGTGCTCTTCCGCCGGGCCGCCACGGCCGCGCTGATGGGCTTTGGGGTCTGGCTCCTGGTCGCCCTGTTCGGGAAGTTCCTGCTGAACCTGGTCCTCGCCATCTTCGCGCCCATCGATAGCAGCCTCCCTGCCGCCGACCAGCTGGCGAGCTACCAGTGGTACGCCTTCCTGAACCGATTGCTGCCGCCCACCCTCTACACCGAGGCCTCGACCGTCCTCCTGAACCCATCGGTCACGCAAACGTCGGTTCCGGCCACCCTCGGGCAGCTGGACCAGGCGCAGCAACAGATTCCCACCCTCCTGTCCCTCGACCAGAGCCTGCTGCTGGTCTGGCCGCACGTGGTGGCCATGGTGGCCATCACGGTCCTCTGCTTCGCGTACGCCTACATCCGATTCATGCGCGAGGAGGTCCGGGCCTAGCCGATCGTCCGCGTGCTAGGCTCCCCGCCGATGGCCAACGACGCGCTGGAGTGCGCCAACTGCGGGCATGCCAACCCGGCGTGGGCCCAGGTCTGTCGAGCGTGCGGCGCCCCCTTGCGGGCCGCCGTCACCGAGCAGGCCAGCCTCAGCGCCGGGCCGCTGACCGTGTCCCAGGGCTCGCTCATCGCCATCGGCGGCGCGCTGGGGACGATCGTGGTGGCCATCCTGATCGGGGTCATCCTGGGCGGTCTCTTGCCACCCGCCCCACCGCCGGTCGCCGAGACGACGTCCACGCCGACGGCCTCGGCCACCCCGGAGCCGACCCCGCAGGTCACCCCGAATGCGAGTGGCTTCACGCCCAACCCGTCCGCCACGGCGGCGCCCGTCCTGCCGGGGACGCTGACCTTCGGTCTGGGCCTCAACGCGGAAACCCAGCGGGTCACCAACCCCAGTGACACGTTCGCCGCAGGCACGACCTTCGCCCACTCGATCGAACTGACCGCGCCCTTTGGCGTCACCGAGATCGGCGAGGGGGTCGTGCAGATCAACGACGATGGCACCGAGACAGAGGTCATCAGCGCGCAGGAGAACACGCTGAATGTTGATCCCACCGCAACCGTGGACGGCTTCACGGTGCCGACCAACTCGTTGCTCGAGGCCGTGGGCGCGGGCACGTTCGTGATGCGGGTCTACCGAGGGTCCGAGCTCCTGGCCGAGGGCCGGTTCACCCTGGCCGAGTAGCGGCCTCGTTCGCTTCGGCGACGTCCTCCCAGGCATCGGCGTACAGGTCCGCGCGGATGGGCAGATAGCCCGGATAGGCAACCCGTGCGCGGGCGATCACCGACGACTCGAGCGTGACCAGGGCCAATCGGTCCGTCGTCTCGACGAGCGCCGAGCCGCTGGGGTCGATGGCCACCGAGGGACCACCGAGGAGCACCCCGCGTTCGGGGTACGGGCGGTTGACCGACAGGACGTACGCGGCCGAGGTCATGGCGTTGGCCCGGAACACGACCTTCCAGCGCTGGTAGGTGGCCTCCTCCGAGGCGCGCGGGATGAGGATGGCCTCCGCGCCAAGTGCGCCGAGCAGGTGCGTGCCCTCGGGCCGGTTCGTGTCCGAGCAGATCTGCACCCCGAACGGCATCCCGAACCCGCTGATCGGTCGCGCGACCGCGGTGCCCGGCTCGTAGTGGCTCGTCTCCCAGAAGCCGGGCTCCTCGGGGAGGTGGAGCTTCTCGAAGCTCGACATGACCTCGCCCTTCGCGTCGAACACGAGGGCCCGGCTCGTCCGTCGTCCCGCATCGTCGCGGTGGATGATCCCGCCCACCAGACCGATGCCGGCGCGGCGCGCCGCGTTGGCCTGGGCCGTCATGCGCGGCCCGCCCATGGGCTCGGCCTCGTCCTCGACCGGCGTGGGCATGGCTGGGCTCCACGGATGGAGCGGCAACTCGGGGAGCAGCGCGACGTCCGCGCCGCGCCGCGCGGCTTCGTCCAGCCGCTCGTCCAGCCGGCCCAGGCCGTCCGGCTCCCAGAAGACCTCGCTGATGAGGGCGACGGTCAGTCGCCCATCGGTCCGGGGTGCGGCGCTCATCGCGACTCCTCCTGCGCTGCCAGCAGCAGACCGATGAAGTACGACGCGTTGCGGCTCACCTTGGCATAGTCGCTCGGCCGAAGGCTGCCGGTCTGGTTGTACCGCTCGACGAAGCGCTCGGCGGCCTTCCGCCCGTCGCTCTGGCCCCATCCCGACGACGCCGGCGTGAAGAAGATCTCGCCCGTGCCCGCGATGCCAACCGTGAACGGCTTGCCTGTCACGGTTGCCAGTGGAGACCCTTCGAAACGTCGGGCCAGGAGGACGAGGTCGTCGTAGGTCATTGGTGCACCGACCACGTTCATCGGTCTGCCTCCTCGTTCAGGAACTCGCGGACCAGGTTCTGGAAGTGGTAGACGCCGTTCTCGCGCAGGGCGCTGAATCGACCCGTGTCGTACGCGCGCGAGCGGAGGCCGCGCTGGACCTGCTCGCACAGGACGATGTCCTCCTGCTGGATCTCGTCCGAGAACGCGATCCCCTGCTGCATCGACTCCCAGCCGAGGCCGGTTCCGGGCTCGGCGAAGAACCACTCGAAGATCGTCAGCGTGCGGTCGTGGCCCAGGGGGAGGACCACGTTCGACGACAGGTTGTCCGGGTAGATGTTGAACATCGTGTTCGGGAAGACCCAGTAGTACAGGGCGTTCTCCTCGCCGTCCGCGGTCCGCATGAACCGACGGTCGCGACCCAGCTCCTCGCCGGGCTTGAGCTCGCGGACCGGGGCGTGCTGCTTGGAGTAGTAGCGGAACTCCTCGACCCGGTACGCGTCGTAGTCCAGCTCGCGGTACAGCTGGGGGTGGGCGATGGGCAGGTGATAGCCCTCGAGGTAGTTGTCGACGTACACCTTCCAGTTGCAGTCGATCACGTACTCCCGCCGCTCGACGAGGCGCATGTGATCGAGGTTGAAGCCCGCGGCCGCCACCTCGCTCGGGATGGCACCGAGGAACGCGGCCAGGGGCGGCGCATCGGCGTCGAGGTTGGCGAACACGAACGGCCCCCACTGCTCCACCCGGACCGGAATGAGGCCGAAGTCCTCCTTGCGGAAGTTCTCGGTGGCATCCATCTCGGGGCAGGCCCGGAGGCTGCCATCCAGCCCGTAGGTCCACCCGTGGTAGCGGCACTGGAGGCTCTTCCGGTTGCCCTTGGCCAGGGCCACCTGTCCCGCCCGATGGCGGCACACGTTGAAGAAGCCGCGGAGCTCGCCCTCGAGACCGCGGGTGATCACGATCGGCTCGTCGAGGATGGTGGCCGGGACGAAGTCCCCCACCCGGGTCAGGTCCTCGCCGCGGGCCACGAGCTGCCAGGTCCGGCCGAAGACCGCGTCCCGCTCCGCCTCGAACACGGCGGGGTCGAGATAGAAGCGGGCCGGCAGGGTGGCTGCCTGGGACAGCGGGGTCGTCGCCGGAGGGGCCGCGCTCACGAATCCAGCTCCCCGGTCGAGGTGCGGTCCCCCTCGGCGTCGCGACGGTACGTCACATGCGAGCCGTCCTCGGTCGTCGCGTCGAGGGTGAACGTGCCGTCATCCGCGATCTCGGCCGTGCCGGTCAGGGCCAGTCCATCGGAGAACGCGCAATCGTCCAAGGTGACCCCGTATCCCGCCTCGTTCGCTTCGTAGGACATAGTCCCGCCCTTCGTGCAGCCCACCTGGAGGACCTGCTCGCCGTCCCAGTACTGCCACTCGGTGTTCGTGTTGATCTCGTCGTCCACCGCGCTGAGCGCGGCCCGGGTCGATCCGTACTCGCTCACGTCCTGGGCCGGGACCGGCACGTAGTCATCGGCTCCCAGGAAGTCGCAGTCGATCCGATGGCTGGCAGGCAGCGTCCCGTCCAGCAGGTACGCGCTGATGTCGTCGTCGGGACAGGACTCGCCCCGCAGATAGATGACGTGCGGGCCACCGGGCTGGACGATGAAGTACGAATCGGGGATGTTCTCGGCCAGGCGCTCGGCGTTCGGGAACGGGACGTAGGGGTCCCAGGTCGCGCCCAGAATGAAGACCGGATACGTGTCCCCCGGCAGGTACGTCGGTCGCTCGTCAGGGCCGTGTGCGGGCCAGTACGCGCAGGGGAGGTCGAGGTAGTAGCCACCCCCCAGCCGGATGTCGTTCACGCCCGCCGCTTGCCCGGCCGCGAAATATGCGGCTGAGCGCTCCTCCGCGGTGCCGCTGCCAAACGCGTAGTCGCTGCAGTCCACCGAAAAGTACATCGCGTCGGACCAGGTCGGATCGGGAATGGCCGACAGCGTGTCGGGGTCCTGGCCCAGGGCCGCGTACAGCAGGTGGGCCAGGGGCTGGAGCTCGCCGTGCGAGGCCTGGGCGATGACGCGTTGGAGGAACATCCGATCGGCGGAGGGGGTCAGCGCATAGTCCATCGCGGACTCGAGGTCATTCAACGTGAGGGAGCGGCGCTCGACGTCGCCCGTGGACGTGACGTAGTCGAAGGACGCGGGGCCGGCCGCCAGCTGCGCGGCCAGCGCGTCATAGGCCGCCGTGGCGTCGCCACCGTCCACGTCCGCCGCGCAATGCGGGTCGTCGGTGCAGTCGTCCAGGATCAGCTTCAGCACGTCCGCGGCGGTGTGGGCCGTCTCGGCGTAGTAGTCGGTGCCGGAATGGGTCAGGTCCACCGGTCCGTCGATGATCAGAGCCTGGACGTGGTCCGGGTGGGCGGCGGTGTACTCCTGGGCGTACTGGGTCCCGTAGCTCTCCCCGTACAGGATCAGCTTGTCGGCGCCGTCCCACGCCCGGAAGACCTCCAGGTCCTCAACCGCCTGCTTGGTGGAGTAGTACTGGAACTCGTCGGCTGGGACCCCGGTCTCGGCGACGCAGTCGGCCACGAACTGCTCGGTGTCCGCGGCATAGGCCTCCGCTTCGGCGGTCGTGCCGGTCGGCGAGTCATCGGTGCCGAACCACTGAAGTGCGGCCTGCCGACATTGGAGCGGGGCGGTGGTCCCCACGCCGCGCTGGTCGAAGAACACGATGTCGTATTCGTCTGTGATACCGGGCGCGAAGTAGTCCGTGTACGAATCGGCCGACGGGATGCCCGCCCCTCCCGGCCCGCCCACGATGACCACGATCACGCCCTTGCGTGGAGACTCGGTCGCGCGCTGGATGGCGAAGTTGGCTTCCCACTCGGTGCCGTCGCCGCCGAAATGATCGCGGGGGACGCGCAGCGTCACGCAGGAGAACGCGCTGTTGGGGCACGACTTCTCGGTGACGAAGGTGTGGTTGGGCTCGATCAGCAGCGTGGCCGCCGCCCAGACCGCGATTCCCACGACGACCACCAGGCCGAAGAGCAGCAACGGGCGGCGCGACGTGGCGGTGGGCATCAGCCGGATGCTAGCAGCCGGCCCGAATCCCCCTCAACAAACGCGGTTGCCGCCCGGCGGCCGAGCGTGGTACACCACGCGCAACGCAACGGTGCTGGCCGTTTCCGGCCGCGCCTATGGAGGAGGGTTCATGACCATGAAGCGGCGAGGCGCGGCCCTGGTTGCCGGCGTCCTACTTTTGGCGGCCTGCAGCCAGTCCGGCGAGATCCCCGCGACCGTGTGCGTCGGGGAGGCCACGACGTACCTCGACTGGCTCAATGGTGACTTCCTGCCGGACACCCAGAACGCCATCGAAGATCCGGGAAGCTCGGCGGGTGACCTGCTGGAGACGATTCAGCAGAACGGCGTGCTCCGCGTGGCGACCGACTCGGACTACGCGCCGCAGTCGTTCCGCCAGCCCGATGGCTCGTGGGAAGGATTCGACATCGACGTGGCCACCCACATCGCGGATGCGTTGGGCGTGGACGTTGAGTTCCAGCACCAGGACTGGGCCATCATCACCGCGGGCAGCTGGTCCGAGCGCTGGGACATCAGCGTGGGCTCGATGACGATCACCACCCCGCGCAAGGACATCTTCGACTTCACGCAGCCGTACTACTACACGCCGGCCTACCTGGCCGCCAGTGAGCGGTCCGGCGTCACCAAGCTGGATGACCTTCCGTTCACGATCCCCGATGGCGTGACCGCGGTCACCCGCCCGACGGATGCGAACTGCATCGAGGACATCGCGGCCGGCCGGCCGGAGTTCGACCTGCTGATCACGTCCGGGACGGTGATCGACGGCGCGGTGTCCGGCGGTCAGCCAATCGTGAAGATCGGCGACCCGGTCTACACCGAGGACCTGGCCGTGGCCCTCGACAAGTCAGGACCGGATCATGCCGCCCTGCTCTTCGCGATCGACCAGGCCATTGGCGCGATGCACGACGACGGCACCCTGACCGATCTGAGTGAGCAGTGGTTCGACGGCGCCGACCTGACCCAGGATCCGTCGGCTCAATGAGCTGACGGCCAGGACCGAACATGAGGGCGGGGACGCACGGCGTCCCCGCCCTTCTTCTTGAGAAGGAGAACCGATGACCGCCATCGCCGCGTTTCCCGAGCCGGAGCCAGGATCGATCCTGGCCCAGATGGAGGCCGCGCAAGGGAGCGCGCGACGAAGCTTCCGGGTGAAGTTCGCGCTGACCTGGGCGGCCCTCATCGGTCTGCTCGTCTTTGGCCTGGTCGCGACTGACAACGTCGACATGGAGTTCATCAGCACCTGGGGCCCCTTCATTCTCGGCGGGGCAGGGATCACGATCTTCGTATCCGTGATCTCGATCACGTTCGCGACCCTGCTCGCGCTCATCGGAGCCATGGGTCGCCTGTCGCGGAACCCGGTCATCAATGGGCTCGCCTCGCTCTACGTGTCCCTCGTGCGGGGCACGCCGCTCATCGTCCAGATCTACTTCATCTACCTGGCGCTGCCCCAGTTCGGCATCGTCCTGCCTGCCATCCCGGCCGGGATCATCGCCCTGAGTTTCAACTACGGGGCGTACATGACCGAGGTCTTCCGGGCGGGCATCCAGGCCGTGCCCAAGGGGCAGCGGGAAGCGGCCCAGTCCCTGGGCCTGCCCGAGCAGCAGGTGATGCGCCGGATCGTCCTGCCCCAGGCCTTCCGGATCGTCATTCCGGCCATCGGCAACGACTTCGTCTCCATGATCAAGGACTCGTCCCTGGTGTCCCTGCTCGCGGTTGAGGAGCTCCTGTACCGCGCCAAGCTGGTCGGCATCCAGAACTTCCGCAGCCTCGAGTCACTGGTCATCGCAGCGGCGATCTACTGGGTCCTGACCATCGTCTTCAGCTACTTCCAGCAGCGACTCGAGCTGCGCATGGCCCGAGGTGACCGATGACCGCCCCGATCTCCCATCCCGTCTCGGGCGCCCACCTGGGCGCGCCGATCGTCCGTGCCCTCGAGATCGAGAAGTATTACGGCCGCAACCACGTCCTGCGCGGAATCGACCTCGAGGTCGCGCAGCGCGAAGCGGTGATGCTCATCGGTCGCTCGGGGAGCGGGAAGACGACGTTCCTGCGCTGCGTGAACTTCCTCGAGGAGCCCTCGGTGGGCTCGATCGAGATCGACGGGGTGCGGGTCGTCGGTGATCCGCTCCACGACCGCTCCAAGGCCCACCAGGAGCAGGTCCGCCAGATCCGGATCCGCTCCGGGATGGTGTTCCAGGACTTCAACCTGTTCCCCCACATGTCGGTCCTCCAGAACCTCATCGAAGCGCCGACCAAGGTGCTCAAGGTCCCGAAGGCCGAGGCCACCGAGCGAGCCGAGTCCTTCCTCGGCAAGGTGGGGCTGGCCGACAAGCGCGACGAGTACCCCGCTCGCCTGTCAGGCGGCCAGAAGCAGCGGGTGGCGATTGCCCGTGCCCTGTGCATGGAACCCAAGGTGCTCCTGTTCGACGAGCCCACCAGCGCGCTCGATCCGGAGCTCATCGGTGAGGTGCTCAAGGTCATGGAAGACCTCGCCCACGAGGGCGCCACGATGATCGTGGTCACCCACGAGCTGCACTTTGCACGAGAGGCCGCAGACCGCGTCGTGTTCCTCCAGGAAGGGCGGATCGTGGAGGAGGGGCCGCCCGAGAAGGTCCTCAACGACCCGGAGGACGAGCGGACCCGGCAGTTCCTGCGGCGGTTCCTGACCGACTAGCCTGAGCCCTCTTCGGGGGGCGGCGACGGTGGGATGGCCGCGCCGGCCGTGGCCGGCTGGATCACGCCGCGCCCGGCCTGCAGCGGGAACACGATCCCGGTCAGCACGACGTCCAGGATCGCCACGACGGGGATGGCGAGCAGGCCGCCGACGATGCCGGCCAGGGTGAACCCGGCCAGAACGGCGAACATGACCGCCAGCGGCGAAATCTCGACGGCGTGGCTCTGGATCAGCGGCGTGACGACCAGGCCCTCGAGCTGCTCGAGGATGATGATCCAGACCACGATCAGGACCGCCGCAGTGGGCGACACCGTGAGGCCGATGATGAAGGCCGGTACGACCATGAGCAGGGTGCCGATGTACGGGATGGCCGCCGCGAGGAACGTGATTCCGCCCAGGGCAAGGGCCATGGGCAGGCCGAGCACGTAGGCGCCGATCGCCACGCCGATGCCTTCATAGGTCATCGTTCCGAGGAGCCCACGCAGGTAGCCGCCGAGCTTGTCGACCGCGATCCGGCCGAGGTCCTGGGCGCGCTCGCGCTCGGCCCCGGGGAGGAAGCTCGCCAGCCACCGGCTGATCTGCTCGCGCGTGCCGAGAAGCATGGCCACGAAGATGAGCGTGGTGATCACGGTGAAGGCCAGACTGAAGAGGCCCGCCCCGATCGCGAAGAGGGTCCCGAACGAGGGCGGCGCCGGCGGCTCGCCCCCCGTCCACGAATCGACGACGTCCTGCCCGACGATGCCGGCCAGCCAATCCTCGAGGCCGGCGATGAGGTCCGGCATCTGCTTGACGAATTGGGCGACCTGGCTGAGCAAGGGGGGGACGACCACGATCAACAGCAGCACGATGGCTCCGATGAACGTCAGCAGGACGATGGCAATCGACGCGGCCCGGGGCATCCGCCGCTCGAGAGCCCGCACCGGGCTCAGGAGGCCCGCCGCAAGCACGACGGCAATGAACATCTGGATCAAGAGGCCGCGGATGATCCAGCCCACGGTGACGATGATCACGAGGGTGAACAACACCAGGCCCACCTGGAAGGCGGTGGCCGCGGGGCTGCGCGGGGCCGTTGTCACGGTCGCACGCCATACACGTCGGCGCGAGGCAGGCGCGCGGCTTCTGCCTCCGCGCGAACCCGTCCGCGGGCCGGCTGGAGAGCAATGGGCACGTCGCGCGGGGTGCCGCCTTCATGGGCGAGCAGCCAGCGCAGCCCGACTTCGGTCAGCGTGGCGCCGCCGGCCTGGCCGGGTTCGATGAAGGGAGCGATGAGCAGACGGCGCCGATGGAGCCGCTCGACGAAGATCTGCAGCTCGGTGGACGGGATGCCGAGCTCTTCGGCGAGGTCACCGAGATCGCGCTCCTGGTTCGGTGCTCGGCGCAGATGGCGAAGGACAGCCGCGGTGAGGTCGTCTCCGCGGAGCGCTGAGGTCTCATGCCCTGCCATCCGGCGGATGATAGCCGCGGGTCGCGCCCGAACATAGCCCCCGGTGGCGACTGATCGCCCGCTTGATTGCCGGGTCACGGTGCAGTCGTGCCTCGAGCACGCGCGCCGGCAGGCTCCCGCTCGACGTCCGGGCGAGCGTTACACCCCGGACGACAGTGGCGCGGTCACCGCGTCCGGTCGTCGTTCCACGGTGAGCTCGACGGGAACCTCGCGACGCAGGACCCCCTCCAGCTCCTCATCCCAGGCGGTCGCCTGTGGCAGGCGCACCTGTCGGGTGGCGCCGGCGACCGGGAAGGCCAGGACCACGGGAAGCGCGCCCGGACGTTGCCTGACGATGGTCGTCACCGACTCGATCGCGTCGAGCAGCGTGTCCGCGGCCAGATCCTGCCCAAATGAGATCCATAGCGAGCCGGCCGCTCCTTCCGCGACCGCCGGGATCGGCACCGCTCCCCGGGGAGCGGGGGCCTCATCGGGGTCCGGGGCCGTGGGTTCGGCGCCGCGTGGTCGGGCCACGGGCTCGGCATTCGGAGGACCGCTCCCGTTCGTCCTGCAGGGGCTGGTTGGCGATCGTGGCCGACCCGCCGTTGCGCGGACCCCGCGACCGCAGGATCCGGTCCCGTTCGGTGCCGAATGCGGCGGCCCCCATGCGCTGGGCGTCGTCCCAGGCCATGACCGTCTCGCACAGCAGCTTCGCCTCTTCGTCGCGGTGGTCGACCCGCCCGCTGACCAGCACCACCGAGTCCTCGGTCCAGGCGTTGACCGTATCGGTGAACACCTTGGGGAAGACCACGACCTCGAGGGTGCCCTGCAGATCCTCGAGCTGGACGACGAGCATGGTCGAGCCCGCCCGGGTGATGACTCGTCGCGTGCTCTGGATGATCCCGCCCAGGGTGACGCGCGCCTGGTCGGACTCCTCCGCCAGGTCCCCGGTGTAGGCCGTGACGAAGTCCGGGAGCTGATCGGCAATGTCGCCGAGCGGATGCTCGGTCAGGTAGAGGCCGAGGAGCTCCTTCTCCCAACGCAGCCGCTCGCGACGCGAGATCTCGCCGCGGCCGGCATCGGTCACTGCCCCTCCCAAACCGGCATCCAGTCCCCCGCCGTCGAGCCCACCGCCATCGGTGGCCATGGGCACGGCAAACAGGTCGAACAACGTGGACTGGCCCGCTGCCACGTCCCGATGGTGACGCGCGGCCGCGTCCATGGCACTGTCCAACCGGTCGAGCAGTGCGGCCATGGGCCCGAGCGAGGTCAGGGCGTTGACCTTGATCAGTGATTCGACCACGCGCTTGTTGATGCGCTGCGGATCCACCCTGCGGCACAGGTCGTCGAGCGAGGCGAACGGACCGCCGCCGTCCTCGGCGGAGCGAGCCGCGACGAGCGAGTCCACCGCGGACTCGCCCACGTTCTTCACGGCTGCGAGCCCAAACCGGATGGCGCGCGTGCCGTCGGGATCGGTCTCGACCCCGAACAGGGACGCCGAATGCTGGACGTCCGGCGGACGGACCTCGATCCCCAGCCGGCGGCACTCGGCCACGACCGCGGCTACCTTCTCGGATCGTTCGCGGAAGCCGTTGAAGACCGCGGTCATGAACTCGACCGGGTAGTTGGCCTTCAGGTACGCGGTCTGGTACGCGATGAGGCCGTAGCACGTGGCATGGGCCTTGTTGAAGCCGTAGCGCGCGAACGGCTCGAACGCGGCGAAGACCTGGTCCACCACGCCCGGGCGGGATACCCTTCTTCTTGGCCCCGGCCTTGAACTTCGCCTCGTGCTCGCGCAGGACCTTCGCGTTCTTCTTGCGGATGGCGTAGCACAGGTTGTCGGCCTCGGGACCGGTGTAGTCGGCCATGGCGATGGCCGCGGTCATGATGTCCTCCTGGTACACGAAGATCCCGTACGTGTCGTGGAGGGCCGGCTCGAGCGAGGGATGGAGGTAGGTCACCGCCTCGTCGCCGTGCTTGCGGCGGATGTAGGCCGGGATGTTGGCCATCGGTCCGGGCCGGAAGAGCGCGACCATGGCGGCGATGTCGCGCAGCTCGGTCGGACGCAGGTCCTTCACGTAGCGGCGCATCCCCGAGCCCTCGAGCTGGAAGATGCCGGTCGTCTCCCCGGTCGAGAGGAGCTCGAACGTCTTCGGGTCGTCCAACGGCAGGCGGTCGACGTCGATCTCGACCCCGCGGTGGCGGCGGATGAGCTCGACCGCGTCGGCCAGGATGGTGAGGTTGATGAGCCCCAGGAAGTCGAACTTCAGGAGGCCCAGCGCCTCGCAGGCGTGCATCTCGAACTGGGTCATGGTCGTCTCGCCGTCCGTGGCCCGCTGGAGGGGCATGATGTCGGTCAGCGGATCGCGACTGATGACGATCCCGGCGGCGTGGGTCGAGGCGTGGCGAGCGACCCCCTCCAGCTGCCGAGCGGCCCCGATCAGGCGGTCCACCCGTTCATCACCGGCCATCAGCTCCCGGAGCTGGGGGCTCGTCTCGACCGCGCGCTCCAGGCTGATGTTCAGCTCGTTGGGAACGGCCTTGGCCACCCGGTCTGCTTCGGCATAGGTGAGGCCCATGGCCCGCGCCGTGTCGCGGATGGCCGCCTTGGCGCCCAGCGTGCCGAAGGTGATGATCTGCGCCACACGATCCGCGCCGTACTTGTGGGTGACGTACTCGATGACCTCGCCCCGGCGGCTGTCCTGGAAGTCGATGTCGATGTCCGGCAGGGTCACCCGGTCGGGGTTCAGGAAGCGCTCGAACGGCAGCCCGTAGGCCAGCGGGTCGACCGGCGTGATGCCCAGCGAGTAGGTCACGATGCTGCCCGGCGCCGATCCCCGGCAGGTGGTGAAGATCCCCTGCTCGCGCGCGAACCGGGTGAAGTCGGCCACGATCAGGAAGTAGCCCGAGTACCCCATCCGATCGATCGTCCCCAGCTCGTAGTCGAGTCGGCGCCTGATCTCGGGCGTGACGTCGGGATAGCGCGCCGCCAGGCCGCGCTCGCACTCGCGCCGCAGCCAGGTGACCGCCGTCTCGCCATCGGGCACGGGGTAGTCCGGCAGGCGCAGTCGGTCGAACTCGAGCTGCAGATCGACCATCTCGGCAACCCGCAGGGTGTTGTCCATCGCGTCGGGCAGCTCGCCGTTGAACAGGCGGCGCATCTCGTCTGGTGACTTCACGAAGAACTCGTTCGTGTCGAACCGAAGCCGATTCGGGGTGTCGAGGTTGGCGCCGGTCTGAATGCACAGCAGCAGGTCGTGGGCATCGGCCTGGGTCGGCAGGGTGTAGTGGGTGTCGTTGGTGGCGAGGAGCGGGATGTTCATCCGCCGCGCGAGCTCGACCAGCTGCTGGTTGAGGCGGGTCTGCTCGGCGACCCCGGCGTCCTGGATCTCGATGAAGTAGTTCCCATCGCCCAGGATGGACCGATAGTCGTCGGCGACCTGCATGGCTGCCTTTTCGTTGCCGTCGGCCAAGCGGCGAAGCACCTCTCCACCGAGGCACGCGCTGGTCGCGATCAGCCCCTCGCTGTGGGCGGCGAGCAGGTCGCGGTCGATTCGGGGCTTGTAGTAGTAGCCGTCGAGATGGGCCGTCGTAACCAGGCTGAGCAGGTTGCGATACCCGGCCTGGTTCTTGGCCAGCAGGATGAGGTGGTAGTAGTCCGCATCGGCCTTGCCGTCCTTGTCGGTGTGGCGCCTCGGAGCGACGTACGCCTCGACCCCGATGATGGGCTTCACGCCCGCTGCCGCAGCGGCCTCGGAGAAGGCAATCGCCCCGTACAGCGCCCCGTGGTCGGTCAGGGCCACCGCGGGCATGCCGAGCTCGGCCACTCGGTTCGTGAGCTCGGGGAGCCGGGACAGGCCGTCGAGCAGGCTGAATTCCGAGTGAACGTGGAGATGGACGAAGTCGTCTCGGGTGGCAGGCACGGGGGGGTCATGGTACTTGCCGGCCCCGTGAGCATCTGGCGGTCAACGGCATCGAACCCGGCATGACCCGATGGTTCTAACGGGTCATGGCCGTCGGTACCGGCCGCTCGTAGCCTCACACACGAATGACCGCCCGACCCGGGGTGCTCCGTCCCGAGCGGACGGCGGCCCGGCCGGCGCCTGCGGTGCCGACGTCGGAACCCGCCGCCGCCGTCCTCGCGCGCCCGGGCGCCGTGAAGCGCCGGGCCCTCCTGTCCGCGGCCATCGTCGGCGCGCTGGCGTTCGCCGGCTGGCAGGGAATGGGCGAGGTCTTCGCGTGGTGGAACCTCGCCACGCTCGCCATCTCCGCAGGCCTCGTGCTGCTGGTCGTGATCGAGGGCCGTCGGATGGCCTCCGAGGAGGATCGGCCGTTCCGGAGCGCCGTACTGGTCGCGGCCAGCATGTGGTGGGTCCTCCAGGTCCTGGCCCTGCTCGAAGGCGTGTTCCAGACCCACATCGGCTCGCTCCTGGGCCAGCCGCTCACGATCGTGTTTGGAGCCGCCTGCGCCCTGTGCTGGCGTGCCGCCGTCGCGGGGCCGACTGGTCGGGATCGAAGCCTCCGCCATCTACCTCGACTCCTCGATCGTGTTCGCGGCCGTCGCCTCCGGGGCGCTGCTCGTCCTGGGTGGATCGGGCATGGACAGCCCGAACCAGGTCTACGCCTTGCTCTTCGCGGCCATGTTCTTCGGGATGGTGGGCGCGACCGCGGTCCTCAACCTGGCCCTCGCCCCGATGCGGAGCCTCGGAGGGTGGGTTGCGGCGGTCACCGGACTGACCATCGCCGGCGTTGGCCTTGCCTCGTGGCTGAGCGACCCGGACCCGACCCGCTGGAGCGCCGGGCTCGCGGCATGCGCGCTGGGCACCATCGTCACCGGCTATGGGGGCGCCACCTGGACGCGGGTCCCTGACCCGAGCGAACGGTACCGCCGGCGCGCGCTCCAGGTCCGCGAGACGCTCCCCCTGTTGGCCGCGGCCCTCTCCCCGCTCCTGTGGGTCGCGAACGAGCTCCTGCGCCCCGAGTTGCAGGCCCAGGTCAGCTCGGCGGTCGCCGGGGCGGTGGCCGCGGTCCTGATCCTGTGCGTGCTGCGCCAGACGGTCCTGCTCCGTGAGCGGGATCGGATCGTGGGTGAAGCCCAGGCGGCGGCGTCCCGCGAGCGGACCCTGCACGGCGAGCTGGAGGCCAGCGAACGCCGGTTCCGGACCCTGGTCACCAACTCCACCGACGTGGTCATGATCGTCGGTCGCGACGGCCGGATCGCGTACCAGAGCCCGGCCGTGGAACGCGTGCTGGGTCACAGCCCCAGCAGCCGGCTGGGCCACCCGGTGGGCGTGATGGCCCACCCCCATGACGCGGAATACTTCCGCACGGTCCTGAACGAGCTCTCGGCCCTCCCCGGCGCCGAGCGGACGCTCGAGCTCCGGACCCGACACGCCGATGGGTCGTGGCGCATCCTGGAGGCCACCGCCAAGAACCTGCTGGACGACCCGGCCGTGGCCGGCATCGTCATCAACTGCCGCGACGTGACCGAGCGACGCGCGCTCGAGGAGCAGCTCAAGCACGAGGCACTGCACGATCCGCTGACCACGCTCGCCAACCGCGTCCTGTTCGTGGACCGGGTGGGCCACGCCCTGTCGCGGCGCGACAATCCCGACTCGACGGGCGTCCTGTTCATGGACCTGGACGACTTCAAGACGATCAACGACAGCCTCGGCCACGCCGCGGGCGACGAGCTCCTCCAGGCCGTGGCCCAGCGCCTGAAGGGCAACCTGCGGGTCGAGGACACCGTGGCCCGGCTGGGCGGCGACGAGTTCGCCGTCCTGGTCGAGGACTCCGATCCGGAGATGGTCCTGCAGGTCGGCCAGCGCCTCCTGGACGCCCTCCGCGCCCCGTTCGAGATCGCCGGCAAGCAGGTCCACATCGGCGCCAGCGTGGGGACCGCCATGAGCGGGGTCGACAACCGCCAGGCCGAGGTCCTGCTCCGCAACGCCGACGTGGCGATGTACACCGCCAAGAGCCGCGGGAAGGGCCGGCTCGAGGTGTTCGAGGCGAGCATGCACACCGCGGCCGTCACCCGACTCGAGCTGAAGGCCGATCTCGAGCGCGCCCTCGACCGCGGCGAGCTCCGGGTCCGATACCAGCCCATCTTCCATCTCGAGAGCGGCGCGCTCGACGGGTTCGAGGCGCTCGTCCGGTGGCGGCATCCCGATCGAGGCGAAGTGGGCCCCGGCGAATTCGTGCCTCTCGCCGAGGAGACGGGCCTGATCGTGCCCATCGGTCGCTGGGTGCTCGTCCAGGCCTGCCGACAGGCCAAGGCCTGGCAGACTGCAGGCGGTGCCGGGGTCAAGGTGAGCGTCAACCTGGCGGCACGGCAGCTGCGCGACCCCGAAATCGTGACAATGGTGTCCAGCGTCCTGTCCGAGACCGACCTCGATCCGGATGCGTTGACGCTGGAGCTGACCGAGTCGAGCATCATGCAGGACGACGAGGGTCGTCTCCAGGAGCTGCGCGGGCTGGGGATTCACCTGGGGCTCGATGACTTCGGGACCGGCTATTCGTCGCTCAGCTACCTGTCCCGCTTCCCGATCGAGACGCTGAAAATCGACCGCTCCTTCACCTCGCGCCTGGGTGGACCTGACGAGGAGACTGCGCTCGTCCGATCGGTCATCCAGCTCGCGACGTCCATGGGCATGGAAACAGTGGGTGAGGGCATCGAGCGGCCCGAGCAGCTCGAGCGCCTCCGCGAGCTGGGCTGCACGTACGGCCAGGGCTTCCTGCTCGCGCGCCCCATGGACGCCATCCGGGCCACCACCCTGGCCACCACCGGTCACCTGGAGCCAACCGCCGCCGAGGCCTGACCGGTCTCCGGGTACCATCCGGGCGTGCCGTACGACTACACCCGCGTCACCATCGCAACCGTGGGCGCCGAGACCGATGCCGCCCTGGCCGAAGCGGATGCCCTGGTCGCCCAGGCCGTGGCGGCCGAGGACGTCACCTTCGCGGCGCGCGTCGCGCCGCTCGAGCTTGCCGGCGCCCGACTGACCGAGGCCTACGGCCGCGGTGCATTCCTGGCCCAGGCGCACACCGACGAGGCGGTGCGCGACGCGGGCTCGGCCGCCGAGGAGCGGATGACGAAGTGGCGGGAGGCGCTGCCGTTCCGACAGGATCTGTATGCATCGGTCTCCGCGGTGGATGCCGATGCGGAGGCCCTGACCGGTGAGCAGCGCCGCGTCCTGGAGCTGTGGACGCGCGACTTCCGTCGGGCTGGGCAGGCCCTCGCAGCCGAGGATCGCGCCGAGCTGGAGGCGATCCGCGCCCGACTGGTCGAGCTCGAAATCGTGTTCAACCGGAACGTGAATGAGTTCGAGGACGGGATCGAGGTCACGCGCGCCCAGCTGGACGGCCTCCCCGACGAGTACGTCGAACGCCTGTCACCCGGCGCGGCCGACGGCACCTACCGGGTCAGCCTCGACTACCCCGAGGTGTACCCGTACCTGTCCCAGGCGTCGGACCGCGCGTCGCGCAAGGCCCTGTTCGACAAGCATTGGAGCCGCGCGACGACCGAGAACCGGCCGCTGCTCGCCGAAGCCCTCCGCCTGCGTCAACGCGCGGCCGAGCTGCTCGGGTACCCCAGCTGGGCGCACTACGCCATCGAGGAGAAGATGGCCGAGCATCCGGAGGCGGTCGCCGCCTTCTACGACACGCTCGTGCCGCGCCTGGTGGAGGCACGAGACCGCGAGCTCGCCGCCCTCGGCGCAGCCTTGGATGCCGATCTCCCGGGGGAGCAGCTGGCGGCGTGGGACTGGACCTACTACGACGAGCGGATCCGTCGGGCGGAGTACGGGGTGGACGCCAACCTGGTCGCCGAGTACCTCCCCATGGAGGCGTGCCTGTCCGGCATGTTCGCCCTCACCGGCGAGGTGTTCGGGTTGGACTACCGTCGAGTCCCCGACGCGCAGGCCTGGCATCCATCGGTCGAGCTGTACGAGATCTGGGACCGAGCCAGCGGGGAGCTGGTCGCCCACTTCTACGCGGACTGGTTCCCCCGCGAGGGCAAGTTCGGCCACGCCGCGGCATTCCCCCTGGTCGTGGGCCATCGCCGCGCCGACGGCGCCTACGAGAAACCGATCAGCGCCATCCTCGCCAACTTCACCCCACCGTCGGGCGATCGGCCGTCCCTCGTCCAGCACAACGAGCTGGAAACGCTCTTCCACGAGTTCGGCCACATCCTCCACATGTCCCTGACCACGGCGTCCTACGCGCGGATCAGCGGTGGCGAGGCGGAGGTGGACTTCGTCGAGGCCCCGTCCCAGATCATGGAGCACTGGACCTGGGATCCGTCGGTCCTTGGACGATTCGCGCGGCACTACCGGACGGGCGAGCCCATCCCGCCGGAGCTCGTCGGGCAGATGATCGCCGCTCGGCAGCTGAACATCGGCGTGAAGACCATGATCCAGGTCTTCTACGGCCAGCTCGACCTCGGCATCCACGACGGTCGGGCCGAGCCCGATCTCGACGAGGCCCTCCGCCTGGCCTACGGCCACGTGGGGCTCCCCTATCCCGAGGGCACGTTCCTGCTGTCCGGGTTCGCCCACACGATGGGCGGCTACGACGCGGGGTACTACGGCTACCTGTGGTCCGAGGTGATCGGGGACGACATGTTCGGCCGCTTCCAGGCCGAAGGCGTCACCTCGCCCGCGGTCGGCGCCGACTATCGCCGGGAGATCCTCGAGCCGAACGGCTCACGACCGGCCGCCGAGCTGGTGCGGGCCTTCCTCGGGCGAGACCCGACCCCTGACGCCTACTTCCGCCTGCGGGGGATGACCTAGGGTCGAGCCAGCAGCCCGAGCAGCTCCGCGTGAAGGGCGCCGTTGGTGGCCAGCGCGGACGGTCCGGTGCGGTTCTCGGTGCCGTCCAGGTCCGTGAAACGGCCGCCGGCCTCCATCACGACCAGGGCGGGCGCGGCGAGGTCCCAGGGCTTGACCCCGAGCTCGAACATCGCGTCGGCCGAACCCTGGGCGACGAGCATGTAGCCCCAGAAGTCACCGATCCCCCGGTCCCGCGACGAGCGGCGCAGGACGCTGGCCGCGCCCTCTCCCCGGCCGTCCTCCCAGAACGCACCGAGACCGGCATGGACGACGTGGGCGTCCTCGAGGCGACCGGTCGAGGAGACGTGGATCGGCCGCTCGGACCCGCCGCGGACGGTGGTCGCGCCCCCGCCCCGGTATGCCGACCAGCGTTGCCCCAGGGCCGGGGCCGACACGACCGAGGCGAGGAGGTCCCCATCGCGCTCGACGGCGATGAGCGTGGCCCACACCTGGATCCCGCGGGCGAAGTTCACGGTTCCGTCGATGGGGTCCACGACCCAGCGAGTGCCGTCCGCGCCCCCTGGGCCCGGCTGCTCCCCGAACTCCTCCCCCAGCATGGCGTGGGTCGGATAGCGCTGACCGATGCGCGTCCGGATCATGGTTTCGACCGCGGTGTCGGCCTCGGTGACGGGCGTGCCATCGGCCTTCGCAGTGGCCTCCGCCCCGGCCAGGAAGGCGGGCAGGGTAATGGCATCGGCCGCCTCGGCCAGGTCGAGCGCGAAGGCGCGCAGCTCTTCGGCGTCAGCCATCGGTATCGAGGCGGCGGCGGAGCTCCTCGTTCACGGCCCTGGCATCGCCCTTTCCACCAAGCCGTTGCATGACCTGGCCCACCAGGAACCCGTAGACCTGCTGCTTGCCGGACCGATAGTCCGCGACGGCCGCTGCCTCGGCGAGGAGGACGGCATCCACCGCCTCGCCGATGACGACCCCGTCCCGCACGACGGCCAACCCCTCGGCCAGGATCACGACCCGCGGCGCCTCGCCGCTCTCGAAGCAGCGGGCCAGGACCTGCTTGGCGGCGTTGGGGCTCACCCGGCCCGCCTCGACCTCCTCGATGAGCTCGGCCAGCCCTTCGGGTGGCAACGCCACGTCGCGTGCCCGCAGGCCCTCGGCCGCGTGCTGGTTCAGGAGACGGCTGAACTCCCCGGCCACCCAGTTCGCGGCGGCCTTGGCCGGGACGCCCGCTCCGACCACCGCGTCGAAGTACTCACCCAGGCTGACGTCCGCGGTCAGGACGCCGGCGTCATATGGCGAGAGGCCCAGGTCGGTGACGTAGCGGGCACGGCGGGCCGCGGGCAGCTCGGGCACCCGCGCCCGGACCTCTTCGACCCACTCGCGGGACGGTCGGAGCGGCGGCAGGTCCGGCTCGGGGAAGTAGCGGTAGTCGTTCGCCTCTTCCTTGCTCCGCTGCGGGATGGTGCGCCCGCCCGTCTCGTCCCAGCCGCGCGTTTCCTGGGTGATGGGCGTCCCGTCGGCCAGGGCCGCGGTCATCCGCTCGACCTCGAACTCCATCGCCCGCTCCAGCGATCGGAACGAGTTGAGGTTCTTGACCTCGACCTTGGTCCCGAATGCCTCGCTCCCGAGCTGGCGAACACTGACGTTGCCCTCGATCCGCATGGAGCCCGCCTCCATGTCCGCGTCGGACGCACCGATGAAGCGCAGAACGTCGCGGAGGGTTTCGCCGTAGGCGCGAGCCTGGGCGGGCGAGCGCAGGTCCGGCTCGGTCACGATCTCCATGAGCGGCACGCCCGCGCGATTGAAGTCGACCAGCGAGTGGTCGCGGCCGCCATGCAGGAGCCGTGCGGTGTCCTCCTCCAGGTGGGCACGGGTGATCCCCACGGTGATCTCCTGGTCCTCCGCCGCGACCGGCACCAGGAGCCGCCCATTGGCGGTCAGGGGCAGGGCGTACTGGCTGATCTGGTAGCCCTTCGGCAGATCGGGATAGAAGTAGTTCTTGCGCTCGAATCGGACGGCATCGGTCTGGACTTCGGCGTCCAGGGCCAGGCCCGTGAGCATGACGAGCTCGACCGCGCGCCGGTTGATGATCGGCAGGGTGCCCGGCAGACCCATGCAGATGGGGCACACCCGGGTGTTCGGCGCGTCGGGCTCCCCCGGGATCGGGGCCGTGCGGCACCGGCAGAACATCTTCGAGGCGGTCCGGAGCTGTGCGTGGACCTCGATCCCGATGACGGTCTCGAGCGCGCTGCCGATGGCCACGGCCGGATTGTATGCTCCGGTCCATGAAGATCGGTGAATGGGAGGGTCTCGGTCGGTCCCGCGCCCTCGTCCAGCGCGAACTCGGGGAGCTGGGTGTCCCAGAGCTTGCCGCGCACGTCGCCCACCATGCCGACGGGGAGCGGCAGCGGATCCTGGTCGCGACCGAGGTCGGCCTGCTCGACTACAACTACGGCCCGTCATCACCGGGCGCCGCGACCTATGACCTGCGGGGCGGCCTCCATCGCTGGTCGGGAGTCCGGGGATTCCGCCTCCAGAGCGACGCGCAATGGGACGACAACTCCCGGACCGCCCGTTCCGTGTGGCGGCTCGTGGCCGAGGAGCCGCACATCGAGCTCATCGCCGAGTCGAATGACACGTCTCGCGCCGACGTCACCGCGCTGCTCGACTTCGCCCGCGCCTGCCTCGTCTCCATGGATCAATGAGCTTCGGCTCGTCCCTGAGCGCCGCCGGGGCGGTGATGGTCGTCACGGGCGCCCTTCTCCTGGCCGGCTGTCAGTCTTCGACCAATTTCCCAAGCGCGGGCACCACGCCCGGCGCCAGCGCGCCCTCGGAGGCACCCCCGTCGGAAACGGCGGACTGCGTTGCGCCCCCGGCGGTCTGCAACGGTCCACTTCCGGCCGGCGACTACGTCTCTGATGGAACCGGCGCGCACGTCACCTTCAGCCTGGACGAGCACGACTGGTCCGGATCCCAGGACGAGCCAGACGAGGGGTTTGCCTTGTTCCTGGCGGATGTGCCGGAGGGTGGGATCTACGTGGTGCGGTTTGCCGGCGAGGTATTCGCCGATCCCTGCGCCGATGCGCCCGGCGACGCGGCTCCGCTCGATCCCAATCCGGCTTCGTTCGTGGGATACCTGGCGGGGTTGACTGGCATGACCGAAAACGCGCCGGTCGAGCTGGAGGTGGGCGGGCGCCCCGCGCTCCAGGTGGACGTGGCGTTCGACTACCAGGCTGCCTGCCCCGGCGGGACCGGTCCCTCCCTGTGGCTGTTCCCGCTACCGGTTCACGGGGACCTGCACATGACCGATGGAGAGCTGGACCGGATCTACGCGGTGGACTCGGGGAGCGGCTTGGTGACCATCTGGGTGAGCGTCAGCTCGGCTGATGCGGACTACGACCATCTCCTGGACCACGGGGCTGAGCTGCTCGACACGATGGCCATCAGCCCGCTCGACTAGGCGGCCGACGCTCCCGGGCGAAGGGCTCAGGCCCGGTGGCGCTCCACGAAACGCTCGATCCGGTTCATGGCCTCCACGATGTCCTCGTACGCGGTCGCATAGCAGGCGCGCACGTGGCCCGCACCCGATGGCCCGAAGGCCTCACCCGGCACGACGGCAACCTGCTCCTCGGTCAGGAGGGCCTGAGCGAAGTCCTCGGCTGACAGCCCCGTTGCGGTCGACACGTCGGGGAAGCAGTAGAACGCACCCTTGGGCTCGAAGCAGTGGAGCCCGATCTCGTTGAAGCGGCGGGTCATCAGCTGTCGGCGACGGTCGTACTCGACCAGCATCTCCTGGACGAACGGCTCCCCCACCTCGAGCGCGGCGATGGCGGCGTGCTGGGCCGCCGTGGGCGCGCACATGATTCCGTACTGGTGGACCTTGGCAATCCCCACCATGAGCTCCGCCGGCGCGGCCACGAAGCCGATCCGCCAACCGGTCATGGCATATGCCTTCGAGAAGCCACCGATCAGGACCGATCGGTCGCGCATGCCCGGCAAGGCGCTGAACGCGGTGTGCCGATGGTCGCCGTACACGAGGCGGTCATAGATCTCGTCGCTGATGACGAGCAGGTCATGGCGTTCGGCCACCGCGCCGATGGCCGCCAGCTCGTCCCGGTCCAGTACCGCCCCGGTCGGGTTGTTCGGGTATCCCAGGAAGATGGCCTTCGTACGGGGGGTGACGGCGGCCTCGATCTGGGCGGCGGTGACCCGGAAGTCGGTCGCATCGGAGGTCGCCAGCGGAACGCCCACCCCCCCGGCCAGGGCGATGCACGGCCCGTAGGCCACGAAGCACGGCTCGTGGTAGATGACCTCGTCCCCCGGGTTCACGATGGCCCGCAGCGTGGCGTCCAGGCCCTCGCTGGCTCCGACCGTGATCACCAGCTCCCCGCGCGGTTCGTAGCGGA
This sequence comes from uncultured Chloroflexia bacterium, assembly GCA_963810925.1. Classification (GTDB taxonomy): domain Bacteria; phylum Chloroflexota; class Limnocylindria; order QHBO01; family QHBO01; genus DASTEQ01. The sequence continues at coordinate 23,087 of CAWEPF010000005.1, read as the reverse complement.
CCCCGTATCGGTCCGCCAGGTTGGCGGCGACCAGCTCCCGCAGTTCGATCATTCCGCCGTTGGCGGTGTAGTGGGTTTCCCCGGTTTCGAGGGCGTTGATCGCCGCGCGGGTCAGCGGCTCGGGAGTCGTGAAGTCCGGCTCACCGATCGTCAGGCTGATGACGTCGGGCATCTCGGCCAGCATGTCGAAGAAGCGGCGGATGCCCGACGGCTGGATGTGCCGGACGGTGTCGTTCAGGAAATCGGCGGTGGCCCGAACGGTTCCAGTCGCGGGGGTGGTCATCGGTGGGAAGTCTAGTCCGCCGGCCGCTGTGGAACGTGAGGCAGCCGCTCGCCGGCCTCGACCCGGATGGGCAGCCGGTTTGCCGGCCAGGGCAGCGGACAGGTCGCGTACGGGCTGAACACGCACGGCGGGTTGTAGGCGAGGTTGAAGTCGACGACGACCGATCCATCGTCGGCCACGGGCCCGGTCACGAGGAAGCGGCCGCCCGCATAGGTCTCCGTCCCGTTCGTCGTGTCGCCGAAGACGAGCCACAGCATGTCGTCGTCCTCCGGCAGCGCGTCGAGGTGCAGATGCTCCCCGCCACGCTCGAAGTGGACGATCCCCGGCGACTCCTCCGCACGCACGTCACCCAGGACGTCGGGGACGTCCACCGTCCGGAGGCCCGGCGGTCGCTCGAGGTGGCCCATGACGCGCCAGGATGCGCTCGACGGGGAATCGCGGCACGCCCGCGAATGATTGGAGCGCCGGCAGCTCCGTATCCCTGACCCGCAGACCGATGCGGTCGCCGCGCCGAATGACATGGAAACGCAGCGCTCCCAGGTCGACGACCGTTGGTGGTTGACCGATGTCGTCGACCAGCACGAGCTCGCCGTCCAACTCGGTGTCGTCGATCCGGATGCCCGCTTTCGGTTCGGGGTGGAGCGTGACCCGGCCATCGGTCAGGTCAAGCGTCCCGCCGCGCAGCGGGACGCCGTGGCCGACGAGCTGGATCGGGTTGGCCGAATCGGCGCCAAAGGTCTGGGCGCCATCGGTCAGCCAGTGGAGGCCGACCAATGCCAGCCAGCCGTTCGGGTTGCGGAGCCGGCGATCGCGCTCGGCGTCCCAGGCGGCGACCTCGGCCGCGTAGTCGCCGAGCCCCTCCCCCATCAGGCGCTTGCCGGCAGGAAGATGAGCGTTGGGGCGTCGGGTGCGCCCAGGCGCACGTAGCGCGCGGGCCCATCACTGACCGGGTTGGCCTCCACCGGGCGCCCGACCCGGGTCGTCCCATCCAGGACGACGGCCACCGGCCCTTCCCCGAAGCGGGCCAGGCAGGCGGCCACGTATCCCTCGCCGGTGGGCTCGGCCAGGACCAGCGCGCTCCGGCCCAGGATCGTGCGGCGGCAGGTGGCCTGCAGGAGCGGATCCTCCCCGGTCTCCAGCCACGATGCGTCGGCGCCAAGCACCGGCCCCAGGTCGGTGGCAGCCCGCTCCGCATCAACCGTGGCCAGGATCACGCCTCGCGGCGGCTCGGACCAGTCGTCCACCCCACGGGGCCACAGGCCCTTGCGCGCCGGGTCATCCGGTGGCTCGACGTTGAGCATCAGGGCGCCGCGCATCCCGTACCACGCGATTTGGGCTCGTTCCCCGTAGTCGGTCGAAAGCCACTGCGGAAAGGACTGCGCGCCACCCTCCCGGATGACGCGATTCAGGGTCGTCAGGTCAGGTGTGGCGAGATGGACGTGGCTGATCTCGGGCATCGGTTTCAGAGTCTAGCGGTAGGATCACGGCATGGAGAAGAGCGGCTTCATCCCAGTCAACGGCGGGGAGCTGTACTACGAGGAGGCCGGAGACGGCGCACCGCTCGTGCTGCTCCACGCCGGCGTGGCGAACCTCCGGCAATGGGACCCACACGTCCCCGCATTTGCCGAGCGTTACCGCGTGATCCGATACGACAGCCGCGGCTACGGCGCGTCTGAGAGCGAGCATGTCGAGTTCTCGAATCATGGTGATCTGGAGCAGGCGCTCGATTACCTGGACGTGGAAGCGACCCATCTGCTCGGCACGTCGCGCTCGGCATCCATCGCCCTGAACTTCACGGTGACCCACCCAGAGCGCGTCACCAGCCTGATCGAGGTCGCCGGCGGCGGGGTGGGCGAGCCCACGGATCTCTCCGAGGCAGAGATGGCACTGGGCGAGGCGATGGACAAGGATGGCGAGGAGGCGCTGGCGGCCAAGGACTGGCCGCGCCTGGCCGATCTCGAGACTGCGTTCTGGGGCGACGGCCCAGGCCAGCCGGTCGGTCGCCTGGAGGCATCCATCCGGGACCAGCTCCACGAATGGATCCTGACCACCTACGCCGCCGAGAAGGAAGAGGGCATCCCGCAGCGGCTCGACCCGCCGGCCGATGACCGCATCGACCAGGTGACGATGCCGCTCCTCGTGGTCATCGGTTCGCTCGACGAGGCCTACACCAACGCCACCTGCCGCATCCTGGCCGAGACGGTGCAAGGCGCCCGGCTCGAGGTCTTCGAGGGCGCGGCCCACATGCTCAACCTCGAGCAGCCGGCGAGATTCACCAACCTTGTCCTCGAGTTCCTGGCCGGGGTCTGAGCCCTAGGCGGTGGCGGTCGGGGGACGCAGCTCGCTGAAGCCGGCCAGCTGCTCGTAGGCATCGGCCACGCGCAGCACGGTGGACTCGTCGAAGGCGCGACCGATGACCTGGAAGCCCACGGGGAGCCCGTCGGACAGGCCACACGGCACCGAGATGCCGGGCAGCCCGGCAATGTTGACCGGCAGCGTGCAGGCGTCGTTGAGGTACATGAGCAGCGGGTCCTCGGTCTTGGCCCCGATGGGGAACGCGACCGACGGCGAGGTGGGCGCCAGGAGCGCGTCAACCGTGCCGAGCACCGCGTCGAATTCGGCCTTGATCATGGTCCGCACCTGCTGGGCCTTGACGTAGTACGCGTCGTAGTAGCCCGCCGACAGGGCGTAGGTGCCCAGGATGATCCGGCGCTTGACCTCGGGCCCGAATCCTTCGCCCCGGGTGAGGCGGTAGTTCTCCAGCAGGTCGTCCACGCCGGCGGTGTGCCCGAATCGGATGCCGTCGTACCGAGCCAGGTTCGCGCTCGCCTCCGCCGGGGTGATGATGTAGTACGTCGCCAGGCCCTTGTCGGTGGACGGCAGCGAGACCTCCACGATCTCGGCCCCCGCCCCTTCGAGGACGGCGATCGCGGCCCGCACCGCCTGCTCCACGCCCGGCTCCATGCCGGCCACGAAGAACTCGCGGGGAACGCCGAGCCGCAGTCCGTGGACCTCCCCGGTCAACGCGGCGAGGTAGTCGGGAACCGGCAGGTCCACGCAGGTCGCGTCGCGCGGGTCGTGGCCGGCCAGCGCGCCGAGCACGAGCGCGACGTCCCGCACCGAGCGCCCGAACGGGCCGCACTGGTCGAGCGACGAGGCGAAGGCGACCATCCCGTAGCGGCTCACTCGCCCGTAGGTAGGCTTCATGCCCACCACCCCGCTCAGAGCGGCGGGCTGGCGGATGCTCCCGCCGGTATCGGTACCCGTCGCGAAGAAGGCCTGGCCTGCGGCCACCGCCACGCTCGATCCCCCGCTCGACCCGCCCGGCACGAGCGTTTCGCCCCACGGGTTGTGAACCGGGCCGTAGGCGCTGTTCTCGTTCGAGCTGCCCATCGCGAACTCGTCGCAGTTCGTCTTGCCGAGGAGGACCGCCCCGGCGGCCGTCAGCCGGTCCTCCGCATCGCTGGCGTACGGCGAGAGGTACCCCTCCAGGATCCGGGAGCCCGCGGTCGTTGGCAGTCCTCCGTCGGGCCGACCCTCGTCGTTGAGGGCGCGGGTCACGAAGATGTCCTTCAGGGCGTACGGGATGCCGAGCAACGGGGCCTGGACGCCGTCCGACCGGGCTCCGTCGGCGACATCCGCGGCCTCCAGGGCCCGCTCCGCGCCCACCGCCAGGAAGGTGTTCAGCCGCTCCCCGTCGCGCTCGATCCGGTCCAGGCAAGCCTCCACCAGGTCCCGGCTCGAGACCTCCCTGCGTTCGAGGAGCGGCACGACCTCGTGGATCGGCCGATCGGCGAGCGGGAGGGTCCCCGCAGCGGCGGAGCCGGCGGCCATCGGTCTAGCGCCCTTCCTTCAGGACGCGCGGCACCCGCAGATGATCGCCCTCGCGCAGCGGGGCGTTGGCCAGTGCGGCCTCGCGAGAGATGCCGTCGGCCGGCTCGTCGTCGCGCATCACGTTCTCGAGGTTGAGGACCGTGGCGGTGGGGCCGACCTGGCTGGTGTCCACGTCCCGGAGGACCTCGATGGCCTCCAGGATGCGCGAGAGCTGGACCTGCATGCGGTCCAGCTCCTCATCGGTCAGGTGCAGTCGAGCCAGCTCGGCGACGTGCTCGACGTCGGCCCGGGTGATCATGCGCCGATGCTAGCAGGCGAGAATGGACCGATGACGGAGGCGGGCCGGGTGGAGTCGCTGCCCATTCCGGGTGGCCGGATCGAGCGCCTGCGGCTGTCCGGAGGGCCCGGCGTGCCCCTGCTGGTCGTGGGCGGCGTGGAGACCGGACTACGGCTGCTGGCCGGCACCGAGGCGCTGCTCGAGAAGCGATGGGCTGCCCGCCGGACGGCGCGGACCGTCGTCGTGGTGGGCAGGCCGATCCCCGACGACCCCGCCGATGCGGACGCGCTTCTCCACCCGCGGGCCAGTGCGGCCGCCCTCGCAGTCGCCCTCACCGCGCCGGGTCTGCCCGGCGGGCCGGTCGCGATCGAGGCCGAGTCCGGCGGCGGCCGAATCTCGCTGTGGCTCACGGTGGACCATCCGCAGCTCGTTTCGCGCCTCGTCCTGGCCGCGTCAGCGGCCGAGACGCCGCTGGACTCGGCCATGGCGCCGCGTATGGCGGAGTGGATCGGTCTCGGCGAACGGGGCGAATGGGGCGAGTTCTTCGCCCGGATGGCGCTCCAGATGCGGCCCGGGGGTGAGGCGTCCGACGCGCCGCCAGCCGGTTCGTTTGCGGCCGCTGCGAGCCTGCAACCGGTTCCCGCCACGCCCGAGCGGTTCCTGGCTGAACTCCGGGGGACGCTCCATGAATCCTCGTTCGTGACCGCGCGCCTGGCCGAGATCGCCATTCCGGCCCTCGTCATTGCCGGTGGGCAGGACCAGGTCGTGCCGCTGGCCTCCTCGCAGCTGGTGGCCGACCACATCCCGGGGGCGCGGTTCGCGGTCGACCCCGCCTGCGGGCACACGGTTCGGAGCTCGTTCCGCGGCTACGACGAACTGGTCGAGGCCTTTCTCGCGGAGGGTGACGGGTAGCGCCGAGCGCTCGCCGCCAGCAACAGGAGGCCCAGCGAGCCGATGGCCGCTGAGATCAGGAACGTCATCGAATAACCAGACGAGGCCGCCACCATGCCGAGCACGACCGGACCGATCCCGAAGCCAACTTCGGTGAACGCGCTGGTCGTCCCGAACAGGACGCCGCGTTCGAGGTCGGGCACGCCAACCTGGGCCATGGTGAGCATCGCGGGCGGCAGGAATGCCACCCCCAGGGCCATGACCGCGGTCCCGACGTAGAGGCCGACCGGGCTGACGACCAGGCCGATGATGGTCAGCCCGACCATGATCGCCACCAGGGCAGCCGCTCCCAGGCGGCGTCCGCCGAGTCGATCCGGCGCCCACGGCACCGCGGCCCGAATCGCGATCACGATCCCCGCGTACAGGAGGAACAACGGGGCCACTGCGGACAGGCCCATCTCCTCCCCGTACGGCTTGGCGAACACGAAGAACCCCGCCATGCCCCAGATCCCGGCCAGGACGATCAGCCCGGGCACGATCCCGGCCGGATGGATGAACCGATATCGGCCGGGGACGAGTGGAGCCGAGCCCGCGGCGGCCACGGGTCGGGTCTCCGGGACGCGCAGGGCGGCCAGCGCCGCCACGCCGGCGAGGGCCGCCGCCGCGATCCACACCGCCCAGAAACGGTCCTCGCCGAGCACGGCTTCGCCGATGAACGGACCGATCGCCACGCCGGCGTAGAGCGACACCGAGATGAGGCTCAGCGCCTCCCCGCGGCGGCCTTCCTCGGCCAGGTCGCTCGACATGGTGAGCGCCGCCACGAAGAAGGCAGCCTCCGAGGCGCCGAGCAGCAGGCGCATGACGATCAGCAGCTCCACGCTCGTCGCGACGCAGGTGGCCGAGCATGGTCACGACCAGCAGGATCGCGCCGCCGATGAGCACCGGGCGGCGACCGCGGCGATCCGCGAACCGGCCGACGAAGGGCCGTAGGGCGAGCGCGGTGACGCTGAAGGCGCCGAACACGAGGCCCAGCGCCACGTCACCCGACGCGAGGGGCCCCGCGACGTACACCGGCAGCACGGGAAGGGTCATGCCCTCCGCCACGAAGTAGATCAGGCTCGCCGCCGAAAGGGCCACGAACGGGCCGGTCATGAGGCGCGGGCGCGCGGTAGGTGCAGGCGGCGGCGACATCGGTCGGCGCAGTCTAGACTCGGCGCCGATGTCCGAACCGATCGGCGAGCCTTGCGCCTGCCCGCCCGGCAACCACGCCGATGACGTCGAGCGCATCGGCCGCCATTTCGACGAGCGGTTCCAGGATTGGCAGCCTGTTGGCCCCGAGGCGACCGACCTCATGTTCGCGTGGGTCCGCGAAGCGGGGCTCCCCGGCTCCACGTTCCTGGACATCGGCTGCGGAACCGGGGAGCTGATCCTCCGCGCCCTCGACGCGGGGGCCACCAAGGCCACCGGGGCGGACCTCTCGTCCGAGGCCATCGCCATGGCATCGGACCTCATGCAGGAGACGGGCCACCGCGAGCAGGTGGACCTGTGGGTGGGCGATGCGGCCGTGGAATCGCTCGATCCGCACGACATCGTGGTCCTCGACAAGGTGCTGTGCTGCTATCCGGACGCCGAGACCCTCATCGCCCGCTCCACCGCGGCGGCCCAACACCTGTACGCCTTTGCGCTCCCCGAGTCCCGTGGCTTCTGGGGGTTCATCGCCAAGACGCGCTGGTTCGTGTTCGACCTGATCGAGCGCATCCAGGGTGAGCGCCTGCCGCGCTTCATCCACGACCGATCCGAGGTCGAGGCGCGGGTCCTGTCGGCGGGCTTCCGACCGCTCCACACGGGACGCAAGTACGTGTGGTTCGTCGGGGTCTACGCCCGCCGCTGACGCGCGGGCGATGGATCAGGGCGCGCCCGCCTCGAGGATCTGGCGGAACGCCTCTTCGTCGAGAATGGCCACCCCCAGCGACTCGGCCTTCGCCAGCTTCGATCCGGCCTTCTCGCCCGCGACCAGGAAATCGGTCTTCGCACTCACCGATCCGGCCGGATGGCCCCCGGCGGCCCGGACGGCGGCTTCTGCCTCCTCGCGGCTGAATCCGGCGAGCGTCCCGGTCACGACCACGGTCTTCCCGGAAAGCGGCCCCTCGTTCGCAGCCACCAATGCGCCGGGCTCGGGCGCCTCGGCCGTGACCCCGGCCTCGACCAGGTGCGGCAGGACGTCATGCGTGTGCTCGTCCGCGAAGAACTGCGCGATGCTGGTCGCGACCACCTCGCCAACCCCGAACACGGCCGTCAAGTCCTCGGCCGTGGCGGCGGTGAGGCGCTCGACTACCCGTTTCGTCCACGCCCCTTCGGTCTCACCCTCGGCCCGCGGGTGCTCGGCGACCAGCCAGGCGGCGAGGTCGATGGCCGTTTGCCCGCCCACGTGCCGGATCCCGAGCCCGTGGAGGATTCGCCACAGCGGGCGGCGCCGGGAGCGCTGGATCGACTCGAACAGGTTCTCGGCGCTCTTGCGGGCGAATCGGTCCAGGCCCTCGATCTGCTCGATCGTGAGCCGATACAGGTCGGCCGGTTCGGTCAGCAGCCCGCGCTCGACGAGCTGGACGACCACCGCGTAGCCGGCACCCTCGACGTCCATCCCGCCGCGCCCGGTGAAGTGGAGCAGACCGCCCAGCCGCTGCGCCGGACAGAACGGGTTGGGGCAGCGCGCCACGACTTCGCCTTCCTCGCGCACGACCGCCGTCCCGCACACCGGGCACGCGTCGGGCATGGACCATTCGTGCTCCGCGCCCGTTCGCGCCTCGACGACCGGGGCCACGACCTCGGGGATGACGTCCCCGGCGCGCTGCAGGATCACCATGTCCCCGACCCGCAGGTCCTTGCGCCGGATCTCGTCGATGTTGTGGAGCGTGGCGTTGCGGACGGTCGTTCCGCCCACGAAGACCGGCGTCACGTGCGCCACCGGGGTCAGGGCGCCCGTGCGGCCCACGTACACCTCGATCGCCTCCAGCCGGGTCGTGACCTGCTCGGCGGGGAACTTGTACGCAACGGCCCACCGCGGGGAGCGCGACACGAAGCCCAGCCGCTCCTGTTCGGCCACCGAATCGACCTTCACCACCACCCCATCGGTCTCGTACTCGAGCTCGTGGCGCTTGTCCTGCCATTCGTTGACGAATGCGATGACCTCCTCCACCCCGGTTGCGCGGCGGACGTGGGGGTTGACGGGGAACCCAAGCTCACGGAGCAGGTCCAGGGTCGCGGACTGGCTCGCGAGGCCCGCCACCCCGACCAGCGAGTAGCACCACACCGATAGCCGCCGTCCCGCGGTCACCCGCGGGTCCTTCTGCCGGACGGTGCCCGCTGCCGTGTTTCGCGCGTTCGCGTACGCGGGCTTTCCCTCGGCCTCCAGCTGCGCGTTGAGCGCGGCGAACGCCGAGCGGGGCATGTACACCTCGCCCCGGGCTTCGAGCGTGTCCCCCGGCGGATCGGTCCGCAGGGTGAGTGGGATGGCCCGCACGGTCCGCAGGTTGGCGGTCACGTCCTCGCCGGTGTAGCCATCGCCCCGCGTGGCGCCGCGCGCGAACGAGCGACCGTCGAAACGGAGGCTCACCGCCAGACCGTCGATCTTCAGCTCGCAGACGTAGGCCACGCCCGGATCGGTATCGGTCAAACCCAGGCCCTTGCGAACCCGGGCGTCGAACTCGCGCAGCTCATCGGCCCCGAAGGCATTGCCCAGCGAGAGCATGGGAACGGCGTGCTGGACCTCCGCGAAGCCGGCCGACGGGGTGGCCCCCACCCGCTGGGTGGGCGAGTCCGGGGTCAGGAGCTCCGGGTGCGCGGCCTCCAGCTCTTCCAGGTCGCGCAGCAACCGGTCGTACTCGGCGTCCGCGATCGTGGGCGCGTCGAGGACGTAGTAGCGGTGGTTGGCCTCCTCGAGGGCGGCGCGCAGCTCCGCGGCCCGTGCGGACGGCTCAGTCATCCTCCGCTTCGGCTCCCGCCACGAACCAGGCCCGGATGTCGCTGGTGTGCTCGCGGTAGTGGTCCGCTCCGTCGTCGCGGACGATCTCCTCGAGCGTGTCTCCGCCCGCATCGCGCTCGTCGAGCCATTCGGGATCGATCTCCAGCACGCGCTCGCGGAGGGCCGCGAAGGCCTGCTCCTCGCGCGAGCGGACCGTCCGCAGGGTCGTCTCGCCGGCCACGCGGGCGACCACCGCGTTCCGCTCGTCCACGCTCGGCACGTCGACCTCGAACTCGTCCAGGCGGTCCTGCGAGGCGTGGTGGATGGCTTCGCCCGCATGACCCGCCCAATAGCCCAGGTGGGCCAGCAGCTCCCGCGCCGACCAGTCGCCCACCAGCCCCGGGCTGGTCAGGAGGGCCGGGTCGATGTCTCCCAGCGCGGCCATGAACTCGTCCCGCGCCGCCACCAGCTCGTCGGCGAGGGCCTGGATCCGCGTATCAGCCATGGACCGATGGTAGCGCGAGCCCCGTCGCGGACGGTCACCAATCCGCGAACCTGGCAGCGCAACCTGGCTGGCGCATGATAGCCGGCTGCCAAGCGGCTGAGCTCGCTCCGGCCGACAGTCGGCCGGCCGCGAGGCTGAGTCCACGGATCCATACGTAACTTCGTGATATCCCGCCCACGAATCACGAAGCGATGTCGCCTGCCCGTCCGCATAGTCCGTTAGCACAAGCCCGCAATGGTTTCAGGACAGGGAGTGCATCGCGTCTGTCGCGGTCAGCAGAAGCCGGCCGCCCGATCAACCTTTGCCTCGATGCAGCCGTTTCGCTTCCTCCCGGAACTCGCGCGGACGAATCGGTCGCGGAAGGCGGCGCTTGCGTGGTGTAAGGGCGACATCCCGCGTACTGCGAGCGAGGAACGTCTCCAGGACGGCGTTCAACGACGTGCCCTACCCGACGGGCCCGCCAGTCCGCCCTCAGGAGTAACTGGTGTCACTCGACCTTGATCGTCAGGTTCGTCAGTCGGGGCGCCACTCTGATGACGGTGGGGAGATTCGCTTACCGATCTGTTAGGAGCGGCGTTCGAGGCCCGCGTAGGAACCGATCAGACGGCGGACGCCGTGGCCGTTGAAGGCGACCGTGACCTCCTCGTCGCCGCTCACCCACTGCGAGTTCACGACGATACCGTCGCCGAAGCGCTTGTGGCGCACCCTGTCCCCGGCGCGCCACGCCAGATCCGCGCCCGCAACGGGCGCGGCGGCCCGCTCAAACGTCCCGCTTCCCAGCTCCACGTCTGGGAGAGGCGGGCGGGCGGCCACCTGGAGATCGGGCAGGCGGTCCGGTCGCAGCGGCTCCAGTCCCGGCCTCGTCCGCCCGTAGACGCCATCGGCCCAGCCCGTTCCCTCGTCCATCCCCTCCTCGCGGATCCAGCCCAGGCCGGTCGGGCCGCGTCGGCCGGCGCCAACTTCGAGCAGTTCCTCGGGCAGGTCCGCCAGGAAGCGCGAGGGCTCGACCTCCACCCCGCCGCTCCCCCACGCCGATCGGTGCCGGGCGTGGACCAGGAACAGGCGGTCCTTGGCCCGGGTCATGCCCACGTACGTCAGCCGTCGCTCCTCCTCGAGCTCACGCTCGTCGTCGAGGGCACGGGCATAGGGCAGCAGGCCCTCCTCCATGCCGACCATGAACACGACCGGGAACTCGAGGCCCTTGGCCGCGTGGAGCGTGATCAGGGTCACTCGGTCCGGCCGTTCCTCGAGCGTGTCCTGGTCCGAGACGAGGGCCACTTCCTCCAGGAAGCGGGCAAGGCCCTCCGGCGCGGTGATCTCGTCGAACTCGGCGGCGTGGTTCCGCAGCTCGACCAGGTTCGCCCACCGCTCCGCGCCCTCCTCGGAGCCGTCCTCCAGTGTGGCCCGCAATCCGGACCGCTCCAGGCACGCTTCGAGCACGGCCGACGCCGGTTCGGACTCGGCCACCGCGTTGAGGGCATGCACGAGCTCGGCAAACGACGCGAGGGCCGTTCGCGACCGCGTCGCGAGGTTCGGATTGGAGGCCGCGGCCTGCACCGCGTCCCAGATCGACGCATCGCGCCCGTCGGCCCACGCGCGGAGCTCGCCGACCGTCTTGTCACCGATCCCCCGCGGCGGCACGTTCACCACCCGCTCGAGCGCCACCCGGTCGGCGGGGTTGCGGGCCAGGCGCGCGTACGCCAGCGCGTCCTTGACCTCGCGCCGCTCGTAGAAGCGGACCCCGCCCACCAGCTGGTACGGGATCCCAAAGCGCATGAATGCCTCTTCCAGGACCCGGCTCTGGGCGTTCACCCGGTATGCGACCGCGATGTCCCCGAAGCGCATCGGTCCGGCCGCGGAGCCGGATGCGCCCGTATTCCCCGGGCCCGGGTCGTCGTCCTCGGCCCGCGTGGCGAGCAGCGCCGACCAGCCGCGCCGTCGGTCGGCGGAGGATGCCAGGCGCTCCACCTGGCGGCCCACGAACTCGGCCTCCTCGTACTCGTTGTACGCGTCGAACACGGAGATCTGGGCCCCCGCCCCCCGATCGGTCCACAGGCGCTTGTCCTTTCGGTCGGCCAGGCGGGACACCACCGCGTGGGCGGCGTCGAGGATGGTCTGGGTGGATCGGTAGTTCTGCTCGAGCTTGACGACCTTGGCATCGGGCCAGTCCTGCTCGAAGTCCAGGATGTTGCGCAGGTCCGCGCCGCGCCACGAGTAGATGCTCTGGTCGTCGTCGCCCACCACGGCCAGGTTGCGGTGCACCGCCGACAGCAGCCGGCACAGGCGGTACTGGACCCGGTTCGTGTCCTGGTATTCGTCCACCAGCAGGTAGCTCCATCGTCGCTGGTAGCGGGCCAGCACGTCGGGATGCTGCTCGAACAGGAGCACGACCCGCAGGAGGAGGTCGTCGAAGTCCACCGCGTCCGCCTCGGCCAGCTCGCGCTGGTAGGCCTCGTACACCGTCGCCCCGGTCTCCTCCCAGAAGTTGCCGGCCTGGCGGCGGGCCGTGGCCGGGTCGGCCATCTCGTCCTTGCGCTGACCGATGAACGCGAGGAGGGCCGTCGGCGCGAAGCGCTTGTCGTCCAGGTCGAGCCGACGGAGGACGTTCTTGATGACCGTCAGCTGGTCCGCCCGGTCGTAGATCGTGAAGCTCCGGGTCAGACCGATCTGCTCGCCCTCCCGGCGCAGGATCCGCGCGCAGATGGCATGGAAGGTGCCGATCGTCGCCTGTCGGGTCGCCTCCGGACCGATGAGCCCTGCAATCCGGTCGCGCATCTCCCCCGCCGCCTTGTTCGTGAAGGTGACGGCGACGATCTGGCTCGGTGACACGCCGGTGGCCACCAGGTGGGCCACCCGGTGGGCGAGGACCCGGGTCTTGCCGCTCCCCGCGCCGGCCAGGATGAGGAGCGGGCCATCAACGTGCTCCACGGCCTCGCGCTGCGGTCCGTTGAGCGATCCCAGGATCAGGTCGGGGGGAGGGGTCGCCATCGCGTCCGATTCTATCGGCCGCGCATGCCTCCCCCGTTTGCGACCGGTAGGCGACCGTTCAGTTCACGAGCTCGGCGCAGGCGGTGTACGTGCCGAAATCGGTGTTCGAGGCGTGGATGTTCAGGGCCAGGTCGTGGCCGAACAGGTCGTCGATGGGCTCGCTGATGACCGTCTCCGAACTGCCGTCCACGACGTTCTGGAGCGGGTACAGCGGCTGCGGGACGAGGTCGTTGCACGTCCCCGGGTGGATGTGGGCCGGCATGTCCGGATGCCCCGCCGGATCGACGGTCACCTCGACCCTGGTCGTGCCGTCACCAAGGTCGGTCAGCACGGCTGACCCGGTCACTCCGGAGTCATTGAGCGTCTGGAGGGTGACCGTTCGGCCGGCATTCGAGGTGCCGCCGCAGGCCGCGAGGGCGGCAACCAGTGCCACCATGCACGCGATCCGGCCGACCCGCTGTCTTCGCATCAGGAGCCGAGCGTAGCCGAAGCGTCAGGCGCCGGATGCCGATGGCCGCGCGCCGCGGCGGGCTCGGCTGCCTGTTCGTCAGCCAGCGCCTGGCGCATGGCGGACACGAAGGTCATGGCCAGCTGCGGGTCGAGCTGGGTCCCGGCCGCCTGCGCGATGCGGGCCAGCGCCTCCTCGTGGGTGAGCGCCTTGCGGTACGGGCGGGTGGTGGTCATGGCCGAGAACGCGTCGGCCACCGCCAGGATGCGGGCCAGGTGCGGAATGGCAGGCCCCTGAAGCCCGTCGAGGTACCCACCGCCGTCCCAGCGCTCGTGGTGGTGTCGCACGCCGGCCCGGACCTCTGCCAACTGCGGGACCGCGCCCACGATCGCGTCCCCCAGGGCCACGTGCTGCTTGACGATGTCGTACTCCTCCCCGGTCAGTGGGGCCGGCTTGCGGAGGATGGCATCGGGAATGCCGATCTTTCCGATGTCGTGGAGCAGGCCGGCCAGCCGCAGGAGACGTCGCTCCTCATCGCTCAGGCCCAGTGCCTCGGCCAGGAACAGGGCGTGGCCGGTGACGTCCTCGGAGTGCGACCGGGTGTAGTGATCCTTGGTGTCGACCGAAACGAGCAGACCCTCGAACACGCCGAACACGGTGTTCTGGGCGGCCAGTGAACCGATCGTCGACTGGTCGGCAACCTTCGTGACCTGGCCGCCCGAGGTCTTCGCCTCGCGGAGCGCGGCCTCGGCCACGGACAGCAGGTCCAGGGCCGCGCGGCCATCCTCCGGGACGCGGGCCACGCCCGCCGACACGCTCAGCGGCAGTCGCTCGGACTCCCCGAATCGCAGGTCCACGGCAGACAGCGCGGCAGACAGCGCTTCCAGGGTGCGGAGCAGACGGGCGCCATCGGTGAAATCGGCCAGGAGGAACTCGTCCGGCCCAAAGCGGCCATAGAGCTGTCCCGGCTGTGCCACGGCGGTGATCACGGCAGCCGTCCGGCGCAGGGCTTCGTCTCCGGCGCGGTGACCATGGCCGGCGTTGAGCAGCCGAAAGTTGTCGACGTCGAGGATGGCCACGGTCCCGTTGGGGTTCGGCTGGTCGAGGTGGCGGTTGAGCTCCTCGAGCAGGAACCCGTGGTTGGCCAGCCCGGTCAACCCGTCGCGGACGGACCGCTCGCGCTGGAGGCGGTTCTGGCGAGCCAGCAGGCGCGACGAGCCGGCAAACGCGAACCACAGGATGGCGAACAGCAGGCCGGAGGCCACCAGGGCCAGGATCAGGACGTCGCTCCGGGTCTCGCTCACGAGGGCCTCGATCCCGCGGGCGTCCTGGTAGGCCTCGTACACGCCGATGGGGTTGCCATCGACCATGCCGCGGATCGGCACGTACAGCTCGAGGAACGGGACGGGGAGGTCGGCCCCACCAGGCGTGTGGTCCTCTTCGTCGTCGGCGGTCTGCCCGAATTCGGCCACCGAGTTGCCGGCGAAGGCCGATGCCAGCTGCTCCCCGGTCGAGAAGCGCTGGCCGCGCAGGACCGGATCGGACGAGAACACGGCCCGCCCGTCGCGGGACCAGATGATGACCCGGGCCTGCTCGCTGCCCTGAACGAGGCGCACCAGCTGCTCGTTGAGCGCCGGATCCAATGCCCCGCCGATGTCCAGCTCCTGGGGGTCGATCGCGGGGTCGATCGTGGCCCGGACCACCGACTCGGCGTGCTGAAGGGCCGCATCCACGGCCAGCTGCCGCAGGCGATCGGCGAACAGGTTGGAGGTGATGACCGCGGTCGCCACGACGATGGCTACACCGCCCGCCGCAACCCAGATGCGCAGGCTCGGTCGCCAGCCGCGCACGGCGGCGCGCAGGCGATGGGCATAGGGCAAGGCCACCGTCACCGGGGGCAACCCGTCGCGGGCCGTGTCCGGCCCGCCAGCGTCCTCTCGGATTGGCATCGGACCGACCCTAACCATCCCTATGTATGACCTCCATAGGCGCTTCGTACTGCCGGCTGCGGACGAGGGCGCGCGAGCGCGACACGAGAGGTGTCACGAGCGCCGCCCACGATCGGCCCATGAATACGAACGCCGCCTCTCCAAGCCCCGAGTTCAACCCGGTGGTCGACGTCGTCGGCGACCGGATCACCATCCACGTCGAACTGACCGATGCCGGCCTCGCTCGCTTCGTCGACGGCGTGCCCGTCGTCGACCGGCCGGGCCTCGCCGCGAACGCGGTTCGCGTCGGTCTCCAAGCACTCGCCACGGCCGGCACGGGAGCCCACCTGGACGTCATCCGTTCCGAATTCGGGCGAATGGTCGAGCAGATGGCCGCCACCAACACCCGAGCCGCGGAGGCTCTCGATCAATCGCTGCGCGCCAACTTCGCCGACGGGGAGGGTCGGGTGCCGCGCACCCTCGAGGCCTTCCTGGGCGACACCGGGCGCTTCCAGCGCCTCACCGCAGACCTGTTCGACCCCAACCGGCGCGATAGCGCGGTTGGACAACTCAACGAGGCCCTGGGCCGCTACTTCGACGGTGACGGGTCACGACTGGCCCTGCTCCTCGATCCGACGCGCGAGGCGAGCCCGCTCCACCAGTTCCGGACAGAGGTCACCGGCGAGTTCCGGAGCCTCAGCGAGCGGCTGGCGTCGTTGGAGGCGGCCAATCGGGCCCGGGCCGACGAACGCTCGAAGGGCACCGCCAAGGGCCTCGAGTTCGAGGAAGCGCTGGCGCTCCGCCTCGACGAGCTCGCACACGGGACGGGCGACTTCCTGGAGCGGACCGGCACCGAGGCGGGTGAGGCGCTGCGGTCCAAGAAGGGCGACTTCGTCCTGACCGTGGATCCCAGCCGGACCGGTGGCCGCGAGCTGCGGGTCGTGATCGAGGCCAAGGACCGCTCGCTGAGCCGCCGGGTGTTGGCCGAGGAGCTGACCGCTGCGCGCGCCAACCGGGGAGCGGCCATCGCGCTGGCAATCTTCACCCCCGAGCACGCTCCCGGCAGCGTGATCCCCTTCGCGCTCGTCGGAAACGACGTCTACGCGGTGTACGACCCCCAGATCGATGAAGGCGCCGGGCTGGAGGCCGCGTTCCGCGTGGCCCGGGTCATGGCCCTCCTGACCCTGCGCGAGACGGCTGGAGCCGTGGACGTGGCCGGCGTCACGGAGGCGCTGGGCGACCTCCAGTTCGCGGTGGACAACGTGCGCAAGATGAAGAGCCGCCTGACGTCCATCGGAACCGCCGCGCAGGAGGTCTCGACCCTGCTCGACGACCTTCGGGAGCGAGTGCTGTCCTCTGTGCGGGATATCGAAGACCTGCTCCGGGATAGCGACACTGTGCCGGGGACCCTGCCGCTCTCGGCGTAGTCACCTTTCCCCGAGAAACAGGGAGGCCCCGGCCATCGGCCGGGGCCTCGCCCACGCAGATCGGTTCGGACTAGTAGTCCGGCTATCTTCTGGGGCGTTCATCGCACGCTGGTTCGAGCACCCGACCAGTACGCGCAGCCTGGAGCGGGCGCAGCAGGCGCTCGAGAGGCTCTGGAGCGGTAGGCGCGGGAAAGCATCCGGCTCCGCAGGGCGATTCGACCTCTGACTCTCCTCCTCTAAGCCGCCGGTAAGCGTCACCCGCTAGCGTCGCAGCCGCCGCGACTCCCGGCGATTCGACCCCTCGGGGAGCTGCAGGAGCCGAGGCGGGCGTCGGGAGCCGGTCCTGAGCGCGGATAATGCGCGGCCATGACCATCCGCCGAACCGTCGCCCTGGCGGCGGCTGCTCTCATCGTGGTGGCGACCACAGCGTGCGGCCCGACATCGACGCCCCTCCCATCGGCCACTTCCTCGGCTGAGGCCAGCGATGGATCCGCTGCGAACCTCTGTGCTGGGGCAGACATGCGTGGCCCCGACGGCAGTCGGGTTGACCTCACGGGGACGTGGCGGGGTTTCGCTTCAGGCTTGCTGTTCGTGACCCAGACGGGGAGCTGCCTGGCCATCGAGGGACTCAGCAACTACCCCGACGAACCCCTCGGCAGACAGTGGCGCAGCGTATTTGTTGGTGAACTGACCGGCGAGTTCACCGTTGTCGGTCGATGGATGTGGACCCGTTTCGTCAACCCGGAGATCACGACCGGCGAGACCTGGGCGATCACGATGCCGATCGATTTCGACGACCAAGACCAGCCGGTCATCCAGATGCCCATCGACGTGGGTCTTGGCGACCCTGCATCCCCGACGCCGTATACCCTGGAGCGGATCTCCTCGAGCACCGCTTACCCCGATTGAGGCCTTCCGTAGCCTCCTCTCGGGACCCGCGGCAGCCGAGGTGGGCGTCGGGAGCCGGCCCCTGGTAGCAATCTGGTAGCAAACGAGCCGGGCCTCCACGGATGGAGAACCCGGCTCGTGGTCTGATTCGTGCGTGAATCCGTCGGGCGCAACCGCCCGCGGACGCTACGTCCCGATCTAGTAGTCCATGCCGCCGCCGCCCATACCGGGCATCGGCGCCTTGTCCTTCTCGGGGATGTCCGTGATGACCGTCTCGGTGGTGAGCAGCAGGGCCGCCACCGAGGCCGCGTTCTGGAGCGCGGAACGAGTGACCTTGGCCGGATCGATGATCCCGGCCGCGAACAGGTCGCCGTACTCGCCCTTCTCCGCGTCGTAGCCGCTGCCGGGCTTCAGCTTGCGGACTGCCTCGACGACCACGGATCCTTCCTGGCCCGCGTTGATTGCGATCTGGCGGAGTGGCTCCTCCAGCGCGCGCCGAACGATGGCCACGCCAACCTTCTCGTCACCGAGGACCTCGAGCTTGTCGAGCGCGGGAGCCGCGTGGACCAGGACCGAGCCGCCACCGGCGACCATGCCCTCTTCCACTCCGGCCCGGGCCGCGCTCAGCGCG
This sequence comes from uncultured Chloroflexia bacterium, assembly GCA_963810925.1. GTDB lineage: Bacteria > Chloroflexota > Limnocylindria > QHBO01 > QHBO01 > DASTEQ01. Next base: position 5,026 of record CAWEPF010000005.1, on the reverse strand, counting down.
TCCTCGATCCGGTGCTTCTTCTCCTTGAGCTCGACCTCGGTCGCTGCGCCCACCTTGAGCACCGCCACCCCACCGGACAGCTTGGCGAGGCGCTCCTGGAGCTTCTCGCGGTCGAAGTCGCTGGTGGTGTCCTCGATCTGGAGCTTGATCTGGCTCATGCGGGCCTTGATCGCCTCCGGGGCACCCTTCCCATCCACGATGGTGGTGGTGTCCTTGTCGGCGGTCACGCGGCGCGCCTGGCCGAGATCCTCGATCGTCACGCTGTCGAGCTTGCGACCGACTTCCTCGCTGATGACACGCGCACCGGTCAGGGTGGCGATGTCCTCGAGCATGGCCTTGCGGCGGTCACCAAAGCCCGGGGCCTTGACGGCGAGAGCATTGATCGTGCCCTTGAGCTTGTTCACCACGAGGGTGGCCAGCGCTTCGCCGTCCACGTCCTCCGCGATGATCAGCAGCCCGCGGCCCACCTGGACGACCTTCTCGAGGGTCGGCAGGATGTCCGCCACGGCGCTGATCTTCTTGTCGGTGATGAGCACGTACGGCTGGTCGAGGTAGGCCTCGAGCTTGCCGCCCTCGTTCGAGGTGATCATGTAGGCGCTGACGTAGCCGCGGTCGAGCTGCATGCCGTCGACGTACTCGATTTCGAGCTTCAGGCCCTGCGACTCCTCGACGGTCACGACGCCGTCCTTGCCAACCTTGCCCATGACCTGGCTGATCAGCTCACCGATCTCCTTGTCACGGGCGCTGATGCTGGCGATGTGGGCAATGTCCTCCGGCGTGTTCACCGGCTTGGACAGACGCGTGATCTCGGCGACGACGGTGTCGACCGCCTTCTCGATGCCGCGCTTGATGCCCATCGGGCTGGTGCCGGCGGTGACGTTCTTCAGGCCCTCGGTGATGATGGCCTGGGCCAGCACGATGCTGGTCGTGGTGCCGTCTCCGGCGATGTCATTGGTCTTGGCCGCGACCTCTTCGAGCAGCTGGGCTCCCATGTTCTCGAAGGGATCCTCGAGCTCGATGTCGCGCGCAATGGTCACGCCGTCATTGGTGATGGTCGGCGCGCCGAACTTCTTGTCGAGCACCGCGTAGCGACCCTTGGGGCCGAGCGTGACCTTGACGGCTTCGGCCATCTTGTCCACGCCGCGCTTCAGGCCGCGTCGGGCCTCTTCGCTGAACTGGAGCTGCTTCGCCATGTGTGAGTGAATCCTCCTCGGTGGCGCGCGGGAACCGATATCGGTCCGGCGCGAAGTGGGCTATTCGAGAACGGCCAGGACGTCCTTCTGGGACAGGATGAGGAGGTCTTCCTCGTCCAGCTTGAACTCGGTGCCGGCGTACTTCTGGAACAGGATCTTCTGGCCCGCCTTGAGCTCCATGGGCTCGCGGGTTCCGTCGTCCAGGGTGCGACCCGGGCCCACCGACAGGACGGTCCCTTCCTGGGGACGCTCCTTGACGGTGTCCGGCAGGACGATGCCGCTCTTGGTCATCTCCTCACGTGGACTGGGCTTGACGACCAGGCGATCGCCCAGCGGCTTGAGCTGGGTGGCGGTGGCTTTTGCCGATTTGGCCATGGATACGGGTGTCCCTCCGTGGACTGGACCGATGTGGACCGATGCCGGGCGGCACCGACCGGGATGGCGTCTGGTGCACTGGCACTGGGAATGCCGGATGGACCGATACGATCCGTTTCCCCGTTGGGGGTTCTGGCACTCAACCAGTGAGAGTGCTAACGCAAGGTATCAGGTGCGCGCGAGGACTGTCAAGGTGAGACGGCGCGCCGATACGCGGCCGCAGCCGCGGCCGCGACCTCCCTCGGGGTCGAATCGCGCAGTACTGCGATCATGGCCGCGGTCCGCAGGACGGTGGTCGGCTCGTTGCGCTGGTCGGCAGCCGGCCCGAGGTACGGGGAGTCGGTTTCGACCAGGAGGTTCTCGCCCGGAATGGCGGCGGCCGCGGCGCGGGGCCCCACGTTCTTCGAGAAGCTGACCGGCCACGCGAACGAGATCAGGTAGCCCGCGGCGACGAGCGCCTGCGCCATCTCCGCGTCCCCTGAGAAGGCGTGCAGGATGCCGGGCACCGTCGCGGCCGTGAAGCGCGCCGCATGGGCAGTGAGCGCGGCCGTCGCCTCCTCGTGAGCCTCGCGGTCGTGGACCACGACCGGCTTTCCCACCCGGGCCGCCAGGTCGAGCTGGCGGGACAGGGCCGCACGCTGCGCGTCCGGCGGGGAGAGGTTGCGGTGAAAATCGAGACCGATCTCCCCCACCGCCCGGGCGGCGGGGTCCGCGGCGAGGGACTCGAGCGCCGCCCAGTCCGCTTCGGACGCGGCCGCGACGTAGTGCGGGTGGATGCCCACCGCCGCGTCCAGCAGGTCCGCGTGGGCGGCCGCGAGGACGATCGCCGCCTCGGACGACGCGCGGTCCCAGCCCGGGACGAGGATCCGGGTCAGCCCTGCGGCGCGGGCTCGGTCCAGGACGGCATCGAGGTCATACGCGAAGACCTCGTGCTGGAGATGGGCGTGGGCATCGACGATCCCCGGCAGGCGCTCGGGAACCTGGAGGCGACTCAGGGCGCGGGGGCCGCCTCGTCGGCCGGAACGTCGGCGTCGACCTCGACCCGTGGGAAGAGCGGGGCCGGGGCGGACGCCTGGCGCGCGCCGGGCTCCGCGCCCCAGGCGAGCAGCGTATCGAGGCCCGGCCCGCCGTTTCCGCGCTCGTCGTACGCGGGCGGAGTCCCGATCTGGCCCAGCAGGTTGGCGGACGTGGCGGGACAGAACGGCGCGAGCAGGTGGCCCAGGATCCGGCAGGTCTCCCCCATCGTGGCCAGCACGACCGCCAGCCGATCGGTCTCCCCCGCCTTGTGGAGGGCCCACGGGGCCTGGGATTCGGCGTAGCCGTTGCCGGCCCGTGTCAGCGTGGAAAGTGCGACCAGGGCCTCGTCGAAGTGCAGCCGCTCCAGGGCGGATCGGTACGCGGCAACCGCGCTGTCGGCCACGGCCCGCACATCGGTCTCGGCATCGGTCTGTTCGCCGTCCGCAAGGTCTGGGAGTGCGCCATCCAGGTAGCGGCCGGCCATCGAAACGGTCCGGTTCACGAGGTTGCCCAGGTCGTTGGCCAGCTCCGCGTTGTAGCGGCGGATCATGCCGTCCGCGGTGACGTCGCCGTCGCGATCGAACGGGATCTCGCGCAGGACGAGGTAGCGGACCCCGTCCACGCCAAACGTGGCGAGCGCCGTGTCGGGGTCGAGGACGTTCCCGCGCGTCTTCGACATCTTCTCGCCCTTCATGAGCATGAAGCCGTGGGCGAAGACCTTGCGCGGCAGCGGCAGCCCGGCGCTCATGAGCATCGCCGGCCAGTACAGGCAGTGGAAGCGGGTGATGTTCTTGCCAATGACGTGGACGTCGGCCGGCCACCAGTGCTCGAACGCGGCCGGGTCATCGGGGAAGCCGGCTCCCGTGATGTAGTTGGTCAGCGCGTCGAACCACACGTAGATCCGGTGGTCCGGGTCGTCGGGAAAGGGGATGCCCCACCCGGTTCCGGCGCGGCTGATCGAGAAGTCCACCAGGCCGTCGGCCAGCCAGCCGAGGACCTCGTTGCGGAAATGCTCCGGCTCGCAGAACGACGGGTTGGACCGATACAGCTCTTCGAGGGCCTGCTGGTACTTGCTCAGCGCGAAGAACCAGTTCTCCTCCTCCAGCCACTGGAGCTCCAGGGTGGGGTGGTCCGGGCAGCGCCCATCGACCAGCTGGGACTCGGTCTTGAACTCGTTGTCGCCGGTGCAGTACCACCCGGCGTACGTGCCCTTGTAGATGTCGCCCGACGCGGCCGCGCGCCGCACCATCTCGACCGACGCCCGGGCATGGTCCGGATCGGTGGTGCGGATGAACCGGTCGTAGCTGATCCCGAACCGATCGAATCCGGCCCGCCACGCCGCCGCCCACTCGTCCACGATGGCCTTGGGCTCCTCGCCACGCTCGTGGGCCTGCCGCTCCAGGTTCGCCGAATGCTCGTCCATGCCGGTCAGGAACCGGACCTCGCGCCCCGCCAGGCGCTGGTAGCGGACCAGTGCGTCGGCGCCGATTGCCTCGAACAGGGAATGGAGCGCCGGCGCCGGGCTCGGATAGAAGATGGCGGTGGTCAGGTAGAAGGGATCCCCCACCTCGCTCACGGCACCGGCTCCTCGATGGTGGGCAGGGTCGTGGGCGGACCGTGGGGCCGCGCCTTGGGCCAGTACAGCTCCTTGCGGATCTGCTCGGGGGGGAAGCCGCGTTCCAGCGCGATCTCCTCGACGGCGGTGATCATGTCCGGGTTTCCGCACAGGTACAGCGTCGTGTCGGCCGCCGTCAGGCCGCGTCGATCCATCTCGGAGGCCACCACGGTCTCCACCCGTCCGGTCAGGCCGTCCCACTCCGGGCTCCCCTCGGGCCGGGACACCGTTCCGGCGTAGTGGAGCGGCAGCAGCTGCTCGCGCTCGATCTCGGTCAGCCATTCGCGCCAGGCGAGGTCGTGGGCATAGCTCGCGCCATGCAGGAGATGGATCTCTCGCGACTCGCCGGTCGCGATCAGGGTCTCGATCATGCTCATGAACGGCGCGAGACCGGTGCCGGAGGCCACGAACAGGCAGCGCTTGCCGTCGTCCTGGAGCACGAACTTGCCCTTGGCGCCCTTGATGAAGATCGGGTCGCCCACCCCGATCTCCCACAGCAGCGGCGTGAAGTCGCCTTCGGGGACGTGGCGGATGAAGAACTCGTACTCGGACAGGTCGGTCGAGGGCGAGGAGATGGACATCGGGCGGAGGATGACCTTGCCCTCCGGCCCGAGGAGCCCGATCGTGGCGTACTGGCCCGGCGTGAACGGAAACGGGTCCTCGTCGCGGCTCACGGCCACGATCACGAGGCCGTCCGCCACCGTTTCCCATCGGCTCAGGTGGCCGTTGTAGGGGTATGCCTGGCTCATCGCCGCTCCGGAGCGTCCGCGGCGCGTGGGCGAACCACCGATGGCGGACCGATGGCCGCGGGCGGCCAGTATATCGG
>CAWEPF010000004.1:0-144655 GCA_963810925.1 uncultured Chloroflexia bacterium | reverse complement strand
CGCGGCTGGGTTGGCCGGAGGTGCCCCTAGGGTCGCGAGGCGCCGTGGGCGGTGGTCGGAGCTCCTCGTGATTTCAGCTCGAAGCGTCCGTGAAGGGACTGCCCCGTCAGGCCCCAGTGATCGCGTCTGCAGCCTGTCCTTCGGCGTAGTTGATCAGGTCGAGCTCTCCGGGTGATCGGTCCTCGGCGGTAAGCAGGGCCGCAGCCTCGGATCGGTGCTGGGTCCCGTGGTTCACGACGTGCAGGGCCATGGTCCAGATCGGTACCCCATCGAAGACATGCGCGAGGTAGCCGTCGGTCAGGGTTGGGAGCCAGGCATCGACCGCGGCCCATTCGGAATCCCAGCGTGCACGGAGATCGTCGATCGCCGGCAAGGGCTCGTGTTCGAGCTCGGGCCCCTCGCCCTCACCTTCGGTTTCGAACGCAATGCGCCACCGCACCGAGGCGCCGAGGTGGTGGACGAGAATGCTGCCCAGACCGCGCTCGCCGACAACACCGGTGCGTCCCCACACGGCCGGGTCCAGCCCGTCGAGGACGGCCAGCACCCGGCGGGTCGCCCATCGGTCATACCCGAAGAGGAATCGAATCTCATCGGCCTGCATCGACTCGAGCGTAGCAGGAAGACCTTGTTCCGACCCCCTCCTCACCGGCTCTCGCAGCCGATGCCGTCGTGATTCCCATCGAATCCGTGGGGGTCCGGCGGCACCACCTGGAATCGGCGGAACGTGATGTCGCCACAATCGAGATCCGGCGGATGCGGTGGGATGCAGACGCTTGGGTAGCCCGGGTCGCAGCTGCTCGCAGGGTCGAGGCAGTGCCCCGGTGCCCTCCAGCGGCTCGTCGGCGGCCGCGTTGGACTGGGCGACGGGCTGCCCATCGCGGGGCACCTCATGGTCCTATTCGCAAGACCGCCGCACTGGGCCACGATGCGACCCATCCCCGTAGCGGGAACTCCCAAACGGGAGGTAAGAAGGAGGAATCGGATGGGTCAAAATCGCGCCCTGGGATGGGTGATCGTGACGGTAGGCGCTTTCCTGATCATCCTTGGCCTCGTGTTAGGCGGGGCCACCTGGAACACCACCATCCTGATCGCTGTCCTTGGATTCGTTCTCGTCGGGGTCGGAGCCGTGATGGCTATGCGCGCTCGCCGAGCGCCGGACGCCGATCCCGCCCCCTAGGTTCCCCGAGAGGGACGAATCGCCGGGAGTCCGGCTGGCTGGGGCCTCCGAGCGCCGGCTAACAGGGTCGCCGGAAGCCATCGCGCCTAACCAGCTCGGCTGACGCTCACATCGCGACGACAGCCTCGAGAGCCTCCTCGGCCGCGCCGTTGGTGTGCGCCGGGGCGGATTCGTCATCGGCCTCCTGAGCCTGCTTGGCGTATTCCTTCTTGCCGCGTCCAGAAAGCATCTCCAGCTGGTTGACGACGATCTCGCTCTTCCAGTAGCGCTTAGGCCACTGGAACCATCTACACACCGGAAGAGCCGGCTAGGTGCTTGGACCGTGTCCGGTGCGACCCAGACGGGATGGCCGTGCCCGGCGGGAACTTGACGCTTCTTAGTCAGGCTCCACCTGCGTCCCCTGGTGGTACATGACCTGCCATGCGTCGTCGGTCCGCCGCCAGACAGTCAGCCGCCGGGTCTGTCGCTCCCCTTGGCGGAGCGTGTAAGTCAGCAGGTACGCATGGGGCGCTACCTCCCGGCACAGGAAGTCGGAAGCGGTCCAGGTGTCGCTCGCCCAGTAACCGGGTTCGGCATACCGACGCTCGAGAGTTGCCCATACCCTCTCGCGTGAATAGATCTCCCCGGAGGCGCCGACCTCCCAGAAGTCCGGAGCGGTCATGGCCTCGAACTCTGCCCGCGTCGTGCCGAACTCGGGACGGTGGAAGAGCGGCTCGCGTCGCTCCAGCTCCGCCAGTACGTCCGATTTCGGGGGCTCGGGCGAGCCCGACTGAAGCTCCTTCATCGAGATGATCGTAGCCGGACCACCTCACATCGCGACAACGGCCTCGAGGGGCTCATCCGCGGCGCCGTTGGTGTGCGCCGGAACGGCATCGTCATCGGCTTCCTGGGCCTGCTTCGCGTATTCCTTCTTGCCGCGCCCCGAGAGCATCTCCAGCTGGTTGACGACGATCTCGGTCTTCCAGTGGCGCTTGCCGGCGTCGTCGTCCCACTGACGGGTCTGGAGGCGGCCCTCGACGTCCACCAACTGGCCCTTCCCAAGGAACTGGGCGCAGATCTCGGCCAGACGGTCCCAGGCGATGGCCGCGTGGTACTCGGTCCGCTCGGTGGCGTTCGAGCCGCGGTACTCGTTGGTGGCGATGGTGAAAGTCGCCATGGGCTTCCCGCTGGGCAGCGTGCGCAGCTCCGGATCGCGGGTCAGCCGGCCGACCAGCAGTACCTTGTTCATGTGACGGTTCTCCTCCAGCCCGATTGACGGGCTCAACGACCGGCCTGGCGAGTGACCAGCGCGAGGAGACTAGGGCGAGCCGATTACCGCCCGATGACGGGCGCCTTATGAACCGTCTGAGGCAGACCGATACGCTTCGCGCCGAGGCACACCGGCCGCGCGCAGGAGATCGGTGATGGAACGGGTGGAAAGGCCGGCCTGGCGCGCGACCGTCACCAGCGCAGGAAGGTCCAGCTCCTGGCCGCCAGAAGGTGCGGCAATCCCCGAGATCACCACCGTGAATTCGCCCCGCGTCTGCGTCAGGCGCGCCGCCACGTCCGCAGGGCCGCCAACCACGACCTCCTCGTGGATCTTGGTCAGCTCCCGCCCAGCTGCCACCCACAGGTCCGGGTGGGCCCCCGTGAGGCCATCCAGGTCCCGCAGGAGCGCCTGCACGCGGTGGGGCGCCTCGTAGAGCACCAGCGGCAGGCCAAGGGACCCTGCGGCCGCCATGAGCCGCTCGAGGGCAGCCCGCCGCGCGGAAACCGGGCGCGTGGGCAGGAACCCGCCGAACACGAATCCGCCACCCGACAGCCCGGCCACGGCCAGGGCGGCGGTCACCGCCGACGGTCCGGGCACGACCTCGACGGCGTGGCCAGCGTCGCGAGCAGCAGCCACCAGCTCCGCGCCTGGGTCCGAGATGGCGGGCATGCCCGCATCGGTCGTCAGCGCGAGCGTCTCCCCGGCTGCCAGTCGCGCGAGGAGGCCCGGCAGGCGCTCCGCGCCGTTGTGCTCGGTGAAGGACACGGTCGGCCGCCGCGTCCCGAGGTGCCGCAGGAGCCGCGCCGCGACCCGCGTGTCCTCTGCGACTACGAGGTCGGCCGCCGCCAACGCCTCCGCTCCGCGCGGCGAGAGGTCGCCGAGGTTGCCGATGGGCGTCCCCACGACCAGCAGGCGGCCCGACACGACCCTCAGGCTCTCCGCGAGCCCGGCCGGCGGCGTGGATACAGGTGGTCGATCCCGGGCGTCCGCAGCGACACCTTGGCCACCGGCGCAACCTGCCGCTTGAACTCGTTGCGAGCCACCCGCGAAGAGGTCCATTCGACGAGCGACCGGTCCAGCCCGGCGCGGACGCATCGGTCCGCGGTCCATCGCCGGTCGACGAGGGCATACAGGATCCGGTCCAGGTCCTCGTAGGTGGCGCCCAGCTCGCCTTCATCGGTCTGGCCCGGCCACAGGTCCGCGGATGGCGGCTTGGCGATGATCTGGGCGGGCACCCCGAGCTCACTGGCCACCGCCCGCAGCTGGCTCTTGTACAGGTCACCGATGGGCTGGATGGCAGCGGCCATGTCGCCGTGCAGCGTGCCGTACCCGAGCAGGGCCTCGGTCTTGTTCGAGGTGCCGCACACGAGCCCGTCGAAGGCGGCGGATCGGTCGTACAGGACGATCATCCGCAGGCGGGCGAACACGTTCCCGCGCCGTACCCGGGTGGCGGGCTCTTCCCCGTCACCGATCAGGGTGAGCATCGGCTCGGCCATGGGCGTGATGTCCACCCGCTGCATGTCGCAGCCAAGACCCTCGACCAGGAGGCGGGCATCGGCTTCCGAGGCCGGGTCGCTGGTCCGGAACGGCATGAGCACTCCCAGCACGTTCTCGGGTCCGGCGGCACGGACGGCAAGCGCGGCGGTCGCGGCGCTGTCCACCCCACCGGACACGCCCACCACCAGGCGATCGAACCCGGTCTGCTCCAGCTGCCCGCGGATGAAGGCGACGATGATCTCGACCACCTGCACCGCATCGACCTGCGGCAGCGGAGCCGATTCGGCGGCGGGTCCCCCGCTCATGACTCTCCCGGGCGGTCCGCGGGCTCGCCCGGGGCCGGAAGGTCGGCCCGCTCGGCGATGATTCGGTCCAGCTCGCGGCGAGTCAGCTCCAGCCGCTCATCGGCCAGGATGGGGAGCTGGTAGCGGTGCATGCGCAGGTCATCGGTCTCGAGACTGGCGACGACGAGCGCTTCCTCGTACAGCGGCGCCTCGGCGATCACCACCCCGTTGGCGCCGATCAGGCGCGAGCCGCCCCAGAAGGTGAGCCCCTCCTCGTTGCCGACCCGGTTGCAGAAGGCGACCGCCACCGTCCCGAGCAGGGCGTAGGTCTCCTGCATCTTGTGCCACCCGGCAATGGCCGCCAGGCCGGCATCACTGCCCGGGGCGCGGGCCGGACCGGCGGCGAGGTTCACGAGCAGCGAGGCACCATCCTGGGACTGGATCATGGGCACCGAGGGATGCCAGAAGTCCTCGCAGATGCTCAGACCGATCCGCCCAAGCGGCTCTCCCACCTCGGTGGTCCGTACGTGATCACCGGCCCGCGTGAAGCGGCCCTCGTCGAACATCCCGTAGGTGGGCAGGTAGACCTTGCGGTGCAGACCGATGACCGCGCCGTCCCGCAGCAGCACGGCGCTGTTCGTATACCGATGATCGGCGGCCTCCTCGACGAAACCGATCGTAACGAGCATCTCGGGGGCCAGGCTCGAGAGCGCGGCCAGTCGCTCGTCGGAAGCCGCCATCGCCACGTCGGGGATGAGGTCCGCCAGCAGGTACCCGGTCAGCGCCAGTTCGGGAAAGACGACGAGGTCCGCACCGTCGGCCTGCGCGGCCCTGATCCGGTCCGCGGCGAGGTCGAAGTTGGCCGCCACCTCCCCCAGGCGGGGCGCGATCTGGGCCAATGCGACGCGAACCTGCACGTCGCCAAGCCTAGCCGACGGGCGCCTCGGTCGGCGTCGGCGGGGCGGTGGACGCCGCCTCGTCGGATGCTTCGGCCGAGGCCAGGCCCGAGCTGCCGGCCGCGGCCGCCGCGATGCGGCGCTGGCGCAGTCCCGGTTCGGCGAGCTCCTCAGAGAAGTGGCAGGCCACCTGGTGGGTCGTGGCCAGGGTCCGGAGCTCCGGTCGCTCGGTTGCGCACCGCTCTGGGTTGCCCAACTGGGTCCGCAGCCAGCAGCGGGTATGGAACCGGCAGCCGGCGGGCGGGTTGACCGGGGAGGGAACGTCGCCGCGGAGGATGATCCGCCGGCGGTTGTTGCGCTCCGCAGGCCGTGCCACGGGCACGGCTGACAGCAGGGCAATCGTGTACGGGTGCATGGGCTGCCGGTAAATCTCCTCCGAATCGGCCAGCTCGACGAGCGCGCCCAGGTACATGACCGCCACCCGATCGCTGATGTGCTCGACCACGCCCATGTTGTGGGCGATGAACAGGTAAGTCAGGCCCAACCGGCGCTGGAGGTCGCGGAGCAGGTTCAGGACCTGGGCCTGGATGCTCACGTCCAGCGCGCTCACCGGCTCGTCGCAGACGACGAGGTCCGGCTCGAGGACGAGCGCTCGCGCGATCCCGATCCGCTGCCGCTGGCCGCCGGAGAACTCGTGGGGGTAGCGTCGTGCGTGGTACGGCTGGAGGCCGACCATCTCCATCATCTTCGCCACCCGGTCCGCGCGTTCCTGGGGCGTGCCCAGGCCGTGGATGCGGAGCCCTTCGCCGATGGCCGTGGCGATGGGTGAACGGGGGTCCAGGGAGGCATACGGATCCTGGAACACGATCTGCATGCGGCGCCGATAGCCCTTGAGCTCGGCGCCCTTGATGTTGGTGATATCGGTCCCGTCGAACACGATCCGGCCGCCGGTGGGCTCGATCAGGCGAAGCAGCGTGCGTCCCACGGTCGTCTTGCCGCAGCCCGACTCCCCCACCAGGCCCAGCGTCTCGCCCCGTCGAATGTCGAAGCTCACGTCATCGACTGCCTTGACCTCCCCCACCTTCCGCTGGAGGATCCCGCCGCGCAGGGGGAAGAACTCGGACAGATGCTCGACCTGGACCAGCGGCCCGCCGTTGGTCGCCGTGGTCACTGGATGTGGGCCCCGCTGATCTCGGAGCCGTCCGGCTCGTGGTAGATCCAGCACCGCACGGTGTGTCCGGTGCCCGGCGCGCCTGACGGGCGCAGCTCAGGATGCTCGGTCTCGCAGTGCTCGACCTCCATGGCCACCCGCGGCACGCAGCGGGGGGCGAACCGGCACGCCGGCGGCAGGTCGACCAGGTTGGGGACCGATCCGGGGATCGTGACCAATTCGTCCTGCACCTGGCCCAGGGTTGGAACCGAACCGATCAGGCCCCGGGTGTATGGATGCTTGGGGTCGCCGAACAGGGTGGCGGTATCCGCTTCTTCCACGATCTCGCCCGCGTACATGACCGCCACCCGGTCGCACATCTCGGCCACCACCCCCAGGTCATGGGTGATGAGCACGATGGCCGTCCCGGTGTCGGCCTGGAGGGCGCGCATGAGATCGAGGATCTGGGCCTGGATCGTCACGTCCAGGGCGGTGGTCGGCTCGTCCGCGATCAGCAGCTCGGGCTCGCAGGCGAGTGCCATGGCGATCATCACTCGCTGGGCCATGCCACCGGACAGCGCGTGCGGGTACGAGGCCAGCCGGCGCTCAGGATCGGGGATGCCCACCATCCGCAGCAGCTCCCCCGCCCGGCTGCGGGCGCTCTTGGGCTTCATCCCCTTGTGGATCTCGAGGACCTCGCCGATCTGGCGGCCCACGTCGTACACCGGGTTCAGCGAGCTCTGGGGCTGCTGAAAGATCATGCTGATCCGCTCGCCGCGCAGGGCCCGCATCTGGGCCGCGGGCAGCGTCAGCAGGTCCGTGCCGTCGAACAGGACCTGGCCAGCCTCGATCTGGCCCGGCGCGGCGATCAGGCCCAGGATCGAGAGCGCGCTGACCGTCTTGCCGCAGCCGGACTCGCCTACCAGGCCCAGGATCTCGCCCCGGTCGACGTGGAAGTCCACGCCGGTCACCGCCCGGACGACGCCGTCGCGGGTGTGGAACGAGGTCTGCAGCCCCTTGACGTCGAGCAGGCGATCCCCCGGCCGGCCGGTCCGGCGCGGGAGCTCGGCGATTTCGGCCACGCCGGTGGTCATTGGGTCATCGGTTCAATCGGGGGTCGAGCGCGTCGCGGAGGCCGTCGCCGAACAGGTTGAAGCCCAGGACGCTGATGGTCAGCGCGATCCCGGGAGCCAGGATGAGCCACGGGGCGTTGAAGATCTGGTTGCGGTCGAGCGCGATCATCGAGCCCCATTCGGCCAGCGGCGGCTGGGCGCCGAGGCCCAGGAACGAGAGGGCGGCCACGTCCAGGATGGCGCCGGCGATGCCCAGCGTGCCGGCCACGATGAGCGGGGTCAGGGCGTTCGGGAACACGCGGCGGAACAGGATTCCCCGGCCGGACTCGCCCAGGGCGCGCGAGGCGATGACGTAGTCGCGCTCGCGCACGGACAGCACCGAGGCGCGCATGACGCGCGAATAGACCGGGATGGCCACGATCCCGATCGCGATCTGGGCATTGATCAATCCCGAACCGAGCATGGTCACCAGGGCGATGGCCAGGACCAGGGCGGGGAAGACCAGGAGGACGTCCATGATCCGCATCAGGACGTTGTCCGTGCCGCCGCCCAGGAAGGCCGCGAACGCACCGATGATCGAACCGATCACGATAGCCGCGCCCACCGTCAGCACCCCAACGCGGAGCGAGACCTGCGCTCCGTACACGACCCGGCTGAAGACATCCCGGCCGTTGCGATCGACCCCGAAGGGGTGCTGGGGCCGTTCCTCGGGGCATCCGAGGAGGTGGACGCACGGCCCGTACTCGCCGGCGCTGGCGTCGAGGCCCTGGTCGATGGCCACCGGATCGTCCGGGTCGTAGAGGGCGATCACCGGGGCAAAGACCGCGGTCAGGACCAGGATCGAGAGCAGGAACAGCCCGACCTGGGCCGAGCGCTGGCGGAGGATGCTCTTGGCCGTGTCGCGCCACAGGTTGCCCGGCCGGGCGGTCAGCGCTTCGGTGGAGCCCATGACCTGGGCCTGGGCCGCGTTGGCCTGGACCTCGGGCGAGGTCTCCCGGACGACCTGCATACCCGCCTCACCGGCGGCGGCAGTGCGGGCCGCGAGCTCGTTGTCGCCCTGCGGGAAGCTCATTCGAGCCGAATCCGCGGGTCGAGGAACGCGTACGAGACGTCCACGACGAGGTTCACGACGAGATACAGGATGGCCGTGACCAGGGTGACGGCCTGGATGACCGGGTAGTCACGGCCCAGGATGGAGTCGGTGATCGTCTTACCGATTCCGGTCAGCCCGAAGATCGTCTCGGTCAGCACGGCTCCGCTCAACAGCGCGCCCAGCGTCAGACCGATGACCGTGACCACCGGCAGGATCGCGTTGCGCAGGCCGTGGCTCAGGACCACCCGCCGCTCCATGACTCCCTTGGCCCGAGCCGTCCGGATGTAGTCCTGGCCCAACACCTCGAGCAGGCTCGAGCGGGTCATCCGGGCGATGAGGGCCAGCGGAATGGTGGCCAGCGCGATGGCCGGCAGGATGAGATGGATGGTGGCGTCACCGAACGCCGCCCACTGCCCGCTGAGCAGCGTGCTGATGAGGTAGATGTTGCTCACGAAGTCCAGGAGGACGCGGAGCGGGCCATCGAGATCCTGCATGCCCCACGCTTCGGCCAGCGGGATCACGATCACTCCCGCCGACAGCCGCCCACTCGGCGGCAGGGCAAAGGGCGTGTCCTTGAGGACCACGGCGAAGATGAAGCTCAGGAGCAGGCCCAGCACGAAGACCGGAATCGAGACGCCGAAGTTGGCGAACATCATGGTCCCCACGTCCACCTTCGAGTTCCGCCTCGCGGCGGACGCGACCCCCAGGGTGATCCCCAGCACCGTGGCGAGGGTCAGCGCCAGCAGGGTCAGCTCGATGGTCACCGGCATCCGCTCGATGAGCATGTCCGAGATGGGCCGTCCGTAGGTGATCGAGGTCCCGAGGTCGCCATGGGCCAGGTCGTTCACGAAGATCCCGAACTGGGTCAGGATCGAGTCATCGAGCCCGTAGCGGTCGCGGAAGGCCGAGCACATCTCCTCGGTCGCCCGCTCGCCCAGGGCGACCTTGCACGGGTCGCCCGGCAGGAGCCGCGCAATGGCGAAGACCACGAAGATGACGCCGATCAGGACCGGGATGGTCAGCAGCAGCCGGCGGAGGATGAACTGGAGCACTGGCCGGGAGTGTAGTGCGCGTTTGGTCCGGGCGGAATAGCAGCGAGCGCCACCCGAAGGTGGCGCTCGCTGAGGTGCGGCTCGTCGAGTTCGACGAGCGTCCCGTCAGGTGGCTACGGAGCCACGGGCAGGAACGCTGCGAAGAACGCGGCGAAGTAGTCGAACGACCCGGTCCGCCCGATGTGGAGCGGATTGTTCGGATCCCACTGGACCGCGTACGAGAGGACCACGTCGTTGGCGTCAAATGCGGCGCCATCGTGGAAGTGGACTCCCTCACGCAGGTGGCAGGTGAACTGGGTCGCGTCCTCGTTGCCATCGCACGAGGTGGCCAGGGCCGGAATCGGATCCGTCCCGCCCACTTCGTAGGCGTACAAGGCCTCGTTGGTCTGCTCGCAGACACGGAGCGTCTCACCGTCCGTCTCATCCGCGCAGTAGAGGGCAATGGGCTCGGCGTTCTGCATCCACACGAACTGGTCGCGGGCGGGATCGCCCGGGGTCACCGAGGCCATCGACTCGTTGCCGAGCGGTGAGCTGACGGCCCCTATGACGTCCGCCTTCCAGGCAGTTGCCGAAGCACCGTGAACGATCGGAACCATCGGGACGGTCTCACGGATGGCGTTGTTGGCCTCCACGTAGGCGGCCGTTCGCGCTTCCGTGTCGAGCGTGGACGCGGCCGTGGTAAGCGGACCGGTCACCGACTCGGGCATGTTGCCGAACTGGAGGTTCGCGACGTTGTTGAAGTGATAGTCCAGGAAGTTGGTCGGATCGGGGTAGTCAGCGCCCCAGCCGAGCAGGTAGAGCCCGGACAGCGCACCGGCGGTCGCGTTGTCGAGGAACGTCCCCGACTCCTGGACCTCGATCGTCACCGTGATGTTGAGGTTGTCCTTCAACTGGGACTGGATGTCCTGAGCGACGACGTTGGGATCGGGCAGGTAGCCACGAACCACGTCGCGGTAGTTCAGGACGGTGCTGAAGCCGTTCGCAAGGCCGGCATCGGCCAGAAGCTGCTTCGCGGCAGTCGGGTCGAAGTCGTACCAGTCGTCACCCTCGCACGCGAGGGGGATGGCGCACGGTGTGAAGTGGGTCGCCGCCTCGGAGCCGGGCGGGTAGAACTGGTCGACGATCCGCTGCCGGTCGATGCCCATGGCAAGGGCCTGGCGGACGCGGACGTCGTCGAATGGCTCGAAGGTGTTGTTGAAACCAACGTACATGACGTTCAGGGCTTCGCGGTTCTGCAGCTGCAGGTTTGCGTCGCCTTCGATCGTCGCGAAGTCGTTGGGCGCGGGGTTGTCGATGCCGTCAACGGTTCCGGCCTGCAGCTCGAGCAGGCGCGCAGCCGACTCGGTGCTCCAGCGGAAGACGAGCTGATCGGCGCCAACGTTGTCGCCCCAGTAGTCCGCGTTCTTCTCGAAGATGAGCTGAACGCCACGCTGCCATTCGGTCAGCTTGTAGGGGCCGGTGCCGTTGGTCTGGGCAAGGATCAGGTGGTCGATCATGTTGTTCTCGAGATCGGCCGTGTCATGAATGCCCATCGCGGTGAACGCGATCTTGGACAGGAAGGCCGGGTCCGGGTAGCACAGGTCGAACACGACGGTGTGCGCATCGGTCGCGCTGATCTGAGACAGCTCGCCGTTGTAGTCCTCGGTGGCGCATTCCTGCGGGCCGGCTTCCGGATAGGTCATGGCCGTGAACGGGCCTTCGCTGGCCGCGGCCTCGCTGGCGCTCGCGGACGAGCTGGGTGACGAGGACGAGCTGGGCTGACAGGCCGCCAGCACCAGTCCCATCACCATCAACAGGGGGAAGACTTTACGCATCCAGGTAACCCTCCGCTTCCTCGTGCTTGGTCTGACAGGGGTGAATTGGGCAAGATTCCGGCCGCGTCGGCCGGGCGATGGTCATCAGCATATCAGCGCCGCCTACTCCTGGGCGACTATGCCTCCCTCAATTCGTGGTCGCGGCCACGCTCGGAACCGGTGGCGACGCCAGCGGCGCCTCCACCCGGGGCTCGTCGAGATGCGCCACCCCAACGTCGCTGCGCAGGGCGTCCTCGGCGAAGTGACAGGCGGCAAAGTGTGAGGGCTGGATCTCGCGCAGCGGCGGCTCCTCGGTCCGGCAGGACTCGGGCTTGCCCAGGCGCTCGTACAGCCAGCAGCGGGTATGGAAGCGGCAGCCGGGCGGCGGGTTGACGGGCGAGGGCACGTCACCGGTCAGGATGACGCGCTTCCGCTTGCGCTCCGTCTTCGGGTCGGGGATGGGCACGGCCGAAAGGAGGGCCCGCGTATATGGATGGCCCGGCCCCTCGTAGATGATGCTCGGCGGCCCCAGCTCGACCATCTTGCCCAGGTACATGACCCCCACCCGGTCGCTGATGTGGCGAACCACCGACAGGTCGTGGGCAATGAACAGGTAGGTCAGGCCGAACTTCTCGCGCAGCTCGACGAGCAGGTTCAGGACCTGGGCCTGGATGGAGACGTCCAGGGCGCTGATCGGCTCGTCGCACACGATGAACTCCGGCTCGACGGCGAGCGCCCGGGCCACTCCGATGCGCTGGCGCTGGCCGCCGGAGAACTCGTGCGGGTAACGGTTGCGGTAGTTCGCGTTGAGGCCCACCAGCTCGAGCAGCTCCGCGACCCGGTCCGAGCGCGATGCCTTGCTGCCCAGGTTATGGGTCTCGAGCGGCTCGCCGATGATCGACGACACGGTCATCCGCGGGTTCAGTGACGAATATGGGTCCTGGAAGATGATCTGCATCCGGCGGCGCATGAGGCGCAGCTCCTCGCGGGACAAGGACATGAGGTCGCTGCCGTCGAACTTGACCGTGCCTGACGTGGGGTTGCGGAGCCGGATCAGGGCCCGCCCGGTCGTGCTCTTCCCGCAGCCGGACTCGCCGACCAGGCCCAGCGTTTCGCCGCGCCGGATGTCGAACGTGATGTCATCCACCGCCCGGACGTCACCGCTGCGCCGCTGCAGCAGGCCCGAGTAGATGGGGAAGTAGACCTTGAGGTCCTCGACCTGGATGAGCGGTCCGCGGCCATCGCCCATCGCAGTCGTCCGCGCGGTGTCGGCAGCCACTCGGTCGGCGGCCAGCGCAGTCGCCGCGGTCGCGGCGGTGGTCGCGGCGTCGTCGGGGGCGTCGGGGGCGCCGGTCACGGGATCCATCCGTCGGGCTCCGTTCCGAAGCAGCGGGCAAAGTGACCCTCGCCCTCGCGCGGAGTGAGCTCCGGCTCGGCGGTCCGGCACTTGTCCTGCACGTAGTGGCACCGCGGCGAGAACCGGCATTCGGCCCCCGGATCAATCAGGTCGGGCGGAAGCCCTTCGATCGTCCGCAGCCGGGTGGACTTGACGTCGGTCAGGCGCGGCAGCGAATCGAGCAGGCCCCATGCGTACGGATGACGAGCCTTTTCGAACACGTCGTCGACCACGCCCGTTTCGACGATCCGGCCGGCGTACATGACGTTGACCCGGTGACACATCCCGGCCGCGATCCCCAGGTCGTGGGTGATGAGGATGACCGCCGTCCCGAACTCCTCCGACAGCGAGCGGATGAGGTCGAGGATCTGGGCCTGAATGGTCACGTCCAGGGCGGTCGTGGGCTCGTCGGCGAGGAGGAGCATGGGGTCGCACGCCAGGGCGATGGCGATCATCACCCGCTGGCGCATGCCTCCGCTGAACTGGTGGGGGTAGTCCCCCATTCGGTCCCGGGCCCGCGGGATGCCCACCTTCGACAGCAGCTCTACCGCGCGGTCTCCAGCGGCGCTCCGCGAGAGGCCCAGGTGGGTGCGGGCCGACTCGGAGATCTGGAAGCCAATCGGCAGCGTCGGGTTGAGCGAGGTCATGGGGTCCTGGAAGATGAAACCGATCTTCCGGCCGCGCAGCCGGCGCATCTCGGAGCGCGACAGCTTCAGGATGTCGATCCCGTCGAAGATGATCTGGCCCTCGGTGATCTGGCCCGGCGGATCGGGCACGAGACGGACGAGCGACAGCGCGGTGACGCTCTTGCCGCAGCCCGACTCCCCCACGATGCCCAACGTCTCGCCGTAGTCGACGTCAAAGCTCACCTCGTCCACGGCGTGCACCGTGCCCTCACGGGTGAAGAACTGGGTCGACAGGTTGCGGACTTCGAGCAGCTTGCGGGCATGCGGCCGGTTGTCCGCCAGGCGCTCCGCGAGACGACGGCCCTCCTCGGTCGAGATTTCGACCGATTCGTCCAGCTCGGTTACGCCGGCGCCGTCAGCCGGAGCCTTCGGGTCGCTGACCGTCAACCTACTGCTTCCCCTTCAACTTGGGATCGAGTGCGTCGCGCAGTCCATCTCCGAGGAAGGTGAAGCTGATCAGGGCGATGGCGATTGCCATGGCCGGGAAGATGACAAGGTGCGGGAATGATCGGACGAAGGCATTGCCATCGGCCACGAGACTGCCCCAGCTGGCCCGGGGAGCCTGCACGCCAATACCGATGAAGGCCAGGGTCGCCTCGGCCAGGATGGCCGAAGGGATGCCCAGGGTGATGGCCACGATGATCGGTCCGGTCGCATTGGGCAGCAGGTGGCGGGTCACGATCTTGCGGTCGGATACGCCGATCGCCTTGGCGGCCTCCACGAACTCGGTCTCCTTGAGGCTCAGCAGCTGGCCCCGGACGAGCCGGGCCACGACCACCCAGCTGGTGAGCCCGATGGCCACGAACACGAGTAAGAGCCCGTCCAGCGCCTGACCGAAGAAGGTCTCCTTGAAGGCAACGCCCAGGAGAATGATGAACAGGAGGTCGGGGTAGGCGTACACGACGTCCGTGATCCGCATGAGGATGCTGTCTGTCCTCCCCCCGAACCAGGCCGCCGTCGCTCCCACCGGGATCCCGATGACGAGGACCACGAACTGGACGACGAGGGCCACCATCATGCTGATCCGGGCCCCGTCCATGAGCCGGCTCAGGAGGTCGCGACCGAGCTCATCGGTGCCCAGCACGTGGACCCGATCGAAGCCCTCGATCCGCTGCATGGGGGTCAGCGGGCGGTTGTTGTTGGCGACCACCATCTCGAGGTCCTGGTGGAAGTACTCGTACGGGGTGAGCAGCGGCCCGAAGACGGCAACGAAGGCCAGGAAAAGTACGAGGATCCCGCCCACCACGGCCAGCCGGTTCTTGAGGAGGCGACGGAAGGCGTCCCTCCACAGCCCCTGGCTGACGCGCTTCTCAATGACAACGCCGGATTCGATGGTCCCGGTCTGCTCGGTCACGGCAGGCGGCTCCTAGCTGTACCGGATCCGCGGGTCGATGTAGGCGTAGAGGACGTCGACGACCAGGTTCAGGACGGCAATCGCCACCGCGTAGAACATGGTCATGGCCATGATCACGCCATAGTCGCGTCGGGTGATGCTGGTCACGTACTCGCGGCCGATCCCCGGCACGCTGAAGATGAACTCGATGATGAACGAGCCGGTGATCAGGAAGGCCAGGATGGGGCCCAGGATGGTCACCACCGGGATGAGCGCGTTGCGAATCATGTGCACGACCACCACCGTCCGCCGGGCAAGGCCCTTGCTGTGCGCGGTGCGGATGTAGTCACGGCGCGTCACTTCGAGCATGGAGGCTCGGGTGTAGCGCGCGATCACCGCGATGGGGAAGAGCGCCAGGGCAATGATCGGCAGGACCCAGGTCATCGGGTCCGATTCCCACTTCAGGGAGTTCGTGGGGAACCAATCTAAGATCACCGCGAAGATGACGATCAGCAGGATCGAGGACACGAAGGTGGGCGTGGCGATGCCGAGGACCGACACGAAGGTCGCCGCGTAGTCCGGCGTCCGGTTGTGGCCGAGCGCCGCGACGATCCCCAGCGGCAGGCCGATCGCCACCGACAGCAGGAAGGCCATGATCCCCAGCTGCATGGTCACCAGGATCCCGTCGCCGATGATCGTGTTCACCGAGCGGTCGAGGTACTTGTACGACGGGCCGAGGTCGCCCGCCAGGATGCCGCCGCAGCAGGAGACGTTGGTGCCTTCAGCCCCGGTGGTCGTGATGAGCAGCGGGCCGACCCAGTTCAGGTACTGGACCACCACCGGCTCGTCGAGGTGGAACTTCTGGTTGAGGAGCTCGATCGTGTGCTCGGGGAGCTTCTTTTCCCGTGACCAGGGGCCTCCGGGAACCGCGTGCATCAGGGCGAAGGTGATGACCGACACGAAGAACAGGACGGGGATGATCCACAGGACCCGCCTCACGATGTAGGTCAGCACGGTGTCGCCTCTCCACAGTCCAGTTGCCGTCCGATGACGGCCACGATGTCCGAAGGGTACCCCTCAGCCATCGTGGCCGTCGGGCGGGCCGGTGGCCCGGCCCGCCCGACGGAGTTCAGGTCAAGCGATGCGTCGCGGGTTAGTGCGGCGCGATGCTTGCCCAGGCGTAGAACAGCTCACCGGTGCTGCTGTCCTGCGACGTGGCGACCAGATTCTGGACCCACGGCTTGACGAGCGTGAACCGGGAAGCGAACCGCAGGGTCAGCATGGGCGAATCCGCCATGATCAGCTCCTGCGCCTGGTTGTACAGAGGAATCTGGTCCTCCAGATTCGGGGTCACGGCAGCCTCAGCCATGAGGGCGTCAGCTTCCTCGTTGCAGTACCCGGTGTTGTTGTTGCCGCTGTTGCAGCCAGCCAGGTCATAGAGGAAGTTGTGCGGGTGCGGGAAGTCCGCGCCCCACCCAAGGCGGAAGATGTCGAACGGATCGGTCGCCAACCGGTCGAGATAGGTCCCCCACTCGAGGCCAACGGCCTCGACGTCAATCCCGAACGCGTCTTTCCACTGCTGCTGCAGGTACTCGATCTTGTTCTCGTGGTTGGCATCCGTGTTGTAGCCGATCTGCAGGTGCAGATCTTCCTTGGCGATGCCCAACTCCTGCAGCGCGGCTGCAAAGTCGGTCTGCGCCTGGGCCACGTCATACGGGATGAAGACGTCGTCCTGGAAGCCCGGCATGCCCGGCGGAACAATGCTGTTCGCGACGGTGCCGATGCCACCAAAGGCCACATCGATCATCGTTTGCTTGTCGACTGCCTCATGGAAGGCCCGGCGAAGCGAGACGGAACGCGCAAACGGTCCGTTCGGATCGATCAGGTCAAAGCCCATGTAGTAGATCGACAGGATGTCGCCACGCAGGACCTGCGCGCTCAGATCGGGGTCATCCTCGATGCGAGCGACTTCCTGCGACGGAACGCCACCGATGTCCAGCTCGTCGGCCTCGTAGGCCGCCAGCGAGGCAGTCGGGTCCGCGATCATCGCCATGTCGACCTCGTCCAGGGTCGGCGGATCGCCAGCCCAGCTCGGGTTCGGCTTGAGGACGATGTTCGCGTTGTGGTTCCACTCGGTGAGCATCATCGGGCCCGAGGAGACATACCCCTCAGCCTCGGTGTAGGTCATGTCCGCGCGCTCGGGGACAGTCACCCACAGGGTGGCGACGTACGGGAAGAACGCCGCGGGCTCGGCGAGGTGCACGATGAACGTGCTGTCGTCGGGAGCCTCGACGCCGAAGTCCGCCAGCATGGCGTCCACATCGTCGACCTCGGGATCCGCTCCGAGCAGCTCAGCGCCGCCCTGAACGTACGAGAGGACGTACGAGTAGCCAGCCGCGGTCCGCGGGTCGATGAGGCGCTTCCAGCTGTAGACGAAGTCATCGGCGACGATCGGCTGACCATCGCTGTAGGCGATTCCGTCCTTCAGGGTGAACGTGACGGTCAGGCCGTCAGCGCTGATCACCCAGCTGGCCAGGCCGTCGACGATGTTCAGGTCGCCGTCGAAGTAGGCCAGGGGATGAGTAATCGACCGCAGTACCTGAATGGACTGACTGTCGGTCGCCAGGGTGGGATCGAGCGTCGGCGGCTCACCGCCAAGGTCGACCCGCAGCACCTGCGGGGGCAGTTCCTCGCTCGGCGCGCCGGCACCGCTGCCCGTCGGAGACTCCGACGCGGACTGCTGGCAGGCGGCGAGCAGAAGCATGAGTGCCATTGAGACACCCAACGCCTTCTTAAACCACATACACCGTTCCTTTCGCCTGTAATGGCGTGAATTGGAAGTTGATGGAAGTTGATGGACGTTCGCCGCGGGATAGCGGCGCATCGATACGATCACCACGATCCGGCTCAATCCGAACCATGACGACGCTCAGCGATCGTCGCTCGGCAGGCCCTCCTCTCCCATACCGTCCGAAGCACAGACCGGGACGCGCAGGCATGACGCCGTTGGGCGGCGCCCGCGGCATGCCAGCCAATCATGGCCCGTGGCGCCGGTCGGCGTCAAGAAACTGTCAACGCGCAGGGCGACGACCGGACGCCCGGTTTCCACTCCAACTACACACCCGGGGCGACCGGGGTTCAACCTGACGGGAGCGGCTCGGCCGGCGTGGCTCTGCCTAGGGAACGACGGCCCAGGCGGTGGCGTGGTCGATCTGGTCGGTGCTCACGCCCCCGCCGGTCAGCACGAAGGGCCTCGTCTGGCCCGGATCGAGCGGGTCCCCGAGGGCCGCCGAGACCACTGATCCGACAAAGGACCCGGCCGCGTCGAAGAACGCGACGCCGACCATCGGCGAGCGGTTGCGCTCGACCGACTGCGAATTGACCAGGTCGCCCTCGATCGTGACCGCTCCCCCGTCGCCCGGCTGCCAGGTGAGGTTGTCGACGGCCAGCGGAATCCCCGGCACGTCATCCATGCCTCGGGTTGGGCAGTACTTGATGTGCGCGACGAGGTCGGCCGGGGTGCCCGTTCCCGCGACCGGCTGCCCGCCCATGAGGTAGGCCGCGGTCTCCCCGGCCGGGACGATGGATGGGCTCGGGAAGAAGCGACCGGCCCGGGTGTACACCGCGTTCCCGCCTTCCGCCCATTCGAGGCGAACGACCGGGGTGTACAGCTGCTGGGGCTCGTAGTCGTAGAGGGTGTTGATGAAGGTGACCGGGTCCTCGCCCGTGTTGCGCAGCTCGAAGTACATCGAGACCTGGCCAAAGGCGATGTGGACGTGCTGCGCCATCTCGCCCCGGAACGGCTGGACGGGGCCGGGTCGGGGCCCGATGTCGTAGGTCAGGGTGACGGCCGATGGGTCCGACGTGCCCCCCGACGGGCCGGCGGTGGTCGTCGGCCCGGGCGTGGCACCGCCGCTGGCCGATGGGCCGGCCGTGGCCGGCGAGCAGGCACCGAGCAGCAGCACGCCCAGGAGGACGGCGCACGCGCTCCGCCGCCCGGAGCGGAGGGTCATTGCGTCCGGCCGGTGGCCGGCTGCGAATGGACGACGAGGTGGTCGCCGGGATCGACGACTGCCAGCTGGCCGCTGGGCGGCGCCGAGGGCGGCGGGGCGGTCACGTAGCGCAGGAAGCCCATCCCGTTGTACGGATCCACGGGGTCGTTGTCGGCGGCTTCCTGGAAACGCTGCCAGGTTGCCATGGAACCGATGGTCGGCACCTGGCGGAAGGGACCAATGCCCGTGACCGGGCCCAGGAGGGCGATTGCCAGGACGGCGACCGCGCCCATCGGTGCCAGACGGAAGACCGGCATGAGGCGGCTCCGCCAGGTGGGCGGCTCGGGAGCCAGGGCACGGCGGCGGATCTCAAGCCAGGCTCCGGGCGACGCGGCGTGCCCATCGACCCGGGCCACGATCGCGCGCTGGAGCTGGATGACGAGCTCGCGGTCGAGGCCAACCGCTTCCCGGCATTCGAGGCACACCTCGAGGTGGTCCAGATGCGGCGCTGAGCGGGCGTCGAGCTCGCCGAAGCGGAAGAAGTCGATGACCTCCTGGGCGATCCGCTGGCAGCTCATCGGTCCGGTCCTTCTGGAGCGAGCCCCGCCTGACGCGGGAAGGGCGTGCGCCGCTCGAGGGGGAGCAGGACCCGGAGCGCCCGCAGGGCGTAGTGGATCCGCGACTTCATGGTGCCCACCTGGCAGCCGGCGATTTCGGCGGCCTCGGCCAGGCTGTAGCCGTGGAGGTAGTACAGGATGATCGCGGTCTGCTGCTTGGGCGGCAGGGCGTCGATCCCCCGCTGGAGAACGTCCACGATCTCGCGGGACTCGACCACCTGGTCGGGACGGGCGCCGAGATCGGGCGCGATGTTGCCGATCAGGTCGGTCAGTGGCTCGAGCGGTGCGCGCCGTCTCGAGAGGCGGCTGTAGCACAGGTTCGTGCACACCCGCTGCAGCCAGGGAAGCGGCGAGACATCGGTGTGGAGTCGGGCCCGCACCTTGTAGGCCTTCACGAAGACGTCCTGGAGGATCTCCTCGGCCAGGAACGGGTCGCGGGTGATCGCCAGCGCGGTCAGGTAGACCGGGCGCTGGTAGGTCTGGAAGAACTCCTCGAATGCCTGCAGGTCGCCCGACTGCATGCGCTCGACCAGGTTCGGTTGGTGCTCGGTCACGCACTCTCCGTGCAGGTCATTGCCGATCGGTGCTGATACTACGCGCTCGCCTCGCGTGTGGTTCGATCGGGCCTAGTCGTCTGCCGCGGGGAACGTCCAGGCGAGGTCCGGCTGTCGGGCGGCCGTCGCCTCGTCCAACCGGCCGACCGGGGTGGTCCGGGGGGCGGCGCGGAGGCTGTCCGGGTCGGTCTCGGCGCGCTGGGCGATGGCCACCATGACCTCGACGAAGCGATCGAGCGTTTCGCGCGACTCGGTCTCGGTGGGCTCGACCATGAGCGCCTCCTCGACGATGAGCGGGAAGTAGATGGTGGGCGGATGAATGCCCTCGTCGAGGATGGCCTTGGCGATGTCCAGGGCGCTGACCCCATGCTCACGCTTCTGGCGGCGGGCGCTGAATACGACCTCGTGCTTGCAGATCCGATCGAAGGCGAGCTCATACGCGTCCTGGAGGCGGACCCGCAGGTAGTTGGCGGCCAGGACCGCGTCATCGGTCACCGCCCGCAGGCCCTCGCCCCCATTGGCCCGGATGTAGGCGTACGCGCGCAGGTGCATCCCGAAGTTCCCGCCGAAGGTGCGCACCTGACCGATGGCTGTGGGCCGGCTGCCCGGCTCCTCCAGCGCGAAGCGGGCGCCGGGCGTGGAGCGGCCCGACCACGCATTCGCGAGCACGGTCCGCGCGTCGCCCTCCACCAGCAGGGGGAGCGGGGCGGGCAGGAACGGCACGAGTCGCTCGCTCACCCCCACCGGGCCGGCGCCCGGTCCCCCTCCGCCGTGCGGCGTGCTGAAGGTCTTGTGCAGGTTGAAGTGCATGACGTCGAACCCCGCCTCGCCGGCGCGGAAGCGGCCGAGGATGGCGTTCAGGTTGGCCCCGTCCATGTAGGCGATCGCGCCGGCGGCGTGGACCGCCTCGAGGACCTCGTGGATCTGGTCCTCGAAGATGCCCAGCGTGCTCGGGTTGGTGATCATCAGCGCGGCGGTGTCGGGACCCAGCGCCTCGCGCAGGGCGTCGAGGTCGATCCCGCCCCGCGCGTTGGACGGCACGGTCCGGGTGTCGAAGCCGACCATGGACGCGGTGGCCGGGTTGGTGCCGTGGGCGCTGTCGGGGACGATGACCACCCGGCGCTGCTCGCCCTCGCCCCGCGAGCGATGGTAGGCGCGGGTCATGAGCATCCCGGTCAGCTCCCCGTGGGCGCCAGCCGCGGGCTGCAGGCTGACGGCCGCAAAGCCGCCGATCTCGGCGAGGAGCTGCGAGAGGAGCCACTGGAGCTCGAGGCTGCCCTGGCTCATCGGTCCCGGATCGAGCGGATGCGAGCCGGCCAGGCCGGGCAGGCGAGCCGCCCACTCGTTGACCTTGGGGTTGTACTTCATCGTGCACGAACCGAGCGGATAGAAACCGATGTCGATGGCGTGGTTCAGGCGCGCCAGGCGGTTGAAGTGGCGGACCAGGTCGAGCTCGCTGACCTCGGGCAGGCGAAGCGGCGCCGTGCGCTTGGCCTCGCCTGGGATGGGTGGCTGCGTGTCTGCGGCCGTCTGGGCGGTCGCGCTGAGCGGCGGGAAGCGCACGGCCCGCCGTCCCGGGCGCGAGGCCTCGAACAGGGTGGGCTCCAGGACCGATGCGGTCTCCCCGCCGTGCGGGGAGTGGAACGCCGCGCCGCGGCCCGACGCGTCCGGCGCCGGTCGGTCGGTGACGGTCGTCATGCCGCGGCGCCCGCGGCGCCCAGCGCTTCGACCAGGCGCTCTATGTCCTCGTCGGTGGTCAGCTCGGTGGTGGCCAGCAGGAGGGCGTCCGGCAGCTCGGGGTATTCGGTGGCGAGGACGAGCCCGGCCAGGACGCCGTCCCGGGCCAGGGCCGCATGGCGGCGGGCCCCGTCGGGGACCTGGACCGCGACCTCGCTGAAGTAGGGCGCTGTGAAGCACCGCGCGGCGAGACCCGCCTGCTCGAGCGCGGCGACCAGGTGACGCGCCTGCCCCGCTGACCGTTCGGCGACCTCGCGCAGGCCCTCGGGCCCGACGGCGGCCAGGTATGCCGTTGCGGCGAGCGCGCACAGCGCCTGGTTGGTGCAGATGTTGCTGGCCGCCTTCTCGCGGCGGATGTGCTGCTCGCGGGCCTGGAGGGTGAGGACGTAGCCGCGGCGGCCTTCGCCGTCCCGGGTGGCCCCAACCAGCCGACCGGGGAGCTGGCGCACCGCGCTCATCCGGGCGGCCATGATTCCCAGGTACGGCCCGCCGAAGGCGAGCGGGATGCCGAATGGCTGGCCCTCGGCGGTGACGATGTCCGCCCCGTAGCGCCCGGGCGCCTCGAGGACCGCGAGGCTGACCGGGTCCACCAGGGTCACGAACTGGGCACCGGCGGCGTGGGTCGCCTCGGCCAGGGCCGCCATGGGCTCCAGACTCCCGAACACGTTCGGTTCCTGGACGACGAGGCAGGCCACGCTGCCATCGACCAGTCGGCGCACGGCGTCCAGATCGGTCAGGCCGGTGCCTCCCGCGGCCAGGTCGGCATCCACCTCCACCACCTCGATTCCCGGCCCGGAGCAGTAGGTCTCGAGGACCCGGCGGACCTGGGGATGCACCGCGCGAGACACGGCAACCCGCTCGCGGCCGGTCAGCCGGCAGGCCATCAGCGCGCCCTCGGCGGTGGCGGTCGCCCCGTCGTAGTGGCTGGCGCTGGCGACCTCCATCCCGGTCAGCTCGCAGATGAGCGACTGGAACTCGTAGATGCTCTGGAGGGTTCCCTGGCTGACCTCGGGCTGGTAGGGCGTGTAGGCGGTGGCGAACTCGGCGCGGGCCACGACCTCGTCGACTACGGCCGGGATGAGGCGTCGGTAGGCGCCTGCCCCGAGGAACGACACCTCGGGGATCCGGTTGCGGCCCGCGAGGCGGGTCATCTCGGCCCGCACCTCCTGCTCGGTCAGGGCCGACGGCAGGTCGAACCGGGCGGGCCGGACCGATGCCGGGATGTCCGCGAACAGGTCGTCGACCGAGTTGACCCCGACGGCGGCCAGCATGGCCGCCCGATCGGCGTCCGTGTGCGGGGAGTAGGTCATTCGGTCCCGGTCAGCTCTCCATACGCGGCCGCGTCGAGCAGCGCGTCGAGCTCGGCCTCATCGGTCAGGCGGATCCGGCACAGCCAGCCGGCGTCATGGGGGTCGCTGTTCATGAGCTCGGGGCTGGTGCGCAGCGCTTCGTTCACGGCGAGCACCTTCCCGCTGGCCGGCGCGAACAGGTCGCTGACCGCCTTGACCGACTCGACCACCCCGAAGGCCGCGAACTGGGCCAGGGTCGAGCCCACGGCCGGCAGCTCCACGTAGACGATGTCGCCCAGCTCGTCGACCGCGAACTGGGTCAGCCCGACGACGCCCTCGCCCGATTCAGGGCGGATCCACTCGTGTTCCTTGGAGTACCGGCGGTCGGTGGGCAGCATCAGGGACTCGTCACTGCGGGGGGCGGGGGCGTCGGTAGAACGGCAACTGTACCTGCTCGGCCCGACACCGTCGGTCGCGGATCATCACCTCCCAGGCGCGGTCGAGCGCGGCATCTGCCGCCGGCACGAAGGCCATCGCGATCCGCGATCCGAGGCTCGGCGAGATGCTCCCGCTCGTCACCGCTCCGACCGGTCCCGATTCGGCCCCGGCGTCGGGGTCCATGACCGGGTACCCGTGGCGGGCGATGCCGTCATCGGTCATGACCAGACCCACCAGGCGGCGCGCCGGTCCGGCAGCCTCGACCGCGGCCAACGCGTCGCGGCCCACGAAGTCGCCCTTGTCGAGCTTCACGACCCGCCCGAGGTTGGCCTCGTACGGGTTGACGTCGAGGTCCAGCTCGTTGCCGTACAGCGGCATCCCGGCCTCGAGCCGGAGCGTGTCGCGGCTGGCGAGACCCGCGGGCTGGATGGCGAAGGGTTCCCCCGCGGCCATGACCGCCGACCACAGGGCCACCGCCTCGCCCGCGTCGCAGAACAGCTCGAACCCGTCCTCCCCGGTGTACCCGGTCCGGGCCACGAGGCACGCGATCCCGGCCACCTGACCGCGCATGGACCGATAGGTCCTCAGGCCTCCGAGGTCCAGGTCGGTCAGGCTGCCGACCAGCTCGGCCGACCGGGGGCCCTGCGGCGCGATCAACGCGGTGTCATCGGATCGGTCGTCGATCCGCACGTCGTGCTCGCCGCCGGCGGCCAGCGCCTGGAGGTGGGCCACCACCGCCTCCCGGTTGGACGCGTTGCAGACGATCAGGTAGCCCGGATCGGTGCGGTACACGATGAGGTCGTCGATGATCCCGCCATCCGTCGTACAGACCATCGAGTACTGGGCCTGCCCCGGCTCCAGGGTGGCGGGATCGCTCACCAGCGTGTGGCGGGCAAAGGCCAGGGCATCGGTCCCCGAAAGCGCCACCTCGCCCATGTGCGACAGGTCGAACACACCCACCGCGTTGCGGACCGCCCGGTGCTCCTCGAGCTCGGAGGTGTAGCGGACCGGCATGTCGAAGCCCGCGAAGGGGACCATCCGCGCACCGAGGGCCCGATGGACCGCGTCGAGTGGCGTGCGCCGCAGGTCGGCGGCGCCGGTCATCGGGCGGGTTGGGGGCTGGGTTGGGAGGCCGCGGCCAGGAGCCCCTCGGCCTGCTCGACCACGCTGCGCTCCGTGGGGTAGTTCAGCAGCTTGAGTGCCTCGGTCAGGGGCACCCAGCGCGCGTCGTCGAACTCGTGGTCGTGGTCGTCGAGGTCGCCGCCAATCGGGCGCATCAGGTAGAAGTGGACGGTCTTGACGTAGCGTGTGGAGCCGCGGGTGAAGACGTAGCTGATAGGCCCGATTGGGGCCTCGATCTCGACGCGGAGGCCGGTCTCCTCGGACGTCTCGCGGAGAGCGGTCTCCTCAAGCGTTTCGCCCGACGCGGGCGTTCCCTTGGGCAGCGCCCACAGGGACGGGCTCCGACGATGGGCCAGGACGATCTCGGTTCCGTCAGCGGACGGGCGATGGACCACGCCGCCGGCCGACGTGGCGCGCGCGGTGCGCTTGACGGGCACGCCGCGGACTAGGCGCGATGCGCGCGGGGAAGGCCGAGCGGGAGCGAGGGCTGGCGCGCACGGTGCGCGGCGAGGCGGCCCAGATCCGGGAACCGGAAGCGGCTCGTCTGGCAGCGCAGGGCGTGGACCGATGCGGAGGTCCGCCGGTCGCGAAGCGGATGGTGGTAGACGGTGGTCTGCCGGGCGAGCCCGTACCGATCCCGTCGCGCCGCCGGTCGCGAAGGCTCGAACTGGAGGGCGACATGGGTGCGGAGCGGGCTGGCGCGCATGGCCGGCATTGTACGCCGCCTCCCCCGCTCCGCAACCGGTCAGCGACGGGCGGCCAGGACCTCGCGATAGAGGTCCTCGACCCGGGCCACCAGCTTGCCGGAGTCGAAGCGCCGGGCGCCGGCCAGGGCGGTGGCGGCCATCTGCTCGCGCATCCGCCGGTCACCGGCGATACGACCGATGGCGTCCCCCAACCGGGCCGCCTGGGTGTCGTCGGGATCGGCCGGGACGAGCAACCCGTCGTGGCCTCCACGGACGGCGCCCGCCACCCCGGGCCCCTCGATGGCCGCGACCGGGAGTCCGCAGGCGAGGGCCTCGGCCAGGACCAGACCCTGGGTCTCGGTGAGCGACGCAAAGGCGAAGATGTCCGAGGCCTTGACCAGCATGAGCGCCACCTCGCGCGGCAGCCCGCCGGTCACGTACACCCGGTCGGCCAGCCCCAGCGCCTCTGCCTGCGCGCGGACCGCGTCCTCGGCCGGCCCCCCGCCCACGAGAAGCAGGCGCAGCCGCGGCCGTCGCCGGGCGGCGGCCGCGAAGGCGTCCAGCAGGGTCAGCACGTTCTTCTCGGGCGCCACCCGACCGAGGCTGACCACGACTCGCGCGTCGTGGTCCCAGCCCGCCCGTCCGTCGGGGATGGCCCTCCGGCAGGGCGGCAATGGCCTCGACGTCGATCCCGGTCGGGATCCATCGGACGAGCGGCCGCCGGCGGGGCGCCAGCGCCGTGCGAATCTCCTCGGCGAGCTCGGTCCCGGGCGCGATCACGGCTGCACAGCCGAGCCACCAGGACCTCAGCCAGCGCCGGGTGACCTGGGGAACGACCGGGGCGAAGGGACCGAGGTAATGGCCATAGTCCCCGAAGCGGGTGTGATGGGTGAACACCAGGGGTGCCTTTGCCCGGCGGGCAAGGGCCCGCGCCATGACGCCCGACGTGAAGGGCGAGTTGGCGTGGACGATGTCCGGCTCCATGGCCTCGGCCCGCCGCAGTGCAGCGGAGGGCACCGGCATCGGGACGCGATAGCCCGGCGGTGCGCTGGGAGGATGCAGGGACGGCAGCCACGCCATCGTCGGTTCGGGGCCCCGCGCCCCGGCCGTCCCCGGTTGCTCGCCTCGTGCGGGGCGCGGAACGACCAGCAGCACCTCATGCCCGCGAGCAGCGAGCCCGCGGGCGAGGGTCTCGGTCGAAACGGTCACCCCGGATCGGTACGGCAGGTACGACTCGCCGAAGATCGCGATCCGGAGGGGCTTCGGGCGGGGCACGCCCCGATTGTCGCCGGTCGGGCGAGCGATGCGGATGGGTGACCCTGTTTGCGAACCGACCGCAACCTCGTACACTCGCCGCTTCGAGGGAGGAACCCTGCATGGCCACCACCACCAGCACCAACGCCGAATCGCTCGCGCCCCGCCTGAGCGACGACCAGCTCCGGGAGCTGCTCGCCCTGTCCAAGGGCGCGGACAGCATCGAGCTGAAGCTCACCGTGCCGGCGTCAGGCCAGCGGTCGGCCCTGAACGCGCTGGGCATCGATCCGCTCAACACCCAGATCCGCCAGGTCATCTTCTTCGACACCCCGGATCTGTCCCTGAACCAGATCGGCATCGTCATGCGGGCACGGCGCGTCAAGGACAAGGGCGAGGACTCGGTCGTGAAGCTGCGGCCCGTCGACCCCGCAACCCTTCCCGAGGAGTGGCGACAGTCCCCGGCCATGGTGGTGGAAGTCGACGCCATGCCCGGCGGCTTCGTCTGCTCCGCGACCCTGAAGGGCCGTCCGACCGAGGGCACCACGCGGGACGTCCAGCTGGGGAATGAGCCCATCCGCAGGCTCTTCAACAAGGAGCAGCGCGCGTTCCTCGACGCGCACACGCCGGAGCCGGTGGACATCGACTCGTTGACGCCGCTGGGACCGATCTTCGTCCTGAAGCAGAGCTTCATCCCGGACAATTTCCACCGGAAGCTGGTGGCCGAGATGTGGTTCTACCCCGACGGCAGCCGACTCCTGGAGCTGTCCACCAAGTGCCTGCCGGCCGAGATGATGCAGGTCGTGACCGAGACCCGGCTGTACATGGATGACCTGGGCATCACTCTCCAGGCCGCCCAGGAGACGAAGACCAAGTCCGCGCTGCAGTTCTTCGCCAAGGAAGCGACCGCCAAGAAGTCCTGAGCCTCAGGGGCTCTCCGCTTCCGCGATCCGCACCGGCGGGCTCTCAATGGATGAGGCGGAATGGTGGGCGATACTGGATTCGAACCAGTGACCTCACGGATGTGAACCGTGCGCTCTAACCAGCTGAGCCAATCGCCCCTCGAAGGTGGGCCAGTATAGCCACGGGCCCCGGCGCAGTCCCTACAGGGCGTAGATCACGCGCGACACGGCGGCCAGGATGAGCATCGCGATCATGGGCGACCAGTCGATGCCGGAGGTGGGCGGGATCATTCGGCGGATGGGCGCCAGGATGGGCTCGGTCAGCTGGTAGATGATCGCCACCACGCGGCCGCCGCCGGTCGGGCTGGTCCAGCTGAGGACCACCCGGGCGAGGAGCAGCACCCAGAGCAACGTGCTCAGCAGCTTGACGAAGGTGATGAGCACCAGCACGGTCGCAGGATAGCAGCGGCCCGACGGCCGCTCCGCTCAGACCTCGGTCGGGCGAGCGCCGAAGATAGCGGTGCCGATCCGAACCAGGGTCGCGCCCTCCGCGATCCCGGCCTCGAAGTCGCCGGTCATGCCCATCGACAGCTCGGGAAGCGGTCGTCCGACGGCCTGCTCCAGGTGATCGCGCACGACGCGGACCTGGGCGAAGGCCGCCCGGGAGGCGGTCGGATCGGTGCTGAACGGACCTATGGCCATGAGGCCCACGACGGCCGCGTGGCGGGCAGACCGCAGTTCGTCCAACAGCGAGGCAAAGTCCGGGCCGCCGGGCTGGATGCGGGCCAGCGGCATGCCATGCTGGCCGAGCGCTTCGGTCACGTTGACCTGCAGCAGGAGGCGCGGGCGGCGCGGTGCGTCCCCGGCCAGTGCGTCGAGACGCTCGAGGAGGTCGAGCGAATCCACCCCGTGGATCCAGGCGAACGAGTCCACCGCGCGCCGCGCCTTGTTGGACTGGAGGTGACCGATGAGGTGCCACTCAGCATCCGGGGCGGCCGGCAGTTTCGTCTCCGCTTCCTGGACCCGGTTCTCGCCGAAGCTGGTGAGGCCCGCCTTCCACGCCGCGGCGACGACGTCTGCCCCGAAGGTCTTGGTGACGGCCACCAGCCGGACCGTGGCCGGGTCTCGGTCAGCGGCGAGGGCCGCGGCGTCGATTCGGCGCTGGACAGCCTGCCAGCGGGCGGCGATCGCCGTGGCCAGCGGGTCCAGATCGGTCATGGGCGGAGATCAAACGAGCCCCGGCCGGCGGCCGGGGCTCATCGGTTCAGCTGCCTGCCGGCCTACTCGCGTTCGCGATTCGGCTGGCGGAGGAAGCTGGGGATGTCGAGGTCGGTGTCCCCGTAGGCCGGTCGGTCGAGCGAGGTGGGCCGGACGCTGACCGGCTCGCGCTCGAGGGTCGAGGAGGACTCGGTGGCCGGCTCGGGCTCGACGGGGAGCGGCTCCGGCACGCTGGTGACCGCGAACGGCGATCGCTCGGCGCGATCCCGCTCGATCTCGGCCAGGAGCTCGCGGCTCTTCTCGTCCAGCGATGACTCGAGGCTGACCACCGTCTCGGCGGCCGCCGGACGCAGGCTCGACTTGGGCTTGCTCCGTGCGGCGTCGAAGCCGGTCGCGATGACGGTGACCTTCACCTCGTCGCGCATCCGATCGTCGATGACCGTACCGAAGATGATGTTCGCCTCCGGATCGGCGGCCTCCTTGATAACCTCCGCGGCCTCATTGACCTCGAACAGACCGAGGTCGCTGCCGCCGGTCACGTTGAACAGGATGCCCCGCGCGCCCTGGATGTTGATCTCCAGGAGCGGGCTCATGACCGCGGCCCGGGCGGCTTCCACCGCACGGTTCTCGCCGCTCCCGATCCCGATCCCCATCATGCTGCTCCCCGCCTCGCGCATGATCGTCTTCACGTCGGCGAAGTCCAGGTTGATGAGGCCCGGCACGGTGATCAGGTCGCTGATGCCCTGCACGCCCTGGCGGAGGACGTCGTCCACCACCCGGAACGCGTCGAGGATGGAGGTCTTCTTGTCGACCACCTCGCGCAGCCGGTCGTTGGGAATCGTGATCAGGGTGTCGACCTTGTCCTTGAGTTGCTCGGTGAACTGCTCGGCCACGAGCTTGCGGCGCGCGCCCTCGAAGCCGAACGGCTTGGTGACCACGGCCACCGTGAGGGCGCCGAGGTCCTTGGCGATCTCGGCCACCACCGGGGCGGCGCCTGATCCGGTCCCACCGCCCATGCCGGCGGTGATGAAGATCATGTCCGCGTCCTTAAGGGCCTCGTAGATCTTCTCCGAGTCCTCCTCGGCCGCCCGCTGGCCGGTGTTCGGATCGGCACCCGCGCCGAGGCCACGGGTGATCTTGTCGCCGATGCGGATCTTGTGCGGCGCGTCGCTCTGGAGGAGCGCCTGGGCATCGGTGTTCACGGCGATGAACTCCACGCCCATCATCTCGGCGCGGATCATGCGGTTGACGGCATTGCTGCCTCCACCGCCGATCCCGATGACCTTGATCAGGGCGAAGTTCTCTGCGTCGGACCGAAGCGGCATGGGGAATCTCCTGGGTGCGTACGGTGTATTGGCCGGGCGCGGGAAGGGTCCGAACCCAGAATGACGGGCCTCGTCCGATTCTACCGATCGATCCCGCCGTCCGAGAGAGGTCTATCCACAACCTCGGGGCGAGTTGTCCACAACGTGGCCCGCCACGGTGGATTCGCCGACGCCCGCTCCACACTCGCGCGTCGTCGCGCGACCGCCCGGTTCAGCCGGGGAACAGGTTCCTCAGCCAGGTCCCGGCGCGGCCGAGGCCCTGGCCCATGGGCGAGCGGGTGGCGTAGCCGATGGGCTCCGCTCCCGCGTGTCGCGAGCCCCACAGGAGGAGGCCCAGCGACGTCGAGAACGCGGGATTGTTCAGCTGGTCCATGAGCCCGCCCACGCCCTGCGGGGTGGCGACCCGGACCGGCATCTCGAGCACGTCGCGAGCCAGCTCGGCCACGCCTGCCAGTCGAGCACCCCCACCGGTCAGGACCAGCCCGGCGGGGAGCGGCTTCTCGTGCCCCGAGCGCGAGACCTCCTGGCGGATGAGCTCGTACAGCTCGCGCATCCGGGCCTCGATGATCTCGGCCAGCTTTCGGCGCTGGAGGGCCTGGCCACCCCCGTCCCCCATGACCGCCACGTTGATGAGCTCTTCGGGCTGGACCTCGGCCACGTTCGCCGTGCCGTGGCGGATCTTCACGTCCTCGGCGAGGTTCAGGCTGGTGCGGAGTCCGATGGCCACGTCATTGGTGACGTGGATGCCACCCACCGGGATGACCGCCGAGTGATGGACCGCGCCGTCCACGAACACGGCCATGTCGGTCGTGCCACCACCGACATCGGCGATGATCACGCCCAGGTCCTTCTCGGTATCGGTCAGGGTGGCCTCCGCCGCGGCGAGCGAGGCAATGACCAGCTCGTCGATCTGGACCCCCGCCTGGCTGACGCACTTGGTCAGGTTCTGGAGCGAGGTCGTCGCGCCGGCGACGATGTGGGTCTCGACCTCCAGTCGCACGGCGCTCATCCCGAGCGGGTCCTTGATCTCGCCCTGGCCATCCACGATGTAGCCACGCGGGATGACGTGCAGGATCTCGCGGTTGGAGGGGACCTGGACGGCCCGGGCGGCCTCGGTGGCCCGTGCGATGTCCTCCTTGCTGACCTCGCGCCGGTGCCCGCTGACCGCCACCACGCCTCGGCTGTTCTGGGACGAGATGTGCCCGCCACCAACGGCCACGTACGCGGAGCCGATCTTGTAGCCGGACAGGCGCTCGGCCTTCTCGATGCTGGTCTGGATGGACTGCACCGTCTGCTCGATGTTGGCGACCATCCCCTTCTTGAGGCCCATGGACGGCGCAATGCCATACCCGACGACGTTCACGTCGCCGGCCGGCGTGACCTCGCCGATGAGGGTGGTCACCTTGGTGCTGCCCGGATCGATCCCGACCAGGACCGTCTCTCTGTCCATGCGTCCTCCGCGAGCGCCGGCCGACCTTACAGGAAGTGGCGCCGAATGAGCGCCACGTTCTGGAAGATCCGAAGGCCGAAGGCGATGAGGGCGACGAGGTACAGGTCGATCCCCAGCCGATCACCGACGAAGGTCAGCAGGACGGCAACCGCGGTGTTGGCGATGAAACCGCTGAGGAAGATCCGGTTGTCGTAGTGGCCGTCGAGCTCGGCCCGGACTGCGCCGAGGATG
The DNA here is from genome assembly GCA_963810925.1 of uncultured Chloroflexia bacterium. Classification (GTDB taxonomy): domain Bacteria; phylum Chloroflexota; class Limnocylindria; order QHBO01; family QHBO01; genus DASTEQ01. Next base: position 113,164 of record CAWEPF010000004.1, on the reverse strand, counting down.
GAGTCCAGGCCGGCCAGGATGGCCACCGCGCTGTAGCGCGCCAGGTCGGGGGTGACGCTGACGTTGAGGGTCAACCCCAGGAGGATGCCGAGCCCAAGCCCGACGAGGGGGAGCCACATCCGGCGGTTCGCGGACTCCACGCTTGGACGGGGCTCGCGTGGTGCCGCCACCGGGCGGTCGGCGGTCTCAGCCCCGGGCACGGAAATATACCCTCCCCGGATTGCGGGCATCGACCCAGGCCACGCCTGCCTCGGGGTGCAGCGAGAACAGGGTCCGCACCGCGCTCGTCTGGGACTCGATCCGGGCTGCGACCACTTCGGGGGTGTCGGTCGGATCGAGGCCGTAGTAGCCGAAGGCCGCCTGCCAGCCGGCCGCGGGGGCGGACAGGACGAAGCCGTAGGTCGGGTCCACCGTCACCGACACGGTGGGCGAGGCGGAGCCCAGCCGTGGGCCCGGGAGCGCCGCGAGGATGAGCGCGGCGTCGAGCTCGTTCTGTGGAACGGCATCACCGACCACGAGGTCGTGGGAGGCATCTCGCTGGTCGTCGATGCGGGGCAGCCCGGCCGTCGCCCCGGTCGGCGTGGCTTCGCGCGACTGGATGCCGACCACGGTGCCGTCCTCGGCCAGGAGCAGGCTGGCCGCGGAGGTCCGCCACACCGCCACCGCCCCGCCCTCGACCAGGGTGACGTGGATGGTGCCCAGGATCCCCACGTCGACCTTCGCGGACTCCACAGCGGGCAGCTCGCCCAGCGCCCCGGCCAGGGAGTCGGCGTCCACCAGCAGGGCGCTGCGACCGACGACGTCGTCGGTCAGGCGTTGGAGCTCGGCCTTGGGCGTCCAGCCCGCACCGTCGACTGTGACTGCGCGGACCCGGAGCCACGGCCCGGAAGCGAGCCACACGAGGCCAACCGCCAGGAACAGGGTCATGCCCGCGGCTGTGATCCGGGTCCAGTTGATGCGGCGCCGATGTCGGCGCGGCTTGGGGACCGATGAGGGGGGTCGCGCCCCTTTCGTCGGGCGGCCCGACGTCGGACGTCGCGAGGTCAGCCGCCGCGAGCGCCCGGTCGACCGCGCCACGGGGTCTCCGCTCGTGGCCCCCCGATACCGCTTGGGGACCGGTCGCGTGGACTCGAACAGCCGGCGCCACTTCATCAGCCAGGTTCCTCGAGGGCCAGGTCGATGAGCCGCGACACGAGCTCGGAGAACGAGATCCCTGCCAGCTCGGCCTGCTTGGGGAACATGCTCGTGGTCGTGAACCCCGGAATCGTGTTGATCTCCGAGATGTACACGCGATCAGCCGTGGACAGGAAGTCGACCCGGGCCATGCCGCGGGCATCCACCGCCCGGTACGCGGCCAGCGCCAGCGTCTTGAGCTCGGCTGCGAGCGCGGCGTCCACCGTCGCCCGGGGGAGGACGTCGGCCAGGCCGGGAACGTACTTCGCCTCGTAGTCGTACAGCTCGTGATGGCTGACCACCTCGCCCGGCTCGAACACGATCGGTTCGGCGTTGCCCAGCACGCCGCACTCGAACTCGCGGGGCTTGGGCAGGTAGACCTCCACGATGGCCTTGGTGTCCCACGCGAATGCTTCGTCCAGCGCGGCGGGCAGCTCGCTCGGGTCGTGGGCCAGGCGCATGCCGACGCTGCTCCCCAGGCGTGCGGGCTTGACCACGGCCTTCGGTCCAATGTGATCGGCCACTTCCGCCAGGACGGAGGACGGGTCGAGGCGCCAGGCGTGGCGGGCAAACCACACCGAGTTCACCGCCGGCAGGCCGTGTCCGCGCATCAAGTCCTTGAAGACCACCTTGTCCATGGCCACGGCGCTGGCCAGCACGCCGGCCCCGGTGTACGGGATGCCGGCCAGCTCGAGGAACCCCTGGAGCGTCCCGTCCTCGCCAAACGGCCCGTGGACGGCGAGGAAGGCCACGTCGATGGCGTCGGCCAGCGGTCGCACGGCGGCGCGGGCCAGGGTCGTGGGATCCGAGCCTGCGACCGCGGGGAGGGTTCCTTCGCCCGCGTCCAGGCGGGCGCTGTGCTCGGGGATGGTCTCGACGCCCAGGTGGGCCGCGAGCGTCTCTCCCGCCGCCAGCTCCGGAGCGGGGCCTCCGGGCAGATGCCAGCCACCCGCCGCGTCGATGTAGATGAGGTATGGCTCGAACCGCGCGCGGTCGATCTCGCGCAGGACGGATTCGGCCGACGCGATGCTGACCTCGTGCTCGGCGGACCGCCCGCCGGCGAAGATCCCGACCCGCAGCCGGCTCATGGCGTCCCCCACTCCCCGATGAACTCGATCTCGAACGCGAGCGCCACCCCGGCGGATGCGAGAACCGTCTCTCGGACCCGCTCGGCCAGCGTCCGGACGTCGGCAGCCCGGCCGTCCCGGTCGGACACGATGAAGTTGGCGTGCCGTTCGCTGACGGATGCGGTGCCCTGCCGGGCGCCCTTCAGGCCGGCTGCCTCGATGAGCCGCCCGGCGTAGTCGCCGGGCGGGTTGCGGAACACGCTGCCCGCGTTCTGCTCGGCCAGGGGCTGGGTCGCCAGCCGCTGGGCCTGGAACGCCTCGACCCGCGCCGCAACCTCGGACGCGGGGGCGGATTGCAAGGCCAGCCGAGCACCGATCACGACCAGCGGCTCGTGCTTGAAGCGCGACTCGCGGTAGCCGAAGCCGCACTCGGCATTGGTCAGCGGCCGCTGATCGCCGGTGATCGGGTCCCACGCGTCCACGTCCACGACCCGGTCGCCCATCTCGCCGCCGTGCGCCCCGGCGTTGGCCCACACCGCCCCGCCCACCGTGCCGGGGACGGCGATCCCCCATTCCAGCCCGGTCAGCCCGGCGGCCGTGGCCCGCTTGACGAGGAGCGCCATGGGCGTCCCGCTGTCCGCCGCCGCACCCGCGTCGCCAAAGGTGATGGCGCGGGCCCGGTTCCGGATCACGAGGCCGCGCACGCCGGCATCGCTGACCACGACGTCGCTCCCGTTCCCGAGCACCGTCCAGGGCACGCCGGACTCGCGGGCAACGGACAGGGTGGTGAGCAGCTCCTCGCGCGTCGCGGCTTCGACCAGGCGGTCCGCCGCTCCGCCCACCCGCAGGGTCGTGATCGGCGCGAGGGGCGCGTCGGAGCGCAGGGCGAGACCCCGTTCGGCGGCGAGCACGTCCAGGCGGGCCAAGGCCTCGTTCAGGGTCGGCGGACCGGCGGTCATGGCGGCACTCACGCGGCGTCAGCCAGGTCGAGGAGAGCGCGCGCGATGTCCTCGGCGGCATTCGGGCGCCCGAGCAGCCGGGCCGCCTCGGCCAGAGGCGCCCGGATGGTGTCGTCGCGCAGGCGCGCGGCCTCGGCCAGCAGTCGGTCGGCGGTGAGCTCCTCGTCTGCCAGGGCGACCGCGGCCCCGTGCTCGGCCAGCCACGCCGCATTGGCCGTTTGGTGGCCGTGGGCATGCGGATACGGGACCAGGATGGAGGCCACGCCGACCGCGGCCACCTCCGCGCAGGTGGACGAGCCCGCGCGACCCAGGACCAGGTCGGCGGCCACCAGGGCCGCCGCCATCTGATCGGTCAGGAACGGGACGGGCCGGTATCGGTCCCTGTGCTCGGCCGGCAGCCGATCACGGACGGCCGCCGCGGCGTCCATCCCCGCCTCGCCGGCGATGTGGAGAACAACCCAGTCGGCCACGAGAGCCGGCAGGGCGGCGTCCAGGGCGGCCGTGATGCGGGCCACGGCCTGGGACCCCCCGAACACGAGGAGCAGGCGGTCATCGGTCTTCACCTGGAGCTCGGCCCGCGCCGCGGCGCGATCCACGCCCGCGAACGACCGAATGGGCGTGCCCGACACGAACGTCCGGCCTCCGAGGGCGTCCGCGGTGGGCGGGAACGCCACCGCGATCCGGGTCGCAAACCTCGTCACGGCGCGCGTCGCCCGACCGGGGACGACGTTTCCCTCCCACACGATGCTCGGGATCCCCCGCGAGCGGGCCGCGGAGAGGAGCGGGATGCCCAGGTAGCCGCCGGTCGAGAAGACGGCGGCCGGACGGAGACGGCCGAGCAGCCGCCAGGCCTGGGGCATGGAGGTGCCGAGGCGGACCGGATCCAGGACCAGGTGCCGGTCGCGGCCCGACGAGCGCAGGGACCGCACCCGCAGCTCGTGGTACGGCCACGCGCCGGCATCGGACACGAGCCGACGCTCGAAGCCGCGGGCGCCGCCCACGTAGTCGAGGTCAACCGCGGGACGCAGGTCGCGCAGCGCCCGAGCGACGGCCAGCGCGGGGTAGATGTGCCCGCCGGTCCCGCCGCCAGAGATCACCAAGCGCATCGAGCACCGATCCTTGCTGCGCCTCGCGACTGATGGACAGCAGAACGCCGACCGCCGCGAGATTGATGATGAGAGCCGTGCCGCCGTAGCTGATGAACGGCAACGGAATGCCGGTCACCGGCCACAGGGCGGTCACGACCATCATGTTGATGACGGCCTGTGCCACCAGCCAGGTCGTGATGCCGGCCGCGAGCAGGCCCGAGAACGTATCGGGGGCATGCACGGCGATTCGGTATCCCTGCCAGGCGATGACCGCGAACAGGAGGAGGACCGACACGGTCCCGATCAGCCCCCACTCCTCCCCGATGATGGCGTAGATGAAGTCGGTCGATGGCGCGGGGAGGTACAGGTATTTCTGGCGGCTGGCCCCCAGCCCCACGCCGGCGATGCCGCCCATGGCCAGCGCCATGAGCCCCTGCATGACGTTGTAGCCCGAGCCGAGCGGGTCCTTTTCGGGGTCCAGGAAGGTCGTGATCCGGTTGAGCTGGTAGGGGTTGTTGAGGACGAAGGCCAGGCCGGCGGCCATGACCGCGCTGCCGATGGCGACCACCCCGGTCAGGCTCGCGCCGGACATGAAGAACACCGAGAAGGCGGCGACCGCGTAGACGCCGGCCGTCCCCAGGTCCGGCTCCGCGGCGATGAGGAAGAAGCCGGGAGCCACCAACAGGGCGAACGGGACGAGACCACCGCGGAACCCATGAGCCTCACGCCCCCGCCGGTCCAGCCAGTGGGCGAGGTACAGGATGATCGCGATCTTCGCGACCTCGGCCGGCTGGAAGCCGCCGACGATGGGGAGGTCCAGCCAGCGCCGCGATCCCCCGGCCTCGTGCCCGATGCCCGGGATGAGGACGATCACCAGCAGGGCGATCGCGATGAAGTACGCCGGCAGGGCGAAGTACCGATACCAGCGGAAGTCGATCCGGCTGACGACGAACATGACCGTCAGACCGATGGCCGCGAAGATCGCCTGCGCAATGCCGTAGCGGGCGGGATCGTCGCTGCTCAGCAACGCTCGAATGCTCGAGGCCGAGTAGACCATGACGACTCCGATCGCCACCAGGGCGATGACCGCAACGAGAAGCGGCATCGAAACCCGGCGCCTCTCGCGCTGGACGCCGCGCGTGCGCGCGGTCTTGTGCGGGACCGTCTTCAGAGTCAGGGTCGCGGTCATCGGGCATCTCCCGGCGCTTCGGGGAGCGCGGCCACGGCGTCCCGGAAGGCATCCCCGCGAGCCGCGTAGTCCACGAACATGTCGAAGCTCGCCGCGGCGGGCGCGAGGAGCACGACGTCACCGGGGCGGGCCAGCGAGGTCGCCACGGCGACCGCCTCGGCCATGGTTGCCGCGCGCTCGGTCGGCACCCGCCCGCCGACCAGCGCCTCGAGCTCGGCGGCCGTCTCGCCGATGAGCACCACCGCCCGGCAGTGCGCGGCCATGGCGTCGGCAAACGCCTCGTAGGTCAGGCCCTTGCCCTGGCCGCCGGCGATGACCACCACCGGTCGCTCCCCGAAGGCCTCGAGGCCGGCGATGGCGGCCACCGGGATGGTGGCCTGCGAGTCGTTCACGTACTCGACCCCGCCTTGGGTCCCCAGCGACTCGAGCCGATGCGCGACCCCGCCGAAGGATGCGACACCGTCTCGGACGGCCTCGGATCCCGCTCCAGCCAGGCGCGCGGCGACCGCTGCCGCCAGCACGTCGTGCAGGAGATGGGCGCCGCGCAGGGGCACGTCGACGGTCGGCATGACCGCCTCGCCCCCGACGACGATCCATCCGTTGTCGATCCACGCGTCGTCACCGGGGCGCGGTTCCGCGCCATACCAGTGGATGCGCGCGTCCCGGTGTCGCTCTCCGAGGGACACGCAGCCGGGGTCATCGCGGTTCAGGACCAGCGCCCCCTCGGCGGCGGAGAGCTCCGCCAGCCGAGCCTTGACCGCCTGGTAGGCCTCCACCGAGCCGTGGCGATCCAGGTGGTCGGCCAGGATGTTCGTGTAGACCGCGATGTCCACCCCGCGGCTGAGGGTCGGCAGCTGGAGCTCCGACAGCTCGAGGACGGCCCAGGTGTCCGCTGTCAGCACGTCGGCCTCCTCGATGAGCGGCGTGCCGATGTTGCCGCCCAACCGATGCGGGACCTCGCCGGCGGCGAGGATGGCCGCCACCAGCGATGAAGTTGTCGTCTTGCCCTTCGTGCCGGTCACGGCCAGCACGCGCGCCCGGGTCAGCCGAAGGAACAGGTCCACCTCGCTGAGGACGGCGGCGCCCGCCGCCTCGGCATCCGCCAGGGCCTCGCGGAGCCATGGATCGGTGGTCGGGAACCGGGCCGAGACCGACGGGCTGGTGACGACCAGGTCGGCGTGGTCCAGGAGCGCGGTGACCGCTGCCGGCTCCGCGGCCAGGGCCAGGGTGATGGGCCGCTCGCCGAGCGCCGCGATGGCATCGGTCAGCTGGTCCGCCGGCTGGCGGTCGTACACGGTCACGGTGGCTCCCGCATCGGCCAGGAAGCGGGCCGCGGCCACGCCCGAGCGGGCCAGGCCGAGGACCACGACGGTCCGGCCGCGCAGGTCGTCGCGGCTGGTGGGCGGGGCGGGGCGAATCGGTGTCGGCGACATGGGCATCACGACAACCCGGTCGTGTACACGAACAGGCTGAAGCCCAGGACCCCCGCCAGAGCGGCGACGATCCAGAACCGGAGGGTGATCTTCTCCTCCGCCCAGCCGAGGAGCTCGAAGTGGTGCTGGAGCGGCGCCATCCGGAAGATCCGCTTGCCGCGGATCTTGTACGAGGCGAACTGGAGGATGTCCGACATCGTCACGGCCACGAAGACGATGCCGATGATCACCAGCAGGAGCAGCTGGCCGGTGACCGTGGCCACGACCGCCAGGGTGGCGCCCATCGACAGGGACCCCGCGTCGCCCATGAAGATCTGGGCGGGGTGCACGTTGAACCACAGGAAGCCCATCAGGGCACCCACGATCAGGGCGCAGAAGACCGCCAGGTTGGGCTGGGCGGCCTTCGTGCCGGGCACTTCCATCAGGGCGATGAGCAGGTACGCGACGAAGCTGAAGACGAGAAGCCCCGAGGCCAGGCCGTCGAGTCCGTCGGTCAGGTTCACCGCGTTGGACGTGGCCACGATGGCGAAGGCCACGAACACGACGACCACGAAAGCACCCACCGCCAGCTCGCCGACGAGCGGGACGTTGATGGCCGTGATGTCGAAGTGGCGCTGGATATAGATCGCGGCCAGGATCGAGATGACGGTCTGCCACACCAGCTTGTAGCGGCCGCGAACCCCGAACCCGGTCCGGGTGTTCACGTAGTCGTCGATCGCGCCCAGGATCGCGACCGCCACCAGGGTCAGCATGGGGATCAGGGTGCTCACGTCCTCGAGCCGCATGGCCATGGCCAGGAACATGACCACCAGCACCATGAGCATTCCGCCCAGGGTGGGCGTGCCGGCCTTGACCTGGTGAGATGCCGGCCCCTCGGCCCGGATCGCCTTGCCAAAGCCAAGTCGCTGGAGGAGGCGAATGTAGATCGGTCCCAGCAGGACGACCCCGCCGAAGGCGAGCAGCAGGCCGAGCAGCAGCGGCAGCACGCTCAGCCCTCCCCGTCCGGGGCGCGGCCCAGGAGGGCCGCCACCAGCCGATCGAGCGCAATTCCGCGCGACCCCTTGACCAGCAGCAGGTCGCCGGCCCCCGGGTCGAGCACCCGCTCGACCACGGCCAGGGCATGCTCCGCGTCCTCCGCGGTATCCACCCGGGCCATGCCGGCCCGGCGCGCCGCGTCGGCTATCCAGCGACCGCGCGGGCCGACGCCCACCAGGCCGTCGAGGACCTCGGCGGCAGAGGCCCCGATGGCCTCGTGGAGAGCCTGCTCCGACGGTCCCAGCTCGAGCATGTCGCCGAGCACGGCCAGGCGCCGGCCGCGGCCGACGGGGGTTTCCGCGAGGAACGCGAGCGCCGCCCGCACCGATTCGGGGGACGCGTTGTAGGTGTCGTCCACGAGGGTGGCCCCACCGGCCATCTCTTCGAGCGCCATCCGATGGGGCGCCGCGCTGCCGGCCTCGAGGGCCGCTGCGACGTCGGCGAGGGGCACGTCGAATCGTTCCGCGACCGCGGCGGCGGCGAGGGCCGGCGGGACGAGGTGCCGCCCCGGCAGCGCGCTCTGGACCCGCTGCTCGCCCCACGGGGCGACGATCGTGAAGGCCATCCCGGCCAGTCCGCGCGACTCGACGTCGCGGGCGCGGACATCGGCTCCATCGGTCAATCCGAAGGTTCGGACCGTGGCCGGCGTCACCGACGCCATGGCCGCCACCCGGGGATCGTCCGCGTTCAGAACGGCCAGCCCATCGGCCGGCAGGCCGCGCGGCAGCTCGGACTTGGCCTGCGCGATCCGCTCCAGGCTCCCCGCCCGCTCGAGATGGGTCGGATGGACGGCCAGGACCACGCCCACCTCGGGACGGCTGATCTCGACCAGGCGGCTGATCTCGCCGGTGGTGTACATCCCCATCTCGAGGACGGCGAGCTCGTGCCCCCGTTCCAGACGGAGCAGGGTCATGGGCAGGCCCGTCTCGGAGTTCAGGTTTCCCTCGCTGCGGAGGACGCCGTGGGTGCGAGACAGGACGTCGGCCACGATCTCCTTGGCCAGGGTCTTGCCGGTGGAGCCGGTGATGCCCACCACCCGCACCGCGAAGCGGTTGCGCCACGCAGCGGCCAGCTCCTGGAAAGCGACCAGGCTGTCGGCCACCCGGACCACGGCGGCGTCCGTGCCGGGCGGGAGCGTGACGTCACGCTCGACCAGGACGGCGACCGCACCGGCCTGGACCGCGTTGGCCACGTAGCGGTGTCCGTCGTCGCGTTCGCCCTTGAGGGCCACGAACAGGCATCCGGGCGTTACCCGACGGGAGTCGATGGCGGCGAGCCGGAAGGACCGGACCGATGTGGGGGCCAGCAGTCGGCCCCCGGTTGCAGAGAGGAGATCGGCGATCCGAATCGGCGCTGGCACGCGGTTTCCTGCGGCGTTCGGCGGCGAGTCTATCAGCCTCATGGCCGGGCAACCGCCGGCGAGGTTCGGTCCGGCGGGATGCCGAAGTAGTCGAAGACGAGGGGCGCCAGCTGGGAGAAGGCCGTCTCGGGACGCTCCCCGATCCCGCCGCTGCCGACCACCGGACGATGGATGAGGATCATCATCACGAAGCGCGGGTTGTTCGCAGGCGCGATGCCGATGAAGCTCGAGTCCACCCAGCCCTCGATGTACTCCTGGCGGGTGGAGTCGACGTAGATCGGATTCCCGCTGGCGTCCCACCCGGTCCGCACCCGGACCTTGACCGGCCCCGCGATCTGGGCGGTGCCCGTCTTGCCCGCGATCGAATAGCCGGCCACCGAGGCGCCGTTCGCGATCCCGTTGTCGATCGCGCCGGTCAGCATGTCGAGCACGGTGGCCGCCGTCTGGGCCTTCATCACCCGCCTCGGCGCGGGCAGGGTCCGTGCCTCGTACGTGCCGTCGGCCAGCGTCCAACCGTCCACGATGTGGGGCGTGACCAGCTTCCCGCCATTCGCGATGGCGGCGTACCCGGCGGCCATCTGCATGACCGTCACCGAGATGCCCTGGCCGAACGCGTTCTGGGCGGTGGTCAGCTCCTTCGAGGAGCCCTCCGCATCGGGGTCGAGGACCACGCCCGGGGCCTCGCCGGCGATGTCCACGCCGGTCATCTGGCCGAAGCCGAAGCGCAGGAATGCCTCCCGCAGCGGCTGACCGCCCAGGGTCAGGCCGATCGTGGCCGCGCCGACGTTGTTCGACAGGGCGAGGACCTGGGCCGGCGTGATGAGGCCGTGCCCGCTCGGGTACCACGCCCGGTCCGCGTTGTGGATGACCGCGTCATAGATGTGCAGGTCGTTGTCATCCATGAAGAGGTCGGCCGGGGTGATGGCCCCCGCGTCCAGGGCGGCGGCCACGGTCAGGGCCTTCATCACCGATCCCGGCTCGTACTGACGGCTCACCGCTGGGCTGCTGAACAGCTCCGGATCGGTGGTCGGGTAGGCGTTGCCGTCGAAGCTCGGGTACGAGGCCAGGGCCAGGATCGCCCCGGTGTGGACGTCCATGATCAGGCCGGTCACGCCCACGGCGCGGTTCTTGGTGAAGTTGTCGAGGACCTGCTGCTCCAGGATGTGCTGAAGCCCGGCATCGATGGTCAGCGTAACGTCGGCGCCGTTGACCGCCGCATCCAGCTCGTGCACCGATCCGGCGATGAGCCGGCCGGCCACGTCCTCCTGGGCCACGACCGATCCCGGCGTCCCGGCCAGGACCGAGTCCTCGGCGGCCTCCACGCCGTACTGGCCGACGCCATCCACGTTGACGAACCCGAGGAGCTGCGAGGCCAGGGTCGTGCCGGTGGCCCCTCCGCCCATGGTGTAGACCCGCTTGGGCTCCGAGACGAGGCCGATCCCCGGCAGGTTCAGGGCGCGGACCCGGGTCGCGGTTTCGGGATCCACCCGTCGCACGAGCCACGTCCAGGCCGCGTCACTGCTCAGGGTCGCGGTCAGCTCGTCCACGTCCATGCCCAGGATGCCGGACAGGAGGAGCGCCGAATGGGCGGGATCCTCGACCGTCGGCGGCGTGGCGAACACCGATTCGGCCGCAACCGAGGTGGCCAGGATGAGGCCCGACCGATCGAGGATGAGGCCCCGCGTAGCCGGGATCTGCTGGACGTGAGCCAGCTGCGCGAGGCCCGCATCGGCCAGCCCGTCCTGGTCGATGACCTGCCACTGGACCAGTCGGACGCCGATGAGACCGACCACCAGGGACGCCACGATCAGCATTACCACGGCCCGGATTCGGCTGTCGGTTCTGGCGAGCATGGCGTCTCCCGACCACCCGCGAAGCGGGCGGCCGTTACGGGTGGCTGTCAGACAATGGGCTGGCGAACTGGACCGATGACTCTGGCAGGGTGACGAGGCCCAGCTGCGCCGCTCGGGCCTCGATGGTTGCTGGTGATTGGGCGTTACCGATCTGGAGCAACAGCTCCTGGCGCTCCGCCTCGAGATCCGCGAGACGGTTCTCGAGGGTGGTCATCTCGTAGCCGGTGCTGGCGATCCGGCTCGACTGGGTGAGGTACAGCGACGCCAGCAGGGCGGCGACGACGATGAAGACGAGGGCCAGCGAGAGGCTGGCCGCCTGGCGACGCCGAATGCGCGTGCGCCGCAGGCGGTAGCCGCCGGCCCCGGTACGCGAGCGGGATCGGGGCGCACCGGGCAGGCCCCAGCGAAGGTCGCCGAGGATGCCGCTCTTGGGTGCGCCGATCACCGCCATGGTTGCGACTTATGCCGCCGTGGGGCGGCTCTGCAGCCGCATGACCCAGGGCTGAGCATCGGCCTCGGCCGATGGCTCGATTTCGAAGACCGCGTGGTCATCGACCACCCCGTCCTCGTCGTGCTGGGCCACGCGAACCTGGCGTTCGCGGACCTCGCGCTGCCGGCCGCTATAGGCGCGACGCCGGCTTCCGTGGTGTCGTGGACGACCTCGACTCATGGGTGCACCCTCCTTTCGGTCGGAACCTGTCAACTGCTCGCCGGTGCGAGCTTTTCGGCGACCCGCAGCCGTGCGCTCCGCGCGCGGCGGTTGCGGGCGATTTCCTCGGTGGACGGACGAATGAGACGCGGCGCCACGGTCCGGACCGACGCCCGGTGGCCGCAGGTGCAGGCCGGCGGCAGCGGGACCTCGATGCAGTCGCGCGACTCGCGCGCGAACCGCTGCTTCACGACCCGGTCCTCGCCGGAGTGGTAGCTGATGACCGCGACCCGACCGCCGGGGGCCAGGACGTCGATGGCGGCCGTCAGGCCGGCATCGAGCGCCTCCAGCTCCCCGTTGACCGCCATCCGCAGCGCCTGAAACGTGCGAGTGGCGGGGTGGATCCGTCCCTTGTCGGCCCCCCTGGCCGGGACGGCGGCGGCCACCACGGCCGCCAGGTCGGATGCGGTCATCAGGCGGCCCGCCGCACGCGCCGCCAGGATCGCCTTCGCGATGCGGCCTGCACGGCGCTCCTCACCAAGCGTCGCGATGGTTCGGGCGAGCTCTCGTTCCGAGGAGCGGTCGATGAGCTCGAGAGCCGAAACACCAGTCGTTTCATCGAATCTCATGTCCGGCGGCGCGTCGGCCGTGAAGCCGAACCCGCGCCGCTCATCGGCCAGCTGGTAGCTGGACAGGCCAAGGTCGAAGAGGATCCCGTCGAACGGGCCCAGGCCCGTTTCGTCCGCGACGCGGGCCAGCGCGCTGAAGTTGGCGTGTCGAACGACAGCCCGGTCTCCAAACCGGGCGAGGACCGATGAGGCCTCGCGGACGGCCGCCGCATCGGCGTCGAGGCCGAGCAGACGGCCGTCCGGAGCCACGGCCTCCAAGAGTCGCTCGGCGTGCCCACCGCCACCGACCGTGCAGTCTGCAATGGAGCCGCCGGCACGAAGAGCCAACGAGGCGAGAACCTCGTCGACGAGGACCGGCAGATGCCCTTCTCCCATGCGTGACTGTCCCTCAAGGGTCCGGTGACGGGCCGAGCGGCCCGGAGACGCATCAATGACCAGGTCGTGACGTGCGTCATGGCGTCACGACTTCCTAGATCCCCAGGTCCTGCAGCTGCTCCGCCAACGCCTCGGGGGCGTTCTCAATGCGGGCCCGATACGGCTCCCAGGCCGTGGGTGCCCAGATCTCGAGTCGGTTCAGGGCCCCCACCACGACGACCTCGCCGGGCTCCAGGGCCGCGTACGAGCGCAGGAACCCCGGCACCAGGAGCCGTCCCTGCTTGTCGAGCTCCACGTCCACCGCTCCGGACGACATGAAGCGCGCGAACTCGCGGGCGTTGGTGCTGGTGAGCGGCAGGCCGCGGAGCTTCTCCGCGAGCTCGGCCCACGCGTCCCGCGGATAGACCGCGATGCAGGAGTCGAGCCAGCGAGTGAGGGTGGCGCCCTGCGACAGGCGCGACCGGAACCGCGCCGGGACCGCGATGCGACCGCGATCGTCGAGCGCGTGGCGGTATTCGCCAGTCAGGAACGGGGTTCTCTCCACTCGGTAGCCCTACCACTGTTCCCCATTTGGCCCCACTTTGAGCCACAGGCCGCCATCATACAGGGCAACACCTCCCCGTCAAGGCGCTTTTCGCGCTGAGCGCGGTGTTCAGGCCATGTCCTTGGGACGCACACAAGCCGCAGGCTGACCGGCGGATGACGGCCGTTCGAGCCGCCGAGAGGAATGAGGTGGGGGCTAGGTCTCGGCTATGGCCAGAACCGTGTACCGGAGTGAACCGTCGGGTCCGCGGTACACCTCGCGGATCAGGAAGGGACCGGATTGACCCCGGATATAGGACCAGCCGCTCGATCCGCCCTCGGTAACACGCCAGTGCAAGAGCCCGTTCGGCGCTTCGAGCCGGTCGACGGGCGCCTGGCTGGCTCGGGAGAAGTAGACATCCCTGGTCTGGGTGATCGCGCCGGCGTCATCGACCTTGTAGACGTTGTAGCTGCCGGCAAGAACCGTGACCTCGTAGCCGATGAACTCGTCACCGGCCTGGGGCGTGGCGTCGGGCGACGGCGTGACCGGGAAGGACGACTCGGCCTCGGACCCGCTGGGCTGCGCGCTCTGAACGGGCGTGGCGCTCGGCGAGGGCAGCGCGCTCGGTGTGGGGTTGACGGCGACCGGTCCCTGTCCCACGGCCAGCCACCAGACGCCGCCCCCGGCGCCGACCAGGAGCAGCAGCAGGAGGACGATGATCAGCGGGCGCCGGCTGCCACCACCGGGGGCCGGCGGCGGGGCCACGGGCGGGGGTGGCGGAGGCGGCACCTTCTGCGGGGGATGGCGAAGGGCCTCCAGCTCGTCGCTGGGGATGACCAGCACGCCGCGCAAGTAGCGGGGGCAGTTGGCGTAGCCGCGCTGCAGGCACACATTGCGCTGCTGCTCCCCGGAGACCGGCTCCGGGTCACCGAACGCGAAGCAGCGGTGCTCGTCGGTTGCCTGCTCCTCGTAGTCCGCGCGGGCGGCGGCGAGCCCGAGGAACGGACACACCGTGTCGGGCCGTTGGGCCAGCCGCTCGTACAGGGCCTGGCGGTCGACGTCGGCCGACGACGGGTCAGGACCCTTGCCCCGCCTGAACATGGGACGAGGATACGCTTCCGGAGACCCGCTCTCGACGGCTCCACCGAGGTCGCTGGGGCTGGTACGAAGGCACCATTGAGGCACTCCCCCATTCGGCGCAGGCTCGTCCCGTCATGGCGGTCGAACGCAGCGACGCGCCGCAGCGGGTCGTCATTCCTCGGGCCGGGCAGATCCGCCGCTGCAGCGTGCGTCACGTAGCGATCACGCCTTCCGCGGGGGGACGCGCGGTCGAGGTCAGCTGCCTGCTGGGCGGCGCGGACTATCCGCTCTCGCTCGGCACCTTCGACGAGGCACGACCGATCTGCAACGCCTGCACCGCGAAGGGCATCTGGCGGGCCGACGAGGATTAGGCGAACAGTCCCTGGAGACGGCCTGTAAGCCGAGTTCTGTCCCGGACCGAGGTCCGGGGACGGCCATCCATCTGGGCGACCTACCCGAGGGCTAGGCGAGCCACCTGCTGCGGCCCGAAGGCCGCCTTTCGCCCTCCTATTCGGTCTTGCTCCGGCTCGAGCTTGCCCGTTTCACTCCCGCTTGCGCGGGCATCGTCACTGTGGCGCTGGTCCTCGCCTCGCGGCGGACGGGTGTTACCCGCGAACCTGCTCTATGGAGCTCGGACTTTCCTCGAACGCCGCCTTTCGGCGATCGCGTCCGCGGCCGTCCGGCCGTCTCCAGGGATCGCGGATTGTACGCCCCGTGCCCGCGCTTGGGGGTCAGCGCACCTGGTCGATCGCGACGTTGCTCAGCCGGTCGGCGTCCAGGTTCCGCTCGCGGGGGACGTGGCCCACGGTGTAGGCCGAAAAGGAGCGCAGCATGTCCATGACGCGGGCATGGATAGGCTTCAGGTCGGGATGCTTGACTCGATAGCGGCCGCTGATCTGGCGGGCCACGAGCTCGGAATCGGTCCGCAGGTCCACCGCCGTGGCTCCCAGCCGCTGGGCCTCGGCCAGCGCCGTCTCGACCGCGGTCCACTCGGCGTAGTTGTTGGTCCGAATGCCGAGGAAGACCGCCAGCTCAGCGACGACCTCGCCGGTCTCCGCGTCCTGGAGATAGGCCCCCGCCCCGGCCGGACCAGGGTTGCCCCGGGCGGCGCCATCGGTATGGATCAGGAGTCGGGTCATGCGCGCTCGTCGATGGCCCGGGTGACCTCCATGATCGCGCGCGTGACGTTGATGCCCCGCGGGCACGCCTCGACGCAGTTGAACACGGTTCGGCAGCGCCACACCCCGTCCGCGTCGGCCATGAGCTCGAGTCGCTCCTCGTGGGCCGTGTCGCGGCTGTCGAAGATGAACCGATGGGCATTCACGATGGCGGCCGGGCCGACGTAGTCGGGGTTGGTCCAGAACACGGGACAGGCCGTGGTGCAGGCGGCGCACATGATGCAGCGGCTCGTGTCCTCGTACAGGGCCCGGTCCTGTGGTGACTGGCGCCGCTCGAGGCCGTCCTCCGGGATTTCGTCGTTGACCAGGAACGGCAGCACCCCGCGGTACTTCTCCCAGAAACCCTCCTGGTCGACCAGCAGGTCCTTGACCACCGGCAGGCCGCGGAGCGGCTCCACGCTGATTCGCGATCCGGCGTTGCGAACCAGGACCGAGCAGGCCAGCTGGTTCCGCCCGTTGATGAGCATCGCGTCCGAGCCGCACACCCCGTGCGCGCACGAGCGACGGAAGGTCAGCGTGCCGTCTTGGAACCACTTGACCTGGTGGAGCAGGTCCAGGACCCGGTCGGACGGATCGGCCTCGAGGGAGTAGGTCTCCCACCGGGCAGTGGTGTCCTGCTCGGGGTTGAAGCGGCGAACGCGGAGCTCGACGTCCATCGGTCAGTAGACCCGCGGTGCCGGCTGGAACTCGGTCACGGTGACCGGCTTGTAGGTCAGCGCCACGGCGCCCCCCGCTCCCCGGGTGGCCAGGGAGTGGCGCATCCACTGCTCGTCGTCGCGGTCGGGGAAGTCCTCCCGGGCGTGCGCCCCGCGGCTCTCGGTGCGGGCCTCGGCCGAGGTGACCATGGCTTCCGAGCAGTCGAGCAGGTAGCCCAGCTCCAGGGCGTCGACCAGGTCGGTGTTGTAGCGAACCCCGTGGTCGTCCAGGCGCAGGCTCGTCGCGCGCTCCTGCAGGGCGGCCACGCCCACGCGGGCCTCGGCCAGCTGCTCCCCGGTCCGGTACACGCCGCACTTCGTGAACATGAGCTCGCGCAGCTCGGTCCGGATGGTCGCCGGTCGCTCGCCGTGGGTCGTGGCCAGCAGGTCGCCCAGCCGGGCGGCCGCGCGCGCCTCCGCTTCCGGGTCGCGCCCGGCGGCGGGCGCATCGGGGATGGCTTCGAGCATGGCAATCCCCGCCCGCCGCCCGAAGACGAGGATGTCGAGCAGCGAGTTCGTCCCAAGCCGGTTCGCTCCGTGGACGCTCACGCACGCACACTCCCCCGCCGCGTAAAAGCCGGGCACCACGTGCGCCAGCCCGTCACCCAGGACCCGGCCGTCCACGTCGGTCGGGATCCCGCCCATGGCGTAGTGGGCGGTGGGCTGGATGGGGACCAGGTCGGTGAGCGGCTCCAGCCCGAAGTAGGTCCGGATGAAGCCGGCCATGTCGGGCAGCTTGTGGTCGAGGATCTCGCGGCCCAGGTGGCGGACGTCGAGGTGGACGAAGTCCTGGCCGTTGATCCCCCGACCGGCCGCGATCTCCTGGTAGATGCTGCGGCTCACGACGTCGCGGCTGGCGAGGTCCTTCATGGTCGGGGCGTAGTGCTCCATGAAGCGCTCGCCCTTCCCGTTGAGCAGGATCCCGCCCTCGCCGCGCATGGCCTCCGACAGGAGGAAGCCGAGCTTGTACATCCCGGTGGGGTGGAACTGGTAGAACTCCATGTCCTCCAGGGCGAGCCCCCGCCGGTACGCGATGGCCACCCCGTCACCGGTAAGAGTGTGGGCGTTGGACGTGACCTTGTAGACCATCCCGTAGCCGCCGGTCGCGAACAGCACGGCCTTGGACAGGAACACGGTCAGCTCCCCGGTCGCCAGGCGCACGGCCACCACCCCGCTCACCCGCCCACCGGGTCCGTCGGGCATGAGCAGGTCCAGGACCTGGTACTCGTCGAAGAACGTCACTTCGTGGCGGATGCACTGCTGGTACAGGGTCTGGAGGATGGCGTGGCCCGTGCGGTCGGCCGAGTAGCAGGACCGGCGGACGGGCGCCTCCCCGTGGTTGCGCGAGTGGCCGCCGAACCGGCGCTGGTCGATGAGCCCCTCCGGAGTGCGGTCGAACGGCAGCCCCAGGTGCTCGAGGTCGCGGATGGTCTGGACGGCGTCGCGGCACATCACCTCCGCCGCGTCCTGGTCGACCAGGTAGTCACCGCCCTTGACCGTGTCCCACCAGTGCCATTCCCAGTGGTCCTCCTCGGTGTTCCCCAGCGCGGCGCACACCCCGCCCTGCGCCGCGCCGGTGTGGGAGCGGGTCGGATAGAGCTTGGACACCACGCCCACCCGTCCCCCGGTGCCCAGGCCGCGCTTCAGCTCCAGGGCGGCATACAGGCCAGCCCCGCCGGCGCCGACGACGATCGCGTCGAGGACGTGGACCCGGGCGGTGGCAGCCGGGCCACGCCCGACCATGGGGACGCTCATGTCGGCGACCTCACGACATGGGGCCGACAGGCGGCGCACCATCCGGGTTGAAGAAGATCACGACCAGCAGGCCCAGCAGGAGCCACAGGACGGCGATCAGGCCCAGGCCACCGATCAGCAGGCGGCGGATGGTCGGCGCCTCGACGAGGTCGGTGATCACCACCCGGGCGCCGTTGACGCCGTGGGTGAGGGCCAGGATCAGGAGGAGCGCGTCGTAGATCCGCCAGAACGGCGTCCCCCATCGACTGGTCACGAACGCGAAGTTGAGCTCCTGGCCGGTGAGCTGCACGAGGACGTGCATGATCAGCATGTGGCCCAGCGCCAGGATGACCAGGGCCAGCCCGGACAGGCGCATGAACCACCACCAGAACCGCTCGCGGCCGGTGCCGACCGGCGGCCCGCGGCGGGGAACGGGCTGGTTGCCCAGCCAGACGGTGCGCCCCACGCTCATCGGCTCACCACGGCATGAACGGCGCAGTCATGATCACGGCCAGGGGGACCATGGCCACCACGGTGGCGATGATCACGCCATAGGTGAGCGGGCGGTACCACGCCGTGGCGGCGGGCACGAAGTCGATGAGGATCACCTTCAGCCCGTTGAGCGAGTGGTAAACGAGGGCCGCCATGAGGAGGACCTCCCCCAGGCGGATGGGCAGGTTGTGGAACAGGCCCAGGGTCGTGTTGTAGACGTCCGGCCCGAGCAACACCATCGAGGTCTCGACGATGTGCATGAACAGGTAGAGCAACACACCGATGCCCGACAGCCGATGCCCGAACCAGGCCAGCTGCGCCCAGGAGACGCGGTAGCGCAGGACCCGCGACTGGGCCTGTCCCGCGCGCTCGGTCAGGGTCACGCGGCGGCCCCGAGGGCGCGCACCCGTTCGGCCACCGCGTGGCCATAGGCTTTCGTACCCGCCGTGCCGCCCAGGTCCGCGGTGCAGATTTCCCCCTCACCGATGACCGACCGCACGGCTTCCTCGATCCGTGCCCCGACATCGACCTCGCCCAGGTGGCGAAGCATGAGCGCCGCCGACAGGATGAGCGCGGTGGGGTTCGCTCGGTCCTGGCCGGCGTACTTCGGCGCGGATCCGTGGACTGCCTCGAATACGGCGGCGTCCTCCCCGATGTTGGCCCCCGGGGCGATGCCCAAGCCGCCCACCAGTCCGGCGGCGAGGTCACTGATGATGTCGCCGTACAGGTTGGGCGCGACCAGGACGTCATACGCCTCGGGCTTCTGGACCAGCTGCATGCACATGTTGTCCACGATCCGGTCCTGGAACACGATCCGCCCCTCGTATGGCGCCGCGATCCGCCGGCAGGAGTCCAGGAACAAACCGTCGGTCAGCTTCATGATGTTCGCCTTGTGGACCGCGGTGACCGTGGACCGATGGTTCAAGACCGCGTACTCGAAGGCGTAGCGCGCGATCCGTTCCGACGCCCCGCGGGTGATGGTCTTGATGCTCTCCGCCTCGTCCTCGCTGACCATCCGCTCGTTGCCGGCGTACAGGTCCTCGGTGTTCTCGCGGACGACGACAAGGTCGATCCCCTCGTAGCGTGACGGGACCCCGCGCATCGACCGCGCGGGCCGGACGTTGGCATACAGGGTCAGCGCCTGGCGGAGCGCGACGTTCACGCTGCGGAACCCGCCGCCCACCGGCGTGGTGATGGGGCCCTTCAGGGCGACCTTCGTGCGGCGGATGCTGTCGACCACGCGGTCCGGGAGCGGAGTCCCCTCGCTGGTCAGGGTGGCCTCGCCGGCGGTCTGCTCGTCCCATGCGAAGCCCAGCCCGGTGGCCTCGAGCACCTCCTGTGCAGCGGCCGCGATCTCGGGCCCGATCCCGTCGCCCGGGATGAGCGTCACCTCGTAGGTCATCGGCGGAGGGACTCCCCTTGCGCGCCGGTCAGAGCGCCGGCCGTGCGCGGGTCAGTGTAGGTCGGCGCGTTGAGCGACGCGGGCGGCAACTACGGGCGGGAAACGTCCATGGCCTCCTCGGCCAGGTGGATCACCCGTTCGTGATCCGGGGGCGCCTCGACCGTTCCGACGCTGACGACGTAGCGGCGCGCACCGAAGACCCAGCTCACCTGCTCCACGATGGGATGCGGTCCGGTCGAATGGCGCACCTGCAGCCCCACCGAACCATCAGGACCGGCGAACGCCTCGTTGGAGAACTGGCACGCATACCGATTCACCTGTTGGTGGAATCTCAGCGCGCCGTCCGCATGCTCAAAGATGGCTTCGCTGGCCTCAATCTGCTCGCCCTGCGGCGTCAGCCAGACACGGTGGGAGGCGAGCACGAATCCAGCGTCCACGAGCTGCTGGTACGAATCAGGGTCGAACCGCGTGGCGGCTTCCTGCTCGAGGGTCAACACCAAGTCGCTCACCAGCCGTGCGCCAGGCTCTGGATCGTGGAGGAACGAAGGAACCTCGGTGGTGAACTCGGTCGAGGTCGACGGGAGCAGCAGCTCGACCCCAATGCAGGCCCGGGCCTCGATCAACGTTGGGCTTGCCCCGATCACGGCGGCCAACATCACCGCGGCCCACCGACTCCTCTGCGGCGTCGGCCCGCGAGCCGCGATCACGAAGGTCTCCAGGCGGATCTGCTGAAGGGTCTCCTCTCGTGATCGACCGGCTTCCTCGCCCGACCCGGGAGCCTGGGAGGCAAAACGCTGCCACAAGTCGATGTATCGGCTGGTGGTCGTCGTCCTGACTGTCTCGAGGCGATCGACCGAACCCGCGGCTCCGTCGAGGTCGCCCTGCTCATACCGCGACCAGACCTCGCGGGCCGAGGAGATGGCCGCCTCGACGTCGCTGTCCAGCGGGCGTGCACCACCGGTCAGGCGGACCACGAGTTGCGGCCAGATCGCCGAGATGAGGACAAGGGTCCACGGGACGACCACGGCCAGGAGCGGAATGGGCACCGCGATCGAGACCAACAGGAGGATGGGAACCACCACCGCGGGTGCCGCGGCAAGGCCAAACCCGAGGCCAGAAGCCCGGCGCAACCTGAGCGCAGGCCAGACGACCCACAGGCAGATGGCCAGCGGAATGGCGGCCAGGAGAGCACCTGCCGTCGCGGAAATCACGATCCAGACCAGCGAACCGATCCTCCTCGCGTGAGGACATGGAGCGTACCGGTTGGCTGGTGACTCGGCCAGACCCGGGATGTATGGCCGCGGCCGGCGGCCGGTCGGGTGCGGGCCGGTCGGGTACGCTCGGCGGGTGAAGCTCCAGGAGTTCCGCAGCAAGGAGATCCTCGCCCGCTACGGCCTGCCGCTGGGCCCGGGCGACGTGGTGACGACGCCCGCGGGCGCGCGCGAGGCGGCGGAACGGATGGGGGTCCCGGTGGTCGTGAAGGCCCAGGTCCTGGCCGGCGGGCGCGGCAAGGCCGGTGGCGTGAAGCTGGCCGCCAACCCGGACGAGGCGGAGGCTCGCGCGCGCGACATCCTTGGTCTGACCATCGCCGGTGGCGCGGTCCACACCCTCCTCATCGCTCCCGCGGTCGACATCGCGCACGAGTACTACCTGGGTCTCGTGCTGGACCGCGGCGCGAAGGCGGTGACGATCATCGCCAGCGCCGAGGGCGGGATCGAGATCGAAGAGGTGGCCCACACCAACCCGGACGCCCTCCTCCGCCACGCGCTCGACCCGCTGCTGGGGCTGCAGCCCACCGACGTGGAAACGGTGACCGCCTTCCTGGCCATCCCCGAGGAGCATCGGTCCACCTTCGCGACCATCCTCGAGGGCCTGACGGCCGCGTTCTTCGGCTCCGACGCGGAGCTGGCCGAGATCAACCCCCTGGCGACGACCACCGATGGTCGGCTCCTCGTCCTGGATGCGAAGATCGTGGTCGACGACTCGGCCCTCCCCCGCCACCCGGACATCGAGGCCATGCGCGACCTGGCCGAGGAGGACCCGGCGGAGATCGCGGCCCGCGAGGCGGGGATCAGCTTCATCAAACTCGACGGCACGATCGGCTGCATGGTCAACGGTGCCGGGCTGGCCATGACCACCATGGACCTGGTCAAGCTGGCCGGCGGCGAGCCCGCGAACTTCCTCGACATCGGCGGCGGGGCGCGCCAAGAGCGGGTGGCGGCCGCGTTCCGGATCATCCTGTCCGACCCCAACGTGAAGGCCGTCCTGATCAACATCTTCGGGGGCATCACCCGCGGCGACGAGGTCGCGCACGGCATTGTCGAGGCGCGCGCCGCCCTGGACCGCGTCGTACCGATGGTCGTGCGGATCGTGGGCACCAACGCCGACGAGGCGGCGCTCATCCTCGAGGAGGCGGACCTCCAGACGGCCTACAGCCTGGACGAGGCGGCCGAGCTCGCCGTGGCGGCGGTCGAGGGCGGTGGCGCGACGTGAGCATCCTCGTCAACCAGGAGACGCGCCTCCTGATCCAGGGCATCACCGGCCGCGAGGGCCAGTTCCACGGTCAGGCCATGCTCGACTACGGGACTCCGGTCGTCTCGGGGGTCACGCCGGGCAAGGGTGGGCAATGGACCTTCAACAACCGGGTCCCGGTCTTCGACACCGTCGAGCAGGCGATCCGCGAGACGGGGGCCAACACGAGCGTGATCTATGTCCCGGCCGCATTCGCCCCCGACGCGATGCTCGAGGCGGCGGCGGCCGGCATCGGTCTGATCTTCTGCATCACCGAGGGCATTCCCGCCCTCGACATGCTCCGCGTGTACCACACCCTGCGCCGCCAGGGCGTCCGGCTCATTGGCCCCAACTGTCCGGGCGCCACGTCCGTCGGGCAGGCCAAGGTCGGGATCATCCCGGGCAACATCCACCGGCGCGGCACGGTCGGCGTGGTCAGCCGGTCCGGCACGCTGACCTACGAGGTGGTCCAGGCCCTGACCGATGAGGGGCTCGGCCAATCGACCTGCGTGGGCATCGGGGGCGACCCGATCATCGGCACGAACTTCATCGAGGTCCTCGACCTGTTCCAGGCCGATCCGGACACGGAGGCCGTCGTCCTGATCGGAGAGATCGGGGGCGACGAGGAGGAGCGCGCGGCGGCGCACATCGCGGAGCACATCACGAAGCCGGTGACCGCCTTCATCGCCGGGCGGACGGCCCCGCCGGGCCGTCGGATGGGTCATGCCGGGGCGATCATCTCCGGTGGTGCCGGCACCGCGGAGTCGAAGCGCGAAGCGCTGCGTGCCGCAGGTGTCCGGATCGCGGACTCGCCGCTCCAGATTCCGGCCTTGCTGCGCGGGCCGGTCGGCTAGCGGTCGGCTAGCGGGTCGGTTACTGGTCCTCGGGCGGTCCGTCCGTCTCGAGCAGCTCCCAGAGCACGCCGTCCAGGGTTCGGGGATGGACGAACGCCACCGGCCCCTCGGCACCGGGGCGCGGCGCCTGGTCGATCAGCTCGGCGCCGGCCGCGGACAGGCGAGCGAGCTCGGCGGCGAGGTCCGAGGTGCCGAAGCACACGTGGTGCAGACCCTCGCCCCGCGCGGCGAGGAATCGGGCGACGCCGCTCTGCGGATCCACCGGCTCGATGAGCTCCAGGCGGGCCGCTGGCGCGGGACCGGTGGGCAGGAAGCAGAGCTTCACGCCCTGGGCGGTCACGACCCGGGGCGGCTCGTCGGGGGACAGGTCGAACAGCTCCGCGTAGCGCGGCAGCGAGGCGTCGATGGACCGCACGACAACCGCCACGTGATCGATGGGCCCCAGGGCGGAGCCGCGCTCGGTCATGGCTGGAACTCGCCCCACACCGCGCGCAGGGCATCGGCGATCTCGCCGAGCGTGACCTCCGCCTCCACGCAGGCGCGGATCCGGGGCAGGAGGTTCTCGGTTCCCTGCGCGGCGGCAGTCAGCGCGTCGAGGGCGGCGGCCGCCGCAGCCGTATCGCGGCCCTCCCGGACAGCCCGCGTTCGCTCCGCCTGGGCGCGCTCGGCCGCGGGGTCGATTCGCTGGGGCTGGGGACGCACGGCGGCAGCGTCCGGATCGGCAAAGCGATTGACCCCGACCACGACCATCTCCCCCGCCTCGAAGGCGCGCTGGTCGGCATACGCCGCATCGGCAATCGCCCCGGCCTGGTAGCCCGCCTCCAGGGCGACCAATGGCCCGCCCAGCTCGTCCAGGCGCGCCAGCTCGGCCGACGCCTTCGTGTCCAGGGCATCGGTCAGGGCTTCCACGTACCACGACCCGCCCAGCGGGTCGATGGGCGCGGTCAACCCCGACTCGTAGGCGAGCACCTGCTGGGTCCGCAGGGCCAAGCGTGCGGCTTCGGGGCTGGGCAGGCCCAGGGCCTCGTCCAGGGCGTTGGTATGGAGGGACTGGGCCCCACCCAGCACCGCGGCCAGGGCCTGGATCGTGGTCCGGACCGTGTTCGTCTCGGGCTGCTGGGCGGTCAGGGTGGAGCCCGCGGTCTGGACGTGGAAGCGCAGGGTCATGCTCTTTGGATCGGTCGCTCCGTATCGGTCACGCGCGATCCGCGCCCACAGGCGCCGGGCGGCCCGGAACTTGGCCACCTCCTCGAACAGGTCGTTGAACGAGGCAAAGAAGAAGGACAGGCGCGGGGCGAAGTCGTCGAAGGACAGGCCACGCGCGAGGGCCGCGTCCGAGTACGTGATCGCGTTGCCGAAGGTGAAGGCCAGCTCCTGGACCGCGGTCGCCCCCGCTTCGCGCATGTGGTAGCCGCTGATGCTGATCGGGTTGAACTGGGGCAGCTCCGCGCGGCAGTACTCGATGAGGTCGGTCGCGAGGCGCAGGGACGGCTCGGGCGGGAAGATGTACGTCCCGCGCGCGACGTACTCCTTGAGGATGTCGTTCTGGACCGTCCCGCGGAGCTTCTCGGGCCCTACCCCGTGGCGGCGCCCGACCGCCTCGTACAGGGCCAGCAGGATGGCCGCGGTGGCGTTGATCGTCATCGAGGTGCTGACCGTGGCCAGGTCGATCCCCGCGAACAGGCGGGCCATGTCGTGGACCGTGTCGATAGGCACCCCCACTCGGCCCACCTCCCCGGCGACGCGCGCGTCGTCGCTGTCGTAGCCCATCTGGGTGGGCAGGTCGAAGGCCACCGAGAGGCCCGTCTGCCCCCCGGCCAGCAGGTCGCGGAAGCGGAGGTTGGACTCCTCGGGCGAGGTGAAGCCCGCGTACTGGCGCATGGTCCACGGGCGCCCGCGGTAGCCCGAGGCGTGGATGCCCCGGGTGTACGGGTAGCTCCCCGGCTCGCCAAGCCGCTCCTCGAGGCCGGGATCCACGTCGGAGGACCGATAGACGTCGCGGATGTCGATCCCCGATCCAGACCGATGGCGCCGCGGCGCGTCCTCCGCGCCGCGCGCTGGGTCGTCCGCGCTCGTCACGCGGCCGATTCTACGGGTCGAGGTCCGCCAGCCGGACGAGGACCGCGCCCGAAGCGATCGTCTGGCCCTTCGCGACCTCGACCGTGCTGACCCGCCCGGACCGCGGGGCACGGATCTCGTTCTGCATCTTCATAGCCTCGACCGTGACCAGCGGGGCACCCTCTGCGACCTCGTCCCCCACCTCGACGGCCACGCGCAGGACGAGGCCGGGGAGCGTGGCCCGTACCTCGGCCGGCCCGCGCCGGCGCAGGCCCTGCTCGGCGGTTTCGGCCAGGAGCCGGTCCCGGTGGGAGCGGGCGGTGACCTCGATGCGCCGGCCCCGAACGGTCACCACCCAGGACGTTGGCCCTCCCTCGACCAGGATCGTCTCGGCCTCATCGTCTCGGCGCAGGACCGCGCGGCCGTGGAGACGGTCCTCCCAGGTCAGCGTCCAGCCCGGCTCGGGGACGAGCGCCTCCCCGGCAACCTCGAGCTCCCGATCGGTGCTCATCGGTCCAGCGCCTCCTCGCGGGAGAGGCGTGCCCAGGGACGCTCAGCGGTGACGGCCGACTGGGCGGGCTCGGGGCCGTCCCGGCCCCCGGGCGGAAGGGCGGGGTCGGCTGCCGCCGCGGCCACGGCCGCTGCGGCCAGGGATCGGTCGGCATCGGTCAGGGGCGGTCCGTCGCCCCAGTGCTCGGGCACGAAGCCGGTGTCGTAGGCGCCGTCCACGAAGGGCGGCTGGTCAACCAGCCAGCGGTGGAAGCCCAGGGTCGTGGGCACGCCCCCGACGGCCGTCTCATCCAGGGCTCGACGGAGACGCGCCACCGCGGCCGGGCGATCCGGCGCATGGACCATGAGCTTCGCCAGGAGCGGGTCGTACTCGCTGGGGAGGGTCATGTCCGCCTCGCTGCCGCCGTCCACCCGGATGCCCGGGCCGTCGGGCATGACCCACGCCCCGATCCGGCCGCCGGCCGGCCGGAACCCGTCCCACGGATCCTCGGCGTAGATGCGGGCCTGGATGGCGTGGCCCCGGACCTGCGTGTCCAGCACTTCGGGAGGGAGCCGCTCCCCGGCCGCGATGCGCAGCTGCCAGGCCACGATGTCCACGTCGGTCACCAGCTCGGTCACGCCGTGCTCCACCTGGAGCCGGGTGTTCATCTCCCCGAACCAGTGGTGCTGCTCGGCGTCGACCAGGAACTCGACCGTGGCCGCGTTGTGGAACGGGACGGCCTGGGCGACCCGGCGCGCGTCGGCGGCCAGGCGCTCGCGGGTCTCGGACGCGAGGCCCGGGGCGGGCGCTTCCTCCACCAGCTTCTGATGCCGTCGCTGGATGGAGCAGTCGCGCTCGCCCAGGACGGCGAGGTTGCCGTGTTGGTCGCCCAGCATCTGGACCTCGACGTGACGCGCGCCCACCACCAGCCGTTCGACGTACAGCGTCCCGTCACCGAACGCGGACTCGGCCTCGTGGCGCGCGAGCGACAGCGCGTCCGCCAGGTCCTCGGCGCGGTCCACCCGGCGCATGCCGCGTCCGCCGCCGCCGGCCGCAGCCTTGACCATCAGCGGGAATCCAATCGCTTCAATGTCCGCGGCCGGCGCGTCATCGGTCGACACCATGAGGCCCGGCGTCACCGGCACCCCCGCGTCAACCGCGGTCTGCCGCGCGGCAAGCTTGTTGCCGAGCCGCTCCATCGTCTCGGGCGGCGGCCCGACGAACACCAGGCCGGCCGCGGTGACCGCCCGGGCGAACGCCGCGTTCTCGCTGAGGAATCCGTAGCCCGGATGGATGGCTTCGGCGCGCGACCGCTGGGCGGCGGCCAGTACCGCATCCACCGACAGGTACGAGGCCGCCGGCGCCGCCGGACCAATGAACTCCGCGGTGTCGGCTGCCCGGACGTGTGGCGCGTCCCGGTCCACCTCGGAGTAGACCGCCACCGCTTCTATGCCCAGCTCGTGGCAGGCGCTGATCACCCGAATCGCAATCTCGCCGCGGTTGGCGACCAGAACGCGGCCGAAGGGCGGGGTCATGGGGAGGTCACTGTCTTTGCGCACAGACAGACGATCGAAGCCGCGACCGGCGCCCGGTCAGAGCGGGATGTTCCCGTGCTTCCGGCGCGGAGCGACCTGCCGCTTGCCGTCGAGAACCGCGAGCGCCCCGGCGACGCGGGCACGCGTTTCCGACGGGCGGATCACTTCGTCGACGTAGCCGCGCGACGCGGCGACGTACGGGTTGGCGAACTGGGCCTCGTACTCGGCGACCAGCAGCGCGCGTTCGGCGTCCGGATCCGCGGCTTGTGCAATGCGGTCGCGGAACACGATGTTCACCGCGCCCTCGACGCCCATGACCGCGATCTCGGCAGTGGGCCACGCGAAGTTCAGGTCGCCACGGATGTGCTTGCTGCTCATGACGTCGTACGCCCCGCCGTATGCCTTGCGGGTGATGACCGTCACCTTGGGAACCGTTGCCTCCGCGTACGCGTACAGCAGCTTGGCACCATGGCGAATGATCCCGCGATGTTCCTGGTCGACACCGGGCAGGAACCCGGGCACGTCCACCAGGGTCAGCAACGGGACGTTGAAGCAGTCGCAGGTCCGGACGAATCGCGCCGCCTTGTCGGACGCGTCGATGTCCAGGACGCCGGCCAGCACGTCGGGCTGCTGGGCGACGACACCCACCGCGCGACCCTCGACCCGCGCGAACCCGCAGATGACGTTGCGCGCGAACCCGGCATGGACCTCGAGGAACGAATCGGCGTCCACGATTCCGCTGATGACCTGGTGCATGTCGTAGGACTGCTGCGCCGAATCCGGAATGAGCGCGTCCAGCTCATCCGCGGTTGCGGTCGGCGGCGACCAGTCTTTGCGCACGGACACCGGGTCCACGTTGTTCTGGGGCAGGTACTCGAGAATCTGGCGCGCGAGCAATAACGCGGCCGGCTCCGACGACGCGAGGAAGTGCGCGACGCCGCTCACCTCGTTGTGGACGCGCGCGCCGCCCAATCCCTCCAGGTCGATGTCCTCGTGGGTCACGGTCTTCACGACCGCCGGCCCGGTGACGAACATGTAGCTCGACCCATCCACCATCACCGTGAAGTCGGTGATCGCCGGCGAGTACACCGCGCCACCGGCGCACGGGCCGAGGACGATGGAGATCTGCGGGACCACGCCCGAGGTCTGGGTGTTGCGCAGGAAGATCTCCGCGTATCCGCCCAACGACACGACGCCTTCCTGGATGCGCGCGCCACCCGAGTCCGCCAGACCGATGATCGGTGCGCCGGTCGCCACCGCCAGGTCCATCACCTTGCAGATCTTTTCGGCGTGCGCTTCCGACAGCGATCCACCGAACACCGTGAAGTCCTGGGCGTACACGAAGGTCGTGCGCCCGTTGATCATTCCCCACCCGGTGACCACGCCGTCACCGAGGTAGCGCTCCTCGTCGAGACCGAAGTCCTCGGCCCGATGGGTCACGAATGCATCGAGCTCCGCGAACGATCCTTCGTCGAGCAGGATCTCGAGACGCTCGCGCGCCGTGAGCTTGCCGCGCGCATGTTGCTGTGCGATGCGCTCCTCGCCACCACCCAGCTGGGCGGCGCGTCGAAGCTCTTCGAGGTGCTGGAGCTTGTCCGAAGTCGACACCATTTCTCCACATCGTCGATGGTGGGCCCAGCAGGGATCGAACCTGCGACCAGCCGGTTATGAGCCGGATGCTCTGACCACTGAGCTATGGGCCCGCAGGGCTGGTGGTGGACAAGTCCGAGTATAGAGGCTCGTCTTTGCACAAAGACATCGACACTCCCCGTGGTTGTGGATAACCCGGGTTACCGATGAGAGGCACCCTCCCTATCATCGAACGCGACTCGCAGACCGCGATTCAGCAGCCCGAAGAACGCAACCGCGGAAGGTGTTTGCCTTGACCAAAGTGATCTCGCTGGCGAATCAGAAGGGTGGCGTCGGCAAGACGACCTGCACGATCAACCTCGGTGGCGCGCTCGCCGAACTCGGCTATCGCGTCCTGTGCATCGACATGGACCCGCAGGCAAACCTCACGGTCGGCCTGGGCGTCGCGCTGTCAGAGGTGCGCCGGTCCATGGCGGACGTGCTCAGCGAGGATCGCGTCTCTCTGGACGAGATCATCGTGGAGACCCAGGTGTCCGGCCTGTCGGTTGCGCCCGCGACACTCGAGCTGGCCACGACCGAGATCGAGCTGTTCACGGTCATCGGTCGCGAAATGGTGCTCCGCGATGCGATCGCGGGATCGGCTGATCGCCAGTTCGACGTGGTGCTGATCGACTGCCCGCCCACGCTCGGCCTGCTGACCATCAACTCGCTGGTTGCCTCGTCGCGCGTGATCATCCCGGTCCAGACCCAGTTCTACGCGATCAAGGGCCTCACCGCCCTGATCAAGGTCATCAACACCATCCGGGTCAAGCTGAACCACGATCTCGAGATCCTGGGCCTGCTCCCGACCTTCTATGACGGCCGAACCATCCTCGCCCGCGAGATGCTCGAGAACCTGCGCGAGCTCGGCGACCATCGGGTCTTCAACACCATGATCAAGAACACCGTGAAGCTCGGGGAGGCGCCGCTCACCGGCCGACCGGTCACGGAATACGCTCCGTCCTCGCCGGCCGCCCACGCCTTCAGGGACTTGGCACGGGAGGTCATCGAACTTGGCTAGGCAACCAGTCTTCAAAGACAACATCGCCCGACTCTTCGACGAGGCCGCGGCGACCGAGCTGACGCCGGGCATCGTGTCCCTGATCGAGTCGCGCACCACGCGCGCCCAGATCCGGGACATCCCGGTCACGAAGATCCTCCCCAACCCGGCGCAGCCGCGCCTCTCGTACGAGGAGGACTCGCTGGCCGAGCTGGCCGACTCCATCCGCGAGCACGGCGTCCTGCAGCCCATCCTGGTCCGGCCCGCGGGCACCCAGTTCGAGCTCATCGCCGGGGAGCGGCGGTGGCGCGCCTCGCGGATCGCCGGGCTGGAAACGATCCCGGCCGTCGTCCTGGAGTACGACGAGGAGACTGCGCTCGAGGTCTCGATCATCGAGAACCTCCAGCGCGAGGACGTGTCGCCCCTGGAAGAGGCGGCCATGTATCGCAAGATGCTGGTCCTCGGCTACTCGATCCGGCAGCTCGCCGCCAAGATCGGCAAGGACAAGGGCTACGTCGAGAACCGGCTCCGCCTGGCCGATGCTCCGCCCGAGGTCCGTGACCTGGTCGCGGGCCGAAGGGACACCATCAGCCACGCCTATGAGCTGATGAAGGTCACCGATGACAAGACCCGCCGCAAGCTGGCCAAGCGCGTGGCAAACGGCGAGCTGACGCTCGCCAAGCTCCGCCGCCTGACCGGATCGGCAGACCCGAAGGAGAAGGACGCATCCGAGCGACCGAAGCGCCGGGGCCGGACGGCCGCCGGGGTGGTGGTCGCGGCGAAGAACACCGATGACGCCCTGCTGGACCTCAAGAGCCGGCTGGCCACGGTGGTAGATGAGCTGGCAGTCCTGCTGCGCCAGCACGAGGTCATCGAGGAGATCCCGGCCACCAACCGGGACAACCTGGCCAAGTACCTGACCATCACGAAGCTCAAGCTCGAGAACGCGATCGCCATCGTCCGCGCCACGCGCGAGGAGTAGTCGGGGCACCCCTCACGGGGTGTAGGACATGACCTCCCGGTGGTCGACCAGGAAGTCGACGAGCTTGCCGCGCGCCTCCGGATCGGTCCGGCGCAGGCCGGCCACCGCCTTGGGCAGCTCGAAGATGGGGGCCGAGAGCTCGCCCGCCGTGTCGATCCCGACCACGTGGTCCGGGCCGCCGCCCACCAGGAACGCCCGCTGAAATCCCCGGGCGTCGAGGCCCGCGGCGTGGCTGAAGGCGGCCACCGCGGTGCCGACTCCGCGGCGCTTGGCGAAGTCGATGAACAGGTCCGCCGCCCACGTGTCGATCTGCTCATCGGTCTGAGCGGTGACCATCTCGCGGTAGGGCTGGGCTTCGGTCAGTTCCACGTGGGACTCCTCGCGGGGGCGGGCCGATTCTAGCCCAGCAAACGGGCTATCCTCGGTCCGTGCTCTCGCGCGACTCCGATCCGCGGACCGAGGACGTAATCACCTACGACCTCGTCCGAGCCGGTCCCGATGGTGACGTCCTGGTCGGGACGGCCACCTTCCAGAACGGTCGGGCAGAGGTCATCGCGCCCGAAGGCGTGACGGCGGCCCTCAACGAGCTCCTGGCCCAGCCCTTCGTGGATCGGGTCCGGGCCGACGAGCGGCCGCGCGGCTATCGGCGCAGCGGGCAGGGCCAGGTCGACCTCCTCGTGCCGGGCATGGCCGAGCATTTCGTGGCCCGCATGCGCGGCCTGTGGCTCGCGTTCCCCGATCAGACCGTGGTCACCGCCCGCGAGGGCCGGGTCCGGATGTCCTCCCCCGCCCCGGAGGCGCTCAACGACTCCGCCGAGACCGGCCCACCGGTGGTGGACCCCTCCGTCCGCCGCTCCACCCTGGAGCGGGCCGACAACCGGGTCAGCGCGCGAGCCCTGGTCCGGGCCGCGGATCCGGACGCCGGCACGCGGCCGGCAGGATCGGCTTCGCTCCGCCGCACCGACTGCGGCTGGATCGTGTGAGGCACCTCGCTATCATGCCGACGCCATGAGGATCCTGTTCTTTCCGCTCCTGATCATCGTCGTGGACGCGGTGTACTTCCTCGGCGGCGGCGACAAGGCCGGCGCCACGATGCTGCTCTTCTTCGCGGTGGCGGCGACCTTCTTCATGTGGATCCTGGTCCCCACCTTCGACAACGAGGGCAACACCGCCCCCATCGACGAGGAATTCACCCTCCCCGAGGGCTAGGCCCTTTCGTTAGCGGATGCCGGTGTCGTACACGACCCCCAGTTCGTCCGGCGCCTCGCCCGCGATGACGACGAAGTCCATCGGAGCAGCTGTTCCCAGGAGCCCATCGACTGGCTGCGGGACCAAGGTGTAGGCGCCCGGCGCCAGATCGACCGAGAACCGGCCCTGCGCGTCGCTCGTTGAGCGGGTGACCGCTCCCCCGCCGGCCGCGGTCACGACCATCACTGCGCCCTCGACCACCTGATTGGCGCATGCCGGATCGGGCGGATCGGTCGCGACCGGGCATGTCGGTCCGGCGGTGACCGTGCCGCGAACCTCCGTCACCGCCGCGGCGGGCTGGCACGAAGCCGCCAGGCTGGCTGCAAGGGACAGCGCGAGGAACCAGCGCCTATTCATGTGCTTGTGACGCCGGCGTGCGGGTGACGGTTCCCTACCAGGGGAAGAACTGGCGAGCGGCGAACCACAGGTTGGCGGGACGCTCCGCGAGGCGCCGTACGTACCACGGATACCAGTATTCGCCGTACGCGATGAGCACCCGAACCCGGTAGCCCGCGTCGCGCAGCCGCCGCTGCTGGTCGGCCCGGATCCCGTACAGCATCTGGATCTCGAACGCGGTGCGGGCGTGTCCCGCCCGCGCGCCGATGCCGGCGATCTCCTCGATCAGCTCCACGTCATGGGTGGCCAGGCCCAGGGTCATTCGCCCCGCCGCCGCGTCGGCCAGCATCCCGACCGACAGGTCCCGGTAAGCGGTGTAGACCTCCCCCTTGGACCGATACGCCCGCTCCGCGGGCTCGTTGTAGGCGCCCTTCACCAGCCGGACCGAGGCGCCCAGGGGCCGCAGCCGATCGATGTCGTCCGGCGTCCGGCGCAGGTAGGCCTGGATGCAGACCCCGATCCCCGGCTGGACGGCGAGCAGGCGCCGGTAGATGTCCAGGGTCCGATCGACGTAGGACGAGTCCTCCATGTCGAGCCAGAACCGCCCGCCCGACTCGCGGGTGTGCTGGGCCAGGCGCAACGCGTGCCGGAAGGCTGCCTCCGGATCGAGGTCCAGGCCCAGCTGGGTCAGCTTGGGCGACACGTCGGGGTGGAGCCCGCCACGGACGGACCGATAGATGAGCTCGTGGTAGTGAGCGGCGACTCCCTCGGCCTGGCCCAGATCGGTCAGGTTCTCGCCCAGGTGGGTGAGGATCGAGGGAATGCCCTGCTCCTGGAGCGCGCCGGCGGCTCGAAGCGCATCACCCATGTCCTCCCCGGGCATGAAGCGACGAACCGCGCGTCGGGCGCCGGGTAGGCGCGGGATGTGGACGCGAAGCCACTCGTTTCGGGCGCACCACAGGAGGATTCGGCGCACGCGGGGACCTGCCTACGGGAAGAGAGCCGAGTGTAGCCGCCGAATCTCTGCCGAGGCCCGTGCCTCGCGAGTGGGGCCGGTGCTGTCGCCTACTCGGCGGCCGTCACCTCGAACGGTGTTTCGTCCTCGTCGGCGCCCGGGCACTCCAGGACGTAGTCACCGGGTTCGAGCTCGATCGTGAACGATCCCGAGAGGCCCACCGCGAGGTTTTCCTTCTCGGCCAGGACCTCGCCGTCGTGGAGGAGCTCCACCTCGGATACCTGATCGCCATCCTGGTTGGTGATCTCGAATTCAACGTCTCCGGCCGGTGCGGACGCCGGATCGGCGGGGCAGCCCGCATTCGTGATCGTCACGCTGACCTGGGTGTTCGCGGACCCGGCGCCCGAGGGTTCGGCCGAGGTCGATGGGCCGCAGCCTGCGAGGAGGAGCGCCGAAGCGACGACCGTTACGAGCACCTGGGTCGAGCGAGAACGGTTCATGCAGTGACCTCCGGGCCCGCGTTGATGAGAGCCGGCGCCGGGCGGGCAGGACGGGCCGGCCAAAGAACGACGAGGAGCATGGGGACGAGGTACAGGAAGTAGCCGATGACCTCGATCACGGCCGGTTCGGCGGGGATCCCGAGCACGCCGGTGAGGAGCGACGACAGGACGGTCCCCGGCTGGACGAGCCAGGTCAGGTCGAACGCCTGGGCCTGACCGATGTTCAGCCAGCCCGCCGCGTGCGCGGTGTGGAGCGACGTGGCAACCAGCCCGGCCGCCACGAAGACGAGCACGACGCCCGTGATCCGGAAGAAGCGGCCGAGGTTGAGGCGCACGCCGCCGCGATAGATGCCGTAGCCAATGACCACCGCCACCACGACCCCCAGCACCGCCCCGAGGCCGGCGGCGAGCGGCGCCTGGCTGGCCTGGAACGCGGCAAGCAGGAACACCGCGGTTTCGAGCCCTTCGCGAAGGACGGCGAGGACGGCCATGGCCACCAGGGCCAGGGCGCTGCCTCGGGCGAGGGCCGTGGCAGCGGACTCCTCGATGTCCCGGCGCAGGCCGCGCGCGTGGCGGCGCATCCACAGGATCATGTAGGTGACCATGGCCACGGCGGCGAAGCCGATGACCGTCTCGAGCGCCTCCTGCTGGGCCTGCGGCAGGTTGGCCGACCAGAGCTGCAGACCGATGGCGAAGGCCACGCAAAAGGCGACCGTGAGGGCCACACCGATCCACACCAGGCGCAGGGCGTCGGTCCGTCCGCTCTGCTTGAGGAACGCCGCCACGATGCCGACGATGAGCGCGGCCTCGAGGCCTTCCCGCAGACCGATGACGAAGGTGGCGAGCATGCAGACTCCCGGTCGAATTCCGATGGGGTGGGTCGGAGCAGAGACTACGGGAGGTCGCCCAGGTTGTCAAGCCGCCTTGCGGCGGTGATGCAGGTCAGCCTGCGAACTTGGGCTCGAGCGGGCTCGGCAGCCGATGAAACAGGCTCGGATCCGCCGTGCCGGGCAGGGCCAGGATGAGCGACGCCGGCCGCGTCCCGAAGGTCGCGGACCCGCGCGGCCCGTCCACGGTGATGGTGTCCACCACCTCGCTGCTGGCCCGGACCACGACCGCGGCCCCGGGGCGCAATCCGCGGGCGTCGAGGTACGAGAGAAGCGCGCCGTCCTCCTCCGCTTCCTCGGTGATCCGGTAGATGGTCGCCTCGCTCCCCGAGGGGAACGCGCTCAGCGGGATGCCGGGCGGGCGTTTCTTCGCAATGGCCACGGTCATCGGGTTGCCATGGGGACACGTCTCGGGATGGCCGAGAAACGCGTCGAGCTGGGCGGCGACCGCCTCCGAGATGGCGCCCTGCAAGAGATGGGCCTCGTGATCGGACTCGGCCCAGCCCATCCCGATCACCCCGCTCAGGAGCCACTCCATGAGGGCGTGGCGCTTGAACGTGGCATCTCCCAGCGCTCGGCCGCGGCGAGTAAGCGTCAGGAGGCGACCGTCCCGCTGCTCAACGAGACCTTCGGTCCGGAGGCGGTGAATCATCTCGGACGCGGCCTGCGGGGAGACCTGGAGTCGCCGTGCGAGGCCGGTGATCGTGGCCGGCTGGCCGCTGCTCACCAGGTTGCG
Organism: uncultured Chloroflexia bacterium; assembly: GCA_963810925.1. Taxonomy (GTDB): domain Bacteria; phylum Chloroflexota; class Limnocylindria; order QHBO01; family QHBO01; genus DASTEQ01. The sequence goes on along the minus strand of CAWEPF010000004.1, from coordinate 77,529 downwards.
CAGGGTGACCAGGTACTCCTGGGTGGCCGAGGTGAGCGGGGTCTCGCGCGCCGTTCCCATGTCCCACGCAGCATAGAGTGGCTCCGGCGGTAGGACTCGAACCTACGACCAAGCGGTTAACAGCCGCCCGCTCTACCACTGAGCTACGCCGGAACGCCGGCGGATTATAGGTCGCGGGTGCGGGGTGAACTGAACGCGGGCTAGCTCACCCGGACACGTCGCGGCGGGCCAGGCCCCACGCGGAGACCCCAATCCCGCCGATCGCCAGGGCGAGGCAGGCCGCGATTCCGGCCCAATCCCAGGTCCCGATCATGGGCTGGCCCATGTGGGTGGTGAGCGCAAGCGCCTGGAACCAGTTCGGAAGCTCGAGGGCAGGCCCCACCAGCGCGATCACGAACGTGACGATCACGAACCCCGCCACGACTTCACCAGCCCACGATGAGCGCCACAGTCCGCCGAAGGCCAGACCGATGCCGGCCAGGGCGGCGGCATACAGGCCCAGGACCAGCGTCCCGGACACCGGGGTCGCCACGTCACCTCCCGTGATCGCGGACCCCACCGCGATGCCGGCGGCGACCAGAGAGGTCATGACCACGATGGCGGCCATCACCCCTCCACCGCTGGCCATGGCCAGGCGGGCGCGGCCCAGAGGACTGGTGAGCAGCATCTCGAACCGTCCGCTGGACTCGTCCGATCCCCACCCGGCAACCAGGGTCGCGGCCGCGAACCCGACCAGGATGTAGCCGAACTCGATGAACACCAGCTGCAGGAAGCCGCCCGCCCCACTGAGGTCGATGTTCGGGAAGAGCGTCTTGAAGATCGCAAAGGTCTCGGGCGACAGGTCGCTCAACGCGTCAATGAACGAGGCGGCGGCCGCGCCGAAGATGAACCCGAAAACGCCGATGCCGATCCCCCACCACAGGGCGAGGGGCAGTCGCTCGCCGAAGGAGCGGCTGCCGGGTCCGCTGAGGCCGAGCAGTGGGCCGGGCATGCCGGGCATCCGCAGCCCCAGGGTCACCCCCAGGTCGCGCCTCGCGAACGCTTCGACGCCGACGGCCATCAGGCCCGCGGCCACGAGCGCCACCGGGATGAGGGTCAACCACTCGGACTGGCCCGAGAGCGGCAAGTGGTTTGCCGTCCAGCCGAACCAGGTGAGGTTGGCGATGCCCCCGAAGGCGGGCACGGCACTCGAGTACCCGTTCACGAAGTACCCGATGACCAGGACCAGGCCGCCGACCCCGATCGCCCCGGCCCGTCCGAGGAACGGCGCCAGCGCGAACGCGACGGCTCCCGACGCCAGGCCGCAGAGGCCAACCCAGAGACTGAAGCCGAGTGCCCGGTCGAGCGGGATCTCGTCACCGGGCAGGCTCCCGAACACGCTCGAGCTGAGCGTGGTCGTCAGGGTCAGGGCCACGACGATGAGGCCCATGACCGTCAGGTGGGCGGCAAGCTTCTCCAGCGCAATCCGACGCTTGCCGAACGGCGTGACGGCGACGAACTCGAGGCTGCCCCGCCGAGCTTCGCCGGCGAGGGTGGAGCCCAGGGCGAAGACCGACCACAGGCCGGCCGTGAGCGCGAGTGACGGTCCGGTCTTCCAGCCCAGCGATCCACCCAGCGTCTCGATGTTGAGCGGATGGGGCGTTCCGTACAGGCCCTGCATGACCGGCGGGAGGCTGTTGACCAGGTTGGCCAGGTCCTGGCGCGCCTCGAGCGTCGCATACGCCTGCCCAAATGCGGCCGCGCCGCTGAGCATGAACCCGCACAGGAGGCCGCCGACGATGAGGAACGCGAGGCGGGAATCGCGGAGGGTCTTGGCATACACGCTGCCCAAGCCATAGATCCGGCTCCAGGTGGAGACCGATGTCCGGCCAGCAGCGGACGGGGCATCTGCGTGGGCGGTCATGCGACGGTTCCTTTGGTCGGCTCCGCCGGGGCGCTCGCCCCGCGGCCGTACTGGGCCAGGAACGTTTCCTCGAGCGTGGGCTCGCGGCTGACGAAGTCGACGAGCTCATAGCGGGACGCGGCGCGCACCACCGGCGCGATAGGGCCCGATACCCGCATCCGCAGGACGTGATCGTCGGCGGCGATCTCGCTCACGCCCGCGATGGACTCGAACTCGGAGGTCGGGACCGGACCGGTGAACCGAAGCTCGACCTGGTGGTGGGCGAGGTCGCGCAGCGCCTCGACCCGGTCGACCTTGACCAGCTCGCCCTCGCGGATGATCGCCACCCGATCGCACGTCCGCTCGACCTCGCTGAGGATGTGGCTGGACAGGAAGATCGTCCGTCCCTCGTCGCGTGCCTCGCGCACGAGCTCGTAGAACGACTGCTGGATGAGCGGGTCGAGACCCGATGTCGGCTCGTCCAGGACGAGGAGCTCCGGCCGATGCTGGAGGGCGACCACCAGCCCGATCTTCTGCTTGTTTCCCTTGGAGTACTCCTTGAACCGGCGCGACGGGTCAATGTCGAACCGCTCGATGAGCGATGCCTGGTAGGCGGCGTCCACGCCGCCCCGCAGGTTCGCGAAGTAGCGCAGGGTCTGCCCGCCCGTCAGGCGGTCGTACAGCATGAACTCGCCGGGGATGTACCCCACCCTGCGGTGAATCGCGACCGGGTCCGCGCTGGACTCGATGCCGAAGACGAGGGCTCGGCCACTCGTTGGTCGGATCAGGTCGAGCACGGTTCGGATGGTCGTCGTCTTCCCGGCACCGTTGGGCCCCAGGAAGCCGAACACCTCGCCCTGGTTGACCTCGAGGTCCACGTCGAGGATGCCGCGATGGGTGCCGTAGGACTTCGTCAACTTTTCGGTCTGAATGATGGCGGTCATGCGTCTCCTCTCGGGGTTGGTCAGAGATACCACTGCCGCAGGGTTGCGGCGTCCACGAACGAGACCGATCCCGGCGTGGCGCCCAGGATCCGCTCGAAGGACTCGCGGTACGTTTCGAAGGTGCGCTCCACGTCGGCGTACGGAATCGCATCCGCCTGGCGGGCAACGAACAAGTCAACGGCGACGTCCTGGGTGCTCAGGATGAACGACACCAGGACACGGGCGACGTCGTGGGACCCATCGGTGTGAAATGCGCCTTCCTCGTTTCCCTGCCGAATGATGGTGGCCATGACCGGCGTCAGTCGCTGGGTGATGCTGCGCCGGAATTTCTCGCGAACGATCGCGTTGTCGTCGGCCAGCCAGACATCGAGGAAGGCAAGCACGAGGTCCTTCTGTTCGGCCTTCATCCGGGCGATGTCGCGGAAGACGGCTTCGATCTTGGCCGGGCCCGAAAGGTTCCGGTCGACCACGATCGGTGCGATCGACTCGAGTGCGTTGTCCACCATCCGTTCGATCACGGCCTCGAGCAGCGCCTGCTTTGAATCGAAGTAGTGGTAGAAGGCACCCTTCGAGGCATCGAGTTCGTCGAGCACGTCCTGGATGCTCATGCGCTCGTAACCCTTCGTCGCCATCAGTCGCTGGGCGACATCGATGAACTCGTCTCGGCGGAGGGCGTGCGCGGTGTGATCCAACGTTCTGGCCATGCCTGGCGGCTTCTCCTGACCCATCGGTCATTAGCAGACCGACGGTCGGTCTACTATACGCCGGCCGGCCGCGATTCGCGCAGCTCGACCGAATGCGGTCGATCCGCGATGCCCGGGCGCGGCCCCTCACCACCACCCTGGCCGACCGTGCCATCGGCGACGAGTGCCGAACCCTCGTGGAACCCCAAACGGACCGCGGCGGCCGCCGCATACTGGAGGCCTCGAACCCGACACGCGGGCGCACGACAGGAGGCCCGGTCATGGCAGCCAGCTTCTTCCAGGACGTCCCGGAGAGGATCCCGTTCGGCGGACTGCGCTCGGACGACCCGTACGCCTTCAAGGTCTACCAGCCCGACCGGATGGTCCTGGGGAAGCGGTTGGCGGACCACCTCCGCGTGGCCGTCTGCTTCTGGCATTCGTTCGCATGGCCCGGGTCGGACGTCTTCGGCGCGGGCACGTTCGATCGGCCGTGGCTGGCCGCCGGTGCGGAGCCGATGGACGCCGCGCGAATCAAAGTCGAGGCCGCGTTCGAGTTCCTTGCCAAGCTGGGCGCGCCGTTCTTCTGCTTCCATGACCGCGACGTCGCGCCGGAGGGCCGCACCTTCGCGGAGACGAGCGCGAACCTCGACACCATCCTGGGCGAGATCGAGGGCCACATGGCCCGGACCGGGGCCCGCCTGCTGTGGGGCACCGCGAACCTCTTCAGCCACCCGCGCTACGCGGCCGGCGCCTCAACGAATCCCGACCCGGAGGTCTTCGCCTACGCGGCGGCCCAGGTCAAGGTCATGCTCGAGGCCACCCACCGACTGGGCGGCGCGAACTACGTCCTGTGGGGCGGTCGCGAGGGCTATGAGACCCTGCTCAACACCGACCTCCGTCGCGAGGAAGACCAGTTCGCGCGCTTCCTGACCCTGGTCGCCGAGCACAAGCACAAGATCGGCTTCGCCGGGACGCTGCTGATCGAGCCCAAGCCGCAGGAGCCCACCAAGCACCAATACGACTACGACGTCGCAACCGTGGCCGGGTTCCTCGAACGCCACGGGCTGACCGATGAGTACCGGGTGAACATCGAAGTCAACCACGCCACCCTGGCCGGCCACAGCTTCCACCACGAGGTGGCGACGGCCCTGGCGGTGGGCATTTTCGGCAGCATCGACGTCAACCGCGGTGACTACCAGAACGGGTGGGACACGGACCAGTTCCCCAACTCGGTGGACGAGCTGTCACTGGCCCTCTACGAGATCCTGCGGGCCGGGGGGTTCTCGACCGGCGGGTTCAACTTCGACGCGAAGCTCCGCCGTCAGAGCCTGGCCCGCAGCGACCTGTTCCATGCCCACATCGGCGGGATGGACACCCTCGCCCGCGCGTTGCTCGTCGCGGCGGATATGGTCGAGGCGGGGACGCTGGAGCGGCCGCTGACGGAACGCTACTCGGGGTGGACCGAGAGCCTGGGCACGTCGATCCAGGCCGGGGACGTGAGCCTTGAGGATCTGTGGCGCCGGGTGGACGGCGGCGGCATCGACCCGAAGCCGCGCTCGGGCCAGCAGGAGCGGCTCGAGAACGCGGTGAACCAGCGGATCTGGGCCGCGGACATCTCCCCCGAGGACTGACGCAATGGGGCTCGTCCTCGGCATCGACGTCTCGACCACGGCCACCAAGGCGCTGCTCGTCGACGAGACGGGCACCGTCAGGGGTGTAGGGATCGCCGAGTACGACGTGAGCACGCCCCGGCCCCTATGGAGCGAGCAGGACCCCGAGATGTGGTGGAAGGGCGCGATCGCGGCGATCCGATCGGTCCTGACCACGACCGGGACGAGCGCCGATGCGGTGGCCGCGGTCGGCCTGACCGGTCAGATGCATGGCCTGGTGCTCCTGGGCGCCGACGGGGCCGTTCTGCGGCCCGCCATCCTGTGGAACGACCAGCGGACCGCGGCCGAGTGCGACGCGATCCGCGCCGCGGTCGGCCGCGAGCGGCTGATCCAGGTCACCGGCAACGACGCCCTGGCCGGATTCACCGCCCCCAAGCTGGTGTGGGTCCGCGACCACGAGCCCTCGGTCTGGACCGAGACCCGCCACGTCCTCCTGCCCAAGGACTACCTGAGATACCGCCTCACCGATGGATTCGCCATCGACAAGGCCGATGGTGCAGGCACGATCCTGTTCGATCTTGCCGCCCGGGACTGGTCCGACGAGGTCCTCAACGCCCTCGAGATTCCCCGAGCCTGGCTACCCGACACGTACGAAGGGCCGCAGGTCACCGGGAACGTCACGCCGACCGCGGCGGCGGCGACAGGCCTGCGAGCCGGGACGCCGGTGGTGGCCGGGGGCGGCGATCAGGCGGCCAACGCGGTCGGGGTGGGAGCCGTGGCGCCCGGCGTGATGGCCGTGTCGCTCGGAACCTCCGGCGTGGTCTTCGCGACGACCGATGAGCCCGTGATCGAGCCCAGCGGGCGAGCGCACGCGTTTTGCCACGCGGTCCCGGAGCGCTGGCACCTCATGACCGTGATGCTCTCCGCGGCGGGAAGCCTGCGCTGGTTCCGCGATGCGATCGCCCCCGGCACCTCGTACCCCGAGCTCCTCGAGGGAACCGATGCCGTCCCGGCCGGGAGCGACGGGCTGTGGTTCCTCCCCTACCTCACCGGGGAGCGGAGCCCGCACCCCGATCCGCTGGCCCGCGGCGCGTTCATCGGTCTGACCGTGACCCACGACCGCCGCCATCTGGCCCGGGCCGTGCTCGAAGGCGTGGCCTACGGCCTCCGCGACGGGCTGGAGCTCATGGTGGCGGCCGGCGTTCCGCGGCCGACCCAGGTCCGCGCCTCAGGCGGCGGGACGGCGAGCCGGCTCTGGATGCAGATCCTGGCCGACGTGATGGAGGTCGAGGTCACGACGGTCAGCACGACCGAGGGCGCGGCCTACGGAGCGGCGCTGTTGGCGGCCGTGGGGAGCGGTTGGCACCAGACGGTGCAGGCTGGCTGCGAGGCGTGGGTTCGGGTCACGCCACTGACGCTCCCCGGCGCCGATGCCGCAGCCTACGCCGCGGGTTACGAGGAATACCGCACCCTGTACCCGGCGCTCGCCCCGACCTTCCACCGCACCTGACGGGTCCCCGCGCGCTCGGCTCCCCCGCCTCAGGAGAGCTGGAGCTCGGCCAGCTCTTCGCTCGAGGCTTGGTCGGACGTCTTGCCCAAGATGATCATGGCCAGCACGTCCTCGGTCGTGACCTTGCCCTTGGCGACGGTGTCCACGACCTTGCCGTGGTACATGACGCTGATCCGGTCGGACAGGTCAAACACGTCGTGAATGTCGTGGCTGATGAGGAAGATGCCAATCCCCTCGGCCTTGAGCTGCTTCACGAGGTCGCGGACCTGAGCGGTCTCGGCCGGCCCCAGGGCGGCGGTGGGCTCGTCCATGATGAGGATCTTGGCGTTGAACTGGATGGCCCGACCAATGGCCACCGCCTGACGCTGGCCACCGGACAGGGACACGACCGGCGCGGCGAAGTTCTTGAAGTTCGGGTTCAGTCGGTTGAGGACCGTCCGCGACGCCGCTTCCATCGCGTCATCGTCCAGTGAGCCCAGCCTGCTGACGAGCTCTCGGCCCAGGAACACGTTGGCCGGGCAGTCCAGGTTGTCGGCCAGCGCGAGCGTCTGATAGATGCATTCGATCCCGTAGTTCTTGGCATCCCGCGGGTTGCCGATGGACGCCGCCTCGCCACGAATGCGGATCTCGCCCGAGTCCGCAGCCTGGGCCCCGGAGAGGACCTTCATCAGGGTCGACTTGCCCGCCCCGTTGCCACCGACCAGCCCGACGACCTCGCCCTCGTGCAGGTCGATGTTCACCCCGTCAACGGCATGCACGCCACCGAACGACACGCGGATGTTCCGCATGTCGACGAGTGATGGCGTCCCCGGCGGCGGGCCTGGGGCGACGCTGGGTGGGGGGACGGCGGCGGTCATCGGTACACCTCCAGATCAGGCGGCTCGGCGGCGCAGGAACGAGTCAAGCCCAACGGCGATCACGAGCACGAAGCCAACCACGATGTCCTGTGTCGGCGAGTCGACGTTCAGCAGGAGCATGCCCGACCGCAAGGACTGCATGACGACGGCGCCCAGCACGGCACCGGGGATGGAGCCGATCCCGCCCGCGAAGGACGTGCCCCCGATGACCGCGGCCGAGATCACGTCCAACTCGTTCTGGACGCCCAGGCCGGTCACTGCGGCGTTCAGCCGCGCGGTCTGCACCGCGGCGCTGATCGCGCACAGGACGCCCATCAGGGCGAAGATCTTCACGATCGTGAGGCGCGTATTGATGCCACCCAGGCGCGCCGCTTCCGGGTTGCCGCCCATGGCATACACGTTGCGCCCGAATCGGCGCCGGGTCGCGATGTAGGTCATGACGATGGCCACGGCGACCATCATCAGCACCGGGTAGGCGATGCCTGTCGGGATGATCAGGCCACCGGGCGGGATCGTTATTCCGTGTTCCTCGGCAAACTGGGCGGCCAGGGCCTCCGGCCACGAGTACGCGTTGGCCACCCACACGACGCCCAGGACGGCGGCTATCGCGAATCCGGTAATCGCGATCTCGGCCCACATCGGCCGCAACTGGAACCCGTAGTGACGCTTCCGGCGGCGAGAGCGGACGGCATTGAGGGCGATGGCAATGGCGGCCACGATGCCCACCACCCAGCTCAGGGTTTCCCCCAGGGATCCCTCAGGTCCGCCACCGAGCAGGCGGAAGATGCTGTCAAGAGGGGCCATGGTCTGGCCCTGCGCATAGCTGAAGATCATCCCGCGGAAGACGAGCAGGCCGCCCAGGGTGACGATGAAAGACGGCACGCCCCCGTAGCCAATGATCACCCCGACGATGGAGCCCAGCAGCGCACCCAGGAGGACGCCCACGATGACGGCGACCAGCCAGGTGTACGGCTGGTCGAACCCGAGGCCGAGCGTCTTCGGAATCCATTCGATCTGGACCATGGCCATGGTGTAGCCAAGGAAGCCCAGAAGCGATCCGACCGACAGGTCGATGTTGCGCGACACGATGACCAGCACCATGCCGGTGGCCATGATCCCGATCGAGGCGCTCTGGACCGAGAGATTCCACAGGTTCCGAGCGGTGAGAAAGCCGCCTTCCGAAACGAAGTTGAACCCCAGCCAGATGATGGCCAGGGCGAGGACCATGCCGAACAGGCGTGAATCAACCTCGGCGGTGCGCAGAGCGAGGCCCGCGCGGCGCGGGACCTGTCGGACGACCTCAAGCGGAGATTGTCCCTTCTGCGGCTGGGGCGCAGCCACTGCCTCAGACATGGTGGGTTCGTATCACCACAATGACCTGCCGGACGGTTCTGGATAGTTGAGCGCCCTGCGCCGCGGAGACCGCGACGCAGGGCGCCTTATGGTTCAGCCGGGGTTCAGCGGGTCCTTACGGGCACGCATCCACCGTACCGGCCGCAACACCCTGGCACAGGGTGGCCTCGTCGATCCAGCCCGCGTCAACGACCACGTTCAGGTTGTCCTGCGTGATCGCCACCGGGGTCAGAAGGTTCGAGGTCATCGAGTTGCCACCAGGGCTGTCGAACTGTGTCGTGTTCGGCACAGCCGTGATGTCCGGGTTGTTGCACAGGGCAAGCGCCGCAACACCAGCTGCGGTGCCCAGGTCGCGCGCGTCCTTCCAGACGCTCACGCTCTGGGTGCCAAGGGCGACACGGTTGAGGGCGGCGAGGTCGCCGTCCTGTCCGGACACCGGAACCGAGCCTGCCAGGCCCTGCGCATCGAGCGCAGCAACCACGCCACCGGCCATGCCGTCGTTCTCAGAAAGAACGGCCTGCACGTCGTTTGCGTTGTCGGTCAGGATCTGCTCCATCTCGGTCTGGGCGTTTGCCGGATCCCAGTTGTCGGTGTAGGTCTCGCCGACGATCGTGATGTCGCCTGCGGTGACCGCGTCACCAATGACCTGGTCGTAGCCGGAGCGCAGGAAGTCTGCGTTCGCGTCTGCCGAGTTGCCCTTGATGATGGCGTAGTTGCCGGCCGGGACCAGTCCGAAGATCACCTGGGCCTGAAGGACGCCGACACCAACGTTGTCAAACGTGATGTACAGCGCATCCGGGTCCTCGATCAGGCGGTCGTATGCGATGACCGGTACACCCTGGTCGATGGCCGCCTGGACCGACGGCTTGATGGCATCGCCGCTCTGGGCAAGGATGATCAGCACGTTGGCGCCCTGCGACAGCAGGTTCTCGACATCGGTTGCCTGCTGCTCTTCAGACGAACCAGCGTCTGCGGAGCTATAGGTCGCGCCACCTGCTTCGAGGGCCGCCACGATGGCGGGCTCATCCCACTTGGCCCAGCGCTCTTCCTGGTAGTTGTTCCACGAGACACCGACGTTGCACGCGGCAGCCGGGCTGCCGGCGGTGCTCTCGACGGCACTTCCGCTGGGGCTGGAACTTGCCGATGACTGACACGCAGCCAAAAGCATGGAAAGGACTACGAGACCCGCCGCTACTCGGCGTAGGGACATGGTGTTCCTCCTAACCTCCACTTGCCGTTCCTTCGATCGTGCACTTGGGCTTGACTTCACGATTGAATGACCCCAGGGAAACGGCTTAGACCCCGGTTGATGCGAACAATACAGTGTTATCGCAACTCCCTGCCAGCCCCACTTCGCCTCGGCGCCGGGCTGCCCCGACGGGTCGTAGACTCCTCGAACCGCGGCGGCATGTCATGCCCCGCCCGAACGGAGGGACGGACCGATGGAACACCTGGACGGCAGAGTCGCGTTGGTGACCGGTGCCAGCCGCGGCATCGGGTCAGCGATTGCCCATGCGCTTGATGACGCCGGGGTCCGACTGGGCCTCGCGTCGCGCAGTGGATCAGACCTCGGAATCGCCGGCGCCGTGGCCATGCCCGCCGACGTTCGGGACCAGGCCGCCCTCAAGGCCGTGGTCGCCGCGACCGTCGATCGGTTCGGCGGTATCGACATCCTGGTGGTGAACGCCGGGGTCGGCGCGTACGGGCCCTTCCTCGACCTGCCCGACGACCAGCTGGACGAGATGATCGACGTCAACGTGAAGGGAGCGATCTACGCGGTTCGCGCCGCGTTGCCCGCGTTGCTGAAGAGCTCGACGGCCGACATCGTGACCATCGCCAGCGAGGCAGGGCGGCGCGGCCTGCCGTACGAGGCGGTGTACTGCGCGTCGAAGTTCGCCCAGGTGGGCCTGACCCGCGCCCTTGACCACGAGCTTCGCGAACAGGGCGTCCGCTGCACCAACGTATGTCCCGGCGGCGTCGCGACCGATTTCGCCATGGGCCGCGGGCGAACGGCGGATATGCCGCAGCTGGCGGGGATGATGCGTCCGGAGGACGTGGCGGAGGCCGTCATGTTCACGCTGACCCGGCCGCGCACCCATCGGATCCTGGAGGTCGCCTTCCGGCCCGTCACCGAGACCTCGTGGGGATGAGCGACCCCGAGCGCTCCCTCCGTTGGGGCATCCTCTCCACGGCCGACATCGGTCAAAAGAAGGTCATCCCGGGCATCCAGCGCGGGGAGCGGTGCGACGTGGTGGCCATCGCCTCGCGGGACGAGGCCCGTGCCCGCCAGGTCGCGGCCGAGCTGGGCATCCCCACCGCCCATGGATCGTACGAGGCGCTGCTGGCCGATCCCGGCGTCGACGCGGTCTATATCCCGCTCCCCAACCACCTCCACGTGGAATGGACGATCAAGGCGGCCGCCGCCGGCAAGCACGTCCTGTGCGAGAAGCCGCTCGCCATGACCGCGGCCGAGGCCCAGCGCGCGATCGACGCCGCCACGGCGCACGGCGTGCGCCTGATGGAGGCATTCATGTACCGCCTCCATCCCTCGTGGGAGGCGGTGGTCGAGCTCGTCGCGTCGGGCCGGATCGGTCAGTTGACGGCCGTCCAGAGCTGGTTCTCGTACTTCAACGACGACCCGGACAACATCCGCAACATCGCCGAGGTGGGCGGCGGCGCCCTGTACGACGTGGGGTGCTACTGCGTGAACCTGTCGCGCATGCTGTTCGGCACCGAGCCGAGCCGGGTCCAGGCGTCGCTCACCCGAGATCCGGTGAGCGGGACCGATGTCGTGACCAGCGGTCTCCTGGAGTTCGGCGAGGGCGTCGCCACGTTCACCTGCTCCACCCGGGCCGAGGACGACCAGCGTGTCCACGTCTCCGGGACGAAGGGTCGGATCGAGATCGGGATCCCGTTCAACATCCCGCCTGATCGCCCGACCCAGGTCTTCGTGACCGCCGGCGGAGACCCGCCTGTCGCCCCGAATACCGAGGTGCTCACCTTCCCCGCAGCCGACCCGTACACGGTGGAGGCGGAGCGGTTCGCGGCGGCCGTGCTCGATGATCTGCCCACCCCGGTACCGCCGGAGGACGCAGTGGCGAATCTGCGTGTCATCGAGGAGATCTTCCGGGTCGCGGGTCGCTGATCCGCGGTCATGACCGCCTCGCGACCCCCGGTCCTGCTCCCACTCGTCGGCGGTCTGGCGATCATCATCGTCGTGGGGCTGCTCCTGGGTCGGGGTGGGATCCTCGAGGCCATTCGGGGAGGTGCGGAGGCGCTGGACCCGCCGCATTTCGTGAACGTGACGGCCGCGTCGGGAGTCGATCATCGGTACGACGGGGAGTTCGAGTTCTTCGTGGGCGGCGGGGTCGCGGTCTTCGACTGCAACGACGACGGGCGGCCGGAGCTCTACCTGGCCGGCGGGAGCCGCCCGGCAGCGCTGTACCGCAATGACAGCGCCATCGGGGGGGCGATTGCCTTCACGCAGCTCCCCGACACGGCCACCGACCTCCTCGACGTGACCGGCGCGTACCCGCTCGACGTGGACGGGGACGGCGTCGTGGACCTCGCCGTCCTGCGGCGGGGCGCCAACGAGCTGCTGCGCGGCATCGGTCAGTGCCGGTTCGAGTCCGCCAATGACGCCTGGGGCTTCGACGGCGGGTCGGCGTGGAGCACTGCCTTCAGCGCGACCTGGGAGGAGGGGGCCACGTGGCCAACCGTCGCCATCGGGAACTACGTGGACGAAGCGAGCACCGATACGGAGCGGCTGTGCTTCGACAACGAACTCGTGCGGCCCGGGACCGATGGCCATGGCTTCGCCCCGCCCGAGATGCTGGCTCCCGGCTGGTGCTCGCTGTCGATGCTGTTCAGCGACTGGGATCGCTCCGGGCGCCGCGACCTGCGGGTCTCGAACGACCGCCACTACTACCGAACCGAGGGGCCGGGCGAGGAGCAGCTGTGGCGGATCGACCCGGGCGAGGCTCCTCGGTTGTACACGGCCGATGACGGGTGGCAGACGGTGCACGTGTGGGGCATGGGCATCGGCAGCTACGACGTCACGGGCGACGGATATCCCGACTACTACCTGACCAGCCAGGGCGACAACAAGCTCCAGACCCTGGCCGACGGCCCCAGCCAGCCGCGCTACGAGGACATCGCGCTGGAACGCAACGCGACCGCCACGCGACCGTACAGTGGCGACACGAACCTGCCGTCCACCGCGTGGCACGCGGAGTTCCAGGACGTGAACAACGACGGATTCGTCGACCTGCTCGTCACGAAGGGCAACGTGGAGGCCGAGCCGGACTATGCGTTGCAGGACCCGAGCAACCTGCTCATCGGTCAGACCGATGGCACCTTCGTCGAGGGCGCTCAGGCGGCGGGCATCGTGGACTACGACCGCGCCCGGGGTGCCGCGCTGGCCGATCTCAACCTGGATGGCCTGCTGGACCTGGTGATCGTGTACCGCCGCGAGCCGGTCCAGGTCTGGAGCAACGTGGGTGGGGGTACGGCGAACGCTCCGGTCCCCATGGGCAACTGGCTCGCCCTCGAGCTGGCGCAGGACGGCCCGAACCGATTCGGGATCGGTTCCTTCGTCGAGGTTCAGGTCGGCGGCCGCACCCTCCTGCGGGAGGTGACCGTCGGCGGCGGCCACGTGGGCGGCCAACTGGGATGGATCCATTTCGGCCTGGGAACCGCGGACGGCGCGCAGGTGCGCGTGCAGTGGCCCGACGGCGAGACGGGGCCATGGCAGTCGGTGGACGCCAACACGTTTGCGGTGGTGACGCGCGCGGCGGATGCCGTCCAGCCGTGGACCCCGGGCGAGGGAACCCCATGAGCACAGCCCACGCCCGGCTGGCCGAGGTCAGCCTGCCCGACTTCGGCATGCCCGATGAGGCGCCGGTCATCCCCCCGACTACGTACGCCGCGCGCCTCGAGCGCCTGCGGGACGCGGCCGCCGAGCGGAGCCTGGACCGGCTGGTGGTCTGGGCCGACCGCGAGCACAGCGCCAACCTGGCGTACCTGAGCGGCTTCGATCCCCGATTCGAGGAGGCGATCCTCGTCGTCGGACCCGTCGACGAGCCGGCCCTCCTGGTCGGCAACGAGTGCTACGCCATGGCCGGCGCGGCGCCGCTCCCCATGCGCCGGCACCTCCACCAGGACCTGAGCCTGCCGTCCCAGCCCCGCGACCAGTCCCGTCCCCTGCGTGACGTCCTCGCGGACGAGGGCATCGGCGAGGGCAGCCGGGTGGGGGTCGTGGGCTGGAAGACGTACGCCGACCCCGCGGCCAGTGATGCGCCGGCCTACCTGGTCGACGCGCTGCGCGCGCTGACCGGCGGCTCGGGGACGGTGGAGAACGCGACCGACCTCCTGATCCACGCCGAGCGCGGACTGCGGGTCATCAACGAAGTGGAGCAGCTGGCGGCCATGGAGTTCGCCGCCTGCCAGACCTCGAGCGGCGTGCGCAACCTGCTCTTCACCCTCGAAGCGGGCATGACCGAGCGCGAGGCCGTGGCCCTCCTCCGCTGGGATGGCTCCCCCCTCTCGTGCCACCTCATGCTGAGCGCCGGTCCGCGCGCGTCGCTCGGCCTGCTGAGCCCTGGCGGGCGGGTCATCGAGCATGGGGATCGGTTCACGGTCGCCTTCGGGATCTGGGGTGCCCTCAACTGTCGCGCCGGGTTCGTGGTCGAGGATGCGGTCGGGCTCCCGTCGTACATCGCGGACTACGTCGACCGCCTGGTAGGCCCCTACTTCGAGGCCGTGGCCGAGTGGTACGGCGCGCTGCGTATCGGTCAGACCGGTGGTGCGCTGTGGGAGATCATCAACCGGCGCCTGGGCGACCCATTCTTCGGCATCGCCCTGAACCCGGGCCACCAGATCCACCTGGACGAGTGGGTCAACTCGCCGGTCGCGCCCGGTTCCACGGCGGAGCTGCGCTCGGGAATGGCGCTCCAGGTCGACATCATCCCGGCCACCGGCACGGAGTACTTCACCACCAATATCGAGGACGGGATCGCGCTCGCCGACCAGCAGCTGCGCGAATCGTTGGCGGCGGCATTCCCCGACGCGTGGGCGCGCATCGAGGCGCGCCGCGCTTTCATGCGCGACGGGCTGGGCATCGAGCTCCACCCCGACGTCCTCCCCTTCTCGAATATCCCGGCCTACCTGCCCCCGTTCCTCCTGAACGCCGGGCAGGCCATGACCCTCGTCTAGTGGAGTCGCTCACCCTCGCGAACGAGACAATCGAGGCGGAAGTCCTGCCGGGACTTGGCGCCCGACTCCATCGGCTCCGCGCCTTCGGCCATGACCTGCTCCGCACGCCGCCGGACCTGGGCGCCTACGAGCGCGAACCGTTCTTCTGGGGCTCGTACACCATGGCCCCCTGGTGCAACCGTGTATCCACCGAGCGGACGGTGGTCGGGACCCGGGTCGTGGCGCTCACCCCCAACTTCCCCGACGGGTCCGCCATCCATGGCCAGGTCTACCGAGCCGCCTGGGAGACCGATGACGGACTGACCGACACCAGCGCCACGACCCGCGTCCGCGGCGGTGGGGACGAATGGCCGTGGGAATACGAGCTGGCGCAGTCGGTGGTCCTGAGCGGCTCGACGCTGTCGCTCGGGCTGACCCTGGAGAATCGGTCCGTCGATCCCATGCCCGGCGGCCTGGGCTTCCATCCGTGGTTCCGCAAGCCGATCCGGGTGGCCATCCATGCCAATCGGGTCCACTCCACAAACCTCGATTCGGAGACCCAGCCCAAGCCGGTCAGCGGACCCCTCGACCGCCGACAGCTGACGGAGATGCCCGATGACCTGGACGCGACCTGGACCGATGTCGACGATCCCGCGGTCGAGCTTGCGTGGCCCGATCTGCGCGTCCGCGCCACGATGCGCATCGCCGGCCCGTCGGTATTCGTCGTCGCTGCCAGTCCGGCTGGCCTCGACGCGGTGGCCGTAGAGCCACAGACCCACGCGCCCCAGGGCCTGCGTCGGATGGTCAATGGGGAACCCGGGGCACTGGTCACGCTTCCGCCTGGACACCGGATCCATCTGGAGGTGACGCTTGCCTTTGAACGCGACTGATGGGGGGTCGAATCGCTGCGGCCCTAGAATCGGGCAATGACCGAAGTAGAGACTGAAGCGGCGACGCCTGCCTCGACTGGACCGATGCCGGCCCTGTATCTGGGCCACGGGGCACCGATGCTCCTGGACGACCCCACCTGGATGAGCGAGCTCTCCGCGTGGTCCGCCTCGCTCCCCCGGCCGAAGTCCATCCTCATCGTCAGCGCGCATTGGCAGGCCGCGCCGGTATCGGTCAGTGCCACCGAACCGGTGCCGCTCGTGTACGACTTCTACGGATTTCCCGAGCATTACTACCGCCTTACCTACGAGGCGCCCGGCGCCCCGGACCTTGCAGCGAAGGTCCGCTCGCTCATGCCTGACACTGAGCCGGTCGTGGATCGTCCGCAGCGTGGCCTCGATCACGGGGCGTGGGTCCCGCTCAAGGCGATGTACCCCGACGCCGACATTCCCGTCCTCCAGATGTCGATGCCCGACCTGGACCCACAGCACCTGTTCGCGCTCGGCCAGCGGCTGGCTCCGTTGCGAGACGAAGGCGTCCTGATCATCGGGAGCGGGTTCATGACCCACGGCCTGCCATTCGTCCATGACTACTTCATCGGCCGGCCCGGCGCTCCCCAGTGGTCGGTGGAGTTCGACCAGTGGGCCGCCGAGGCCCTGAACCGCGGCGACGTGGACGAGCTGTTCGCGTTTCGCGAGCGCGCACCCGGCATGCCGTACGCGCACCCCACCGTGGAGCATTTCGCCCCGATCTTCGTCACCCTCGGCGCCGCGGCCACGCCGGACGACAAGCCCGACTACGCCATCGAGGGCTTCTGGCACGGGCTGGCCAAGCGCTCCTTCGAGGCCCGCTGACCGAAGGCCCGGTCCTAGCCCTCCATCGCGAGGACGATCTTCCCGGCCACGCGCCCCGCGTCGAGGTAGCGGATCGCCTCGATCGTCTCGTCGAACCGATAGCGCCGGTGGATGACCGGCTTGATGACGCCGGCGACGGCCAGCTCGCCCAGCTCGTCCATGTCATCGGGGTCTGACGGCTTCCAGGCCCACAGGATCCCCAGCTTCTGCTTCCCCAGCGAGAGAAGCGGCCCCAGGAGCAGGCCCTGGAAGATGAGCGACGTGGTGCCGCCCACCATGACGTAGGCCCCGTCGGGGCTCAGCGCGCGCCGGCAGGCGAACAACGATCGACGGGCCGAGATGTCGATGACGTGGTCATACCGCTCGCTGCCCCTGGTGTAGTCCTCGCGGGTGTAGTCGATGACGTGATCCGCGCCGAGCGACCGGACGAAGTCCAGGTGCTTCGTGCTGCACACCCCGGTCACCTCCGCCCCGCGGGCCTTCGCGATCTGGATGGCGAACGGCCCAACGCATCCGGAGGCGCCGTTGATCAGGACGTGCTCGCCGCCGAGGATCGGGCGCCGATCCCGCAAGCCCTGGAGCGCGATGATCCCCGACTGGGGAATGGTGGACGCGTTCTCGTAGCTCACCGCTGCCGGAATCACGGAGAACGCCCGCTCGGGTGCGCACGCGTACTCGGCGAAGGCGCCGTAGCCATGCTGGGTCAGGTCGCCGAAGACCCGGTCCCCCACCCGAATGCGCGACGCCGCGGGACCCACTGCCTCCACGTCCCCCGCCAGGTCCAACCCGAAGAGATGGTTCCTGGGCTTCCGGAACCCGGTGCCCATCCGGGCAAAGCCCGGTCTCCCGTGCAGGTAGTCGAGGTCCCCGGAGTTCAGTGAGGCGGCGCGGATCCGAACGAGGACCTGGTCATCGGTCGGGACCGGTTTTGGCAGGTCAGCCCACGAAAGCGCGTCCGGCCCGCCGTACCCGGATCGGACGACGGCCCGCATCGCTTAGCCGGGCCGCCAGGAGGTGTAGCGAGGCGGCCAGTCATCGGCGCTGGCCCGCTCCCCGAAGAGCGCGTGCTCGATCCGGAGCTCGAACAGGCCGTAGGTATCGCTCGGGGTGAACGCCCACACGGCCATCGCGCCGCCGCGCACGGCGGCATCGGTCACGGGCACGGCCCGGCCGCGGACGAGGAACTCGTGCGGCGCGGCGGGATCCTGGTGCGCGTGGAGGTCATAGCGGCCATCCGCCACCAGGTCGCGCATCTTCGCCGAGTGATCCTGGACGAAGACGAGCAGTCGCCCGTCCACGATCCCGATGTTCACCGGATGCGTCCGGGGCGGAGCGTCACCGGCCACGGTCGTGAACATCGCGTCGCCCACGCCGTCGCGGTACAGGAGCTTGCGCCCCCAGCCCGCCATCGCCGGCTCGGCGGCTTCGAAGTCGGCCCAACTCGCCATGCCCGACCTCAATCGATCAGGCGGCGGGGAGCTGGGTCGCGGACGGGCTTCGCATCTGAGCCAGTCCCGCCAACGCCGCCGCCAGCGCGCCGCCAATGGCCGCCAGGCGTATCCACGGTCCGAGGCCAACGCCCAGCGCCTCCCCGGCGGTGATCACGGTTCCGGCGAGCAACAGCGGAACGAACAGCTCGAGGCCCAGGAGCGCCAGGCTCAGGATGAGCAGGTTGCGCGCTCTCGGGCGGGGCGCCGCCGCCGACAGCGCCGCCATCCCCACCAGGCCGCAGAGCCCGAACAGGACGAGGAGCCCATCCGCGGCGTCCGGGCTGCCGGGAGTCGTACCCGCGTTCGCGTGAACGACGTCGAGCAGGATGGCGGCGAAGTACGCAGTCAGGAACCCCGCGTACGCCCCGACGACCAGGAGCCGCGCAGCGGGCATCGGTCTACTCCAGGTAGTCCTTGAGCTTGCGGCTGCGGCTGGGGTGCCGCAGCTTCCGCAACGCCTTGGCCTCGATCTGGCGGATGCGCTCGCGGGTCACGTTGAAGTCGCGGCCCACCTCTTCCAGGGTCCGAGACCGGCCGTCCTCGAGGCCGAACCGGAGCTGGAGCACGCGCCGCTCACGCGGGGTGAGCGAGTCGAGCACGCCCTCCACCTGCTCCTTGAGCAGCTGGTGCGACGCGGCATCCGCGGGCGCGACAGTCGCCAGGTCCGGGATGAAGTCGCCCAGGTGGGAGTCCTCCTCCTCGCCGATGGGCGTCTCCAGCGAGACCGGCTCCTGGGAGACCTTCATGATCTCGCGCACCTTCTCCGGGGAGACGGTCTGCGGGCCGGCGGCCTCACGCTTGTCGACCTCGGCCTCGGTGGGCTCCCGCTCGAGCTTGTCGCGCAGCTCGCGGACGATCTCGTCGCGACTCATCCGCCGCGCGATCTCCTCCACGGTCGGCTCGCGGCCGAGCTCCTGGAGCAGGGTCCGCGACACGCGGATCAGGCGGTTGATGGTCTCCACCATGTGGACCGGGATCCGGATCGTGCGGGCCTGGTCCGCGATGGCCCGGGTGATGGCCTGCCGGATCCACCACGTGGCGTAGGTCGAGAACTTGAATCCCTTCTCGTACTCGAACTTCTCCACCGCCCGGATGAGACCGATGTTCCCTTCCTGGATGAGGTCCAGGAAGCTCATCCCGCGACCGATGTACTTCTTGGCGATGCTGACCACCAACCGCAGGTTGGCCTCGGTCAGGCGGCGCCGGCCATCGGTGCTCTGCTCGATGAGCTTGCCCGTGCGCCGCTCCAGCGGAATCTCGGACGGGATGGACGGGTCGTAGCCCATCTCCTTGAGGTACTCGGCGTCACGCCCGGCATCGATGGAGGCCCGCATGATGGCCCACGCCGTCTCGCGCGCCCAGCGCTCCATGGCGTACAGCTCCTCGCGGCCGGGCTGCTCCAGGGCGCGGAACCGATACGAGTGCCCGAACAGGACCGCGTCCTTGAGCGCCTGGGCAGGATCGGTATCGAAGGACTTCAGGATGGATTCGGCCTGCAGGATGCGAGTCCGGCCCTCCTCGTCCAGCTCCGGGTCGCGGCGGGCCTTCGTGAAGCGGATGGTCGGCCGCTCGATGGGCTTCTTCTTGTGGACCCACCAGTCGATCGCGTCGTTCGCGATCTTGGGGGAGTCCGCCGGCAGGTCGAACGCGCGCATGCCGGCCATGGCCCGGGCCTTGGGCTCCGAGCCCACGGTCACCCAGGTGAAGAGGTTGACCATGGCCCGTCCCGGGTCCTCGATGGCCAGCTCCCCGGTTTCGATGGCCTTGGCCAGGACGACCTCCTCCTCGGCGGTGAGGAGGGCGACCTTGCCAATCTCCTTGAGGTACATGCGGACCGGGTCGTCGATACCGATGAGGTCGGCGGCGAGCGCCTCGAGGTCCTCCTCGGGCTCCTTCGCGGCCTTCGTGTCCGCGGCGTCCTCATCGGGAAGGGTGACCCCGATGTCCTCGCCCGGCTCGCTGAAGGTTGGCTGGTTCTCGGCGTCGAAGACCTCGACTCCCTGCTCCTCGGCACCGGCGAACAGCTCCTCGACCTGGTCGAGGTTCGTCTCCGGGGCCGGAATGGCGGTCAGGATCTGGTCGTGGGTGATGAACCCTTCCTCGCGGCCCGAGGAGAGGAGGTCCTCCACGGCCATGGCGATGGTCGTGTTCGCGTCCTTCTCGGCTGCCGTCAGGGGCACGTCCAGCGACTTCCTGGCGGGCTTGGCAGCAGGGGCCGGCTTGGCGCCAGGCGCTGGCTTCGCGGCGGCGGCGGCCGGCTTCGCGGCAGGGGCCGGCTTCGCGGCAGCAGTCGCCTTCACAGCCGGAGCAGCCTTCGCCGGGGCGGCCTTTTCGACCGATGCCTTGGCGGTGCCACCGGCTTGGCGGCGCCGGCCTTGGGGGCTGGTGCGGCCTTGCTGTTGTCGACTTTCGTGCTAACAGCCTTGACCGAAACCGTGCCTTGGCGGCCGTGGCCGGCTTGGCGGCTTCGGGCTTAGCACGAAGTGCTGCAACAGTCTTGGGGGCCTTCTCCACAGCTGGCGCCTTGGCGGTCGTGGCTGGCGCCTTGGCGGGGTGGCCGCTTGGCGGAGCGACCGGCTTGGCGGTGGTGGCCGGCGCCTTGGCCGGGCCTACGGCCTTGCCGCTGGTCGGTTTGCCATTCGTCGCCTTGGGTGCGGCAGCCTTGACCGCGGTCGTCGCCTTCCCGGCCACGGCCTTGGTGGCAGGCGCGGGCTTCGCGACGGCGGTGTTGGCCTTTGCGGAAGCAGCCGGAGCCTTGGCCGCAGCTGCAGAGGCCTTGGTCGGCGCCGCTGCCTTGGTTGCCTTCTTGTTGTCCTCGCGGATCGGTGTCTTGGCTTGGGCCACTATCTGGTTCCTCCTTGCGCCGAAGTCACCGGCGTGAATAGTTCAGCACTGACCTCGGCCTTTTCGCGGCCGAGCTTGTTGATATGGGTTTCGATCTGAGCCAGGAGCTCGCGGTCGCCATCGCGTTCCGCGTCCTCCAGGAGACGGCGGCCATCCCCGATGGCCTCTTCCACACGGGCCGATCGCAACCGAAGGCGACAGACCCGGAGCGCTTCTGCGGCCATGGCCGGCTCGAGCCGGGGGCCCGCATTGGCGGACTGAATAACTACCCTCGCAAGCTCCCCGGAGATGGGATCGAGCTCAGCGAGGAACGATTCAATGTCGGTTGAGCCGTGCGCGGCGTGCTCAGCGACCCACGCGGTCCAGGCGTCCGCCAGGGCAGTGGCCACGGGGCGACCGAAGGGCAGCGGGTTGGTGGCGTGCTCCACGGTCAGGCCCGGATGGCGGAAGAGCAGGGCCAGGGTCTCGGTCTCGACCGCGTCCAGGATCACCGCGCCTGGGCCGACCGCCGCGGCCGTGGTCGCGCGCTCGCGCCGCTGGACGCGGGGCCGCTGGAGGGCCTCACGGAGCACGCGCTCGTCCACCTGGACGGTGCGCGACAGCTGCTGGAGGTACATGTCCTGTTCCACGGCGTCCCCGACCCGCTGGAGGATGGCCAGGACCCGTCCCGCCATGTCCCGACGACCGGCCACCGTGGAGATGTCCACCTCGGCCGCCACCCGATCCATGAAGTACTCGACCACGGGCTTGGCGTCCTCGACCGCTTTCCGCCATGCATCGGGATCGGTCTGGAAGAGCTCGGCCGGATCCTTGCCGGCGGGAATGCGCACGACCCGCACCTTGGTCACGCTCTGGCTGGGGCCGAGCTCGTCGAGCAGGCCCCGCTCCGTGGCCGTCTCGCCGGCCAGGTCCACGTCGTAGGCGAGCGCGACCGAGTCCGCGTAGCGGGTGGCGAGGTCCACCTGGCCGCGGGTCAGGGCCGTCCCCATGGACGCCACCACGTTCGTGAAACCGGCCTGGTGGGCCGCCATCACATCGGTGTAGCCCTCCACGATCACGGCCAGCTGCTCCTTGCGGATGGCGTTCTTGGCCAGGTCGATGGCGTACAGGGTCCGACTCTTGTCGAACAGCACGGTCGCCGGGGAGTTCAGGTACTTGGGTCCCTCGGCGCCGGGCATGATCCGGCCACCCAGGCCCACCGGCCGACCGGCCGCATCGCGAATGGGAATGATGATCCGGCGCCGGAATCGGTCCACCGACCGCCCTCGCTGACCGGGGCTGGCCAGGCCGGCACCGATCATCTCCTCGGGCGTGAAGCCCTTGGCCGCGAGGCGCTTGATGAGGGCATCCCAGGTATCGGGGGCATATCCGACCCCGAACCGATCCAGGGTCTCCTCCGTGAAGCCGCGCTCGGCGAGGTACTGGCGGGCGGGCTCGGCCTGCTTGGCCTGGCGGAGCACCTCGCGATACCAGGCGATGGACGCTTCCATGGCCTCGCGCAGCCGCTTCCGATGCTTGTCCTCCCTGGCGCCCTGGGCGGAGACCTCGACCCCGGCCTTCTCGGCCAGGCGGTTCAGGGCCTCGCGGAAGTCCAGCCCGTCACGCTTCATGACGAACGTGAAGATGTCGCCGTGCTCGCCGCACCCGAAGCAGTGCCATGACTCGCGCTCGGGGCTGACCGTGAAGGAGGGCGTCTTCTCAACGTGAAATGGGCACAGACCCTTCCAGGTCGTGCCTGCGCGTTTGAGTTGGACGGTCTCGCCCACGATCTCGGTCACGGGGAGCCGTGACTTGATCTCGGCGACGGTGCCGGTGGAGCTCATGGTGACGGTCCCGGACGCACGAATGTGCGTGTCAAGTGATTTGTCAAGAGGTTTGTCAAGTGTACAGACCCCATATTAACCACCTGTCAAGAGCATGGGAAGACTTTCTACCCCTAGGGGTCCTATCGGAGTACCCGGGCAACTGGACTACCATGCGCGGCCTATGGAGGACCGCAGCCTCCACGACGCGTTCGTGGAGCTTCATGGCGACCGCCTGTTTGGCTTTGCGCTTCTCGTCACCCTGGGTGACGCGGCACTGGCCGGGAACCTCACGGCCCAGGCCCTGTCCCAGGGTGTCGAACGCATGGAGCAGCTGCGCCATCCGGAGCGTGCCGCGGCCTGGCTGCGCGCGAACGTGACCCACGGGGCCAAGGGCCCAGCGTGGGGACACCAGCGCCCGAGCGAGATCGAACGACGTGACGCGCTGGGCCCGCTGGGCGTGGATCCCGCCGTGTACGACGCCCTTGCCAGCCTGGACGTGAAGGCCCGCGCCGCCGTGACCGCCACTGCGGTCGAGGGCTTCAACGCCGGGGACGTCCACGAGATCGTGGGCAGTGACAACGTCGTGCGGAAGGCCCGCCGTGACTACATGACCGCCTACGTGGCCGCGGCCCAGACGCGAGGCCTCTCCGGCGGCACCGGCAGCCTGGCCGAGCGCGTGGACGAAGTCGCCGCGCCCGTCCTCCACCCCCGCCGCAAATGAACTCGAACCTCGATCCCCACATCCAGCTCGAGGAGTGGCTCGTCGATGGCGCGGCCAACGATCCGCCGCGCGAGATGGCGTTCCACGCCTCCATGTGCGACGAGTGCCTGTCCCGGCTGAACGCATTCGACTCACTGGCTGCGGTGGACGTGGGCGCCGCCGGCTCGCCACCACCGCTCATTGCCCCAACCCGCGTCGTGGTGGGCCTGGCATGGGCCCGACTGGCCATGGCCGCCGTGGGCGGCATCCTGGCCCTCCTCCTGGTCGTGGCCGGCGCGAGCCAGCTCATCGGTTTCGTGGGTCATGCGAACAAGCCGGATGCCTCCCTGGTCGCCGTGGCGAGCGCCACCGAGATGCAGACCGATAGCGGACCGGTTGGAACCTTTGGGCCGGGCCCGGCCACCGAGCCAAGTCCCAGCAT
This sequence comes from uncultured Chloroflexia bacterium, assembly GCA_963810925.1. Taxonomy (GTDB): domain Bacteria; phylum Chloroflexota; class Limnocylindria; order QHBO01; family QHBO01; genus DASTEQ01. The sequence continues at coordinate 53,475 of CAWEPF010000004.1, read as the reverse complement.
CGGTCCTACCCCACACCCATCCCTTCGTTCATCCCGCTGCCCTCCGTCGCACCGGCGGCTGCACCGATCGCGAAGCCCAATGCCCCATCGGTCTACGTCCAGAGCGTGGGCCAGACCACGATCACCATCCGATGGATCCCCAGCAGCTACGGCGGCCCGGTCCAGAAGTGGGAGATCTGGCGCGCTGTGGGCGCCGGTTCGTGGCAGAAGCAGGGTGAGCTGGGGCCGGGCTCCCGCACCTACTCGCAGGGTGGGTTGACTCCAAACACGGTCCACTCCTATCGGCTGCGTGCTGTGAACACGAGCGGAACGAGCGGCTGGTCGAACACCGTTGCCCCGAAGACCACCGCACTACCGCCAACGCCGCCGCCAACCGTGGGGCCGACGCCTACGCCGGGCCGCCACCGCCGGTGCCCGATTGCATCCGACAGTCGGACAACGACTCGGACGGTATGTGGACTTCCCGGCATGACCCTTCGTGCAGTGCGGCTTCCGATCGACCGAGGATTCGCTCGACACCCACCGAGTGCAACGACACCTACGGACAACGATTCACGATGGATACACGGACTTCCCGGCTGATCCTGGATGCACGATGCGCCTTCGACGATCGGAATCGCCGCCGAGCGACTGCGACGACGGAGCCGATAACGACGGCGACCATCTGATCGACATGCGACGGATCCCAGGTCTGCGACCGCGAGGTCCGACGAACGACGAGTCGTCACACGGATCTGACTACGAGTGCAACGACTTCATCGATCAGCGATGTACTCGGACGACGCTTGACTTCGGCGACGGAGACCCGGTCAGTGCTCGTCCTGGACCGACGACGACGAGTCGTCCTAGGCGCGCGAAGGCGCCTCGCGCTGAACTAGCGGGCGGCGAATAGCCCCAGTCGGGTAAAAGGTGACCTCCAGCATCGGTATCGGTGTGTCGCACTGGAGGAACGCATGGCCTTCGACATGTCCCTGGTCCAGCGCGGGGCGCGCCTTCGTCGGTCCCCGTTCTACGAGGCGGAACAGCAGTACGGCCCCAAGGGCTACACGGTCTACAACCACATGCTGTTCCCGACCAACTTCGATGACTTCGAGGCGGAGTACTGGCATCTCCTGAACCACGTGACCCTGTGGGACGTGGCGGTGGAGCGGAATCTCGAGGTCCAGGGACGCGACGGCTTCCGGTTTGCCCAGCTGCTGACCCCGCGCGACCTGTCGAAGTGCGCCGTGGGCCAGGGCAAGTACGTGCTCATCACCGCGCCCGACGGCGGGATCGTGAACGACCCGGTCATGCTCCGCCTGGGCGAGAACCACTTCTGGTTCGCGCTCGCCAGCTCCGATGCGCTCCTGTATGCCATCGGTCTGGCCGCCGACCTGGGCTGGGACGTCCAGCTGGGCGAGCCCGACGTGTCGCCCGTCCAGATCCAGGGGCCTCAGTCCAAGGACGTGGTGTCCGCCCTGTTCGGCGAGGACATCCTGTCGCTCAAGTACTACTGGTTCCGGGAGATCACCCTGGACGGCATCCCGCTGATCGTGACCCGCACCGGCTGGACGGCCGAGGTGGGGTACGAGATCTACCTGCGTGACGGCCGATACGGGTCGGCCCTGTGGGAGCGGATCATGGAGGCCGGCAAGCCGTTCCAGATTCGGCCCACCGGCCCGTCAGACATCCGCCGGGTCGAGGGCGGGATCCTGAACTGGGGCGCCGACATGACCCTGGAGAACAACGCGTTCGAAGTGGGCCTCGAGCGGCTGTGCTCCCTGGACGGTGACTTCGAGTTCCAGGGCAAGGCCGCGCTGCGCCGGATCCGCGAGACGGGCGTGTCCCGCAAGCTCGTGGGCGTGACGATCGACGGCGAACCGATGGACATGAACTTCACGAAGTGGCCGATCCACGAGAACGGGACGTCTCTCGGGGCCGTGACCACCGCCCTGTGGTCCCCGCGGCTGGAGGCCAACATCGGGTACGCGTGGCTTCCCGTCGAGCGGGCCGTGGACGGGGTTTCCGTTGCGGTCACCACCCCCACCGGGGAGCGGACGGCGACCGTCACACCGATGCCGTTCATCGACCCCGACAAGTCCATCCCCAAGGCCAGGCAGAGCGCCGGCGCGGGCGAGGTGGGCCTCCGCTAGACGGCGGCGCCTGATGGCGCCCGACCGAGGTCAAGTAGGCAGGGCTGGCGTACCGTCGATGGTTGGAAGCACACGGAGGTTCCCCATGCAGACCCGCCCGTTCCCCGCCACCCCCGATGCCCGCTCTCCTGCGGGGGCAGAGATCCGCTACCTGATGGAAGGCGCGACCGGCAACATGATCCACTCCACCGTCCCGCCAGGTCAGGTGAATCGGGCGACTGTCCACGCCACGGTGAGCGAGTTCTGGCACGTTCTCTCGGGCGAGGGGCGGATCTGGCGACGAGACGGCACTGGTGAGGAGACGACCGTTCTGGGGAGAGGCGTTTCGATCGACATTCCGGTTGGGACGGCATTCCAATATCGCTGCACCGGTGTCGACCCGCTCCAGTTCCTGTGCATCTCCATGCCGCGCTGGCCCGGCGACACGGAAGCGACGGTCATCGAGGGGCCGTGGAAACCGACTTCTCCCGAAGGTTGACCATATTCGTGGAGCGTCAGCGAAGACGAGCATCGTCTGACCCTTCGCAGGAGTCTGAGACAGACCCACCCCCGCTGGCATGCGCTCGCCTATCCTTCGCCGGTGCGCCTCACCGTGATCGGGGGCAGTGGCGGATACCCAGGTCATGGCCGCCCGTGCAGTGGCTACCTGATCGAGGCCAATGACGTGGCGCTCCTTATCGACCCCGGCTATGGGGTCGCCACGGCGCTCTCGGTCGAGGACGGGCGCAATATCGATGCGGTATTCGTCAGCCATGCCCACCCCGACCACTGCGCCGACCTGAATCCGATCCTCCGAGCCCGTGTGTGGGCGGACGATCCCCTACCACCGCTCCCCGTCTATGCATTGCCAGGCGCACTCGATGCCGTCCTGGCTCTCGACCGACCGGAGCTCCTGGCCGGCTCCTACGTGCTGCGCGACCTCGAGCCCGGCGGCGAGCTGAGCATCGGGCCGTTCCAGGTCCGGTCCGCGCTGCTGCCCCACCCGCGGCCCAACGTCGGCTTCCACATCAGCGTCGGTCGGCGGGCGCTGGTGTACACCGGCGACTGCGGCCCCTCCGACGGGCTGATCCACCTGGCCGGTGGCGCAGACCTCCTCTTGGCGGAGGCCTCGTACGCCGAGACCGTCCCCCCGGAGGTCGTTGGGTCGCTTTCGAGCGCGGCCGACGTCGGTCGCGAGGCCGCGGTGGCCGGGGTCAAGCGCCTGGTTCTCACCCACCTGATACCGACGACCAGCGACGCCGATGCGGTCGCCGCGGCGGCGCGATCCTTCGCCGGCCCCATTTCCGTGGCGAGCCCGGGCCTCGTCTTCGAGGTGTAACTGGGGCCCGTCGGCTCGCGGCCGGTGCCGCCTCAGCGGGGCCGGAGCGCGATCCTGACGAGGGTTCGTCCCGCCGACAGCGAATGCTCGAGGGCGACGGGGTCAGCCCCGTCCCGGCCGGCGGCCGGGAGGCCGGACAACGACCGGAACCAGGGGTGCTCGCGGAACAACCGCTGATGAGTCGCGACTGACTCCTCGCGATTTGTGATCAGGATCGCGTCCCCCGCGAGCCACTGACCGCGGATCCGAATCTGGATGGGTGCCCCACCGGACAGGTTCCGCGCCCAACGATCCCCGGTCGTCAGGAACGCGAGGTTGCCGTCACGCACGTACGACACGGGCGTGGTCAGCCGTCGCCCGGTCTTTCGGCCGGTGAACGTCAGGAGCGCGAGCCATTTGCTGAGGGGCCAGTGGACCGGCGATCCCAGCAACGCGCGGACGACCGGGTTCAGGACGCGCAGGACGGTGCCGAGTGGCGAGCCCCGGAGCGCCGGATTGGTGACTCGACTCACTGCCGTCCTACGCCGCAGCGGGAGGCGTTATCGGTCTTTCTCGGCATGCCGTCGAGGGACTTCGCGAAGCCGGTCGGACCCACCTCCGCCACCTTAGAAGTCGATTCGCATGACCACCCGACGCAACGTTGGGTGGCTGACCTCTGTGAATCCGGCAGCAACGAAGCTGCCACGGGTGCCCACGTTGAGCTCGCCGAGGAGCACGTTGGTGGTGGTCATCGGGTAGCCCTCGAGCGCACGGGCGCCGCGCTGGCGCGCGAAGTCGACGGTGGCTGCCGTCAGGGCGCGGCTGATCCCGCGGCGGCGGAACCCCGCGCGGGTGACGAAACAGGTCACCGCCCAGACGCTGTCGTCATTCTTGTCCTCCGCGCGGCCCTCCCACGGGACGCGCGTTTTGAGGAGAAGGCGCGGGTATGCGTTTCGCGGTTCGACCGCGCACCACCCGACCGGCTGGCCGTCGCGGTACGCGACCAGACCCGTCGTCATGGCGGACTCCGGATGACCAGGGTCGGTCTGCTGGCGGAAGCGGAAGGCCAGCTCCTCCGCGCCAACCGAGCGCCACGACTCGCGTGGCTGCATCTTGTATCGCTGGCAGTGGCACCTGGAGGGATCGCCGCGGGTGCCGAAGACGGCCTGGAGATCCTCCCAGCTCGCCTCATTGGCCGGGATGATGGTGACCGGGGACGGGGAAGCCGATTCGGTCATGCGCATACGCCTCAGGTCAGCGATCGCGCTCCGCGCTCTCGGCCAGGGCCGCCTGGGCGGCCGCGAGGCGGGCGACCGGGACCCGGAACGGGCTGCAGGAGACGTAGTCCAGGCCGATCTCGTGGCAGAACGCGATGCTGGACGGGTCCCCGCCGTGCTCGCCGCAGATCCCCACCTTCAGGCCGGGACGGGTGGCGCGGCCCTTTTCGGTGGCCATCCGCACGAGCTGGCCCACGCCCTCGCGATCGAGGACCTGGAACGGGTTGTCCGGGAGGATGTGGCGCTCGACGTACTTCATGAGGAACTTGCCCTCCGCGTCGTCGCGCGAGTAGCCGAACGTCATCTGGGTCAGGTCGTTCGTGCCAAAGCTGAAGAACTCGGCGTCCTCCGCAATCTGGTCCGCGGTCAGCGCCCCGCGCGGGACCTCGATCATGGTCCCGAACTTGTAGTGGACCGATTGGCCCGTCCGTGCGGTGACCGCCGCCGCTTCCGCCTCGAGCGTGGCCTTGGTCTCGCGGAGCTCGTTCACGTGGCCCACGAGCGGAATCATGATCTCGGGGAGCGGCGTCTTGCCCTCCGCGGCCACCCGGGAAGCGGCGGCCAGGATGGCCCGGGTCTGCATCCGGACCACGTCGGGGATCATCAACCCCAGCCGCACCCCGCGCATCCCGAGCATGGGGTTCTGCTCGCGCATGGACTCGACCGCGGCCAGGGTCTCCTCCAGCTCGGCCAGGCGGGCCGGATCGGTCTTGCGCTCGCGGAGCTGGGTGACCTCCACCAGCAGGTCGTCGTGCGGGGGCAGGAACTCGTGGAGGGGAGGGTCGATGAGGCGGATGACGACCGGCAGGCCGTCCATGACCGCCAGGAGGCCCGCGAAGTCATCGGTCTGGATGGCCTCCAGCTCGGCCAGGGCCGCGTCGAAGACGGTGATCGCTTCCTCGTCATCCGCGCTGAGGGCCTCGCCGGCGTCGCGCCGGCGCTTGGCATCGGTCGCGTCCAGGGCGACCAGGATCATGCGGCGGACGGTGGGCAGGCGCGATTCCTCGAAGAACATGTGCTCGGTCCGGCATAGACCGATGCCCTGCGCCCCGAAGGCCCGGGCGCGTTCCGCGTCGCGCGGGTAGTCCGCGTTGGCCCACACCTGGAGGCGACGGGCGGCATCGGCCCACTCGAGGAGGGTGGGCAGGAACTGCTCGTCGGCGAAGTTGGGGTCGATGGTGGCCAGCGCGCCGGTGTAGACCTGACCGGTCGTCCCGTCGATGGAGATGGTGTCGCCCTCGGCTACCGTCGTGGCGCCCACGGTCATGGTCCGCGCGGCGTAGTCGATGTCCAGCGCCTCGCAGCCGGCCACGCAGGGGAGGCCCAGGGAGCGGGCCACGACCGCGGCGTGCGAGGTGGCGCCGCCACGGGCGGTCAGCACGCCCTTGGCCACGAGCATGCCGTGCACGTCGTCGGGGCTGGTCTCGGTCCGGACGAGGATCACCGGGTCGCCGGCATGGGCCGCTTCCACGGCGCGATCCGGCTCGAACACCGCCTTGCCGGTGGCGGCACCCGGGGAGGCGTTCAGCCCGGTGGCCAGGAGACGGTCCGCGGCGGCGGTCTTGGCGGCGTCGTCGAAGCGCGGCAGGAGGAGCTGGACCACCTGGGCCGGCTCCACGCGCTTGAGCGCTTCCTCGCGGCTGATGATCCCCTCCCCCACCATCTCGACCGCGATCCGGATGGCGGCCGGCGCCGTCCGCTTGGCCGATCTGGTCTGGAGCATGTACAGCCGGCCGCGCTCGATGGTGAACTCCAGGTCCTGGACGTCGCGGTAGTGGGTCTCCAGGCGCTGACCGATCCGCTCGAACTCGGCGTACACCTGGGGCATGTCGCTCTGCATCTGGGCGATGGGCGACGGGGTCCGGATGCCGGCCACCACGTCCTCGCCCTGGGCGTTGGTCAGGTACTCCCCGAAGAGGCGCCGCTCCCCGGTGTTCGGGTCACGGGTGAAGGCCACCCCCGTCCCCGAGTCCGCGCCCAGGTTGCCGAAGACCATGGACACCACGTTCACCGCGGTCCCCAGGTCGTGGGCGATCTTGTTGAACTCGCGGTAGTCGTGGGCGCGGCGACCGAACCACGAGCCGAACACCGCGCGAATGGCGAGGTCCAGCTGCTCCATGGGATCGGTCGGGAAGTCGCGCCCGGTGGCGTCCTTCACGATCCCCAGGAAGGTGTTCGTGACCTCTTCCAGGGCGGCCGCGTTCAGGTCGCTGTCCGCGGCGGCGCCGTGCGCGTGCTTCGCCTCGTCGAGCGCCTCCTCGAACTTCGTGCCGTCCACGTCGAGCACGATCCGCCCGAACATCTGGACGAAGCGCCGATGGGCGTCCCATCCGAAGCGCGGGTCCCCGGTGAGCGCGATGAGCCCGTCACGGGTGGCCGGATTGAGCCCCAGGTTCAGGACGGTGTCCATCATCCCCGGCATGGAGAACTTGGCCCCTGAGCGGACCGATACCAGGAGCGGGCTGGCCACGTCGCCAAAGCGCTTGCCCGTCTGACGCTCGAGGTCCGCGACCGCTTCCAGGACGTCGTCCCATAGTCCGGGCGGGAGCTGCTCACCGGCCGCGAAGTACGCGTTGCAGGCCTCGGTCGTGATCGTGAAGCCCGGGGGAACCGGGAGGCCGGCGTTCGTCATCTCGGCGAGGCCCGCGCCCTTGCCGCCCAGCAGGTCGCGCATGGTGGCGTCGCCCTCGGCGTGGCCGTCGGCCCAGGCGTAGATGTAGCGCTTGTCCGCGCGGTGGGCGCGATCGGGGGCTGTGCTCACGGCATCGGTCATGTGAGATCGGATGGTACCGTGCCCGGCGTCGTGACAACCCTGCTTTGGCTGGCCCTGGGCGTGCTGGGCGGCCTCCTCGCCTGGGCCGTGCCCGTCCTGTGGGTGTGGGTCCTCGTGGCGCTGGCCCTGGCCATTGCCGGCGTCCTGCTTCCGCGCAGCCTGCCGGTGATCGGCGCCAAGGTGGCGATCGGGACCGGGGCCACCTACCTCGTCCTGTTCAGCCCCCGCGTGATCTCCGATCCGGGGGTACGACCGGCGAAACCTACCTGTGGTTCGTGCTGGGCCTCGTGACCGTGGTGATCGGCGTCGGCGCCGTGTTCCGCGGGTACCGACGCCAGCGGCGCCAGGCCAAGATCAAGGCAGCCGAAGCCGTCCTGTCCTGAGCATGGCCGCGAACAGCGGCTTCACGGCGGCCAGCGCGCGCCCACCGAACCCCGCCCGCGACCGATAGAGCGCCCGCGCCATGTCCACCGCATCACGGTCACCGTCGCGCGCGAGCGCGGCGTACGCGGAGAGCGCGCGGGCCTCGTAGCCCGCCAGCCATAGGGCGTCCGCTTCCACCGCGCGCGCAGCGGGATCACCGGGGAGCAGGATCAGGGCCCGCTCGGCGCCCTCCAGGGCGGGGCCGGGATCGCCGCTCTTGAGCAGCGCGCGGGCCAGCGTGAGCTGGGCCGCGCCATCGGTCTCGTCCAGGCGCACGGCTTTTCGGGCCGCGACGATGGCCCGCTCCGGGTCGCCCGCGGCCAGGCGTTCGGTGGCCTCCGCCCGCGCCCACTCGATCAGCCGCGGGTCGAGCCCGGCCAGGCGTGCGTACTCCTCGGCCGCGTCGCGGTGCGCCCCGCTGGCGGACAGGATCTGGGCGAGGAGCTCCCGGTAGCGAATCTCGTCGGGGTCGAGGCGGACCGCGTTCTGGGCCTCGACCAGCGCTTCGTTGATCCGGCCCACGGCCAGGTAGGTGCGGGCCAGGGCCTCGTGGGCCGCGTCGTCCCCGGGGCGTTCAGCGAGGCGGTCGGCCGGGTCGGGGACCACGGTCAGTCGCCGGCGACGAGTCCGGCGATGCGGGCCGGGATGGCGTCGAGCGAGACCCGCTCCTGGGTCATGGAATCGCGCTCGCGGATGGTCGCGGCGCCGTCATCCAGGGATTCGACGTCCACCGTCACGCAGAACGGGGTGCCGATCTCGTCCTGGCGCCGGTACAGCTTGCCAATGGAGGCGGTGTCGTCGTACGTGGCCGACACGCTGGCCTTGAGATCGGTCGTGAGGCGCTGGGCGCGCTCGACGAGCTCGGGGCGGTTGCGCAGGAGCGGGCAGGACGGCCACCTTGACCGGGGCCAGGGACGGCTTGATGCGGAGCACGACCCGCTTCTCGCCGGCCACCTCCTCCTCGTCGTAGCCGTCCACCAGGACGGTCAGCATGGCCCGATCCACGCCCATCGCCGGCTCGATGACGCGCGGGACGACGTGCTCGCCGCTCGCTTCGTCAAAGACGCCCAGGGTCTTGCCGCTGGCCTCCGCATGGGCGGTCAGGTCGAAGCTCCCCCGGTCGGCGACGCCCTCCAGCTCGGACCAGCCCATCGGGAAGTCGTACTCGACGTCGGTCGTCTGGCGGCTGTAGTGGGACAGCTCGTCGGTGTCGTGGGGTCGGAGGCGGAGCCGCTCGGCGTTGATCCCCATGACATCGGTCCACCAGCGCAGGCGCTCGGCCACCCAGTACGCGAACCAGGTGTCCTCGTCGGCCGGCGGGACGAAGAACTCCATCTCCATCTGCTCGAACTCGCGCAGGCGGAAGATGAAGTTGCCCGGCGTGATCTCGTTGCGGAACGACTTGCCGACCTGGGCGATCCCGAACGGCAGCTTGCGGCGCGAGGCGGTGGCCACGTTCATGAAGTTCACGAAGATGCCCTGGGCGGTCTCGGGGCGCAGGTACGCGACCGATGCGGTGTCCTCCACCGGGCCGACGTGGGTCTGGAACATGAGGTTGAACTGGCGGGCCTCGGTCAGCGTCCCGCGCTGGCCGCAGTCGGGGCAGGCGATGTCCGCGGGGGCGCCCTTGAGATCGGTGGCGCGGAAGCGGTGCTTGCAGTTGCGGCAGTCCACCATGGGGTCCGAGAAGCCGGCCACGTGCCCGGAGGCCTCCCAGACCCGCGGATTCATGATGATCGCGGCGTCCAGGCCCTCGATGTCGTCGCGGAGCTGGACCATGGACCGCCACCACGCGGCCTTGATGTTGTTCCGAAGCGTCACGCCCAGCGGGCCGAAATCCCAGAAGCCGGCCAGGCCGCCGTACAGCTCGCTCCCTCCGAACGCGAATCCGCGGCGCTTGGCGAGGCTGGCGAGGACGTCGAGATTGGGGGCCGGCACGGCAGGCGAGTCTAGCGCAGGACCGATGCCGCGCCGGGGGCCGGCTGGCGGCTGCCCACCTCGTCGAGGAAGTCGCGACTCCGCATTTCGCGCTCGAGGACCGTGGAGACGGTGGCGTGCAGGTGGCGCTCCACCTCGCGTCGGACCGGGGCGGCGAGCGCCAGGCGGACCGCCTCCTCGACGGTCACGCGCTGGTAATGGCGCATCGCCTTGAGGGCGTCGGCGGAGATGGTGGACGCGCTGAGGGCCGCGTGGTCGCACTCGGGACCGATCACCCCGCCGGCCGTGGCCGCGTAGCCGTTCCCCTCGGGACCGAGCTCCGCCCCGCATTCGATGCACACCGTGAGCTCGGGCCGGTAGCCCATGATCTCGAGCAGGCGGAGCTCGTACCAGCGGGCCACCGAGTCGCGGGCCGCCTTGTCGGGCGCGATGTCCAGGGCCCCCAGCCCGGTCCCCAGCAAGTCGAACGCCGCGGCGCTCTCCGCCCGTTCCTCGCAGAAGCGGTCCGCCAGCTCGGCCAGGTACCAGCCGGCGGCCGTCGCATGGAGATCGTCGCGCAGGCCGAGGTGCGGGTCGCGGACCTGGGACTGGGTCACCACGTCGAACGTGCGGCCAATGGCCAGCACGAGGTCCACGTCCCCCAGCGGCTCGAGCCCGCCCCCGATCCGCGACCGCGGCCGGCGGATGCCCTTGGCAATGACCTTGAGCTTGCCCAGGTGCGGGGTGAGGACCGTGAGCACCCGGTCCGCCTCCCCCAGGTCGAGGCCGCGCAGCACGATTGCCTCGGTCTTGTAGAGGCGCGAGCGCGGGCTCACCGGGGGCCGGTCGGGTACGGGCGGGTCGGGTACGCTCTTGCCGTGGACATCCGGGTCGAGTTTAGCCAGCTGGTCACCGACGTCGAAGCGGAGATGCAATCCATCCTCGACGAGCACAGCGGCCCGGCCCGCCCGCTGTACGACATGCTCGAGTACCACCTGGGCCTGGATGGGAGCGACGGGTCGTCCGGGAAGCGGATTCGGCCGCTGCTGGGCCTGCTCGTGATCCGGGCCCTGGGCTCGGACTACCGGCGCGCGCTGCCGGGCGCGGCGGCCGTGGAGCTGGGCCACAACTTCAGCCTCGTCCACGACGACATCCAGGACGGCGACCGCGAGCGGCGGCATCGGGCCACCCTGTGGGCCATCTACGGCATCCCGCAGGCGATCAACGCCGGCGACGCCCTGTTCGCCCTGTCCCGCCTGGCCCTGTACCGCCTGGCCTCGAACGAGGACGACCCCGATGCGCCGGACGCGCGCCAGGTCCTGGACCTCATGAAGATCTACGACCTGACCTGCCTGGCCCTGTGCGAGGGGCAGTTCCTGGACATCAGCTTCGAGGCGCGGATGGACGTCACGGTGGACGAGTACCTCCAGATGATCGACCTCAAGACCGCGTCCCTGATCGCGGCCGGGGTGGAGGCCGCCGCCACCCTGGCGTCGCACGACCCGGCGGTGGTCGCCGGCTTCCGCCGCTTCGGCGAGCGACTGGGCCTCGCCTTCCAGATGGCCGACGACGTCAAGGGCGCCTTCTGGCAGGAGTCCGCGTCGGGCAAGGCGGAGTCGGGCGACCTGCGGCGCCGGAAGAAGACGATGCCCATCATCTGGGCCCTCAACCATGGCGGAGCCGATGACCAGGTCCGCCTCCGCGAGCTGTTCGCGCCGGCCGAGACCGAGCGTCAGCTGACCGATGCCGAGGTGGCCGAGGCGCTGGCCATCCTTGACCGATGCGGTGCCCGGGAGACGACCCTCGGCGAAGCGCGCCGCTACCGCGACGAAGCGCTGGCCGAGCTCAAGGGGCTGCCCTTGGATCCCACGGCCCGCGCCGAGCTGATGGTGTTCGTGGAGGCCATGATCGCGGCCTGAGGCCGCGCATCGGTCAGCGGGAGGCGTTCTCCACCGGCTTGGGGGCCAGGACCTGGGTGGCCAGCACCTTGGACACGCGCCGGGAGTCCGCGGCCAGCACCTTGAGCGTGATGTCGCGGAAGGCGACTTCCACGCCAACCAGGGGGATGCGCCCCACCCGGTGGACGATGAAGCCGCCCACCGTGTCGTACGCGTCCTCGTCGTCCTCCTCGGCATCGCTCATGTCGAACAGGTCGCGCAGGTCGTCCATGGTCACCCGCCCATCGACCGTGAACGCAACCTCGTCGTGCTCGGTCTCCATCGGCTCGACCAGGCTCTCCTCGATGTCGTACTCGTCCTCGATCTCGCCCACGATCTCCTCGACCAGGTCTTCGATCGTGACCAGACCAGCCGTCCCGCCGTACTCGTCCACCACGATCGCGATGTGGCGGCGCGCGGTGCGCATCTCGGCCAGGAGCTCGTCCACGAGCTTGGTCTCGGGCACGTACGCCGCGGGCCGGGCGAGGGCCTTGAAGTCGATGGGCTCGTCACCCTGCGACTCGCGGAGGAACGGCAGGAGGTCCTTCGCGTACAGGATGCCGATGATGTTGTCGAGGTTCTCGCGGAAGACCGGGACCCGCGAGTGGCCGGCCCGCACGATGAGGTCGATCACCTCGTCCATCGTGTCCTCGGCATCGACCGCCTTGATCCCGATCCGCGGAACCATGACCTCGTGGACCCGCGTGTCGCCCAGCTCGATGACCCCGTGGATCATCTCCTTCTCGGCTTCCTCGATCTGACCCTGCTCCGAGCCGGTCTCCACCAGGAGCTTCAGCTCCTCGATGGACAGCAGGCCGGCCTGGGGCCGCTCCCGCCCGCCGAACAGGCGCACGAACAGGCCGCTGATCGTGGTCGTCAGCCACACGAACGGCGAGAGGATGCGCGCCACGACCGACAGGGGGCGCGCGGCGACGAGTGCGAAGCGCTCGGGGAAGTTCAGGGCCAGGGTCTTGGGAACCAGCTCACCGATGATGATCGAGGTCAGTGCGACGAGCAGGGTGACCAGGATGAAGGCGATGGAGTTCGCCGCGTTCTGGATCGGCGCCCACGGGATGGCGCGCAGCGCCCCGGCGATGGAGTCGCTGAACGAGACCGCGCCGATGGCCGAGGCCAGGAAGCCCAGGAACGTGATCATCAGCCCCACCGTGGCCAGGAAGCGCTGCGGGTCGTCCACCAGGTTGCGGGCCACCTTCGCGCTCCGGTTCCCATCGTCGGCCAGCTGCTTCAGCCGATGGCGGCGGACGGTCAGCAGCGCGATCTCGGCGGCCGCGAACACGCCGCCGACCAGGATCAGGATCAGGACCAGGAGCAGGTCGAGCCACGGATTGCCGGTGCTGGAGCCGCCTTCAGGCATCCGGCGGGTCGTCCTCGATCAATTCGTCCTCGCGGCTGCGCCGCAGCTCGATGGGCCGCGCCGGAATGCCGACCACCGTCTTGCCCGGGGCCACGTCGCGGGTGACGACGCTGCCGGCCCCGGTCTTCGCCCCCGCCCCGATGGTGACCGGCGCCCGGAGCATGGTGTCCACACCGATGAACGCACCGTCCCCGATGACCGTCTGATGCTTGTTCGTCCCGTCGAAGTTGGCGGTGACCGTGCCCGCACCGATGTTCACGTCATCGCCGACCTCCGCGTCACCCAGGTAGCTGAAGTGGTGCTGGCGGACGCGGGCCCCGAGCTGGCTCTTCTTGACTTCGGCGTAGTTGCCGATCTCGCTCCCGGCACCCACCACGCTTCCCGGGCGCAGGTGGCTCATCGGTCCCACGCTCGCGCCGTCCCCCACCTCCGATTCCTCGACCCACGAACCCCACACGTGCGCGCCGGCGCCGATCCGGCTGTCGTGGATCCGGCTGCCCGGGCCGATGACCGCCTCCTCGCCGATGGCCGTCTCACCGGTGAGCGTGGTCCACGGCTCGATCCGCGCGTCCTGGCCGATCGCCACGCCCGCGTCGATGAACGTGCTGTCGGGGTCCACGATCGTCACCCCGCCGCGCATGTGGGCTTCCGCGATCCGTGCCCGCAGCACGCGTTCCGCGGCGGCCAGCTGGACCCGGTCGTTGATTCCCAGCGCGACCTCGGGTTGGGCCGCGGTCACGACCCGCACCGCGTGGCCGCCCTCCACGGCCATGGCCACCAGGCTGGTCAGGTAGTGCTCGCCCGACGCACTGCGCGGCACCGCGTCCACGTTCCCGCGCAGCCACGAGGCGTCGAAGCAGTACGTGCCCGCGTTCACCTCGCGCACGGCCTGCGTGTCGGCATCCGCGTCCGCTTCCTCGACGATGGCCCGGCAGCCCCCGTCCGGGTCACGGACGATGCGCCCGTAGCCGGTGGGATCCGCCAGCTCGGCGGACAGCAGGACGATGGCCGCGTTCGTCTCGCGCTGCTCGGCCGCCAGGCTGGTGAAGACCTCCGCGGGGAGCAGCGGCACGTCGGCCATGGTCACCAGGACCTGGGTGGCGTGGGTCGGGATCTCGGGAAGGGCGGTGCGCACGGCATCGGCGGTGCCCAGCTGCGGGTCCTGGCGCACGGTCCGCGCCCGGCTATCGAGGGCGGCCTCCACCACCTCGGCCTCGTGGCCGGTGACGACGACCACCGCATCAGCGCCCGCTGCGGCCAATCCGGCCAGGACGTGATCGATCATCGTCCGGCCGGCGAGCGGGTGCAGGACCTTGGGGACGCGCGACCGCATGCGGGTGCCCTGGCCGGCGGCCAGGACGATGGCGGACGGTCCGGTCACGCCACGGGGCGGTCTAGGGGGGGCATCAGAGTGACCGATGGTAGGAGGCGTCTGAACAGAGCGTCAACCTGCGCGCATCAGTCGCCGGCCACCGCGACGGCCTCGATCTCCACGTGGGCCCCCGCCGGCAGGGCCGTGACCACGACCGTGGTTCGCCCAGGGAAGGGCTCGGGGAAGGCGGCGCGGTAGACCTCGTTCATGGTCGGGTAGTCGGCCATGTCCACCAGGAACACGGTCGTCTTGAGGACCCGATCCATGCTCGAGCCGGCGGCGTCCAGGATGGCGGCGACGTTGCGGAGGGCCTGCGCGGCTTCGGCCGGGACGCCCCCGTCGACGAGTTTGCCGCTGGCCGGGTCGAGCCCGATCTGGCCCGAGGTGTAGACCAGGCCGGCGCCGGCCATGCCCTGGCTGTAGGGCGCCAGCGCCCCTGGCGCGGTGCTGGTGTGGATCATCCGACGGTCACTCATCGTTCGATGCTAGCCGCTTGGCGGCGAATCGTGGTGCGTGTTGCGGTCAGGCCGGCGCGAACCATGCGCGTCGCGACGCCGTCGGCGCGCTCGGGATCGTCAGTCAGGACGAAGACCGTGGGCCCCGATCCGCTCAGGTGTGGCTCCCCGCCGGCGGCGGCCACCAGCCGCATGACGTCCTCCAGCTCGGGGCGGAGGCGGCGGGCCGGGGCGAGGAGGTCGTTGCGCCCCGGTTCTCCCTCGTCGAAGCGGCCCGACCAGTCGGCGGGGCGCAGCTCCCCGAAGACCGCGGCGGTGGACAGCCCGAAGGGCGGATGAACCAGCACGACCTCGTCCGCGGCGGGGCTTGCGGCCTCCGCAACCTGCTCACCGAGGCCGCTCACCCGGGCTGCGGCCACCTGGGCCGCGAAGAACGGTACGTCCGCACCGATGGACGCCAGTTCCTGGATCGCATCCGGCGTGGGGCGCTCGTCCGGCGCCCCGCCCAGCACGCGGGCCAGGCGCCATGCCGCCGCGGCATCCGATGACCCCCCGCCCAGCCCCGCCGCCGTGGCAATCCGTTTCTCGAGCTCGAGGCCGGCCTCGCTCGTCGGCGCCGGCCAGTCCGGCGATCCATCCGCGCCACGCGAGGTTCGACTCGTCGGCCGGGACGCCGGCCGCCGCGCCACTGACCACCAGGCCGGGCTCGCCATCGGTCACGCGCAGCGCATCGGCCAGGTCGAGCAGGACGAGGAGCGAATCGAGCTCGTGGTGGCCGTCGGGGCGGCGCTCGAGCACGGTCAGCCACAGGTTCAGCTTGGCCGGGGCGGCCAGGCGCATCGGTCCCTCAGCCATCGTGGGCGTCCAGCGCGGGGCGCAGCGCATCGGTCAGGCAGGCCCATTCGCTCACGGTGAGGGTCTGTGGACGGCGATCGGGGTCCACCGCACAGGCGGCGAGGACCGTCTCCACCAGGGATCGGTCCACCGGCAGCTCGCGCACGAGGCTGTTGTGGATCTGCTTCCGTCGCTGGCGGAACGCGGCCTGGGCCACGCGGTGGAACGTCTCGCGGTTCTCGGGCGGCACCACCGGCTCGGGTCGCAGGGTGAGGAGCAGGACCGCCGAGTCCACGTCCGGCTGAGGCTCGAAGGCGGCCGCCGGCACGCGGGCCACGACTTCGGCCTCGGCCAGGTCCTGGACGAACACCGACAGGTAGCTCGTGCCGCCCGGAGGTGCGGCCACGCGTTGGGCCACCTCCAGCTGGACCAGCAGCACGGCCCGCTCGGGCGGGTGCTCCGAACCGAGGAACAGGTGGAGGAGCGGGCTGGTGATGTGGTACGGGATGTTGGCCACCAGCCGATACGACTGACCGGGGAACAGCTCCTCGGGATCAGCGGCCAGCGCGTCGCCCTCGAGGAGAGTCAGCCCGACGGCATCGTCCAGCTCGCGGTGCAGGTAGCCCACCAGGTGCGGGTCGATCTCGATCGCGATGACCTCGCAGCCAGCCTCCAGCAGTCGTCGGGTGAGCACGCCCAGCCCGGGCCCCACCTCGACCACCCGGTCTCCGGCCGACAGGCCGGCGGCCTCGACGATCGTGTCGAGCGCATCGGCATCGGTCAGGAAGTTCTGGCTGAGGCCGTGCCGGGGGCGCAGGCCCTCGCGGCGCAGGAGTCGTTGCAGCTCGCCCGAGGTGGGCGGCCGGGTCAGGCTGCCGTCTGCCACGGCAGGGCGAGCGCAGGCACCGCCTCCAGGCTGGCGTCCGCCCGATCCCCCGCCGCGAAGCGGAACGCGGCCGCCGCGCCGATCATGGCCCCGTTGTCGGTGCACCACGCGGGCGGGGGGACGAGGAGCGGGAGGCCGCCCAGCCGCTCCCCGAGGGCGCGGCGCAGGGCCGTGTTGGCGGCCACGCCTCCGCCCAGGGCTACGGCGGCCACGTCATGCTCCTCGGCCGCAGCCACGGTCCGTCGGACGAGCTGCTCCACGACGGCGCGCTCGAACGCGGCCGCGATCCCGTCCACCGGGATGGCCTCGCCGCGGGCGCGGTAGCCCTCGACCTCGCGCAGGACCGCGGTCTTCAGCCCGGAGAACGAAAAGTCGTATCGACCGCGGGCCTTGGCCAGCGGGAAGCGGGTCGCGGGGGTCGCGCCCTCCGCGGCCGCCGAGATCGCCGGGCCGCCGGGGTACGGCAGGCCCAGCAGGCGGCCCACCTTGTCGAACGCCTCCCCCGCCGCGTCATCCACCGTCTGGCCCAGGAGCTGGTAGCGGCCGTGGTCGGCCATCAGGACCAGCTGGGTGTGGCCGCCGGACACGACCAGGCACAGGAGCGGGAAGGGCGGCTCGGGCGGGAGGAGATCGGGCGCATCGGTCTGACGCGCATCGGTCAGCCAGTTCGCGTAGATGTGGCCCTCGATGTGGTTGACCCCCACCAGGGGCAGCCCGTGGCTGGCCGCCAGGGCCTTGGCCACGTTCACGCCCACCAGCAACGAACCGATCAGCCCCGGGCCGTAGGTGACGGCCACCGCGTCGATCTCGTCCCATGCGGTCCCCGCCTGGTCGAGCGCGGCCTCGACCGAGGGCACGATCCAGCGCAGCTGCTGGCGGGCGGCCACCTCGGGCACGATCCCGCCGGTCACCGCGTGCAGCGCGACCTGGCTGGCCACCACGTTGGCGAGGATCTGCCGCCCGCCGTCCACCACCGCCACGCCCGTCTCGTCGCAGCTGGTCTCGATGGCCAGGACCCGCGGTCCGCCCATCAGGACGGCGCCTCCCCGGCGTCGCGGGCATCGGCTTCGGCCGCGCGATACGCGTCCGCGAGCGGGCCCTCCATCGCCTCGCTGGCGAGGGGCGGGGTGCTCATGATGTACGCGTCCTCGTTGTCATCGGTGTAGTAGCGCTCCCGGCGTCCGGCGATCGCGAACCCGTGGTCGTGGTACAGCGCCTGGGCGGCCTCGTTCGAGACGCGGACCTCGAGGGTCATGTGCACCGCGCCCATCTCGCGGGCCGCGATGAGCAGCGCCTGCATGAGCCGCCGGCCCACGCCCTGGCGGCGCCAGTCGGGGTGGACCGCGAAGGTCGTGATGTGAGCCTCGTCCACCATGAGCCACACCCCGGCGTAGCCCACCACCGCCCCGCCCTGGCGGGCCACCGTGTAGCGGGCCAGGCGGTTGTGGGTCAGCTCCTGGTGGAACGCCTCGGGCGGCCACGGCGTGGTGAAGCTGCGCTGCTCGATGTCGAGGACCGCCGGAATGTCGGCCAGCTCCATGGGCGCCACCCGGACCGATGCCGTCAGAGCCACGTGACGGCCCCCTCGGTCATCTCCGCCAGTCCCCGGGGCGGCCGCAGGTAGATCGGCTCGAGGGCGGCCAGCTCGTCGGGCTCGCCGGCCGCCAGCCGTTGGGCCGCGAGCGTCGCGACGGCAGCCGCCGCGCCGGTGGGCGGCGCCGCGTGACCCAGGGTCAGTGCCGCGGCCAGCTCCCCGGGAGCGACCATCGTCATCCGGCGCGCGTCGTCCGAGAGCGCGGTGAACGGGATGACCTGGGGTCCCGCTCCCCGTCCGTCGCGCGCGAGGGCGTACACCTCCGCCGCGCCGGCCCGCGCGAGTGCGGCGGTGGCATCCGGAACGGCCACCAGCCATGCCTCGAGGCTCGGGACGCCCACGATCGGTAGTTCCAGGCCCATGGCCAGGCCCTTGGCCAATGAAAGCGCCACCCGCAGGCCGGTGAACGAGCCCGGACCGATGCCCACCGCCACCGCGCTGATATCGGTCAGTGAAGCGTGACGGTCGTTCAGCAGGGCCAGCAGGCGAGGCAGGAGCTCGCCGCCCTGGCCGCGCTGCGCGGTCCACGACGACTGGGCCAGCAGCCCGCCACGGTCATCGGCGACCGCCACCGACTGGTCCGCGGAGGCCGCCTCGAGGGCGACGATCATGGTCACTCGACCCAGCCCAGGGCAGCAGCCAGCTCGCGGTGGCGGGGGCCGGTGGCCCGCCAGCGCAGCACACGGCTCCCCGGCGCCTCGGGCGGGGTCTCGATCTCGATGTCCATGTGGTCGGGCGGGAGCCATCCCTCGAGGCGGTCGGCCCACTCGACCACCGTCACCCCGCCCGACTGACGCTCGTCGAACACGCCCGCCGCACGGGCCTCGTCCGCATCGGTCAGGCGGTAGGCATCGGCGTGGAAGAGGGGAAGACGCCCGCTGTGCTCGTTCACGATCACGAAGGTGGGGCTGTTCACCACGCTGCTCACCCCGAGGCCGCGGGCGACGCCCTTGGCGAGCACCGTCTTCCCGGCGCCGAGCGGGCCGGTCAGGGCCAGCCACGTCCCGGGCGCGGCGAGGCGACCGAGGCGTTGACCGATGCGGCTGGTCTCGGCGGCCGAGGCGGATTCGATGGTGCCGCCCAGCGGGGAGCGGGTGGCGGTCGCCTTCACGCGGGCGAGTATGTCAGCCCCCGGTCAGGCTGGCCTCGACGTTGGCCAGGGCCACGTTCACCGTTCGACCGCTGTCGAGCCGGACCGTCCCGCACAGGGTGCTGATCCCCGAACCGATGGCCATGGCCTGCACCGGCAGCTCGGTGAGCAGGCCGGCCTGTCCCCGTCCGGGGCCGGCCACGATGATCAGCCGATCCCCCACACCCGGGCGCGGGGCGCGAGTCGGCGCGGGGGAGGCGTCGTACACCAGGAGCCGGCGGCGGTCGCCCAGGATGGTGGCCTGCTGCTCTCCGTTGTCGCGGAGCCACGCAAAGCGGGCCGGATCCATCCCCGCTCGTCCGAACCCGTCGAGGGCGAGGATGGCGAAGGGCGGGGCCGCCGTCCCCAGCAGGCTGCGACGGTGCTGGAGGCCGGCGAAGTCCGCGAGGTCACGGGCGTGCAGGCTCCCGACCACGATCCCGGCCACGCCCACCGCGCGGGCCCGGGTGATGGCCTCGGCCGACGCCCACGAGCCGGCCACCACGATTCGCCCGGAAAGGTCGGCGTCGATGAGGGTGGGCTCGAGCGGCGCCTCGGGATCGTCGACCAGGATGCTGAGCGGGCCGCTGACCGACGGCCCGGTGCCGCCGATCCCGTTGATGACGACCGCGGGGACGGCGACCGTGATCGATCGGTCCGTGACCTCCATCACGATGCCACGCACGTCGGAGCGAATGGGGTCCGCCGGCTCGAGCGGGAGCAGGCGGGCGGAGCCGCTCCCCGGCTCGTAGGCCAGGAACAGGGCCTCGGACGGCGCGCGGACTTCGCGGTCACCCGCGCGGGCCATGCGCTGGTTGGCCCGGACCAGGGTGCCGGGGCTCACCGAGAGGACGTCGATCACCTCGGTGCCCTTGCGGCGCAGGGGCCGGGCCATGGGGACCGAGAGCGCGGGGCCGGGCTTGACCGCGCGGGCCAGCTCGTCCCCCGGCTGCACCTCGGCGCCCACCGCGACCGCCGGCTCGGCAAGGGCCGGCAACGGGACGAGGTGGCGGTACGGGTCGCTGGCGGGCATGGCGGCGTCGGCGGCGATCAGCCGCTGACCAGGCGGCCCTCGCGGCGCAGGGCATCGCGCCACGACTGGATCATCGTCCGGGCGTCGCCCGGTCGAGTGGGGAGCTGAATCGGGTCGTCGCGGGCATCGAGGATCACGCCCACCGCGCCGCCGGTCACGGGAACGCGCAGCCGGCGTGCCTTGTGGGGCCCACCAACCTGGGCCCCCTTCTCGAGCTCGAGCTCCAGCTCCCCGGACCCACCGCGCTCGAGCGGGATCACCGCCAGCGACCCGGAGCGAACGTCGACCCGCGGAGACTCAGGCCAGCCGGCCCGATGGAGCCGCGCACGGAACGCGAGCTGGCCGGACTTGCCGCCACCGGCCACGACCGCCGTTCCGAGGGGCACGAGCAGGTCGTCACGCAGGGTTTCCATGCCCTCGTCCACCTCGTCCCCGGGGAGCGTGCCGAGCGGGCCGCAGATGCCCCACGGGTCGAGCGCCAGCTGGGTGATGCCCGGGGGGCGGAGGCCATCGAGCAGTACGAGGGCCGCGTCGGCGGGGTGCGGCGCCGCGGCGAGCAGCCGCCCGCCGCCCACCACCACGTCCACCGACGGGACTCCGCCCATGGCCTGGCGCGCCGCCGCGAGGCGGTCGATCCCCATGGCGTGCGCGATCGCCAGCTCGGCGGGCGACGAGGGGATGGCCGATGGGTTGGAGGACAGGTTGGCCATGGCATCGGTCATCGTGAACTCGTCCACGTCGGCGGGGAGGACCTCGGTGGCCGTGCGCGAGCCGTCGGACAGCGAGCGTTCCTGGCCCGGCGCCAGGATGGCGTCGTGGTCGGGGTTGGCCGTGTCGCCCCAGGCGAGCCAGGTGGCGCCAAGGTCCACCCCCAGGATCCGGAGCCCGATCCCGCGCGACAGGGCGGTCATGGACCGCGAGAACGCACTCTGGGCCAGGAGGCGCACTTCGGGGACCCCATTGACCTCCGCCAGGAGGGACAGCAACTCGTGACCGAGCGCGCCGTCCACGGCGGGGGCCACCCAGTGGGCCGTCGAACCGAACAGGGCGGCGAAGGGCTCACGGACCGATTCGGGTCCCACCACCAGGATCGGAGCCCCGGCGGAGCGTCGCGCGGCGTTGAGCATGCCCCACATCGGTCGATGGGCCGGGTGCGCATCGGTTCCGGCCACGGCCAGCCAGGCGTCGGGCTCGGCCGCGCGGAGGGCCTCGAACCGCTCGGGCTCGGGCCGTCGATCGTGCGCCGTGAGTCCGGCCACGATGATCCAGCCGCGGCGGACCGCCAACCGGGATGCGGCATCGAGGTCGGCCTGGGTATCGGCCAGCACGACCACGCGTCCAGGTCGGCGGGCCGAGCGGCTCGTGATCCGGGGCGCGTCCTGGACGAGCAGGGCCAGGCGTCGGGACAGGCGCGCGTCGGCGTGCGGGGACAGCCGTCCCACCAGGTCGTCCACGAGGGCGGACTCTCCCCAGGCGGTGGGCTGTGCGGTGCCGCTCACGATCCGCCACCGACCGCCGGCCCGTCCCACCAGGGCGGCCTTCGTCCACGCGCTGCCCACGTCGAGGAGCAGCGACAGATCGGTCTCGGTCGGCGCCCGCGCCGGCCCGGGGGCCGGGCGGGACTGCGCCGCGTCGGCCACGACCGATACCGGGTCCATGGTCGTCACGACGTCAGGTGGCGGCGGGGCAGCCGCTCGCGAAGCATGGTCGTCACCTCGTAATTGATCGTGCGCCGCTGGGTGGCAACCTCGTCGGCGGTGATCTCATCGGCGCCCTGGCGCCCGATCAGGACGAACTCGTCTTCCCGTGTGACCCCATCGACCTCGGACACGTCCACCACCAGGCCATCCATGCTGATCGCGCCAACCATCGGCACCCGCTGGCCGCGGACCAGCGCGAACCCGTTGTTCAGGTGGTTGCGCGGCCAGCCGTCACCGTACCCGATGGGAAGGGTCGCGAGTCGGGCTGTCTGCGATGCCGTCCAACGCAGGCCATAGCCAACGGGGGTTCCGGCGGGCACCTCGAACACGCGCAGGGCCCGCGCGTGGAGGCTGAGGGCGGGGGTGAGGCCCGCGGCGCGACCGTCCGCCCAGCGCGGGGCGAGCCCGTACAGGCCGATGCCCGGCCGCGCGGCATGCGCAAAGCCGCCCACCCCGGCCAGCAGGGCGCCGGTGGCCCCCACGTGGACGAGGCCCGGGTCGATCCCGTTGGAGGCCATGCCGTCCAGGACGGCGGCCATTCGCTGGAGCTGGACGTCGGTGTATGCCTCGTCCTCGCCCACCGCGGCCAGGTGGGTCATCGTCCCGGCCAGGGCGAGGTGCGGCGAACCGATGATGGCCGTGGCCAACTCGAGGGCCCTGGCCGGCTCGATGCCCTGGCGCGACAGGCCGGTGTCGACCTTGAGATGGACACCGATCCGGCCGCCCGTGCGGGCGGCCGCCTGCGCCAGCCAGTCAACCGCCGCCAGGTTGTCGACCATGGGCTCCACGCCGCTGGCCACCACCGCGTCCGCGTCCTCCGGCCCGACGCCCCACAGCAGGATGATCGGTGCGTCGATGCCCGCGGCGCGCAGGGCGGTCGCCTCGGACAGTGTGGCCACCGCCAGGCGCCCGGCGCCGGCTGTCACCAACGTCCGGGAGGCCTCGACCGCCCCGTGGCCGTAGGCGTTGGCCTTGACCACGGCGATGATCTGCTGGTCGGGCCCCGCCAGCCGTCGGAGGGCGGCCAGGTTGGCCGTCAGCGCGCCGTGGTCGATCTCGATCCAGGCACTCACCCGGGCGAGCCGCTGCGCAGGACGGTGATGGCCTCGGGGAGCAGGCGGGCGATGTCCGAGGCGAGCACCCCGGCCGTGCCGATCCGCTGCTCCGCGAGGAGCCCGGCGGCCGCGTGGACGGCAACGCCGGCCGCGGCGGCGTCGAGCGGAGACGCGCCGCCGGCCAGGAGGGCGCCGATCGCTCCGGCCAGGACGTCGCCGCTCCCCGCGGTGGCGAGCGCGGGCGTGGCCACCGCCGAGCGCAGGACCTGGCCGTCGGGCGCGGCGATGACCGTGTTCGCCCCCTTCAGGACAAGGACGTGCTCCCACAGGCGCGCGGCCTGGATGGCCGCCGCTTCGCGGGCCGCATCGTCGTCATCGGGCGGGACGTTGGCGCTGCGCAGGAGGCGGGCGAACTCGCCCGGGTGCGGGCTGAGGACGGCGGGGGCGGTCACGGTACGCCACCAGCGTTCCCGGCCGGCCAGGGCGGTCAGGCCGTCCGCATCGATGACCACG
Organism: uncultured Chloroflexia bacterium; assembly: GCA_963810925.1. Classification (GTDB taxonomy): domain Bacteria; phylum Chloroflexota; class Limnocylindria; order QHBO01; family QHBO01; genus DASTEQ01. Next base: position 29,773 of record CAWEPF010000004.1, on the reverse strand, counting down.
GGCTGGGTGATCTCGGCCAAGAGGTTCGCGGTCCGGCGCAGAGTGGCCGCGTGACGGCCCAGGCCGGGACCCACGACCACCGCGTCGAACTCGCGGGTGGCCGCGTCGAGCTGACGCCAGCCTGCCGGTGCCACCAACCCCACCGCTTCCTCGGGGAGCAGGAGCGAGGTGAGCTCCGGAACGAGGCCCAACAGACGGAGGCCCACCGACTCGGGCGTGGCCAGGCACACGAGCCCCGCACCCGCCCGGGCAGCGCCGAGACCGGTGAGCAGAGCCGCGCCGGCGTACTCGAGCGACCCCGCGATGACCAGGACCCGGCCAAACGTGCCCTTGTGGCCGCGCTCGGGGCGCGGCGGCAGGTGCTCCGCCACCCAGCGCGGGGTGAGGGTCAGTGCACTGTCCTCGGCCATGGCCCGGCTAGCCTTCGGTCGGCCGATCGGCCATGGCCACCGCCACGGCCATCTTCCGCTCGTGCGAGATGGACACCGTGACCTCGCCGATCCCGAGCCGGGCCGCCCGCGCGGCCGCCCGCCCGTGCAGGAGGACCTGGGGCTGCCCAGCGAAATTGGGCAGGACCTCGATCTCGCGCCACCCGACGCCGCGGACCCCCAGGCCCAGCACCTTGCTCACCGCCTCCTTGGCCGCCCAGCGGCCGGCCACGCGCTCGATCTTGTTGCCGCAGTATCGGTCCTCGCGATCGGTCAGGACACGGCGGCGGAATCGCGTGGGATGGCGCTCGAGGGTCTGCGCGATGCGCTCGATGTCGATCAGGTCCACGCCCAGCTCGTGGCGGCTCATCGGGCGTCGCCCACCCGGCCGTTACTCGACGGTGACCGACTTGGCCAGGTTGCGCGGCTGGTCGACATCGGTCCCGCGCGACACGGCCACCTCGTAGGCGAGGAGCTGGAGCGGGAGGACGCTGATCACCGGCGAGAGCTCCTCGAGCGTCTCGGGAACGAAGATCACGTCGTCGGCGTACGCGCCGATCTGCTCGTCACCGATGTTGGCCACGGCCACGACCGGGGCCTGCCGGGCGCGCGCCTCGGACACGTTGGAGACGACCTTCTCGTAGACCGCGCCGCGGGTCACGACCGCGACCAGCGGGGTGTCCGCGTCGAGCAGGGCGATGGGACCGTGCTTGAGCTCGCCCGCGGCGTAGCCCTCGGCATGGACGTACGACAGTTCCTTGAGCTTGAGGGCGCCTTCCATGGCAATCGGGAAGCCGACCCCGCGACCGATGTACATCACGTCCTGGACGTTGACCTTGGCCCAGCGCGCGGCGATGTCGCGGACCTGCTGGGCGCAGTCCAGGGCCGCCACCGCGGCGCGGGGCAGGGCCCGCAGACCCAGGCCGTAGGTCGCCAGCTGGGAGGGGGTCAAGGTGCCGCGCAGCTGGGCGAGGTGGAGGGCCAGCATCTGGAGCACGAGGACCTGGGTGGCGAAGGCCTTGGTCGAGGCGACCCCGATCTCGGGGCCGGCCTGGAGATAGACGGTCGCGTCCCCGTCGCGGGTCAGCGCGCTGCCGACCACGTTGGTGACGACCACGACCGTCGCGCCCCGCTCGCGGGCCATCCGGGTGGGCGCGATCGTGTCGGCCGTCTCGCCGGACTGGCTGACGCTGATGACCACGGTCTTGTCGGTGATGGGCGGTGGCGCGTAGCGCATCTCCGAACCGATGACCGATACCGCCGGCAGCCCGACCCACTGCTGGAGGAGGTACGCGCCCACGTCGCTGGCGTAGTGGGCCGTGCCGCAGGCCACGAGGTAGATCCGGTCCGCATCGCGGAGCTTCTGTTCCACGGCGTCGAGCTCGGGGAGGCGGAGGACACCACGCCCGTCCACCCGGCCCCGGAGCGCTTCCTGGATGGCGTGCGGCTGCTCGTAGATCTCCTTGAGCGTGAAGTGCGCGAAGCCGCCCTTCTCGGCGGCCTCCAGGTTCCAGGTGATCTCGGTCACCTCGCGCGTGAGCTCGTGGCCCTCGAGATCGATGACCCGCGTCCCGGTCGGGGTCACGGCCGCGATGTCGCCCTCGTGGAGGATGATCATCCGCCGGGTGTGCTCCAGGATGGCCGGCACGTCGCTGGCCAGGAATCCCTCGCCCTCCCCCAGCCCCACGATGAGCGGCACGTTCATCCGGGCGCCCACGATCAGGTCGGGGTGATCGGTGTGCATGACACCGATGGCGTAGGCCCCCTGGATCTGGCCCAGGGCCTGGCGGACGGCCTCGACCAGGTCACCGGTGTAGCGCTCCTCGATCAGGTGGGCGAGGACCTCGGTATCGGTCTCGGAGGTGAAGGTGTGGCCGGCGGCCGCGAGCCGATCGCGGATCTCGGCGTAGTTCTCGATGATCCCGTTGTGGATGAGCGCCAGCTTCCCGGTGCAGTCGGCGTGGGGATGGGCATTCAGGTCGTTCGGGGCGCCATGGGTGGCCCACCGGGTGTGGGCGATGCCGGGATGCCCAACGGGGGTGGAGCCGTTCAGGTGATCGGTCAGGTTGTGGAGCTTGCCCGCCCGCTTCTCGACGAAGACGGTGCCGTTATCGGTCCGCACCGCGATGCCGGCCGAGTCATAGCCGCGGTACTCGAGCCGTCGAAGGCCCTCGAGCAGGATGGGTGCCGCGTCACGCGGACCCACGTACCCGACGATGCCGCACATGCCTGCCTCGTGGCTCCGCTAGTTCAGTCTGGCGGTGGCCAGGTCGGCGAGTTCCTTGGCGATGCTGGCGATCTCTTCGGGCTCCTCACCTTCGACCATGATCCGGAGCGTGGGCTCGGTGCCTGAGGCGCGGACGAGAATCCGTCCCCGACTGCCCAGCCGGGCGATTGCCGCGTTCACCGCTTCGGCGAACAGCGGATCGACCTGCCACTGGTCCTTGTGGCGGACGTCGGAGTTTATCACCACCTGTGGGAGCCTCCGAATTCGGCCGGCCAGCTCGCCGAGCGTGGATCCGGGCTCGGCGTGAAGGGCGGCCACGACCTGGATGGCGGTCAGCAGGCCGTCTCCGGTGGAGGCCAGGTCGCGGAAGATGACGTGGCCGGACTGCTCCCCGCCGAGCATGGCGCCCGAGCGCTCCATGGCCTCGAGGATGTGCCGATCGCCCACCGGAGCGCGCAGGACGCGGCCCCCGGCCGCCTCGATGGTCTGCACCAGCCCGTCGTTGCTCATGACCGATACGACCAGTGTGTGCTCGGCCAGGGTGCCGGCGGTCAGGCGCTGGAGGGCGCAGATGCCCATCACCCCGTCGCCGTCCACCACCGCCCCCTCGCCCGTCACCGCGATGCAGCGGTCCGCATCGCCGTCGAAGGCGAAGCCCAGGGCCAGCCCCTCCGATCGGACGGCCGCGGCCAGGGCCGAGGGGTCCGTGGCGCCACCGCCCACGTTGATGTTCGCGCCGTCGGGGTCGCTGTGGATGGCCACCACCGTCGCACCCAGCGACTCGAACAGCGCAGGGGCGAACTCGGATGCGGAGCCATTGGCGGAGTCCACGCCGATGCGCAGCCCCTCGAGCATGGTCCCCGAGATGGCCGCCAGGTGCTCGCGGTAGGTGTCCACGGCCGAGCTGTCGTGCCGGACCCGGCCCAGCCCCGCGTTGGTCGGCCCGGGCAGGCTCTCGGCCTGGAAGATCAGGTGCTCGAGCCGCTCCTCCGCCTCGTCGTCGATCTTGCGGCCGCCGCTGACCACCTTCAGCCCGTTGTCATCGGGCGGGTTGTGCGAGGCGGAGACCATGACCCCGGCCACGTGCTCGCCGTGCTCCGCGGCGTAGGCCAGGCAGGGCGTGGTAACGACTCCCAGGTCCACGACGTCGGTCCCCACCGAGGTGAGGCCGGCCGCGAGGGCGGAGACCAGCATCTCGCCGGAGCGGCGCGTATCCCGGCCGACCACGATGCTCTTGCCCGCGCCATCGGCAAAGTGGCCCAGCGCCCGACCCAGGTCATAGGCCAGGTTGGGGGTCAGGTCGACGTTGGCGACACCACGGATGCCATCGGTGCCGAAGAGGCGTCCCATGCGAGGCGGCCGGCGGCCTAGGGGCCGCCGGTGGCGAGCACCACCGAGATCGCGGTCAGGGGCTGGGCCAGGGTGACGCCATTGGGCAGGGTCACCGTGGGCGTGATCTGGTGCGTGCCCTCCGCCTGGCCGGCCATGTTCAGGATGGGGACCACCTGGGCGGGAGTGAGCCCTGCCACGACGGCGCGTGGGCCGACGACCGTCACCGGGATCTGGCTGACCTGGGGCTGGCAGACGAGGCCGGCCGTGACGTTCTGGCACACGGGGCCGGCCAGGATCGTGCGGCTCGCCTGCTCGGCGGTCACGGCCACCGAGACGGTGACCTGGTCCTCCACCCCGTCACCCAGGCGTGTGTTTTCCGGCAGGACGAGCGCGCGCTCCAGGTCGCCGCTCGCGTTCAGTGCGCCCAGGTCGATGGGCTCGGTGGCGATGCTCGTGATGCCGGCCAGGACGTCGGGCGCCCCGAACAGGGTCACCGCGGCCGGGCTGGTGGACACGCTGGTGAGCGTCAGGCCGGCGGGCACCGTGCCCTGCAGGTCGGGCGTGACGGGGACCGTCTTGGACGTCTCGGCCGTGCTGACCTCGATCCGGATGGTCACGCTGCTCGGCGAGAGCTCGACCGCGGCCACCGGGTTGCCGTCCACGTCCACCGGGATGAGATCTACCTGCTCGTTGATGTCGATCCCCGATGGGTCGATCCGGACCCGGGCCAGCGCCCGGATGACGAGCCGCAGCCGGCTCTCCGGGCCCTGGGCCTGCACGGTCTCGGGCTGGATCACCGGGGTCCCGATCTCGAGGCCGGGCGGGACCTCCCCGCGATCGACCGTGACCTGCACCGATCGGACGGCCAACTTGTCGAGGATCACCGAGATCTCGCGCGGCGAGTAGTCGAGGACGCTGACCTCCTCGTCCAGCGAGCGAACGTCCACCGGGAGGAGCTGCGGCTCGCCGGCCTGGGTCATGTCGTAGGCCTCGAGGTCCACCGCAGCGCTGAAGGTCGAGTTCGTCACGCCGCCCGCGGCCGCCGCCGAGGCGCGATAGCCCACGTCAATCGTGCCCAGCTCCCCGGTGAGCAGGTACGTGTTCAGCGGCTGGTTGTCGGCCCGAATGGGCACACCGGTCGCCTCCTGCTCGGTGAAGGACCCGGAGTACACCAGGCCCGCGTAGAGCAGGATCGACAGCAGCAGGGCGCCCAGCTTGAGCGGCCAATTGCGCAGGAGCCAGGCCATCAGGCGCGGCGCTCTCCGCTGGCCACGGCCGGCCCGGCCTGCCCGCTCGGCGTGCTCGCTCCGGACTCGCCCGCGTCCGGGGCGACGACGGCCTCGGTCGTTTCGGTGGGCTCCGGCGCGGCCACGGTGGGCACGACCCGGTCCTCGGGATCAATCGGGGCATCGGGCGGCTCGACCTCGGGCATCCCCCACCGGCCCTCGAGCGTGCGGCGCAGGAGCGGTGCCGCCTGGCGCGGGGCCTGGGGGCGAATCAGGCTGAAGATCCGACGCCGGAGGCGATCCTCGCTCAGGTTGCGCTCGATCCGCCCCCGCACGACGAGCGAGATCGACCCGGTCTCCTCGCTGACGACCACGATCAGGGCATCGGTCTGCTCGCTGATCCCAATCGCGGCCCGGTGGCGGGTGCCGTAGCGCTCGCTGTCGAGCACGTTCTGGCTGAGCGGGAGCAGGACGCCGGCGGCCACGATCTTGTTGCCGCTGATGACCACCGCCCCGTCGTGCAGCGCGGTGCCGTGATAGAAGATCGTCGAGAGCAGCTCGGCGTGGAGATCGGCGTTGATCGGGACGCCCGACTCGGCGGTCAGGTCGTGGAGGCCGGTTTCGCGCTCGATCACGATCAGCGCCCCGTGGCGCGACCCGGCCAGCAGGCGGGCGGCGCGCGAGACCTCACGAGCCACGGTGTCTGCCGCGGAGACCTCGGGCGAGACGAACAGCCGGTTCAGCGATCCCATCCGACCGATCTGCTCGAGTCCGCGCCGCAGCTCCGGCTGGAACACGACCACGACCGCGAACAGGCCCACCACGGCCCCCGCCTGGAGCAGGGTGGAGAGCAGGACGAGGTCCAGCCACTGAGCGGCCAGGTAGACCAGGGCCACGATCGACAGACCGATGAGGATGCGGACCGCGCGGGTGCCCCGAATGAGCACGAACAGCCAGTAGATCAGGATCGCGACGACGACGATGTCGACGATCGAGAGCCAGGTGCCGCGCAGGAACGTGTTCAGGAAGTCGCTGATGCTCTCCGGCACGATCAGGCAGGAGCTCCGCTGCGGACGGCCGCCAATGTTACCAGCCCCTCCCCAGATTCCCCCACCCGAGAGGAGTTTGGGATCAGCGCTTGGTGTACTGCGGCGCCTTGCGGGCGCGCTTCAGGCCGTACTTCTTGCGCTCCTTGGCCCGCGGATCACGGGTCAGGAATCCGGCCTCGCGGAGGGTTGGACGGAAGTCGGGGTGGCCGGCCAGCAAGGCGCGGCTGATCCCGTGGCGAATGGCGCCCTCCTGTCCCGAGATGCCGCCGCCGGCCACCAGGATGCTCGCCGAATAGCGGCCCTCGGTATCGGTCACCCGGAACGGAGCGCTCAGGCCGGCCACGGCGGTCTCGCCGCCGAAGTAGACGTCGGCCGGCTTGCCGTTGATCGTGATGCTCCCGTCACCGGGGAGCAGCCGAACGCGGGCCACCGACGTCTTCCGTCGGCCGGTCCCGTACAGGTAATTGGCGCTCACGAAGCCTCCTGCTCCTGGTCGGCGGCGGCGCCGGGGCGCTGCGCCTGGTGGGGATGTTCGGCACCGGGGTAGACCCGCAGCTTGCGGTACATGGCGTCGCCGAGCTTGTTGCGGGGCAGCATGCCGCGCACGGCCTTCTCGACCACGCGCTCCGGCTTGCGGGCGAGCAGGTCCTCGAGGCTCTCCTCGCGGAACCCGCCGGGGTAGTTCGAATGGCGGTAGTAGTGCTTCTGGGTCAGCTTGTTGCCGGTGACCCGGATCTTGGCCGCATTGATGACGACCACGTGATCCCCGGTGTCGAGGTGCGGCGACCAGGTGGGCTTGTGCTTGCCCGACAGCAGGGTCGCGACGCGCGTGGCCATACGACCGAGGGGCTGATCGGCGGCGTCAATGAGCCACCAACCGTGCTCGATCTCGCTGGCCTTCACCGCATAGGTCTTCACGTTGTCGTCGATTCTCCTCTTCCAAACCTGACTCGCTCGAGGGTGAGCCCCTGGGCGGGCACCGCCCGGCCCTTGAGGGCACGCTGCGGGGTGTCCAGCAGATCGGTGACCTCATCGGCCGTGATCTGCCCTCGCCCTGCCGCCACGAGGATCGCCACCATGCTCCGCACCATCCGGCGCAGGAACGCGTTGGCAGTCACCGTGATCTCGATCAACGTTCCGCGCCGCCGGATGGTGACCGCCTTCAGGTGGCGGACCGTCCGACCTCGCGAGTCGCTGCCGAGAGCGGCAAAGTCCCGCTCCCCGATCATCCGGTTCGCCGCGGCCCGCATGGCCGCCACGTCCAGTCGATCGGGAATCTCGAGCTCCCGATGCCGTTCCGTGGGACGACGGTCGTCGCCCTCGCGGATCCGATAGCGGTACGTTCGCGAGCGAGCGTCCCGCCGGGGGTCGAACCCCGGCGTCGCAGCCCGCAGCGAGCGAACCACCACGTCCGGTGGCAGGCCACCGTTCAGGCGTCGCTTGAGCTCCGTCCATCCGAGCCACTCCTTGGGGGAGCGGCCGGTCAGACAGAAGGCGATCACCTGCCCCGTGGCATGCACGCCGGCATCGGTGCGCCCGGCGAATCGGATCGAAACCCGTTCGCCGGTCAGTCTGTTAATGGCCTCCTCCAGCTCGCCCTGCACCGTCCGCTGCTGCGGTTGGCGCTGCGAGCCGGCGAATGCCGTCCCGTCGTACTCGATGACCGCCCGAGCACAACGGTGCGCGGGGGTGGCCACGAGCTCTTCGGTTGTTCGGTCGACCAAGCCCGCCTAAACGAGCTCGATCTGCACCATGGTCGCCGAGTCCCCGAGACGGGGGCCGAGCCGCGTGATCCGCGTAAAGCCCGATCCCCGTTCCGCGTACTTGGCGGCCAGTTCGCCCATCAGCTTTTCGATGATGAGCGGCTCATTGGGCAGTTGGGACACGAGCTGTCGGCGTGCCGACAGGTCACCGCGCTTGGCGACGACGATCAGGTGGTCCACTACCCCTCGCACTTCCTTGGCCTTGGCCTCGGTCGTTCGCAGCTTCTCGTAGCGCAGCACGGACACCGCCAGGTTGGCGAGCATGTGCTCGCGATGGGCGGTGGCCCGGCTGAACTTGCGTCCTGCGATCCGGTGCGGCATGGATTCGGCTAGGCCTCGCGGTTCAGCTCGGCGGCCGCGGCCTCGTCCAGCTCGGCAGCGGCCGGCAGGTCGGGCTCATCGGCGAGCGTGTTGCCGTCCTCGGGAGCGATGAACCCGCGCAGGGCGAGACGCTCCTTCATGTCGTCGAGGCTCTTCTTGCCGAAGTTCCGCATCCGGAGCAGCTCGTCGTCGCTGAGGGCGAGGAGCTGCCCGATCTTGGTGATGTTGTTGCGCTTCAGGCTGTTGTAGGCGCGCATCGGGAGATCCAGCTCCTCGATGGGCGCATCCAGCAGGCTGGCGGCCAGCGGAGTGGGCACGTCGTCGCCGGTATTGACCGATGGACGGCCGATGTCGGCGAAGCGGGAGAACTCGCGGACCAGGATGGAGGCCGCCTGGGCCAGCGCCGCCTGCGGCGTGGAGGTCCCATCGGTCTCGATCTCCAGGGTCAGCTTGTCGAAGTTCGTCATCTGGCCCACCCGGGTGTTCTCGACCGAGAAGTTCACGCGGCGAACCGGGGAGAAGATGGCGTCGACCGGGATGACGCCAATGGGCATCTCCTCGGTGTGCTCCGCGGCCCGGTAGCCCACGCCGGTCTCGATCGTCAGGTCCATCTCGATGGAACCGGCGTCCGAGTCCAGGGTCAGGAGCTCCAGCTCGGGGTTCACGATCTCCACGTCGGCCGATTCGGCGATGTCGCCCGCGGTCACGTGGCCGGCGCCGTGCTTGACCAGCTTGAGGGTCACCGGGTGGGGGGCGAACGAGCGGAGGCGGACCTTCTTCATGTTGAGCACGATCTGGGTCACGTCTTCCTTGACCGCGGGGATCGTGCTGAACTCGTGGAACACGTTCGAGATCTGGATGGACGTCACCGCCGCGCCCTCGAGGGAGGACAGCAGCACGCGCCGCAGCGCATTGCCCAGCGTGACGCCGTAGCCGGCGGCCAGGGGCTGGATCTCGAAGCGGCCGGAGGTGCCTTCGGCCTCGACTTCTTCAATGCGCGGTGTGGACTCGGGTTCGATCATCAGCAAGGGGAACTCCTAGCGCGAGTAGTACTCGACGACAAGCTGCTCGTTGAACTCCATGGGCATCTGCTCACGGGTGGGTTGGGCAAGGATGGTTCCGGACAGCTTCGACGGGTCGATGCTGACCCAGTCCGGGACCTGGGCCGCGCGCATCGTGTCGGGCGCGGTCTGGAAGAAGACGCGGCTGCGGCGGGTGTCCCGGACCTCGATCCGATCGCCGAGCGACGTCTGGTAGCTGGGAGACTTGGTGTTGCGGCCGTTGATGCTGAAGTGGCCGTGGGTCACGAGCTGGCGGGCCTGGGCCCGCGAGCTGGCGAAGCCCATCCGGAAGACGACGTTGTCGAGGCGCATCTCCAGCAGGCGGAGCAGGTTCTCACCGGTCATCCCGCGCTGGCGCTCCGCGTCACGGAAGTAGTTGCGGAACTGGCGCTCGAGGACCGAGTAGCTGCGGCGGACCCGCTGCTTCTCGCGCATCTGGAGCCCAAACTCGCTCACCTTGCGGCGGCGGGTGGGGTTCATGCCGGGCGGCGTGCTGCGCCGCTCGAACGAGCACTTCTTCGAATAGCAGCGGCTGCCCTTCAGGAAGAGCTTGAGCCCCTCGCGTCGGCAGATGCGGCAGACCGGATCGGTGTATCGAGCCATGGCGCTACACCCGCCGCCGCTTGGGAGGGCGGCAGCCGTTGTGCGGGATGGGGGTCACGTCGGTGATGGCGGTCACCTCCAGGCCGGCAGCCTGGAGGGAGCGAATGGCCTGCTCACGGCCGGCGCCGGGGCCCTTCACGAAGACCTCGACCTGCTTGACGCCGTGCTCCATCGCCTTGCGGGCGGCGAGCTCGGCGGTCTGAGCGGCCGCGTATGGGGTGCTCTTGCGCGAGCCCTTGAAGCCCACCAGTCCGGCGCTTCCCCACGCGAGCACGCCGCCACCGGGATCGGTGATGGTCACGATCGTGTTGTTGAAGGTGGCCTGGATGTGGGCGTGCCCAACCGGGACGTTCTTCTTCTCGCGCTTCTTCGTGCGCGTCGCACGCTTTCGCTCTGCCATGAGACTCCGTTACTTCTTGCGGCGGACGCCGACCGTCTTGCGCGAGCCGCGGCGCTGACGGGCATTGGTCTTGGTGCGCTGCCCGCGGGCCGGCAGGTTGCGCCGATGGCGAACGCCGCGATAGGCGCCGATCTCCATCAATCGCTTGATGTTCATGCTGACCTCGCGGCGGACGTCGCCCTCCACGCGGTAGCGCTTGTCGATGATGTCGCGGATGCGGGTGACCTCATCCTCGGTCAGGTCCCGGACGCGCGCGTCGGGGGAGACGTTGGCGGCGGTCACGACCTTGGCCGCAGTGGCCGGGCCGATGCCGTGGATGTAGGTCAACGAGATGATGACCCGCTTCTCGCGGGGAATGTCGATGCCGGCGATGCGAGCCATGAGCGCCTAGCCCTGCCGCTGCCGGTGCTTGGGGATGCGACAGATGACCAGCACGACACCCGAGCGTCGAATGACCTTGCAACGCTCGCAACGCGGCTTGACCGAGGCAGAAACCTTCATCGCATCCTGTACGTGATTCGACCCCGGGTGAGGTCGTAGGGACTCAGCTCCACGCGGACGGTGTCACCGGGCAGGATGCGGATGAAGTTCTTGCGGAGCTTTCCGGAGATGTGGGCCAGGACTTCGTGACCGTTCTCCAGTCGAACCTTGAACATCGCGTTGGGCAAAGGGAGGATCACCTCTCCTTCGACCTCGATCGCATCCTTTTTCGGCAAGCGCTACGCACCCTCGTTCGCGGGGATGGCTGTTTCAATGGGGGGACACACGGAAAGGCCGCCGCACCCGGCGACCGGAACGGAAAGTATACAGCGGCTCCCCACGAGGGGCAATGGGGTGGTCATGCGGTCAGCCGCTCCGCTCGGGACGGACCGATGACGATGGTGTCCTCGAAATGGGCGGAAAGCGATCCGTCGGCGGTGGCGACCGTCCACCCGTCGTCCAGAAGCCGCACGTCGTCGCCGCCGAGGTTGAACATCGGTTCGATGGCCAGGCACAGACCGGCCTCCAGCCGCATTCCGGTTCCCGGGCGCCCGTAGTTCGGAACGTTGGGTTCCTCGTGCATGGCGGTGCCGATCCCGTGCCCCACGAATGGGCGGACGATCCCGTATCCGTGCTCGGCCGCGACGGCCTCGATGGCTGCCCCGACGTCGCCCAGGCGGTTGCCCGGAACGGCAGCCGCGATCCCGGCCGACAGGGCGTCGCGGGTGGCGGCGACCAGGGTCGCTGCCTCGGGACTGACTGAACCGATGGCGAAGGTCCGCGCGCAGTCGGCGTGCCACCCCTGCCAGATACAGCCCACGTCGAGACTGACCAGGTCGCCGTCCTCGAGGCGGACCCGCGGCGAGGGAATGCCATGCACCACCTCGTCGTTGATCGAGGTGCAGATGGTGGCCGGGAAGGGCGGGTTGCTGCCGTAGCCCTTGAAGGAGGACAGGGCGCCCGCGTCGCGAATGTGGTCCACCGCGATGGCGTCCAGCTCGGCGGTGCTCACCCCCGGGGCCAGCGCGACTTCGAGGGCGTCGAGCAGGGCCACCAGGATCTGGCCGGCCTGGCGCATGCGGGCCACTTCCTCGGGGCGCTTGATGGTTGCCGTCGCCCGGCGGAGCGGGATCCCCACCTCAGCTGGCGCTCGACTCCATGAGCGCCTGGCGAACCGCGCCGGCCACGCCGGCGATCGAGCCATGGCCGTCGACCCGGGTGAGGCGGTTCGAGGCCGCATAGTGGGCCATCACGTCCTCCATGGGCGGGATCTGCTCCCGGAGCCGGGCGCGGAACACGTCGGGCTTGTCATCGTCACGCTGGACGAGCGCGGTGCCGTCCTTGTTGCAGACGCCGGCCTTGACCGGCGGGTCATCGGTGATGTGGTACGGCGTGCCGCACTCAGGGCACACCCACCGACCGGCGACGCGGCTCACGAGCGCGTCCTCCGGGACGTCGATCAGGATCGCCCGATCGACCCGCTCACCGGTCTCCGCCAGCAGCTCGTCGAGGGCCGCGGCCTGGGCTCCCGTGCGTGGGAAGCCGTCGAACACGACACCCGCCGCCGCCGAGGGCTCGCGCAGCGCGTCGGCGACCATCCGGATCGTGATCTCGTCGGGCACGAGCTCGCCGCGGCGCATGTAGCCCTGGGCCACCTCCCCGAGGGGCGATCCCTGGCGGATGGCGCGGCGGAAGAGGTCGCCGGTGGACAGGTGGAGCAGTCCCCGGTCGTCGGCCAGGGCGGCGGCCTGTGTTCCCTTCCCGGCGCCCACGGCGCCGAGGAGGACGTACAACGGGCGCTCGACCGGATCGGTCACCGCATGAACCCCTCGTAGTTGCGCATCATCATCTGTGCCTCGAGCTGTTTCATGGTCTCGACCACGACCGAGACCACGATCAGGACGCTCGTCCCGCCGAGGCGGATGCCCTCGGTGCCCGGGATGAAGGCTGACACGATCAGGGGGGTGACCGCAATGCCGCCCAGGAACAGGGCGCCGCCCAGCGTGATCCGGTTCGCCACCCGACCCAGGAAGTCCTCGGTGGGCTTACCGGGTCGAATGCCCGGAATGAAGCCGCCGTTCTTGCGCAGGAAGTCGGCGGTCTGGTCGGGACGGAACTGGAACGCGGTGTAGAAGTACGTGAAGAACACGACCAGGCTGAAGTACAGCAGGCCGTACACGAGCGGTGTCTGCGGACTGAGCACGGTGCTGATCCAGGTCGCGATCTGGGCTACCAGCTCGTTGCTGCTGGTGGTGAAGTACTGGGCGATCTGGGCGGGGAACAGCAGGATGCTGACCGCGAAGATGATCGGGATGACGCCGGCCATGGTCACCTTCATGGGCAGGTACTGCGTCTGGCCCTGGTACATCTTCCGGCCGCGCACGCGGGAGGCGTACTGGACCGGGATCCGGCGCTGGCCTTCGTTCACGAAGACGACCGCGGCGATGATGACCACAGCAACCACGATGAACGGCGCAATCCGCAGCCACCCGTCCGGGGCGCCGATGATCGGTCCGGCCTGGTCCGGCAGGCGACCCACGATGCCCGCGAAGATGATGAAGCTGATGCCGTTGCCCAGGCCGCGCTCGCTGATCAATTCACCGAGCCACATGAGCAGGATCGTGCCCGACGTCCAGGCGATGAGCAGCGAGAACGTCTCGAAGCTGAAGAACGGACTGACCGGGATGACCCCGGCGTTCTGGAGCAGGATCGAGAAGCCAAAACCCTGGGCGAAGGCCAGCGGGACGGTCAGGTAGCGGGTGTACTGCTGGAGCTTGTTGCGCCCGTACTCACCCTCGCGCTGCAGCTCCCCGAGGCGCGGGATCACGCCCTGCATGAGCTGCATGATGATGCTGGCGTTGATGTACGGGTTCAGGCCCAGACCGATGATGCTGGCCGTCGCCAGCCCACCGCCCGAGAAGATGTCGAGCAGGGCCAGCAACTGGTTGGTGGCGAACAGCTCGGACAGGCGGGCCTGGTCGACGTTCGGGACGGGGACGGCGGTCAGGAGCCGGAAGATGGCCAGGATGAAGGCGGTGAAGAGGATCTTCCGCCGGATGTCCGGGGCCTGGATCGCGGTGACGACCGACTGGATCACTCGGCGTCGCCCTCGGCGGCTGCCTCCTCGTCCGGGGTCTCACCGTCGGCCTCGGCCTCGCCCGCGGCTTCGGTCGGGGCAGCGGCGTCAGCCGCTCCATCGGTCGCGCTGTCGGCCACCGCGGCGCGAGGTGCGCCCTTCGCCTTGGCGGCCTTCTTCTTCTTGCGGGCGGCGGACTTCGCTTCGGCCTCGGCGACGGCGGCTGCCTCGGCTTCCTCGTCGATCGGCGCGCCATCGGGCCAGCTGATGCGCTGCACGCTGGAACCGGCTGCGGCCAGCTTGTCGAGCGCCGAACGCGAGAACGCGTGGGCATGGATGGTCACGCCCTTCGGCGCGTCACCGTTGCCCAGGATCTTGACCGGCAGGGCCTTGGACTTGGAACGGCGAACCAGCCCGTCGTGGATCAGCACGTCGGGGGTGATCAGGGTCCCAGCCTCGACCTCGGTCAGGCTCGCCAGGTTGACCGCGGCGTACTCCACCCGACCACGGTTGCGGAAGCCGTGGAGCTTGGGGGTCCGGATGTGGAGCGGCGTCTGGCCACCCTCGAACCAGGCCGGGATGCCGCCACCGGCCCGCGACTTCTGGCCCTTGGTCCCCCGCCCGGCGGTCTTGCCCTTGCCCGAGCCATGGCCGCGCCCGACCCGCTTGGCGGGCGTGTGCGAGCCGCGGGCCGGCTTCAGGTCGTGGAGCTTCATGCCTGCTCCTCGCCCGAACCGGGCTCCTGGACCTCGATCAGGAAGGCGACGCGACGGAGCATGCCCCGCGCCTGCGGGGTGTCCACCACCTCGACCGTCTGATGCAGGCGGCGCAAGCCGAGCGCTCGGATCGTCCCCCGCGCGGCGGCCTTGTGACCAATGGTCGATTTGACCCAGGTCACGCGGATCTTCGTGGTGTCATCCGCGGTGCGCTTAGCGGCCACGAGGCGGGCCTCCGAGCGGCATCTGCTGGGGGCGCTCAACGTAGACGTGCGGCTGGCGAGCGGCCTCCGCGGCACGCTTGCCGAGCAGCTGTTCGGCGGTCTTGCCGCGGCGGCCGGCGATCTCATCGGCCGAGCGCAGGCTGGCGAGGGCCTCGATCGTGGCCCGCACCACGTTCACCGGGTTGGTGCTGCCCATGTTCTTGGAGAGCAGGTCACGGATCCCGGCCACCTCGACCACCGCCCGCACGGAACCGCCGGCGATGACACCGGTACCCGCGGCCGCGGGTCGGAGCAGGACGTGCGACGCGCCGAAGTCGTATCGGACGTCATGGGGAATGGTGCTGCCCACGAGGGGCACCCGGATGAGGTGCTTCTTCGCGTCTTCGACGCCCTTGCGAATCGCCTCGGGAACCTCGCCCGCCTTGCCGAGCCCGGCCCCCACCACCCCGCGGCCGTCACCGACGACCACGATGGCACTGAAGCTGAAGCGTCGGCCGCCCTTGACGACCTTGGCGACGCGGTTGATCTGGACGACCTTCTCTTCGAGGGTCAGCTTGGAAGGATCGATGCGTGGCATGGGTTCTCCGCTCTACAGGTCGAGGCCGCCCGCGCGGGCGCCCTCGGCGAGCGAGCGAACTCGCCCGTGATATCGATATCCGCCGCGATCGAGGACGACCGCGGATACGCCGGCCGCGGTCGCCCGCTCGGCCACCGCCCGGCCCACGGCCTCGGCGGCCGCCACCTTGGTTCCTTCGGCCAGCGACTTCTCGCGGCTCGAAGCGGACGCCAGGGTCAGGCCGGTGCTGTCGTCGATGACCTGGGCATAGATGAACCGCGCGCTGCGGAACACGCTCAGGCGCGGCCGCTCCGGGGTGCCGGCCACGTTCAGCCGAAGGCGAGCGTGGCGCTTGCGCCGGAGAGCGTCGCGGGAGGTCTTCTTGATCATGGCTATGCGGCCCCGCCGACCTTGCCGGCCTTGCCGGCCTTGCGCCGGATCTGCTCCCCGGCGTAGCGGATGCCCTTGCCCTTGTACGGCTCGGGCTTGCGCTTGGCGCGAATCTTGGCCGCGACCTGTCCCACGAGCTCCCGATCGGCGCCGTTCACCGACAGGCGGGTGGGCGTCTCGACGGTGAAGCTGATGCCCGCCGGTGGCGGGATCTCGACCGGGTGCGAGAAGCCAAGGGCCAGGACCAGGGTCTCGCCCTGGAGCTGGGCCCGGTAGCCGACCCCGCTGATCTCGAGGACCTTGGTGAAGCCGGTGGTCACGCCGGTGACCATGTTCGCCACCAGCGACCGGGTGAGACCGTGCAGCGCCCGATGACGGGGCGCGTCCGATGGGCGGGTGACGCGCAGCACGCCATCCTCGCGGACGAGCGCCATCTCGGGATGGACGTCACGCTCGAGCGTGCCGAGCGGACCGGTGACCCGGACGTGCTGGCCGTCGAGGGTCACGTCGACCCCGTCGGGGATGGGAATGGGCAGGCGCCCGATCCGAGACATCGATCGGCCTACCAGACGTAGCAGAGCACTTCGCCACCGAGATTCAGCTTCCGGGCCTGCTGCCCGGTCATGATCCCGTGGGAGGTGGAAAGGATGGCCACGCCCAGGCCGCCCAGGACGCGGGGGATCTCGGTCTTGCGCGCATAGACGCGCAGGCCGGGCTTGCTGATCCGCTTCAGGCCGCTGACGACGGGCGTCTTGCCCTCGACGTACTTCAGGGTCAGCACCAGGTGCTCGTGCCCCTCGTCGACACGGTTCTCGGAGGAGGCGATGAAGCCCTCCTCGACCAGGATCCGGGCGATCTCGGTCTTCACGCGGGACGACGGCAGGACGACCTCCTGGTGGCGGGCCAGGCTGGCGTTGCGGACGCGGGTCAGCAGGTCGGCGATGGGATCGGTCGTGTTCATCGGTCTACCAGCTCGACTTCTGGACGCCCGGAAGCAGTCCATCCAGGGCTCGCTCCCGGAAGCAGATCCGGCACAGCGCGAAGCGCCGCATGTAGGCGCGCGGACGCCCGCACACCGCGCAGCGGTTGTGCTGCTGGACCGGGAAGCGCGGCTTCCGGGCTGCCTTGGCGATCATCGATTTCTTGGCCACGGTTCGAAGCGTTCCTCCGGTCAGTTGGCGGCGAATGGCATGCCCAGCAGGGCGAGAAGGCGGCGGCCCTCCTCGTCGGTCTGGGCGGTGGTCACGATGCTGATCTCGAACCCGCGCAGGCGGTCGATCTTGTCGTAGTCGATCTCGGGGTACATGAGCTGCTCGCGGAACCCGAGGCTGTAGTTGCCGCGCCCGTCGAACGAGCGCGGGGACACGCCGCGGAAGTCGCGGATGCGGGGCAGGGCCAGGCGCATGGTGCGCTCCAGGAAGTCGTACATCCGCTGGCCGCGCAGGGTCACCTTGGCCCCCACCGGCATCCCGGTCCGCAGCCGGAACTGGGCGATGGACCGGGTGGCGCGGGTCACGATCGGCTTCTGGCCGGTGATGATCACCAGGTCCCCCACCGCCGCGTCGATGGCCTTGGCGTTCTGAATAGCCTCTCCCAGACCGATGTTCACGACGACCTTGTCCAGGCGCGGGACCTGCATCGCGTTGTCGTAGCGGAACTCGCGCACGAGCGCGGGGACCACCTCGTCGCGATAGCGCAGGCGCAGGCCGGTGGGCTCGCGCTTCGTGCTCTTCGCGGTCGAGGACTTCGCGGCAGAGGCCTTCGAGCCCGAGGACTTCGCGGCCGACGCCGTGGCGGCCGTGGTTTCCACCGGCTGCTCAACGGCAGCGTCGGCCGCCGGCTTGACCGCGCGCGGGGCACGGGTGGCCTTCGGCGCGGCCGGTTTCTTGGCCGCGGCCGGCTTGGCGGTTGCGGCGCGGCGGCGGGGGGTCGTGGGCTCGTCGCTCACTTGCCTGCCTCCAGCTGCTCGCCGCAGCGCTTGCAGACCCGGACCCGGGTCTTGTGCTGATCGTCCAGGCGCGCGTGGCCCACCCGGGTGGGCTTGTCGCAGTTGGGGCACACGACCATGACGTTGCTGATCTGGACCGGCATGGGCAGCTCGATGATCCCGGCCGTCTGGGCCCGGCCGCCGCGCGACTTCTGGTGCCGCTTGGCCATGTTGATGCCCGGGACCACGACCGCCAGGCCGCGCCGCGTCTTCTGGACGCGCTCGATCTTGCCCCGCTTGCCGCGGTCCTTGCCGCCGAGCACGACGATCGTGTCGCCCTTCCGAACGGCCACTACAGCACCTCCGGGGCGAGCGAGATGATCTTCATGTAGTTCCGCTCCCGCAGCTCGCGGGCCACGGGGCCGAAGATGCGCGTTCCGCGCGGGTTGCCCTGGGGCGTGATGAGCACGGCCGCGTTCTCGTCGAAGCGGATGTGGCTCCCGTCGGGACGGCCATAGCCCTGCTTCGTGCGGACGATCACGGCGCGGACGACCTCGCCCTTCTTCACCCCGGAATTGGGCAGGGCCTGCTTGACGCTGGCCACGATCACGTCGCCCACCGATGCGGTCTCGCTCGTGGAGCGACCGATGACGGTGATGCACATGAGCTCGCGAGCACCGGTGTTGTCGGCGACCCGAAGCCGGGTCTGGCGGCGGATCATGCCGACTCACTCTCCGCGGTTGGCGCCTCGACGACGGCCTCCTCGGCCGACTCCGGGTTCAGGATCGCCTCGTCGGCCATCGGCCCGGAGGCGGTCTCGGCAACGCCATGGCCGAGGATCTCGATCACCCGCCACCGCTTGTCGCGGGACAGGGGCCGACTTTCCTCGATCCGGACGGTGTCACCCACCCGGGCCACGTTGTCCTGGTCGTGGGCCTTGAACTTGGTCGAGCGGCGGATGACACGCTTGTAGATCGGGTGCCGCTGCAGGCGCTCGACGCTGACGACCACCGTCTTGTCCATCTTGTCGGACACCACGCGTCCAACCTTGGTTCGTCGCTGGCCGGGCATTACGCGGTCTCCTGGGTGGTGGCCGTGGCGGCGGCGCGCTCGCGCTCGGTCATCACGGTCAGGATGCGAGCGATGCGCTGCCGGGTTGCCGGCAGGCGGCTGTAGTTCTTCTCCTGGCGTGTGGCCAGGTCGAAGCGGATCTTCCACAGCTCGTGCTTGGCATCGGCCAGCGCGGTCTCGAGGTCGCGGTCACTGAGCGCGCGGATCTCACTGATGTCCATGTTCCACGCCCTCCTTGATGACGAACTTGGTGGAGATCGGAAGCTTGTGGCTCGCCAGGCGCATGGCCTCGCGGGCAATCGGCTCGGGGACGCCCGACATCTCGAACATCACCCGCCCGGGCTTGACGACCGCGACCCAGTGATCGGGCGCGCCCTTGCCGGAGCCCATCCGGACCTCAGCCGGCTTCTTGGTGACCGGCTTGTCGGGGAAGACGCGGATCCAGACCCGCCCGCCGCGCTTGATGTGGTGGGTCATCGCACGTCGGGCAGCCTCGATCTGGCGGCTGGTCAACCAGCACACCTCTTGGGCAACGAGGCCGTAGTCCCCGAACGACACGGTCGTGCCGCCCTTGGCCAGGCCGCCACGACGGCCGCGCTGGACCTTGCGGTGCTTGACGCGCTTCGGCAGCAGCATGGCTAGGCCTTCTCCTTCCCGTCGGCGGGCGCATCCTCGGACGCCTCCGCCTCAGGCTCAGGCGCAGTCTCGACAACCGGCTCGGGTGCGGGCTCGGCAGCGGCCTCAACGGCAGCCTCCGGCTCAACGGCAGCCTCCGCCACCGGCTCGGCAGCGGCCTCCGCCACGACCTCCACGGTTGGCTCTTGCCACGGGCACTTCGCGTTCGGCGACGGCCACCGCGGACTCCACGACCGCGGGCTCGGCCAGCTCGGCCTCACCGGCGTCCGTCGCAGCGGCGGCGCGGGTCCGGCGCGCGGGACGGGCGCGGGCGGCTGCCCGTGTGGCCTCGCGAGGCTCCGTGCGCGCGGAGCCCGGCAGGTCGGCCAGGGTCTCGCCCCGGTAGATCCAGACCTTGACCCCGATCCGGCCGTAGGTGGTGTGGGCATGGACGACGCCGTAGCTGATGTCGGCGCGCAGGGTCCCGAGCGGGATCCGCCCTTCCTTGTCCCACTCGCGGCGGGACATCTCGGTGCCACCCAGGCGACCGGAGACCTGGATCTTCACGCCCTTGGCCCCGGCCTTGATCGTGCGCTGCACGCCCTGCTTGACCGCCTTGCGGAAGGCGATCCGGCGCTCCAGCTGGCCGGCGATGCTCTGGGCGACCAGGACCGCGTCCAGCTCGGGCTGGAGGACCTCCTTGATCTCGAGCTTGACCTTCTTGTCGGTCAGCTTGCCGATCGAGGTCCGCAGCAGCTCCACGTTGGCGCCGCCCTTGCCGATGACGATGCCCGGCTTGGCGGTGTGGACCGTGACCGTCACGTGGTTGATCCCACGCTCGATCTCGACCTGGCTCACGCTCGCGTTGGAGAGCTGCTTGGAGACCAGGGCGCGGATCCGCATGTCCTCCTGGAGGAGGGTGGCGTAGTCACGATCGGCGTACCACTTGGCCAGCCACGGCTTGTTGATGCCGATCCGATAGCCGTAGGGGTGGACCTTGTGGCCCATCAGTTGCCTCCCTCGTCGGCCACCGAGACCGTGATGTGGCTGGTGCGCTTGAGAATCTGGAATGCGCGCCCCTGGGCGCGGGGTCGAATGCGTTTCAGGGTGGGTCCCTCGTTGGCGACCGCCGAGACGACGCGCAGCTCGTCAGCGGTCAGGTTGTAGTTGTTCTCGGCGTTGGCGGTCGCACTGCGGAGGACCTTGGCCACGTCACGCGCGGCCGCGTTGGGGGTGAAGCGCAGGATGGCCGCCGCTTCCTCGACCGGGCGGCCAACGATCAGGTTCGCCACGAGGCGAACCTTGCGCGGGCTGATCCGGACGTACTTGGCGGTGGCGGAAACTTGCATCGGTCAGTCCTACTTCAGTGCCGACGAGCGTTCGGTGTGACGGCCGTGACCGCGGAAGGTGCGGGTCGGCGCGAACTCGCCCAGGCGGTGGCCGACCATGTTCTCGGTCATGAACACCGGCACGTGGCGACGGCCATCGTGGACGGCGATGGTGTGACCGATCATGGCCGGGAAGATGACCGAGGCGCGCGACCAGGTCTTGAGGACCAGGCGCTCGTTGCGCTTGTTCATCTCCTCGATGCGGCCCAGCAGGCGGGCATCGACGTACGGGCCTTTCTTGACGGATCGACTCATCGGGCCTCCTTACCCTCGTCCATATCGGCGGCGCACGATCAACCGATCGCTGGCCTGGCGCTTGCGGGTCCGAAGGCCCATGGCGGGCTTGCCCCACGGTGTCTTGGGCGGCATACCGATGGGTGACTTGCCCTCGCCGCCGCCATGCGGATGGTCGTTGGGATTCATGACCACGCCTCGCACCGACGGTCGGCGACCGAGGTGGCGGTTGCGTCCGGCCTTGCCGATCTTCTGGTTCTCGTGGTCGAGGTTGCTGACCTGGCCGATGGTGGCCATGCACTCGGCGCGCACGCGGCGCACCTCGCCGGAGGGGAGACGGATGGTCGCCATGTCGCCTTCCTTGGCCAGCAGCTGGGCGGAGCCGCCGGCGCTGCGCACGATCTGCCCACCGCGGCCGGCGATCAGCTCCACGTTGTGGATCTGGGTGCCGAGCGGGATCTTGTGGAGCGGCAGCGCGTTCCCGACCTTCGCTTCCGCCTCGGGTCCGGCGACGACGTAGTCACCCACGCCCAGGCCGTGGGGCAGGAGCATGTAGCGCTTCTCGCCGTCGGCGTAGTGGAGCAGGGCGATCCGGGCCGACCGGTTGGGGTCGTACTCGACGGTCGCGATTCGGGCGGGCACGCCGGGTTTGTCGCGCCGCCAGTCGATGACGCGGTACAGGCGCTTGTGGCCGCCGCCCTGGTGGCGGACGGTCAGCTTGCCCTGGCTGTTGCGCCCGGCCTTGGAGCCGAGGGACTCGGTCAGCGGCTTGTGCGGCTTGTCGGTCGTGACCTCCTCGAACGTCGAGCGGGTCATGTGCCGCAGGGACGGCGTGTTGGCTCGGTAGCTGCGAAGCGGCATGGCTATACGGCCTCGAAGAGCTCGATCTTGTCGCCCTCGGCGATGGTCACGACGGCCTTGCGCCATCCACTGACCATCCCCTTGGTGCGCCGACCGCGGCTCTTCTGCTTGCGATGCACGGTCTGCACGCGGACGCCGAGTACGGTGACCTTGAACTCGGCCTCGACGGCCGACTTGATCTCGAACTTGTTCGCGTCCTTGCGCACGGCGAACGTGTAGTTGTTGCGCTCGATCTCGGTCACCGACTTCTCGCTGACCACCGGTCGCAGGAGGACGTCGTGGATCGTGCGGCCGCCGCTCATGCGAACACCTCCGTCGCGCGGGTGACCGCGTCGCGGGTGAACACGATCGTGTCCGCCTCGAGCAGGTCGACGATGTTCAGGCTGTCGGCCAGGATGATCCGGACCTGGCGCAGGTTGGCCGCCGAGCGCTCGACGTTCTCGTCGCGACCGGCCAGGATCAGCAGGACGCGGCCGGTGGCCTCCCAGGCGGTCAGGCGCTCGACCATGGCGCGCGTCTTGATGGCGTCCAGGTCGAAGCCCTCGACCACCTTGATCGCACCATCGGCGGCCTTGGCGCTCAGCGTGCCGCGCAGCGCGGCGCGCCGGACCTTGTCATTGACCTTGACCGAGTAGTCGCGCGGATGCGGGCCGAAGACCACCCCACCACCACGCCAGTGCGGTGCGGTGCGGCTGCCCTGCCGGGCGCGGCCGGTGCCCTTCTGGCGCCACGGCTTGCGGCCACCGCCCCGAACCTGGCCGCGGGTCATCGTGTTGGACGTGCCCACCCGTCGGGCCGCGAGCTGGGCCATGGCCGCCTGGTGGATGAGGGGCATCCGGACCGGCGCCGCGAACAGCGTGTCCGCGAGCTCGACCGAGCCCTTCTTCGTGCCCTTGGCCGTGAGGACGGGCATGCTGGCCACGGTCAGATCCCCTCCCTGGACTTGCGGATGATGAGGAGCGCGTTGCGGGCGCCGGGGACCGCGCCGCGGACCAGGAGGAGGTTCCGCTCGGGGTCGACCCGGAAGACCTGCAGCTTCAGGGTGGTGATCTTCTCGTCGCCCATGTGCCCGCTCATCCGCGTGTTCTTGAACACGCGGCCCGGCGTGGTGCCGGCACCGATCGAGCCCGGCTGACGGGTGTTGGTCGAGCCATGCGTCACCGGTCCGCGATGGAAGTGGTGGCGCTTCACGGTGCCGGCGAATCCCCGGCCCTTGCTCGTGCCGGTCACGTCCACCAGGTCACCGGCGGCAAACTGGGTCACGTCGATCGACTGTCCGGCCTCGAAGCCTTCGGTCGAATCGGTCCGGAACTCGCGGAAGACCTTGGGCCTGGGCGCGTCCTTGGGCAGATCCGGCAGCTGGCCGGCCACCGGCTTGGTCGTACGGCGCGCGGAACCGGCACCAAGCTGGACGGCGGTGTAGCCGTCGCGCTCGGTGCTGCGAACCTTGATCACCGTGTTCGGGGCAGCGGCAATGACGCTCACCGGGACGACACTGCCGTCCTCGGCGAAGAGCCGCGTCATGCCGAGCTTGCGCCCGATCAACCCAACAGTCACTCCACCCTCACATCTTGATTTCGATGTCGACGCCGGCGGCCAGCGAGAGCCGCATCAGCGCATCGACCGTCTTCGACGAGGGATCGAGGATGTCGATCAGTCGCTTGTGCGTTCGAATCTCGAACTGCTCCCGTCCGTCCTTGTGGATGAACGGGCCGCGAATGACCGTGAACTTCTCGATCCGCGTCGGCAGCGGCACGGGGCCGACGATCTCGGCGCCCGTGCGCTGGGCCGTCTCCACGATCTGCTCGGCCGACTGGTCGAGCAGCTTGTGGTCGTAGGCCCGAAGCCGGATGCGAATGCGCTGCTTGGCCATGGGCTGGTTACGCGCTCAGGGCCGTGATCACGCCCGCGCCAACGGTGTGCCCGCCCTCGCGAATCGCGAAGCGCTGGCCCTGCTCGATGGCGATGGGGGTGATGAGCTCAACGTCGATGTTGACGTTGTCGCCGGGCATGATCATCTCGACGCCCGTCGGCAGCTCGATCGAACCGGTCACGTCGGTCGTCCGCAGGTAGAACTGCGGCCGATAGCCGGTATAGAACGGCGTGTGGCGTCCGCCCTCCTCCTTGGAGAGGACGTACACCTCGGCCTTGAACTTGGTGCCGGGGCTGATCGATCCGGGCTTGGCCAGAACTTGGCCGCGCTCGATCTCCTCGCGCTCGACGCCGCGGAGCAGGAGGCCGACGTTGTCACCCGCCTGTCCCTCGTCCAGGGTCTTGTTGAACATCTCGACCCCGGTCACGACCAGCGAGCGGGCCTTGGCATGGACGCCGACCTGCTCGATCGTCTCCCCCACCTTGACCTGGCCGCGCTCGATGCGCCCGGTGGCCACGGTGCCGCGGCCCTTGATCCCGAACACGTCCTCGACCGGCATGAGGAACGGCTTCTCCGTCTCCCGGATCGGAGTCGGGATGTAGCTGTCCACCGCGGCCATCAGGTCCTTGATGGACGTGTAGTCCTCGTTCTCCGGGTCGTCGCTCTTGGACTCGAGCGCCTTGAGGGCCGAGCCACGGATGACCGGGATGTCGTCGCCGGGGAAGTGGTACTTGCTGAGGAGCTCGCGGACCTCCATCTCGACCAGGTCGATCAGCATCTCGTCATCGACCATGTCCACCTTGTTCAGGTAGACGACCAGTGACGGGACCTCGACCTGGTAGGCGAGGAGGATGTGCTCGCGGGTCTGGGGCATGGGGCCGTCCGCGGCGGACACGACCAGGATCGCGCCGTCCATCTGGGCGGCACCGGTGATCATGTTCTTGATGTAGTCCGCGTGGCCAGGGCAGTCGACGTGGGCATAGTGCCGGTTCTCGGTCTCGTACTCGACGTGCGCGATGGCGATCGTGATGCCCCGCGCCCGCTCCTCCGGAGCGTTGTCGATCGAGTCGAACGCGCGGAAGCTGGCCCCACCCTTGAGGGCCAGGTACTTCGTGATGGCGGCCGTGAGGGTGGTCTTGCCATGGTCGACGTGACCGATGGTGCCCACGTTGACGTGCGGCTTGCTGCGGTCGAACTTCTGCTTGGCCATGGTGGTTGCTCCTGCTCCTCCTGGGTGTCTAGCTCTTGGACTTGGCGATGAGTTCGTTGGCGATGGACTGCGGGACTTCGGCGTACCGGGAGAATTCCATGGAGTAGGTGGCGCGGCCCTGGGTCATGGACCGCAGGTCGGTGGCGTACCCGAACATCTCGGCCAGCGGCACGTGGGCCCCGATCACCCGGGACGTGCCCCGCTCCTCGATGCCGTCCACCGAGCCACGGCGGGCGTTGAGGTTGCCGATGACGTCACCCATGAAGTCATCCGGGGTGACGACCTCGACCTTCATGACCGGCTCGAGGATCGCGGGATCGGCCTTCTGGACCGCCAGCTTGGCGGCCATGGAGCCGGCGATCTTGAACGCCATCTCGGACGAGTCGACCTCGTGGAACGACCCGTCGATGAGCGTGGCCTTGACGTCGATGACCGGATACCCGGCCACCACCCCACCGGCCAGCGCGTCGCGGATGCCTTCCTCGACGGCCTTCCAGAACTCGCGCGGGATGGTTCCGCCCACGATCTTGGACTCGAAGACGTAACCGCTCCCCCGCTCCAGCGGCTCGAGCGTGATCACGGCGTGGCCGTACTGCCCCTTGCCACCGGTCTGGCGGACGAGGCGACCCTCGGCCTTGGCACCCTGGCGAATGGCCTCGCGGTACGAGACCTGCGGCCGGCCAACGTTGGCCTGGACCTTGAACTCGCGCAGCATGCGGTCGACGATCACCTCCAGGTGCAGCTCGCCCATGCCCGCGATGCGGGTCTGGGCCGTCTCCTGGTCGGTGCTCACCCGGAAGGTGGGGTCCTCCTCGGCCAGCCGGTGGAGGGCGATCGCCATCTTGTCCTGGTCGGCCTTGGTCTTGGGCTCGACAGCGAGCTCGATGACCGGCTCGGGGAAGGTGATGGCCTCGAGCACGATGGGGTGGGCCTCATCGGTCAGGGTGTCCCCGGTGAAGGTGTTCTTCAGCCCCACCGCGGCGGCGATGTCGCCGGCACTGACCGATTCCACCTCCTCGCGATGGTTGGCATGGAGCTGCACCAGGCGCCCGACCCGCTCCTTCTGATCCTTGGTCGAGTTGTACACGTACGACCCGCTCTTCAGAGTCCCGCTGTAGACCCGGAAGAAGGCGAGCTTGCCGACGAACGGGTCGGCGGCGATTTTGAAGGCGAGGGCCGCGAAGGGCTCCTTCGGATCGGTATTGCGGACGACCTGCTCGTGGGTACGCGGATCGGTTCCGGTCACGGGTGGAACGTCCAGCGGGCTGGGCAGGTACGCGATGACCGCGTCGAGCATGGGCTGGATGCCCTTGTTCTTGAGCGCCGATCCGCACAGGACGGGCACGATCCGATAGGCCAGGGTCCCGGCGCGGAGCGCCTTCTGGAGCTGCTCGGCGCCAACCGGCTGTCCCTCGAGGAACTTGTGCGCGATGTCGTCGTCCAGGTCGGCCAGGGCCTCGACCATCTTGTCGTGCCAGGTCGCGGCCTCCTCGGCCAGCTCGGCCGGGATGGGGCCGGTCTGGCCCGGGTCATCCGCGTCGGCGCCGTAGGTGATGGCCTTCATCTCGACGAGGTCGATCACTCCGCGGAAGGCGGCCTCGCTGCCGATCGGGATCTGGACCGGCACGGCCACTGCTCCCAGCCGGTCGCGGATCATGTCCACCACCCGCCAGTAGTCCGCCCCGGTTCGGTCGAGCTTGTTCACGAAGCAGAAACGCGGGACGCCATACCGATCCGCCTGGCGCCAGACGGTCTCGGACTGTGGCTCGACACCGGCCACGCCGTCGAACACGACGACCGCGCCGTCGAGGACGCGGAGGCTGCGCTCGACCTCCACGGTGAAATCCACGTGGCCGGGCGTGTCAATAAGGTTGATGCGATGGTCCGCCCAGAAGCAGGTCGTGGCGGCGGCGGTGATCGTGATCCCCCGCTCCTGCTCCTGCTCCATCCAGTCCATGGTGGCTGCGCCCTCGTGGACCTCGCCGATCTTGTAGATCTTCTTGGTGTAGAACAGGATCCGCTCGGACACGGTCGTCTTGCCCGCGTCGATATGGGCAATGATCCCGATGTTCCGGGTTCGCTCCAGGGGATAGTCCACGGCCATCTCGCTACCCTTGGTACGCGGGGCGGTTGCGACTACCACCGGAAGTGGCTGAAGGCCTTGTTGGCCTCCGCCATTCGGTGCGTGTCTTCGCGGCGCTTGACGGCGGCGCCCAGGCCGTTGCTGGCGTCGATCAGCTCGGCGGCCAGCTTCTCGCTCATCGAGCGGCCGTTCCGCTTGCGGGCGGCCTCGATCAACCAGCGCATACCAAGAGAAACGCGCCTGTCGGCGCGTACCTCGACGGGAATCTGATAGGTCGAGCCGCCGACCCGCTTTGGCTTGACCTCGATCAGCGGCATCGCGTTCCGCATCGCGTGCTCGAGGACCTCGACGCCGGAGCGTCCGGCCTGCTGCTCGGCCTTGGTGATCGCGTCCTGCAGGATGCGCGCCGCGAGCTGCCGCTTGCCGCCCTTCATGAGCTTGTTCGTGAACTGGTCCATGGTCAGCGCGGTGCCGACCAGCTGCTCCTCGTACTTGGCCTTGCGGGCGACGGTGGGACGGCGAGGCATGACCTAGGCCTTCCCCGCCGACTTGGCGCCGTACTTGGAACGGCTCTGCTGCCGATCGCGGACGCCCGCCGCGTCCAGCGGACCGCGAATGATGTGGTACTTCACCGCGGGCAGGTCCGGGACCCGGCCGCCGCGGACCAGGACCACCGAGTGCTCCTGGAGGTTGTGGCCGATGCCCGGGATGTAGGCAGTGACCTCCATCCCATTCGTGAGGCGAACCCGGGCGACCTTGCGCAGGGCGGAGTTCGGCTTCTTGGGCGTGCGCGTCATGACCTGCAGGCAGACACCGCGTCGCTGAGGCGCCCCGCGCCCCTCCGAAGCGGTCTGGGTGAGGTTGTTGAACGTCCGCCGCAGGGCGGGCGCCTTGACCTTCTTCCGAACCGGCTTGCGGCCCTTGCGGACCAGCTGGTTGATGGTCGGCAACCGATACCTCGCGCTGTCTGCGCTGCTACATGATGGACACGTTCCGCACCGTTCCGCCGCGACCCGGTCGGGGCGCGGAGCCAGAGGGTCAAACCCTCTTGGCGGAACACACACGAACGGCGTCCCGCGGTGCGGGACACCGATCTCGGAGTATAGGTTCCGGCCCGTTTGAGTGTCAATTGAGGTCGCACCTGGACCGCGCTCGGACTTACCATCCGCGGACATGACCGATCAACCTGCCAGCATCACGCCGGCTGACGGCGCCCCGAACGCCACGGGGCAGACGGCCGAAGCATCGGGAGACCCGCGCCTGGGCCTCCTGCTCGCCGCCGCGATGTTCGTGCTCGTGGTCGACACGTCCCTCATGAACGTGTCCATCTCGGCGGTGGTCAATGACCTGGGCGCAACCGTGAGCGGCGTCCAGTCGGCGATCGCGCTCGAAGCGCTCGTGTCGGCGGCCTTCATCCTGATCAGCAGCAAGGTCGGCGACCTGATCGGGCGGCGCCGGGCCTACGTCATCGGGCTGCTCGGGTACGCGATCGGCGCCACGGCCATGGTCTTCGCCCAGACCCTGCTGCCGGTCATCATCTTCTGGGCCATCTTCGGCGGCCTGGGAGCCTCGCTCCTGTTGCCCGCCATGCAATCACTCATCCATGGCAACTTCGAGGGTGCCGCCCAGCGGCGCGTCTACGCGCTCGTGGGGGCGGCGGCGGCGATCGCCGCCGCCATCGGTCCGTTGCTCGGTGGCTTCATCACGACCTTCCTGTCGTGGCGGGTGGGGTTCGCGCTCGAGGTCGTGGTCATCGCCGTCGTCCTGATCGGCATCCGCCTGGTGAAGGACGTCCCGTACACCGGCGATCGGCACATCGACCTGGTGGGCGCCGTGTTCTCGGTCGTCGGCATGGGCGGCATCGTGCTGGGCATCCTCGTCTGGCAGGAGGGTGGCGAGGCAGTGCTCGCCTTCCTCGTGGTCGGGCGCCGTGTCCATGGCCCTCCTCGCGTGGTGGCTCGTCCGCCAGAAGCGCGCCGGCAAGGTCACCCTCCTCGACCCGGACCTCTTCGCCTCCAAGCACTTCCGGATCGGCGTCTCGCAGCAGGGGCTCCAGCAGATCGCCCTGGGCGGGACGATGATCGCCCTCCCGATCTACCTCCAGATGGTCCTCGAGTACAACGCGCTGCAGTCGGGCCTGAGCATCGCGCCGCTGTCGCTGAGCATGTTCGCCGTCGCGGTCCTGGCCGGACGCAGGGCCGGCGACCGGCGACCGAGCGTCATCATCCGGGCCGGCTTCGCGCTGCTCACGCTCGGCATGGCCATCCTGCTCCCCATCGTCCCGCGCGCAGACTCCGGCTGGTGGCTGGCCATCCCGCTGCTCATCGCCGGCTCCGGCCTGGGCCTGCTCGTCTCGCAGCTCAACAACTTCACCCTCTCCCCCATCTCCGAGGAGCGGATCAGCGAGGCCGCCGGCGTGAACTCCGCGGCCGGGTCCTTTGGGCTCTCGTTCGGGCTGGCCATGGCCGGAGGCGTCATGCTCGCCACGCTGGCGTTGACCTTCAACAGCATGACCGCCGAGAGCACGGTCCTGCCGCCCGATGAGCAGGCGCAGATCGCCGCGGCGCTCGAGGAGGATGCGCAGGTCATGAGCAACACCCAGCTGGAGCAGCAGCTGGAAGGACAGCCCCAGGAGATCCAGGACGAGGTCATCCGGATC
>CAWEPF010000003.1:0-141008 GCA_963810925.1 uncultured Chloroflexia bacterium | reverse complement strand
TGGGGAAGTGGTGCACGTTCTGGGTGGCGAGGGTCATGTCCAGCTCCAGAGCTGTCGCGCCGATGATCAGGTCTGCCAGGCTGAGCCCCGGGTGGCTGCGCCGGTAGCGCCGCCCGATCTCGCCGGCGCGGCGGGCGATTCCCTCATCCACCGGGACCCAGGTCAGAACGTCGAACAGGTCCTCGGCGGCCGCCCGTTCCGAGGCTCGGAGACCCTGGATGACTTCGACTCGGCTGACTTCCGAGCAGGACGGGACTTCCGGAAAGGGCTTGTAAGAAGGCCCGCGCAGCCCCGAGTCCACGGAGATGATCAATCAGGACCGTGGTGTCCAGGAGCATCACCGACGACGACGGTCGAGGTCCTGCGCGCGTTCCTCGTCTGCCTGGCGAGTTTCCGCGACGTACACCGATCCTTCCGGGAGTCCCGGCGCCACCGCGAACGAGCGATCGAGCGCCGCCCGGAACCGCGCCAGCTCGCGCTCCGAGGCGTCCTCCGGTTGGGCGAGGTAGTCGTCGATCGCCTCTCGGATCACATGCGAAGCGGTGACGCCCCGACGTCGCGCCCGGCTGGCCAGCGCGGTGGCCTGTTCGCTGTCAAGGTAGATCTGCGTGCGCCGCATGATGTATGGACTATACATCGTCCCCTGCGTCGCCAGCACTGGGCCCGCGCGAGGCCATCCGCCCACGCGGGCAACGCTGAGCAACCGATCCGCTGAGCGGTTCTACGGCTGATACCCACCTACTCCAGTTGAATCGAGTCGAAGACCTGTCCCAGCTCGGCGGTGTCCTCTTCGGTGGTCCCCTCGAACGTGGTCGCCATGATCGTGAGCGGCGTGCCGTTGACGTCCACGATCCAGTACTCCTCGATCTGGGACGGGTGGAGGGCGGCAAGGCTGAACTCATCCGGAGCGAGCCAGCCCGTACTGAAATGCCCGTCGTCGCATGCAGCGAAGTGCACCGCCGGGTCGATGGTCATGCGGACGTACCTGGCGGGGAGTCCGGCCACCATCACCTCCGCGGGAGCGCTGGCGACATAGCCGGGCATCGTGGACAAGGCAGTCGCCAGGCTGTCCATCGTTGCGACCGCGGATTCGTCGAGCATTCCCGCGTCGTGATGGTTGCGGCAGGGGTCGGCATACAGGCGCCAGACCAGAATGAAGCCCAGGGTCACGCCGGGGCTCGCAGCCCCCGGAACCCACGCCTCCCACGTGCCGGTGAGGACGCCGCGACCCCAGGAATCCCACCGGGCCGTCGGCAGGTCGAAGGTGGCGCGAATCCAGTCGGATCCGGTCGCCGACGCGATGACGTATCGGCCAGCTGGGACCCCCTCGCCGGGACCAGGCAGGGGTAGGGCCCCGTTCGCATCGGGCGTGGCTTCGGCTGGGGCCGCGACGGCGGACCCGCTCGGCGAGGGGATCGCCCCAGAGGAGGCGGGCATTGAACCCGAAGGAGTGCAAGCCGCGGCCACGATGATCAAGGCGAACAGGACTGCGCCGCGCATCGTCATTTCTCGAGCTCCTTCAATCAAAGGTCATGGAGCCGACGAGTTCGTCCGCGCCCTGCTCGACGTAGGGCAGGCTGCCCGCGTCGCTCCAGGTCACGTACAGGATCGTGTCGTCGCGGGTCGGAACCGCAAATACCCGCGTCGTCAACGGATAGCTCCCCTCGCCAAGCCCGTTATCAGCGTCACCCACTTGGCAGCCAGTCGGGCCTCCAACCCCAGTCCATGGCGGCGACGTGATGTCATATCGAAGCGCGGTTCGGCCGTCTACGGGGATCTCGACTGGATCAGCGACCACGAGCGTGGAGCCGGAACGGAGCCAGCTGCCCACGTCCTCGGGCGTCGCGGGAATGTCGGGAAGGACGCCCCGCGATGAGTCGCACACATCGACCCGCACGGGCTGGTCGTCCAGGAGCCACGTGACCCAGCAGCACCCGTATTCGATCATCAGGACGCCACCACTCGATCCCAGCTGCTGGGCCACGGCCACGACGCCGTCGCCCGGGGGCACGGTCGGATCGAACTGAGGCGTCACGAAGGTGAGCGGTTCGCTGAACGCCGTCGCGTGATAGACGGTCCCGAACTGCAGCTTGGTTCGCTCCGCCTCGACCACGGGAGTCGGCGACGCCGTCGGGCTTGCTGTCGGGGTGGGTCCCCGATTGCCGGGCAGGGGGCCCGTGAGACCAAAGTAGAGGCCAATGATTGCAAGCAGTACCACGGCGGCGGCCAGGCCAAGGTATCGGTACTCCGGAAGCCGCCGGCGGCGGACCTGCCCGAGGCGTGGGAGCTCGGCGTGGAGGGCGTCACGGACCGCATCGGGCAGCGGGGTGACGCCCTCGTACTCGTGGAGGTACGCCTCCAGCTGATCGATGAAGTCTCGCTCGCCGGTCATGCCGTTCCTCGCGTGGACATCGGTTCGGCATCGGCCTCGATCGAAGCACGGAGCTGTTCGAGCGCGTAGTGCAGCCGCGAGCGGGCCGTGCCGGCCGGAGTGCCCATCCGCTCGGCGGCTTCGGTGGGGGTCAGACCCAGGTAGTGGACCAGGACGACGACGGTCCGATGCTCCACCGACAGCTGGCGGAATGCCTGGTCCAGCTGGTCGTGCACGGCCAGGCGCGCGGCTTCGTCCGAGCGGCTCGGTTCGTCGCCGGCGAGCAGCACCATGTTGGCCCGCTGGCGCTTCTCGCGCCGTGCCTCCGCATAGCAGGCATGCACCAGCATTCGGTAGATCCACGCTTCGAACCGATCCGGGTCACGGAGCCGGGGCAGGTTCCGCCACGCGTCGAGGAGGGTCTGCTGGGTGGCGTCCTGGGCCAGGATCGTGTCGCGGAGAATGCGGCGGGCGGTCGAGTGCAGCCCGTCCCCGACAAGGTCGACCAGCCGGTCGAATGCCTCCTCGTCGCCATGCATCGCCTGTTCGACGAGCCTCCGCTCCATTCCTCGCCTCTCCATCGGTCGGTTCAGAGTGGACCGATCAACGAGTATGAGTTCGCCGGTTGCGCCAGCGTTCATGTGGAGCGGGATGTCGGGTCAACGCACCCGCTCAGGGCGTGGGGGGCTGGCTACACTGCGTCTGCTCGTCGAGGGAGACCCTGATGCAGATCGATACCGGCAACACCGCGTTCATGCTGCTGGCAACCAGCCTCGTGATGCTGATGACGCCGGGGCTCGCGTTCTTCTACGGCGGCCTGGTGGGCCGTCGGAACGTGCTCACGATCATGATGCAGAGCTTCGTATCCATGGGCTGGACGACGATCATCTGGTTCGTGGTCGGCTACTCGCTGTGCTTCTCGGGCGGCCAGGGCGGCGTGATCGGCGACCTCAACCTGGCGTTCCTCAACGGCGTGACCCTGGACTCTCCCTCGCCCACGCCGGGCATCCCGCTCCTCGTCCACATCGCCTACCAGATGATGTTCGCGATCATCACCCCGGCCCTCATCACGGGCGCCTTCGCCGGCCGAGTCACCTTCAAGGCGTACCTCGTCTTCCTGACCCTGTGGCTGCTGTTCGTGTACTTCCCGTTCGTGCACATGGTGTGGGGCGGGGGCCTGCTCCAGGAATGGGGCGTCCTGGACTTCGCCGGCGGCCTGGTCGTCCACAACATCGCCGGCCTGGCCGCCCTGGCATCGGTCATCTACGTCGGTCGGCGGCGGTTCCCCGACTCCGGCCCGCACAGCATTCCGTTGGTGGCGCTGGGCACCGGCCTCCTGTGGTTCGGGTGGTACGGGTTCAACGCCGGCAGCGAGTTCCAGGTGGACGGGGTGACGGCGGTTGCCTTCGTCAACACCGATCTGGCCGCCTCGTTCGCGGCCATCACGTGGCTGGCCGTGGGCTGGTTCTCCGAGAAGCGCCCCAGCTTCGTGGGCCTCCTGACCGGAGCCGTGGCCGGGCTGGCGACCATCACCCCCGCGGCGGGCTACGTGTCACCCATGACCGCGGTCATCATCGGCCTCGTGTCAGGTGGGGTCTGCTACTACGCGGTCGCGCTGAAGAACCGACTGAAGTGGGACGACGCGCTCGACGTGTGGGGCGTGCACGGTGTGGGCGGCTTCCTGGGGATCGTCCTGCTGGGCGTGTTCGCCAGCACCGCCTGGAACCCGGCCGGCGCCGACGGCCTGCTGGCCGGCAACGCCGAGTTCTTCGGTAAGCAGGTCGTGGCCGTGATCGGTTCGTCGATCTGGGCCTTCGCCTTCACCATCGGCATGCTGTGGCTCATCGACCGGGTCACCCCGGTCAAGGTCACCGAGGCGAACGAGGAAGGCGGCCTGGACGAGGCGCTCCACGGGGAAGTGGCCTACCTGGGGGCGGACTAGTTCAGTCGCGGCTCTGCCACGGCCGGATGGATCAGAAGCTCGTTTCCTTCACCAGTTTGCCCGGTGCGGTCGAAGGTTCGCCACACCCCCACCTGGCGGCCGCGGTCGAAGGCCCCGGAGCGCATGACGCTCCCATCCTTGCGCAGGAATACCCACTCGCCGTGCATCTGCCCGTCGAGCAACAACCCGCGATTCCGGACGGCCCCGGTGTCGTAGTAGTCGACGCTCGGAACGGCCTGGGGCTCGTCGTTCAGGTCGACCATTGGATCGTCACGAAGGGCTCGTCTCCGGAGACCCAGCCGTCGTGGCCGGGTGGAATGTCGAGCACGTCCATGGGTCCAAAGGCGAACGTTTCGCCGTTCTGGTGCACGCCTTCCAGCCGACCGCTCAGCACGACGCCAACGTGGTGAACCTCGCACCACTCCGTCCCGACCGTTGGCTTGAGGTGGGTGGACCAGCGGAACCCCGGCGCCTGCGAGTCCCGCGAGATCACGCGGCCGGCCACCGTCACCCGCTCCGAGCGCATGTGGTCCATCTCGACGACCTCGTCGGGGGCGTCGAAGTTCCGTGCGATCAAATCTGGCATGGCCCCATGGTACCCATCGGTCAGCCGGTCAGCCGGTCAGGCGGGCCGTCACCGTCCCGTCGGGGCGCACGGTCAGGGCCGTGGGCACGACCGCGATCCCGTACTTCCGCGCGAGGTCTGGGCGCGCCCGCACGTCCACCGTCATGTGGGGCGTGCCGTCGGCCTCGAGACCCGCGACCAGCTCGCGGCAATCGGTGCACAGGGGATGGCTGAACGCCACGACCAGCTCGCCGGCGGGCATCGGTCCTCCCACGTCGGCCAGCTCGAGGCGGTCCAGCTGGCGCGTGCGCACCCCGCGCAGCCGTGCGCCCAGCCGATAGACCTCACATCCGGCGCATACACCGGTGACTGCCGCCAGCAGAGCCAGCCCGGTCACCAGCAGGCCCAGGGCCAAACCGAGCGCCGTGGCGCCAACGGCGTACGCCATGGTGGCCGAGCCCAGGACCACCAGGCCCACCTGGTTCGCGAAGCGCGGCGGGCGGCTGTCCTCGATCGGTCCCTCGCCGAACCGCGGCTGGATGAGCTCGAAGTAGGCCACGCACGGGAGGCAGTAGCGGCGGCCGAAGCGCAGGCCAACGGCCAGCTGGACGGCGAGGAGGCCCAGGATCGGCCAGAAGCCGGTCAGGACGGCGACGAGCGAGAGGACGCCCACCGTGGCCTGATTCGTGCGTGGCGCCCGGGCGTCCACGACGTCGAGGTCGCGATAGGGGTCCGCGCGGCGGACGAAGGAAGGAGTCATGGGCGGTACCTGCGTAACGGGCAAGGGAAAGGGACGAACAGACCGATATCGGTCAGACGCAGGTGGCGGGAGGATGGCCGGGCGTCGCTCGGGGGCGACGGTCGCGCACGCGGGCGCAGATCAGGCGGGGGAGACCCTCCCGCCTATCGACAGGCGCAAGTGCACGTGGTGCAGGTGGCGGGCCGTCGACGGGTGACCATCAGGCCGCGCAGCCTACACCAGCCCCCGCGCATCGGTCGAATCGGAGCTCGAACGGGCGACCGTGCGGCGGGCTACGCTTTCGATCTGATGTCCTTCACCGATGACGACCTCGTCCGAGGCGCCACGTTCCGGCCTCTGAGTGGCGTTCCGTCGCTGCAGCTGTCGAGCGCATCCGTGCGGTTCACCGCCACCGGCTCCATGACGAACGGGGAGTTCGGACTGTTCCGGTACGACATGCCACCGGGGCCTGGCGGGCCGAGCCCGCACATCCACAAGACCTTCTCCGAGTCGTTCTACGTATTGGACGGGACGGTGGACTTCTACGACGGCACGGCCTGGATCGCGGCGACCGCTGGCGACTTCATCTACATCCCGCGCAAGGGGGTGCACGCCTTCCGCAATGGCTCCGACGGTCCCGCCTCGATGCTCGTGCTCTTCGCGCCGGGCGCGGCGCGCGAGGGCTACTTCCAGGAGCTGGCCGAGATCGCGGCTTCGGGTCGGCGGCTCAGCGCCGCTGAGTGGACCGAGGTCTGGGCCCGCAACGACCAGTACGCCGTCGAGGAGGCCTGACCGATGAGCGAGCGCACGCGCTTGATCACGAGGATCGGCATGCTGGCCGGCTGGGTCGTGGCCATCGCCGGGGCCGGCGTGCTGGTCACGGTGGCGCTCGCCCAGTCCGTGGGCGACCCCTGGAGCGACGTGAACGACTGGTTCCTGCTGTTCATGATCGGGGCCCTCGCCCCGCTCATGCTCTCGTTCTACGAGCTCGGCGGCCGAACACCCCTCCGAATGGCGCAGCTCGCCCAGCTCCTGGGCTGGGCATCGGTCATCACCTGGGGCGTCCTCCAGAAGCTCGTCATCTTCAACGTGCTCACCCTGGACACGGACGCTGGGGCGACCGGGTGGTTCGCCGTCGGGAGCCTCGCCCTGGGCTACGTGGGCCTGTGGATCGCCGGGGCGAACCTGCTCGCCGGTCCGTGGCTGCCGCCCATTCGCTGGGTCGGGTTGGCCGCCGGCCTGGCGCTGGTCGTCTTCGCGTTCGGCCTGCTGCGCGGTGGCGTGGACAGCGGCTGGACCGAGCTGGGCGGAGTGGGCACGGCGATCCTGGTCCCGATCTGGGCGGTGCTCATGGCCCGCCTCCTCGGCCGGCTGGCCGCGGCCACTTCAAATCCCGAGGCTGCCTAGGCCCGCCCCCCGCAGGGGCGACCAGCCGTTACGGGGTAACGGAGATGGGCTCGCTCAGCAATATCCTGTTGTTGTCAGCGCCGGCAATGTATGCCAGCTGGTAATTGCCAGCGGCCAGCGGCGAGAGGAGGCGGCCGACACCATTCGAAGTGCTGCCGGTGTAGAAGTAGTTCTCGTTCGTCCACCCGGTGGCGCCGGCGGGCAGGATGGTGACGTAATCGCCATATCCGTTGGGACCGGTCCAGTGGACGTCGAACTGGGTGTTCACCTTCACGCTGGCTGGCCCGTCGAGCGTGCCCGCCCACGGCAGGAGGCGTATGGCCACCCGGGCCAGGATCGCGTCGTCGGTGCCCTGGACGTACCACAGCGCGTAGGCGCCGTCCTCGATCGAGGTCTGGAGCGTCCCCGACCCCTGGGGAGCGCTGCCCGTGTAGTAGTAGGCCTCGTTCGTCCATGCGGTTGCCGCCGCTGGCACGATCGTGACGTAGTCGCCCGGGCCGTTCGGTCCGGTCCACGTGACCTGGATCAGCGATCCCGCGATGGCCGTGGCCGGACCCGCGACATTCGCGGGACCGGTGGATCCCGACGTGGGAAGCGGTTCGCTGCTGCTGCTCGCCTCCGCAGCGACGGATTCGGTGGGCTCGACCGATGCCGAGGCCTCCTCGGACGCCGATGGCGAGTTGGCCGGGCTGCCGCCGCAGGCGGCTACCACGAGAAGGATCAGCGCGATCGCCGGGAACGCCATGGGCCGATGCAGTCGAGTCATGCGCGCAGGGTACCAGTGCCCGGTAGCCGCGGCAGGCGCTTCCTCGGGGTCAGGCGCGGACCTTGGGCGGTCTTCCTCGTCGCTTCCGAGGCGGGCCCGCGTTCGGCGGCGTGTCGTCGCGAATGCCCCAGTCCCACGATTGCTTGTAGATGCGCACGATGAGGTTGGTCTCCGAGTCCGCGACGCCTTCCACCTGGGCCAGGTCGTTCATCAGGAAGTCGGCCAGGTCCTGGTTGGTGCGGGTGACGACCTCCACGATGAGGTCCACCCGGCCCGTGCTGGCACCCACGTATCGGACCTGCGGAAGACGGCTCAGGGCTTCGGCCACCTCGTCCAGGTGTCCGCGCTGCACCTTGAGGCCCATGATGACCGGCGTCTCATATCCCACGTCGAAGGGGTCGACCGTGGCCACGATCCGGATGATCTCGTCGCGTTGCAGTCGTCGCAGCTTGCGCCGGGCCGTGACCTCGGTGACGTGCAGCTCGCGGGCCAGGTCGGCGACGGTCATCCGGCCGTCCCGCTGGAGCAGCTCGACCATGCGCCGCTCGATGGGATCGAGGTGATGACGTGTTGGGCGACTCGGGTCAGCCGAGGTCATGGGAGGGCCTCCGTGTTGACTGATACCGATAGAATACTGGGTCAGGAGTATCCGATCCAGTACCGTATTCGCCCGACATCGGTGCGGCCAAGAGGGTAGGCAGAAGGACGGACATGACGACTGCGGCTGAGACCAAGTCCACCACCAGCGCCATCGAGTTTCACCACATCGACTACATCCCCAAGGCGGAACGGCATGGCAAGGTCCGCGACCAGTTCACCCTGTGGTTCCTGGCCAACGCGGAACTCGCCACCCTGGCGGTGGGATTCATTGGCATCAGCCTGGGGCTGAGCCTGTTCTGGACCCTGGTGGCAATCATCCTGGGCGAGGTCTTCGGGACCTTCTTCATGGCCTTCCATGCCGTCCAGGGACCCCGGCTGGGTATCCCGCAGCTCATCCAGTCTCGCCCCCAGTTCGGGTTCCTGGGCGCGCTGATCCCGCAGGCCATCGCGGTGTTCCTGTTCGTGGGGTTCAACGTGTTCAACACGATCATCGGTGGGACCGCGCTGGCTACCCTCACCGGGCTGGACCTGCCGATCGCGGTCACGATCATGGCCGTGGTCGCCTTTGGGTTGACCATGCTCGGATACGACTGGATTCACTTCGTCCAGAAGTGGGGGACCTACATCTTCCTCGTCGTGTTCGGCATCTTCACGGTCAGCGTCCTCTTCCTCGGCCACCTGCCAGCCGAGCAGACGCAGACCGGCGAGTTCCAGTGGGCTCCGTTCCTGATCGTCCTCGGGGCGGTGGCCGCGTACCAGGTGTCCCAGGCGCCGTACGTTTCGGACTACTCGCGCTATCTCGAGCCGTCGTCCACCTCGCGGGCCACGTTCCTGTGGACGTACTGGGGATCCTTCCTCGGCTCGTTCTGGATGATCGCGCTCGGCGCGCTCCTGCTCGCCCTGTTCCCCGACGCTCAGACCGTGGACTCGATCGTGTCCGGCGGAGACCTTCTCTTCCCCGGCTTCGGGACGATCGCCCTGGCCTCCGCCCTCATCGGGATGGTCACCGTCATCGCCCTGAACATGTATTCCGGGTCGCTGTCGGGGCTGTCCGCCATTGACGTCGTGGTGCGGGCCAAGCCCGGCCGCGGCGTGCGGTTGATCGCGGTCGCGATCATCGCCATCCTCGGAACCGCCGGCAGCCTCCTGCTGCCCGAGGACTTCCTGGGCGACTACGGCTTCTTCCTGGCCGTGATCCTGTACTTCCTGACGCCGTGGACCGCGGTCAACCTGGTGGACTTCTACGTCGTCCGCAAGGGCAACTACGCGATCCTCGAGATCTTCAAGCCGCACGGCATCTACGGGTCGTGGAACTGGCGCGGACTGCTGGCGTACGCGATTGGATTCGCCGTCATGATCCCGTTCTTCAGCACGGCCCACTTCGTCGGGCCCCTGGCCGAGCAGCTCGGCGGGGCTGACATCTCGATCTTCATCGGGCTTCCGGTGTCCGCCCTCGTGTACCTGATCCTGACCCGCAACCTCGACCTGACCGAGGAGCAGCGACTGGCCGCGGCGGAGGAATCGGAGCTCGAGGCCGCCGGTGAGGCGACGATGCACGAGGCAGAAGCCTCCTGACGGGGGGAGCCGTGCCGGGGGGCGGCGTGCGGCCGCTCACGACGTTCTCGATCGTTGGCCGCTGCGAGCGGACCGGCCAGTTGGGCGTGGCCGTCTCGACGGCCGACGTGGGCGCCGGGCGCCTGGTGACGTGGGCCAGGGCCGGGGTGGGCGCGGTGGCCACCCAGTCATGGCCGAGCCTGTACCTGGCCATCGACGCGCTGGCCCTGATGGAAGACGGCGCATCGGCGCCGGCGGCCATGGAGGTGGTGCTGGCCGATGATCCCGGGCGCGAGGTGCGCCAGCTGGGCGTGGTGGACAGCCATGGCGGCAGTGCCTCGTTCAGCGGCAAGGAGTGCACGACCTGGTACGGCGAGGCCACGGGGCCGAACTTCGCGGCCCAGGGCAACATGCTGATCCGGGGCGACACGGTGTCCGCCCTGGCGGAGTCCTTCCAGGCCACCGAGGGATCCGAGCTGGACCTGGCCGAGCGGCTGATGCTCGCCCTCGAGGCGGGGCAGGCGGGCGGCGGCGACAAGCGCGGGCGCCAGTGTGCCGCCCTGCTGGTCGTGGACCGCGAGGAATTCCCGCTGTGGGACCTGCGGGTGGACGAGCACCCCCAGCCGGTGGCCGAGCTGCGGCGCGTATTCGAGGTGGCACGGCTGGACCTGCTGCCGTTCGTGGAGGGCCTCCCGACGCGCGCCAACCCGCTGGGCAGCCTGAGCGACGCCTTCATCGAATCCAACCTGCTGCCGCCTCCCCAGCGACCCGGGGGCGGGGGATCGGGGCCACCCGTTGACTGAGCCGATGTACACACCGCCGCGCCCGCCGCGGGACATCCCGCACCTGCTGCTCCCCGAGACGCGGCGCATCTCCCATTGGAACGATCGGAACGAGATCCGGGTCAGCAACTGGATCGAGCCGTGGGACTTCGCATCCCCCCTGGACGTGGGGATGATCAACGTCCCGTTGAGCAAGACCTCCATCCTGCCCAACGGGGCCTTCGCGGCGCCCAACGCGCTGCGCGACGCGTGGACCATCTTCACGACCTACAGCCCCGACTTCGACGTGGACATCGCCAGCCTGCGGGTGCGGGAGATCGGTGACGTCCAGACACCGATCATCGACCTGGTGGGCGCCCTGGCCAACGTGGAAGAGTGCCTCCAATCGGTCATGAGCCAGCCGGAAGGCTTCTTCCCCCTGATCATCGGTGGCGATCACGCCATCACCGCGCCGGCGGTGCGCGCCTACTGCCGCGCCCACCCCGAGCAGCAGGTGGGCCTCATCCACTTCGACGCCCACAACGACGTGCGGGTCATGGACCACGGGCCAACCAACGGGACGCCGATCCGAGGCATCCTCGAGTCCGGCGTGAAGGTGAGCGGCGAGAACCTGGTCCAGTTCGGGATCCACGGCTTCATGAACGCCAGCTACTACAAGCGCTGGGTCGAGGGACGGGGCGGGACGATCTACACGGCACGCGCCATCCGCAAGGCGGGGATCGACGAGATGGTCGCCAACGCGCTCGAGATCGCGGGCCGGGGGACCGATGCGATCTACGTCACGGTCGACATCGACGTCCTCGAGCTGGGGTACGCCCCGGGCACGGCGGCCGCCACGGCTGACGGCCTGCACCCGGTCGACCTGCTCGAGGCGCTGTTCGTGCTGGGTCGCGACCCGCGGGTCCGGGCCATTGACTTCGTGGAGCTGGATCCCCACCGGGACGTCGCCGAGATCACGACCCGCACGTTCGGGTCCGCGGTGCTGACCTTCCTGGCCGGGTATTTCCTCCGCCTCCACGAGGGCTGGCGGGGCTACGACCCCACACCCATCGTCGACTGAGGCCCAGGTCATGGAAGGGCGGATCGCGGTCCCGGGCGGATCGGTCTGGTACGAGGTGGTCGGGGAGGGCGGCATCCCGCTCCTGTGCCTGCACGGCGGCCCGGGGATGGCCCACGACTACATCGCCAACCTCGCGGACCTCGCCGACGAGCGGATGGTCGTCTTCTACGACCAGCTGGGCTGCGGCCGCTCCGACCGCCCCGAGGACACCGGGCTGTGGACCCTCGAGCGCTCGGTGGCCGAGGTGGCCGCCGTCAGCGAGGCGCTGGGCCTGGGCCGATTCCACCTGTTCGGCAACTCGTGGGGCGGCTGGCTGGCGCTCCAGTACACCCTGGACCGCCATCCGTCGCTGGCCAGCCTGACGATCAGCAGCTCCCCGCCGGCCGTGGCCCGCGCCGTGCGGGAGATGAACGAGCTGCGGATGCAACTCCCGCCGGACGTGGAGGCCGTGATCGCCGACCACGAGGCCCGCAGCTGCTTCGCCTGCCCCGAGTACACCGCCGCGATCATGGTCTTCTACAAGCGGCACCTGTGCCGCCTGGACCGCTGGCCGCCGGGCGTCGAGTACTCCATGGGCGAGGGCTTCGGGTCGGGGCCATACCTGACGATGTGGGGGCCGAGCGAGTTCGGCCCGGTGACCGGCAACCTGGACGGCTGGGACATCACCGATCGCCTGGCCGAGATCACGGTGCCGACCCTGCTCACCGTGGGCCGCCACGACGAGATGTGGCCGTCCCACATGGCCGACATGCAGGCCGGCATCCGCCGGCTCCGAGCTGGTCGTCTTCGAGGACAGCTCGCACATGGCCTTTGTCGAGGAGCGCGAGGCGTACGTCGCGACCATGCGCGACTTCCTCCACCGAGCGGAGGCGGGCGGAACCTGAACGCGGCGGGGTCGCTACCATCGGTCCATGACCGCCACCATTCCACCCGAAATCGCTGACGTCCTGACCGGTGGCGCCCTGGGCCACGTCTCGGCCATCCGGCCGGACGGCTCGGTCGCGCACTACGTCATGTGGATCGACTTCGACGGCGAGCACGTGCTGACCAGCTCGATGACCGGCTCGCGCAAAGGCGCCCACTGGCGGCGCGACCCGCGCGTGACGGTCTCGGTGGTGGACCGATCCGATGACTG
Organism: uncultured Chloroflexia bacterium; assembly: GCA_963810925.1. GTDB lineage: Bacteria > Chloroflexota > Limnocylindria > QHBO01 > QHBO01 > DASTEQ01. The sequence continues at coordinate 128,087 of CAWEPF010000003.1, read as the reverse complement.
GCGCTACCTGATCGTCCGCGGTCGGGTCGTCGAGTTCCGCCCGGACGAGAACCTGGCCTTCATCGACACGATGGCCGAGCGCTACACCGGCGGCCCGTATCGGTTCCGGGAGCACCCGCGCGAGGTGTTCGTGATCGAGCCGGAGCACGTCGTCGCGTCCACCGGTCGCCGCCCCGCCCTGAAAACCGACTCCTAGCCCCGCTCGAGGTGCCCGAGGCGCTGCTGGCGGGGATCATCGCCGGCTACGGGATCGCGATCCCGGTGGGACCGATCGCGGTGCTCATCCTGGAGATTGGCGTCCGGCACGGCTTTGGCCAGGCCGCGTCCGCCGGAGCCGGTACCGCGACCGCCGATGGCTTCTATGCGACCCTGGCCGCGTTCTTCGGGGCGGTCGTGGCGACCGCGCTGGCCCCGATCATCGTTCCCGCCCGTTTCGCCGGCTCCGCGCTCCTGTTCGTTCTCGGATTTCGGTACCTGCTGGCCGCCCGGCACCATCCAACCGACGGCGAAACGGTGGATAAGTCGCAGCCGAGTCGGGTCCGAACGTACGGCACCTTCGTGGGACTCACCGTCGTGAACCCCATGACGTTCCTGTATTTCTCGGCCCTGGTCCTGGGTCTGCCAGCCCTTTCCGATGACCCCGCAGCCCGCGTGGCGTTCGTCATCGGTGCCGTCGGGGCATCCCTCAGCTGGCAGCTCGGCCTGGCGTTCGTGGGCGCCACACTCCACGGCCGGATGTCCATCCGGGCACGACGCTGGACCCAGGTCATCGGTGGGCTGATCGTCCTCGCGTACGCCGTGAAGATCGGCCTCGAAGCGATCCAGGCCCTGGGCGCCGGCTAGTAGCCGAAGTCCTCCCGGCGCTCGCCCGTCTCCTCGGCCGGCGTCTCGCGGAATCCATCACCCTCGTCGTACTCGGGCCACGAGGGGGCCGCGAGGGCCATCGACAGGTCCACCGCCAGGGGCTGCGCCTGCTCGATCAGCTCGTGGAACTGGGCGGTGGCGGCCCGGCCTTCCTCGGCCGATTCCGCGTTCCCGTTGTACGGGTGGAAGACCACTTCGTACAGGCCGCCGGTCGCGCCGAACGCCGCCAGGAAGTGGTCGATCCCCCGGCCGTCGCCGGCCCGGATGAGCTCGGCATCGGCCTCCACCCACTCCGCCCAGCGGTCCTCGCCGTGGGCCCGCAGCAGGGCACCCATGTCGTCCAGCAGGCTGATCAGCTGGGCCTCGCGGGTTGGCATGTCCCCAATGGTACGGGCCCGGGCTAGCCCAGAACCGATGACCCCCCACAGCAAGGTACCGGGCCCGTCAGGCTTGTCGCGGTCCCGGACCGGGGCGAAGGTGGACCGACCACTAAGGAGGCAATCAGGCTATGGGTCGGCCGATTCGTGCCCTCATCACGGTGCTGCTGTCCTTCGCGGTGGTGATCGTTTTCGCAACCAGTGCAGCAGCTGGCGGCCATCACAGCAAGGTCGACATCTGTCACTGGACGGGTCACAAGTTCGTCGAAATCCAAGTCTCCGAGCGGGCGGTGCCGGCTCACCTGCGTCACGGCGACGTGATGCCAGATGAGTACGGCGATTGTCCGGACGAAGGCAATGGCGGCGGCGACGATGACCATGACGGCCATCACCACCACGGACACAAGCACCACCATCACGGACCAAGTTGGCCGTGGAACTTCTGGCGATATTGGTGGGTCCACAGATAACGCGTTCTCGTCGCTGAGAACGCCGCGCGCAGTCGCCCCTGCTGCGTGAAGAACGCCCCGGAGCCATCCGGCTTCGGGCCAGGTCGCATCGGCAGTGGCGCCCCCCGGGCGCCACTGCCATCACCAGGGGGTCATCCGTCATGACGACCGGTGTCGGTCAGCTTCTTCCTTCCGTGTCCATCGTCATGCCCTGCCTCAACGAGGAAGAGACGGTGGGCGTGTGCGTCACCAAGGCGCGCCGCTGGCTCTCGAGCTCGGGCATGAACGGCGAGGTCATCGTGGTGGACAACGGCTCCACCGACCGATCGCCCGAGGTTGCCGCAACGGCCGGGGCGCGGGTCGTCCACGAACCGGTGCCCGGCTATGGCCAGGCCTACCAGCGCGGCTTTGCCGAGGCGCGAGGCGAGTTCATCGTCATGGGCGACTCGGACGACACGTATGACTTCAGCAACCTCACGCCACTCATCGAGCCGCTCCAGCAGGGGTCGGACCTGGTCCTGGGCAACCGGTTCGCGGGCGGGATCGCCGAGGGGGCGATGCCCTGGGCGCATCGGTACATCGGCAGCCCGATCATCAACATGATGATCCGCCTGTTCGTGGGGGCGGACATCCGCGACAGCCAGAGCGGGTTCCGGGCATTCCGGAACGGCCTGATCGAGCGGCTCGGGCTCAAGGCGGCCGGCATGGAGTTCGCCTCGGAGATGATCGTGCGCGCCGCCCGGGCGGGGCTCCAGATCACCGAGGTGCCCGCGCCGTACGCCATCCGCCGAGGCGAGAGCAAGCTCAGCACCTTCCGCGACGGCTGGCGGCACCTCCGCTTCCTGCTCCTGGCCGCGCCCGACTACCTGTTCGTGCTGCCGGGGCTCGTCCTGTGCGTGCTCGGGATCCTCACCTTCGTCGTGTCCTTCGCCTCGCCAGTGGGCGTGGCGGTGGGCTCGCTGACCTGGCAGCCGGTGTTCGCGGCCACCATCTTCCTGGCCATTGGCGCCAACGCGCTGTTGTTCGGGCTGGTGGCCAAGATCCATGGGGTCGCCCGCGGGATCCTCAACGAGGACCGATGGGTGCGCCTGTATCAGCGCGTGTTCCGGCTCGAGACGGTCCTGCTCGCGGCCGCGGTCATGGTCGCCGCGGGCGTCATGGTTGACCTGTGGCTGTTCACGATCTGGGCGTCCGGCGGAGACCATCCCCTGGGGCTGACCTACGCGGCCCTGGCCCAGACCCTGCTCATCGTGGGCGCCGAGTTCGGGATGGCCGGGTTCCTGCTCATGGCCATCGACGGCTCGTGAGCGTTCCCGCGGCCGCGAGCCCGGCTGCGAGCACGGCATCGGACCGGCGGTTGCGGATCGCATTCGTCTATGACGCGCTGTATCCGTACCTGAAGGGCGGTGCCGAGCGGCGGGTGCACGAGCTGGCCAACCGGCTCGCGGACCGACACGACGTGCACCTCGTCAGTTGGCAGTTCTGGGACGGGGAGGCCGATCAGACCGATGGGTCGGTCCAACGCCACGGCGTTGGCCGGGCGCCCGACCTGTACGGTGGGGATGGGAAGCGAACCGTTCGTGAGGCCGCGTCGTTCGCGCTGCGGCTCATGCCCGCCATTGCGCGGGGCGGGTACGACGTCATCGACTGCTCGGCCACGCCGTACGTGCCGCTGTATGGGTGCTGGGCGGCCGCGCGGATGACCGGGGTCCCGGTGGTGGCGACCTGGCACGAGTTCTGGGGCGAGCACTGGGACGAGTACCTCGCCCACCGGCCGCTCCTCGCCCGGGCGGCTCGCGCGGCCGAGGCGTCCGCGCTGCGACTGGGCGATCGCCACGTAGCGGTGTCGGCGTTCACCGCCCAGCGGCTCGCGGACGCGGGCCTGCAGCCGGAGCGGATCCGGGTCGTCGAGAACGGGGTGGCGCTGGACGCGTATCGGTCCGTGCAGCGCTCGCCCATCCGATCCGACCTCGTGTTCGTGGGGCGGCTCATCGAGGACAAGCGCGTTGACCTGCTCATTCATGCGGTGGCCAGCCTGCGAGAGGCGTTCCCCGACCTGCGCTGCCTGATCGTCGGTGACGGGCCCGAGCGGCCACGGCTGGAGGCCGAAGCGGTGGCGCTGGGCGTGTCGGACCAGGTCCGATTCCTGGGCCAGCTGGCCGAGGACGACAAGATCGCGCTCCTCAAGGCGTCCCGCGTGTTCGTCATGCCGTCGGTGCGCGAGGGGTTCGGGATCGCGGTGGTCGAGGCCCAGGCCGCCGGCCTGGCGCCGATCGTGGTCCGCAGCGAGCACAGCGCGGCCCCGGCCCTGGTGCGCGATGGGGTCGACGGCCTGATCTGCAGCCCGCGTCCCGACGGCCTTGGTGCAGCCATCCAGAGCCTGCTGACCGATCCCGATCGGCTGGCTTCCATGCGCGCGGCCGCCGCCCAGACCGCCGAGCGCTGGGACTGGGAGCAGATGGCGCTGGCCATGGAGCGGGTGTACTTCGACGTCGCGCGACCGGCTGAATCCGCCGAAGCCTCAGTGCGGAGGCTGTCGTGGCAATAGCCGAGGCCACATGGAGCGCGACGACGCGGACAGCCGTCCGGCGGATCGAGCCGCGCGTAGGCCCAGTCCTCATCGTACGGCCGTCCTAGCCGGGTCTGGCCCGGTCCTGGTCATCACCCCGATCATCGCCCGCGGGGACTACGGCCAGTGGCTCATGGCCTCGCGGTACTACGCTGGGCGAGGCCGTCCCGGACTACCGGTCGATTGCGCCCTACCGCCGTTCGTGCCGCTGCATGGTCGGTGATCCTGCTGGCGGTCTGGCGATCCGATCATGGCCCTGCGCCTCTTCACCATACTCTTCCTCTGGTGGGCTCGCGGCTCGGCCTATTTCGGCGGGGACCGCGTTGCGCGCGCGCCGTGGCGGGTCTGTTCAGCGTCGCCATGCGGTTTTCTCGTCACGGAGCGGTATCATCGACCTGTTCGCGTTCGGCGGCCTGCTCCAGTCGGCAGCGATCGATCTTCACGGTCCTCGCGGTCGCTGCCTTCGTCCGCGCCCGGCGGGCGCCGGGCGTGGGTCTCCGTTGGTGGATCGCCGGGAGCGTGTCGTTGGCCTGGCCGCCCTGTCCCACGTGGGCGGCGCCCGATCGCGGTCCCGACCGGGGTGGCCGTGGCCGTGGTCTGCCTGCTGCGACTGCATCACCTCGATGGCCGACGCTTCAGAGGCGCCTGGTGCCGCTGGGCGTGGTCTGGGCGCGACGGTCACGCCTTCTGGCTCCTGGTCCTGCTTCCGGGAAGCACCGATCTCGTCCGCAACCCGGCCAGCCTCGACTATCGAGGGCCGGACCGCCTCTTGAGCTCCCTGATCGAGATCGTGGCCCACGGTCTGGTCATCGTGGTCGGGCACGGCCGCGTCCTGATCGGTACCCTGGCGCGAGCTCCTGCAGCGGACGCTGGATCGGTACGCTATCCTCGCCCCTGGAGGGCATCGCCCTGGGCGTCCTCGGCCGTGGTCGTCACCAACGGCGTCGACCGACTACCCGCGCTTCGCGACGTCCTCCTCGCCCCGCTGGTCCTTGCTGCCGTGGGGCGCTGGCCGCGCTGGTGGTTGACCCGGCCGGGCGCGTGTCATCCTCCACCGACGCGGGTCGCGAGCTGGTCCGTCGGCGGATCCTGGTCATCGTGACTCGTCGTCGCGGCGCCGCGCCTCGCCACCGAGTCATACCGAGGCGATGGACTATCAGCCGCGCGACGTGGCCAGCCTGGCCCGAGGCCGTCCTGGATCGACGACAACCTGACGGCCGCCGACCAGCCGTCCTCGACCGCCGTCCGCGAGGCGAAGTGGATCGAGGGCCTGACCGGCCGCGAGCCCGCCCTGTTCAGCAACGCCTTCCGGTCAGTCTTCCGGGCCGACGAATGGGAGCGGAGCCTGGCTGCCGACACCGTGCTGCGGAGCCGTCGGCGCCGTTGTCAACCCCTTCTTCTTCGCGCGCCTCACCGCAGCTCGGCACCGATGCCAATCCGCGGCCCACGGGATCTGGTCATCGCGGCCAATCATGGGGGCGAGTTCCTCGATCTTCTGAGCCTCGCCCCGGACGCAGACATCGCATCCTCGGTCCCGATCCGGATGCGCCCGTCCTCGCCACGCAGACCAACCTGGCCCGGCGGACGGGCCAGGTGACCCCACCGATGGCGACGCCCTGGAGGTTCCACCGCCTGGACCGGCGAGCGGCGCGACGCCGACGTGAGCCTCACCCAACGGTCGCGCTCCAGGACGGCTCATCGGTCCTCGACCCTCCAGGCGGCCGTCCAGACCGAGCTCCGGGCCCGCGGCCTCGAGACTGCCGTCTACGGCCGGTCGGCGGTGTCCACGTCAGCTCGATCACGATCACCGGGCAGGAGGCGACGCGTCTGCCTTCGCCCGTATCGGGCCGGCAGTCGCGGCTGCGGGTGATCCTCGTCGACACGGCCGACGCCACGATCGAGTCCGGACAGCTGACGACGGCCTCCGGATCCTGACCGGGGCTCAGAACTTGCACCGTCCTCGATCACCGCATCTGACCGGCGGGGGCGCCCCGGTAGCGTCTTCCAGTGGCTCGACCCGGCGCCGATCGTCGACCAATACGACTGCAGGCCGTCCTGCTGGCATGCAACCCCACCCTGCGACGCGCCGATCGCGCCGGATGGAGTCCGCTTGGGTTTCACGGTTGATCCAGGTCTTCGGCTTCTACCAGCTGCTGGTGCGCCCGATCCGACCCCACCCTGCCCCCGCCGCTCCAGCACCTGCCCGATCCGATCCTGGTCGTGGGTGGCTACGGCTATCGCAACGCGGGTGACGAGGCGATCCTGGCCAGCATCCTTCGCTCCCTGGAGGGGCGGCGGGTCACCGTCCTGTCCCGCACGCCCGCCGAGACGACCGCCATGCACGGCGTCCGATCCCTCCCGCTGACCGCGGCGGTGCGGGCGTTGACCCGCCATCGCACCGTGCTCATCGGTGGTGGGGGACTGTTCGGGCGCGACATGGGTGGCGTCGGACGGCTGCTCCCCGCGATATGGACTGGGAGCCATGGCGCTGGGCAAGACGGTCGTCATCCACGGGGTGGGCATTGACCATGGGCTGCCCGCGACGACCGCGGTGCCGCTCCGGGAGCTCGCGAAGCGGGCCCACCAGGTATCCGTCCGCGACGGGGCGTCGGCTGACGTGCTGCGCGAGTGGGGCGTCGAGGCCGTCGTGGGTCCCGATCTCTCCACCTGGCTGCCGGCCGCCCCGGCCGCGGTCGGCGCGCGGCTCCTCCGCGCGGCGGGCGTTGATCCACGACGGCCGGTCGTCGGTCTGGCCCTGACCGCGGTGAACCCCGACCTGGCCGAGCCGGTCCTCGAGGCGGCGGCGGCCACCGTCGAGGCCATGCCCGATGTGCAGTTCTGCGTCATCCCGATGAGCCAGCACCCGTTCGTGGCAGCGCACAACGACGCGGTCCTCGCCCGGCGGCTCCAGGCGCGCGCCCCGCGGGTCGCGGTGCTCGCGGGGACACCGCACCCGGCCGCGCTGCTGGCCGCGTATGGCCACCTCGCCGCGGTCGTCGGCATGCGCTACCACAGCCTCCTGTTCGCGGCCCGCGCTGGCGTGCCCCTCATCCCGGTGCCGTACGCGGACAAGTGCGACACCTGGATTGCCGAGTCGGGCCTCAAACCGGCCGCGGCCGATGGAGGCGCGTGGGTCACGCGCCTCACCGATGCGCTCGAGCATCGTCCCGTCTCGCGCAGCCGGCGGGCCGCCTCGTGAGCCCGCGCGTCCGCCAGGGCGCCGGATGGGCAATCGGGGCGGGACTCGTCGTCCTGCTCCTCCTGACCCTGGACACGGCGTCCATCGTCCAGCTGCTCGCGCGACGCGAACCTGCCGTTGGTCGTGGCAGCGGTCGCCGGCCTGACCGGCGCGCATCTGATCGGCGCAGCCACGTGGCGTTCGCTCGCGCACCGGCTCAGCGGCCAACGGCTGACCTGGCGGTCGGCCGTGCCCCTGTACTACGCCGCGCAGGCGGTGGGCGGGCTCACGCCGGCCAACGTGGGCAACGACACGTACCGCGTGGTCGCGCTGCGCCGGTCCGGCCAGGGGACCGAGCGGGCGGCGGCCCCGATCGTCGTCCAGCGCGCGACCAGCTATCTCGCGCTCGGCTTGCTCGGCATGGCCGCGCTCCTGGGGCTCACCCGGCCCGCCGCGTTCCCCGCGGCCCTCGGCGCGGCGTTCATCGTGCTCGCGGCGTGCGCGATCGTGATCACGGTCTTCGTGTGGCGCAGCCCCGCCTGGTCGTTCGTCCCCGATCGACGGGCCTTTGCCGACTCGGTGGGCATCGGCCTGGGCCTTGGGCTGGTCTTCCACCTGGTCGGGATCGGTCTGTCATTCCTCCTGATCGTGGCCGTCGAACCGGATGCGGCGACCCTGGCCGGGCCGGTCCTCGCCTGCGTGGCGCTGGCCCGGGCGACCCTGCTCGTGCCGCTCACGCCCTCGGGCCTGGGCATCCAGGAAGCAGCCCTGGCCTTCCTCCTGTCCGGGCTGGGCATCCCGCCCGAGATCGCCCTGGCGGCCTCACTGCTCGGCCGCCTGGGACTGGTCCTGACGACGGTGGTCGGAGCGGTCTGCCTGGCCCGGCTGAACGGGCGAACGGAGGCTGATCAGCTGGCGACGGCCAGCGCCTCGCCCGTCTCGAGGTAGGACTTCAGCCCCGACACGATGTAGACGATGCCGTCGGCGAACTCCGCCGCCAGCGTCGACCCGGGCACGAGCCCCTCGGTGATCACGGTCAGCTTGCAGACGCCCTCGCCCGCGTCGTCGATCAACCAGGCATGGGTTATCGCCGGCTCGTCGGTGGCCGTTGGATCCCAGCGATGGTGGAACGTCATCCGCAGCTCGCGCAGGGGTTCCACGGCCAGGATCTCGCCATCGGCGGCAACCGATCCGTCGGGATACCGATACGCATGCTGGGCGCCCACCCGGAGCTCGCCATCGGTCGTGAACGCGGTGCCGTAGTAGTAGCGCGCGGTCTTGGTGCCGTCGACGATGGCCTCCCACAGGGCCTCGGGCGTGGTGCGGATCAGGGTCGTGTAGACGTGGCTCGGTGCGGGCTCGGGCATGGGGACCTCCTCCAGATGGTGCTTCAGGGCGGCCATCGTTCCGACGACCGGCTCGGCGTACTTGCTGATCCATCGGTCATGAACCAGCCGAATGGGGACCGGGTTGAGGTAGTGGAGCTTGCGGCGACCCACCCGCCGGGTGGTGATGAGCTCGGCGCTCTCGAGCACCGCGAGGTGGCGCATGACCCCGAAGCGGGTCATGCCGGGGAGCACCAGGCACAGCGCCCCCAGGGCCTGCCCGTCCTCGGCGTACAGGCGGTCCAGCAGCGCACGGCGGTTGGGATCGGCAAGGGCGCGAAAGACAGGCTCCATGGACCGAATATATGTGACTAATCAGTCACATGTCAAGAGTTGGCAGAATGCGCCCTGATGGCGACCTTCAAGGACCTGTTCTCCGGTCACGCCGCGGACTACGCGCGCTTCCGGCCCACCTACCCGCCCGAGCTGTTCGCGTGGCTGGCCGAAGTGAGCCCGACTCGAGAGCTCGCGGTGGACGTCGGGAGTGGCAACGGCCAGGCGGCGGTGGGACTGGGCAGGTACTTCGACCGGGTGATTGGCGTGGAGCCCAGCGCGGAACAGGTGCGGTACGCGACCGCCCACCCTTCCGTGGAATACCGCGTGGGGACGGCCGAAGCCACCGGCCTGGGCCCCAGATCTACCGATCTCATGCTCGCCGCCCAGGCCTTTCACTGGTTCGACCGCGAACCGTTCTTCGCCGAGGTGGCGCGCGTCCTCCGTCCCGGCGGCGTCCTGGCCCTGGCCTGCTACAGCTGGTCGCGCATCACCCCGGAGGTGGATGCGGTCGTCGACGAGCTGTACCGACGGCTCGACCCGTACTGGGAGCCCGAGCGACGGCTGGTCGAGGCGGGCTATGCGACGGTGGAGGTGCCATTCCCGGAGATCGCGCGTGCCGCCCTTCGAGATGCGCAGCCGCTGGTCGGTCGAGGACCTGATCGGATACGTCGGGACGTGGTCGGCGTTGCGCAAGGCCACGGTCGACGAGGGTCGCAACCCACTCGAGGACGTGGCGCCCCAGCTCGCGGCCGCCTGGGGAGCGGTCGAGCGACGGGAGGCCCGCTGGCCGCTCGCCGTCCGTGCGTTCCGCCTGCCGTCCGTCCACTAGCATCGGCGGGCATGCGCAACTGGCTGCTCCATCTGCTCGACATCGGCGTGGGCCCGACCGACGACGCCGACCTCGTTGCCCGGAAGCGGACCGCCGTCGCCGTCAGCTATGCGCTGTGCGCGGCCGGGCTCGCGTACTCGGCCGCGGGCATCATCACCGACCGGCCGCTCGTGCTCATGTTCTCCCTCATCCAGATTGGCGGCCAGCTGCTCAACCTGGCGATCTTCAGCCGGACGAAACGGCTGGTTCCCATGGTCGTGGTCGTTGTCGCCTTGGGCATGGCCACCATCTTCAGCGGGGTCGTGACCACGGGGGGCATGATCTATTCGACGGGCAACCTGGTCTGGGGCGTGCTGGCGCCCATCGGCTGTGTCCTGCTCATCGGTCCCCGCGCCGGCCTCCCCGCCTATGCGGCGCTGGTGGTCGTCGTCGCGGCCAGCGCCCTCCTGAATCCATTCTTCCCCGTTGACCAGGCGCTCGGCGAACCGGTGCGAATCGCGCTCACGGCCGTGAACCTCCTCGTGCCCGCAGCCATCGCCCTGGGCCTGGTGCGGTACATCGATGGCCAGCGCCTGGCGGCCCGCCGGCAGTCCGATGCGCTGCTGCGCAACGTCCTGCCCGAGCCCATTGCCGATCGGCTCAAGGCCGGGGAGCGGGTCATCGCCGACCACTACGACACCGCCACCGTCCTCTTCGCAGACATCGTGAACTTCACGCCGCTGTCGGAGTTCAAGCCGCCGCAGGAGGTGGTCAGCCTGCTGAACCGGCTGTTCACCGAGTTCGACCGCCTGGCGGACCGATTCGGCCTCGAGAAGATCAAGACCATCGGTGACGCGTACATGATCGTGGCCGGCGTCCCCGAGCCGCGGGAGGACCACGCCCAGGTGGCCATGGAGATGGCGCTCGCCATGCACGCCGCGGTGATGGACGAGCCCCCGGTCGACGGCCGGCAGCTGGAGATCAGGATCGGCCTGGCCAGCGGCCCGCTGGTGGCCGGGGTCATCGGGGAGCGGAAGTTCAGCTACGACCTGTGGGGCGACACGGTGAACGTGGCCGCCCGGATGGAATCGAGCGGCCTGCCGGGTTGCATCCAGGTCACCGAGGAGACGTGCCGCCTGCTGGGAGATCGCTATCCGTTCGAGCGCCGGGACGGGATCGAGATCAAGGGCAAGGGCCTCATGTCGACCTGGACCCTTGACCCGGCCACACTGGCCGCCTGACAGACCGATGACCATGACCCGCTACCCTTGATGTCATGCGCGCCCTGATCTTCGACCTCGACGGAACCCTCATCGACACGGTGTATGCCCACGTCTTTGCCTGGCAGCGCGCCCTGGCGGAGGCCGGAATGCCCATCGAGGGCTGGCGCATCCACCGCAAGATCGGCATGAGCGGCGGCCTCTTCACCCGCGCCCTCGCGCGCGAGCTGGGTCGGCCCCTCGAAGACGCCGACGTCGAGGAAATCCAGCAACGACACGGCGAGCTGTACCGCGACCTGCTCCCCGAGCGCCGGCCGCTGCCCGGGGCGGTCGAACTGTTGGGGCACCTGCGCTTCATCGGTGTTCCGTTCGGGATCGCGACGTCGGGTCGGCGGCCGGAGATCGACGCCTCGCTGGCGGCGCTGGGCATCGGGGACGACGTGACGGTCGTCGAACGCGGCGACGTGCTGCGCGCGAAGCCCGAGCCGGACCTGTTCCTCGCCTGCCAGGAGCGGATGGGGGTCGAAATCCGTGACGTCACCGTCGTGGGCGACGCCGTCTGGGACCTCCTCGCCGCCCGACGGGCGGGGATGCTGTCGGTCGGGCTGCTGACCGGTGGCTACGGGGACGACGAGCTCACCCAGGCCGGCGCCTTCCGTGTCTATCGCGACCCCGCCGAGCTCGACGCTTCCCTCGACGAGCTGGGAATCGTTCCCTAGCCTCTCGCTCCCTGGCGGGGAGATCGCTCAGAGACCGCGCCGGACGTAGATCCACGCGGGATCCGAACCGGTGGGACTGAAGGTGGTGCGATCCACCATCCAGCGCAGCCACTCGGGGCGCAGCCCCGCGAGGTAGTCCGGGTTCGCGCCGTTCCCGGCCGGAATCCACCACCGGCGCCACTCGAACGACTCGCCGTCGTAGCCGGTGAGGCGCTCCGCCACCGCATCGCGGTTGTAGTCGGTGACGATCACGACGTCGCCGTCCAGCGTCGCGAAGTTGCCGCCCATGTTCACGAACTCCGGATGGAGGTCGCGGAGGTACCACAGCCACGGGCCGCGACCGCCGCCCGTGTCGTCCACCTGGACCCGCAGGGTCGTGCCCTGCGCTCGAGCGGTCTCTCCAAGGTCCAGGACGCGCTGCGCGACCGGCGGAACCTCCGGCGACGTCTGGTTGTAGGCGAGGAGCTCGCGCGGATCGGCCGGATCGAGCACGAGCCGGACGGACGAGGCCGTCAGGTACACGAGTCCCAGGGCGGCCAGCGCGAGGCCCGCCCCGCGGAGCCAGGTCCGTCGACTGCGCCACACGGCCTCCAGGCCGAGCCCGGCGAGGATGACGAGGGGCACGAGCTGGTGGAGGAGCAGCCACGGCACTTTTTCCGACGCCCATACGTAGGCCAGGACGGTCCCGCCCAGCCACCACAGGAGGAACGGGTAGAACAGGCCATCGCCCCGCCGCCGCCAGGCCGCGACCGCGCCCACGATGCCGAACAGGACAATCGGCCACTCGTAGATGACCGCCAGCCAGACGTAGTACAGCGGCGATTTCTCGTGAGCGGCCAGGCCCTGCTGGCCCAGCCAGTACCGCACGCCGTCTGCCACGCCCGCGATGCCCGGCGGGTTGGTCCCGAACGTGGTGAACAGCGCCGCATAGACGCCCAGGAACGCAAGCGCCGCCCACAGCCAGCCGCGCGCCGGCGCGCGGGCGAGCGCGGCGGTCAGTGGGGTGGGCTCGCCGCGGTCGTGTCGCAGGATCCACGCCTCCCGTCCGAGGACCGCAACCAGGAACACGACGCCCAGGAGCGCCGTGAAGAGGAACGATTCCTTGGTTGCGACGCACAGGGCCAGCAGCACGAACACGAGCACGATCCGGGCCACCGTCGGCCGGCGCAGCCACGCGAAGGCCGCAATGACGAGGCTCAGGGTCAGGAACGCGAGATAGATGTCCTCGCGGGCGAAGCGCGAGTAGTACACGAAGCTGGGGCTGACACAGAAGAACACGGCCGCCGCCAGCGCCCCGACCGCCCCGATCCGGTCCCGGATGAGGTACGGAAGCGCCACCAGCGCCGTGCCCACGAGAGCCGGGGCGAGGCGGGCGGTCGTCTCGCTGTCGCCGAATCCGGCGAATGCCAGGGCCATGAGGTAGATCTGCACCGGCCCGTGGAACCACGGTTGGTAGGCATACCCGCCATCGGCGAGAGCCAGCTGCCACGCATAGAACGCGTGGATGCTCTCGTCGTAGTGGATCGGCGTCTGGCCGAGTCCAGCCAGCCGGATGACCAGGGCGACCGCCACCACGATGGCGTGGGCGATCAGCTGCGCGCGCGCGGACACGGCGCGCAGGGTACGGCGCGGGGGCTATTCCTGTCGGTTGAAGGCCCAGCCGGCGATCGTGATGAGGACCACCGCGAACACGGACATGATCACGACCTCCTCGGGCAGGGTCATCGTGTGGCCCAGGACCGTGACGCCCAGGTACGGCCCCGAGTCGCTGCCCAGGAAGATCTGGCGGATGGCGTCCACGCCGTAGGTCAGCGGGTTGAACTTGCTGATGACCTGGAGCCAGTCGGGGGCCTGGTTGATGGGGAAGAACACCCCGGCCAGGAAGATCAACGGGAAGATCAGCAGCTGCATGAGGAGCTGGAATCCCTGCTGCGATCGCATGAAGCTGGCCATCACGAGTCCCAGCCCCGACAGCGCGATGGACAGGATGAAGACGACCGGTATGAGGCGGAGGATGATCGACAGGTCGATCTTCACGCCCACCACCGGCGCGATCAGCAGCATGACCGAGACCTGGAGCAGGGCCACGACGCACGCCCCGAGGGCCTTCCCGAGCACGATCCCGGTCCGTCCCAGTGGCGCCACGAGCAGCTCGCGGAGGAACCCGAACTCGCGGTCCCACACGATCGAGACGCCCGCGAACAGGGAGGTCGTGAGCACGCCCATGGCGATGATCCCGGGATACATGAACTGGATGAAGTCCACGCCGGGGGCCACTGAACCGATGAGGTTGCCAAATCCGGCCCCAAAGATGACCAGGAAGATCAGTGGCTGGGCAAACGAGCCCACCAGGCGCGACCGCTCGTTCACGAAGCGGAGCAGCTCGCGGTAGGAGACCACCCAGGTTCCGCGGAAGATCTCGGTCATCGACGGCCTCCGAAGCGGCGGGCCATGCCCTCCACCAGCTGTTGCTGTGAGTCGAGCTCGCTGTCGCGAATCTCGCGACCGGTGAGGTGCAGGAACACGTCGTCAAGCGTGGGCTCGCGAACCGTGACCGACTGGAGCGGTTGGCTGAAGGACCGCACGAAGTCAGGCAGGAATTCGGCGCCGTTCGACACGGTGAAGCTCACCGTTCCATCGCGCACGGAGGCATCGGTCTGATACCGGTCCGTGATCTCGCTCGCAGCCGCCTGGTTGTCCGGTGCCGAGATCGTCACCTGGTCGCCGCCCACGCCCCGCTTGAGGCCGTTCGGGGTGTCGAGGCCCACGATGTTGCCGTGGTCGATGACCGCGATCCGGTCCGCGTGCTCGGCCTCGTCCATGTAGTGGGTCGTCAGGAAGATGGTCAGCCCCTCCGTTTCGCGGAGCTTCAGCAGGTAGTCCCAGATCAGGCGGCGGGTCTGGGGGTCGAGGCCGAGGGTGGGCTCGTCCAGGAACAGGACCTTGGGATGGTGGAGGAGCCCGCGCGCGATCTCCAGCCGGCGCTTCATGCCGCCGGAGTAGGTCCGAACGCTGCCCTTCCTTCGATCGGCCAGGTCCACGATGTTCAGCAGCTCGGTCATGCGCCGATCGCGCACCTCAGCCGACAAGCCATACGCGTAGGCATGGAACATCAGGTTCTGCTCGGCGCTGAGGTATTCATCGAGCGTGGTCTGCTGGAAGACCAGACCGATGGAGCGACGGACGTCGCTCCGATGGGTGTGCACGTCAAACCCGTTCACGACTGCCGACCCGGACGTCGGGGTCAGCAGCGTGCAGAGCATGTTGATGGTCGTCGTCTTGCCCGCCCCGTTGGGGCCGAGAAAGCCGAAGATCTCGCCCGGCTCGACGCCGAACGTCACGCCCTTGACCGCCTCGATCTCGCCGAACGTCTTGGCGAGGTCGTCGACCTCGATGATCATTCGGCCGCCTCCGCCAGGGCGGTCAGCACGTCGCGGACGACGCGCAGCCGCTTCTCGTCCATCCGGCTCAGCGCCACCGGCGGCTCTTCCGCGATCCGCCGGAGATGGGAACGCACGCGTTTCCCGCGGGGCGTGAGGACGAGTGCCTTGACCCGGCGGTCCTCGGGATCCGGTTGACGCTCGACAAGGCCCTTGGCCTCGAGTCGATCCACGAGGCCGGTGATGGCCGAGGGGTCCACCTGGAGGCACTGGGCGAGGGCCCGCATCGACTCGGGACGGCCCTCGGGGTTCAGCTGCTGGAGCGCGAAGGACTGGGGGAACGACAGGCCCGTCTCGGCAGCCACCTGGGTGAACTGGTTCCGGCGCTCGCGAATGAGGACCTGCATGAGGAGGCCCCAGACCTCATGGGCGAGAGCCGGATTGGTCGTAGCCGCAGCGGCCGTTGTCGCGCCCGCCGAAGCCGTGTGCACTGCCATCGGTCAGATCATAGCCGATGTCAATGGTTGACACAATAAATAATTGAGACCTACCATCGCCGCTCATGGACATCGCCCTCTGGGTCGCCCAGGGATTTCTGTTCGTCGCCTTCCTCGGGGCGACGTTCATCCACGCCGTTCGCTGGGAGCAGAACAGCGCCGAGCCTCGCATGGTGTGGCTGCGCGATATCGGACGGCGAAATGCCTACGCGATCGGGACGCTCGAAGCGGCGGGCGCGATCGGGGTCATCCTCCCTGCGGTGACCGGCATTCTTCCGGTCCTCGTCCCGGTCGCCGCGGCGGGGCTGGCGCTCCTCATGCTGAGCGCCTGCGTCTTTCACGCGATGCGGCGCGAGTACCCGAACATCGTGCTCAACCTGGTCCTGGCCGCACCCGCGGTCTTCGTGGCGTACGGCCGATTCGTCCTCGTTCCGTTCTGAGCCTTCGCTAGCCCCGGAAGAATTCCTTCCGCCATTCGGGCGCTGCGAAGGGCTCCCCGAAGTACATCGTCATCCGGGCGACCGCGCCGTCGCGCAGCTCGAGGATGAACACCGTCTTCCAGGTAGCTGCCGTCGGGGTAGTTCTCATCGGTCTCGACCACCGCCAGGTTGCCGTCACGCAGGATGTTGCGGATGGCGAAGGTCGGCGGATTCGGGAAGGCCTCGTGGAACGCCTTCTGGACGTCGCGACCGACGAGCACCTCTCCGGACTGCGGGTAGATCTCCACGTGGTCGGCGGTCACGCCCTGGGCGAAGTCGCCGAAGCGGCGCTCGTTGAATGCCTGGAAGGCGCCCGTGATAGCGGCGGAAAACTCGGGATCAGCGGCCATAGGTTCTCCTGGCTGATGGGGTGGATTTCGTGATGGGAACGTCTGCCCGAAGACTGCCAGATCGGGCTCCGATGCGCACGGAACGCCCCCTGGTCAGGGTTCGAGGGTCAGCAGGTCCTTCGTCGCCGTCTCGACGGCCGCCGCGCTGAATGGCCACGGGGTCGTCTGTCCCGTCGCCCACAGCGGTGCCTGGTCGTCGTAGTGGTCGTGGAACGCGTGGCCGCTGGCGCCCGTCAGGTTGACCCAGCGACTGCCGTCGAGGTTGGAGAGGTCCACGGCCAGGCGCTCCGACGGCACCCAGTCCACCGCGTAGCCCTCGAGCGCGTTCCATCCCGTGGCGTCCGGCGCGTCTTCACCGCCACCGAGCTCGTACGGGCCGCGGTTGAAGAGCCACTCGATGGGACCGATGCCCGAGTTGCCGAACGACTCGTTGCGCAGGTCCAGGGTGTGGAGCTTGCCCCACGACCATCGCGTCGGATCGTCGCCCTGCAGGCCGGACAGCTCGCTGACCGCGTCATCGACAGCGGCCGTCAGGATCGTGTCGCGGTCCTCCACCGTGCCGACGGTCGACACGTCGTCCCACCAGGGGTTGCTCGGCTGGTCGAGGATGCTCCGCATGATTTCCACCCAGCGATCGCCGCCGTTGGGCTGGAGGTCCGGGTCGGTGATCTCGTCGTCGAACGTGCGGCCGACGAGATGGCGCCACGTGGCGTTGAGGAAGGCGGCCGCCGCCGAGTCGGGGGTCTGCTGCCCATCCCAGCCGTCGAGCAACGCCACCGCGTCGGCTCCAGACGAGTCCCCCGGCAGGTCGAGGTCCTCCAGGGCCGGCGCCAGGACGTCGGCGAGGGGGCCGCGCTGGTCGTAGGCGATGGCCAGGGCACCGTCTACGGTCAAGGGACCCGAATCCCCGATGAGGGTCGATATCCGCGCGGCGCGGTCGCCCAGCGACCAGTCATCGGTCAGGTAGATGGGGAAGTCGGGATCGGTTACGGCGTTGTTGGCGGTCACGATGTAGCCGTCCGCCGGGTCGAGCATCCACGGCATGGCGTCGAATTCGACCATTCCGTCCCACGCGTAGTCGGGGTCCCAGCCGGGAACGGGCCACTTTCCGTCGCCGGTGCGCCGGATGGGCACCATGCCGGGAGACTGGTAGCCGATGTGCCCCTCCAGGTCGGCGTAGATCATGTTCTGCGAGGGGACCGCGAAGCTCCTGGCCGCGTTCCGGAACTCGTCGAAGTTCTGAGCCCGGTCCAATAGGAAGAGCGCGTCCGCGGTGACGCCCGGGGTCAGGGCCGTCCACTCGAGCGCGACGTCCGGCGCGGCATGGCTCTCCGATTCGGACCCGGGAACCTGAGCCTGTGAACCGACCGATCGGTAATAGTCGCTCGCATCCGAGAGGAGCGGCCCATGCTCGGTGGAGCGCACGCGGATCGTGACCGAGTCGCCACCCGCCACGTCGATCGTCTCGATGCGAATGTCCAGGTCCAGCAGGTGGGTGCCCACACGGTACTGGTCGCCCTGCACGTCCTCGAGGTACAGATCCTGCACGTCGGGGTTCAGGTTGGTGAATCCCCACGCGATCCGATTGTTGTGTCCCAGGACGACGCCAGGGAAGCCGGAGAAGCTGAACCCGGTTACGTCATAGGGGCACGCCTCGGTCAGTGCCCGACAGTGAAGGCCCACCTGGTACCAAATGCCCGGCATGGACGCGCCCAAGTGGGTGTCATTGGCGAGGATCGGCATGCCGGTCGTGGTCCGCGAGCCATCGACGACGAACGAGTTGGAACCGACGCCGCTCCCGCCGGCCATGCCCAGCAGGGCGGGCAGGCGCGCGGTGAGATCGGCGAGAGGCGCGAGCCGGTCAGCGGCCGCGTGGACGTCGATCGGTGGAGCCGCTGCCAGGGCACTGGCGTCCGAGCCTGCCGTCATGGCGCTCGGGTCGGTCACGATGACCGGCGCCCGGTCGTACGGGTATGGCGGGTCGAGGTCCGCCAGCTGGTCGTCGGACAGATGCTGGGCCGCGAGGCGGACTCGGTACACCTCCTGGTCCATGTTGCCGCCCAGGTTCCAGGCCATGGCCTTCAGCCAGGACAGGGAGTCCACTGGCGTCCAGGGCTCCGGCTCGTAGTCACTGTTCTGCAGGCCGAGCACCGCGTACTCCAGCGAGAGGCTGGAGCCCGAATGATCGGCCAGGTACGCGTTCACGCCTGCGGCGTAGGCCTGCAGGTAGCGCACCGCCTCGGGTGATAGCAGCGCGAGCTCCTGCTCGGCCACGTGCCGCCAGCCCATGGTGCGAATGAAGACATCGGTCTCAAGCTGCGAATCGCCGAACAGCTCGCTCAACCGACCCGCGGTCACGTGGCGGCGGAAGTCCATCTCCCAGAACCGATCCTGGGCGTGGACGTAGCCCTGCGCCATGAACAGGTCCTCGGCCGTGTCGGCGGTGATCTGCGGGACGCCCCACTCGTCGCGGCGCACCTCCACCGGGGCGCTGAGTCCGGCCACCGTGACGGTGCCGCTCACCTGGGGGAACGAGGCCCGGGTCGTGAACCAGGCCAGGCCCGCTCCGGCCACGACCACCACCAGGAGGAGGACCAGGGCACCGGCCATCAGCCGCCGAATCCAGCGCATGATCAGGCGCCCGCGGCCGCGATCAGCTCGTCGAGGATCTCGTTCCGGTTGGCCACGCCCAGCGAGAAGTGGCCATGGCCCAACGCGAGCCGGAAGGTGGCGCCGGGAATGTGGTCGCCCAGCCACTGGCCATGGCTCCAGGGCACGAGCCGGTCGAGCTCGCCCTGCCAGATGTGGACCGGGGTCGTGATCGTGGAGAGGTCGAAACCCCAGGGCTCGGTGAAGGCCAGGTCGTCGTCCACCCAGCCATCGAATCCATGCTCGAGCGCTCGCCGCATGCCCGCCGCCTCGTGGTCGGCCCACGCGCCGGTGGCAACCGCCTGGTCGACCGGGGCCAGGCCATCGCCCATGGCGGCAATCAGGTCCGGGCCGGTGACCGTGCGAAAGACCTCGCCATTGGCGTCCATCCACTCGCGCAGGGCGGCCTCGCCGGCGAGCGTGGCCTCGAACTCCTCCACGTTGCTCTGGGTCATGCCGCCGAACCAATCGAGGTCCGGCGCATTCCAGGGAGCGACGGTGACCAGGGCCGCGGCCGCCCGACATCGGTCCGGCAGGAGCGCCGCACAGGCAATCACATGGGGCCCGCCGCCTGAACCGCCCACGCTCACGAACTCGCCGATCCCGAGCGTGTCGAGGATGACCCGCACGTCGTCCACCGCGGACGCCACGCGGCGCCCCGCCTGGCGGGTGGACGAGGCACATCCGGGCCGGCTGTAGGCTACCGGGCGCAGGCCGCGCGCCTCGGCGTCCTCGAACCAGGTTTCGTAGCGGGTGGCGTTGCCCGGCGTGCCGTGGTGGAACAGCAGGCCCATCCCCGTCGTCCGGTCACTGGCCACCACGTCCAGCTCGCGCCCGTCGGGGAGCGGCACGGTCATCCAGCGCATCGGCGCGGACCGTACCAGACTGCGCGGAGCCGTTCGGGTAGCCTGCGGCAGCCGTGATCCTGATCGTCGCCGCGCTCGAACCAGAGCTGGCCGCCCTGCGCGAGGCGCTGGCCGGCGGAGCGCCGCTGGACGTCGGCGGCGGTGTCCGCGCCTGGACGGGCAGCCTGGATGGGCAGGACGTGGTCCTGGCCGAGGCGGGGATCGGGAAGGTGGCCATGGCTGCCGCGGCAACCCTCCTGATCCAGGCCGTCACACCGCGGGTGGTGGTCTTCACCGGCGTGGCCGGCGGTCTCGACCCGGCCCTGGGGATTGGCGACGTGGTCGTGGCCGATCGGCTCATCCAGCACGACGCCGGCGTGCTCCACGAGGACGGGCTGGAGGTCCACCAGGCCGGGCACCTGCCGTTCTTCCATCCCGCGGACCACCTCGGATTCGACACCGATCCTGACCTGCTGGCCGCGGCCATGGCCCAACTCGACGGCCTGGCCCTCTCCCCGGTGACGGGCCGCGAGCCGCGGATCGTGAGTGGCACCGTCCTGACCGGGGACGTGTTCGTGGACTCGCCCACGGCCCGCGATCAGC
This sequence comes from uncultured Chloroflexia bacterium, assembly GCA_963810925.1. Classification (GTDB taxonomy): domain Bacteria; phylum Chloroflexota; class Limnocylindria; order QHBO01; family QHBO01; genus DASTEQ01. Next base: position 107,439 of record CAWEPF010000003.1, on the reverse strand, counting down.
TCCACGAGCGTCACGGCGCCGCGGCGGTCGAGATGGAGGGCGGGGCGCTGGCCCAGGTGGCCGAGCTGCTCGGGGTACGGCACCTCGTCATCCGCGCGCTGTCGGACCTCGCCGGGGTGGAGATGCCGTCCCCCGAGGTGTTCAGCCGGTTCGTGATCGATGCGTCGGCCAACAGTGCTCGCGTCGTGCGCCGGCTTCTGCCGATCCTCTAGGAGCGCGTTGACAGGTTCTGAACAGCGGCGTGTGAAGATCGGCTCATGACATTTCCCGTTCGACAAGACGAGGACGACGACGACCGACCGATCGGCCGCGTCCTGACCCGGCGCGAGGCGTTGGCCCTGCTGGGGACCGCGGCCGGTGGCGCGCTCCTCGTCGCCTGTGTGCCGAGCCTGGTCAGCAGTCCGAGCGGCGCCGCGAGCGCCTCGGCCCTCGCATCCGCATCACCCGCCGGTTCGGCCACCGGTCTCCCCGCCTGCGTGGTGAAGCCCGAGCTCACCGAGGGGCCGTACTTCGTGGACGAAAAGCTGAATCGGTCCGACATCCGATCCGATCCGGCGACCGGGGACGTGCGCCCGGGAACCCTGCTCGCCCTCGCGTTTGCCGTGTCCCGCGTGGCGGCGGGCAGCTGTGACCCGTTCGACGGTGCGCTCATTGACGTGTGGCACTGCGACGCGGAGGGCGTGTACTCCGACGTCTCGGACCCCCGTGCCGGATCGACCCAGGGCCAGACGTTCCTCCGCGGCTACCAGGTGACCGACGCCACCGGCGTGGCGCGCTTCACGACCATCTACCCGGGCTGGTACTCCGGACGGGCCGTTCACATCCACTTCAAGATCCGGACCGATGCCGGCGCGGACGCCGGCCTGGAGTTCACGTCCCAGCTCTTCTTCGACGAGTCGGTGACCGATACAGTCCATGCCCGCGATCCGTACGCGTCCATGGGGACCCGCGATACCCCGAACGCCGATGACGGCATCTACCGCCAGGGCGGGGCGCAGCTGCTCCTGACCCCCACCGTCAATGGCGACGGGTACGCCGCCACCTTCGAGATCGGCGTCCAGACCGACTGAGGAGTACGCTCGGGGCGGATGTTCGCCCGCTTCGTGCACGCGGTGGCACGCCTGTCCCAGCCACTCGGCCGGATCGTGGCGGGTCGCCGGTTCATCACCGTGTGGGCGCTCGTCGAGTACGTGGGGCGGAAATCAGGCAGGCGATACCGCACGCCGCTGGCGGTCCACCGCACCGCAGACGGATTCATCTTTCCAATCCCGTTCGGGCGAAATACCCAGTGGCCACTCAACGTCCTGGCGGCCGGTGGCTGCACGGTTCACTGGAACGGTCGGACCTTCGACGTCCAGGCGCCAGAGATGGTTGGCCCCGAGGTCGGCATTCCCGCCTTCAACGCCCTTCAGCGCCCGATCCTGCGACTCATCCGGGCGGATCGGTTTCTCGTCGTCCGTCGCAAGCCGGTGACCTAGCCCGGATCGGTATCCATCCGGTCCTCGATCTCCCAGGCGTGGTCGAGCGCGTGCCACGCGGAGCGTCGAATGGCGTAGCGGACCGACCAGATGGCCCTCGTCCGTCGCGGGTTCGGCGGCGGGGCCACCCCGGCGGCGCGCTCGGCGAGGGTTTCCAGCACGGGCTCCGGAGGGCAGCGATGCGGATCGCGGTGCCCAGCTCGCGTCCTGGGAGGTCCCGGACCGACCCACCGATCCCCCGCAGGTATGCCTCCTCGGCGTCCAGGACGTGGAGGACGATCTCGCCACCTTCGCGACCGCCGCCGCGCGGGCCTTTTCGAAGCTCACGACCGGCTGCCGCCTCCGCCGCGCGATCGAAGGCAACCCAGCACCGTTCCAGGAGTCCGGCGAGGCGGATAAGCTCCGCCTCGCCGATCGGTAGACCCTCCGCTGGCGCTTCGGCGCCCGGCGCTCCGAAATCGGTCGTTGGGCCACCGCGCAGCCGTTCCGCAACCACCAGCGTGCCCACGCCGTCGGGCACGACGAACCCCGAGCCGGGGCCCAGGGCCGCCAGGTATCGCGGCCCGTACGCGACGAGCGCGGCGAGGGCCTCGTCATCGGTCTTGCCGCTGCGACTCCATCCCGGCCACTCGGTGGCCGAGGCGAACACCCGCTTGGCGCCAACCTCGAGATAGACGTCCATGGCTCGCCCGCAGCGTACCGGAGTACGATCGGGAGGTGAGCTTTGCCCTCGACGACACGCTCGACCTGCTGGAGCGGACGCCGCGCGCCTTTCGGGACCAGATGGGATCGGTGGCGAGCGCCTGGACGGACGCGAGGCCCGATCCGGACAACTGGAGCGCCTACCAGGTCCTGTGCCACATGGCGTACATCGAGGAGCACGACTGGCTGGTCCGGGCGCACATGATCGTGGAGGTCGGTACCGCGGAGGCATTCCCGCCGGTCGACCATGGCGACCAGTCGGCGCGATACGACGGGCAGAGCGCCGACGAGGTCCTCGAGCGCTTCGCCAGCCTCCGCCGCGCATAACCTCGACGCGGTTCGCCCACTCCTGACCGATGGCTCGGTTCTCGACCGACGCGGGCTCCACCCCTCCCTGGGTGAGGTCACCATGCGCGAGCTCCTCTCCGCGTGGGTCGTGCACGACCTGAACCACCTGCGCCAGGCGCAACAGGCCATGGCCAACCGATACCGCGACGAAGTCGGCCCGTGGAAGGTCAACCTCGGTATCCTCGACGCCCCCGACGCCTGAACAGGGAGATCAACCGATGCGCCCACGGATCCTCCGGCTGACCATCGTCAGCGTCATCGCCCTCACGCTTCTGGGCGTTGGCGCCGTGTCCGCGGGTGGCGGCCTGGACGGCAAGGTCCTGTCCGGGCAGATCGTCACGGTGGCCGCCGGCGACACGGTGGATCACGACCTGTACGCATTCGCCAGTGAGGTCATCGTCGACGGTGATGTCACCGGCGACCTCGTGGCCTTCGCCGGCGCGGTCACGGTCAACGGCACCGTGGGCGGCGACCTCGTGACCGGGGCCGGGCACGTCATCATCAACGGCACCGTGGAAGGGGACGTCCGGGCCGGCGCGGGCGACCTGGTGGTCAACGGTCGGGTTGGCGAAGACCTCCTGGTCGGCTCGGGCACGATCCGGATCACCGCCGATGGCGAGGTGGGGGAGGACCTGATCTTCGCGTCAGGCGTCGTGCGGATTGCCGGCACGGTCGAGGGAAGCGTGCTGGGCAGCGCCTCGCGGTACCAGAACACCGGGACGGTGGGCGGCAGCGAGCAGGTGACCGTGGAACGCCCCGGCCAGCCTGCCGAGCCCGATCAGCCTCCGTCGGAAGCGGTCCAGGTCGTGGGCGACGGACTGCGCCACTTCGTCACGGTCATCCTGCTCGGCACCTTGGCCATGTGGCTGCTGCCCCGCGCGGTGGTGGCTTCGGAGGAGGCCCTCCGCCGTCGCCCGCTGGCGTCGGCCGGCATCGGTATCGGCGTGCTGGTCGGGTACGTCATCCAGGTCATCGCGGTGATTCTGATCATGGTCCTGGGCGCCCTCGCCTTCGGGGTTCTGACCCTCGGCGACCTGGTCGGGATCGTCCTGTGGTCCGGCATCCTGGAGCTGATGATCAGCACCTTCGCGCTCGTCATCTCCATGTCGTTCATCGTGGACTTCGTGGTGGGCTTCTCCCTGGCGCGAATGGTGATGGGGCGGTTGTCGCCGGATTGGGCGAACAACCGCTGGAAGGAGGCCCTGCTCCTGGTGGCCGGCACCGCGGCGGTGGTCCTCGTGACCTCGCTGCCCGCGGCTGGGCCGCTGTTCAAGCTCGTGGTCATCGTCCTGGGCCTGGGTGCGATGTTCGTCGCATTGGGCGAGTGGTGGCAGCGTCGTGGCGCGGCGCAGCCCCCTGCTCCCCAGGGCGCACCCCAGCCTCCCGCGGACGCCCCGGCGGCGGGCTGACCGATGTCCGGATCGACCCTCGGCCTGCCGGCCGACGTCCGCGCCTACCTGCTCTCGGTGGGCGTCCGCGAGCCGCTGATCCTGGCCGACCTGCGCGAGGAGACGGCCGCCCTCCCCCAGCACGACATGCAGATCGCGCCCGAGCAGGGCGCGTTCATGGCCCTGCTGGTCGAGCTGACCGGCGCGCGGCGGTGCCTCGAGGTGGGCACCTTCACCGGCTATTCGTCCACCCGGTTGGCGATGGCCCTCCCCGCCGACGGGAGCCTGGTGTGCTGTGACATCAGCCAGGAATGGACCGATGTCGCCCGGCGCTACTGGGAACGGGCGGGCGTCGCGCACAAGGTCGAGCTGCGGCTGGGCCCCGCCATCGAGACCCTCGACGCCCTGCTGGCCGAGGGGCAGGCGGGGACCTTCGACTTCGCGTTCCTCGACGCCGACAAGGTCAACTACCTCGGCTACGCGGAACGCCTGCTCGTGCTCCTGCGGCCGGGCGGCCTGCTCGCCGTGGACAACGTCTTCTGGGGCGGCGAGGTCGCGAACCCCGACGTGGACACGACCGAGGTCCGGGCGATTCGTGCCGTGAACCAGATGCTCGCCGACGACGAGCGCGTGTCGGTCGCGATGGTCCCCATTGCCGACGGCCTGACCCTGGCCCGCAAGCGGTAACCCGGCCGGTGGAGCTGACCGCACCGGCCATCTTCGAGATCGGGGCGTTGCTGCTGGCGGCCGCCGGGGCCGGCTGGCTGGCTCGCCGGGTGCATCTCCCCGCGGTCATCGGCTACCTAATGGTGGGTCTCGCGGTGTCGCCGTTCACCCCCGGCTGGGTCGCCAATCCCGAGCAGCTGCACCTGCTGGCCGACATCGGTGTCGTTCTGCTCCTGTTCGAGGTGGGGATCGAGATCGACCTGTTCGATTTCCGCCACGAGCAGCGCGGGCTCGTGCTGGCGGCCCCCATCCAGATGGTGGTCACCACGGCGGTGGGCGTGGCGGTGGGCTTCGCGACCGGAATCGGTCCGCTGGCCGGGGCGCTGCTCGGCCTCGCCGTGGCGTTCTCGTCGAGCGTGGTCGTGCTGAACATCACGCGCAGCAAGCGGCGCACGACCGATGACCGGACGGAGAAGGCGCTCGTCGGCTGGGCCATCCTCCAGGACGTGACCGGAGTTGTCCTGACCGGCTTCCTCCTTGCGGCGATGGGCACCGGCGACCACCCGTGGTACGTGGCCCTCCTGGGACTGGCCGCCTTCATCGGTCTGGCATGGGTGGCGGCGTGGATCCTGCCCCAGGCTCTGCGCGCCGTCCACGAGGACAAGGACCTGTTCCTGGTGGTGGCCATTGGCGCCGGCCTGGCGATCGCGGGCATGGGCGCCTACCTGTTCCAGATCCCGCTGGCCCTGGCCGCGTTCATCGCCGGCCTGGCGATCAGCGAGAGCCACGAATCGGCCGAGGCGCGACGCCGGATCCTGCCCTTCCGCGACCTGTTCGCGATCCTGTTCTTCGTGGCCGTGGGGAGCCTGATCAACCCGAGCCGCCTGCCGGAGGCCCTTCCGTGGCTGGTCCTCGTCCTGGTCCTGATCGTGGCGGGCAAGCTGGTCGTGATCTACGGCCTCGCGCGCCTCACCCGCCTGGATGCGCAGCCGCTCCAGCTGTCCGTGGGGCTGGCACAGATCGGTGAGTTCAGCTTCGTCCTGGCCTCGGTGGGTCTGGCCGCGGGGGTGATCGACCCGATCCTGTACACGGCCATCCTGGCTGCGGTCGCGCTGAGCATCGGCATCTCGACCGTGGCCGTGCGCTTCGTCGGCCGACCCGATCAGCCCTCGCTGACGAGCTCCCCCTCGACATAGGTCTGCCGGACGCGGGCCTGCGACAGCCGTCCGTCGGACACGGCTCGAAGGTCGCGATCCAGGACGACCAGGTCTGCCCGCTTCCCCACCTCGAGGGTCCCGGTCTCAGTATCGAGCCGGTTCACCCAGGCCGAACCGATGGTGAACGCGGCCAGCATGGTGTCCAGGTCCAGGCGCTGCTCCGGTAGCCATGCTGGGTCGTCGATCCGGTCGGGGTACACGCGTCGGATCCCAACCTCCATTTCCTCCAATGGGTCGGCCGTGGTGACCGTCCAGTCGCTGCCCCCGGCGAGACGCGCCCCGGCCCGATGGAGGTCTCCGAAGGGATAGCGGTCGTGGTATCGGGCCGGGCCGATGAGCGGCTCCTGCGTCGCGCGCGTTCCCTCGTCGTCGTGCGCCCAATGGGGCTGGAGGTTGGCGGCCACGCCCAGGGTCGTAAAGCGGCCGACGTCAGCGGGATGGATCCGCTCCAGGTGTGCCGCGCAGTGGCGGCGACCCGTGTCGCCGTTCACGTGACGAGCGGCCTCCACCGCGTCCAGCGCCTGGCGGACCGCCCCCTCGCCGATGGTGTGGAAGTGGCAGTCGAACCCGCGCTGCTCCAGGGCGATCACGGCTGCCTGGAGCTCATCGGTCTCGTAGGCAGGGATGCCCGACGATGCGCTGGGCCGGCCGTCAGGCTCGAGGTAGGGCTCGAGGAGGACGGCCGTGCGGTTCTCGATCACTCCGTCGAGCCAGAACTTGACGACGTCGGCCCGCAGCCGCTCCCCGGTGATCACCCCGCGCGCCGCGTCCAGCCGGGGAAGGGGATCCGCCTCGCGCTCGCGGCCCCACGGCTGCCACTGCTGGGCCACGACGGCCCGGGCAGTGAGCTTGCCCCGGTCGGCGACGGTTCGATAGGCGGGCATCCACTCTGGATTCGCGCCGGCGTCCTGCCAGGCTGTGATGCCCAGGGCATGGAGCTGGCGCTGGGCCGCCAGCAGGGCCGTCACCAGCTGCTCGTCACTTGGCTGAGGAAGCACGCCGTCGAGCAGGGCCATGGCATCCTCGACCAGGACGCCGGTCGCGGCACCGTCCCCATCCCGCTCGATGCGCCCGTTCGGAGGGTCCGGCGTCGCGGCCGTGATCCCGGCCAGCTCCAGGGCCCGGGTGCTGAGCCAGGCCGAATGCCCGTCGTACGCGGTGATGAACACGGGCCGACCCATCGCCACCCCGTCGAGGATCTCGCGGGTCGGCCGTCCGCCGCCAAACACCGGGTAGTCCCACCCGTCGCCCTCGATCCACGGGGCGTCGGGGTGCGCGGACGAGAACGTGCGGATCGCGTCCAGGTAGGCGGGCAGGTCCGGCAGACCGTGGAGGTTGCACCGGGACGCGAGCAGGCCGCCGTAGATGGGGTGAATGTGCGCGTCCTGGAATCCGGGCAGGATCGTCTCCCCCCCGAGCCGGATGACGGTCGTGGATGGACCGATGACCGCATCCACCTCGTCGTCGGAGCCCAGGGCCACGATTCGGCCACCGGATACGGCCAGGGCCGATGCTGCCCTGCTGTCGGGCACGATCTGCTCCAGCCGACCGCCCAGGAACGCGAGCTCCGCGACGCCGCTCCGCTCGCCACTCATGACGGCCAGCCTACCAGCCGACGAACGGCCATTCGGCATGGTATGAAGCGGTCCATGGCCCTTCCTCCCGAGTCCCACCGGCTCCGCCCCGACCACCTGCCGACACCCTTCAGCGCCGATCAGATCCGCGACGGCTTTGCGGTAGGCCGGGTGATCTCGGTACGGGAAGAGGAGCCTGGTGCCGCACCGACGTATCGGCAGATTCGGTTCGTCCAGGCCGATGCGGACGGCGCCACCCACGCCTTCACCCCCACCGATGCCGACGGGCGGCCCATCGGTCCCACCGTCGAACGTCGATCGAGCTGGCTGGAGCTCCAGGGACACGCGTCGCAACCGGTCGATCGGACCACCTGCGACGAGGACACGATCGACCTGACCTGGGGTGCCGAGCCGTGCTGGCGGTACGTGGTCACCGAGCCGGATGGAGAGACGCGCTTCTGGTTCGCACAGCGCATGCCGGGCATGCCGGTCGTGGTGGAGTCGTGGGAGCACGGTGAGCGCACGGGACGAAGCGAGGTCGTGACCTCGTCTACCCCTGGATGACCAGGAACCGGCCGCGTGATGGACGCGCAACCCCAGCACGAGGGACGCTACTGTTCCGCCTCATGAGTGGACGGACGCTCCGGACTCTCGCGCTGGCGACGCTCCTGACCGCGGTGGTCGCCTGTGGAAACGAGTCGCCGTCGCCCAGCGCCGGCGCATCAGGCTCAGGGCCTGGTCCGGAGGGCTCGGGCGGTCCGGCGGCTTCGGGCGCGGCGCCTACCCCGTCGTTCGAGGGCGACCTGCCCGCCGGCATCCAGTTCGGGGCGCCTCAATCGTTGCCCGGCGGGTTCGGCGGCCTGTATGCGGAGTCCGGCGGCGATTTCCAGTTCTTCGGGATGCAGGGTGGCGCCCCGGCACGGGCGGTCGCCAACGGTTCGTCATGGCAGGTCTCGACGATCAATCCCGGCGCGGCCTACTCGCCGCCGCCGGGCTTCGCCTTCCAGGGCGGCGCGGCCGTGTTCCGGCCGTCGCGCGCGGCGGCCGGTCCGTCAGGCACCGTGGTAGCCGGCGTGGCATTCGGCGCCAGCTCAACCCAATCGGGCTCTTCGGCCGTTCCGATGTCAGTCCTGTGGTTCTCGGCTGATGGATCGAGCTGGCGTCAGGTCGATCCCCGCGACATCGCCGGCGGTGCTGCCACGTCGGTCCTCATCACGGATGTCGTCGCCGTCGGCGACGGGTTCATGGCCTCGGGCAGCGCCGGCCCCGCGACAGGCGCTCAGCCACCCGCGGCGGTCGTCTTCTCGTCCCCCGACGGCGTGAGCTGGACGCAGGTGGGGAGCTTCGGATCGAGTTGGGCCATGTCTGCCCGGTCCATCTTCCCTGGCGATGGTCTCGTGCTGGTGTCCGGCGCCGAATACCCGTGCCTCGTCACGCCCAGTGCCCCGTACCAGGGCTCGCTCGGCTCGATCAGGCTGTGGGTCAGCGAGGACGACGGCGGCACCTGGGACGAGGTCGACCCTGCCGGAGCCGAGCCCGTCCTCCACACCCCCGAGGCGCCGCCCTCATCGGCCGCCAACTGCCCCGCCGCAACGGACGTGCAGGCCATGCAGCAGCGCTTCCAGACGACCGGCGAGGTCATTGGACTGGGGGACGACCGCATCGTGGCCATCTCCGAGGACGGGAGCCAGACGGCCGTCACCGAGGACCTGGAGTCCTGGGCTGTGACCGAGGTACCGGGGGCGGTCGCCAGCACGGGCGCCGGAGGCACGACCCCCAGCGAGTCGGCGGCGACGCTCCTGACCGCGGACGATTCCGGGTGGACCCTCCGGCAGGTCAAGCCCCGCCGGGACACGGAGGGCACTGAGCTCAGCGCGGGATGCCAGGTGTTCTGGTGGCAGACAACCGATGCCGGCGCGCACTGGTATCCCGGGCCGATGGCTCGCCCGCTGCGCGTCTGCGATGGCGGCTTCTACGCGCTCCATGCCCTGTCCACGGACGAGGTGATCTACATCCTCGGGGCGGCGCCGGTGACCCCCAACCCGATCTCCGCGTTCGCCGTGAGCGGGTCCGGCCCGCTCCAGGACTGGACCACATGCACGCCCGCCGCCGGAGCGGCGTGCGCGTTCGCGGTGATCGACAGTCCGTCGGGCAGCAACCTGGACTGGTCGGGGATCGACCTGTTCGGCGCGACCGTGACCAACGCCCAGCTGGATGGCCTCAACCTGGTTGGCGCCAATGTGGCCGGCGTGACGCTGGACGGCAGCTTCCGCGGTGCCAACCTGTCAGGAGCCTTCCTGACCCACGCCACGCTCGGCGGTGACTTCACGGCAGCGAGCTTCTCGGGCGCGTACGTGGACAACGCGATCTTTGAGCCTGGCACCACCTGCCCCGACGGGCAGCCCGCCACCAGCGGAGCCGGCGGGGCCGCATGTCGGCTGGAGTAGCGCTCTCCGAATCGGGCGGGGCGACGACGGCGGGCTGACCCGGCATACTCCGGACCTCTGCCGACCCTCGCGACAGGAGAACGGACATGGCACGTGACCTCGAGCGCATCCAACGCGCCCAACAGGAGCCGGTCGTCGGCAGCCTGCCCGACGTTCCCGGCATCGGTGTGGCCATGCGGCTGACCCCCGGCCTTGGGGTGCATCTCCGGGCACTCGCCGATGAGCTCCTCGTGAATGACTATCCCGGCGCCACAGTGACTCGGGCCGAGCGCGAGATGATGGCCACCGCCGTGTCCGCGGCGAATGACTGCTTCTTCTGCATGGATTCGCACGCTGCCCACGCTGCCGCGGTTCTCGAGCTGACCGGCGAGGCCGAGCAGATTCCCCTGATGGAGGTCATCACCGTCGGCTCCGACGACGGGCTGAGCGAAAAGATGCAGGCCCTGCTGGCCATCGCCCGGACCGTGGGCCGCAACGCGCTCGACCTGACCGCTGACGACGTGGATGCCGCCCTGGCGGCTGGCGCCACGGATGCCGACGTCCAGCTGGCCGTACTCATCGCGTCGGGGTTCTCGATGTACAACCGCCTGGTGGACGGCTTCCGTGCTCGGACCGCACCCACGCCCGAGGTGTACCGAGAGCGAGCGGGCGAGATCGCGGCCAACGGATACAGCGCGCCCTCGGCGATCCCCGCTCGTCGCTGATCGCCGGCCCCCGGCGAGCGCGGCTAGAGCCCCGGGACCACCGTAAAGCTGCCGTCCCAGGCCAGGTAGGACTCGGTCAGGATCCCGTTTCGCTCGGATGCGTCGTACGTGAGCTGACCGGGGGCGATCCTGATCCACACCAGTCCGCCGGCCTCGAGGGTGATCTCCCCGGCGTGGACCGCGGCAGTGCATACCGAGGAATCATCGGTATACGTGTCGGTGCCCCACACCCTCTGCGGCACGCCACCGGGGAGGCAGTCGAAGTCGACCAGCACCCCGATCCGGCCGCGATAGTCCTGGGCGTTGGCCTCCCAGCTTGCCCGCACGCTGACCGGGTGTCCGGGCCCGACCGTCGCCCCCGGCGCGGGGGCCGGATGGGAGCTGATCGGCGTTGCCTCGGGTGCCTCTGATGGCGAGGGCGCGGCCAGCCCAACCGATCCCAGCGCGAAGTTCACGAGCGCCCCAACGACGACGAGCACGATCGCGATCGCGAAGATGGCAAGGAGGGCCCGGTCGGCGGCCGAGCTGGTCGAGCGCCGACCCGGCGCGGTCTCGACCGATGGCTTCGGCGGCTCCCGCATGGGGCGACTGTACCGATGGCGACAAGCGCCGGACAGGGCATTCTCGGGGTCCTGTGGTAAGGTGGGGTCTCCCCCGGGTTTCCACGGACGCCTCGGTCTGCGTCCCGGCCCATCGCCGCTGAACCCCGATTCATGTATGCCCTGACCGGGCCCCGCTTCGCGCGGGAGGGCCTCGTCAGGAGTTTCTGAACCGTGTCCTTTGCTCATCTCGGGCTGTCGCCCGACCTGCTCCGCGCTGTCGCGGACTCCGGCTACACCGAGCCGACCCCCGTCCAGGACGAGGCGATTCCGCACGTCCTCGCGGGCCGTGACCTGCTGGCCGGCGCCCAGACGGGTACCGGCAAGACGGCCGCCTTCGTGCTGCCCATCCTCGAGCGCCTTGGCGCGTCCCCCCGGCCAGATGGCCGTCGTCGCGTTCGCGTCCTCGTCCTGGTTCCCACCCGCGAGCTCGCGATGCAGGTCGAAGAAAGCGTTCGCACGTATGGCGCCCATCGGCCCGTCCGCTCGACGACGGTCTTCGGTGGCGTCGCCTTCAACCCCCAGGCGCGCGCGCTCCGCGCGGGCGCCGAGATCGTGGTCGCCACGCCCGGTCGGCTGCTCGACCACATCGGTCAGGGCACCGTTGACCTGGGTGGGGTCGAGGTCCTCGTCCTCGACGAGGCAGACCGCATGCTCGACATGGGATTCATTCGCGACATCCGCCGAATCCTCGAGCGCCTGCCCGCAGATCGACAGAACCTGCTGTTCTCGGCCACCTTCTCGAACGACATCCGCCGCCTGGCCGACGGCATCCTCGACCGGCCCGCCCAGGTCCAGATCGCCGCGCGGAACACCCCGTCGGAGCTCGTGGAGCAGGTCATCCACCCGGTTGACCGCGAGCGCAAGCGGGAGCTCCTCAGTCAGCTCGTCCGCTCGTACGCGATCGACCAGGCGCTCGTCTTCACGCGCACCAAGCACGGCGCCAATCGGCTGGCCGAGCAGCTGGAGAAGGACGGGATCGCGGTTGCCACCATCCACGGCAACAAGAGCCAGCCCCAGCGGGTCCGGGCCCTGGCCGACTTCAAGGCCGGCCGGGTCACCCTCCTGATCGCGACCGAGGTCGCGGCCCGCGGCCTGGACATCGACGCGCTGCCCCACGTCGTCAACTACGAGCTGCCGATGGTTCCGTCCGACTACGTCCACCGGATCGGTCGAACCGGACGGGCGGGCGTGGACGGCATCGCCGTCTCACTCGTCTGCGTGGACGAAGGTCAGCTCCTCCGTGACATCGAGCGGCTCCTCGGCCACGCGATTCCGGTCGAGGTCATCCCCGGGTTCGAGCCCGATCCGAACATCCGGCCCCAGGCCATCCGAATGCGAAGTGGCCAGGGAGGCGCCCGTCCTCCGCGTCATCAGCAGGGTCGGCCTCAAGGGCGACCGCGGCCCGCTGGGCCGCAGGCCCACTCGGGACACGCGCCGTCCGCCAACCAGGCCGGCATCGGTCGCTGGCCGGGCGGGACGAAGTTCACGCCGAATCGGCATTCGCGCCGGAACGCTCGCCGCAACTTCGGCAGCGTCCGGCCCTAGCCGGGGCTCCGGGCGGCCGGGCCGGGCGATCCCTAGGCCTGGACTCCGATCAAGGTCCCAACGGCAAACGTCACCGCAGCGGCAATCCCGCCCAGTAGAACCTGGCGGAGCCCTGTTCGCAGGGCACCCCGACGCGTCAGTCGGCTGATCGCCACGCCGAGCGCGAACAGCGCCCCGAGGCTGACCAGCAGGCTCGTCGCGAAGGCGGTCCCGCCTGCGAGAAGCAGGTAGGGGACGAGCGGAATGAGCGCGCCGAGCGTGAACGCGAGGAACGAGCTGATCCCCGCCGACCACGGCGACCCAATGGACCGCTCGTCCAGCCCGACTTCCTCGAAGATCAGGAGCCTGGTGGCGCTCTCCGGATCCGCGAAGACGCGATCGACGAAGTGGTCGGCCTCCTCGTCGCTGAAGCCCCGATCGCGATAGATGCCAGCCAGGATCCGTCGTTCCTGATCAGGAGCCTCGCGAAGTTGGAGGCGCTCGAAGGCGAGCTGATAGTCGAGCAGTTCCCGCTGGCTCTGGACCGATACGTACTCGCCGACCCCCATGCTGAAGGCACCCGCCAGCAGACCTGCGACGCCGGCGAGGACGATGATCTCGGGAGCTGGATTCGCGCCGGCGACACCCATGACGAGCGCGAGGTTCGACACCAGCCCGTCGTTGGCGCCGAACACGATGGGCCGCAGCAGGCTGTTCGCCCGTGTTTCGTGCCCCTGACGCGGGTCGGGCAACTCGCGAGGGTGGAGGGCGAACAGGCGCCGGAATCGAGCCGCACGCACCGTCGCGCTGAGACCTAAACCTGCTCCAGCTGCACGACCGGCTCGCCGGGAAGCAGCACGCCGGTCGAATGGACCGGGCAGTAGCCGTTCGGGTTCTTGGCGAGGTACTGCTGGTGGTAGCCCTCGGCGAAGTAGAACGGTCCGGCCTCCAGGATCTCGGTCGTGATCGGTCCGTAGCCAGCCTTGCGCAGCTCCGCGCCGTACATATCGCGCGACGCCTCGGCTGCCGCCTGCTGGTCGGGGGAGTGGGTGTAGATGGCCGACCGATAGGACGTGCCCAGGTCGTTGCCCTGGCGCATACCCTGGGTCGGATCGTGCTCCTCCCAGAACACCTTCAGCAGCTGCTGGTAGGTGACCCGCTTCGGATCGAACACGACCCGGACCGCCTCCGCGTGGCCGGTCTGCGCCGAGCACACCTCTTCGTAGGTCGGGTTCGGGGTGTAGCCGCCCTGGTAGCCGACCGCGGTGACGATCACACCGGGCACCTGCCAGAACGTCTTCTCGACGCCCCAGAAGCAGCCGGCCGCAAAGTCGGCCACCTCGGACCCCTCCGGGTACGGGCCCTTCAACGGCTGTCCGTTGAGCAGGTGCGTCTCTGCAGTGGGGATGGCCTCGGCGCGACCGGGGAGCGCCTTGGCAGGATCGGGCATGGTCGACTTGCGACCGCTCAAGAACGAGAACATGCCTTCAGTCTACTCACCGCCCCGATTCGCGCAGACAGACCGATGGCGCCCGTTTCCGGGCGCCATCTCCCCCTTCATGGTCAGCAGGTCAGGTCTGCATGGCAGGCACGGCGGGTGCCGGCTGCTCGTAGACCGGATACGGGTTGCCCGACATGAAGTAGCGCCGGAACCAGCCGGGGCCGACGCGATCGGCGAGCACGCCGTCGAGCCCGAAGAAGTTGCCCGTGCCCAGGTATCCGAGGACGAACGTGACCAGGGCGTAGGTCAGGTGCTGGTTCACGATCCCGAACTCGAAGTCCCAGGCCGCGAAGAAGAACAGCACCATCATCAGCGTGCCCATGGCGGCCGAGAATCGGGTCAGCAGGCCAAGGATCAGGCCGATGCCGATGCCGATCTGCCCGTAGGGGACGAGGATGTTGATGAGGCTCATGGCGAGGTCGTTGGTCGAGAACGAGACCCACATATCGTGGGTCGGGTTGTAGATCACGCCTTCCGCTCCGCCGGTCACGAACGGCCAACCCAGGGTCCCGCCCGTCCCGAATCCGAGGAAGCCGGCGGCGCTCCACGCGCCCTCCCCCCCGATGACCTTCTCGAGGCCGGCCCAGAGGAAGATGACCCCCACGCCGACTCGGAGCGCAGCGACTGCAAGCTGATGCCTGCGATCGACGACTTGCATTGCTGAAATGCCTCCTTCCCGGTCGGCTCGCGTTCTGAGCCGCCCCGATTTGCACCCCTACCGTACGCCCTTTGTCAGGCTCGATGGCGGGGCCGAAGGTCACGAAATCAAGGGACCGAGGCGCCCTCCAGGCTAGGGCTCGTTGACCGCCAGGGGACCTACCTCGGTCAGGGCAGGGTCCAGGTCGGGGGTTTCGCCGTCGGGCGTCTCGAGCTGGCCCATGTTGCGAATGCTCGGCACCGCGAGGGCGGCCAGGTTGGCGACCACGCCGATGCTCGCCGCGAGGATGAGGGTGGGCACCTCGCCGATCGTGTCAGCCAGAGGCCCCACCACGGCGAACGCCACCGGTTGGAGCGCCAGTGACACCATCCAGTCGTAGGACGACACCCGGGACAGCGAGTCCTGGGGGACTCGCTGCTGGAGCACGGTCTCCCAGAACGTGTTCGAGATCGTGATCGCGACCAGGGTGGCCATGGCGGTCAATGCGATGACGACCACCGGGAAGGGCGGAATCAGCGCAAGGGTGCGCGTCGCCGCCACGAGCATGAACGCGAAGCCCACGGCCAAGGGCCGAGCCGGCTTCCAGCGGAGGGCGACGGCGCCACCCAGGAGGGCGCCCACTGCGCCCGTCGTCATGATGAAGCCCCATTCCGCCGCTCCGCCCAGCTCGCGGTCGACGATGACCGGGCCCAGGACCATGAACGAGCCCATCGCGACGTTTGAGACCCCGAACACGACCAACGATCCGACGAGCCAGTCGCGGGACCGCACCTCGTTCCAGCCGTGGCGCAGCTCGGACAGGAAGGGCGCGCGCGCGACGTCGCTGACCGTGCGCTCGATGCGGAGCAGGGCGAGGGTCAGGATCGAGCCGAGGTAGGTCACCGCATCGATCGCGAACACGAGGCCGGGTCCTCCGGCGGCCACCAGGATCCCGGACAGTGCGGGGCCGATGACGAACGCGGCGCTGCGCGAGATGGCCATGAGCGCATTCGCCTGCTGCAGCCGTCCGGCGCTGACCACCTGGGGCATGAGCCCGGTCGACGCGGGTACGAAAAAGGCCGATGCCGCGCCGTGCAGGGCGGCCGCGATCACGATGTCCAGTACCTCCGCCGTGCCGCTGAACAGCAGGTACGCAAGCCAGGCCTGGACGAGGGCGCGGACCCCGTCGCTGGTGAGCATGACGAGGTTGCGCGGCAACCGATCCGCCCACACGCCAGCGGCGAGCAGGAAGATGACGTGGGGCAGGGAGTAGGCCGCGAACACGATCCCGATGGCGGTCGCCGAGCCGCCGATCTGGAGTACCGCGAACGCGATCGCGACGAACGACAGCCCGTCGCCCAGGGTCGAACCGGTCTGACCAAGCCACAGGAGTCGGAAGTTCCGCTCCTCGAGGGCAGCGAAGTTGGCGCGAAGACCGCGCAGGGGGCCGGTCATGGCCCCCCGATGATAGAGGGCGGGCCCGTGCCCGCCCTCGACAGATGGGGTCTACGGCGCGAGGGCGGCCCATTCGGCCGCGGCCGCATCGGTGTACTCCTGGGTGTAGCCACAGGCCCACGCGTACTGGTCATCCCCGGTGACGAGGTAGCGGCTTCCCACCTGGAGCTCCGGGCCGCCATCCAGGCCCACCTGGATGGGCGGGGTCATCTGGTCCGCGGTGACGGTCATCGTGGCGTCGGTCACGCCCCAGAAGGCGGTATTCACCGTGAACGTGACCTGGTTGGCGTTGATCGCGGTGACCGTTCCGTCGAACGCCCACTGGCGTTCGGCGAGCAGATCGGTGCTGTACACGATGCACATCCCGGCCGCTCCACCGCCACCGCCGCCCACCGGCTCCTCGCTGGGGAGTGGCGTGTTGGCCAGCTGGATGGCGCCCAGGGCGAGCGCGCCCGCCGCGACGAATCCGGTGATCGCAATCGCCCACTTCGGCAGCTGCGGCTGAGTTGCCTGGTCGTTCATGTGTGCCTCCTCGATCCGGGCCCACATGCGGTCCCGGCTACTGGAGGGCAGGTCATCGGTCTGCACCGGATTGGCCCGGCGAAGCTCGTCGATCGGATCGCGTGGTGGTGTTGGGTTCATGGTTCCTCCCGCGAGGCTCGACGGGCCAAACTGCCCTTCACCGAGGTCCATGTCCGCCAGCGGCCCGAACCTTTCACCAACGACTCCCCGAATCGTTGGCGAGCCCGATGGAGGCGAATGGCGACCGCATTGACCGATATGCCCAGCACCTGGGCGATCTCGGCATGGTTCAGCTCTTCCCAGGCCACCAGGCGCAGGAGCTCCTGGTCCGATGCCGACAGGCGCGCCAGGGCGTCCAGGGCGGCGCCGTCATCGCCTGCGCCATCCGACACCGATGGACGGGGCGTGGTCGCCGCCATGCGTTCGCGCAGCCGAGTCTGGCGGGCCCCGCCGCGTCGCTGGTTGGCGACGGTTTTGCGCGCCACCCCGTACAGCCACAGGACGGCCGCGTCCCCTTCGGGGACCACCTCGAGCCGTCGCCACGCGACGGAGAAGACCTCGGCCACCACGTCCTCGGCGTCGTCGAGCGTGGCGCAGCGTCGGGCGGCGTAGGCCAGCAAAGCGCGGTGGTGGGTCTCGAACAGGAGCCTCAGGCGTTCGTTGGGCGTGGGCGATCGGTTGCCCGCGGGGTCTGGCATGTACCGATCAGACGCCTGCGGATCCTCCGGGGTTCCGCGTCGGCCCGCGGCCGGATCGGTCCATGACCTCCATGAGACGGTCATGGGGCAAGGCGGGTGCGGTGATCCCGTCCCGGCCGACCATCGTCTCGGCGGCGACCAGGCAGTTGACGATCGCTTCCTCGACGGCCTCCACCGCGGCCAGGAGCAGGGGATTGATCGCGGCATCCACGACGAACGCCGCCTGCGCCACGAGGCGCGGGTCGCCCGACTCGCCCGATGCCCGCGAGAGGTCGCGGTTGCCGGTCGAGAAGGCAAGGAAGATGTCTCCCGATCCGTGGCTGCCGTACCCGCCCACCCGCGCGAGCCCGATCGCCGCCCGCCGGGCCAGCCTCGCGCACTGGTGGGGGAGGAGCGGGGCGTCCGTCGCCAGGACGACGATGATCGAACCCCCCTCGGCCCCGGCCCGCGACGGATCCTTCGGCCAGCGGGCTCCGCGGCGCCTCCCAGGGACTCGGCACCTCGGTGGTGGGGATCGCCTCCCCAACCGCCACGCCGTCGATCCGCAGCTGGTCACGGTCCCCGTAGTTGGCCTGGACCAGTGCGCCCACCGTCCACCCGCCGGCCGCGTCCGCGAGGACCCGCGACGCGGTCCCGATCCCTCCTTTGAACTCGTGGCAGATCATCCCGGTGCCGCCGCCCACGTTGCCCTCCGGGACGGGTCCGTCGGCCGCCGCTGCCAGCGCCGCCGCCACGTGCTCGGGGCGGACGTGAAACCCGTTCAGGTCGTTCAGTTGGCCGTCAAACGTCTCGCCCACCACCGGCAGGGCCCAGAACTCCGTCCCGCCGTCCGAATCGGCCAGGGCTGCCGCGATCAGCGCGTCGTGGACGACGCCGACGCTGTGCGTGTTGGTGAGCCCGATGGCGCCGCCCAGGAAGCCCGACTCGCGCATCCATTCCAGCCCCGTCAGCTCGCCGTTGCCGTTCAGGGTGGCCGTTCCGGCGAACAGCGGCTCGAACCAGACGTTGCCGTCGTGGGGGACGACGACCGTCACTCCGGTCCGGACCGGGCCCTGGCCGATGACCAGTGGCCCATCGCCGGAGATCAGGGTCGTATGCCCCACCCGAACGCCGGCCACGTCGGTGATGGCGTTGTGCGGCCCCGGTCGTCCGCGGCCGATCCGGATCCCCAGGTCGCGGGCCCGGGGCCTAGCCACCGGCGCCGGCCTCGAGATCCCGTGCGAAGCCCGCCACCAGGTCCGCCGGAATGCGGGTCGGGCGCTGGTCCGCCGCCCGGATGCAGACCCACTGGGTCGTGACCTCGGCCAGCAGCTCCCCGTCGGACTCGCGCCGGATCGTGGTGTAGCGCACGACCCGGACCCCGCTCATCTCCCGCACCATGGTCGTCAGGCGCAGGACCTCGCGGTACCCGGCCGGACGGTGGTAGACGACCTGGTGCTCTCGGGCGGCCCACGCGACGCCCTGCCGCTCCGACCATTCGCGCCCGTAGCCCAGCACCTCGGCGTGCTCGGTGGCCACCTGCTCGGCGTAGTTCAGGTAGACCGCGTTGTTCACGTGCCCATTCGAGTCCAGCTCGTAGGTGCGGACCCGCACGATCTCCGAGTGCTCGAGCCGCTCCACGCTCATCGGTCGTTCGCCGCTCGTCAGCGCCCGGTGCGGAATGGCCCGCCATGTCCGGGGACCACGACATCGGCTTCCGCCAGGACACGGGCACGGCTCGCCTCCAGCGCGGCCTGGTCATCGGCCAGCGGATCCACCTCGGGCGTGCGGTCGGCCCGCCACCACAGGTGGGTGCAGGCCACGACCCCGTCATCGGTCCGGGCCAGGAGGGTCGCGTCCTCGTTCGTGTGGCCCGGGGTCAGGATCATCGAGACGTTGGGAGAGAGGTGGTACCCATCACCCTGGTGGTCGGTCCACTCCGTGCCGCGATAGGCGGCCCAGAAGTCCACGACCGACGCGTTCGGGAAGAGGGCGACGTTGACCGTGTGGTCGGGGTGGTGGTGGGTCAGGAAGACGTGGGTCACGTCGTCCGGGCCGAGGCCCCGCGCCCGCAGCGGGTTCAGGATCTCGTCGCGGCTGGCGACCATGCCAGGGTCGACCACGATTCGCGCGTCCTCATCCTCGATCAGGCTCACCGTGCCGCACACCCCGCGGTCGTCGACGTAGCCCTCGTGGAGAACGGTGAAGGAGGCGGCCATGTGGCTAGCCTACCCGACCCATCGGTCAGGCCGACTCTTCGGTCGGCTCCTTCATGTAGTACTCGGTGAAGTCCGAGCACAGCCCGTCATCGGTGAGCTCCACCAGCCAGATGTTGTAGTAGACCCGCTCGGGGCCGCGAGCGGTCGCGCGGTAGCTGGTCAGGCAGCGGGCGACGCCCAGCTCCCCGTTGACAGCGAGGGGCTCGCATTCGAGGGTCCAGTCGTCCGGATCGTCGGGCTGGTCGAGCCAGGCGGCCACGATGTCCTCGACCCCATCGGCGCCGTCGGCCGGCTCCTCCCAGGGATGCCAGCGATAGACCGCATCGGGCGTGAACAGATCCGCGATCTGCTCGGCATTGTTGTTGCGCCACGCCTGCTCGTATCGGTCCAGCCAGTCGGCGAGGGCGGCCAAGGTGGTCATGCGGCCTAGTATGAACCCGTGTTTTGCGGGCGACCAGACCGATGACGACCACGGAGCTGGCGGCGTACCTTGCCTCTCGGACCGCGGCGGTAGAGGACCATCCGTGGGGTTCCACGCCGGCCGTGTTCAAGGTGGGTGGCATGGACGGACCGATGTTCGCGATCCTCTCCCTGGAGGCCGCTCCTCCGCAGGTGAGCCTCAAGTGCGACCCGGACCTGGCCGAGGCCCTGCGTCGCACCCACCCGGCCGTCGCGCCGGGCTACCACCTCAACAAGCGCCACTGGAACACGGTCACGGTGGACGGCTCGATGACCGATGACGAGGTGCGGGGCATGATCGACCACTCGTGGGACCAGGTCGTGGCGGGCATGCCGCGGGCGAAGCGGCCCGCCTGATCAGCGCCTGGCGGCCTTGGGGGGCATGGCGCGCACGTGGGCCAGAGCGCGATCCACCCATGGACGGAGCGCGGCGTCATCGCCGACCATCTCGGTCGGGAAGGTCAGGTAGCCACGCATCGGTCGGCCTGGCATGGGCGAGAACGGCTCACCACCAGCAGCCGTCAGCTCCGCAAGGGCATCCTCGGGCAGGCGCACCATCCACCGGTCCTCGAAGAGCCCGGTCACCAGGTGCCCGTTGGCGAATGCGGCCGGATATCCGAACATCGGCCGACGCTCGATTCCGGGAACCTGGCCCATGACGCGGTCGAAGGTCGCGACGAGATCGGGCGGCGCCTTTCCCCAGCTGGGACGGTCCGATTGGGGAGTCATTGACGGCAGTATCCCCCCGTTGGCGGTTGGCGGCCGCGGGTCATGAACCGATCAAGGACCACTCGTGCGGCTGTGGAGAACGTGTGGATTAGTGCTGATTGAGGGCTGAAAGTGGTGGATAACCCCTATTGTGGGGATGTTAGGGGCGGCATAAGATGCTCTCGTCCCGAAGGGGCAGCACGATCCGGGTCTGAGATTGCATCAAGGACGCGGTGACGGCTCCGGAGATTGCATCAAAGGGTCGGGTGCCGTTCCTTCGGGACATAACGTTGCCCCGCGACTTGCCCGGACTCAGGTCCGGGCTTTTTCGTGCCCGTCGTCCCGGGCCAGGGTGAGCTCGTCGGCGCGCTCCGCTTCCTCCAGGACGATCAGGGTGTCGAACCCTTCGTCCTGAAGCCTCGGGAGGGAGCGCCTGAGTTCGCCATCGTGGCGCCGCACGACACTCGCCGGAACCCGGCGATCGGTGCGCCGCGCGTTGCGGTCGAGGCTGACCTCCAGCGGCACGGCCAGGACGATGCCCACCACCGGTCGATGGTGGCGGGTGGCGGCCGACAGCAGGCGACGACGAGCCCAGCCCAGGACGTTGGTCGCGTCAACCACCGTCAGCTGGCCGGCGACCAGGCGCCGTTCCAGCGCGGCGTCGAGCCGGCCAAAGGCCGCGCGCGTTGCCGACTGGTCCGCTGCGTTGCCTGAGACCGCCGCCCGAAATGCGTCGGAGCTGAGGATCTCGTCGGGATCGAACAGGCGGGCCGCGAGGGTCGACTTGCCACTGCCGGCGGCGCCGATGAGCAGCACGAGCGCATCCGCCGGGAGGTGTAGGACGGTCACCCGGCTCGGGCCAGCAGCGCTTCCCCGTCGTTGCGGACGTTGTTGACCGCGCTCGACACCGGGTAGGCGTCCAGTGCGGCGGCGGGGAAGGGGAAGAGCAGCTGGCGCAGGTCCGCCGGCTTGGTGCCCTCGGCCAGCCACACGTCCCAGTCGGTCGGATCGAGGATGACCGGCATCCGGTTGTGGATGGGTGACAAAAGGTCGTTGGGGACCGTCGTGATGATGGAGCAGGTGTAGACCCGCTCCCCGGTGTCGGGGTTGCGCCAGACCGCCCATACCCCGGCCAGTGCCATGGGCTCGTCGTCGCGGCGGCGGATCGCGAACGGCTGCCGGTCCCCGCCGGAGCGGCGCCACTCGTAGAACGCCGCCGCGGGGATGATCAGACGGCGTTTCGCGAACGAGGTCCGGAAGGCGGGGGTGGTTTCCACCGTCTCGGCCCGGGCGTTGATGAGCCGGGCCGCGCCCTTGCGATCCTCCGCGTACCACGGGACGAGGCCCCACCGGAAGGGCTCGATCACCCGCTCCCCGTGGTGCTCCAGCACGCCCGCCACCTCATCGGTCGGGGCCACGTTGAATCGGTCGGTCGGCAGCTCGACCACCGGGCGGGCGCGGAAGATCCGGGCCAGGTCCTCGGTGGAGTGGGGTTGGGCGAATCGGCCGCACATGACGGCTCCATTCTCGCGCAGCCAGGTCGAGTTCGGGACGGACGGCCCCGGCACGGACGGGCCGTCTGGCCGTATCAGAGCGCCCGGGCTTATGGGTACAACCATGTGCATGAGTCGACCTATCGCCTACTTCATGGTCTTCACCGGCATGGGCAGCCTGTTCCTTGCCATGTTCCTGGTTGCAGCGGTGGTGCTTGGTGGTGCCGGCGGGAGTGCGACGGCCTCGCCGACGGCCCAACCCAGCGCCCCGTCCTCGCCCAGCGGGCCGCTGGGGACGATCGAGATCATGGCCATGAACATCGCGTTCGAGCCGACCGCGGTCGCCGTGGACGCCCCCGGCGAGTACGAAGTCGTCCTCACCAACCACGACGGCGTGGAGCACAACGTGACGTTCGCGGACGGGACGGTCATCACCGCCGCGGCCAACGAGACCGGGCAGGGGACGGTCACGATCCCGGCCGAAGGGATGACCTTCATCTGCTCCATCCCCGGTCACCGGGAGGCCGGGATGGAAGGCGCGGTCACGGTCGGGGCAGGCGCCTCTTCCGGTGCGTCGCCGGAGGAGATGACCGCCGAGCAGATGCGTGACGTGGATGCCGCGGTCACCGCCCGCTTCCCCGAGGAGACCTCGGCGTTGGGCGGTCAGCTGCTGGAGCCCACGATCCTGCCGGACGGGACGAAGGAGTTCGACCTGACCGCATCAGTCATCCAGTGGGAGGTGGAGAAGGGTCACTTCGTCGAGGCGTGGGCCTACAACGAGATGGTGCCCGGGCCTGAGATCCGGGTGAACCTGGGTGACAAGTTGCGCATCGTCCTGCACAACGAGCTGCCCGCGCCGACCACCATCCACTTCCATGGCATGACGGTCCCCAACGCAATGGATGGCGTGCCGGCCATCACCCAGGACGCGGTCCTGCCCGGCGAGTCGTTCACGTACGAGTTCACCGTCCGCAACACCGGATCGAACATGTATCACAGCCACTTCATGGCGCAGAGCCAGGTGCCGATGGGCCTCTTTGGTGCGCTCGTAGTGGCCGATCCGACCGATCCGGCCGTGGACGTGGACCAGGTGATGATCCTCAACGACGGACCCCTGGGATTCACGATCAACGGCAAGGGCTTCCCGGCCACCGCCCCGATCGTGGCCAGCCTGGGCCAGCTCATCCGGGTTCGGTACATGAACGAGGGCCTCCAGATCCACCCCATGCACCTGCATGGCCTGGCCCAGCAGGTCATCGCCCTGGACGGATACCCGCTCGCCCAGCCCTACTATCAGGACACGGTCATGGTGGCTCCCGGCCAGCGGGTAGACGTCCTGATCCGGGCCAGCGAGCCGGGCGTGTGGGCCTTCCACTGCCACATCCTCAGCCACGCCGAGAGTGACGAGGGGATGTTCGGGATGGTCACCGCGCTCATCGTCAACCCGTAACCGCGCCGGCCGCCGGGCCGGGCCCGCTAGACGACGTTCAGCTCGCGGAGGGGCTGCGCCCGGGCGATCCGCTCGTATCCCAGGGGGCTGAGGTCGATCGTCGTGTAGCCGCCGTGAATGATCAGCTCGGCCAACCCGCGTCCCACGGCTGCGGACTGCTGGAGGCCGTGACCCGAGAACCCGTTCGCGAACAGCAGGTTCGTCACTTCGGGGTGGGGGCCGATGATCGCGTTGTGGTCGACCGTGTTTACCTCGTAGTGCCCGGCCCAGGCGCGCCGCATCTTCACCGCCTCGAAGTCGGGCACCCGGTGGGCGATCGCGGGCCACACCTTGTCCTCCCACATCGACAGGTCCACGGTGAGATCAAAGGTGTCGGGGTCCGGCTCGCCTTCCTTGGGCGAGTAGCCGCTGATGTAGTTCGGGGCGTCGGGTCGGAAATAGACCCCGCTGGGGTCGATGACCAAAGGCGAGTCGATCTGCGCCTTGGCCGAGAACGTGAAGACCATCCGCTTGCGGGGCACGACCGGCAGGTCGACCCCGGCGAACCGGGCCAAGGCGCCGGCGCGGGCGCCGGCCGCGTTCACCAGGGTGCCGCACTCGATGAGTCGCCCGTCGGCCAGCATCACCGCGTCCACCCGTCCGCCAAAGGACAGGATCCCGGTGACCTCCCCGGTGACGTAGGTCACGCCCGAGGCCTTGGCCGACTGCTGGAAGGCGACCATCAGGGCCGACGCGTCGAACCAGCCCTCGCCGGAGGTCCCGAGGGAGCCGCCGGCAATGTCGGAGGTGTTCAGCCACGGGAACCGATAGGCCAGATCGTCGGGCGACAGGATGGTGACCGGCACGTTCATGGAGCGCTGGATGGTGTGATTGGCCCACAGGGTTGGCCCACCAGCGGGCGAGGCGAGGAACAGGTACCCGCCCTCCACGAAGTCGAACTCGGGGACCGGGTCCAGGAGCGGGAACCACTGCTCCGGGTGCTTGAGGATCTGGAGCGCGAACTGGCTCATCAGGATGTTGACCGGCGTCGAGAACTGCTGGCGGACCGAGGCCGCCGACAGGGTCGTGGACGCGGTTGCGTAGGTCGGGTCGCGCTCGACGACGACCACGCTTCCCCAGAAGTCGGGGTCACGAGCCAGGAAGTAGGCGACCGCGGAACCCACGACGCCACCGCCAACGATGACGACGTCGGCCCGCTGGGATGAGGCACGCATCGGTCGCATCCTAGCCTGCCGCTACAAGTGGTCCGCGACGGCTAGACTCCGGCCGTGGCCACCCGACCCACCATCGTCAGCGTTGACGACGACGTCCCGGTCCTCCGTGCCATCGAGCGGGACCTGCGGACGCGCTACGCGAAGGACTACCGAATCGTCGCCGCCGGGAGTGGCGCCGAAGCCCTGGAGGCCGTTCGCGAGCTGACCGTCCGCGGCGACCCGGTGGCCGCGTTCGTGGTGGACCAGCGCATGCCGGTCATGACCGGGATCGAGTTCCTGACCCAGGCCATCGACCTCCAGCCCGACGCCCGGCGCGTCCTGCTGACCGCGTACGCCGACACCGACGTCGCCATCCAGGCCATCAACGACATCAGGCTGGACCAGTACCTGCTCAAGCCGTGGGATCCGCCCGAGGAGAAGCTGTACCCGATCCTCGACGACCTCCTCGCTGACTGGTCGTCCGGCTACCGCCCGCCGTTCAGCGGGCTCCGCCTCCTGGCCGGTCGCTGGGCCGCCAAGGGCCACGACATCCGTGACTACCTGACCCGCAACCAGGTTCCGTACCAGTGGCTCGACCCCACGACCGATGCGGAGGGGCGTCGGCTGGCGTTGGGCGCGGGCGTGGCGGAGGCCGAGCTCGACCCCACCGTCCCGCTGGTCATCCTCGAGGACGGGACGCTGCTCCGCGATCCGAGCACCCGCGAGATCGCCGAGAAGGTGGGCATCCAGACGAAGGCCGCCCTGCCGTTCTACGACGTGGTGATCATCGGCGGCGGGCCGTCGGGCCTCGCCGCCGCGGTGTACGGAGCCTCGGAGGGGCTCAAGACCGTGCTGGTCGAGCGGGAGGCGCCCGGCGGGCAGGCAGGGACCACGAGCCGCATCGAGAACTACCTCGGCTTCCCGGCCGGGCTGTCGGGCGGGGACCTCGCCCGTCGGGCGCTCGCCCAGGCCCGCCGTCTGGGTGCCGAGATCCTGTCTCCTCGCGAGGTCACCGCCATCCGGCGCGAGGACCCGTATCGGTACGTCACCCTCGACGACGGGTCGGAGATCAGCTGCCACGCGGTCATCGTGGCCACGGGGGTGAGCTATCGCGAACTGGACATCCCTGGGGCCAAGGAGCTGGCGGGCGCGGGCGTCTATTACGGGGCGGCGGTCACCGAGGCGGTCCTGTACCGGGATCTCGAGGTGGGGGTCGTGGGCGGCGGCAACTCCGCCGGCCAGGCGGCCGTGTACCTGTCGCGCTTCGCGAAGCGGGTCGTGATCATGGTCCGGACCACCGAGCTGTCCGCCATGAGCCAGTACCTGATCGACCAGATTGGCGAGATTCCGAACATCGAGGTCCGCTACCAGACCCAGGTCGCGGCGTTGACCGGCGACGAGCACCTCGCGGCCTGCACCCTGACCTGCGACACCGGATCCGGCGAGCCCACCAGCGAGACGCTCGCCGCTTGTCCGCGCTGTTCGTGTTCATCGGTCAGCTGCCGCGCACCGAATGGCTCACCGGCGAAGTGGGCCGCGACGAGGGTGGCTTCGTGCCGACCGGTCCGGCCGTCATGGTCGAGGGACGACGCCCAGAGGGCTGGGCCGCCGACCGTGATCCCTTCCTGCTCGAGTCGAGCATGCCCGGCGTGTTCGCGGCAGGCGACGTTCGGGCCCGCTCGGTGAAGCGGATTGCGAGCGCGG
Source organism: uncultured Chloroflexia bacterium (assembly GCA_963810925.1). Classification (GTDB taxonomy): domain Bacteria; phylum Chloroflexota; class Limnocylindria; order QHBO01; family QHBO01; genus DASTEQ01. The sequence continues at coordinate 80,771 of CAWEPF010000003.1, read as the reverse complement.
TGGGCGATGGCGCGATGGCCATCCAGTTCGTCCACCAGTACCTCGCCACCCTGTGAGCCACGAGTGAGCACGACCACGGACCTCGCGGCGCGCGTCGCCCAGCTGCGCGCGACGCCCCTATTCGCGGACGTCCCCGAGGCGCCGCTCTCCAAGCTCGCAACCGTGGCAACGCCGCTCCACCTCACGCCTGGCGAGATGCTCCTCCGGGAGGGCGATGCGGCCGACCAGATATTTGTCGTCGTCAGCGGGGAGCTGGAGATCACCAAGCATTCGGGGAACGCGGAGATCCCGCTCACCCGGGTGGGGCCGGGATCCATCCAGGGCGAGATGGCGGCCTTCGAACGCGGCCAGCGGATGGCATCGGTCCATGCCGTGACCGAGGCCGACGTGCTGTGCCTGCCCATCGATGCCGTCCGGGAACTCTTGGCCGCCGGGCCGGAGTTCATCACCGGCCTGATGCGGACCGTGACCAGCCGGCTCCAGGGCATGGAGGAGGCACTCCGCCAGCGGGACAAGCTGGCCAGCCTGGGCACCCTGGCCGCGGGCCTCGCTCACGAGCTGAACAACCCGGCCGCCGCCATCCGACGTTCGGCCGAGAGCCTGGTGGAAGCCACCAACGAGCGGAAACGAGCGGCCGGGGCGATCGCCGATGTTGCCCCGCAGCTGGCCGCGCTGGTGACCGCCCAACCATCGGAGGCCGGCCAGCCGCTCGACGCCCTCGACCGCTCCGACCGGTCCGACGCCATCGCCGCCGTCCTGCGCGACGCCCATCTGCCCGAAACCTCGAACCCCGACGAGACGGCCGGCTACCTGACGGCCGCTGGCTGGACCCCCGAGGACGTCCGGACCGCGCTGGCGGAGACGCCCCCGGAGCGGATCGAGAACGCGGTCCGATGGCTGTCCAGCGTGGCGACCGCCGACGAGCTGCTGGCCGAGATCCAGATGGCCGCCGAGCGAATCAGCGCCATCGTGGGCGCGGTCAAGGGCTATGCGTACCTCGACCAGGCCCCCGTCCAGCGCTTCGCGGTGACCAAGGGCCTCGACGACACGCTGCTCATCCTGGCCCACAAACTGTCAGGGATCCGGGTCACCCGGGACTACGCCTCGGACCTGCCCGAGATCGAAGGGTGGGGGAGCGAGCTGAACCAGGTCTGGACCAACCTCCTCGACAACGCCGCGGACGCCATGGATGGGTCGGGCGAGATCTCCATTCGCGCCGTGCGGACCGATGCCGGCGGGGTGACCGTCACGATCTGCGACACCGGGCCGGGCATCCCGCCGGAGACGGTGCCCAAGCTGTTCGAGCCGTTCTTTACGACCAAGCCCCAGGGGGTGGGCACTGGACTGGGGCTGCACCTGAGCCACAACATCGTCGTCCGTCACGGCGGCGCGATCGAGGTGGAGTCGGAGCCGGGGAAGACCTGCTTCGAGGTCACCCTCCCGGCGACCCTGCCCAGCACCGCCCCAGGCTGACGCGCCGCTCTCGCCGCGTCTTGACACCGGCGACCGCCGACGCGTAGCGTGCCGCGCACAGTTGCATACGGCGACGATCGGGACGAGTACCCGGTCAGGCGAGCCTCCAGGGAGCCGGGAGCAGTGAGACCCCGGCGGTTGCGCGACCAGGGAATGGACCCGGGAGCTCCGGCAGCCAAACCGCTCCGACATCGGTCCGGCGGGAGTAGCCACCGGCGGAGAGGCACCGATATCAAGGCCGAGGCCATCGCGCGGGCAACCGATGCCGTGGTCGAAATGAGCCCGGGTGAGAACACCGGGGAACAAAGGTGGCACCACGGGAGACCCCCTCGTCCTTTGAGACGGAGGGGTCGTTCTGTTCTCCGGAGGTCACCGTCATGTCCACCGCCACCGCCCCTGGAAGCCAGCGCCGGTTCGTGCTCCGCGACAGCGAGCTGCCGACGCACTTCTACAACATCGCGGCCGACTTACCCGTGCCGCTCCCCCCGCCGCTCCATCCGGGTACGAAGGAGCCCATCGGTCCGGAGGCGCTTGCGCCGCTCTTCCCCATGGAGCTGATCAAGCAGGAGGTCAGCACCGAGCGGTTCATCGAGATCCCCGACCCCGTCCGCGAGGTGTACCGGATCTACCGGCCCTCGCCGCTCGTCCGGGCCCTGGGCCTGGAGCGGGCGCTCGATACCCCTGCCCGCATCTATTACAAGTACGAGGGGGGCTCGCCGGCGGGCTCCCACAAGCCGAACACCGCGGTTGCCCAGGCCTTCTACAACCAGGCCGAGGGCGTCCAGCGGGTCGTGACCGAGACGGGCGCCGGGCAGTGGGGGAGCGCGCTCGCGTTCGCGGGCTCCCTGTTCGGGCTCGAGACCAAGGTCTTCATGGTGAAGATCAGCTACGAGCAGAAGCCGTATCGGCGCTCGTTCATCGAGACGTTCGGGGCCACCGTGGTCCCCTCCCCGTCAACCCAGACGAACGCCGGTCGGCAGGTGCTGGCCGCCGACCCGGACAGCACCGGCAGCCTGGGCATCGCCATCAGCGAGGCCATCGAGGAAGCGGCGACCCGGGAGGACACGAAGTACTCCATTGGTTCCGCGCTGAATCACGTCCTCCTGCACCAGACCGTCATCGGTCAGGAAGCCATCAAGCAGATGGAGATGGCCGGAGACGCTCCGGACGTCGTCATCGGGTGCGCGGGCGGCGGCTCGAACTTCTCGGGCATTGCCTTCCCGTTCCTCCGCGACCGGCTGGCCGGGAAAAGCTCGACCCGCTTCCTCGCCGTGGAGCCGGCCTCCTGCCCGAGCCTGACCCGCGGGGAGTATCGGTATGACTTTGGCGACGGGGTGGGCCTCACCCCGCTGCTGAAGATGCACACCCTGGGGCACGAGTTCCGACCGGCGCCGATCCACGCCGGCGGGCTGCGGTACCACGGCATGGCGCCGCTGGTCTCGCACCTGTACGAGCTGGGCTTCATCGAGGCGCGGGCGTACCACCAGAACACGTGCTTCGCGGCGGCCGTGCAGTTCGCGCGGACCGAGGGGCTCATCCCGGCGCCCGAGTCGAGCCACGCCATCCGCGCGGCCATCGACGAGGCGCTCGAGGCCCGCGAGGCCGGTGAGCCGCGGGTGATCCTGTTCAACCTGTCGGGCCACGGCTACTTCGACATGGCGGCCTACGACCAGTACCTGGCCGGCGAGCTGACCGATGTCGAGTACGAGCCCATGGCGGCCGAGACCGATGGGGCCACCCCGGCGGAGGCCGCGGTGGCGTAGGACCTTCGTTCAGTCCGTCGCGTCGGGGTGCCGTGCCATTGGTGCCCCGACGCACCACTTTAGGACCCAGCCACCGCTCCGGACCGCACCAATCCGACCCTTGGGCCTTGTCAAAGGCCTACTCATCGGGAGTACGGCAGGCCTATAGTGCGGATGCGTCCGGCGGGTGCCCTACTCCCGGCCCGGCGTGACAGCTTGTCAGTGCCCAATACCGAGCTGGAGGCTCCCGATCGTGCGACGACTCACCATCGCCCTTTCCTCTTCTGCTGTGCTCGTTTTGGCGATCGCCGGAACGGCTCTCGGCTGGCACCTGGATGGATTCCATTCGAACTGTGCTCCCGATGCCAACAGTTACTCATGGAGCATCAACCTCCCATCTGGGCAGGGAAACGAGTGGGACGACTTCAAGATCGACTGGTCGTTCGACTCGGAGTTCGCGGACTTCACCACCATCGCCTTTGGCTCTGGTGGGTGGCAGGACTTCACGACGCCTCGGGGTGGCTCGATTCTCTACGTTCGATTCACTTCGGACACTAAGGCGGGAACTTGGTCAGCCACCGCCAATGGCGAGCTCTGCGAGCCGCCGCCCGAGCCCGGCATCGACATCCAGAAGACCAATGACACCGAGGGACCGGTCGATGCCGGTACCGAGGTCACCTACACCTACACCGTGACGAACACCGGCAACGAGCCGCTCGACGTGGACGAGCCGTTGGATCTCCTGACCGGTTCTGACTCGATCGCGTGCTCACCGATGAGCGGCCCGGCCGAGGACGACGGCAATGACGGGATCCTGGATCCAGGCGAGGTGTGGGTCTTCACCTGCACCACTACCCTGGAGCAGAACCACGACAACACGGCCTGCGTCACCGGCCAGCCTGGGAGCTGGGATGGCGACGAGTTCTCCGCGAATGACGAGCAGCCCGTCGAGGACTGTGACGAGAACATCGTCGTGGTCAACGAAGGCGGGGTCGGAGGTGGGACCGGTACGCCGGCCGCCTCACTGCCCAACAGCGCGGTGAACGGGCCGGCAAGTGCACCGATCGCCACGTTGGCCTTCGGACTGCTCCTGCTGAGTTCGCTCGGCGCGCTGGCCTTCGTGAACGTGAGGTCATCCGCTCGGCGCCGCTAGCCAGCGGGGCCTGACAAGCCGGAAGCGGCGCGACGAGAGTCGCGCCGCTTCTTCGTTCCCGGCGCCGAATCGGGCGCGGTCGGCATCGGTACCGGTCGGCAATAGCCCCTGCTGGTGCGTGGGCGCACCACATCCTGAAACGGGACCGCACAAGACCATTCCGGTCCTCTCAGAAGGGGTCTCGAATTTCCTGACGGAGGTACTAGGCACGGCTAGTACCGGGTGCTACGCTCCGCCATCCACGAGGCCCCAATCGGGGTCTCAGTCATCATCGCCGCCATCGTCCGGGCGGCAGTTTTCAACCCAGGAGGGGTATATCGCGTGACCAGTTCGGCAACTGCCCAGGCCGAGCGGAGGAGCGTCCCATTCCTCGCGCTCGTTTCGATTGGAATCCTCCTCGCATCGTTAATGCTGGGCCTCCGCCCCGCAGCCAGCCTCGCCGCCCCCGTGGCGCCCGAGTGTCTACGCCCGCTCGACGTCGTCTTTATCCTCGACCACTCGGGCAGCATGGCGACCGACGCTGTAGCCCCGGCCGGTGGCAACACCCGCCTCGGACGAGGCCCGGAATGCCGCCAAGAACTTCGTCCAGACCCTCGTCGACAACGGCGGGGTTGGCGGTTCTGGCATTCACCAGATCGGATTGGTCTCTTACGCTGGCTCGAGCGCGGCGGTCAACCTCGCGTTCAGTAACGCTGCTACGCAGGGTGCGTTCAACACGGCAATCAACGGCCTGTCCGCAAGCGGCAATACCCCGCTGCTGGAAGGCATGCAGGCCGGCCAGGCCCAACTTGGTCGGTGCCAACCGTCGAGTTACCGACTCGAATGGCATTGCGGTGACCCATGCGTACGTCCTGCTTTCCGATGGGCGCCCGTGGCCGGCGTCCGGTGGCGATGTCCACCGACCGAGCGGGCCGCAGATCAGCCGCCTATCTCCTCCAGGCAGACCACGCCTACTCGATCATCGTCGGGACGTCGGACAACGCAAATCCGCCGACCCCCAACACGCTGGACTTCGCCGCTGATGAAGACTCTGGCCAAGCCGCAATTGGCCGGCCACTACTTCGACAGTGACCGACGCCAGCCAGCTCGGTAATCTGTTCGACGAGATCGTCAACGAGCCTGCTGTGCGGTGACATCAACGTCGACAAGACCGCCGACCCGACCGACCTTGCCGGCCGAGGGCGGAAGCGTGACCTACACCTACCGCGTGTCGAACATCGGTGACCAGGGCAGCGCCCCGTTCACCTTCGACTCGGCCGTGGATACCCTCGGCGCCGCCCCTGGTGGCGACGCGGGTTGCGCACCGCTGGTGCGTGCCGCATCCGATGACCCCGGAGACGAGGACGCGCTCCTTGAGGCTGGCGAGACGTGGGTCTTCACCTGCTCCGCCACCATCACCGAGACGACCCAGAACTGGGGTTGCTTCACGTTCGAGTACGCGAACTCCGGCGGCGCCAAGACCGCAGGACTGCGACGACGCGACCGTACTGGTCGCCGAGCCGACCCTCGCAACGCCTCCGCCTCCGCCGGACGAGCCCTCGATCGCCATCGAGAAGTCGAACGACGCTGACGGCAAGGTGGCACCGGGCACCGAGGTGGAGTACACCTACGACGTCACGAACACGGGCAACACGGCTCTCGCGATCACGGACCTTTCGGACCTGATCAAGGGCACCGACACCGTTGCCTGTGATCTGAGCGAAGCCCAGCCCGACGAGGACGCTGGCGACGACGGGATCCTGAGCCCCGACGAGACGTGGACGTTCCACTGCTCGACGAAGCTCGAGGTGACCACCAACAACGAGGCGTGCGTCAGCGCAGTGGTGACTGTCCAAAGCACCCCTGCACCGGACCATCGCACCGCAGTTGGTCCAGGAAGTCTCGTCCTGCGACGAGAACACCGTTGAAGTCGGCGAGCCCGAGGGCAGTGTCGCGGGAGGGACCGGCACCCCGGTGCCATCCATCCCGAACACGGCCACGAGCCCCATCGGGTTCAGTGGACCTCTGGCAACCCTCATCTTCGGCGCCATCCTCCTGGCATCGCTCGGCACGCTGGCCTACGCCAACGTCCGATCGACGCGGGAGCGCCGCTAGCCCATACCGATCAGGCCCCCGGGCAACCGGGGGCCTGATCATCGGTACCGCGCCGAAGCCCTCCGTGGGCTGACGCGCCCAATTCGCCAGCCCCCCTGGCAGGGACGGGGTACGGGTATGACCCGTACCCCGTTCTCTGTTGTCCGCGGAATCGGGATCGCGTAGGCTTGCGGCATGGCACGCGCAACCTGGCATGGCGAGGTGATCGCCGAAAGTGACCGATTCGAGGTCGTCGAGGGCAACGTCTACTTCCCGCCCGAGACGGTGAAGACCGAGTTCCTGCGTCCCTCCGACACGCACACCGTGTGTTGGTGGAAGGGAACCGCCAGCTACTACAGCGTGGTGGTGGACGGGGACGAGAACGCCGATGCGGCCTGGTACTACCCGGTCACCAAGGACGCGGCCAAGAACGTCGAGGGCTACGTGGCCTTCTGGCGCGGGGTCACCGTCGAGTCTTGATCAGGCGACCCGCGGTACTCATCGCCCTCGTCCTGGTGCTCGGCCGCGTGCCAGCCTCGCCTTCCGGCGAGTCCTCTGGCGAGCCGGCTCCGAGCGGCATCTCCGGTGGCTTTTCGAGACAGGTGGAGCCGAGCACCCCGGCCCGACCGTCAGACGTCGCCGGTCGCGGTGGCGACCGCAGGGGCCGGTGCCACGTTCGGCCCCACCGCCCGCCGGCCACGGGCGTGAACTGCTCATCGCGGATCGCTGACGGCCAATCAGTTCGCGACCTTGAAGAAGTCGGTCCCCAACGTCCGGAGCGATGGTGGCCTGTGCGTCGTGGACTTCGTCCTGTTCTTCTCCGGGTGAGGGAGATGGACATGCGACGGTCACCGCCGACGGCAGTCCACATCCTCATGATCGACATGTCGTTCTACAACAGCAACGGGACCGAGGAAGCGGGTCGGGCGAGCGGATAGTGACGCCTGCATCGCCGATCGCCATCGCGGGGGGGACGACGCTGAGCCTTGATCTCGGTGGTTGCACCGGGTGCGACACGCTCACGGTGACCGTCGAGGCCGCGTCCCGCTAGTTCGGTCCCGCTAGTTCGTTCCCGCCAGCTGCAGTCCGCGGTCGCCGATGCTCAGCGTGAGCTGGCTCGCGTCGATCTCGTACCCCACGACGTCCGCGCTGAGCACCTCGAGGATGGCCTGCTCCACGTCGTTGGCCGGTGCCTCGCAGGCCACCCGGGTCAGCGCGATGTCTCCCGGCCGCAGGGTCGTGTCGAGGATCTCGACGGAGCCGCTCCCCGAATTGCAGCCGGTGTTCACGAACAATTCGTCTGACTCCGAGAAGGCCAACGTCGCGATCACGCCTTCGGGGACGCTGGCCGCGGCATCGCCGGTCAGGATCATGGTCACGGTCCAGGTGGGACCGATGAGCGGCAGATCCGGCTCCGCGACGGTGCGATCGAGGAGCGCGATCGTGGTCGTGCCTTCCGAGAGGACCAGCTCGTCGCCATCGAGGGCGATTCCCGGTTGAGCCCCGAGGAGCGCGAACAGCCACTCGTCCTGGGTCTGGTGATCGGCGTCGCAGCCCATCTCGGTCGTGGATGCATCGGTCACGGCCAGGACGCCGCCTTCGACTCGGTACGTGGCGCCGAACGTGTTGCAGCCCGCGTTGGCGGACAGGTGGTCATCGGTGAAGCCGAGTCGAATGACGGATCCCGCTACCAGGTCGCGGTTCATGCCGTCCACCGCGATCGAGGTGGAGAGGAACTCACGGCCGTCCAGGTCAGGGGTGCCACCACCGGGAACGAGACTGCAGCCGACGACCAGCATCGACACCAACAGCGCGACGGGACCAATTCGTGAGATGGTCATCCGTGGCAGTGACGCATTCCCTCCCTCTCCCGTTCCCATCTTGCGCCACGAATTTCCCCATGTGAAGGTGTCGAATCGATGAAATTCGGCCTGCAGATCAGCTCGTTCACGTGGCCCGGCGGCGCAGCCGGGATCGGTCCCACGCTCGCCCGCGTGGTGCAGACGGCCGACGAGGTCGGATTCGACTCGATCTGGGTGATGGATCACTTCTTCCAGATCCGCGGCGTCGGCCCCCCCGAGGCACCGATGCTCGAGGGCCAGACCGCGCTGGGCTTCATGGCGGCGCATTCCCAGCGGGCGCGGCTTGGGCTCATGGTCGGGGGCATCCACTACCGCCAGCCGGCGGCCTGGATCAAGGCCGCGACCACCCTGGACGTCCTGTCCGGTGGGCGCGCCTGGTTCGGGATCGGGGCAGCCTGGAACGAGGAGGAGTCGCGCGGGCTGGGCTTTCCGTTTCCGCCACTTCGCGAGCGATTCGAGGTACTCGAGGAGACCCTGCAGATGGCCCACGCCATGTGGAGTGGGGGCAGCGGGACCGGAGAGCGCCACGAGGGGAAGCACGTCACCGCCACGCGTCTGCTGAATTCGCCCCAGTCCATCAGCCGCCCGCGCGTCCCGATCATGATCGGGGGCGGTGGTGAGAAGAAGACGCTCCGCCTGGTGGCCCAGTACGCCGACGCAACGAACGTCTTCGGCGACCCGGACACCCTGCGCCACAAGTACGCGGTGCTGCGCGCCCATTGCGAGCGACTGGGGCGTCCGTACGAGGAGATCGAGCGCAGCGTCCTCAAGTCCGTGGACCTGGATCGCGATCCGCCGACCGCGATCGTGGACTGACTGGGGCGCCCTGGCCGAGGCAGGCGCCCAGCACGTGATCTTCAGCGTGCGGGGCGTGAACGACACGACCCGCCTGGAGCGGCTGGGTGCGGAGGTTTTCCCGCAGCTGCGGGACGTCTAGGTGGAGCTCCTGCAGACCTTCCGGACCTCGCGCGCATGACGTTCGACCCCGCCGAGCACCCGCACCGGCGGTACAACCCGTTGCGCGATGAATGGCTCCTCGTCTCCCCGCAACGGGTGGCGCGGCCCTGGCAGGGCCAGCAGGACGAGCCGGACCGGTCCGAGCGCCCGTCCTACGACCCGGACTGCCACCTGTGCCCCGGTAACACTCGCCTCACCGGCGAGCGCAATCCGGCATACCCGGGCACCTTTGTCTTCGCGAACGACTTCGCCGCGCTGACCACGGATGCCCCGGCTCCGGAAGAGGGCGAGCCGCTGTTCCAGGCCGCTGGCGCGCGCGGCGAGGCACGGGTGATCTGCTTCTCGCCGGACCACGCCGCGGACGCTGCCCGAGCTGGACCATGCCGCCCTTGAAGGCGTCGTTGGCTGCTGGGTTGACCAGGCGGCGGACCTTGGCCAGCGGTATGCCAACGTCCAGCTCTTCGAGAACAAGGGCGCGATGATGGGCTGGTCGAGCCCGCATCCCCACGGCCAGGTGTGGGCCACCGACTACCTGCCCCAGGAAGTGGCGACCGAGGACCGGACGCAGCGCGGCTGGCTGGCGGAGCACGGCACGCCGCTCCTGCTGGAGCTGGCCGAACGCGAGCGCAGGCGGCGAGCGGGTCGTCGTGGAGACCGCCCACTGGCTCGCGATCGTCCCGTACTGGGCGGCGTGGCCCTTCGAGACCCTCCTGCTCCCCACGTCGGCCGTGCAGCGCTTGACCGATCTTGGGGCGGAGCAACGGGCGGACCTCGCTCGCGCCCTCCACACGTTGACCGTTCGCTACGACAACCTCTTTTCCACCTCCTTCCCGTACTCCATGGGTTGGCACGGCGCGCCCTTCGGGCAGGCGGACGCCTCGCACTGGCAGCTCCACGCCCATTTCTACCCACCGCTCCTGCGCTCGGCCTCGGTGCGCAAGTTCATGGTCGGCTACGAGATGCTGGCCGAGGCCCAACGCGACATGACGCCCGAGCAGGCCGCGGAACGGCTGCGAGCGGTGAGCGAGATCCACTTCCGCACGGGGCGATGAGCGACCTCCTGTCCCGCGTCCGAGCCGTGTTCGGCGAGGCGTTCGGCGGCGCCCCCGACCTCGTCGCCCGCGCACCGGGGCGGGTCAACCTGATGGGCGACCACACCGACTACAACGACGGCTTCGTGCTGCCGGCGGCCATCGGTGTTCAGACCATGGTCGCCGCCCGGATAGCGGCAGGACCGGCAGGTCACGGCCGTCGCCGCCGATCGCGGGAGCGCGCGCAGCACGTTCTCGCTCGACGCCATCGAGCATTCGCCCGACGAGGCGTGGTCGAACTACGTCCGGGGCGTGCTCGCCACCATGCAAGCCGATGGGCTGGAACTGACCGGCGCCGACCTGGTCCTCGCCGGATCGGTTCCCTCAGGGAGCGGGCCTCTCGTCCTCGGCGTCGCTGGAGGTGGCCGTGGCGACGGCGTTCACGGCACTGGCCGGCCTCCACGTCGATCCCACCCGCCTGGCCCTCCTGGCCCAGGCTGCCGAGAACGACTTCGTCGGCACGCGCTGTGGGGTCATGGACCAGCTCGCGTCAGCGCTGGGCGAACGCGACCACGCCCTGCTCATCGACTGCCGCTCGCTCGACTGCCGCCCGATCAGCATGCCTGCCGACATCGCGATCCTGATCGTTCATTCGGGGATCAGCCGTGACCTGGGGGACGGCGCCTACAACGACCGCCGCGCCCGTGCGAAGCGGTGGCCGCCCGCCTGGGTGTCACCGCCCTGCGCGACGCGACGGTGGAAACCCTCGACGCGGCGCGAGGCGGCCTCACGGCCGCAGAACACGCCGCCGCCCGCCATGTGATCACCGAGAACGAGCGCACCCTGGCCGCGGCGGCGGCCCTCGAGCGCGGCGACCTCACGGCACTGGGCGTCCTCATGGCTCAATCCCACGCATCCCTGCGGGACGACTTGGCCATCAGCGTGCCCGCGGTCGACCAGGCTGGTCGCGCTGCTCCAGGAAGCCATCGGTGACGCGGCGGTGCGCGGATGACAGGCGGCGGCTTTGGCGGTGCGGTGGTCGCGCTCCTGGCGCGAGACGAGGCGGAACGCGTCGCCGAGGCCGTGCTTCAGGGATACCGCACCCCGTCCGGCTCCGCGCCGATGATCCTGCTCGAGACCGCATCGGCAGGTGCGGGGCTGGTCAACTGATCGGGTAGGCTGGCGTCGGAGGTGGCGTGATGGAAGACGACGAGAAGGAACCGATCCCCGGCGCGGAGAAGGGCTGGGGGGTGGTCATGGCCATTCTTGGCTTTCCCATCGGTCTGCTGGCCCTCATCGGCCTGCTCCTGAATGCCGAGTGGGGTCGCTGGCTGGGCCTCCTGGCGGCGGTCGTGGTCGCAGGCGCCGGCATCTTCGCCTCGTTGTGGCTGGTCTTCGTGTTCCTCACCACGCCGACCTGGAACTACCCGTTCGGACCCTGGTTCATCGTGTTCACCACGATCTACGCGCTGATCGGCTGGCTTGCCGCCAAGTCCTTCCTGAAGGGCCTGCGCGCGACCTAGGCGTCCGCCTGGATGGCCCGGGCAGTGCGCTCGGCCAGCGCCATGACCGTGAGCATGGGGTTCACGCCCGAGGCGGACGGGAACAGCGACGTATCGGCCACGTACAGGCCACCGATGGGGGCCCAGGTCTGATCTGACCGAACCCGACCCTCCGGATCACAGACCGATGCGCGCGGGTTGCCACCCGCGCGGGCGGTGCCCATCTGGTGCGCGGAGAAGACGAATACGCGGTTGGGTCCGTAGTCCGCGCTCGCCCGGCGGCGCAGGAACGCATCCCACTCCGCATCCGAGGTCCGTTCCAGGTCGATCCGATCCGACGGTGTGCCTGCGGTGAGGAGCTCCAGGGCGCCCGCCGCCCGCCCGAGGCGGCTGAGCTCGATCTTGGCCCGCGCCACCGTCCGACGGTCCGCATCGGCCAGCTGGTAGTCCACCCGCGGGCGGTGGGCGCGGCTCCAGTGGACACGGCCGCCGGTCGTGTCCCGGAGGGCGGCCCCCAGCGGCACGATGAAGGGGAAGGTGCGCATGAGGTTCCGCCCGGCCTGCCCGCCGTCCCACGGCAGCGCGCTGGACGCGAGCCCCGGATGGGCGGGCCCCGTCTCGATGAAGAACCCCCCGTGCGCGGGACCGATGCCGTCCTCGCTCGCCGGCCCCGGCTGCGCGAACTCGAGGGAGCGGGCCGCCTGCAAGGGCCCGAGCCAGGTCTCGACCCGGTTCGGCATGCGGGCCGCGACCACGACCGCCGGGTGGAGATGGAGGTTCTGTCCCAGCTCCGGATGGGTGATGCCGCTGGCGGTCAGCAGGAGCGGCGTGCGCAGGGCGCCCGCCGCGAGGACCACCGTGCGGGCGCGTACCCGGAACGGGCGTCCCGGGTTGCCATCCGCGTCGCGCAGCCTGCCGTGCACGCCGGTCGCCCAGCCTGGCTGGCCCTGGCGCTCCACCTGCTCGACCATTGCGCCGTCCAGGATCCGCGCCCCGGCCGCCTGCGCCCGGGCCAGGTGAGCGCGCAGCCCCGACCGCTTGGCGCCGGCCCGGCAGCCAAACCCGCAGCCGCCGCACGCGGTGCATGGCCCCGCGTTCCGCTCGGTCGCGGCGCTCTCCCAGCCCAGGGCCGCTGCCCCGTCGAGGATGACCTGGTCCTTGGGCGGAATGGAGGTGGGCGGCTGGACACCCAGTTCCTCGCGAATCCGGGCCAGGTCGGCATCGGTCTGTGCGCCGTCGATGCCCTCCATCCCGAATGCGGCCCACTCGGCCCGCAGCCACGACGGCGGATCGATGCAGGTCGTCCAGTTGATCGCCGTCCCGCCGCCCATCGCACTGCCGGCCACGATCGTGACCCCCAGGTCCGCCGTGGAGGCGGTTCCCCGGTCGAGGTACAGCTGGCGGAAGGCATCGCCTTCGAGGACCGGCATGTCGGGCTCTGGAACGTGCGAGGCGGCCTCCAGGACCAGGACGTCCCGGCCGGCCTCGGCCAGGCGTGCGGCAACCAGGCCGCCCCCCGCCCCTGAGCCCACGATCACGACCTCTGCCTCGAGCTCCAGCTCGTCGGTCTCCGATCGGTCCACCGCCAGCGTGGCGATCAGCGAAGCGGCGGCCGCCTCCCGGGTGGGCGGCGCGTACCCGATCTCGGCCCAGGCCGTGTTGGGTTGCCCACCCGTGATTGGATCGGTCCAGGTCAGGAACAGGAGGAGGCGCTTGAAGGCCTGGAACGCCGTGCGGCGCTGCGGGAGCCGGCTGTTCGCCCAGTTGAGCAGCAACCGGTCGGCGCCCGCCCCGGTCGTCGCGCTGACCCGGTTCCAGCCGCTCCCCGTGGCGAGGTTGCCGAGGCGCGAGTCGAGCACGCCCACCACGAGGCGCAGCTGGCGCAGGTCGGCCGGATCGGCCACGGCATTCAGGGTCTCGGCGGCGGCCCGACCCCAGCGCTCGTAGTCATCGGGGGAGAAGCCGGGAGCGAACGCCTCCGACAGCGCCGCCAGGGCCCGCAGCTGGCCGCTGGACCAGCCCGTGACGCCCGGCGTGGGCTCCGCCTCGGCGTTCATCAGTGGGGCCGGAGATCGGCCTCCACGGCCTCGAACGACTGGATGCCGCGCTCCCCGGTCGCGCGATCGGTGACCTCCACCCCGCCCGCGGCCAGCGAGCGGGTCGAGACGGTCAGGATGGTGGGCATCCCCAGCAGCTCGGCATCGGTCAGCTTCACGCCCGGGGACTCGTCGCGGTCGTCGTACAGGACGTCCACCCCGGCATCGGCCAGGCGCTGGTAGAGCCCTTCGGCCGCCTCGGCCACGGCCGGGTCCTTGAGCGCGCCCAGGGCGACCAGGTGGGCCGGGTAGGGCGCCACCTCGCGGGGCCAGATGATGCCCTTGTCGTCGTGGTGCTCCTCCACGATGCAGGCCACGTTGCGGCCCAGGCCGATCCCGTACGAGCCCATGATCACGAGCTGGCGCGACCCGTCCTCGGCGAGGTACGTCCCGCCCAGGGCCTTCGTGAAGTCGGTTCCGAGCTTGAAGATGTTCCCGACCTCGATTCCGTGGCTGAGGTGGAGCCGCTCCCCGCACTGCGGGCACGGATCGCCTTCCCGGGCATTGGCGATGTCCACCACCAGGTCGGCGGTGAAGTCGCGGCCGTGGTTCACGTTCAGCAGGTGGTAGCCGTGATGGTTGCCGCCGGCCACGAGGTTGGGCGAGCGGGCCGCCAGAGCGTCCATCACGACCACGGTGTCGTGCGCGCCGATGGGCGAGGCGTACCCCGGCTCCATGCCCGCGGCCTTGATCTCCTCGGTATGGGCGGGGCGCAGGCCGCCGATGGCCTTGACCGCGTTGGACAGCTTGGTCTCGTTGACCTCGAAGTCGCCGCGCACGATGGCCGTGATCAGCCGCCCGTCGCCGGTCACGAAGAAGGTGGCCTTGGCCGTCTTGTCGGTGCCCACCCCAAGGTGCTCGGCCAGGGCGGCGATCGTGTCCGCCTCGGGCGTGGCCACTTCTTCGGTGGGAAGCAGCTCCTCGGTCGCCGGGTCGGGCCAGGTGATGGTCGCGATCTGCTGGTTGGCCGCGTACCCACACGCGTCGCAGATCACCAGGGTGTCCTCGCCGTGCTCGTTGAGGACCATGAACTCGTGGGCCAGGCTGCCACCCATGATCCCCACGTCCGCCCCGACCACCACGGTGTGCAGGCCCAGGCGGGCAAAGATCTTCTCGTATGCCTCGTAGTGGAGCTGGTAGCCGTGGTCCAGGCCCGCTTCGTCCGCGTCGAGGGTGTAGCTGTCCTTCATGACGAACTCGCGGACCCGGATCAGCCCACCGCGG
The DNA here is from genome assembly GCA_963810925.1 of uncultured Chloroflexia bacterium. Classification (GTDB taxonomy): domain Bacteria; phylum Chloroflexota; class Limnocylindria; order QHBO01; family QHBO01; genus DASTEQ01. The sequence continues at coordinate 65,658 of CAWEPF010000003.1, read as the reverse complement.
GAACGCGGCTCGTCACGGAACTTGGTCTGGAAGTGGTACACGATGGCCGGCAGCTGGCGGTACGACTTCACGAAGTCGCGAATGAGATCCGCGACCACCTCCTCGTGGGTCATGGCCAGGACCATGTCCCGCCCGCCGCGGTCCTTGAAACGGACCAACTCCGGACCGATCTTCTGGTAGCGCCCCGACTCGCGCCACAGGTCGGCGGGGTGGACGACGGGCATCTCCATCTCCTGCCCGCCGATGGCGTTCATCTCCTCGCGGATGACCTGCTCGACGCGCTTGCTGACCGCAAAGCCCAGGGGCAGCAGGGTGTAGATCCCCGATCCCAGCTGGCGCACGTAGCCGGCCCGCACGAGCAGCTTGTGGGAGACCATCTCGGCATCGGCCGGGTCGTCGCGCAGCGTGGTGAAGAACAGGCGGGAGAGGCGCATTGGCCGCCTAGGATACCGATTCGCCCGGCGTGGCCAGCCCGGTGGGCGCCCCGGACGGGATGTCCAGCTCGTGCTCGGCGGCCCGCAGCCGGCGGAGCGGGATGATGGCCACCACCAGCAGCCCGGCGCTGGCGATGAGCAGGCCGTCCATGCCCCGCCATTCGGCGGCCACGCCGGCCACGACGGCACCGATGATCTGGCCCAGGGCCAGGAACACCGAGTACAGGCCCATGATCACGCCCCGACGACCGGGGTAGTGCTCGCTCACGTCGGACAGGAATCCCACGGCGGCGGGCGTGGCCCCGGCCAGGACGAACAGGCCGGCGGCGGCCACCGCCAGCGCGACCCCGATGACCCAGATCGCCATCCCGGTGGAGTGGTTCAGGAGCAGGAGCGCCGCAACGAACGCGCCGCCGCCGGCCAGATCCGAAGCCGATGATCGTCGTCCGCCCCAGGCGGACGAAACGATTGCCCCAGTACAGCAGGCCGGTGAACAGGATCACGAGGCCGCCGCCGAACGCCAGGCTGGCCTGCCACGGCTCGAGCCCCTGCATGAGGACCTGGTTGGCGAACTTCTCCGACGGCTCCTGGACCAGCTGGAACACCGCCTGCGTGCCCCACGAGCCCAGCAGGGCGTTCAGGGCGATCCAGGTCGGGGCCAGGAACCACACCGGGCGGCTGCGGAGCACCTCCCGATAGCGCCCCAGGTGGAACAGCGAGTTGGGGACGGGCTCCTCCCCGGGATAGGTGGGGGCGTGCTCGTGGAGTCCTTCCACCCCGTAGCGCAGGACGAGGAACGTGACCGCGTACACGACCGCGTTCACGAAGAACGCCGTGGGGCCCAGGGCGGAGTACAGGAAGCCGGCCACGACCGACCCCACGCCCACGCCGCCCAGGGTGGCGACCTCGAAGCGGGCCACCACCCGGCCCCGCAGGGCCTGGTCGCGCGAGGTGGCGATGGCGATGTACCCCAGGGCGGCGGGCACACTGGCGGCCGCGGCAGCCCCTTCGAGGAAGCGGGTCCCGGCCAGCAGCGGGACGCTGGTCGTGAGCGCGGTGCCGATCACCGCGATGCCGCCCAGGATCGGTCCCGGCTGCATCATCCGGTGCGCCCCGAACCGGTCGGCCATGGCTCCGAACAGGGGCGACAGGATGAGCTCCGCGGCGAAGTACAGCGCCGCCAGGAGCCCGGCCGTGACCGCGGTCACGGCCACCCCGCCGTACTTGGGCAGATCGGTCAGGTAGTACAGGAGGAGCGTGCCGGTCAGCCCCGTGGAGAAGCGGAGCGTGAAGTTGCCCAGGAGGACGGCGCGCAGCGAGCGGGTCACCTGTGAACGAGTCTACGGGAGGCTGGAGTAGGAGAATTGCCGACCACACCGGAAGACAGGAGGTTCCTCATGCCCTCGCGAGTCGTTCACTTCGAACTGCCGGCCGACGATCCGGACCGATGCGCCCAGTTCTATGCCGATGCCTTCGGCTGGAAGATCACCAAGTGGGGTGGCCCCACCGACTACTGGCTGGTGGAGACCGGCGAAGAGGGCGAGACGGGCATCGATGGGGGGATCGGGCGGCGCCAGGGCGACGACGACCAGACCACGAACACGATCAACGTGGACGACCTGGATGCGGCCGTAGCCGCGGTCGTGGCCCACGGCGGCACGATCACCCGACCCAAGGGACCGGTCATGGGCGTGGGCTGGCTGGCCTACGCGACCGATACCGAGGGAAACCCGTTCGGGATGATGCAGCGGGACGAATCCGCCGCCGACTGAGCCGGGTCAGCACTCGCTGACGTCGCGCGGTGGGGGATCGACCGGTGCTTCGTCAGTAGTCTCCGCCGCGCCGTTCGCCCCATCGGGTGGGCGACGGCGACGGGCTGCGATCACGGCCCCGCCACCGACCAGCACGACGACCACGCCACCGCCGAGCAGCAGGCGCTGCCGTCCCTGGGTCTCCGCCGTCTCGAGGGTCGTGACCGCGCTCGATGCCGCGTCGCTGGCCGTGTCGCTGTCTCCGTTCTCCCACGCGGCTCGGGCCGTGGCGAGGTCGCCCGCAGGATCGGTGAACAGGAGCCCCACCCAGCCGATGAACCCCGGTTCCTGGCCAATCTCCCGCGTCGCGGTGACGATGACCTCGGCCGCCGCCCGTTCGTTGCGCGCCTCGTCGAGCGCGGCGCCGAGGCCGTTCGTGCCCTCGAAGGCGTACTCCAGGGTGCGCGGCGGGGTCAGGTCCAGCTCGACCGCGAGCGCGGCCACCTCGTCCGCGACGCCCAGCACGTCCTCAGCGACGGCGAGCTCGCCCACGGCGTCCTCGAACTGCCAGTTCGACATCTCGTAGCGAATCGACTCGGGCAGCTCCCACGGACCGGCGTCCATCGTGATCTCGTGATAGCGCTCGCGGGCCAGGGACCGCTCGGCCAGCTCGGCCCGCTGGCCAGGGTCCACGACCCATTCCGCCCAGAGGTCGTCGTACGTGGCGCCGGTCCGCTCCTCCAGGAGGTCCAGGAGCCGCTGCCAGTCTTCCTCGCCAACGGCGACCCCCGTCCGCGGGGTGTCGCTGTCGTGCAGCGGCTGGTACGCCATCTCGCCGGCATCGGCGGCCTGCCACACGGCGCGCAGCTCGGCCAGATCGGTCCGGGCGAAGATCAGCTCGGCCAGGTGGGAGCTCGCCGCATAGGCGTAGGCCTCGACGTCCTGGGTCTCGGCCCCGATGACCCCCCAGTCGTTGAGCGGGATCTTGAACGCCAGGAGGCTGTCGTCGAGGGAGAAGGTCTCGCTGGGCACCCCGATCGTCTCGGCCGATTGCACGGCGTAGAACTCGGCCCACGCCTCGCCGATCCATCGGTCTCGGAAGAGGTGGTCGTTGAACCAGATGTGTGCGGCTTCGTGGAGGGTGACCGTGGCGTCTGCGTCGTAGCGGACGTTGATCTTCTCGGTGAGCGGGTCATAGATCCCCGCGTAGTCCCCCAGGCGGTTGGCCGACTCCTCGACCTTCAGGTCGCCAGACACGGGCCACGACAGTCCGATCAGCTGCTGGAGGGCGGGGAGTCCATCGGTCAGGAGGACCATCGTGCGCGCCGACCACTGCGGATCGTCGTCCCACGCCCGGATGATGACGCTCGCGTTCGTATTGCCCACGTTCAGGCTGAACGGCGTGATGGTGAAGATGCCCGGCCGCTCGGCGGTGATGTAGGCGACCCAGCTGCTGGCATCGGTGTTGTCGGCGGTCAGGTGCACGGTCCCGTCGGCCAGGATGGCCTGCTCGAGGGGTCCGCCATATACGCTGGCGGTGAAGGTGGGCGGCAGGTCGACGGCGACCGAGTTCCCCTCCACGCCGGCCGAGCCGAAGGCCCACACCGGGAAGGCCACGACGCTGTGCCCGATCCGGAAGTCGCGGTTCGCCGCGCCTCCCTGGTCGACCATGTCGAAGGTGAGCTGGTAGGAAAAGCTTTCGTTGAAGAAGACCTGCTCCGAGAAGCCGATGTCGACACGGACCGCATCGGGGCCTTCCGAGACGGTGACCGATTGGGGGGTCCCGTCCGATGTCGCGGCGACGTTCGTGGCACCGGGCGGAATGGTCATCGAGATGCCGGCGTAGTAGACCCGGCCCTCGGGGGTATCAGCCTCGTGCGAGGTCGAGACCGCGTCGACCGTGACGTGAACGAGCTGCTCCTCGGGCAGCACGTGGTAGGTCGCGTCCATGACGCTGACCAGGCCATCTCCGGCCCGCGCCGGGGCAGCGCTCATGGGCGCAACGAGGAAGGCGCCCCCCAGGACGAGGGCCAGCACCGCGACGCGTGGTGCCCGCCGGGTCAAGGCCCGCATGTGCGCAGCATACAAACGCGCCCGGGCAACGGCCCGGGCGCGGTCAGGGTGGGGTGGATGATTAGGCCGATGCCGCGAGGCTGTCGAGGCCGAACGCCGTCTCGAGGGCGGCCATGGGCCGGAAGCCCACGGCGGCCCGTGGCGGCTGACCCTTCTGGAACATCGCCACCGTCGGGATGCTCATGATCCCGTAGTGGGCCGCGGTATGCGGATTCGCGTCGACGTCGAGCTTGTAGACGTCGACCTGGCCGGTGTACTTCTCGGCGATCTTGTCGATCTCCGGGGCAACCAGGCGACACGGGCCGCACCAGGCAGCCCAGAAGTCGACGATGACCGGCTTTTCCGCCTGCAGCACGAGCTGCTCGAAGGTGGCGTCGGTGACCTCGGGGACGTTTGATGACATGGGGGCGTGGGTTCCTTTCGTGGACTGGCGGCGGGTGCTAGCGGGCGACCCGTTGCAGGGCGCCGACCAGGTCCATGACGCTGGCGTCGGCGATCCGATAGAGGACCGTGCTGCCCTCGCGGCGGCTGGCGACAATGCCAGCCGAGCGAAGGACGGACAGGTGTTGGCTCATGTTCGGGACCTGGCACCCGACGTTGCGGGACAGGTCACCGACCGATCGTTCCCCGCCATCGGCGAGGAACTCGAGGACGCACAGCCGCTTGGGATCCGACAGGGCGCGGGCCACGGCCGCGGAGCGGTCGCGTCGCGTCTCGATCGGAATGGCGGCTGCGGTGGTCATCGCACCGAATCGTATCAGTACTTGCGCAATCGCGCAAGTATCGGTCTCTCCTGGTGGTTCTGTGCGGGCTTGCGGATCACGACGCGCTAGGTGTCACAAGCCACGCTCATCGTTCCGGGCATGACCGTTCATCTGCTTTGCCCCTGGTGCGACGACGAGGTCGCGTTCGAGGTCGATCGAGAAGCCGACGAGCTGCAGTGCAGCGCGTGTGGAACGAGCTTCGACTTCGCCCCCGATCCGGCCGTGACGTTCGCGCTGCTGTACGACGCCGCCTGAGGGCGGCTAACCCGCCGGGCTCTCGGTGATCTCGATTCGCTCGATTCGATCACCGGGGGCCGGGTCGCGGCCCGGATCCCGCTCGCGGAGGTTCCCCAGCACGTCCAGGCCTTCGGTGACCTTGCCAAAGACCGAGTGCTTGCCGTCGAGGTGGGGGGTCGGTCCGAACGTGATGAAGAACTGGCTGCCGTTCGTGCGGGGGCCGGCATTGGCCATGGACAGCACGCCGGGACCGTCGTGGCGCCGATTCGCGCTGAACTCGTCGCCGAACTGGTAGCCCGGGCCGCCGCTCCCGGTGCCGGTCGGATCGCCGCCCTGGGCCATGAACCCGGGGATCACCCGGTGGAACGTCGTGCCGTTGTAGAACCCGGATCGGGAGAGATTCACGAAGTTCTCCACGGTCAGCGGGGCGTCGGCGGCGAACAGCTCACAGACGATGTCGCCGCGCTCGGTGACGATGCGGGCGCTGTATCGGTGCGACAGGTCGAGGTCGCCGGTCGGCGGCGTGGGGGTGGTCATGCGGTCTCCTGCTAGTGCTGGACGTCGATCACGAGGCGGCTCGGATCGGTCACGACCGCTGCACGCAGGCAGTCGCCGCCGTCCAGGCCCATGTACCAGGTGTTCACGGCCTCGAAGTCACCCTGCTCCACCAGCTGCACGAGCTGGGGAAAGCCCGGGGTGAAATCGGTCGGCCCGGTGTAGGTCGAGCTTCCGTCGTCGGCGAGCTTGGTCGCGCCGTTCAGGGTGAGCTGGAGGACGTTCGATCCGGCCACCGTCATGGGCAGCCCGCTCGGATCTTTCACGAACGGCGGCGACGCGTGCTCGGTCATGAAGGCGGGCGTCCCGGCCTCCCCGAATTCGAAGACGATGCGGTCATAGTCGGTGTGCGTCCCCACCCGGACATCCACCACGTGGACGAGTGACGCGCCGGTGGCCGCCAGGGTCACCCGCAGCCCGCAGATCCATCCGGCATCGGTGGGTGACGGCGTGGGCGCAGCCGTCTCCGAGGAGGACGGGCCCGTGGTTTCGTCGCCCGAAGCACCGGCGGTCGCCTCGCTGGACGCGGTCGAATGGGGTGAGCCGCTCTCGGTGGACGACGCCGAAGGCTGGCAGGCCGCAAGCAGGAGGAGTCCGGCAAGCACGAGGCGGCCGCGGTTTGGCATCGCCGCGGATGGTACAGCCGATTCACGGCAGAATGCGCGGATGGCATCTCCAGCCGCCCGTCCTCCTGCCAGCCCGTGGGCCGTGGCGGGGGCCCTGGGCATCGTGTACGTGGTGTGGGGCTCCACCTACCTGGGCATCGCAGTCATGGTCCAGACCCTGCCGCCGCTCATTTCGGCGGGGTTCCGCTACGCGTTCTCGGGCACGGTGCTGCTGGTGGCCATCATCGCCTGGCGTCGCCTGCGGGGAGAGCCGGTGCCCCGCCCGACACGCCCCCAAATGCGCTCGATGATCGTCATTGGCGTCCTGCTGCTCCTGGGCGGCAATGGCGGCGTCGTCCTCGGGGAGCAGCACATTGCCTCGGGCATTGCCGCCCTGATCATCGCCACCACCCCCCTGTGGATGGCCTTGTTCGAGGCCATCGTGGCCGGCGAGCGGCCTGGTTGGCTCACCATTGCGGGCCTGACGGCCGGCATCGTCGGCGTCGCGATCCTCGTCGTCCCCGTTGGCGGGGCGCCTCCCATCGACGTGATCGGCATCGCGCTGGTCGGCGCGGCGGCGATTACCTGGTCGGTGGGCACGATCTATTCGCGCCGCGCGCCCTTGCCATCCTCGCCGTTCGAGGGGGCCGGGTTCCAGATGCTGGCCGGGGGAGTGTCCATGCTCGCGGTGGGCCTGATCCGCGGTGAGCTTGCCGCGGTGGACGTGTCCGCCATCTCCGCCGAGTCGGTCATCGCCCTGGTCTATCTGATCGTCTTCGGGTCCTTGATCGCGTTCACGAGCTACATCTGGCTCGTCCACAACACCTCGGTCAGCATCATCTCGACCACCGCCTACGTGAACCCCATCGTGGCCGTCACCCTGGGCGTTGTCGTCCTGGGCGAGCCGATGACGCCTCGCACGTGGCTGGCGGCGGCCATCATTCTTGGGGCGGTGGTCGCCATGGTCACCGGGCGGCCGCGGGCCGCCTCCGAACCCGAGGCCATGGGGGAACCGGAATCGGCCGCGTAGACCGCGACGCTCACGACTATCATCGGCCCCCCATGACCAACGATCGGGTCGGCGCGGCTCTTGATTTCGGCACCGGCACGTCCACCGGGCACCAGGACGGCGTGCGCTGGATCGACTACGCGAACATCAGCTGGAACCCGGTCTTCTGCAAGCGGTGCGACATCTGCGTCGACATCTGCCCCAAGGGCACGCTCGTTCTTCGCGACGACGCGATCCTCGAGGAGGAGAACTGCATCCTGTGCGGCCTGTGCGAGCGGTACTGCCCTGACCTCGCGATCGAGATGATCCCCTCGGCCGTGGCCGCCCACGCCGCCCGCGGCGGCGAGGCGGAAAGCACGGAGAGCGCGGAGGCGGGGGACTAGACCGATGCGCCGCCTGGTCCAGGGAAACGAGGCGGTCTTCCGGGGGGCCGTGGCGGCCGGAGCGTCGTACTACGCGGGCTATCCCATCAGCCCCTCGACCGAGATCCTGAACATCGCTTCGGGCTGGGCGACCGAGCACCCCGAGTTCGGCTTCCTCCAGGCCGAGGACGAGATCGCGAGCGCGAACGCGGTCATCGGTGCGTCGCTGGCAGGCGCGAAGTCCTTCACCGCGACCAGCGGCCCGGGCTTCAGCCTCATGCAGGAGGCCATCGGCTACGCCCAGAAGGTGGGCGTGCCCAGCGTGTTCGTGGACGTCCAGCGGGTCGGCCCCGCCACCGGGATGCCCACCATGCCCGGCCAGGGGGACATCGCCCAGGTCCGGTACGGGAGCAGCGGCGACTACACGCCCATCGCCTTCTACCCCAACTCGGTTGCCGAGGCCTTCCAGCTGGCGGTCAACGCCTTCAATGCGGCCGAGGCGTCGCGCTCGCCAGTCGTCCTCCTCTCGGACACGTTCGTCGCCCACCTGAACGAGGTGGTGGACCTCGACGAGCTGGAGGCCGCTGCCACGGTTGCGCCCCGCGAGCTCACGCCCCTTGCCCGCCACGGCGACGCCGAGCCGCGCTTCTTCGCCGGGGTCCTCATGTACGAGCACGGGCCGAACGCGGGGGAGCCGGCGACCGCCGACGCCGACGAGTACCTGCGCCAGTTCTACGCGGCCAAGCACCGCCATCTCGAGGTGGCGAATCGATACGCCCTCTACCAGCACGGCTGGAACACCGACGCCAAGACGCTGGTCGTCTGCTACGGCATCGTGTCGCGGGTGGCCGCTCCGCTGGCCGCCGACTACGCCCTCTTCCGCCCCATCCGGATCCACCCCATGCTGACCGATGAGATCCGCGCCGTGGCCGAGCGCTACGAGCAGGTGGTGGTCATCGAGGCCAACGACGGGCAGTACGCCGACATGGTGGAGCTCGCTCTCCGGCGCGACGTGAAGCGCATTCCGCTCCTGGGCGGGCGGATCAGCCTCGAGGCCGTGAACGCCGGCCTGGCCCGGGTCCTCGGCGGCGGACCGTCCGAGCCGCCCGTGCCGGAGGCTCCGGCCGAACGGGCACCCCGCGCCCCGCTGGGAATCGGCTGATGCCCGAGGCACCCTTCGCCGAGCTCGACTTCAAGTCCAAGCTGAAGATGGACCTGTTCCCGACCATCTGGTGCCCCGGATGCGGGATCGGCACGATCATGATCGAGCTGGCCATGGTCCTCGACGAGCTGGGCCTGGACCAGCGCAACACGGTCATCGTGACCGGCATCGGCTGCACCGGGCGGATGGGCAGCTACATGCGCTTCGAATCGGTCTACACCCTCCACGGGAGGACGCTGCCGGTGGCCGAGGCGATCAAGACCGTCCGCCCGGAGCTGAACGTGATCGTGGTGGCCGGCGACGGAGACACGGCGAGCATCGGCGGCAACCACCTCATCCACGCCATCCGGCGCAACGCGCCCATCACGGTCCTGTGCAACAACAACGAGATCTATGGGCTGACCGGCGGCCAGACAGGGCCGACCACGCCCAGCGGGACGAAGACGCTCTCCTCCCCAGGCGGCAACCCGAACACGCCCATCAACCTGCAGGGCATCGTCCGCAGCTCCCCGCACGCCCTGTACGCGCGCACAACGGTGTACCACCAGCCCCAGATGCGGACCGCCATCCGCGAGGCGATCGAGCACCCCGGGTTCTCGTTCGTGGACATCACGTCGCAGTGCATCGAGAACAACGGGCGGCGGATCGGCTTCGCGAACGCGAACGAGATGCTCACCTACTACCGCAAGACCTACAAGCGGGCGCCCAAGGGTGCCGAGCGGCTGGGCCCGTTCGAGCTGGGCATCCTCTATCCGGAGGGCCACGCCACCGGGACCGATGGGAACGGCACGCACGGAAACGGGACCGATGGCGCCTCGGCCTCCGAGGCTGACGCGGCGGCCCCGGCAGTTGAACCGCGCGCGGAGCGCGCGGTGGTCTCCGACGACGAGAAGGCGCGCAAGCGGGCCGAGTCCCAGAAGCGCCTGGCGCTCATGCAACGACTCGATCCCGCGGTGAAGCTCCAGGTCGCGAAGGGCGAGATCTCGCTGGCAGACGCGCTCCACGCGGCCGGGATCGATCCCGAGGAACTGGGCTAGGCGACCGAGTGGCGCTGGACCGGGGCCTCGCCGAGCGACCCTTCTGCTACCTCGAGACCACCGGGCGGGTGAGCGGGGAGCCGCGGGTGGTCGAGATGTGGTTCGCGGCCGATGGCGACGGGGAGCGGATCTTCATGCTGTCGGGCGGCGGCGACCGGTCGCACTGGGTCCGCAACCTCCGCCGCAAGCCCGCCGTCCGGGTCCGGATCGGGGAAACCTGGTTCGGAGGTGACGCCCACGAGGTCGCGCCCGGGCCGGATGACATGCTCGCCCGGGAGCTGCTGGCCGGCAAGTACCAGGCCTGGCAACCCGGGGAGCGGATGAGCGGCTGGGCCCGAACCGCGCTCCCGGTCGAGATTCGCCTGGTGACCGGGTAGGCTTGGACCGATGGCGACGACGCGAATCGCGCTCGACGGGGTGGGCGGCCAGGGAGTCCGGGTCATCGCCGGCGTCCTCGGCAGCCTGCTCGCCCGGATGGGCAAGCACGTGACCGTCCTCCTCGACTACGACTCGTCGGTTCGTGGCTCGATGTCGGACGCGTTCGTGACCTTTGGCGACGACCCCATCGACAACCCGGTGGTCGAGGAGGCCGACATCCTCCTGCGCCTCGCGGACAAGGGCCATCTCCACATCAGTGGCCGCAAGGTCGTGACCGATCTCGGCCTGGGGCTTCCCGGCGACGAGCAGATCCCGTTCGCGTCGCTCGGCTCGGAGCGATTCGGCAAGGAGCTGTTCGGCAACATGATCGCGCTGGGTCGGCTGCTCCGCCTGGCCGGGATCGAGTTCGACGAGGCGTCGATTCGCGCCTCACTCCCGCGCCGCTACCAGGACGAGAACGTGGCCGCCATCCAGTTCGGGTATGAGCTGACCGAGGAGGAGATCGCGCGGCTCGCCGCCGCGGCGCCGCCCTCGCGCTTCGAAATGAACGATGCCGCCACGGCCCCGCTCCACAAGCGCACGGGCATCCACTCCGGGGCGCCGATCACCGACGCCACGGTCGCCGAGTCGGGCTGAGCGTGGCGTACGCGTGAGTCTCGACGTCGCCACCATCCGGTCCGCGCCCAAGGTGCTCCTCCACGATCACCTGGACGGGGGCGTTCGGCCCCGGACCGTGATCGAGCTGGCGTCCGAGACCGGGTACCGCGACCTGCCGACCACCGACCCGGACGAGCTGGCCGCCTGGTTCTTCCAGGGCAAGCCGGACTCGTCCCTGGAGCAGTACCTCGAGGCCTTCGCCCACACGGTGGGCGTCATGCAGACTCCCGAGGCGTTGGAACGGGTGGCGGTCGAATGCGTCGAGGACCTGGCGGCTGATGGCGTGGTGTACGCGGAGATCCGGTTCGCACCGGAGCTCCACCGCCAGAAGGGCATGGCCCTGGACGACGTCGTCGCGGCCGTGCTGGCCGGCTTCCGGCGGGGCGTGGAAGGTCGGGGGATCACCATGGGTCTCCTCCTGAGCGCCATCCGGCAGGCCGATTCCCACGCGATGGAGATCGCCGAGCTGGCCATCCGCCACCGGGACGAGGGTGTCCTCGGCTTTGACATGGCCGGACCCGAGGCGGGCTACCCGCCGACACGATTCCTCGACGCCTTCCAGCTCATCGCCCACGAGAACTTCCACTTCACCCTCCACGCTGGCGAGGCCTTCGGTCTGCCGTCCATCTGGGAGGCGCTCCAATGGTGCGGCGCGGAGCGCCTGGGCCACGGCGTCCGGATCGTGGATGACATCACGGTCCAGCCCGACGGCCACGTCAAGCTCGGTCGCCTGGCGGCCTACGTGCGCGACACGCGTGTCCCGATCGAGATGTGCCCCACCTCGAACGTGCACATCGGTGCCGTGCGCTCCATCGCCGACCACCCCATCGACCTCCTCCGCCGGCTTCGCTTCCGGGTGACGGTCAACACCGACAACCGGCTCATGAGCGGGATCAGCCTGACCGATGAGTTCGCGGCCCTGGCCCGCACCTTTGGGATCGGCCTGGACGACATGGAATGGCTGACCCTGAACGGGATCAAGAGCGCGTTCCTGCCGTTCGACGGCCGGCTGCGGATCATCAACGAGCAGGTCAAGCCCGGGTTTGCGCGGCTCCGGGCCGCCGCCTCCGCGGCGGAGCTGGCGACCGGCTGAGGGCTACAGCCCCAGGCCGTCGAGCCCGGCGTCCAGGCGCGAGGCCTGCTCCGCGGTCAAGGGCTGTAACGGTGCTCGGACGTCTGGTCCAACGGGGACTCCGCGTCGACCGAGTACGTGCTTGACCGATGGCACGAACGGCGCACTTTCCATGACGCCGCGGAGCGTCTCGAGGCGCGCCTCCCCGGCGGCATCGGGAGCGTCGAGGACGGCTCGCACCACGTCGGGGAAGGCCGCGGCCAGCCCGCTCACGGTCCCCGCCGCGCCGGCGGCCAGCGCCGGAACGATGAGCGGCTCCGACCCCACCAGGACCGGCAGCCCCAGCCCCATGTAGGGCAGCACGTCAGCCAGGGGCGACTCGGACACCTTGAGCCCGGCAAGGTTCGGCGCCCGACCCGCCACGGCCCCGATGACCTCGGGGGGCAGCGGGTAGCCGCTCCGGCGGGTGAAGACGTAGATGAAGAAGGGAAGTGGCGCGCAGGCTGCCGCCGCGGCCGCCAGGTGAACGGTCAGGGCCTCCGGCCCGAGTGGGAAGTAGGGCGGGGGGATGACCGCCACCCCGTCCGCCCCCAGCTCGGCGGCGTCGGCCGCCAGGGCCACCGTGTCGGCGGTCGTCTGGGCCCCGGCATGGACCAGCAGCCGGCCACGCACGGCCGCCCGGAACGCGCGGCCGGCGCGCTTCCGCTCGTCCATTCCGAGCAGGATGCCCTCGCCCGTCGTCCCGCAGCAGAAGACGCCATCGGCCCCGCGGCCCTCCAGGAAGGCCACCATCGGTCCAATGGCCGCCTCGTCCAGCTCGTCCCCGCCGTCGCGCAGGGGCGTGGCCGCGGCCACGATCAGCGGTGGGTGGCCGAATGACCAGGGCAGTGACATGCCGCCGACTGTACCCGAGATCGCCGCGCGTGCCACCCACCACCGGCGCCTGCAGGGCGCCGGCATCGGTGTACCATCCGGCCGAGATGACCTACGTGATCGTGGAGCCCTGCATCGGTGTCAAGGACGCGTCGTGCGTCGACGTATGCCCGGTGGACTGCATCCATGCCACCGATGACGACACGATGTTCTTCATCGATCCGGACGAGTGCATCGACTGCGGGGCGTGCGAGCCGGAGTGCCCGGTGACCGCCATCTTCGCGGAGGACGCGGTCCCCGAGCAGTACACCAGCTACATCCAGATCAACGCCGACTACTTCGCCAGCAAGTAGCGCTCCGCCGCGTGGCCGCCCACCTGATCGCCCTCTACGCGCAGCCTGAGGACCCCGCGGCCTTCGACCTCCACTACCTGAACGTCCACACGCCCATCGTGAGCCGCTACCCCAAGCTCCGCGGCGTGCACGCCGTTCGGGCCGACGGGGTGGGTGGCCGGCCGCCGGCGTTCTACATGATGGCCAGGATGGTGTTCGACACCCGCGCCGATCTCGATGCGGCGCTCGCCTCGGAGGCCGGGGTCGAGAGCGGGAAGGACCTGCGCAACTTCGCCGGAGCCGGGGTGACCCTGCTCATCGTGGACGACGGGCGGGCGCTCACGCCCTGGCTGCGCAAGGCCCGCTGAGACCGATGGGGCTGCGTTCGTGACCGAGCCGGAGGCACCGATCGCGGCCGACCCGGCCACCCTGGGCTTCGAACGGATCCGATACGACCGCGACGCCACGACCGGGGTGGCCACGGTCACGATCGACCGGCCCGCGGTCATGAACGCGTTCGACTTCCGCACGATGCGTGAGCTGGGCGCGGCCTTCGAGCAGGCGGCCTGGGACGACGCCGTGTCGTGCGTGGTCGTGACCGGGGCGGGGGAGCGCGCCTTCTGCACCGGCGCCGACCTGGACGAGCAGGCGGCCATGGGCTCGACCAGCGGCCAGTACTGGCGCTGGATGGGGGCGTTCATCGAGATGCACGACCGGCTGCGCACCATTGGCAAGCCGACCATCGCGCGGATCAACGGGGCGTGCGTGGGGGGCGGGAACGAGCTCCAGATGGCGTGCGACCTGTCGGTCATGGCCGACGACACGTACATCCGCCACGTGGGTCCCGAGCACGGCTCGGTGCCCGCCGGGGGCGCGACCCAGTGGCTGCCCCTGCTGGTCGGTGACCGGCGGGCGCGCGAGATCCTGCTCCTGTGCGAGCCCGTCCCGGCGGCGACGGCCCTCGAATGGGGGCTCGTGACCCGGGTCGTGCCCCGCGCCGAGCTGGATGCCACGGTCGCGGAGCTGGCCGCCAACCTGCGCCGCAAGCTGCCCGAGGCGCTGCGCTACACGAAGACCCAGCTGAACTGGTGGCGCGACCTGGTCTGGGCTCAGACCGTGACCCACGCCCGCGACTGGCTGGCCATCCACTCCACCGCAGACGAGACGCGCGAGGCGGTCGCCGCCTTCCACGCCAAGCGACCGCCCGACTACGAGGCCCTGCGCAGCCTGGAGGCGGGGGCGGGTCGCACCTGCCGGGCGTGTGGCGCGACGGGCCTGCCGGCCCACCACGCATACTGCGGCGCGTGCGGAGGCCCGCTGTACTCCGCCTTCGAGGCCGTCCCATGACCGACGAACCGCAGACCGAGCCGCTGGTCCTGGTCGAGCGGGATGAGGCTCGCCGGGTGGCCCTCGTCCGCCTGAACCGGCCCAAGCAGCTGAACGCGCTGAACGGCCCGTTCATGGACGCGCTGTGCGACGCGCTCGAGGCGCTGGACCGCGACGACGCCATCCGGGTCCTGGTCGTGACCGGCACTGACCGGGCGTTCGCGGCCGGCGCGGACATCGCCGAGATGGCCGATGCCTCGCCCATCGACATGCTGAAGACCAACCGGATTGCCCAGTGGGACCGGGTGCGGCGGATCGGCAAGCCGGTGATCGCCGCGGTCGCGGGATGGTGCCTGGGCGGTGGCTGCGAGCTGGCGATGGCCCTGGACCTGATCGTGGCCGCCGAGGGCGCGAAGTTCGGTCAGCCGGAGATCAAGATCGGGATCATGCCCGGCGCCGGCGGCACCCAGCGCCTGCCCCGCGCGGTGGGCAAGTCCAAGGCCATGGAGATGATCCTGACCGGTGAGCCCATCACCGCCGCCGAGGCGGAGCGGATCGGTCTCGTCTCACGGGTCGTCCCCGACGAGCTGCTGGTGAGCGATGCCCTGGACCTCGCGGCCGAGATCGCGAAGCGCGCCCCGCTGGCCCTGCGCCTGGCCAAGGAGTCCGTGAACAACGCCTACGAGATGAGCCTGACCGATGGCCTGGCCCACGAACGCCGGCTGTTCTACCTGCTGTTCTCGTCGGCCGACCAGAAGGAGGGCATGGCCGCCTTCCTCGAGAAGCGCGAGCCGGACTTCACCGGTCTCTGATCCCCGGCGCCCGACGACCTAGTCGGTCGGGCTTTGGACCCACCATTCGGCGAAGGTGCGTGCCCGGTTGTCGGGCCCGAAGCGGACGACCCAGATGTTCGCGAACTGTTCGGTCCATGGTTCCCCCTCGCCACGGTCGTAGTCGGTCCATCCTTCGATGACCGCGGTGTCGCCCTCGACCGCCACGATCTCGTGCTCGAATCGCCAGCCGACCTTCGAATCGGCATGGCTGATCCACTTGGCCACGATCTCGTCCCGCCCGGTCCAGGGCCGGCGGTCCCGCGGCCACGGGTAGGGCGAGTACGTCGCGTCCTCGGTGAAGAGCGTGGCGATCTCGTCGGGGTCATCGGTCGTCCACGCCTGGCGGTAGTCGGCAATCCACTGTTCGACGTCGGATCGGTTCATGTGGGCAAACCCTCCGGGGAGTGGGGACCCTCCCGGCCTAGCGGCCGGAATCGGTCTGGGCCTGGAGCTGATCGCGCATGACGCGCCGCAGCTGCTCCTCGGTCGCCCCGCCGAACGGCGGTGTCGAACCGCGAAGGGCACGCAGGAGCTGGTTGCGCTTCTCGATCCGGGTACGCTCGTCGTTGACCCGGTTCAGGTAGTCGGTTGGGTGCTCGATCTGGAACATGTCGGACCTTCCATTGACGCCATTGCTAACCTGCGTATACTGTATGGCAGTTAGTACTAACCTGTCAACCCGAATCGGTGGTGATTTGGGGACAGCTGGAGAGGAATCTTGGCGACATCACTGACCGTCCCCGTGGCCGAGGACGCCCCCCGGCGCGACCCCGCGCCGGGCGACCTGGAGCTGATCCGTCAGCTCGTGAACACGCGCGACGTGGAGTCGGGCTGGGAGGGCCTCGCCAACCCCGCCGACGCGGCCGAGTGGTTCACCGCGCGCGGGCTCCTGCCTGCCCGCCGCCGCCTGACCGATGCGGATCTGGCCACGACCGTGGCCATCCGCGAAGCGCTTCGCGACGCACTGGCCGCCAACGGCGGCCACGCCGACCGCGACGCGGCCCACCAGGCCCTGGACCACCTCGCCGCCCACTACCCGCTCCGCATGCGGGTCAACGGTCGCGCGCACCTCGAAGCCCGGGGGAGCGGGATCGCCCCCGCCATGGGCGCGGTGCTGGCCGTCGTGTACGACGCGATGACCACCGGCACCTGGGATCGGTTGAAGATCTGCCGCAACGACGAATGCCAGTGGGCCTACTACGACCACTCCCGAAACCACTCGGGGGCGTGGTGCACGATGGCGGTCTGCGGCAACCGGATGAAGGGCCGATCCTTCCGCGAGCGTCGCGCTGCCACGGCGGCTGGCTAGAATCGGGGCGTGGCCGAGCCCGCGTACGAAACCATCCGCTGGACCGTCGTCGACGGCGTCGGCACCATCACCCTCAATCGTCCCGATTCGCTGAACGCGCTGAACGCGACCATGCGTCGCGAGCTGGCGGCCGCGGTGAAGGCTGCGGGGCGTGATGACGCCGTCCGCTGCGTCGTCCTGACCGGCGAGGGACGCGGCTTCTGCTCGGGGGCCGACCTGCGCGGCGGAGACGGCGAGCGGGACTTCCGCCACGTCCTGACCACCGAGTACAACCCGCTCATGACCGCCATCCGCACGCTGCCCAAGCCGGTCATCGCCGCGGTCAACGGGGTGGCGGCGGGCGCCGGGGCCAGCCTGGCCCTGGCCTGCGACCTGGTGTACGCCAGCGAGGATGCGCGCTTCATCCAGGCGTTCATCCGGATCGGCCTCGTGCCCGACTCCGGCTCGACCCGCACCCTGGTCCGCGCGCTCGGCCGCCATCGGGCGGCCGAGCTGATGTTCACCGGCGAACCGATGTCCGCGGCCGAGGCGGCCGCGGCGGGTCTCGTGAACCGCGTGTTCCCCCCCACCGAGTTCGCCGATGGGGTCCGCGAGGCGGCCCGGCGGCTGGCGGCGGCGCCGACCGCCGCCATCGGTCTGGCCAAGCGGTCCATCAACCAGGCCGAGCAGGCCGACCTGGCGGCGAGCATGGCCTTCGAGGCCGCCCTCCAGGACGTGGCCGGGCGGACCGATGACCACGGCGAGGGACTGGCGGCCTTCGCGGAGAAGCGCGACCCCCGCTTCACCGGTCACTGAGGGCCTGGTCCTGAGCCCGGAGCCGCAGCCCATCCGACGGATCGGCGTCCTCGGTGCCGGGACGATGGGGGCGGGGATCGCCCAGGTGGCGGCCGAGGCCGGGCTGGAGGTGCGCCTCCTGGACCCGGTGAGCGGCGCGTACGAACGGGCCCTGGACCGGATCGGCGGGCTTCCTCGAGCGCAAGGTGGCCAAGGGCCAGCTCGCGGCAGGAGACGCCGACGCCGCGCTGCGACGGATCACCGAGGCCGGCTCGGTCGCCGACCTGGCCGCGTCCGACCTCGTGGTCGAGGCCATTCCCGAGGACCTGGACCTCAAGCGCGACGCGTTCCGGCGGCTCGACGCCGCGGCCGCGGCCGGGACGATCCTGGCCACCAACACCTCGTCCCTGTCGGTGCGCGAGATTGCCGTGGCGGCGGCGCGCCCCGATCGCGTGGTGGGCATGCACTTCTTCAACCCGGTCCCGCTCATGGCCCTGGTCGAGGTGATCGGGGCACCGGGGACCTCGCCGGCGGTGGTGGACGCGACGATGGCCCTGGCCCGCCAGCTGGGGAAGACGCCGGTCGAGGCCGCGGACACGCCCGGGTTCATCGTGAACCGGGTGGCGCGGCCGTACTACCTCGAGGCGCTGCGCATCCTGGGCGAGGGCGCGGCCGGGGTGGAGGCCATCGACGGGGCGATGCGTGACGCGGGCTTCCGGATGGGGCCGTTCGAGCTCATCGACGCGATTGGGGCCGACGTGAACCTCGCCGTCAGCCAGAGCGTGTGGGAGGGGTTCGGCCGGGCGCCGCGCTACCTGCCCCATCCGCTCCAGGCGGTGCTGGTCGGCGCCGGCCGGTTGGGGCGCAAGACGGGCGCCGGCTTCTACGCCTACGGGGCCGATGGCGAGCGCGGCGAGCCGTGGGGCGGCATCGCGTCCGCCACCGAGGCCGGCCTCGCAACGGCGCCGCTGGGCGCCGAGGCGATCCGCGACCGGATCCTGGCCACGATCGTGAACGAGGCTGCGTCCGCGGTGGAGGATCGAACCGCCAGCCCCGAAGCCATCGACACCGCCATGCGCCTGGGAACCAACTGGCCCAACGGCCCGCTGGCGTGGGGCGAGGAGCGGGGTCTCGCGGCCGCGGTGGCGACCCTGGACGGCTGGCGGCCCACGCCTCCGACGATCGGTACGCCGTCGTGCCGCTCCTCCGCTCCCTGGCGGGAAGCCGCGGGTCCTTCTTCACCGAGGCGGGATGAACGCCCAGCCGCCACATCGGTACCTGGCGGTCGTGTTCGACATGGACGGCCTGCTGCTGGACACCGAGGTCGTGTGGCAGGGCGCCGAGGAGCAGCTGTTCGCCGCACACGGCGCGGTGTTCACGCGCGAGGACAAGCTGGCCGTGATCGGGACCTCGTTCGACTGGACCGCGCGCTACTTCGCGCAGCGGCTGGGTCGGCCCGAGGACGAGGGGCCGGCGCTCGTCGAGGAGATGGTGCTGTCCATGTACGCCCTCCTCCAGCAGGACGTGGCCGGGCGGCCCGGGGCCCTGGAGCTGGTGGCCCGCTTGCGCGGCCGCCTGCCGCTGGCCCTCGCCTCGAACTCGCCGCGACGCCTGGTGGACGCGGCTCTCACCACCGCGCGCCTGGACGGAGGTGTTCGACGTGATCGTGACCTCCGACGACGTCCTCCACTCCAAGCCCGCCCCGGACATCTACCTCCTGGCCTGCGAGCGGCTGGGCGTGGCCCCCGAGCACGTCCTCGCCCTGGAGGATTCGGCAGCCGGCGTGGCATCCGCCAAGGCGGCGGGCCTGGCCTGCATCGCGGTCCCCCAGTTCGCGGAGACCGATGTCGCCGCTGCGGATCGGATCATCGACTCGCTCGAGGAGCTCATCCCCGAGTTCTGACCCGTCGCACCCGGCCGTTTTCGCATCTTCGGCGCGGACGTTTCTCCCCGGCGAACAAACGGCCAAGAAAGGCGCGGGCATGCTTCCGAAATGGGTTCAGCAGGGACCTTGCATGGCCGCATGTTCCTCGGGGCAGGTATTACGGCCATGATGGCGGCCTGGCGACCGACTCGACCCGCGCCAGTTGGCCGATTGTTATCAGCGCACAAACATCAATGGATCATCGAGACCCGGCGAGGGTAGGCTTGGGGCATGTGCCGATCCATCCACGTCCTGCGCACCGGGGCCGACGTGGCGCCCGATGACGACATCACCGCCGCCGCCCTCCAGTTCGTCCGCAAGGTGAGCGGCTACCGCAAGCCCTCGGCTGCCAACGAGGCCGCGTTCAACGAGGCCGTGGCCGAGGTGGCGTTCGCCTCGCGCCGACTGCTCGACGCGGTCGCTTCGACCCACCCCGCCGCTCACCGCCATGGGGGAGCCGCGCACAGTCACTGACGCCAGTCAGGCGCGGCGCCGGCCCACGCGGAACGCGATCAGGGTCAGGGTGACCGTCGCGAACATGAGCATCACGGCCATCGCGATCAACACGGGGAGCCGCTGCGCGAATCGCAGCTGCCCGTACAGGAAGATCGGGAAGGTGGGATCCCCGCCGGCCAGGAACAGGGCAATCGCCACCTCGTCGAACGACACGATGAAGCAGGTCAGCCATGCGGACAGGAGCGACGGCCCCATGAGGGGCACGACCACCCGGCGCAGGGTGGTGCGGTAGGTCGCGCCCAGGTCCATGGCCGCGTCCTCGAGGTTGGCATCCAGCCCGAGCATCCGCGCGAGGCAGATGAGCGCCGCGAACGGGGTGGCCACCACCGTGTGACCGATGGCGATGGTCAGCAGCGACCGGGGTACCCCGACGAACACGAAGAGCAGGAACAGCGAGACGCCCAGGACGATGAACGGCACGATGAGCGGGAGCCCGGCCAGCCCCACCAGCCCGGCCCGACCGCGGAATCGGAAGCGGACGACGGCCACGCTCACCGCGAACCCGATGGCGGTGGCCACGCTCGCCGCCAGCGCGCCCACGATGACCGAATTGCGTGCCGCGCCCAACAGCGCCGCGTCGGAGAGCGCCTCCTCGTACCAGTGGAGGGTGAATCCCTGCATGGGGAATGCGAGGAACGTGTTCGAGTTGAACGAGAACAGGAACAGCAGACCGATGGGCAGGTACAGGAGCAGGACCAGCACGACGAAGTAGGCCCGCAGTGGCAGGCGGGTGCGTCCCACCCCGATGGCGGGCGATGGCTTGCGGGCGCCCGACGCGGCAACCATCAGGCGGTCACCCGTCGGAGGTCAACCGCCCGCAGCCCTACGATCACCAGGATCGCGGTGACCACCAGCATCACGACCGCCAGCGCCGAGCCCTGGGCCCAGTTCGCCGAGGAGCTGAAGAACTGCTGGATGAGGTTGCCGTACATGATCCCCTCGGTTCCTCCGATGAGGGTGGGAGTCACGTACTCGCCCACGGTGGGGATGAAGACCATGAAGAACGCGGCCAGGGTCCCGGGCAGGCCCAGCGGGATCGTGATTCGCCAGAACCGTGTCCACGGGCCGGCGCCCAGGTCCGCCCCGGCTTCCAGGTGGCCACGATCGATGCGCTGGAGGGAGGCATAGATGGGCAGCGCCGCGAACGGGATCCAGACGTAGATGAGGGTGATGACCACGGCTGCCCTGGAGTACAGGAGCAGGTCCAGCGGTTCGCGGATGACGCCCAGGAACTGGAGGAACGAGTTGATCGCCCCGTGCTCGCCCAGCATCAGCCGCCAGGCCATGACCCGCAGCAGGTAGCTGGTCGCAAACGGGATGAGCAGCAGGACGAGGTACAGGGTTGCCCGCTGTCGGGCGCGGAAGGTCAGGAAGTAGGCGATCGGGTAGGCGAGGACCGTGGCCACGGCGGCCACGGTCAGGGCCATGAGGATCGAGATGCCCAGCAGCCGCAGGAACGCCGGGGTCTCCCAGATGTTCTGGTACTGGACCAGGCTGAGATTCCACGGGTGCTCGAAGTTGATCGGTCCGCTCTCGGATCGGAACGAGATGGCGACGACCAGGACCAGGGGCAGGACGAAGAACAGCCCCAGCCAGACGTACGGCGGGACGGCGAGAGCGCGGAGCGCCCCGCGTCGGCCCAGCATGGGGATCGGTCCGGTGTCGGCCTAGACCGATGCCCGGGAGCGAAGCCCTATTCGGCGGTCACCCGCGACCACATCGCGGTCCAGTCGTTGCGCTGCTGCTCGGTGACATTCGGGGTGAAGTTCGTCGACTCCAGGACGCTCGGATCATCGAGGCTGAACGCCTCGATGAGGACCGGGTCGGTGACCCCGTCCATGACCTCCTGGTTGGCGCACCCGTAGTAGAAGAGCGTCATCGCATTGCTGCACGAGAGGGTCGCGAGCTTGTCGTCGATGAACTTCAGGGCAAGCTCGGGGCTGTCGGAGTTCGCGCTGATCCCATACAGGCCCACCCACGAGTTCCGTCCCTCGACCGGGTTGGCATAGGCAACCGGCGGTGCGTCCTCGGGATGGTAGACACCATCGGCGTCAACCGGGCCGTACAGCGCGGACGCGTAGCAGCCCTGCCATGCATACGCGACCCAGATGTCCTGGCTCATGACCTCGGGGCACAGGTTCTCGTACTCCGAGTCCCAGTAGTGGATGTTCAGCGGCTTCTGGGTGATCCACTCCTGCTCGATCTGGGCCAGCTGGTCAGCGGTGATGGCGGTCTCGTCCCAGCCGTGGATGTAGCTCGACACGGTCACGGCTGCCGGCCCGTCGTTCCACATCGCGATGTGCTGGTCGTAATCGGCGTTGAACAGCACGTCCCAGCTGGTGACTTCGTCCACCTGAGCGGTGTTGTACAGGATGGAGGTGAAGCCCCAATCCCACGGCACGTAGTACTGCTTGCCGTCGATCTGGCCCAGCTCCTGCATGGCCTGGGGGACCTTGTCCCAGTTCGCGAGCTTGGAGGTGTCGATCTCCTGGACCAGCCCCTCGTCCACGTAGAACTGCTGCCAGCCGGTGTAGAAGTGGAAGACGTCAGCGGTGCTGTCGTTCTCCATCTTGCTGAGGATGTCCGCGTCGGTCGTCCCGAACTGGAAGTCCACCGCCACGTCGGGGTTGGCGGTCTGGAAGTCGGTCCAGAAGTCGGGCGCCTCGTATCCGGCCCATTCGAGGACGGTCAGGGCCTGCGGCTCGTTCCCCCCGCCGCCGGAGCAGGCGGCGACGATCATGGTCGCGAGGACGGCAAGGATCGCGGCGGGGCGCAGGTGGTGGCGGGCGAGCACGGGCGAAAACCTCCTCCGGGACCGATGCGACGGCGCTCAGGCCGGGCAACGCGGTCGTTCGGCTGATGCTACGCCGTCAGTGCTCGAATCGGTAGCCCATCCAGCCCGGTACGCGAGCGATCATCCGGACCGGGACACTGGGGGTGAGGCCGGCGTCGAGGGCGTCATCGCGACGGATGAGCGCCTCGCGGATGACCCGCGCCCCGATGAACCGGAACGGCTCCGGCGGGAGGATCCGCTGTCGCCGGCCCACGAAGGCCAGTTTGGCCAGCGGGTCGTAGGGGTCGTCCACCAGGGCGGCGAGGACCCTGCCGGCCAGGCGCGACGGGCCGGCGCCGTTGCCGGCGAACCCGTAGGCGTAGTGGACCCGGCCGCCGTCTCGTGACCCGATCTCCGGGAAGCGGTGACCGGTGATGTCGATCGGTCCGCCCCAGGCGTCCTCGAAGCGGACGTCGCCCAGCATGGGAAGGAGGTGGTCGAAGTTCGACACCACCCGCTCCACGGCGCGCCGGTCGGCGGTATACGTCCCATCGATCCGCCCGCCCATCCCGGCCGCGCCCACCCCCGCCCCGAACGCGATGCGCCCGTCCCGGGTGGTCCGGAAGTAGCTGATCGTGAAGCGCGTGTCGCTCAGCAGCTCGCCCCCGGTCCAGCCCAGCGCCGCCAGCCGGTCGGGGATCGGTTCGGTCACGACCATGTAGCTGCCCCACGCCAGGAGCCGCATCCGATGGCCGGGCCACCCCGCCGCCCACGCGTTCACGGCCAGGACCGCCTGGTGGGCACGGACCGATCCGCCATCGGTCCAGACCCGGACCGATGGCTGTCCCGGGGCGCTGGCCCGATTGACGCCGGTCGCGGTCTCCATCCGTTGGACCCGCGTGTTCTCGTAGATCACGACCCCGCGCTGGAGGAGGACCCGGCGCAGGCCGCGGGCCAGGCGGGCGGGCTGGATGGACGCGGCGCTGGGCATCCAGAGCCCGTCGCGGAACGCCGGGGAGGCGCACACCCGCTGGACCGCCTCGGCGTCCCAGGCGACCAGCTGGCCCGGGGCGCCCAGCCGGGCGGTGGTCTCGGTGGTCTGTTCGAATCCGCTCGCCTCCGCCGGGAACGCGCTGGCGGACAGGTAGCCGGCCTTCTGGAACCACGCGTCCACGCCGTGCTGCGCGCACCAGTCGCCGATCCCATCCACCACCTCGTCCGCGGCCTGCGCGGCCTCGAGCCCACGCTCCGGCCCGTAGCGCTTCACGAGGTACGGCAGGACCTCCCACCAGCCATGCACGAACCCTCCGTTCCGCCCGGACGGCCCTCCCCCGCAGATGTCCTGCTCCAGGAGGACGATCCGCGTTCCCGGTGCCCGCTCGCTCAGGAAGTAGGCGGTCCACATCCCCGTGTACCCGCCCCCGATGATCACCACGTCGGCGGTCGTCTCGCTCGTCAGCGGGGGAGCCGCCTCCACCCCTCCGGCCTGCGACTCGGCGAGCAGGGCCTCGCGCAGCCACCACGCCCGACGCACGCCGGGGATGGGCAGGGATCGGGTGCGGTCGGCCACGGACCGATGCTAGCCCCTCGCGTTCGCTCTGCGACCGATCGGACGCCGCCCATTGACAGGTGGCGTCTTGTGCGCATACTTGTGCGCATGACTATGCGCACGAACCTGGTCCTGCCGCGCGAGCTGGTCGAGGAGGCGGACAAGTACGCCGGACCACGCGGTCGGAGCCGCTACGTGGCCGAAGCCCTGGAGGCTCGGGTCCGTCGAGACCGGATGCGCGCCGGCTTTGAAGCCACTCGTGGCATGTGGAAGGATCACCCACTTTTCCCGACCTCGGAAGCGGTGGTTGAATGGGTCCGCAAGGGCCGCGCCGAGAAGACGTACGGTCCGCAGCACGGTCCGCCTCGCAACCCGGAGGCGTAGGCGTGCGCTACATGCTCGACACGACATTCGTGATCGACTACCTCCGAGACGACCCAGACGCGGTCGCGGCGCTGGATCGGTTGATGGCCGATGGCGACGAGTTGTTCCTGAACGAGATCGTGAGCTGCGAATCGTGGTCTGGCGTCCGAGCGGGCGAGCTGGGTCGCCTTCAGACACTCTTGAACCTCCCGGAATACGTTCAGCCCGGCCCTGATGCCGCAGAGCGAGCCGGCAGGTGGCGACTGGACGCCCGCGCCCGGGGCTGGACCTTGAGCCTGACCGATGCGCTGATTGCGGCCGCCGCCGAATCCTGCGATGCCACCATCCTGAGCCGGAACGGACGCGACTTCGCGCTCACGCCGGTGCCCGTGGAGTCGTATTAGTCGAGCACGCCTGGGCGGGCATACTGTCGGGGTGAGGAACACCGATCCAGCCCGCACCGCGGTCGTCGTGGACGGCCTGCGGACGCCCTTTGGCCGCTATGGCGGGGCGCTGGCGAACGCGCGCCCGGACGACATGGCCGCGCACGTCATCCGGGCGGTGGTCGAGCGCGCGGGGATTGACCCGACGTCCATCGACGACGTGATCCTGGGCGCCGCCAACCAGGCCGGCGAGGACAACCGCAACGTCGGCCGGATGGCCGTACTCCTGGCCGGGCTGCCGGTGTCGGTTCCGGGGCAGACCATCAACCGCCTGTGCGGGAGTGGGATGTCGGCGGTGATCGCGGCGGCCCACGCCATTGCGGCTGGCGACGGCGCCGTGTTCGTGGCGGGCGGAACCGAGTCCATGACCCGCGCCCCCTTCGTGATGGCCAAGCCCTCCGCCGCTTTCCCCCGCGGGGAGCAGACGATGTACGACACGACCCTGGGCTGGCGGTTCACCAACCCGCGCCTCGCCGAGGTCCACTACCCGTACTCCATGGGCGAGACCGCCGAGAACGTGGTCGAGAAGGTGGGCGTGTCACGCGAGGACCAGGACCGATTTGCCCTCCAGTCCCACCAGCGGTGGGCGGCGGCATTCGAGGCAGGGCGCTTCGCGGACGAGGTGATACCGATTTCCGTGCCGGGTCCGAAGCGCGGCGAGACGGTCGAGGTCTCGCGCGACGAGCACCCACGGCCCGATACGACTCTGGAGCAGTTGGCCGGGCTGAAGCCGGCATTCCGCAAGGACGAATCGGGGTCCGTCACCGCGGGGAACAGCAGCGGGATCAACGACGGGGCCGCGGCCGTGGTCGTCATGTCCGAGGCTCGTGCCCGCGAGGCTGGCCTCCGACCGATCATCCGGTTCCGCGCCTCCGCCGTGGCGGGCGTGGACCCGGCGACCATGGGCCTGGGCCCCATCCCGGCCTCGCGCCTGGCGCTCGAGCGGGCGGGCCTATCGGTGAGCGACCTGGACCTCGTGGAGCTGAACGAGGCCTTCGCCGCGCAGGCGCTCCCCGTCATGCGGGAGCTGGGCCTGGACCAGGAGAAGGTCAACGTGAACGGGGGTGCCATCGCCATCGGTCATCCGCTGGGCGCCTCGGGCGCCCGCCTGGTGGCGACGCTCGCGCACGAGATGCGGCGCCGGGGCGCGCGGCACGGGCTTGCGACAATGTGCATCGGTGTGGGCCAGGGCATCGCCACCGTCTGGGAGTCGGTGGAGTAGCTTCCTAGCCCCTCCGCCTCCCAATCCGTGCCGTTGTTCCACTCCGTGGAAACATCGGCCAAGAGCGGGCCGTGCGGCAGGCCTGGCGCCGGTGTCCTTGCCTATTTGCTCTGCCGGAAGGCACGCACGGCCGTCGAAGGCCCCCGAAAGGTTGCTCTTGGCCGGCACGGACGTCCTGCGTGGCCGTTACATCCACAGGGCGGCACAGGGGGCACAGGGGGCACAGGGGGCACAGGGGCCGGTGCCGGCCATCTCCCGAACCGGATCTGCCGACCTCAGTTGGCGACGAGCTCGTCCAGGATGGCGCCGATGGAGTCCACCGCGAGGGTGAGGTGGCCGTGCTCCGGGTACAGGTGCGGGCACGCCCCGCCACAGTGGGACGCGAGCCATTGCCCGTGGACGAAGGGCACCATCTTGTCGTGGCCCCCCTGCCAGAGGTGGACCGGCGCCCTGATCGACCCCAGGTCGAAGCCCCAGGCCTTCGTGAACGCCCAGTCATCGTCTATCCAGCCCCAGTAGCTTTCCCGGAGGGCTTCCCGCGTCCCCGCGGCCGTGAACTCCGCGAACTCGCCGGTCAGCGCGCCGCGGTCGACTTCATCGATCAATCCGCCGAACAGGTCGGCGACTTCCTCGGCGGTGACGGCCCGCCACGCCGGACCATCCCGCTCGGCCGCGACGATGCTGTTCTGCGGATCGGCCATGGTCGCCTTGAACTCCTCGACGTTTTCGGGGCCCATGCCCTCGAACCAGTCGATGCCTTCGGCCGGGTACGGAGCCACGCCGCCGATCGTTGCCGCGCCGGCGAACCGGTCCGGCGCCACGGCCACACAGGCGATGGCGTGCGGCCCCCCGCCCGACCAGCCCAGGGTCCAGGCGCGCTCCACGCCCATCGCATCAAGCACGTCCACCGCATCGGTCACGTTGTCGGCGACCGAGCGGCCCTCCCGCCGGCTGCTGCTTCCGTACCCCGCGCGCGTGAAACCGATGAGCCGAATGCCGCGCTCGGTGGCGGCTGCGTCCCAGCTGGGCAGGATCCCGCCCGAGCTCGGCGAGCCGTGGTGGTACAGGACGGTCCCGCCGCCGCCCGACGGATCGCCGGCCGGGTAGACGTCGAGGCGCCGTCCATCGCGGGTCTGGACGCTCGTCATGTCGGGCACGGGTGGGCTCCTCTCAGGTGGCCGCGCTGCGGATCAGGCGGAGATACCGGCCGAACGCGATCCAACCGGCCATGACGGCCGCCGCACCGAAGGCGGCGAACACCAGCAGGATGGTAACGGCCGCACTGACCGATGGCGCCGGCCCCTCGACCAGCAGATGCCACGCGCTGTACGACAGCCCGAAGGCGAGCGCCACCCCGATGGCGAATCGCCACCGATGTCTGCGCGGGCTGAACGGTCCGGCCAGCCAGGCGGTCACGGACCGATGGACCGGGAGCAGCGGCCGGACGTGTGCGGTCCATGCCTGGAAGTCATCCAGCGCGTCGCGGTCTTCGTCGCGGGCGGACTCGCGCCAGGCGCCGGTGGCCCGAGCCGCGCGGATGGTGGCGAACGCGGCCACCGCGATGGTGGCCACGGACAGGCCCAGCAGGAAGGCGAGGACACGGCCCCACGACCCGCCGGCCCCGGAAGAGGCGACCTGGACCGAAGCGATGAGCATGATGGCGTCCGCCAGGGCGACCGCGCCCACGGCCACGAAGAGCCCCCGGATGACGTCGTCCGCGGTCCGAGCCCGCATCGCCTGCCTTCCGACGTCCTGCTGGACCCGCACGAACGTCACCGGCCCGACGACTCCCAGGAGCAGGAAGGTCAGCGAGACGACCAGGTCCGCCGGATCCTCGGACCACGGGCTGATGGCCCGCACCTCGCCGATCTCCGAGCTGAGGAAAAACAGAACCAGCCAGATGACGACCGCAATGCCCACCAGGTTCGCTGCTCGGCGGACCTGATCGGTCAGGGCCTCGGGCCCACGCCGGTCCGCCGCAGGCTGGTCCGCACGGTCGGCATCGGTCTCTCTGGTTGGCATGCGCTCAGTCGTCCACGACCACGGCCATCTCGGCATTCTCACCCATCCACCTCAGGGTGAGCTTGTAGCCGAGGAGCGTGGCCAGCACGACCCCGCACAGGGGCACGCCCCATCCGGTCAGCGGCACGACCAGTGAGCGCGGCCACCGCGACGATGACCGGCAGGGCATCGGTCCAGCGCTCCATCCGCGGGTACCCGTGAAGCAGCCACGACCCCGAGACGTAGATCGCCACCGGGACGGTCACGGCGTACCCCACCGCCACCACGTCGAGCACGGACTCCACCCCCGCGGCCTGCTCGATGGCCACCGCCAGCCCGGCTCCCACGGCCGCTGCCGCCGCCCAGATGGGCAGGTGGCCGTAGCCCCACAGGAAGATCGCCTCCCGCGTGGTGAGCAGGTCGTGGATCGGCTCGTAGAAATAGAACCACCACATCACGAACACGGTCAGGATCCCGCCCAGCAGGATCCCCACCAGCTGCGGGGTGAGGCCTTCCGCGGTCAGGACCGTCACCGCGAGCGACGCGGAGAGGATGGCCTCGCCCAGCACGATGATCGTGAACAGCCCATACCGCTCGGCAATGTGCTCGCGGTGGACCGGGGTGCGCGAGGCGCCCTCGGCCCAGATGGGGACGATCAGTTCGAGCGCGAACAGGCCCATGAACCCAAGGAAGAACCACGAGGGTGACCACAGGACCAGCACGACCCACAGGACCTGGAGGACGCTGAACCCGTACGCGTATCGGAGGGCGGCCGGGCGGCAGGCGGGCGAGTCGCGGGCCACGCGCAGCCACTGGACGATGTACGCCAGCCGCAGGATGACGTAGCCGAGGAGGACCACCCGCCAGTCGTTCTGCTCGAACGCACGCGAGACCCCGGCGGCCAGCACCAGGGCGCCGGTCATCTCGACGAGCACCATGAGCCGATAGAACACGTCATCGGTGTCGAAGGCCGATGCGAACCACGAGAACCCCATCCACGCCCACCAGATGGCGCCGAACACGAACAGGTAGCGGAGCACGGTCGAGGCGAGGTCCCCGCTGAGCAGGCCGTGATGCAGCTCACTGCTCACCTGGGCGATGGCCACCACGAACGTCAGGTCGAACAGGAGCTCGAGCGGGGTTGAGGTCCGGTTGGACTCCTGGGGGTCGCGGCCCGTCAGGGGACGGACGATGCGCAGCGGGGCGGTCACTGATTGCTGGCGGCTTGGCCTGCGCCGCGCCTCAGCCGAGCTTCAGCTGGGGCAGCACGCGCTCGCCGTAGGCGGCGATGAACTCGGCCTGGTTGCGACCCACGTTGTGGACGTGGACCTCCCAGAAGCCCATGTCCACGAACTTCTGGATGTGGGCGGCGTGCTCGTCGAGGTCGGCGGAGATGAGCATCCGGTTCGCGAAGTTCTCCAAGCGGACGAGCTTGGCCATGTTCGCGAAGTCCTCCGGGTTCCGGATGTCGCCCTTGGGGAACGGCATCCCGCCGTTGGGCCATTCGCTGACCGCCTGGGCCTCCGCCGCCTCCTGGGTGTCGGCCCACGAGACGTGGATCTGGAGCAGCTTGGGCATGGTCTCGGGATCCTTGCCCGCTTCCTTCGCGCCCTCGCCGAACTTGCCCCACAGCATGTCCAGCTTCTCGTCGGCGGCGCCCACCGTGATCATCCCGTCGGCCCAGCGCCCGGTGCGCTTCGCGTTGTACGGCCCCGCGGTCGCGACGTAGATGGGGACCGGCTGCTCGGGGCGGGTGTAGAGCTTGGCCGACTCGAGCGTGAAGTACTCCCCGTCGTGCTTGACCACGTCCCCGCTGAACAGCTTCGAGATGACCTCGATGGCCTCGAACAGCATGCTGCTCCGCACGCCGACCTCGGGCCACTCCCCGCCAATCACGTGCTCGTTGAGGGCCTCCCCGGCGCCCAGGCCCAGCCAGAAGCGCCCGGGATACATGGCCCCCAGCGTGGCGGCGGCATGGGCGATGACCGCGGGGTGGTACCGGAAGCCGGGGGTCGTGACCGCGGTCCCGAAGGGCAGCGTGGTGCGCTGTCCCAGCGCCCCCATGAAGGCCCACGCGAAGGCCGCGTTGCCCTGCGAGGGGACCCACGGGTGGAAGTGCTCGCTGACCATGAAGCCGGCCTCGAACCCGGTCGCCTCCGCCTGGCGGCACCACTCCAGCAGGTCGGTGGGGTGGAACTGCTCGAGCATGGCCGCGTAGCCGATCTTCGTCACGGCCCTAGCGTACCCGTACGATGCGAGCGTGGCGCGCACGATCACCCGACATCCCAGCGTCGACGCCTTCCTGACCGATGCCGGCGCGTGGCTCGAGGCCCGGGAAGCGGAGCACAACCTGATCCTGGGCATCTGCTCCACGATCCGCGAGGACCCCTCGGTGTACCCCCGTCCCGCGTACTTCGCGACGGTCGCGAGCGACGGCCGGATCGTGGCCGCCGCGGTTCGCACGCCGCCCTGGCCGCTGATCCTGTCCGAGGTGGACGATCCGGCCGCCCTGGAACTGATCGCGCGAGACGTGGCCGGGGTGCTGGCGGGGGAGCGGCTGATCGGGGTCGTGGGACCGCCGGCGCAGTCCAGGGCGTTCGCCGATCGCTGGGTGGCCGCCCACGGCGGAACCTGGGTCGTGGGGCTGGACGAGCGGATCTTCCAGCTCGACGCGGTCATTCCTCCGCGCGAGACCGATGGCGCCATGCGCCGGGCCCTCCCCGCGGACCGGGAGCTGGTGAGCGAATGGGTCATCGCCTTCGCCCGCGAGGCCTTGCCCGTGAACGACCAGGAGCGGCTCGGCGAGTCGGTGGACGCGTGGACCGAGATGACCGGGCGGACCATCTACCTCTGGGAGGCGCCCGACGACGCGGGGAACCTTCACCCCGTCTCGCTGACCGGGGTCAGCGGCGCAACCCCGCATGGCATCCGGATCGGTCCGGTCTACACGCCTCCCGCGTTCCGCGGCCATGGATACGCCAGCGCCCTGGTCGCCGAGGTCAGCCAGGAGCAGCTCGACGCCGGCCGGCGGTTCTGCTTCCTGTACACCGACCTGGCCAATCCGACCTCGAACAAGATCTACCAGGCCATCGGTTACCGCCCGATTACCGACGCCTTGCGAATCGACTTTCCCCATCCAGACCCGAATCGGTAGAGTGGCGGTCCATTCAGCCCGGCTGCGGAGCTTCGCCTGTGTCCTCGGATCCTCCCGCCCCACCACCGCCATCGGTTCCTGAGCCCACGCCCCCGCCCCCGACACCCGCCACGCCGGACCTGCCCGCGCCCAACCCCAGCGGGCTGCGGCAGATGGTGTCCGGCGCCCCCGCCTGGATGCAGGGCGTGGCGGCCATCGGCACCCTGGCGATCACCCTGCTGGTGGCGCTGCGCCTGATCCCGGACACCCCGCTCAATCCGACGCCCAACCCAACGGGCAACCCGGCCGTGAACGAGGAGACCATGGCTCGCTCCGTGGTCCAGGTCCAGATCATGGCCAACGGGGAGCTCCAGGGCTGGGGATCGGGCACCGTCATCAGCGACGACGGCCTGATCCTGACCAACGCCCACGTGGCCACGCCCAGCGACATCGACGCCGACCAGCTGATCATCGCGGTCACCCAGGAGGCGGACCAGCCCCCCGTCCCGAGCTACGAGGCGGAGGTGGTGGCCGCGGACTCGGTCCTGGACCTGGCCATCATCCAAATCGTCAGGAACACGGGCGGTGGCCCGTACGACGGGGCGCTGGAGCCGCTGGCCATCGGTGACTCGGACGCGGTCACCATCGGCGACGAGATCATCATCCTGGGCTACCCCTCGGTCGGCGGGCGACACGATCACCCTGACCACCGGCCACGTGTCGGGCTTCACGGCCAATCCCACCCTGGGCTCGCACGCATGGATCAAGACCGATGCCACCATCCTGGGCGGCAACAGCGGCGGCCTGGCTGCCAACAGCGGCCGGCGAGATCATCGGGGTGCCCACCCAGCTGGGCGCCGGTGACACGGGCGAGATCGTGGACTGCCGCGTCGTGACCGATACCAACCGCGACGGGGTCATCAACAACGACGACGACTGCATCCCGCTCGGCGGCTTCCTGAACAGCGTCCGACCGATCAACCTGGTCACGGCCATGCTGGCCGCGGTCCAGAACGGTACCGCGTACGAGCCCATTGGCGGCCTCGCCGACCCGGCCGACGACCCGAATCCGGGTCCGGCGAACTTCGACCCGGCCGACGTCACGTTCGGGCGGCCGATCTTCCTGGACGAGCAGCCGGCGGACGATGCGGACTTCACGCCGTCGGACGACCCGGTCTGGTTCGAGACGGAGCCCACCGCCCTGTGCGGCTTCTGGGACTACAGCGGCATGGCGCCCGGCGTGTCGTATTCCGCCGTCTGGGGGTTGAATGGCGAGATCCAGGAGTCGGTCTCGTACATCGATGAGGTCTGGAGCGGCGAGGAATCCGGATCGTGGTGGGTCTGCATCACGAACGAGAACGGCGTGCCCGACGGGATGTGGGACCTCGCCCTGAGCGTGGAAGGCT
The DNA here is from genome assembly GCA_963810925.1 of uncultured Chloroflexia bacterium. GTDB lineage: Bacteria > Chloroflexota > Limnocylindria > QHBO01 > QHBO01 > DASTEQ01. The sequence goes on along the minus strand of CAWEPF010000003.1, from coordinate 32,785 downwards.
CGCTCATCACTGGATCCTTCGTCGCCGTCGGCGCGGACCTCGCGCCATCCGACATCGGTATCAACAACGACGGGCCGGAGACGGTCTGCTTCCTCCAGATCTCGCCATCAACGTCGACCTTCTGGGGAGCGGACTGGCTGGGGTCGGACCAGGTCGTCGCGCCCGACGACGGGGTGACGGTCTCCCTGCCGCCGTACACGTACGACCTGCGGGGGCTCGACTGCAACCAGGACGAGGTCTTCAATGACGAGCAGGACATCGGCGGACCCACCACCCTGACCTACTGACCGCGCGTTTCTGGCACCCTGTACCCATGGCGCAGGTGATCGTCCCGCTGAGCGAGGCCCCGGCACGCCAAGCCGCCGCGTCGCCTGCCCACGGGCACGGAGGACGGGCCGTTGATCGATGGCTTCGGCCGCACGCTGCGCGCGCTGCGGGTGAGCGTGACCGATGCCTGCCAGTTCCGCTGCCTGTACTGCATGCCCAGCGAGGACATGACGTTCCTGCCCCACGGGGAGCTGCTCACCCCGGACGAGATCGAGCGACTGGTGGGCCTGCTCGTGGGCCTGGGCGTGACCAACGTCCGGCTGACCGGCGGGGAGCCGCTCGTTCGCCGCGAGCTGCCGGACATCGTGGCGCGGCTGGCGGCCATGGAACCCGATGGTCTGGCGGACCTGTCCCTCACGACCAACGGCTTCCTCCTCGAGCGGCACCTCCCCGCGCTGGTCGCCGCGGGCCTCCAGCGCCTGAACGTGAGCGTGGACTCGCTCGTGGCCGAGACGTTCCGCGACATCACCCGCCGTGATGCGCTGGCCCAGGTCCTGGACGGGCTGAAGGCGGCGGAGGCATACCCCCAGCTGCGCCCGATCAAGGTCAACGCCGTCGCCCTCCGCGACTCGACCGAGCGCGAGATCCGCGCCTTCGCGGACCTGGCCCGGGCGCGCGGCTACGTGATCCGCTTCATCGAGTTCATGCCTCTCGACGGGGGCGGCCGATGGACCGCGGACACGGTCCTGACCGGCGCTGAGTTGAAAGCAGCCCTGGAGGCATCGGTCCCCGCCGCGTGGCTGCCCCTGGAGCCGGTGCCCATGGCCGACCCGGCCCAGACGAGCCGGGTGTATCGGTTCGCGGACGGGATCGGGGAGATCGGCTTCATCAACCCGGTCAGCGAGCCGTTCTGCGACGCGTGCGACCGCCTCCGCCTGACGGCCGAGGGCGAGCTCCGGACGTGCCTGTTCAGCATCGGCGAGACCGATCTCCGTGGACCGATGCGCGCCGGCGCGTCCGACCCCGAGCTGGTCGAGCTCATCCGCGAGGCGGCCTGGAACAAGGAGCTCAAGCACCACATCGGCGACCCGGGCTTCCGGCCACCCCCGCGCAACATGTCCCAGATCGGCGGCTAGGCGACCGCAATGACCGACACGCGCGCTGCCGCGCGGAACTGGGCGCGGACGTGGCAGCAGGCGTGGGAGCAGCTGGACGTCGAGTCGGTGGTGGCTCTCTACGCCCCGAACGCCGAGTACTGGACCGAGCCGTTTCGCGAGCCGTACCGGGGGCTCACCGGTGCTCGCGAGTACGTCACCCAAGCGTTCGGCTCCGAGCACACGGTCACCGCCTGGTTCGGCGAGCCGGTGGTCGACGGCGATCGGGCCGCGGTCCCGTGGTATGCGACCCAGATCGAGAGCGACGCGCCGGTCACCCTGGCCGGGATGTCGTTCCTGCGATTCGACGAGAACGGGCTCGTGGTCGAGGAATGGGACACCTGGAACTCGGTCGCAGGGATGCAGCCCCGCCCGCCAACATGGGCCGGCGGCTGACCCAGATGTCCCATCGCCGCGTGGCCGTGCCTCGTGGCACCGTGGCTCCGTGACCGGCACCACGGCCCCACCGAAGCCAGGCTGGGTCGAGCGCGGGTTCGACGCCTATCGGGTCCACTCCTCGCGCGTGGCGGTCGCGCTCCTCGTCGTCACGAACCTCATCCCGCTGGCCGGGGTGTTGTGGCTCGGCTGGAACCTGATGCTGATCCTGGCCCTGTACTGGATCGAGAACGGGATCGTGGGCGTCATCAACGTCCTGAAGATCCTGATGGCCCAGGGCACGGCCCAGCCGTCGATGCGGGTCTCGATCAACGGGCGCCCGGCCACCGATCTGTCACGGACCGGGATGGCGGGGTTCTTCTGCCTCCACTACGGCATCTTCTGGGTGGTCCACGGGATCTTCGTGTTCACGTTCATCCCGCTGATGACCGGGATGGTGGACACGTCCTCGAGTTCCGCCAATCCGTTCGACGCGCTGCCGGACCTGTCGGTCCTCGTGTTCGGGACGCTGGGCCTGGCGGTCAGCCACGGGGTGTCGTTCTGGGAGAACTACATCGGGGGTCGCGAATACCTCGCCCTCTCCCCGGCCGCGGTCATGATCCAGCCCTACGGGCGGCTGGTCATCCTCCACGTGACGATCATCATCGGTGCCTTCGTGAGCATCTTCCTGGGCACCCCGCTGGGCTCACTGCTCGTCCTCGTCGTCCTCAAGACCGCGCTCGACCTGGGGCTCCATCTGCGCCAGCACCGAACCGATCTGTCCCAGGTGAGCGCGGTCAGCCTGCGCTGACTCCCCAGCCGCACTTCCATCGGCCGGTAGTCTGCGCGGAACGCCACACGACCCAGATTGAACAGTTCGGGTACTCCCGGGGCTCTCCCCTTTGATCGTGTCCAGACCGGACCGACCGTCGAAGACCCGGAGGACAGGTGCAGGAAGCACTGGTCGACCGCGCGAAACAGGGCGATGGCGAAGCCTTCGAAGCCCTGGCGCGCCTGGTCGGGGACCGATGCATGGCGATCGCGATTCGGATCCTGCGCGACGCCGACCTGGCGGAGGACGCATTCCAGGCCGCGTTCATCACGGCCTGGCGCGAGATCCGGACCCTGCGTGACAACCGGCTATTCGAGCCCTGGCTCCACCGGATCCTGACCCATGCCTGCTACGCCGAGGCCAGGCGTCGCCGCCAGTGGTCGGAAAGCATCCGGGTCCTGCCCGTCGCGCCGTCGTACGGCTCTGACGACTACCTGACCGTTGACGACCGCGACCAGCTCGAACGTGCCCTCCGGAGGCTCACCGTCGAGCAGCGCGCCGTTCTCGTATTCCATCACTACCTCGGTCTCTCCATCTCGGAGGTGGCCGAACGCATCGGAATTCCAGTTGGGACCGCAAAGTCCCGCCTCCACCACGCCACAGCCGCACTGCGCGCCAGCCTCGAGGCTGACGCTCGGACGCCGACCAGTTCCCAGGAGCGATTGGCATGACGACGCCGCGAAACCTCGATGGCCTCATTCGGACCTATCTCCAGGAGGACCAGTCGCCGGGCAAGCCGGAGGTGCCCGACCACGTGTACGGCGCCATCCGTCTGGGGATCGAGCGGACACGCCAGCGAGCTGTCGTGGGCTCCTTCGGAATGCCGCACATGCACACCTTCCTCGCCGTGGGCCTCGGCGTCGCTGCCGTCATGCTCGCGGGCTACATCGGAGTCCAGCTCCTCGGTGGCCCCCCTCCCGGTGGCCCCGCGCCGGTGGAAACGACCTCACCTGCCGAATCCGCCGCTTCGGTGGGGAGCTGGCAGGAGATCCCTGCCGCTGCGGACCTCGGGGTAGGCCCGGTCGAGGTCATCGACTACGCGGGCACCTCGGTGGACTTCAGGTTCACGATCCCGACCGCCCACCGGCCCGTATTCGGTCTACGCCGATCCGTGCCGGTGGGAAGGGACCGAGCAGGACACGACCTCGGCGGCTGATATCGCGGGGGCGCTGGCCGTGCAGCCCGGCCGGAACGCCACGGTCCCGACCGACGTGACCATCAGCCGCTACAGCATGTACACCGATGCCATGCTGCAAGAGGTATCCACGAATCGGAGCCGAGTCTGGACCACCGACGAGGTCCTGGCGCTGGTCACGCCGGACCGGGCTCCCACCGACGAGGAGTTCCTGTACACCGACACGAACTACATCCTGCTCGGACTGGTGATCGAGCACGTGACCGGGCGCCCGCTGTTCGATGTGCTGCGCGACGGGGTCCTCAACGTCGAGGGCACCGAGCGCCTCGTCTACCAGCCGAACGAAGCCCCCACCGACCCCATGGCCATGCCCCTGAGCGAGCCCCGAACGGCGCTCGAGCAGGGCGGCGGCTATCTGCCCGCGATCTCCGATGCGAGCTCAGCCGGTCCGGCCGGCGCCCTCGCGTCCGACGCGATCTCCCTCGCGCGCTGGTGGCGGGCGTTCTGCGCAGGAGACATCGTTTCGCAGGCATCGCTGGTCGAGCTGACGGCCTTCGTTGGGGGCCCTGATGGGTATGGCCTCGGGCTCTTCAACATCGCGGATAGTGACTCGGTGGGACACGCCGGCCAGAACTTCGGCTACGTGTCATGGGCAGGTTGCCTCACTGATGAGGGCGCGGTCATCGTCGTCCTGAGCGCATACCTGTTCGACAACATCGGCGGGATGGCCGCACCCCTGGTGAATGCCGTGCGTTCGGAGTGACCCGTCACGCGGACGGCCCAATTGGGCCGCCCAAGTCCTTGACACGCTCGCCCCAGGGCAGGATGGATAGAAATCGGCCCGCGCTGCCCCATACCTGCATGTAGCGTCGGGACAAACCCGCCGCCGATCCCCGGGGAAGGGCATGGACACCGATCTCGTGAAACGTTGCACAGGCTGGCGACGAGGAGGCATTTGCCGAGCTTGCCGCTGCCATCGCGGATCGGTTCCTGGCGACGTCGCACAGGATCCTGAGCGACATCGACCTGGCCGAAGACGCCACCCAGCAGGCGCTGGTCAACGTCTGGCATGACCTTCGCCCAGCTGCGCGACCCGGCCCGCTTCGAGGCCTGGTCGTATCGGCTCCTCGTGCGCGCCTGCTATGCCGAGGGCCGCAAATCCCGCCGCTCGGGCGCCGAACCTCAGGCTGCTGCCGGTTGACGAACCGATGGTGGCCGACGGGACCGGCACGGTCGTCGATCGCGACCAGCTGGAACGCGCCTTCCGGCAACTGACCTTTGATCACCGGGCGGTGGTGGTCCTCCACCACTACCTGGACAAGCCGCTCGACGAGGTTGCCGCGATTCTCGGCATCCCCGTCGGGACGGCCGCTTCTCGCCTACATCGCGCCCTGCGGGTGCTGCGTTCCAAGCTCGATACCGATGACCGCCCGAACTCACGGGAGGTGGCGGGATGACGAGGGAACGCGAGCTGCAGGGCGTTGTCCGGTCGTGGCTCCACGAGAACCGGCACGAAGACGCCACGCGCGTCCTGCAATCCGTGCTGACCGACGTTGCCGCGGCCCCACGGCGCCGAGCCACGGGGTGGCCGACGCGGAGGACGCCCACGATGAACAAGTTCCTTGCCATTGGCCTCAGCGCGGCCGCGGTGGTGGTCATCGCGTTGATCGCCTTCAACCTGCTTCCGGGTCGGACGACCCCGGGCGCAGCACCGACGAATTCGCCGTCTGGGGAGCAGACCCCGAACCCGACTCCCGTGGTCGGGGTCGAACCTGGCCCACACGTCATCTGGGCAGACGCCCCCGGCGTGGGCTCGATCACCCTCACCATTCCCAACGGTTGGGCGGTGGACGCGACGAATCACACGCTCGTGGCCACGGCCTTGGACGACACCGCCATTCTCGTTTTCGCGGGGGATCTGTTCGTGTACGGGGATCCGTGCCAGTGGTCCACGACCCTGCCCGACAGCCCCGCCACGACAGTCGACGAGCTGATCGCGGCCCTGGGAAGCCAGGCGTCGCGCAATGCCTCGGAGCCCGTGCCCCTCGGGGTGGGCGGGATCGCCGGCCAGTCGGTCACGCTCCACGTGCCGGATGACGTCGTGTTCGCCGACTGCGACCAGACACGTTCGGCACGCTGAAACCGCAGCTCGGGTTCCTCGACAGCCCGTCGCGGTACCACCAGGGCCCGGGACAGATCGACGAGTTTCTGGTGACCGACGTGAACGGGGTGCCGGTGACATTCGACTTGGCCTATTGGGGCGACACCGAGCAAGGCGTCATCGACGAGATGCACGCCATCGCAGAGTCAGCGGAGTACGGCCACTGACCGATGGCGGGCGGCCCGGCTGCGGCCGCCCGCCATCACTCTCCACGGAAGGAGATCGCCCCATGACCGCCCGCCACGTTGTTGCCATCGCTCTGGCCGTGATCTCGGTCGCTGGCTGCGCTCCGAGCCCCACGAACACGCCGACGCCGTCGGCCACGATGCCCAGTGCGGCCCCGTCTCAGGCCGGGTCGCTCGTCATCCTCGGTCGGATCGTGACCATGGACGAGCCTGCCATCGCCGAGGCTCTCCTCATCGAGGACGGGATGGTGAGCGCGGTCGGCACCCGGGACGAGGTACTGGCACGCGCCGGTGACCAGGTCCCGGTCATGGACATCGGTCAGAACGTCGCGTATCCCGGGTTCATCGATGCTCATTCCCACTGGATCGGGGACCGCGACTACTACGGCGCCGCTTCACCCGCCGAGGCCATCGACGAGGCCACTTCCCGCGGCTGGACCTCGATCAGCGAGCAGTGGGTCGACCCGGATCGACTCACCGAGCTCGAGACCCTGGCTGCGGACGGAGCCCTCCGGCTTCGGGTCGATGGTTACCTCAGGCTGAACGAGCCGGAGATCGGCGGCGCGCACTACCCCGATTGGTATGCCGACCGCGAACCAGGGACGATCACCGACCGGCTTCGGGTCAAGGGCGTGAAGATCCACATGGACACCGGCTTCGAGCTGGACCTCCTGTGGGACGCCGCCGAGCTGACTGATGCGGTCGTCGCCGCGAACGAGGCGGGCTGGCAGATCTCGATCCACACCTTCAGCACCGAGGCCCAGGAGCTGGCCCTGGACGCGCTCGAGGCCGCGATCGGCCCGAATGGACCGAACCCGCTCCACCACCGGATCGAGCACGCGGTCCAGGCGAGCGATGAGCAGCTTGCCCGGATGGTCGCCATGGACATCGCCACCGTGATCCACCTCGACACCGTCGCCGCCGACTGGATGAGCGATCCGCTCTGGCTGACCTACCCGGGCGGGGACATCGGCTGGCTGACCCGCTGGCGGGACTTTGTCGAGGCCGGGCTCCACGTTGCCGCCGCAACCGACATGCCGTGGATCCTGCCCGACTTCGTGCTGACCGATGACATCGGGCGGCCGGTGGACCAGATTGCCGGGGGCATGGATCCGATCGGGCACGTCCACCCTGAGCCGCCCGGGTGGATGGTCGACCAGCTGCTGACCGCCGAACAGGGATTGCGGGCCGTGACTGTGGGTGCGGCGTGGGCTTTGGGTGACGAGGCGCGCCGCGGCCATCTGGCGCCTGGGACGCTGGGTGACGTCACGATCCTGAGCGGCGACGTCCTGAACGCCACGCCGGACGAGATCCGAGCCATGTCGGTCATCGCGACCATCGTCAACGGCGTGGTCGAGTTCTGTGGCGAACCCGGGACCTGCCCGCCTCCCCAGCATTGAGGGAGACGGCCCAGACGCGAACACTCACCGAGCCCGCCTGCTCTACCTGTTCAGGTCGGTGCGCTCCGCAGGCCAACGATCGGTGCGCCTCAAGGCTGGCGCGCAGGAGGAACCCGATGAAGGCGCCGAACGCAATGGAACAGACGGCCATGGCCATGCCCGGGCTGGGCGGACCGGCCAACGAGGCCCCTAGCCCGATAGCTCCGGCGGCCGACAGGGACCAAAGAACCGCGGTGGGACGCGGGCAGGTGGTCGCCACGTATGCAGCCGCGGTCACGCCGACGAGCGTCGCCGCTTCCCCGTGGTACGCCATGAAGGGCGATCTGGCCGCTGTTGCCCAGGAGCGCGAGACCGGCCAGCCAGGCGAGCATCGAGACCGCCACGCCGCGCGCGGGCCGGGTGGGGCGACCGATCCGTTCGAGCAGGACGTCCACGGCGAGGAACAGCGCGGTTGCTCCACTCAACGTGATGAGCCGGGAGAGCTCTCCGGCACCGAACGCGGCCGCGACGAGCGGGACGACGAGGAACATCGCGGTGACAGGGCGGGTGAGTTGGACCAGGGCGCGGCTGACGGCTCCCGGTTCGACACGGCCTGCGGTGCGGCCACGGCGACCGTCCGCTTCGAGGTCGATGTGGATGTTGCTTTCCGACGAGAAGCCGTCGGCTTGGGAGCGGATCCGGCTTGGGCGCCGCCTTCCGGCGGGAGGCCGCGGTCTTTGGGGCGGCTCCCGGTTTGGGCAGCGTCTTCGCTCCGGGCATTGCACGCGTGGTCATGAACGGATCGTAGGCAGGCGCCACGGCCTCATCGATCCCCCGGAAGTACCCGGATAAAGCCGAAGGGCCGCCCATGCGCTGGGCGGCCCTTCCGGACGGGGGGAGGGAGATGACTCAGGTGGAGGTGGTCGTGCCCTCCGTGGAGCTGTCACTAGCCGGTGCGTCCGACGGTGACGGCGCGAACGGGCGGAGGAACGGGTGGCCGCCCCAGCTGCCCAGGTCGCCGTTGTTCAGCCAGGTCTCGAGCCTGCTGTATATCGCATCGGCCTTGTCCTGGGTGATGGTGCCCGCGGTCACGGCCGCGTCGAGATCGGTCTTAGCAGACGCAAGAGCCGCCGCCACGACGTCGTCCAAGCTCACGTGCTGGGCGTCCGCCACTTCCTGGAGGGTGGAATCCGCCAGCGCCTCACGGAGCTCGGCCGTGGTCATGTTCAGCTCGCCCGCCGCGGCTTCGAACATCCCCTGCAGGAAGTCCACGCGCGCCGCGTGATGCCCAATGTGGCCCATCCGCCAGCCGATCAGACCGCACCCGTCGCCGTCCCAGGCGTTGATCCGCTCGATCGCGGCATCGGCCTGGTCCTGGGTCAGGTCGCCCGCGTCCACCGCGGCGTTGACCGCGGCAATGGCCGCTGCCTTGGCTGCTGGTGCGAGTTCGTCGGCTGAGACGCCCAGCTCGGAGGCGAAGGTGTCGAGGAAGGTCTGGCAATACGCCGCGGGGTCGCCGCTGGGGTCCGCGGCGAGGACCGGGTCGGAGGTGCCGCTCCCGCCGGGGGCGGCAAGGACCGATCCGATCAGGGTCCCGCCCACGAGCGCGGCAACGATCAGGGCGGTGGCTGCCCCGAGCAGTTTCATTGGATGAAGCATCGGTCTGTGGCTACCTCAGGTGTTCGGTGGGAGTGCCCGACTTGCTGCCGCGACTATCGGTTTGGCGGGTGAAGATCGCGTCAAGAAGTCGGCGGCTCACGCTCGAATTGAAGAATCGAGGTGGCCCTCGGCCCATACCGGTTGTAGCGTCGGCCCCAATCCGACGCCAAATCAGGAAGGCGAATGGATACCGATCTCGTGATACGGGCGCAGCGCGGAGACCGAGAGGCTTTCGCGGATCTGGCTGCCACGATCGCGGATCGGTTCCTGGCGACGTCGCACAGGATCCTGAGCGACATCGACCTGGCCGAGGACGCCACGCAGCAGGCGCTGCTCAGCGTCTGGCAGGACCTTCCCCAGCTCCGCGACCCGGCCCGCTTCGAGGCCTGGTCCTATCGGCTCCTCGTGCGCGCCTGCTACGCCGAGGGCCGGAAATCCCGCCGCTGGGCGCCGAACCTGAGGCTGCTGACGGTTGACGAACCGATGGCGCCGATGGCATGAGCGCGGTCGTCGATCGCGACCAGCTCGAACGCGCCTTCCGGCGACTCTCCCTGAACCATCGAACGGTGGTGGTCCTGCACCACTACCTGGACCTGCCGCTCGACCAGGTCGCCGAGCTTGTCGGCGCCCCGGTGGGGACGGTGGGATCGAGATTGCATTACGCGATGCGGGCCATGCGCACGGCGATCGACGTCGACGACGCACGGCGGACATCCGGGAAGGCCGCCCAGTGAGCACCGAGCGACATCTTCCCGGCGTCGACCGCGTCGTTCGGTCGTGGCTGCGCGAAGACCGACACGAGGACGCCGACCGCGTCCTGGGGGCGGTGATGGACGAGCTCGGCGCGACCCCACAGCGCCGACCCACTCCTTGGACGGCGTGGAGTGATCTGTTCATGGATAACAACGTCGTTCGCGTCGGCCTGGTGGCCGTCGCGGCGGTGATCATCGTGGTGGTCGCCATCAACCTGCTGCCCGGTTCGCCGCCGCCGGGTGGCGAGCCCACGCCCAGCCCATCGGCTGCCGCATCTGCCACGTCAGCTGCCAGCCTTACAACCTTCTCCATCGCCATTCCCGGGTTGACCGGCGGTCGGATTGTGCTGACGCTCCCGCCCGGTTGGTCCGGCGACTCGTGGTTGGTCAACGATGGTGCGCCGCAAGCCAATGGGGTCTTCCTGGGCGTCTATCCCGTCGAAAGCGTCTACGGCGATCCCTGCCAGTGGCAGGGCTCCCTCCCTGACCCGCAGGTCGGGCCGACCGTCGATGATCTCGCCACCGCATTGGTTGGTCAGGCGATGCGCGATGCGACGGTGGCTGACGTCACGCTGGACGGCTACAGCGGAAAGCGGGTGACGCTCCACACGCCCGCGGACATCAACTTTGCCGATTGCGACCTCCGGATCTTCGGCACATGGACTGAAGCCGGCTCGAACGATCCCTCGAGGTACTCGCAGGGTCCGGGCCAGGTCGAAGACGTGTACATCATCGATGTCGAGGGGACCCGAACCATCCTCGACGCGAGCTGGTTCCCGGACCGCTCCGACCCGGAGAGCGTCGCCGAGATCACCGACATCATCGACTCGATCGACTTCCAGCCGTGATGGCGGTCCCGAGCATTCCCGGCAGATTCTCGATTGAAGAAAACGGCCCCGCCACGTGCCCATACCGGATGTGTCGAGAACTTCACGGACCTTCCTCGCGCTTGGCCTTGTGGTCCTCCAGGCGGCCTGCCGAGGCCAGGCCCCCGACCCGAGCCTGAGCCCGGCCGCCTCGGTCACTGGCGATACCGGATCCTCCACGCCGTTGGAGACCCAGTCGTCTCAGCCCACCCCGACGTCCATGCCAAGCGAGACCCCGTTCGGGGAGTCCGGCACCTTTGTCGTCCAGACGCAGGGAGGCGGGATCGCGCCCCCGGCCTACCGCGCCACCGTCACGCTGCCTCCGGCCCACGGATGGGTAACCGATGGGCCGATCGCGAGCGCCCCTGGAGTGGGGGGCTTCAGCGCTTGGAACATCAGCGGGATCTATCCAGATCCGTGCCATTGGGACGGCGCACGTGTCTTGCCACTCCCCGGGCATGGGGCGTCCCCGTACGACCGCACCGACCAGATTGCAAATCTGCTGGCGAATCAGCCCGGTCGCAACCCGTCCGGGCTGACGCACGTCGAGGTCGGCGGCTGGTTGTCCACTCTGGTCGAGCTTTCACTGCCTGATACGACCGCATGCGACGGCGGCCGGTACCGAAGCTGGGAGGACCTTACCGGCCTGGGTGGGCCCGGGTACCACGAATGCCCGTGCGACCCGGTCGTGGGCCAACGCGAGTCGGTCTACATCCTCGATGTCGATCGCGCCGTCGTGGTGATCGACATGTGGGAATACCCCGGCATGACCTCCGATGGAGGGCAGGCCGCGCTCGATTCAGTCCTTGCGTCGTTGGTTGTCGATTTCGGGGACTGACGAACGATGACGTGCGCCAATGCCGATTGTCGGCGGAAAGGTTCCAGATCATGAACAACACGCTTCGAATAGGCCTTGTCGCCGCGGCCCTGCTGATCACCGCCGTGATCACAGCCTGCCAGGCTCCGGCGTCTGGTGGCGCGGCCACCTCAAGCCCTTCGGCTGCCGCTTCGTCCACCACCGAGGCTACGCCAGCGGCGACGCCATCCGCCTATGTCATGTCCCTGCCGGATCAATCGGGGCACGCCACGCTGATCCTGCCGGCCGGGTGGTATCGAGACGTCTGGAACGTCCAGAAGGGGCAGGACCTGTTCCTGAGCGTCTGGCCCGCTCCGATCGCGAACGTCTATGGCGATCCCTGCCACTGGGAGGGTTCACTCCCCGATCCCGCGGTGGGACCGACGGTCGGCGATCTGGTCACTGCGTTGGCCAACCAGCCCACCCGCAACGCCACCGTGGAAGACGCATCTCTCGGCGGATACAACGGGAGCGTCGTGCACATGAGCGTGCCGACGGACATCGACCTCGCCGATTGCGACCTCGGGCTGTTCGGAATCTGGACCGAGGCTGGCTCGGACAGCCCGGCGAGATACGACGTGGGTCCCGGTGAGCTGGACGATATCTACGTCCTTGACGTTGAGGGGCTTCGAACGACGATCGACGCCGCCTGGTTCCCGTCTTCCGCGGCAGCGGACGTCGCGGAGCTCGAGGAGATGCTCGCGACCATCACCATCCAACCATAGCGACGGCCCTGATCCCTCCTCCTCACGCGCCCGGCGATTCGTCGCCGGGCGCACCGCTGCCCCCGCTGCCCGCGCCCGGATGGGCCTCCCTCGAGGTCATTCAACAGGCCGGTGGTATCCTTCAGGTCGAATGGGACGCTTGTGCCGATAAGGCCCCCCAACACTCGCCTCGGCCGCCGCGAGCCCGACCTCCAGCTCATTCAGGGCACGCCGGCAGCGATTGCCGACCTGATCCAGACGCTGGACCGGCGGCTTGCCGATGAAGAGCGCCCGTCGGAGCGCCTGCGCATGCTGCGCGAAGCGACCAACCAGATCACGCGCCAGGCGAACGACGCCATCCAGGCGTATCGACGGACGCGGGCCGCGGTGACCGCGGAGCTGGCCATGCCCACGGGCGACTGGAAGCATGCCAAGCGGATGAGCGCGGAGCTGACCGTGGCCCGGCAGGACGTCCTGAAAGCGTTGGAAGAGACAAGCCGCCGCTATCCGACCGTGACCGAGGAGGCGCCGGGCCTGGCGCTCGATACCGCGCAGCTCGCCCCCGAATCGGCCTCGCGCTAGGGCCTATAGCCCGCACCCGGGCCGAGGGAGTACCCTTATGGCGATCCATCGGCACAGCGTCGGTGGTCGCTTGCGTGGTCGTGGTTCTTCTCGAGCCGGCTGTGTGAAGCAAGTTGTTGTTCGAGAAGAACTGAGGTAACCGTGGCAAACGGAACCATTAAGCGGGTGATTTCGGATCGTGGATTCGGCTTCATCGGCGGCGAGGATGGGAAGGAATACTTCTTCCATCGCAACGAGCTGGCATCGTCCCTGGACTTTGACCGCCTGGTAGGCGGCGAGAACGTGTCCTTCGATGTCGAGCAGTCGCCCAAGGGCGCCCGTGCCGTCAAGGTGCAGGCAGCCGCCTAACCCGCGACCGCGAGTAATCGCAAACCTGACGCCCGGTCTTCGGACCGGGCGTTTTGCTACCCCCGCCACGCCGCGAGTCCGCAGTTTGGGCTACTTGTTCCACCCGGCGGACGTATCGGCCAAGAAGGCAAGGTCGGATCAGTCAGGAGTCCCAGACAGTGCCCGTCTTGTTCCGCCCCATCGGTGAAATCGGCGCGGAAAGCCGTTCCCAGGCCGGCATTCGAGGCGCAGCCGTCGTCACGTTGGCCGATACATCCACCCCCTGGAACAGACGTCACGTGGGCGTGCCTTCACAACTCCTGAATGGGCGGACCGATAGCATCTGGGGGTGACGGCCCGGCGAGACCAGGCGACGGCCCGGGCGCGGATCCTCATCGTGGAGGACGAACCGCAGCTGCGCGCGCTCCTGCGCCTCTACCTGGAGCGCGACGGGTACGCGGTGACCGATGTCGGGGATGGCGCGGCGGCCCTCGACGCGTACGACGCGCGAACGCCGGACCTCGTCATCCTCGACCTCATGCTGCCCCGGATGCAGGGCGAGACGGTCCTCGAGGAGCTGCGGGACCGCGGCTCCGTCCCGGTGTTGATCACCAGTGCCAAGCGGAGCGACGCCGACCGGATCGGCGGGCTGCGGGCCGGCGCCGATGACTATCTCGGCAAGCCGTTCAATCCCCACGAGCTGACCGCCCGGGTCGCCGCCATCCTGCGCCGCGCGGCGCCAACCGGGGGAGTGGCCGGTTCCAACGGGGCGGCTCACGCTGCAGGTGCCGGCCTGGACTGGACCGATGACCCCGTTCTCTCGCTTGCCCACGGCCGCCTCACCGTGGACATGGTCACGCGGCAGTTCACCGTAACGGCGCGCGCCAAATCCAAGGGTGGTAAGACCGATGCCGCCCGAGCCGGGCGGCTGACGCCCGGCGAGGCGCATCTCCTGGGGGCCCTGGCGCGCAGGCCGGGGAGCGTCCTGTCACGGGCCCAGCTCCTGGAGTTCGTGGCGAGGCGCCCGGACGATGTGTTCGAGCGGGTCGTGGACGTCCACGTGGCCAATCTCCGCCGCAAAATCGGGGACGAGGCCGCCGACCCGTGGCTCATCGAGACCATCCCGCAGGTCGGATATCGGTTGGTCGCCGAGCGGGACGACGCATGACTGCCCCCGCCGATCCGTCCCCATCGCCGCGCACGCCCACGCCGCCCGGAACGCCCACCGTGCCCGTCGCCCGTTCGGCGGGGAGCGGCGCGGGTCGCGGCATGCCGCTCGCCCTGCGGCTGGCGCTGATCCTGTCGGGCGTCACCCTGATCACGTTGCTCGTCGCGGGAGCGGTCGTTAACCGGGTGGTAAGCCGCTCGTACGAGGATGTGGTGGGGCAGCAGCAGGAAGAGCAGGTCGAGGCTGCGGCCGCAGCGCTCGGCGACCTGATCCGCGTCGGCGGGGGACCGGGGCGCCTGGGGGAGGGGGCCCGGATCATGAACCGCCTGTCCCAGAGCCTCGGTGGACCCGTGACGCTGCTCGGGCCCGAAGGGACGCCGCTGGCCACGGCCGGGCGCCCGCTCCCCCCTGATGCCCCGCACCAGGACATCAGCGCCCCGGTAACCACGGCCGATGGGACGGAGGTTGCGACCTTGGTCGCCACCGTCCCCACCTCCTCAGCCGCGACCGATCGCCCGTTCCTGCAGCTGTTCAACGGAGTGCTGCTGGTGGGCGGGCTGGCGGCGGTGGCGGTCATCGCGGGCGTATCGGTGCTCATTGCGCGGCGCCAGACGAAGCCGCTGGCCGACGTCACCGCGGCGGCCGCGCGACTGGGCGCTGGAGACCTGTCCGCTCGGGCAACCGGGGGCGGGGATCGGGAGTCGCAGGAGCTGGCGGGCGCGTTCAACACGATGGCCGGGAAGCTCGAGTCGTCCGAGATGCTGCGCCGCCGCGCGGCGAGCGACATGGCCCACGACCTGGCCACCCCGGCCACGGTGCTCGAGTCGCAGCTCCAGGCCATGATCGACGGGGTCGTTCCCAAGAACGCCGCCAACCTCGAGGCTGCGCGCGCGTCCGCGGCGGCGCTGGGGAGCGTGATCGTGCAGATGGGGGAGCTGGCATCCGCGGAAGCGGCGCCGGCCCAGGCGCGTCCCGAGCGCGTCGAGATCGGCGCGCTGCTGGCGGAGGCCGCCGCCGCCCTCGAGGGCCTCTACCGCGAGAAGGGCGTCACGCTCGAGGTGGATGGCGGCGAGCCGGGGCTCGCGGCCTGGGCCGACCCGGCGCACCTGGGTCGCGCGCTGCGCAACGTGATGACCAATGCCGCCCAGCACACGCCGCAGGGCAAATCGGTGCGGGTTGCAGCCTCAACTGCGACCACGCCGGCCGGGGAGCAGGTCCAGATTCGGGTCATCGACCACGGAACGGGCATCCCCGAGGAAGACCTCCCCCACGTCTTCGAGCGCTTCTACCGATCCGATCCGGCCCGCACGGCGGGCTCGGGCGCGGGCATCGGTCTGACCATTGCCCGCGAGCTGCTCGCGCCCAGCGGCGGCGTCATCTCGGTGGAGGACACCGGCCCGCAGGGCACGACCATGCTCCTGGCGCTCCCGCGCCAGGCCGAGGGCTAGGCCCCCCGACTACATCCCGCCGAAGAACTCGTTGATCCGCGCGGTGTCGTCGGAGAACGCCCAGCGGGCGGTCACCTTGCCATCGGCCACGTGGTAGATCTCGGCGGTCCGGTAGTTGAGCGACTTATCGCCCATCGCGACGGTCGTCTCCGTGAGGGTAACGACATGCTCGTCGTCGCCGACGGTGGCGTGCTCGCGCGTCGAGAAGGTCCCGCCGCTGTTGGCCATTCCCTGCCAGCGCTCGAGAAGGGCGGCCTTCCCGTGGATGGGTTCAGGGCTGCCGATCTCATGCCATTCGACGTCATCGGCAATGCCGTCACCCATGGTGCTGATGTCGCCGGAATTGAACGCGGCCGCCAGCCGGCGGCACAGGGTGACGTTGGGGTGTTCGCTAGAACCTTCGTGATGGGACATGGATGGTGCTCCTCAAGCTCCAGGGGGACGGAAGGACGGGGACAGCTTGACGGCCGCGTCGATGTCCTCGGCGGTCATCAGCGGGATGGTGCGGGTCGCGGCTGACCCGGATCCGCCCACGGTCAGGCTCACGGCCGCTGCGGCCGCCGCGCTGGGCAGGTCGGCGACCACGTAGTAGTCGTCCTTGCCAAAGCCCCAATACAGGGACTCGAATGTGCCGCCAACCGACTCGACGATCTGCCGAGCGGCGTTCACACGGCCGCTTCCGCCTTCGCTGAGCAGGCCCTTGGCGCCGGCCGCGGTGTAGTTACCGATTACCAGGTACTTAGCCATGGATTACCTCGCGTCGTGGGGGGAGTGGGGGACGGTTACGGTACATCGCCGGCGCCACGCTAGGCACTCACGCGGGGTACTGTACTAAGCCGCTGGTAAGGCTAGGTTAGTAGCCTTGACTTGGCTATGGCACTTGACTACGCTCCGTGAAACGGCGCGCGCTCATCATTCGGATTCGCACGGCCGCCGCGGAGCGGGGTCTCTCATGCCAACGTCATCCGGCAAGGACGCGAGCACGAGTTCTGGGAGGTCGGGGAGATGCGATTCGCCATTCCGCGACACCGCGACATCAATCAGTGGACGGCCGAGGCCATCATGCGTGACTTGGAACCGATTCTCGGAGACGACTGGTGGCGATCGTGAAGCGATACACGGTGCATGCCCGCCGGGTCGGTGGCTGGTGGGCGTTGGACGCCCAGGGCGTCCGCGGGGTCCATACCCAGGTACGGCGCCTGGACCAGGCCGAGGCCACCGCCCGAGACGCTATCGCGGGAGTCCTCGACGTTGCGTCTGACTCATTCGAGATCATCGTTGTGCCCGAGGTCCCCGAATCGCTCCGCAGGCTCGTAGACGAAGCAACTGCCGCGCGATCCCAGGCTGCGCGGGCCCAGGACGCGGCGTCTCAGCTAACGCGTGATGCCGCTCAGCGGCTGGTCGAAGAAGGCCTCACCGTTCGGGACGCCGGAGCGCTGCTGGGCATGTCGCACCAACGAATTGCCCAGCTCGTCGCCAGGGTCCCTGACTAGGTCTCGGCCTCGGCTCCAAAAGCCAGCGGGTCGGACACGGGCGCTCGCGCCGGGCGAGGAACACGAAGGGCAGGGCCAGGACCTGGATGCCCGCCGCCACGAGGTACGAGGTGGCGTACCCGCTGACGTCGGCCACGCGGCCCAGGACCGGCTGGAGGACGACGCCCCCGGCGGACCCCATCAGCGAGTCGAACGACAGCACGGTGGCCCGCTGTTCGGACGGGATGACGCCATTCAACAAGGCGGACCGCATCGGTCGGGTCACGGCGCCCACGAACGTCGCCGCCGCCAGCAGGAACAACGCCACCAGGAATCCGGGCTGCAGGCCCAGCAGCACCAGCAACGCAATGCCGACCACGGCGCCGCCGATGATCGCATCGGTCCGTCGCCGGAACAGGGGCAGGATCCGCGGGACCATGAGCCCGGCCACGATCTGGGAGCCGGCGAAGATCGCCGCCGCCAGGCCTGCCACGCTGTAGGCAGTGGGGTCGCCGTACAGCTCGAGCAGGTACGGCTGGGCGGCGTAGAACACGTAGATCCCGGTCCCCGCGGTGAAGGGGATGGCCAGCATCATCCAGCGCACCGGCGGGTTCCGGAAGCCGCCGTCCACCGACCCGCGGATGACGTTGCGGACCGCCTTGCCGGGGCTGATGTCGCGGTCCGGGGTGAACCCAATGTCCTTCATGTAGACCAGGGCCACGACCATGGTCACGCCCAGCATCAGCGCCCGGACCAGGTACGGCACGCCCAGGTTCGTGAACTGCGCAATGACGCCACCGGCCACCGACCCCACCAGGATCGCCACCCCGCCCACCGTCTGCGCCCGCCCGAACACGTGCTCCAGGTGGCCCTGGAAGCCGGTCGCCCGCAGCGCGTCCACCAGCCACGCCTCGGTGGCGCCCGAGAAGAACGTGAAGCCCAGGCCCAGCCCGATGGAGGCGAAGGCCCAGCCCCAGAACGGGGCGTGGACCTGCCACATGAACAGGTACAGCAGCGTGGCCAGCATCAACGTGACGGTGCCCAGGACGAACGAGAAGCGCCTCCCCCGGGTGTCGGCCACGACCCCGGTCGGGATCTCGAAGATCACCATTCCCGCGGTGAAGGCCGCGTTGGCCGCGAACGCCTCGGCGTTGCTCAGCCCCGCGTCGAGCAGGAAGATCGTGTTGATCCCCCAGATGAACGACGAGGCGAGCGTCGTGAGCAGGGTCAGGACGCAGGTAGGTCCGCTCCACCGCGGCGGCTGGGTCATTCCGCTCAACAGGCGCCGTCATGGGCGGACTCTACCCCTGACCGATGGCAGGCCGGGCAGCGGTCAGAGGATCTTTCCCAGGCTGGCCTCGATGGAGTCCGCATCCATGGGCCCGAAGGAGCGGGACTCGATCACGCCGTCGGGACTCAGGAAATAGTGGGTGGGTTCGCCCCAGATGCCATAGGCGGTGCGGAACGCGCCGGTTGGATCGACCGCCACCGGGTAGCCAACTGGGTGATCAGCCAACCAGTCGGCGGCGAGCTCCGCGCTGTCCTCCACGTCGAGACCGATGACCACAAGCCCCTCATCGGCATGGGCGGCACCAGCGGCCTCAACGGCAGGATCTTCCTCGAGGCACGGTTCGCAGTTCGCCTTCCAGAACACGATCCAGACCGGCTGGCCGTCGTACCGGGTCAGGGAGAGCGGAGCGCCGTCGAGGTCGCTGAGGGTCAATGGGGGATCACCCGGATTGTTGGCCGTTCCCGGAGCGACCTCGCCCAGCTGGATGCCCGGTGCGGCGCTGCGGACAACGTAGAACGTCGGCTCCGGCTCACCGCCGCCGAGTGGACGGGTCGCCGCCACCACGAGGACGCCAATCCCGATCAGGGCGAGGGGGACCCAGACGACCGGCGGGATGCGGCGCTTCGGCGGGACGGCGGGCGATAGCGGCAGCTCGGGGTCCATGGCGCGCGCAGTCTAGTCGGAGGTGCGCCCCCCTGGGCTCGAGCGACTAGCGGCCGGACAGCGGTCAGGTCTCGTCGTGGACGAGGTGATGCTCGAGAGCGTATCGGGTCAACGCCACCCGACCGCGGACCCCGGCTTTGCCTGCGAGGTTGGCGAGGTGGCGCCGCACCGTGTTGGGGCTGATACCGAGCGCCTTCCCGGTTTCGGCAGCGGTGCGCCCCGAAGTGATGAGTCGCAGGACTTCGATCTCGCGCGGGCTCAGCCGATCGTCCTGGCGGAGCCAACGCAGCGAGTCGACGACCACGACCGATGCGACCGTCGGGTGGACGTAATTGTGGTTGCGGGCCACGGCTCGGATCGCCTCGAGAAGCTCCGCCCCGGTCGCGCCCTTCACGATGTAGCCGGCCGCCCCGGCCAGAAACGCCTGGCGCACGGTTTCATCGTGCAGGTGCATGGTCACCGCCACGAGCCTGATGTCCGGGCGCGTGCCATGGAGTTCACGCAGGAGCGGGATCCCGTCCCTGTCCCCCAGGCTGATGTCCACGAGCATGACATTCGGTCGGGCGGCGGCCGCCAGGGCCAGGGCTTCGTCCGCCGTGCTGGCCTCGCCGCAGACCTCCAGGTCCGGCTCGTTCGCCAGGATGCGGGCCAAACCCTCGCGGACGAGCGCGTGGTCGTCGACGATGCCAACGCGAATGGGCCCCATCAGGTTGTCTCATCCGGAGCGACGGGGATCCGGAGCAAGACCCGTGTCCCGTGACCTGGTCGCGACTCGATCGTCAGGCCCGCACCGATGAGCTCGGCCCGTTCGGACATGCCGGCCAGCCCGATTCCGGCGTGCGTCGGATCGGCCGGGTCGAACCCGACCCCTTCGTCGGTCACGGTGATCAACAGTTCGTTGAGATCCCGCTCCAGGGTCACGCGGGCCCCGTCAGCACCGCTGTGGCGAGCGGCGTTGGCAAGTGCCTCCTGGACGATGCGGTACGTCTCCACCCGGGCGCTCGGCGAAAGCAGGCCGGGATCGGTGGTATCCGGGGCGGCCTCGATGTCCACCGGGAAGCCGGCCCGGTGGGCGAGGTCGCGGAGGGCATGGATCAGGCCGATCTCGTCCAGGCGCGCCGGACGCAGCCGCTCGGCGAGGTCCCGCGTTTCGGCCAGTGCCGAGACGGCCAGCTGGCGAGCCTCGTGCTGGGTGATCGCGCTCATCGGCGCGGGCTCGGCGTCCAGGGTCAGGGTCAGCGCGGTCAGGACCTGGCCCACGCCATCATGGAGCTCGCGCGCGATGCGTCGCCGCTCGTCTTCCTGGACGGTGAGCAGCCGCTCGCTGGCGCGCCGGAACAGGGCGGCGTACCGTCGCGACGTGCCCTCGGCCCGGTCTGCCATCCACGCCACGATGACCGCGATGACGAACATGAGCGGCCACTCGGTCAGCTCCATTTGTTGCAGGGACAGGCCGAGGGCGTCGGCGTTGGCGTACACGAGGAGCGGCACGGTCACGATCCCGATCCGGACCAACGTACCGCGCAGCCCGAAGAGGAACCCGTTGAGCACGAGGACGACGAACACGCAGTGGAACCAAATTTCGGGGCTGAACAAGCGGCTGGTAAAGGCGGCGACGATCAGGAGGAGGCCGGCGACATCTAACCCGGCCTGGATCAGCCGAGGAGTGGCCCGCAGGCGGGCGAGCCACGGTTCAGTCCGGTCGTGCCATGCGCCAGCGGCCGGCGCCTCCGGCGCTGTCGCGGGAACCGCCGGGGCCGTGGCTGTTGGCGGGGTCGTGTAGGCGGGGGTGGCCATCGTGCCCTTTCAGAATGGTCCGATCGGAGTATAGGAGCGGGCGCAATCGTGGCCCATCCTTCCTGACATCTTGGGCACGCCCGGCGCTCGGCCGATCGGAGGCGCTCGCGCGTTCCCCGGGAGAGGATTTGGAGGGTTTGGATGTCGCGAATGCGATTCCTCAGCGTCATCGCCATCGCGGGCCTCTTGGGTGCCTGCTCGTCCCCGGCAGGATCGGCCGGCACGACCGTCACCGCGACCTTGAAAGAGTGGGATATCCAACTCAGCTCGGCAACCGTCGACGCGGGGGACATCACCATCAACCTCACCAACGACGGCGACAAGGAGCACGAGTTCATCGTCCGCAGGACAGACCTCCAGGCCGACTCGCTGCCGCTGGTGGACTCTGGCGAGGACGCCGGCCGGGTAGACGAAGAATCGCCTGAACTGTCGGAAGCGGGCAATCCCAGCGAGGTCGCAGTCGTCCCGTCGGGAAGCGATGGCCTCTCACTGCGGCTGAACCTCGAACCGGGCCACTATGTCCTCTTCTGCAACCTCCACGTCGAGGACCTCTTCCACTACACCGAGGGGATGCACGTCGACCTGACGGTCCAGTAAGGGACCCGAAGACGGACCGATACCGGGTCAGACCGATCACGGTCGGACGCCGCGCATGACCAACCCACGCCGCCACCTGCTCATTGCCGGGGCGGCGTGGGTCGTCTTGTCCATCGTCTCCATGGCCCTGCTGGCCGGGGTTCAGATCCTGCCCATCGTGGCCTCGGACGAGGCCGCGGCCGAGGACCGGGCCTTCGTCCTGCTCACCGTCCTGGCCATGCCGATCCTCATGCTGGTGGTGGTAGGCCTGGTCTACTCCGCCCTGCGGTTCCGGGCGTCGGGACCCGATGACGAAGCCGATGGACCGCCCATCCACGGCCACCGTGGGGTCCAGGGCGCGTGGGTGGGCCTGAGTTCGATCCTGGTCATCGGCCTGTTCGCCTACGGGGCGAACGGACTGCTGGAGATCCGCGGCGCGCAGAACGCGGACTTCACGATCCAGGTCACCGGCGAGCAGTGGAAGTGGCACTTCGTGTACCCCAGATCGGAATTCGACTCGACTGAGCTCCACATCCCGGTTGGCGAGCGAGTGCGGCTCGAGATCACCTCTATCGATGCAATCCACTCGTTCTGGGTCCCCGCGTTCGGCATCAAGCAGGACGCGGTGCCGGGGCGCACGACGACGATCTTTGTCACCGTCACGACCCCCGGCAGTTACGGCGGGATGTGCGCCGAGTTGTGTGGCCTGGGCCACACAACAATGCTCTTCCCGGTCGTGGCGGCGTCGCTGGACGAAGTGAACACGTGGCTGGACGAGCAACTGACTCCGGGCGAATCCCCCGCGGGGTCCCCGCAGTGAGGAGCGCGAGATGAGACGGCGCCTGTTCCGACCCGGCCTGCTCCGCGCCGCGCTGGGCGCGGGGCTGGGCATCCTGATCGGCGGCGGCATCCCGCTGGCCCTTGGCTTCGAGGACGGCCACGTCCTTGCCCTGGGCTACCTCTTCGCCCTGGGCGGCTTCCTGCTGGGGATCGGTGCGTTCAGCTTCTGGATCACCTGGATCCGGGGCCGCGAGATCGATCCCGCCGCGGAGCACAAGGCCCACGGAACGGCGGGCGACTGGCATCGGTACCTCCACTTCACGACCGATCACAAGGTCATCGGGGTCCAGTACCTGGTCACCGCCTTCAGCCTGTTCCTGGTGGCCGGGCTGGGTGCCATGTACATGCGCTTCGAGCTGGCGCAACCGGGGATCCAGGTCGACAAGGACCTCTACAACACGATCATGTCCACCCACGGCGCGATGATGATCACCGTCGCGCTGGTGTCGATCATCGGTGGGCTGGGGAACTACCTGGTCCCGATCATGATCGGGGCGCGGGACATGGCCTTCCCCAAGGCCAACGCCCTGTCCTACTGGCTCCTCCCCATGCCGCTCCTGCTGGTGGCCATCAATCCGTTCCTGGGTGGCTTCGACAGCGGCTGGACCGCCTACCCCCCGCTGAGCCAGCAGGCCGACCTGGGCCAGCAGGCCTACCTGATGGCCTTCGTCACGGTGGGGGTGTCCTCCATCCTGAGCGCGATCAACTTCCTGGTGACCGTGGCCCGGATGCGCGCCCCGGGGATGAGCCCGCTGCGGATCCCGATCTTCGTGTGGGCCCTGACGGTGACCGCCGTTCTGGCCCTCATGGCGACCTCCGTGGTGGCGTCGGCCTTCACCATGCTCCTGTTCGACCGGCTGCTGGGCACCGCTTTCTTCCGGCCCAGCCGAGGCGGCGATGCGATCCTGTTCCAGCACCTGTTCTGGTTCTACAGCCACCCCGCGGTGTACATCATGGCCGTGCCCGGGCTGGGTGCCATCCTGGAGATCGTCCCGGTCTTCGCCCGCAAGCCGCTGTTCGCCTACCCGCTGGCGGTGCTGTCGTTCATCGCCATCGGCATCCTCAGCTTCATGGTGTGGGCGCACCACATGTTCGTGAGCGGGATGGCCGAGTTCTTCCACATCCCGATCATGCTGACCACCGAGATCATCTCGGTGCCCACCGGGATCGTGTTCCTCTCGATCCTGGGCACCATCTGGATGGGGCGGATCCACTTCCGGGTGCCCATGCTGTGGGTCTTCGGGTTCCTGTGGGCCTTCCTCATCGGCGGCATCACCGGCGTCTACCTGGCCGACGTGCCGACCGACCTCGTCCTGAGCGACACGTATTTCGTGGTCGCCCACTTCCACTACACGATCATCGGCTCCACGATCTACGGCCTGTTCGCGGCGACGTACTTCTGGTTCCCCAAGATCACGGGGCGGATGTACAGCGAGCGCCTGGGCCAGCTCCACTTCTGGTGGTTCACCCTGGCCTTCAACCTCACCTTCCTGCCGATGTTCTGGCTGGGGATCGAGGACATGCGCCGGCGCGTATCGGACTACCCGCCCGAGCTGGGAACGGTGAACCTGTTCGTCAGCATCATGGCCCTGAACATCGCCCTGTCGGTGGCGGTGTTCGTGTTCAACATGGTCCGCTCCTGGGCCCGCGGCCCGCGCGCGGAAGCCAACCCGTGGCGATCGCAGACCCTGGAGTGGACGGTCTCCTCGCCGCCGCCGATTGACAACTTCCACGACATCCCGGTCGTCACCGCCCCGCCGTACGAATACGGCAACGGCGGGATGGCGCCCGGCCCCGCCGCGGCGCCCGCGCGGCCGAGGCCTCGACCATGACCACCGACGCCACTTCCGGCACGATGGCCGGGCACGCGGACCACATTGCCGAGGGAACCGGCCATGGCGCCGACGCCGCGGCCGCCCGGAACCGGGTCCTGCTGGGCGTCAAGCTGGGGATCCTCTCGGAGATCATGCTGTTCGGCGGCCTGTTTGCCGCGTACTTCGTCATTCGGTCCGACGCCGGTGGCTGGCCGCCCCCAGGCGAAGAACGACCCGAGCTCATCATCCCCGGCCTGAACACGCTGCTCCTGGTGACCAGCAGCTTCACCCTCCAGTGGGCGATCCGCGCCATCGGCCGGGGCGACCTGCGGACCATGAAGCGGTTCCTGTGGGTGACCATCCTGATGGGCATCGCGTTCATCAGCATCCAGGCCTACGAGTTCGCGACCAACGGCTTTGGGCTGTCCGACGGCGTGTTCGGCTCGACGTTCTACATCCTGACCGGCTTCCATGGTGCCCACGTGCTGGCCGGCATCCTCCTGATGCTCATCGTCGCCAACCGTGCCCGCCGCGGGTTGATATCGGGGACCCGCCACACGGAGGTCGAGGCCACCAGCTACTACTGGCACTTCGTCGACGTGGTGTGGGTGTTCCTGTTCTCGACGGTCTACCTGCTCTAGGGCCGAGGCCGTCAGGGAAGCAGCGCGTCCAGGGCGGCCGTCAGCTCATCGGGGTAGGCCATCCCCTCGAACTTGGCCGCGACCTTGCCGTTGCCATCCACCACGAACACGTACGGCTCGGTGGGCAGGCCCCAATCGGCCACCGCCGGAACGGTCTGCGGCTGACCCGCGGCATCCACCCGGGGCTGCGCATGGCCATTCACCAGCTCGAGGAAGTACGGCTCGACGTGGATGAAGTTCACCTGCCCCGCGTACTGGTCCGAGATGGACCGGACCTGGTCCAGGGCCGGGCCGCACACCCCGCTGGTGCAGAAGGCAGGGGTCGCGAACACGACGACGAACGGCTTGCCGGCGGCAATCGCGTCTGCGATGGACAGGGTGTAGTAGGCGGGGTCGGGATCGGTATCGGTCGACACCAGCAGGAGCCCGGTGGCGTCGGTGGCGGTGGGCGTGTCCGATGGCGGAGCGTCCGCACCGATGGCCGGGGTTCGCATCGTCTCGCGTACCGAGAACAGGACGCGCGCCGTCCGGTCGCCCTGGCCCGCCTCGTGGGCGGTGACCTCCACGCCCCAATCGCCGGCGTGGGAGAACGTGGCCGGGGCGGTGAAGATCCCCTTCGACTCCGGGATGAGCCAGCGGAACGTGCCGGCCTCCTCGGCCGTCGGCGTGTCGACGCTGGCGGCCAGGTCGTAGAACGCCATGTCCATCGTCATGTCCGGCGTGGCCAGCGGCACTCCGGCCTGGTTGGTGGGCAGGATCATGACCCGGTTGTCGCCGACCGCCAGCTCGGTGTTGGAGATCTCCGGGATGAAGTCGGCGTTGGCCACCACCGAGCCGCTCCCCGGCCAGCCGGGGTAGGGACCCGCCGCCGACGGGGCGGCGCTGCCTGTTCCCCCGCCCGCGCTCGAACAGGCGGCGAGGACCAGCGCGGCTCCGACCGCCAACGCCGTGAACGAACCGATGCCCACCCGGCGCGTGCGGCGCGCGGGGCGGTCAGCGGGCATGCGCCATCCGAGCCTCGGTCGCCTCGGTCCGCCGGCTGCGCCGCTCGGCGTCCTGGAGCCAGGCCGCCGCGGCCCACACCAGGGCTCCCAGCAGGATGAGGTCACCCACGCCCCACATCACGATTCCGGCGATCTGCTGATCAACCAGCGGAGAGAGGCCCGTCACCGGGTTCCGCGCCACGTAGGCCGGGTAGAGCACGGCCGGAGCGAAGTAGATGACCAGGCCAACGGCGGCGTGGATGGGCATCTGGGCGCCCAGGTACGGCATGCGCCAGGCGGGGCGGAGGCGCCCCGGGCTGGGATCGGCGCCGATGACCGGCCACCAGAACAGCATCCCGGCCGCGAAGTACAGCAGGTGCTCGAAGTCGTGGATGACCGGGTTCTCCAGCGCGGCCTCGAACAGCGGGGTGAAGTGGGTGAACCACATGACCGCGGCCAGCGCGATCCATCCCAGGGGCGGCCAGGCCAGGGCGCGAACGACGCGCGAATGGAGGATGGGCAGCAGGTAGGCGTGGCGGATGCGGGGTGACGCGACCCGGAGGGCCAGGGTCACCGGCGCCCCCAGGGCCAGGAGCGGGGGTGCGACCATGGCCAGCAACAGGTGCTGGACCATGTGGACGCTGAGCAGGTCATCGGCCCACAGGTCGATGGGGGAGACAAGCGCTGCCGCCAGCGCGGCCACGCCCGTCAGCCAGGCCACGACCCGCCAGCGCGGCACGTGGGTGTGCGGATGCGCCCGGTTGACCGCCCAGACCGCGACCACGTACGGAATGGCGGCGAGAGCGATTCCGATCCATGGCAGCCATTCGGTGGACCAGCCCGCCACGGACGAGGTGGAATGAGCCAGGACGAGCATCGTCCGCATGATACGGGCTACCGGGTTGGTGCCTCCGCAATCGAGATGGGTTGGGCGGGCGAGCTCCGGGATGGACGCGATGCTGGTGTGCTAAATTATGCGCATACCGATGCACATTGGAGACTCGCCTGGCATGGCCGCTACCCGCGCGAAATCGGTCCGCACCACGCAGACCCACACCACCCCGACCCGGACCAAGCTGGCGCGAACCAACCTGACCCTTCCCCAGGCCCTCATGTCCGAGGTGGACGAGCTCGCCGGACCCCGCGGCCGAAGCCGCTACGTGGCCGAGGCGGTGGCCGCCCGCGTCAAGCGCGACAAGCTGGGCAAGGCTATTCGCGACTCGGCGGGCATCTTCGTCGGCACCCAGTACCAGATGAATCGCGATGAAGTGACGGCCTGGATCGACTTCCTGCGCACCGAGGAAACCGACTAGATGCGCTACCTGCTCGACTCCACCGTGCTGATCGACCACGCCAATCGCGACGAGCCGGCTGCCGAGCTGCTCGAGCGCCTGTTCTCCGGCCCGAATGAGCTCTACACCTGCGACATCGTCACCTGCGAGACCCTCTCCCAGGGCGACCCCGACCATCTGCGGCACCTGCGCGTCCTCCTGAATGCGCTCGAGTACGTGGCCACCACGCCCGATGCCGCTCGCTGGGCGGCGAACTCCAGGCACAACCGCCACAAGGAAGGTCGAAAGCTCGGTCTGGGTGACTCGCTGATCGCCGGCGTCGCAGCCGAGCTGGGGGCCACCGTGGTGACGCGCAACCGCCCGGACTTCGAGCGGCAGGGGATCGAGGTCCTGAGCTACTAGCCCCTGGTTCATGAGATGGGTCCGGATTGACACCCAAGACGACACGTATTACCCTGCGGTCCATGGCGACAAGAGTGAAAAGGACGTACAACCTCGATCCGCGCACGATCCATTCGGTACGCGAGCTGGCTGACCGATATGAGATCGCCGCCTCCCAGGACGCAGTGGTCGAGCTGGCCGTCGAAGAGCTCCAGCGCAGGCTGGTGGAGCGCGAGGAGTCGGCGACCTGGGAACGGGCGGCTGCGGACCCCGCCTTCCAGGCCGAAGTAGCCGCCATCGAGCATGACTTCCGAGCCGCCGACCGAGAGACGTGGCCCGCCGACCCGCGCTGAGCGTCCCGCGCCGTCCGCATGACGAAACGGGCCCGCTCCGGTGGACAACCGTAATCATCGACTTCGATCCCACCCGCGGTCACGAACAGGCAGGAACCCGGCGCGCCCTCGTCGTGTCGTACGAACCGTTTCATCGGTCCGGCCTGGTGACGGTCTGCCCCATCACCGCAGCTCGCGCGGATGTTCGATACCCGGGCGACGTCCCGATTCCAAAGGGGGAGGCCGGTCAGACCAAGGCGGGGGTCATCATCTGCAGCCAGGTTCGGACCATTTCGACGGAGCGCATCCGCACCCCGGTTGTCGGCCGCCTGACCGATCCCGCTCGCAGGCGCGAGGTCCGCCGGGCGCTGGCCCACCACCTGGGACTGGACATCCCCGCCATCGCCGACACCTGACCGATCATCACGCCCCGGACCGATGGGTGGACGAGAACTCCTATTGCCGGGTGAGGGCGGCGGGGCGAGGGTAGGACGTCATCGCGTCCTGCAGGAGTTGGGTCATGACTGCATCCGTCGTCCGTCCGCGCGTGCTGCCCGTGTTCGTGGCGGCCGCGTTCCTCGCCATGGCATCGGTCCTTGTTCGCGTCCGCCGTCGTGCGGGCCGGCGCCCCGCCGCCCACCTGTTCGATCCTCGTGAGCTCCACGCTGAACCCGGTCCCGGCCGAGACGGCGACCGTCTACGTCGGGGAGCAGGGCCTGGTCACGGGGAGTGGCTTCACGCCCGACACCGAGGTCACGGTTGTCATCACGGTCGACGGCAACCCGTTCGCCACATTCCCGCAGATGACCGATGGATCCGGTGGGTTCACGTTCGGCGGCGAGGTCCCGCCGGAAGAGATCGGGTTACTGGTCCTCACCGTCACCGAGGGGAACGTCTGCAGCGACAGCATCACGGCCACCATCCTGGCCGGCCCGCCGCCCACGCCCGAGGGGCTCCCGGACGCCGCCATGGCGTCCAGCCAGCCGACCTCCGGTGGGACCGGGCTGGCGGTCGCCGCGTTCCTGATCGGTCTGGTCGCCCTGGCCGCCGTTGCCGTGCGGAGTCGTCGCCCAGCGTAGGATGGGTCCATGGCTGACCCCGAAGACGCCCTGACTCTGGACCCGGCGAACACCGCGGACACTCCGGACGACCCTGCGGACGCGGAATCCCCGGACGTCGCAGGCCTGGAGGACCGGGGGCGGCTGCCTTCGTTCGACGACGTGAACCTGACGGTCGGTCAGTTCATGGCCGGCCTGGAGCAGAAGATCCTCCACAACCGACCGCCGGCCGTGGTCGTCGTCCAGGAGCACGCCCGCGCGGAGCAGGTGGAGACCAACGGGCTGGTGATCGGGAACCTGCCCGTGGAGCCGCTGGACCGGCCCGAACCGCCCGACGACTCGGGCGTGACGCTCTAGGAAACGGCCCTCAGCGGCCCAACGAGGCGCCGGCGAGGCGCCTGAAGATCAGCTCCCGGCGAAGAACTTGTTGATCGCCTCGGTGTCGTCCGAGAACGCCCAGCGGGCGGAGATCTTGCCGTCGCGCAGGTGGTAGACCTCGATGACCTTGTAGGTCAGGCTCTGGTCGCCGTGGGTTGCGGTGGCGGTGACCAGCGCCACGGCGTGATTCTCACTGGCCAGGACGTCGTGGACCTCGCCCTTGATGGACCAGGAGGCCGCATCGGGTGCGCTGAATCGTTCGGCCAGGGCGGCCTTGCCGTGGACAGCGTCGGGGCGACCGATCTCGTGCCACTCGATGTCATCGGTCAGGACCGCTTCCGATGCTGCCGCGTCACCGAGATCCCACGCCTCGATCGCGTGTTTGACGACGGCGACCGCGGCATCCGAGGCGCGGTTCGATGGGCTGCTTTCGTGGTGGGACATGCGTCTTCCTCCGAGGGTTGGACCGTCATCGTACGCGCGGGTCCGGGTGTCGGACCAGCCCCGATGTCGGTTTTCGTCTCGTCAGCGCGGGCGGCGGCGGTTGTGGCCCAGGTGCCAGCCGTCGCAGTACCGGCAGTGGTACGGCTTGAGCCCGCTGGCGGCCCACGGCTGACGGGTCACGCACTTCGCCTCACCACGGCTGATGAACCGCACCTTGGAGGTGCAGCCCCGCTCCCGCGGCGGCAGGTTCCGGTTGATGAACTGGTGGTAGTCGACGCTCATGGGGCCATCGTCCGGCCCCTTTGCGACACCTAGCCGGTCGCATTCCCCGGCGAGGTTTGCGGTCGAATGACTACGCCGTTACTGCGTTAGCACGAAAGTCCGCAATACCGATGGGTGGTTGCCCTGCTGAGCCCGGCCGAACCCAGATTGACCTCGGCCGACATCGGGCTGGAGCCGGCCGGTCGTAGATATGGCGGGGTTTCGTGCTAAGCGCACCGAGCAGGCCAGGAGCAGCGACCAGAATTTGGGGCTATCCAGCGCCGAAGCCGGGGAGTACGGTGGCCCCTCGGACCCCGGTCCGAGACGGATTCCGATAGTCGCGCCCAAACGCACCGGATGTCCGTCTCCAGACCGCGGCCGAGGAGGTGGGCGTGCCCAGTTCGCCACGGCGGCCCTGGCTGGGAGCGGCGGCGGCCGGATTCCTCCTCATCGGTCTCCTCGCAGCCCCCGAGCCCACCCGCGCCGGCGACGTCCCGACCTCCATCGCCTCGAGCTTCGAGCTCATCCCCGAATCGCACCTGATCCGGGTCACGGCCGTCCTGACCGTGAAGAACCTCATCCCGTCCACGACCCAGGGCTACACGACCACCGACTTCTACGTGAACACCGCGGCCTTCAACGTGGACCCGGCGGGGACGAACTACCGGGTTTCGACCACCGGCGGGTCAGCCAGCATCAGCATCGGCAATCACGAAGAGGGCTTCCTGCCCATCGCGACGGTGAGCTTCCCGTCCATCTTCTACGGCCAGTCGCGGACGATCACCACCACGTACGACATCCCGAGCGGCGCGCCTCGGTCCGGAGGCACTCATCGGGCGGGCATGGCGTACGCCATCTTCTGCGGCTTCCCCGGCGGTGCCTACGGAGGCGATCCGGAGTCGCTGCGAATCCTCGTGCCGGACCGATACGCGGTGGACCAGTACTCGGGTCTCGACATGTCCACCACCAGCGCGGACGGCAAGACGGTCCTGACCTGGTCGGGCGCCACGGACCCGGGCAGCGAATCCCACAGCGCATGCGTCGAGGCCACCGACGAGAACGCCTTCCAGGTGGGGGACCACACCTCGCCCGGAGGGATCCACGTCACCACCAAGAACTGGCCCGAGGACACCGAATGGCAGCAGGCCGTCTCGGCCGAGGTCGGGCCGCAGCTCGACTCGCTCGAGGAGGTCATCGGTCGCCCGGCCGATGCCGAGGAGATCACCGTCCAGGAGGTGCTGGGCGAGGCGCTCAGCGGGTACGCCGGTGAGTTCGACTCGGACACCGGGATCGCCCGGGTCAGCGAGGACGCGCTCGACCCGCTGATCGCGGCCCACGAGCTGGCCCATGCCTGGTTCAACGAGAACTGGACCGCCGAGAACTGGCTGTGGGAGGGATACGCCGAGTACTACGGCCGCCTCGTCTCGGAGACCGAGCCCTGCCCGTTGGCTGACGTCACGGCCTACACCGGCGACGTCCAGCTGGACAGCTGGTCATACCTGCCGGACATCCCCACGGCGGACGACGAGGCCCTGGTGGACGCGCAGTACAGCACCGCGTGCTGGGTCGTGACCGCGGTGGCGGACAAGGTGGGCACCGAGGGCATGCAGGAGATCACGGCCGCCGCCACCGACGACGAGATCGCGTACCTGGGCAACCTGCCGGCCGAGAAAGACCATCCGGGCCCCGTCTCCTGGAAGGTGTGGCTCGACCTGGCCGACGAGCGTGGCCTCGTCCCGGCCGGCGAAGAGGACCTCGACTGGCTCCAGGGCCTGCTCCTCGAATACGGGGCCACCGCCCAGGCGCCGCTCCTGCGTGACCGGTCAGACGCGCGGGCGGCCTACCACGAGCTCCTGACCGATACCGATGACTGGTCCGCCCCGCTGGCCATCCGCAAGCCCATGGCCGACTGGAGCGTTCGACGACGCGACGGCCGAGATCTCGGTGGGCACGGACATTGACGAGGCGCATGACGCCTCGGTTGACCTGGTTCCCGAGGTGGCCGATTCGACCGTGGTCGAGGACGCGTACGAAGGCGCGGAGACCGATGACCAGCTGGCGAAGGCCCTCGACACCGCCCAGGCCGAGGAGGACGCGGCGGTTGCCGTCGCCGCGGCGGTCAGCGCGGCCGAGGCGGACCGCAATCCGCTGGAGGCGGTGGGGCTCGTTGGGGCAGACCTGACGACCGATGCGAGCGCCGCCGTGGACGACCTCGTCGCGGGCGACTTCGATGCGGCCACCACGACCGCCGAGGCGACCGCCAAGTCCGGATCCGATGCCGCCCTGAGCGGCGCTCTGCGCCTGGGCGGCGTGCTCCTCTTCGGGGCGGCCATCGGTGGCGGGATCATCTACTGGCGCCGCCGCCAGGCCCGTCAGCCCGTCCCCGCCGACGGGCCAGCGCTCGAGGGCGATGCCGCGCCACCGATGGAGACGCCGGCCGAGGTTGCCGCCGAAGCGCCGGTCGAAGCTGCGACCGAAGAGTCCGTGGAGGTGGCTGAACCGGCTGCGGAGGGTGAACCACCGATGGCGACCGAGGAGACGGAGCCGCCTGCGAGCCCGCAGTCAGAACAGCCCGGGCCGGACGACGAGGTCCCGCCGAGCGGTTAGGCCACGTCCACCTGATGTGCCCAGGTCGTGGGCGGCGGGATCGGATCGCCGTCTTCGCGCATTCCGTCGAGGTGGAACTCGATCGCCTCGCGGATCAGCAATTCG
>CAWEPF010000002.1:0-177932 GCA_963810925.1 uncultured Chloroflexia bacterium | reverse complement strand
ACCTCGCGGCGGGTCGATCCCGCCGCGATGCAGCCAGGTAGATCGGGCACATACGCCGAGTAGCCATTGCCCGCCTTCTCGATGACGACCGCGTATTGCATGTTCACCGCTCCCGTGGGTCGATTCCGGCTTGTCTGAGGATACTCCGCCAGATTGGTGGGGCCAGATCCTTGCTCGGGTGACCGGCAATCGTGACCCGGCCCGGCCGCATGGGATGCCGATATTGCCGATGACTCCCGCGCGTCCGGACCCAATACCAGCCTGCGCCCTCGACCAGGCGGATGGCGTCGCGGACCTTCGGCATCCGGCCACCATGACCGCGGACGCTTACCGCGACGTGTCAGCGCGAATCCAAGCGCTGCGCCGAGAACGGGTCGTCGCTGTTGTCGGGTTTCGTGCTAAGCCGGATCCACGGCCGTTAGCACGAAGTCATGCAACACAAGGGGGGACCGATGGTTGGCAGACCCCCGGTGGGAGGACGCCAACGGCGTATGGTCGGCCGCGATGGCCGATGCAACGACGAGTACCGGGCGCGCGATGATGTTCAGGCGCTGGCCCGCAGTTGTTGCCTTCGTCGCCCTGGCCTGGGTATCCGCCTGCAATAGCAGCAGCACCAGCAGCCCCAGCCTCGCGGCGAACCCATCAGGGAGCGAGGGACCACCTCCCCCGGCCGCGTGCGCATCAATTGACCTCCGCACCCCGACCGGCGAGGGTCTCCAGCTCACCGGCCTGTGGCGATCCCCTGACGGCGGGACCTACTACCTGCGCCAGGCCGGCTCGTGCGTCTGGTTCGTCGGGCTGAGTGGCGACACGGGCGCACCGGGTCGCACCGGGACCTCGGAATGGACGAATGCGTTCTTCGGTACGCTCCAGTCCGATTTCACCCTGCGCGGAGAATGGGCCGACCTGCCCTGGGGGAGAGACACGGGCGTTGGCGAACTCACGTGGGGCATCAATTTCGCCGACGTGGCTGGCCAGGAAGCCGTCACCCTCGAGGTCACCGCGGCTACGAGTGCATTCGGTGGCCAATTCCTGATTCGACCCGAGGCGCCCATCGATCTCCACGTTCGACTCCAGGATTCGCCAGACTGCCTCTCGGTGGTGACCGATGACGGCGAGGTCTACGAGCTGCTGATCACGACGTTCTTGTGGTCAGTCTCCCAACCCTTCGCCCTCATCGGGCCGGGAAACGAGGTGATCCACGTCGGCGATGAGTTCGACCTCAGCGGCGAAGTGGCACGCGGCACCGCGTTCTGTGGGCCGGGCACGATCATCTTCGGCGACGAAATCACGGTGTCTCCGTGACCGATGACGGCACCCCCGTGACCCCGGAGAAGCGGCGGATCCAGCTCCCCCGGCTGGCGCGGCGACGGGCCATGGCCGAGCCACCGGAGCTGGCGCCGGAACACACGATGGACCCGGACCTCGCGTCGGGTCAGGCGGTCGAGCACGCCCCGGTGGAGCAGAGCGTGGTCGATGCCGCGCTGTACCAGGACGGCAAGCGGATCGAGGGACCGAAGACGGTGGGGGAGGCCGCCAACCGGCTGCGGGAGCTGGCGGGCGAGCAGGCCAGCGGCCCCGGAGGGGCCATGGCCTGGATCGGTCTGTATCGGCCTGACGAGAGCCAGCTGCTGGGCGTGGCCGAGGAGTTCGGCCTGCACGAGGTGGCGGTCGAGGACGCCATCGTGGCCCACCAGCGGCCCAAGCTCGAGCGCTACGACCAGATGCTGTTCGTCGTCCTCCGCGCGGCCACGTACCTCGACGAGGCCGAGGAAGTGGAGTTCGGGGAGATCCACGTCTTCGTGGGCCCCACCTTCGTCGTCACCGTCCGCCACAGCGCCACCCCCGACCTGGGCGCCGTCCGGCGCCGGATGGAGGCCGATCCCGAGCTCCTGAGCCGCGGCCCGGAGGCGGTCCTGTACGCGATCGTGGACAGCGTGGTGGACGGCTACGCCCCGGTCGTGGCCGGGCTCCAGAAGGACATCGACGAGATCGAGACCGAGGTCTTCCGCGGCGACCCGGACGTGAGCCGGCGGATCTACGAGCTGTCGCGCGAGGTGATCGACTTCCAGCGCGCCACCCGGCCCCTGCTGGGCATGCTCGACGGCCTGACCGCGGGGTTCGAGAAGTACGGGACCGATGAGGAGCTGCGCCGCTACCTGCGCGACGTCCACGACCACGCCACCACCGTGGTCGAGCGGGTGGACGGCTTCCGCCAGATGCTGTCCGACATCCTGACCGTGAACGCCACCCTGGTGAACCAGGCCCAGAACGAGGAGATCAAGAACCTGACCGTCTCGACCTACGACCAGAACGAGCAGGTCAAGCGGATCTCGGCCTGGGCGGCCATCCTGTTCGCCCCCACCCTGATCGGGACCGTCTACGGGATGAACTTCACCGATCTGCCCGGCATCCACGAGACCTGGGGATTCGCGCTATCGCTCATCCTCATGCTCGGCGTGAGCGTCGCCCTGTTCGTGATCTTCAAGCGCCGTGGCTGGCTCTAAGGTGAACGACAGAGCTGCTGCCGACGTCGTTCACCCCGCTTGTGGGCGGACATCCCTAGTAGGGAATCGCACGCGGCGCCCAAGCTGTCGCGCCCGCTGCTAGTCTTCGGTCGTCAGGAGGAAATGTGGCGACAGTCATTTCGGAGCGGCCCACACATGCGACGCGGTCGGAAGAGGCTCCAACGTTCGTCGACCTCTTCGCTGGGTGTGGCGGGCTTTCACTGGGCCTCGAGTTGGCCGGTTTATTCCCTCTCTATGTGGGCGAAATCGATGACACAGCTCGTCAGACTTATCTACTTAACCGCGCTGAGAGCTATCCACATCTAGGGCTGCCAGATCATCAATCAGCAGACATCTACGATGTGACAGCTGATCCCGGAAAGCTTGCCGAGACGGCATCCGGGCTTCGCAGGGCAGCACTGACCATCGCCCCTGGCGGGAGTCGCGGCGGCCAATCGCGCGATGTCGACTTGGTTGTCGGCGGGCCGCCCTGTCAGGGCTATTCGGGCATCGGTCACCGTCGCACTTTCACCGATTTGCGAAAAGTGGACATCCCCTCAAATCACCTCTTCGAGGAGATGGTCCGATTCGTGGAAGCAGTACGTCCTCGCATGTTTATTTTTGAAAACGTTCGTGGTCTCAAGACAGGGCGCTGGACACCTTCCGGGGAAAAAGGGGAGATCTGGCGGGACGTGCTAGCGGCCTTCACCGGAATTGAGGGCTACTACGTTCGCGATGCTGAGGTCCTAGCCCGGAATTACGGAGTTCCGCAAAACCGCCCTCGGGTTCTTATCGCCGGTATTCGCGACGATGCCGCGCGCGACGCGGGTTGGCAGCCCGATCCGCAGGGCGTCGCCATGGGCCTCTTGCCGAGTCCGACTGGCGAGTACTGGCACCCCCGAGAGTTCCTCGCCGATCTCATCGATCTG
This sequence comes from uncultured Chloroflexia bacterium, assembly GCA_963810925.1. GTDB lineage: Bacteria > Chloroflexota > Limnocylindria > QHBO01 > QHBO01 > DASTEQ01. Next base: position 174,496 of record CAWEPF010000002.1, on the reverse strand, counting down.
GACTTTGAAACGAAGACCGCAACGACGGCGTATCCAGCCGCAGCAGAGACGGGCGCTCAGAGGTGGTACAGAACTGACCCGTCGGGCTTTGTGGCCAAACTTGGTGATCCGGTCACAGAACACGAATACAGCCATCACACTGAACGGATCCGTCGAAAGTTTGCATACATGATCGCGAACGCCGGTGAGATTCGGCCTGAGGATCGAACGAAGAAATTCGCGCAAAGGGTGATTCCCGCGGAGTGGGGTCCCGCGGGCCCAACCATCACTGCAACGTCACTTCCGGACGATTACGTGCATTTCAGTCAACCTCGCATTCTTACGGTCCGGGAGTGGGCAAGACTTCAGACCTTCCCGGATTGGTACTCCTTCGCAGGGAAGCGCACAACTGGCGGGCGCCGGAGGGCAGGTGATCCGGGTGCTGGACAGTGGAAGCGCGAAGTACCGAAGTACACTCAGATCGGCAACGCGGTCCCGGTCCGCCTGGCAGAGGCAATTGGAGCTCACGTCCGGGCACTTCTAATGCACCCACACGCCTAGGCAGCCAAAGAGCCGAGAGCACGTTAGGCACGGATCATGTTGAGCCGCGCCGAACGTTTGCAAGCTATCGCCATCGGCAGAACCCTCGGTAGCTGGGCCGATGCCAATGGTCGGGACTTTCCATGGCGAGTCTGGCGCGATGTTTACCGACTTCTCGTGGTCGAAGTCCTTCTCCAGCGAACTCGGGCGACCACGGTAGAAGCATTTGCTCCTGATTTCTTTGCGCGGTTTCCTGATTGGCATGAGCTCGCGAGTGTTGATCTGGGGCTTCTGGAGCGAATCCTCACACCGATTGGCCTACAAAGGCGCCGAGCCGCGTCACTAAGTGCGCTTGCCAAGAGCCTTGATGGGACCCCGGTTCCGCACGACCTGGAAGAGTTGCCCGGCGTCGGGCAATACGTTGCGAGAGCGGTGCTTGTCGCGACCACAGGCGCGAAAATGGCGATGGTTGATTCGAATTTCGTCAGGTTGATTCACCGGGCATTCCAGCCGCCCTGGACGAGCGACTATCGCTACGACGCACGACTTCAGGCGATTGCACTCGAGGTGGTTCAGGCTTCAGCAAGCAGCCGAACAGCCAATTGGGCGGTGCTTGACCTTGGTGCAGTGCTCTGTTTGCCTCGCTTCCCTCGGTGCGGCGAGTGCCCCGTCAGTTCTAAGTGCAGGACGGGGAAGGGAGCCGGAAGCAAACGACGCTAAAGGCGCCTTTCCTCGACTGTCGCGAAGAGACGCCCGAGATGCTGCTTTCCAACCCTGAAGAGGAATCCGTGGTCCCGGGGCGTGCCATCCGGTCGTCGATGCAAGGCAAAGTCATGGAAGACTCGACGCTCGTCTATGAGGTTGACGAAGTTGTCCAGAGATGGACTGGTGCAATGGATGATCTGATCGTATCTGAAGAACTCAGCACCCTCGCGCCGAATCGAGTGGGCTGTCACAAATATCGTCTCTTTGTGCTTCTCTTGTAATCGCAGATCCAGGACACCGAGTTGCCAATATACGACCGGTTGAAGGTGACGCTCGGCGATCAGACGGGTCCTTGGGTAATCGAACTCGAGGCGCCAACCCTGTGGGTTAGGCCTGTGCGCATAGATGCTTGTATAGAGAGACCACCGACCTCTGTCGTCGAAGTAGCCGTGCTGGTCGAGCAGCCGCCGCTCGCTCCCAATCGGTACCCACTGGGGCGTCTTTGCAAAGAGTGTCACGGTTCCACTAGGAGGCGATCTTCGATGGACAGGGTCAGGCGACCGGGACGCTTTCAACTCGATTCCTTGGAAATCCGCGTCCATCCGAACATTGGCTCGAATGCCGAGCATGGTTTCCAGTGTGTAGCCAACTCCGGTGTCGCCACTGCGGAGCGACGGGACATATCCTTGCGCTGCCAGCCCCTGAAGGTCTCTCAGCAGTCGATCGAAAGGCAGCTCTCGACCACCGACACGAAGCTCGCTACGCCTGATAACTCCACTGGCGCCGCCCGGGACCAGGGATGCCGCTGGGATCGCTAGCTCGGATGTGATCCTTTCGAAGGTTCCCTCTTTGCGAGGCGTGATGACGGCGGCGTGAAATGTTGTGACGTCATCTGCCCGACCGAGGATGAGAAGTCGGAGCGGTTCATCGATGTTCACCTCTTCCGGCATCAGCGAGGTGATCCGTCGTTCTGGATACCGGTGATAGTGGACGTAGTTGCTCGCGCGCGTAATAGCCTGGTCGGCGACCCTCCAGATCGTCGTAATCGGGACGAGGATGTTCTCTTGAGTCTCTGGGTCGAATCCCAGAATGGGAGGAAAGAACGCATAGGCATCGGCGGGTATTAGAACGCCGTGGCGGCCAGAATCGTCGTTAGCCGTCAGGAGCTTGTAGAACACGAAATCGATCCGGACTGCGCCGAGAGCCGTGAGCGTCGCTGATGGTTGGTCGCCCATTGTGATCTGGCTAGCGCCTAACGCGGCTCGGAGGCGCTACGCCTAACCCTTCGCGAGGTTGTGCTTTTGGCATAGCAGTTGTCCGTTCTCGACAGTGGTCGCGCCGCCTTCACGATGTCGGATCAAATGATCTGCGTGGCCCGATGGGTCCTGCGGCTGACGGATCAACGTCGTGCATCGCGAGCCCGTCGTTCCGATCCACTCGCATCGCCCTCCCGCTCGGTGCCAGATCACATATTTCTGATCCCGGTTGAACAGGCGCTGAGGGTCCTTCAAGCGCATCTTGGGCAGGTCCGCCAGCAGCCACTCTCGGACGATTCGAGCTCGCTCGCGGTTCCGCTGAGCTGTATATCCGGACGCTGCCAGTGCGGTGGCATAGGATTTGAAAGGTTCGTCCAGCTTATGAGCGAGCCGCGCCGCCTCGAAGGTCTCCGCGCGAGCGCCGAACGAGACCTGGGCGGGGAGTGCGTATTCAGCGCGCATGTGGCGCCACACTCGATACCACGTGCAAATTGAGTTTGGGTTCTGCAGCCCCGTGGAAAGTCGGCCCTGGACCATGAAGGCCTTCCGGAAGGATGTTAGTTCCGCTCGGAATCCCGCACGTTCCTGCGCCTTCATTGCATAGGTCCGATACAGTCCCGTCAAAGTCTCCCAGTGGTGATCTAGATTGAAGTCGGCCTCGGTATCTCCGTTTAGATACTCATTGAGCAATTGGTCGCAGACTTGTCTATGCGACTTGCGCCGATTCCGATAGTGGACTCCGAGCGAGGCGAAGAAGGGATGCCCGGCACTCGAATCTTCCTCAAGGTCTTCGTCCTCTGTCGCGGGCGCCTTCGAATGGGTCAACTCGGTTACAAACTGCGCTACTTCGGTACCAAGCGCGCCACGCACCTCCGCCTTGTTAAGTGGGGATCCGCTCTGAAGGCGCACGAAGACGTCCATGAGGACGGATTCGGGCGTCTCGGGCGGGTAGGAGATGATGTCGACCGTATAGCTGTCGAAATCGTCGGTCTGTGATGCGGTCAAGCATGTCTTGCCACCATCCGCATCGCCGGCTTCGCAGTACTTCTTGCCTCGGAAACCAGCCGGCACCCATGGGTGGGTTGGAACCTTTGTTTCACCACGGCGGAAGCGAAGGATTGCGGTAAGGCGCTGACGGCCGTCCATCGGAACGAAAACCCGCCCAGGTTTCTCCCAGAGCAAGATTTGCCCTATTGGATACCCTTGCAGGATGCTAAGTGCCAGCATGCCCTGCTGGTCGTTGCTCCAAGCCGTCCCTTCTCGCTGCCAGGTGGGAACATCTGAATCCAATACCGACAGCCGGCCGCCCGGGTCATTGGAAGCGTGCGACCGCTTCCATACGTGGTTGATGGTGTTCCAGTTGGGTCGGCTACCTGCGAGCATGGAACGGATTATGTCCTCAGGGCCGCAGTCGGCGCTCGCCTATTGGACGCACGTGGTTGATCTATTCGAACGTTCGGGCTTCGCGTCGAGGCCGTTGTCAGGTGTGATTGTGAACCAGAGTCGCGTCTCTCTTCCTGCGGGCATTCGTTCCCGCCAGCCAACTGGTTTCGGATCCCGGCATGTGCGAGTAGACTCGTCTTGGATCATCTGGCTTCGGGAAGATCGTCCCGGTCGACCTTGCAACAGATGGCCAGCTACGACATCCAAAGTTGGGCGTGACGCCCTGCGGAGGCACTGGTGTTTGTTCGTCGCTTCGCGGTCAAGAATTTCATGATCCACCGAGATACGTCGGTCGATCTGTCGCCGATTGCGGTATTCGTGGGCCCAAATAACGGCGGCAAATCGGCGTTGTTCGACGCATTACTTAATTTCACCATGGTGTCGCGAGGAAGACTTAGCCAGGCTTTTGGGCCGGGTCCGTACTCATACCGAGCACGAAAGAGCCGAGGTGCCGCAGCGGCTGCACGCATCAGTTTCGATGTCGATCTGGCGGCGAGTGCGGCGGAGTCCGAGTACCTGAAGTACGCGGTCTCTTACTCTCAAGTGGCAGGATCGGTCGATCCCCCCAGATACCAAATCTTCGACGAACGGTTGGCGCTTGAGGATGGCACGACGATCTTCGACCGTTCGGACCCTGATTCATCCACTTTGACCAGCGCTATTCCGCACCTGGCCGATGACCAAAGCATATTCACAGCGATTCGCCGCGCGCAGTTCGAAGGTACGTACGCCGAGGTGAATCCGCTGGTGACGCATGTGGCACGTGAGATTAGTCGCATTGGGAAGTTCAGGCTCAATCCCCAGTTCATGTCCCAGCCTTCACGACTTCCAGACGTGCCGGCGGCAGCTCCAGACGAGACTGTTCCCATCGAGCCGCTCGCCATTGCCACCCATGCACCGACTTTGGATTATCGAGGCGAGGGATTGGCGACGGTTCTCTATTTCATGGCTGAGACTGCGAGCCCAGCCTTGGACCGGGTGACCGCAAGTCTTGCAAAGGGGGTGACTGGGTTCGAGGGGTTCGAATTCAACACAGTCGGAGCGGACCGGGTGGGATTCTCGGTCAGGTTTGCTGACGCTCGCGGTGTCGTGGCGGCAGCGAACCTCTCGGACGGGACCCTCGCCCTCATTGGCCTAACAGTCTTGCTAGCGGGTCCATCACGGCTCCCGGTAATCTGTATCGAGGAACCAGAGAATGGTCTGACTCCTTCCTCAATCAGGTCGCTGTATACATCCATCCGTGCTGTCGCCTTTTCGGAAGACGAACCTCCCAGCCAAATCCTTCTCTCGTCGCATAGTCCGCACGTAATCTGCGAAGCCTGGAATGGCCTAGATCGGGAGTTCATCTTTCAAGTCAAACCTACGCCGGCAGGGCGCGCCGAGGTTCGGAGGTTTTCGGAGATCATTGAGGACTTGGGCGCCCACCTTGAAACGGACTCTTCGGGTATGCGGACTCGACTCAACCTCAACCTCGCCGACGAGGTGATGGACGGCTACTTGTCTTAGGGCTACTGGCGGATCGCGGCGCTGAAGGCGAATGGCGACGACGACCGCGATGCGGTCCCCCTCGAGGTAGATCGCCGAGCACGACGGATTGGCCGGCAGGTGGGCGATCAGGGTGGCCTTCAGGCCTGTGGACGGATGAATCGGCATGGAGGAAACGGTAGACTGGCACTCGGCCGCGATGATGCGGCGCCTATCAAGAGTGGCCCGAGAGCCCTGGCTCGACGACGGCCCGGCAACCGACCAACTGCCCTCAACAGCAGGCACGGTGCCCCAGCCAGGACCGATAGGAGTGTTGAGAACCATGCGCCATCCGATCTTCGACTGGTTGATGCCGGTCTTCGACGGCTTTCCCTACCTCGTCGTGCGCATTGCCCAAACCGGGATGTTGGACCACACCGTCCTGCCGGCCGACTGGCCGCGAGAACGGCTGATCGAGCTGGCCCAGCGCCAGTCCGCGGCCAACCAGCTCCCTGTCGCCGCCTGCTTCGGCCCGGTCGATGCCGTTTACGCCAATCGCCTCCGCGGTGCCACCGAGTCACCGCTACTCCCCAGCGGGATCCCGATCGTGGAGCGCTTGATCCTGAGCGAGTCCATCCCGGATTCGCCCGAAGTCGTCGCTCGCCGCGCGCGCCTGACCGAGTTCGGCGCCTCGTCCAGGCAGCAGGGGTTCTTCGTTGGGGATGGGCTGGAGGCCGGACGTCTCGCGAGCCCCTCGGACATCAAGCGCCTATGGACGAAGGTCCCGGACGAGGCCGGCGTCCCGCGTCCTCCCGGTTTGAATCGCTGTTCGGACTGCGGCGATTACCGCGGGCAATACCTGGCCCTGCGGGGCGAGGGCAACGATGACCTCCGTCCTCGCGTGCTGGCGGTCCGCTGCCGATGCGAGAACCGCAATCGGTGCGCCCGGTGCGGCGAGCCGCTGGCCGAGCGCCGTCTCAGCTCATACGAGTACGAAGAGAAGGCCGACAAGGTCTGGTATTGGGCCGCCTACATCGGTCTCAGCCACCAATGCGAAGCTGTCGGTGAGGCGCAATTGGCCTAGAGATCAAACCGAGCCACCAGGGGGCAATGGTCGGATAGGTTCCATACCTGTGGTCGCTCTGCCCCGACGACCTCGAGGTCGATCAGTCGATCCGCCAGTTGCTTGGTCGCGAACAGGTAATCGAGGCACCATACCCCGGGGACATGCCGCTTGCTGACGGGACGCCACGTCTCAACGTGCCAACAATCAGTGCGTCCACACCGGCAACCTGGCAGGACACCTCGCTTCGGCTGAGTCTGTTGGAGCAGATTCACCAAGCCAAGAGACTCGAATAGCTGCCAGAGCACAGCCCATCTCTTCTGGCTGGTGCGATCGGCGGGCGGCTGGTCAAACGCATTGAGGTCGCCCCCGAGTACGATGCGGTCACGGTACTGGGGCGAATCGAGCAGCGGAATCAGGTCCGCGAGGGCGCGGAGGATCGAGGTCTGAGCGTAGCCGCCGATGATTCGTCCATAGACGCTCACCGCCACGAATGGATCGACCTCCTTCAGGCCGACGACTTGGGCGATCGCATAGGTACCGGGAACCCGTGGCGCGAGGTCGACCGGAATCTTGGAATGCCTGGTCACGGCCTCCGTGATCGGCTCGACCCGGCCCGCGTACCCGACCACGGCCGTCTCGTACCTGACCTCATCGGCTCGCTCGACGACCTGCCCTCCGGTGGTAGCGGGGACTCCGTCTGCTTCCTGGATCAGGGCCACGGTTGGTCGTAGCTCGGTCTCGAGGTAGCGCCAGGTTGCCTTCATGCTCGCTGATCGCTTGTCGACCCCATGATGGAGATTCCAGGTCGCAATCGAAACATCGGTCATGACCTATCCCGCGTCGAGCACGGGGAAATCCTCGGGGTGGGACGCGTACGCCCAGGCTGAAATCGGGACGATCCGGAAGAAGATGACGTTGCCCCAGGTGTAGGGATCGGACTCGTACTGATCGGTCCAGGCGGCGTGGATCTCGTCGTGGTCGGGGTGGTCGCGCTCGATCCACTCCACCGTCCCGTTCACGACGACCGCGATCCGGTCGCCCTCGAGGTAGACCGCCGAGCACGCCGGGTTGGCCCGCAGGTGGGCGATCCGGGTGGCCTCCAGGCCGGTGGACAGGGTGAATCGGCCGTGGAGGAAGAGGCTGTCGAGCGGGGAGGTGCGCGGCTCGCCGCGGCGGTTGACCGTCGAGAACGAGACGTGCCGGGTGCCCTGGAGGTAGGCGCAGACCTGCGCCGCGGTCAGGCGCCGCTCCGGCTTCACGATGTCCGCCATGTGGGGGTTGATGTGGGCCAGGGTGGCGTCGAACAGGCGCTGGAGCTGGGCGATCTCCTCGGGCGTCTCGCGCATGGTCGGGGCCTCAGCGGTGTTCCTGCGGCCCGGCCCCGGCGATCTGGCGTTTGAGATCGACGATATCGGCCTCCAGCTGATCGACCTTGGCCTGGAGCGCGGCGGTCGCCGCGGCTACCTGGGCCGAACAGTCGGGCAGCGGAACCGCGTCCGGGTCCACGTCGGCGAGCGCCACCAGGAACCCGGCCAGCCCGCCATCCACGACCCGGATGAAGGGTCCACCCGGCCAGCCGGCCGGTAGGGGAGTGATGGCGAATTCGGCGTCGGCATGGGCCGGCGAGCCGGCGGCGAAGGCGACCGTCTTGGTGAGCGGCGCCGGCGCGCGGCGCCGACCCACCAGCTGCCCACCGCGGGCCCGCCACGATCGCAGGGCGGGATAGGTCGTCACCGTCGTTTCCACGTCCACCTCCTCGTTCTGGTCGAGCTTCGGCCATCCATCGGTCTCGACGCCGCCGATATTCACCCCGAAATGCAGATGGGGCTGACCCGGAGCACCGGTCGAGCCCACGTGACCGATCACCTGCCCCCGCACCACGGGGAGCAGGCCGACCTCGATCCGCTGGAGGTGGGCATAGCCGGTGACCACGCGCCTGCCGCCGAATGATGCGGCGAGCTGCGGGTGCTCGATCCGGACGATGACCGCCCCATTGCCGGGATCGACGAACGCCTCGCGGATGATCCCATCCGCGGCCGCCACGACCTCCGCGCCTTCGTGCCCATTCCCGATGTCCACCCCGGGCGCATCGCCATCGGCGACGTGACCGGCGAAGGTCCTCGTCACCCGGAAGCTCACGTGGTCCCACACCTCGTCGTGCGCCTGGATGCGGCCGTGGACCGGGCTCCCGAACATCGTGGGTCGGAGGGTACGCGCGCTCGGCCGCGCTTGTACGGTTCGGTCAGCCGTGGCCGGACGCCGACGTCTCCTCCTGCTCGCACCGATACCGGGAACCGATCCGCTCGGATTCCGCTATCGGAGCTCCCCGGTGAGTGCCGAGTTCGCCGACCGCCTGCTGGACGCCGCGGCATCCATCCCGTCGCGGCGGAAACCGCAGGGGGACCGGCTACGTCTACGTGGCGCTCCTCGAAGGCGCGCGCCGGGGCGTCCCGTTCAGCCTGTACGTGGGATCCACCGGGCTGGGGCCGATGGAGCGGTACCGGAACCACGTGGCCGGGAAGCAGGCCGGGAAACGCTGGATCGAGAAGTACGGGCTCGGGCTGCTGCCCAAGGTCTACGCCCGCTTCAACCCCATGCCTGGGCGCGACAAGGAGGACGTGGAAGTGGAGCTGGCCGAGGCCCTTCGCGGCGCCGGGTTCGACGTCTACGGCCCGCGGCGCGCCTGATCAGGTCAGATCGGTCTTCGGAAGCCGGCAGCCTCCAGGACGAGGTCCTCGGGGACGCCCAGCAGGGTCCACACCCCGATATCCTCGTCGACGTCGGGCCAATGCACGGACGTGCCGCCCGACTCCAGGGACCAGTGGGCGCGTTCCGTTGCCGTCGCGCGCGACAGACGAGGCGAGATCGAGAGCGGGGCGCTGAGCTCCCGACCATCGGTCAGGCGCAGGGTGAGGCGATCCGCTTCGACCTCAACCGCAGCAATGATGGCCGGCTGGATGGTCACTCTGGTGGTGGACTTTCCTCGTCCCAGCGCTCCATGAGGGTTCGTTGATGCTCGCTGGCCAGGCGCTCGATGGTCCGAGCCTCCTGCCGACTATACGCCGCGATTGACGCCACGGAGACTGGGGTGATCCACAGCTTGGCTTGACCGCCGCCTCCCGAGACATGGGCGTGCGGTCGCTCGGAGCAGTCGGCCATGACGATGAAGAATCGGTATTGACCGGCGCGGAGCAGGGTCGGCATCGAGCGAGTCTTCGCCTGTCCGAATACCAGCCCATTACCGGCGGCGTGGGATCCGCAAGGGGAGGCAGAGCGCGTGCTGTGATGACCTTTCGTGCTAAGCCGTTAGCACGAAGTCCCGCCATAGTTGCACTGGGGTCGCCCCCGTCGGCCGCCGGATCGGCTGAGGTTCGTGGACGGAAGCTGGGCTCTAGACTCGCGACCGATGGAGACGCCGCCGCGCTCGTTCTGCTGCGAGGAGGACCTCGAGCGTCTCGGCTACGACGGCTGGGGGGCCGATGACGATCTGGCCGCGTGGCGCGAGGAGGGTCTGCGGCCGACCACCCAGGAGCTGATCGACTTCCTGGTCGAGCACGACGTCACCGATGCCACGGTGCTGGACATCGGGGCCGGGGTCGGCATGGTCCACGTCAGCCTCCTCGAGGCGGGCGCCGCCCGAGCGATCGACGTGGATGCCTCGCGCGACTACCTTGACGCGGCGCGCGGGGAGGCCGAGCGGCGCGGTCTCGCGGAACGGATCGACTACCGATACGGCGACGTCGTCGCACTCGCCGCGGGTGACCCGGGTCTGCCGGAGGCCGATGTCGTGACCGCCGATTCGGTGATCTGCTGCTATCCGTACCTGCCCGAGTTCGTGCAGGCCGCGACATCGGTCCATCCGCGGCTCATCGGTCTGACCTGGCCGTCCGATGGATGGTGGAGCCGCGCAGAGATGCACGCCCTGAACGTGTGGTGGACCCTCGTTCGCAAGCACGACCGCTGGTTCATCCATCGGCGTCGCGACCTCGATCGGCTCATGCGCGAAGCCGGGTACGAGCAGGTCCGCTGGGGCGGGACGCGCTGGTGGAGCGTGGTCCTGTACGAGCGCGTCGCGGCAGCCCGCGACGTCCTGATCTAGGGCAGATCGGTCAGCTCGAAGACGGGCAGGGTTCGGGCCGCACCCGCGGGGTCGTTCAGGACCTCGGGCGCGGTCAGGCGCAGGAACAGCCCGATGAACAGCCGCACCGGGGCGGGCATGCGGTGGACGGACTCGGGGAGCTGGTCCTGGAAGAACGTGACGGCTTCGGGGCTGCGAGAGCTCGCGAGCGGCGACCGGCACGTCCTGCCCCCTGCGCCGGATGCTGGCCGTCCCCGCCGATCGGAGGTTGCGGACCCAATTCGCCTCCCCGAACGTGCCGACCACCCATCGGCGGTCGTCCAGCTCGGTGACCGCCACGGCGAATCGGCGCTCCAGGCCGGTTCGGCGGCCGCGGACGGTGAGGATGGTGTTGGGGCCCATGGGCACGCCCAGAGCGAGCAGCCGACGGGCGACGGGGTCGAAGACGCGAACGACCACGGGGACGTGGGGCATTCGGTCGGACATGGCAGTCATGTGGCACCTTTCGTGTGTGCCACCCGCGCCGCGTCACATTGCGAGGCGTTGGGTGGTCATAGGGATGACACCCCGCACCTCGGATGTGTGACCGATGCCACCGAAGACGCCCAAGACAGCAAAGCCGCCTGACCAGGATTGGCTGGCCCGCCAGTTCGACGACCAGCGGCCGCACCTGCAGGCCGTGGCCTATCGGATGCTCGGCTCCGCCACCGAGGCCGATGACGCGGTCCAGGAGACCTGGCTCCGGCTGAGCCGGACCGATGCCGCCCAGGTGGAGAACCTCGGGGCGTGGCTGACGACCGTGGTCGCCCGGGTCTGCCTGAACATGCTCCGCTCCCGTCGGTCGCGGCGCGAGGACTCCCTCGATCTCCGCCTGGCCGAACCGATGGGCGAACAGGCGACCCCAACGCTGAGCGGTCTGGGCGACTCGGGCGTCGGCACCGATCCGGCGGAGCAGGCCGAACTCGCCGATTCGGTCGGATTGGCGCTGCTCGTCGTTCTCGACACGCTCACCCCGGCCGAGCGGCTGGCCTTCGTACTGCACGACATGTTCGGCCTGCCGTTCAGCGAGATCGCGCCCATCGTCGATCGGTCACCGGAGGCCGCGCGCCAGCTGGCCAGCCGCGCCCGCCGCCGCGTGCGCGGCCAGGCTCCCGGCACGGATGCGGACCTGCGCCGTCAGCGGGTGGTGGTGGATGCCTTCGTGAAGGCGGCCCGGGAGGGCGACTTCGAGGGATTGCTGGCGATCCTCGATCCGGACGTGGTCCTGCGGGCCGAGCTGGCGACGCTCCCCGCCGGAGCGCCGCGCACGATCCGCGGCCGGGACGACGTGGCCAAGGTGGCGATGTCCTTCGCCCGCCTGGCGCCCGCGGCCCAGCCGGCCGTCGTGAACGGCGCCGCCGGACTGCTCGTGGCCCCGGGCGGGCAGCCGTTCGCCGTCCTGGGCTTCGTCTTCCGGGACGGGAAGATCACCGAGATCGACATCGGTACGCCGCGCTAGTCGTTCGGTACCGTAGGTCGGACGTGGTACGCTGTGGCACATGGCAACACAGAAGCGGCAACACCTGACGTTCCGGCTGCCCGAGCCCACCCTGGAGCGCCTTGACGCACGGGCACACCAGATCCGCGAGACCCGCACGGGGCTGGCCGAGCGCTACCTCGAAGAAGGTCTCCGGATGGACGAGCACCCCGGGATTGCGTTCGTGGACGGACCGGCGGGCCGGCGGGCGTTCCTGACGGGGACGGGCCTCGACGTCTGGGAGGTCATTGGCGTGGTTCAGGACAACCGGGGTTCGCCAACGGCCACCGCCCGCTACCTCGAGGTCCCGGAGGGTCGGGTGCGGGACGCGCTCCGCTACTACGCCGCGTTTCCCGATGAGATCGACGACTTTCTGACTCGCAACGCTGCCGCCGCCGAGCGTGAGGAGGCAGCGGCCCGCGTTGAGCAGGCCATGCGGCGGTGAAGCTCGTCCTGGACGAGCACTTGTCGACTGCCCTCGCCCGCCAGCTCCAGGCCCGCGGTCGCGACGTGATCCCGGCCCGAGAGCTGCTGCCCGGACGGGATCGGTCCGACGCCGAGCTCCTTCGCCGGGCGACCGAAGCAGGGCGGACGGTGGTCACCGCCAACCTGCGCGATTTCGTGGAGCTCCACCGGGCCGCGGTCGTGAGCGGGAGGAGCCATGCCGGGGTGATCCTGGTCTCGCGGCAGCGCTTCTCGCTGACTACTCGTGCGGTGGGCGGTCTGGTGACGGCTCTCGACGCCTACCTGCGCGCCCATCCCGGCGCTCACGCGCTGGACGACCAGACCTGGTGGCTGGAGTAGGTGCGCTGGCTCGATGGGTCGGTGGTGCGTGGTCGATGGGTCGGTGGTGCGTGGTCGATGGGTCGGTGGGGCGTGGTCGCGTGCTGTGGTGACCTTTCGTGCTAAGCCGTTAGCACGAAGTCCCGCCATAGTTGCACCAGGGGGTCCCGGCGCCGGGGACTGGATGGGCGGCTGGGCAGGTTCAGCCGGCGCGCGGCTTCGGTAGGCTAGGCAGGTGAGCGAGGAGCCGATGGACGAGCTGCTGCGCAAGACCGCCGAGATGGCGCAGGCGTACCTGCGGACGCTGCCCGACCGGCCGGTGGGGAACCGCGAGGACTGGGCGACGGTGGCCGCACGGTTGCGCGTCCCGCTGGCGGACGGCGGCGAGGACCCGTGGGCGGTGGTCGAGCGGATGGCGCGCGACGTGGAGCCGGGGCTGGTCACCAGTGCCGGACCGCGGTACTTCGGGTTCGTGATCGGCGGGGCCGTGCCGGCGTCGCTCGCCGCGGACTGGATGACGGCCACCTGGGACCAGAATGCCAACGGCCTGGCCATGTCCCCGGCGGCCGCCGCCGCGGAACGGGTGGCGGGGGAGTGGATGCTCGACCTGCTGGGCCTGCCGCCCGACGCGAGCCACGGGCTGCCGACCGGGGCCGGCCTGGCCAATGCGGTGGGGATCGCCGCGGGACGGCATGCCGTCCTGGCGCGCGCCGGCTGGGACGTGGAGGCGCAGGGCCTGTTCGGCGCCCCGGAGATCGCCGTCGTAGTGGGGGACGAGGCCCATGCCACGGTCCACTTATCGCTGGGTTACCTGGGGCTTGGCCGCGAGCGCGTGATCCGCGTTCCGGTGGACGCGCAGGGCGCCATGCGGGCCGACGCCCTGGCATCGGTCCTGGCCGACCTCGCCGACCGCCCGGTCCTGGTGGCCACCCAGGCCGGCAACGTGAACACCGGCGCGTTCGACCCGTTCGGGCCCATCGCCGACGCGGTGGACGCCCATCCCAACGCCTGGATGCACGTGGACGGCGCCTTTGGCCTGTGGGCATCGGTCCTGCCCGAGAAGCGCCACCTGGTGGCCGGCGTGGAGCGCGCCGACTCGTGGGCGACCGATGCCCACAAATGGCTGAACGTGGGCTACGACTGCGGCTTCGTGGCCGTCCGCGAGCGCGAGGCCCACTTCCTGGCCATGGCCCCCCAGGCCGCCTACCTCCTGGCCACCAAGGACGACCCCACGAACGCGGTCATGGACTCGTCTCGCCGAGCGCGCGGGTTCGTCCTGTACGCGACCCTGCGCTCCCTCGGCCGGGAGGGCGTCCGCGAGCTGGTGGACCGATGCTGCCGGCTGGCCGAGCGCATGGCCGACAAGCTGGCCGCCGAGCCGGGGATATCGGTCCTCAATGACGTGAACCTCAACCAGGTGCTCGTCCGCTTCGGCGACGACGACGCGCACACCCGGGCCGTGATCGCCGCCGTCCAGGCCGGCGGCGAGGCGTGGATGGGCGGCACCGTCTGGCATGGGGTGGCCGCCATGCGGATCAGCGTCTCGAACTGGATGACGACCGAGACCGATATCGACCGGACCGCGGAGGCGATCCTCGCCGCTCATCGGTCCGTCTGAGTTCCGGGATGGTGGCTCGACGCCGTTGACTGATCTGGGGACCCGATTCATACTGACAGCCATGATTCATATCGTGATGCCGAGAGCATGAGCAGTCGGGTAGGGGATCGGGGGCAGATCACGATCGAGAAGGCGATTCGCGAGGAGCTGGGCATCTACGCCGGGGACGAGGCGGTCCAGCGGGTCGAGGACGGGCGGATCGTGATCGAGATGGTGCCCGGGCGGCACACCCGATCCCTGGCCGGGGCCGCCGCGCCTCACGTCCGTCGCCACCCGACCGATGAGTCGTGGGAGGCCCTGCGGGACGCAGCCTGGGCGACGCCCGATCCCGACCGGGCTCCGTGATCGCGGTAGACACATCGGTCATCGTTCGCTACCTGGTCGGAAGCCCCCCAGCCCCGGCCACGCGCGCGCGGCGGCTGATGGACGGTCCCACCGATATCGGTCTGCCGCTGGTGGCGCTGGTGGAATGCGCCCACGTCCTGCGGACCCAGTACGACATCGAGCACCCCGCGCTCATCGGTCTCCTCATCGACCTCCTCCAGAAGGCAAACGTGACCCTGCTGGGGCTGGCCAATGAAGCCGCGGTGGCCGCCCTTGTCCGGGCGCGTGCCTTGCCGGGCCGTCCCATTCCGGACGCCCTGATCGTGGCCACGGCACTCGAATTCGGGGCTCTGCCGCTCACCACCTTCGATGCCGGCATGCGTCGGTTCGGGATCGGTGTGGCGGAGCCCTAGGCCGATTTCGATGCCTTACGAGCGGGATCCCCGGGTTGACGCATACATCGAGGCGCTGCCCGCCTGGCAGCAGGCCATCTGTCACGAGGTCCGCGACCTCGCCCACGAGGCGGATCCGGGGGTCGTGGAGACGATCAAGCGCTCCGTCCAGCCGTACTTCGTCCTGGACGGCAACATCGCCGCCCTGCTGGCGACCCGCGACCACGTGAACGTCTTCCTGTACGACCCCACCGTGGATGACCCCGCGGGGATCATCACCGCCGGCCACGCCAACCAGACCGGGCGCCAGATCGCGTTCTACCAGGGTGAGGCCATCAATCGCCCGGCGCTGCTCGCCATGTTCCGCCAGATCGTCGCCCACAACAGGGCGGCGGCTGGCGCCGCCTCGGCTAGCGCCGGCGGCTGCGCCGCCTCGGCTAGCGCCGGCTCGACTAGGCTAGGGCGGTGACTGACTTCTCGCGCGAGGAGACCGCCGTCAAGGCCGGTGTGACGCCGGCCGATCTCGACACGTACGTCGAGCTCGGGCTGATGAGG
Source organism: uncultured Chloroflexia bacterium (assembly GCA_963810925.1). GTDB lineage: Bacteria > Chloroflexota > Limnocylindria > QHBO01 > QHBO01 > DASTEQ01. The sequence goes on along the minus strand of CAWEPF010000002.1, from coordinate 158,777 downwards.
CCTTCGGGGGCTGATCGGTTCACGGACGGCGACGTGCGACGGGCCGCCGTGATCCACACGATGGCCCGGTCAGGGATTCCGCTGGATGGGATGGTGGAGTCGCTGTCCACCGGCAACGCGTCCCTGGCGTTCCTCGACAGCCCCCTGTACGGGCGGCTCTCGATGATGAGCGGCACGACCTTTCGCCAACTTGCCGACGAGACGGGAGTGCCGGTCGAGCTCTTGATGGTGATCCGCGAGGCCGTGGGGGCCGGCGTGCCCGTGCCGGAGGACCTGGTCCGCGAGGATGAGTTGGGGGTCGTCCCATTCCTCCAGCTGGCGGTGCGGATGGAGATCGAGCCGGAGCCCACCGAGCGTCTGCTCCGGGTCATGGGCGACAGCCTGCGGCGGGTGGCCGAGTCCCAGGCAAGCTGGTGGCAAGTGGAGGTGGCCAACCGCTTCCTGGCACGCGGCACCAAGGCCGGCGACGTGGGGGATGCGACCCTTGACTTTGGCATCGAGCTCAACCGCGAGTACGAAAAGGCCCTGTCTGCCATCCAGCACGCCCAAGAGGCACGAACCTGGACGGCCAACATCCTCGAAGGGGTCGAGGCGGCGCTCGGCCAGGCTGGGCTGTACAGCCGGACCGAGCGGGCGCCCGCCATGTGCTTCCTGGACATCACCGGGTACACGCGCCTCACCCAGGAGCGCGGTGACGCCGCGGCGGCGGCCCTGGCCTCGACCTTCTCGCGCATGGTCCAGCGGACCTCCTCGCAGTACGCGGGACGGGCCGTGAAATGGTTGGGCGACGGCGTGATGTTCTACTTCGCCGATCCGGGTCCGGGCGTGGTCGCGGCGCTGGACATGGTCGACGGCGCTGTCGAGGCGGGGCTCCCGCCCGCGCACGTGGGGCTCCACTCCGGGCCAGTGCTCTTCCAGGAGGGCGACTACTTCGGCCAGACGGTGAACCTGGCGGCCCGGATCGCGGACTACGCCCGGCCGGGCGAGGTGCTCGTCAGCCAGGCGGTGGTGGAGGCGTCGTCCGAGGTCCCAGCGGCCTTCACCGAGATCGGCCCGGTTGAGCTGAAGGGCGTCTCGGAGGCGACCCGCCTCCACGTGGCCCGCCGCCCTTGACGCTCCGCACCTAGCGCACCGCCACCGCTCACCGCCCACCAGCTCACCGCCCCCCAGCGCGACTGTTGTCAGCTTTCGTGCTAAGCCGTGAGCTCGAAGTCCCGCCATTGCATCGGGTCCGTGGTCGGAGACACGTCCGTCGCGTTACATCCTTTCGTGACAACGTGTAGCGCGATATCACGAAGCGATGTAACGCCACGCATCAGGTCGCGCTGATTCGTAGAAAACCGATCCGACCTAGACTTGGGCCCTGATATTCAGGAGCTCGCCTTGACCCCGTCCGTCTCGCTCGCCGCGACGAGCAACCCCAGCAATCCCACCACCCCGCTCCAGCCGGCCTTGCCCGACGATTACCAGGCCGGCGTCTGCAACATCGGTCCGGAGGAGATTGCCAAGCGTCGGCGGGGCGGGGACGTCGCCCTGATCATCACCGTCGCCCTGTTCGTGGGGCTGGTGCGTCGCCGGTCTGCCGCCGATCGTGCGGCTCGTCCTCTTCCTGCCGGCCGCCGCCGCGGCCTCGGGCTACCTCCAGGCATACCTGAAGTTCTGCGCCGGATTCGGGTCGCTGGGCGTCTACAACTTCGGCAGCCGAGGCCAGACCTTTGCCGTGCCCGATGACGACGCGCGCGCCAAGGATCGCCGCCGGTCTCGTCAGATCGGCTTGGCCGCGGCGCTCATCGGTCTGATCGTGGCGGTGGTGGCCGTCTTCTTGCCGGTATGACCGATATCGCCGTGGCCGCCGACCCGGTCGAGCAGGTTGCGGCCGCGCTGACCGCCCGGAACATCGAGACCATCGTGGTCGACACGCCCGACGAGGCGCGCGAGGCGGCCCTGGCCCTGATCCCCGAGGGCGCGGAGGTGCACTCCGGGAAGTCGCGGACGCTCGTGGACGTGGGGTTGTACTCCGAACTGTTCGAGTCGGGGCGCTATGACGCGGTGCGGCCGAAGATGATGGCCATGGACCGCGCGACCCAGGGACGCGAGATGCGCAAGCTCATTGCCGCCCCCGACGTGATGGTCGGCAGCGTGGCGGCCGTGACGCTGGACGGCGCCATGGTCGCGGCGTCGGCCACGGGCAGCCAGCTGGGGCCGTACGTGTCGGGCGCCGGCCACGTGATCCTGGTGGTGGGCAGCCAGAAGATCGTGCCCGACCTGGATGCCGCACTGCGGCGCATCAACGAGGTCGTCTTCCCGTTCGAGAACGCCCAGGTCCAGGCCCAGATGGGCGTCGACACGCGACTCGAGAAACTGCTCGTCTGGTACGGGGAGTGGCGTCCCGGGCGGACGACCGTGATCCTCGTTCGTCAACCGGTGGGGGTCTGACGCCCGGCGTCTGACCGATTCCTACGCGGCGGACTCCGCCGCGGGGACGACGCGCCGCGCGAACCGATTGCGCTTCGAGATCCAGGAGCGCCTGCTTGCGATCCAGCCCGCCGCCGTACCCGGTCAGGCTGCCATCCGAACCGATGACCCGATGGCACGGGATCACGATCGAGATCCGATTCGCGCCGTTGGCGCGGGCGAAGGCCCGGAATGACGTCGGGCGGCCGAGCGCCTGGGCACCCTCGGCGTAGGACCGCGTCTCCCCGGCGGGGATGGTCCGCAGGTACGTCCAGCTGGCCTCTTCGAACGGGGTGCCGGTGAGGACCAGCGGAACGTCGAACGCGGGGCGGGTGCCCGCGAAGTACTCGTCCAGCTGGGCGCGGAGGCGCTCGATGAGGCGGTGACGACCGGGAGTGGGCGTCGCGTGCAGACGCCGGCAGACCTGGTCCAGCTCCGTGGGAAGCATCCGCCGGTCGGTGAACTCAAGGATGGCGACGCCCTCGTCCACCGCGGCGGCGACCATCGTGCCCAGTGGCGTCTCGAATCGGGTCGTGACCAGTGCGCGGGTTCCGCGACGAGTCTCGCTCCCGCGGCCGTCTGAGCGGTGCTCGCTCTGCCGCGGTTCCTTCCGCCTCGACCCAGGGTGACCGCCAGCCGCCGCGCGCGGGCATACGCCTGGAACGTCAGCCCATGCTCGCGCTGGAACCAGTTCCGGACGGTCACCGGGTCCAGGCCGCGAGACCGCAGGTCGCGATCGCGCCAGCGTTGATCCGGGTTCTCGCGCAGCCTCGCCTCGACATCGGTCAGCAGGGGGCGCAGCCATTCCGGCGCGGCTGGCGCCGCGCCGGGCATCGGTTCCATCGGTCGACACCGCAGGCACGGCCGGTATCCGGCGAAGAGGGCCTCGCGGGTGCTGGCGTATCGCTCGGTGTTGTGGGGGAGCGGCTTCGCCGGGCAGCCCGCTCGGCAGAAGATCCCGGTCGTGCGGACCGCGGTGATCGGTCCTCCCGCGTTGATCGGTCCTTGCGCGTTACTCGTCATGCCTCTTCAACGCCCAGCCTTCGCATTCCGTGAGGTTTGTCCGTCAGATGGACATATCGGCCATCGAGCTACCGTCAAAGCGCCGGTCTCGCTCTCACGGTGCCCCTGTCGAGCACAGAGCGAGCGTGGATCGTCGTCCCAACCCCGTGATTCGACCTCTGCCAAGGCCGGAACGAGCCCCAAGTTGGCCGATGTGTCCGCCACATGGACATTCCGCACGCTCGGAGAGACCAGTGCGGTCCGCCGCCAGGGATGTGAGATTCGGGGCGGTCAGCTCCGCTTGCGGGCGGGCTCGGGCTTGGGCGCGGGCGCTGGCTCGTCGAGCTCGGCGTCGATGGCGCGCCGGCCCAGGAAGGCCGAGCGGTACGAAGTCGCCGAGAGAGGCGCCTCGGGATCGTCGCGGTAATACCAGGACCGCTCCTCGGGGATGAAGAGGAGCTCGTAGCCACGGTGTGTCTCCGATGGCTGGGCCGGGGGAACGGCCTTGGCCGCCGCGCGCGAAAGAACGACGTCGGCGCACCGACCGCAGTTGCTGGTCATCTGGCCGTGGGGGCAGACGCGGCACCGGGCGCATTGCGTCGCCGGCATGTCATGAACGCAGTTGAGGGACATGGGGTCTCCGATTCGGGACCCCAGCGTACTCCCTATTGCGCGGCGAGCCGCCGCGGCCTTGCGAATCGTGCAGGGTTGGAGCCAAACCCGTGAGGCCCGGGCCATAGGTGGTCCCTGTTCCACCCAGCGGAGACATCGGCCAACAAGGGAGGGCAGGAAGGCCTCTAGCGACCGATGTTGGCCTCCCGTTCCTCGCAGTGGGGCGGGCAGGCAACGAAGGGCGGATTCAGCGCCCGCCGCCGCAAGCTTCGGTCCGAAGTTGGCCGATACTTCCGCCCGGTGGCACAACGTCGCCGCGGGTCAGGCAACGTGGGATGGCCGCCCTCCAACGAGGCGCTCAGTGCGGCGCCGGGTTCATTTCGGGCATGGGATGCGCGGCTTCGAGGGTCTCCGACTCCGGTTGGCCCATGCGGCCACCCGGCATCACGAACAGGATGATCAGCGCCGCCGCCAGGGCGGTGAAGATGCCCACCGTGAAGGTCGCCGCGGTGGCCATCGAGAAGGCGGTGTGGATGGCGTGCACGATCCCCGGGATGAGCGGCTCCACCTGGGCCTGGAACTCGGGCGGGACCTGGGCCAGGATGGCGGCCCCCAGGTCGCCCACGCCACCCAGGTTGTTCAACGCGTCGCTCCCGGCAAAGGCACCGGTGAACTCGGGCGGCACGCCGGCCGCCTCGAGCTGCTTGGGGACCTCGTCGAGGAGCACCGATCCGAAGATCGTCCCGGTGATGGCCAGGCCCACCGACCCGCCCACCTGCTGGAACAGGGTCACCGACGAGGTCCCCGCGCCGAGCTCGTGGAGCGGGACGTTGTTCTGGACCACGAGCGTGAAGATGGCGAACGCCGGGCCAATCCCAAGGCCGGTGATGAGCATCCAGAGCGAGAGCATCCAGAACTCGGTGTCGGGCGTCAGGTGGGTCATCAGCCACAGGCCCAGGGCCATGATCAGCATGGCGCCCAGGATGATGGGCTTGTAGAGGCCGGTCCGGGCCACGATCTGGCCCGACGCAATGGCCGCGATGATCAGCCCGCCCACGAGGGGCAGGATCTGGTACCCCGACTCGGTCGCCGACGACCCGAGGACGACCTGGAACCAGCGGGGCATGAAGATCACCGCGGCGAAGAAGCCCATGGCCGCCAGGAAGATGGCGAACACGCTGGAGGTGAAGGCCCGCAGCCGGAACAGGTGGAGCGGGAGGATGGGCTCCTTGGCCCGCGACTCGACGACCAGGAAGACCACGGCCATGATCGTGCCCAGGATCATCAGACCGCCCACGTCCGGATCGGTCCATTCGCCGAATTGCTTCTGGGTCAGCCCCACCAGGATGGGCACCAGGGCCGCCACCAGGAGCGCCGCGCCGAGGTAGTCGATGTTGCTGGTCGCGTTCTCGACGCGCCGGGTGGGGAGCGTGCGCCAGATGACGACCAGGATGACCAGGCCCAGCGGGATGTTCACGAAGAAGATCCAGTGCCAGCCCACGGTATCGGTCAGCAGGCCACCGATGGCCGGACCGATGAGGAACGCCACCCCGAACATCGCCCCGAAGAAGCCCTGGTACTTGCCCCGCTCCGAGGGGGCGAAGATGTCACCGATGATCGCGAGCGAGACCGGGAACAGCGCGCCGGCGCCGAGTCCCTGGATGCCGCGGAACAGGATGAGCTGCCACATCTCCTGGGACAGGCCACACAGGGCCGAACCGATCAGGAAGACGCTCACGCCGAACAGGAACACGGGCCGCCGACCGAAGAGGTCGGACAGCTTCCCGTAGATGGGGCCGCTGGCCGTGGCCGCCAGGAGGTACGCGGTGATGGGCCAGATGTAGAGGTCGTTGCCGCTGAGGTCGGTGATGATCCTGGGCATCGCGGTGCCCACGATCGTCTGGTCGAGGGCCTGCAGGAACACGCCCAGCAGGACGGCGAGGAGGATCTCCAGTCGCTCGCGCTGGGGCAGCTCGATGGGGGCGCGGTCCCACTCGGGTCGCGCGGCGGTCGTGGCAGCGGCAGTCATGCGGGGTCGTGTCTCCGGGTGCGCGTCCGCCGGTTGCGGGCCGTCCCGTCAATGCGGGAGAGCGGCCCGTCGAGCGGGACCCGGGGAGTCTACGCCATCGGTCGTCGGCTTCGCTTTGCGCCGCAGAGCGCTCGCTCATTCCTCCTCGCCCTGGAAGGCTGCGGTGTTGAACGTCCATCAGGTGGACACAACGGACACGATTCATGGTCCGGATGCCGGACCGCGACTGAAATCGGTCGGTTTGGTCCTCGAGGCGGACAATTCGGCACCCAAGCCTGACAATTCCGGGCGGATCGGGTCGAAACCTGTCCGATCGGTCCGTGAGGTGGACAACCGCTAGGCGGATCGGTTGTTGCTACCGATTCGTTCTAGGCTTGGTGCATGACCGATTACTCGCGAGCCGATGCTGCCACCCGGGCCGGGGTCGCACCGGCGTTCTTCGATCGGCTGGTCGAGCTGGGGATCGTCGTGCCGGGTGAGGGGGATCGGTTCACCGCCGGCGATGCCCGGCGAGCGGGGATGGCCCAGACCCTGGACCGCACGGGGATTCCGCTGGACGGATTGGCGGATGCCCTGCAGCGCGACGCCGTGTCGATGGCGTTTCTGGACAACCCGATGTTCGACCGGATGCCGGCGTACACGACCGAATCCTTCGCCGAGGCGAGTGCCCGGACCGGGATTCCGCTTGCCCTGCTGATGGTGCTTCGCGAAGCGATCGGTCTGCCCCCGCCGGCCCCAGACGATCCCCTGCGCTCGGACGAGCTGGAGGTCATCCCATACCTCCAACTCCAGGTGGACGCGGGATTTCGGCCGGCATCCATCGAGCGTTTGCTGCGGGGATTGGGGGACAGCTTCCGGCGGATCTCCGAGGTCGAGGCCAACTGGTACGTCACCGAGGTCATGAACCCGCAGATCGCCACCGGGCTCGGCATTCAGGGGCTCGGCACGGACGAGCTTTCGACCCAGCTCGCGCGGGAGGGCGAGCGGACGATGCTGGCCATGCTGCACGCCCACCAGGGCCACACCTGGACCGGGAACATCCTGTCGGGCTTCGAGCAGCTGCTGGCCCAGGCTGGACTGCGCCGCGCAACCGAGCGGGATCCCGCGATGTGCTTCCTGGACATCACCGGCTACACGCGCCTCACCCAGGAGCGGGGCGATGCCGCTGCTGCTGAGCTGGCGGAGACGCTGTCCCGGCTCGTGACCCGGGAGTCGGTGCAGCACGGCGGCAAGCCGGTGAAGTGGCTGGGGGACGGCGTGATGTTCCACTTCCGCGATCCCGGTCCGGGCGTCGTGGCCGCCCTGGCCATGGTCAGTGGCATCGTGGGGGCCGGCCTGCCGCCCGCGCACGTGGGTCTCCATGCGGGGCCGGTCATCTTCCAGGAGGGTGACTACTTCGGGCAGACGGTCAACATGGCGTCGCGGATCGCGGACTACGCCCGTCCCGGCGAGGTCCTGGTGACCCGGGCGGTGGTCGAGGCCACCGCCGATCCCGCCCCGTTGGGCCTCGCCTTCACGGAGATCGGTCCGGTCGAGCTCAAGGGCGTGTCCGGCGTGATGGACCTGTTCGCCGCCCGCACCGCCTGAGCGGGGCCCGAACGGGCTAGATCGGCTTGTAGATCCCCGGGTTGCGGGCGCGGCGCTCTTCCAGACGCTTGGCGGAGTTCTCGAGGCTCACGAGGAAGGCGGCGAGCTCGGTCCGCGCCGCTTCGGCGGCGGGGGTCAGGCCCTCCAACTCGAAGATCCGGAGCTTGCGGACGAGGGGCATGACCACCTCGTCGTAGTGAATCCGGGTGTCGAAGATGCCGGCCAGCGCGATCTCGGCGGCCTTGCGCCGGAAGCCCACGATGCCGGCGCCCGGCATCTCGAAGCACATGATCTCGGCGGCAACGGCCTCGACGGTGGACGAGGGGTAGACCTCGGCCGCAGCGGCCAGGATGTCGCGGTAGAACGCGGCGTGGAGGTTCTCATCGGTCGAGATGCGCAGCATGATCTTGTCGGCCACCGGGTCGTCCGAGTAGCGCCCCGTGTTGCGGTGCGAGGCGCGGGTCGCGACCTCCTGGAGGGCGACGTAGGCCAGGCCGCGGAGCGGATCGGTGGTGGGCCGGTCGTAGCCCTCCTTGAGCATGTGCATCCGTGAGCGCTCGAGGGCGACGGGGTCGAGGTTCCTGGTAACGGTCAGGTAATCGCGCAATACGATCGCGTGCCGACCCTCCTCCGCGGTCCACTGGCCGACCCAGTTGATCCACGCGCCGTCGCCGCTCCCGAACATGCCGTGGATGAGGCGGTGGTACGAGGGCAGGTTGTCCTCCGTGAGGAGGTTGACCTCGAACGAGGTGCGCGCCACGCCGCTCAGCCGAGGCTGATCCGGGGTCCACGGCTTCTTGTCGAAGTCCTCCCCCAGGCTGTACGGGACGAAGTCGTGCGGGAACCACTCGACCGCGATCTTCAGGTGCCGATCCAGGAGGCGCGCGGCTTCCGGCTCCAGGTCGATGAGCAGGCCGGCGGCGTCGTAGGGCTTCACGTCCAGCTGGACGATGGGCGGGAGCTCGATTTCGGTGCTGGTCAAACGTGGAGCCTCAGTTACAAGACCGATGCGTCCAAGCGTCATCGGCTGGGGCCAAGTGTACGAGGAGTGTCGAGATGGCGCCTCGTGCGCGGGCGTTCCGGCACAATCGAGGTATGCCCAGATCGATGAAGGTGGGCGTCCAGCTCCCCGAGGTGGAGTGGGTGCCGCGATGGTCCGATATCCGCGAGATGGCCCGCGCGGCCGAGGACATCGGTCTGGATTCCATATGGGTGGGCGACCACCTCCTGTACCGATATTTGGACGACGCCGGCCACGAGACCGAGCCACCACGCGGCCCGTGGGAGGCATGGACCACCCTCGCGGCCGTCGCGGCGGTGACCGAGCGCGTGGAGCTGGGACCGCTCGTCGCGGCCACCTCGTTCCACAACCCGGCCATGCTGGCCAAGAAGGCCGCCACCCTGGACGAGATCAGCGGCGGCCGCCTGATCCTTGGCCTCGGGGCCGGCTGGAACGAGGCCGAGTACACCGCGTACGGGTATCCGTTCGACCACCGCGTCAGCCGTTTCGAGGAAGCCTTCACCATCATTCGGACCTTGCTCCATGATGGCCACGCGGACGTACCGGGCGATTACTACACGGTTACCGACCTCGAACTGGTCCCTCGTGGTCCCCGGCCGGAGGGGCCGCCGCTGATGGTGGGGTCGATCGGTGAGCGGATGCTGTCCATCACCTTGCCCCACGTTCGGTACTGGAACGCGTGGTTCACCTGGTTCGGGAACTCCCCCGAGGGCTACGTACCGATGCGCGCCCTGGTGGACGAGGCGTGCCACAAGGCGGGCCGCGACCCGGCGACCCTCGAGCGCACGGTCGCGCTGTACGTCGCCATGCCCGGAGCCCAGGGCGGGCCCCAGGGCAACCCCGCGCGCCCCAAGGCCGAGGCCATCCCCGGGGATCCCGAATCCCTCGCGGCCTCCCTGCGCGCGTTCGCCGCGGAAGGCATCGGTCACGTCCAGCTCGTGCTCGACCCGATCACCGCGGACAGCATCCGCGCCCTCGCCCCGGCCCTCGCAGTGTTCGACTCCTAGAAACCAAGAACCCCCGCCCGAAGGCGGGGGCTCTTGCATGTCTCTCAGGTTGACCGAACGGTCAGCCCTCGTCGCAGGGAGGAATGGTCTCCAGGCGTCGGGCATGGGGGCGGTGGGGCTTCGCAGCCACCGTCGACCCAGAACGTCTTGTGCTTGACGTTCTTGTCGTTGCGGCCCTGCCAGTAGAGCTTGTAGTGGCCCGGAGCGAGCCCGATCGTATCGGTCACGAAGCTCGTGCCATCAGCCGTGTCATACGAGCCGCTGGTGCCAGCGTTGTCCGCCAGTCGGGGGCTGGCCGGTGATCCACCAGTCGCCCGACTGATGCGTGTCAGCGAAGAAGAAATGCACGTGGAAGCAGCTGACGTGCGGCTCGTTCTTGATCTCGGGACTGGGCTCGGTCTCCGCCTCGCCGACGTTGTGGATCTTGACCGTGCCGTTGTTGCCGGGCGGGCCGGCCGCGCCGGCCGGGGCAGCTGCCAGGGCGACCAGCATCAGGGCGGCCAGCAGGGCCGTCATGCGGCGCGTCGTGGGGGTTGATAGAAGACTTGACATGGGCACCTCCGGGGTCGCTTGGGTCTCGCTGGGCTTCGCGAGGGCTTGGAAAATGACCCTCCCATCCTGCTCCCCGCGGACTTGCGGGGTCCACGATTTCCGGTGTCTGCTGATCGCAAAGTGGTGACAATCGGTCACCACCGGTGTGGTGCGGTTGGGTTCGGTGACCTGTGACGTCGCCGGCCGATGGTGAGACCAACCCGTTGGCGGCATTCGACGGCGGTGGCCACTATCGCGCATCGGTGGACCGATGGGCGCGGCCCGCCGCTATGCTCGGCGACGTGCGAGACGATCAAGAGCTGGCGCCGCTCCCCGTGGGGCGGGGTGCGCTCGAAGCCGAAGCGATGACCAGCGGCTCGGGCGACCACGCGGTGCTCGTTCGCCAGGCCGATACGCCGCGGGTGCTCCTGCTGGCCGAGCCCGGCGATGGGCCGGGCGGGGGATTGGAGCGGGTCGTGGTCATGCCGTTCGATGAAGACGTTGAGACCCGGGTCGACGGCGACGCGCTGGCGACATGGATCGCCGCCCCGTATGCCACGCGCGGCCCCGAAAGCGAGGCCCGGGTTCCGGCCTGGGCCAGCATGTTCGGGTTCGTGTTGATCATCCTCGTGGCGGTGCTGACCGTGATCGGCAGCGCCGCGGTGTTCAGCTGGCTGCTGGACCTGGTCGCCGCGTGACAGGCCGCGAGGCCGGACCCGCGTGACGATCCAGCTCCCCGAAGTGGGGCTGCTCTCCATGCGGGTCGCCCTGGAGTTCGGTGGCGCCGAGGCGTTCACCGACAGCCTGGAACGCGCCATCTCCGAAGAAGCCACCCACGGGGCGAGCGTCGTGGCCCTGCTCGACCGCGGCGACCTCACGATCCACGTCCCGCATCGCGGCGGTCCCGCGTGGAACGTGGTGCCGCTCCTCCACCTGCACCCCGGGGAGCAGCCCACCGACGAGGACTGGGCTCAGGCCAACGCCATCCTCGAGCGCCTGGAGCGCTATCGATAGTCTGATCGGTGCGCCCGCATCGGTCAGATCAAGACGACCCCGTTCGCATGGGGGACCTTGCCAGCCGACAACATGGCAAGGATTCGGCGCGTGGAACCCGGGAACGCGTCGAAGGCGCCCGCTCCGGCTGCCGCCAAGGCCCGCCGGTTGGCGTGCGTCGCCTTGACGACAACCACCATCCGCGTCAGCGCGGCGTCCCGCTGCTTGAGGTGAGCAGCGCGGAGCTGCGCTTGTGCATCGGCCAGGCGGACCCAAGCCTCGAATCCCACACGCCCATCCCGCAGGTTCAGGACCGCGTCGATCGCTCGCTGATCCATGACCTGTGGAATCGGGACCTCGAACTCCCACGTTCCCGCGCGCCCACCCCGTTCCACCCGTTCGCGAAGGCGCTTGATGAGCTCAACTTGTCCCGCATCGCGGATCGGGTCGTCTCCCGGATACAACTTGATCCGCGCCCGCAACCCCACCGCTGCAGCGTGCCTTGCCAGCATCTCGGGGCGCGGCCACGGCTGCCGCGCCAGCTCAGTGCGGTGGACCGTCATCTGAGACGACGCCAAGTTGCGCGGCAACCTGCACGCAAGGTCAGTCCGGAGCGGAGTCGTGCGCCCCGCAGTTCCTGGCCGCGTCCTCGACGTCTCGCCGGATCTGCCAATCAGCGCGGGTGTCGGCGCGTTCCCTGGACGGCATGTTGGCCAGCGTGAGTACCGGGTCTTACTGCCGGCTGCGGACCTTCTAACGCGCTGTGTTCACATGCGGACCGACGGCAGCTCGATTCAGGCGGAGTGGAAGGCGAGATGGCCGAATCTGACTCCCAGCGTTAGGACCGAGGCCACCGACGACCTTCATGTGGACCAGATCGGCCACGCGCGACTTGGCCGATGTTAACGCTCGGCGTTAGAACCGCTGGAAGGCCGCCCGACGAGGCCCGTGGAGGGGACGCCGCTAGGCTGGGTCGACGGTGTCCAGGGCGGAGGCGAGGATCGCTAGCGCCTGGTCGATCTCCGAATCGGTGGTGACCAGCGGCGGGATGACCCGCACGACCTGGCCCCACGTGCCGCATGACAGGAGCATGAGCCGGTGCATCAGGGCATCGGTCATGACCTGCTTGGCGAGGTCCGGGCGCGGGGCGAGGGTGTCGGGGTCCGCGAACTCGAGACCGATCATCAGGCCCCGGCCGCGCACCTCGGCCACGTGCGGGTGACTCGCCGCGGCTGAGCGCAGGCCGTCCATGAACCGATGGCCGAGCGTTTCGGCGCGGGCCGTCAGCCCCTCGCTCTCGAACACATCGAGGGTCGCGACCGCCGCCGCGCAGGACACCGCGTTGCCGCCATACGTGCCGCCGTGGCCGCCCGGTGGGAATCGGTTCAGGAGCTCACGGGAAGCGAGGATGCCGGAGAGCGGCATGCCCGACGCGATGCCCTTGGCCATGACCACGATGTCGGGCCGCGCCCCGGACCACTCGGTGGCGAAGAAGCGCCCGGTGCGGCCGTAGCCGGATTGCACCTCGTCGACGATGAGCAGGATCCCGTGACGGTCCGCCACTTCCCGGAGAGCGGGGAGGAACCCGTCGGGCGGGACGACGTACCCGCCCTCCCCGAGCACCGGCTCCACCAGGAACGCGGCCACGTCCTCGGGGAACACGAGCGTCGCGAACAGCTCGTCCAGCTGGGACATCGTCCAGGCCAGCGCCGCTTCCTCGGTCCGCTCGGCGGGCGTGCGCGCTGTGGGCGTGCGCAGCGGGTACGGGTACGGCGCGAAGTACGTGCTGGCCAGGAGCGGCTCGTAGTGGCCGCGGTTCTTGATCGCGGAGCTCGTCAGCGACATCGTGCCGTGGGTCCGCCCGTGGAACCCGCCCCGGAAGGCGACGATGGCCGGCCGATGGGTCGCGATCTTGGCCAGCTTGACGGCAGCCTCGATGGCCTCCGCGCCCGAGTTGGACAGGAACAGACCGATCTCGTCGTCAGGCGCGGCATTCGGGAAGTAGCGGGGCAACCGCTCGTGGAGCTCCAGGCCGGGCTTGTGATACAGGATGTTCTGCTGGGCGTGGATGATCTTGCCGGCCTGGGCGGCAATCGCCGCCGCCACGCGCGGGTGGGCATGGCCGGTGTTCGTGACTCCGATCCCGCACGTGTAGTCGAGGTACCGGTCGCCGTCCTGCGTGACGATCCACGACCCCTCGCCGCGGTCCACCACCAGGTCGGTGTAGCGCGCCCACACGGCGGGGATGCCGGCTCGGCGGGCGAGCCAGACCGAGGAATCGTCGGCGCGCTCGTCGAGCAGCGCGGCGCCCGAAGCAGCCGTTTCAGTCGTCATGGCGGCAGGGTAGTCCGTTGGCGGCCGGTGGGCTAGGGGCCGGGGCGAGCCGCGGCGGGGGCCGGGGCGAGGCCGGGCGAGGCGGGGCCGAGGCCTAGCGGCCGACCAGGGTGACGGGGCCGGTCTCTTCGCGACCTGAGCGTCGCCCCTGCCAGGTCTGGATCGCGATCATCACGAAGGCCAGCAGCAGGATCAGGGTGCCCAGCACGTTGACCTCGGGCGGAATGCCCAGCCGGCTCGCGCCCACCACCCACAGCGGGAAGGTCAGGGTGTGGCCGGCGCTGAACAGGGTGATCACGTAGTCGTCGATCGACAGCGCGAAGGCCAGCAGGGCGGCAGCCAGGATGCCGGGAAAGATGATCGGCAAAGTCACTTTGCGGAACGTCGTCCGGCCATCGGCATACAGGTCCATGCCCGCCTCTTCCAGGGATCGATTGAAGCCCACCAGGCGGGCCCGGATGGTGACCACCACGAAGCTGATGTTGAACATGATGTGGCTGATCAGGATGGTGCCGAACCCGCGCTCCACCCCAAAACTGACCCACATGCCCAGCAGCGAGGCGCCCAGGATGATCTCAGGCGCGGTCATCGGGATGAAGATCAGGACGTTGCTGAAGCCCTTCCCGCGGAAGCGGTATCGGACCAGGGCGAGGCCCATCATCGTGCCCAGGGTGGTGGCGATGATGGTCGAGATCGTGGCGATTACCAGGCTCAGCAGGAGCGGCCCGGTGATGTCCGGCCGGCTCCAGACCGTGATGTAGTTCTGGAACGTGAAGCCCTGCCAGGTGATGTTCTGCCGTCCGGCGGGATCGTTGAAGCTGAAGATGATCATCACCGCGATGGGCAGGAACAGGAAGATCACGACCAGCGCGGTGAACACCGGCAGCGCGATGGCAGACAGGCGGCCGCCGCTCATTCAGTCAACCGTTCCGCGCCCACGGCGCGGGTATAGATCGAGACCAGCACCATCGTCCCGATCACGAGCACGAAGGCCAGCGCCGCTGCCGCTGGGTAGTCGTTGGAGTCGAGGAATTTGAACTGGATGATGTTGCCGATCATGATCGAGTCCGGGTTGCCCGCCCCGATGATCTCGGCGTTGATGAAGTCACCCACGGCCGGGATGAAGGTCAGCAGCGATCCGGCCACCACACCCGGCAGTGACAGGACGAACGTGATCCTCCAGAACGCCGAGCCCCGCGACGCGTAGAGGTCACCCGCAGCCTCGATCAACCTTCGGTCGATCTTTTCCAGGGCCACGTACAGGGGCAGGATCATGAACGGCAGGAAGTTGTACGTCAGCCCGAAGATGACCGATGCCGGGGTGGCCAGGAAATGGAAGGCCGGGTCCAGCACCCCCAGGTCCTTCAGCGTCCCGAACACGAGCCCGTTGTCGGACAGGACCATCCGCCAGTTCAGGGTGCGGATGACGAACGACACGAAGAACGGCAGGACCACGATCAGGAGAAGCACGTTCTTGAAGCGCCCACCCCGGAAGGCAATCGTATAGGCCATGGGGTAGCCGATCAGGAACGTGATGAAGGTGGTCATCAGCGCGTAAAAGATCGAGCGGAGGAACAGTTCGCCGTACTGCTGGATGACCTCGGGGTAGATCCCGAAGTTCCAGGTCAACCTGAACCCGCTGCCCAGGGTTCCTTCCGACAGGGACAGGACGGCCATGTAGCCCATGGGGATGGCGAAGAAGATCAGCAGCCATGCCACGCCAGGTCCGAGCAGGAAATACGGAATCCAGCGACGAGATCCCATCGGTCAGTCGACCTCAGCCGGCCTGGGTCGTCTGTCGATTCAGCCGATCAGCCGCCCAACACGACGAGGAAGAGGTCGCTCCACTGCTGGTCCTCCTCCTCGGTCATCTGCTTGTCCGGGTACGTATTCGCCAGCTGGTCCTCCGTCGGCTCCACGACCGGCGCGATGCCCTCGAGATAGTCGGCGGTCTCGTTGTCCCCCGCGTCACGCGCGGCCGATGCGTCCTCCAGGATCCGGTCCTTGACCCCGGCAACCCCGCTGAAGTAGCCGATGTACTCCGAAAGGAGGGCGGCCGCGTCAAGGCTGTACCAGTAGTCGATCAGCTGGTGGGTCTCGTCGATGTGCTCGGTCGAGCCCTTGGTGATGGCCATGTTGTCGTTCCAGCGCATCCCCCCATCCTCGGGGATGATGAACTGCACGTTCGGGTTGTCGAATCGCATCTGGGTGATGTCGCCCGACCACGCCACGCTCGCGACCAGGTCGCCGGCGGCCAGCGCGTCGTAGTACTCGTTCCCGTAGTAGCCACGGAACTGGCCCGCGTCGTTGGCGGTCAGCAGCTTCTGCTGGGCGGCGGTGACGTCGTCGATGGTTGCATTCGCGGGCTCGATGCCCAGGCTCAGCAGGGTCAGTCCGAACATGTCGCGCATGTCGGAGAAGCCGCCCACCCGTCCCGCGAACGCCGGATCGAGCAGGTCGTCGAACTTCGTGAACTCCCGCCCGGTCAGGGTGGGGTCATAACCGATGCCGGTGGTCCCGCCCTGCCACCAGACGCTGTTCGTGTTGTCCGGGTCGTACCAGTTGCCCACGGCCCAGTCGCCGGCATTGGCGGTCCAGTTCGGGAGCTTGGCGTGGTCCAACGGCTCGAGGTAGTCGAGGCCGGCCATCCGCTGGATGACCCAGCCACCCGGGGTGATGAGGTCCCACCCGGTGCTGTTGCCGGCGGCCAGGTCCGGCTGGATCTGGTGGTAGAAGTCCGCGTTGTCGAGGAGGCCCTCGTTGTAGGCCACGCCGATGCCGGTCTGCGCGATGAACGCGTTGATGCTCGGATAGTTGGTCGGGTCCGGCGCGTTCTCCTCGTCGATGTCGATGTACGCCGGCCAGTTGATCCACTCCAGCGTCACGTCGGTCGAGCTGCCTGGCGAGCAGGCCGCGATCAACCCGGGCAGCGTCATCAGGGCCCCCAGCGCCACGCCACCCTTGGCGGTCTGCCCCAGGAAGTTCCGGCGCGAGATGCGGTCCTCGCGGAGGGCGCGCTCGATGGCGATCTCGATACGGCTGCGCTGGTCAGACATCCAGGTCTCCTTCTTCCTCGGTGGCGTGGGGATCGCCGGGCGTGTGCTCGGTGTTGTCCGTGATCACGAAGGTGTGCCGGGGCTGCCAGGTGAGGTGGACCTTCTGGCCATCGGCCAGGGCCTCCGCCACGCTGGCGGTTTCCATGTTCTGCGAGTAGGCGGTCATGCGGTGGCCGTCGCGGGTCTGGACCAGGTACTGGGTGCTGACCCCGATGTAGCTCGAGTCGAGGATCGTGCCCTCCACCGCGTTCAGGTCGGAGGACGCGGCGCCCTGGCCGTCGTTCACCGGCACGACCCGCAGCTTCTCGGGGCGGACGCCCAGCTTGACCTTCTGGGTGCCGTTCCCGCCGGACGGGGCCTTGATCACGGTGCCATCGGTCAGGCGGATGGCGATCATCCCGCCCTCGTGGCCGGCCACCTCGCCCTCGAGCAGGTTGGAGACGCCCAGGAAGCCGGCCACGAACGCGGTCTGCGGCCGCTCGTACAGGCTCTCCGGGTCGCCCAGCTGCTCGATGTGCCCCGCGCGCATGACCGCGATCCGATCGGACATGGTCATGGCCTCTTCCTGGTCGTGGGTCACGTAGATGAACGTGATGCCGACCTCGGTCTGGATGCGCTTCAGCTCGATCTGCATCTGCTTGCGCAGCTTCAGGTCAAGGGCGCCCAGTGGCTCGTCGAGGAGCAGGACCTGGGGATGGTTGATGAGCGCACGGGCCAGGGCCACCCGCTGCTGCTGTCCGCCGGACAGCATGGTGGGCTTGCGATCCTCGTAGCCGGGCAGCTCCACCAGCTCGAGCATGGACTGCACCTGGCGACTTGATCTCGCCGTCGGGGACCTTGCGCCGGCGGAGACCGAAGGCCACGTTCTCGTAGATGGTGAGGTGCGGGAAGAGGGCGTAGTTCTGGAAGACGGTGTTGACGTTGCGCTTGTAGGGCGGGAGGCCGGTGACGTCCGGTGTCGCCGAGGAAGACCGTCCCGCTGGTGGGCTCCTCGAAGCCGCCGATCATGCGCAGGGTCGTCGTCTTGCCGCAGCCCGACGGGCCGAGCATGGAGAAGAACTCGCCGCGCAGGATGTCCAGGCTCAGGTCGTCAACGGCGTGCATCTCGCCGAACGACTTGGTGACGTGTTCAAGGCGGACGTCAACGTCGGCCAATCAAGCACCCTCCTCGGCCGGCCCCCCGGCGGCTAGGCCCGCAGTATATGCGCGAGCGGCCCGGAATCCAGCCCTTCGTCGGTGGGTTTTGGCACGCCCGCTGATAGACTCGCCGACCGATGGATTTCGCGCTCTCGCCTGCCCACGAGGACATTCGGCGAACCGTCCGTGCGTTCGCCGACGGGCGCATCGCGCCGGCAGCGGACGCCATGGAAGCCAGCGGCGCATTCCCGCACGACCTGGTCCGCGAGGCGGCCGACCTGGGACTCCTGGGCGTGCCGTATCCCACGGCCATCGGCGGCACCGGCCTCGACAACCTGGCCTACGCGATCACCATCGAGGAGCTGTCGCGGGCCAGCGGCTCCATGGGGATCATCGTCAGCGCCCACACCTCGCTCGGCGCCGGCCCGCTGTACCTGGCCGGCACCCCGGAGCAGCAGGAGCAGTTCCTGCGCCCCCTGGCCAGCGGCGCCAAGCTGGGGGCCTACGGCCTCACCGAGCCCGGCGCCGGCAGCGACTCGCGAGGGACGAAGACGCGGGCACGGCGCGACGGTGACGGGTGGGTCCTCGACGGGGCGAAGCGCTTCATCACGAACGCCGGGGTGGCGGACATCTACATCGTGGTCGCCCGGACCGGCGAGGCGGACGACGACAGCCAGATCAGTGCGTTCATCGTCGAGAAGGGGACACCCGGCTTCACCTTCGGGCGGCTCGAGGAGAAGATGGGGCTCCACGCCTCGGCCACCGGCGAGCTCCTGTTCGACGGCTGCCGGATCCCGGCCGCGAACCTGCTGGGCACCGAAGGGGAGGGCGACAAGCTGTTCCTGAAGACCCTCGACGGCGGGCGGATCGGGATCGGGGCCATGGCCCTGGGCCTGGCCCAGGCGGCCTACGAGGCCGCATCGGTCTACGTCAAGGAACGCCACCAGTTCGGGCGGCCCATCGGCTCCTTCCAGGGCGTCGCCTTCCAGGTGGCCGACATGGCGACCGAGATCGACGCGGCCCGCCTCCTCGTGTACCGCGCGGCGTGGCTCAAGGACCAGGGCAAGCCGTACACCACCGAGGCGGCCATGGCCAAGCTGTACGCCTCCGAGGTCGCGGCCCGGGTCACGAATGCCGCCATCCAGGTCCACGGCGGGTACGGGTACGTGCGCGAGTACAAGGTCGAGCGCTACCTGCGCGACGCGAAGCTGACCGAGATCGGGGAGGGGACGAGCGAGATCCAGCGACTCGTGATCGCCCGCAACCTGCTCGGCATCCGGGCGATGTAGATGGCCCCGGGACCGATGTTCGGGACCGATTCACCCGCGGCGGCCTGGCGACCATCCCCCGAGTACCTCGAGCGGAGCCGGCTGCGCCGGTTTCTGACCGATGCCGGCTGCGCCAACCTGGAAGAGCTCCAGGCGCGAGCCGAGGCCGATCCGGCCTGGTTCTGGGCGGCGGCGGTGGCCGATCTCGGGATCCGTTTCGATCCGGAGCCCGATGCCGTGCTCGACGTCTCGCGGGGACCTGAATGGGCCCGTTGGTGGGTCGGCGCGGGATTCAACTACGTAGCGGCGGCGGTGGACCGGGCCGCGGAGGAGCGGCCTGACGAGGAGGCGCTCGTCTGGGAGGGGGAGGACGGCGAGGTGCGCCGCTTCACCTGCGCAGAGCTGCGCGGCGAGGTGGACCGCGCCGCCCGGGCGATGGCGGCGCTTGGCGTGGGTCGATATGACCGGGTGGGGATCTTCATGCCCATGATTCCCGAGACGGTGATCGCGGTCCTGGCTGTCGGGAAGCTGGGGGCGGTGTACACCCCCATCTTCTCGGGCTACGGGGCGCCGGCGGTGGCCAGCCGCCTGGCGGACTGCGAGGCGAAGCTGCTCGTCACTGCGGATGGGTTCTGGCGGCGGGGCAAGGTGGTCGACATGAAGTCGGTGGCCGATGCAGCGCTGGCTGACGCGCCAACCGTGGAGCACTGCCTGGTCGTGCGCCGGTTCGGCGACGGCGTCCGAGGACGTGCCCGTGGACCGACGGCCGCTTCGTCGAGTGGGGGCCGGCGCTCGAGTGGGCCGGGGACGAGCCGCTGCCATCGGTCAAGACCGATGCCAACGATGCGTACATGGTCATCTACACCAGCGGGACGACCGGCAAGCCCAAGGGCGCGGTCCACGTCCATGGCGGCTTCCCCCTGAAGAGCGCGGTGGACCTCGCCCATTGCTTCGACCTGCAGCGTGGCGACGTCCTGTTCTGGTTCACCGACATGGGCTGGATGATGGGTCCGTGGGCGGTAGCCGGCGGCCTCCTGCTCGGCGCCACGCTCGTCATCTACGAGGGCACCCCGGACCATCCGGGTCCGGACCGCCTGTGGGACCTGGCGGAGCGTCACAAGGTCACCCACCTGGGGATCAGCCCCACCGCGGTCCGCGCGCTCATGGCGCATGGGGCGGACCCGGTGCGGGCCCATGACCGCTCGTCCATCCGGGTGCTGGGCTCGACCGGGGAGCCGTGGAACCCCGACCCGTGGTGGTGGCTGTTCCGGGCGGTGGGGGACGAGCGGGTCCCGATCATCAACTACTCGGGCGGGACCGAGATCAGTGGCGGGATCGTGGGCTGCACGACCATCACGCCCATCGCCCCGTGCTCGTTCGCCGGGCCGTGCCCCGGCATGGCGGCCGACGTGGTGGATCCCGACGGCAACCCGCTGCGGGGCGAGGTGGGGGAGCTCGTCATCCGCCAGCCGTGGCCCGGGATGACCCAGGGATTCTGGGGCGACCCGGATCGGTACCTCGACGCGTACTGGCGCCGGCTGCCGGGGACGTGGGTGCATGGCGATTGGGCACGGATCGACGACGACGGCTTCTGGTACATCACCGGCCGATCCGACGACACGATCAAGGTGGCGGGCAAGCGCATCGGTCCGGCGGAGGTGGAGTCAGCAGCCGTCGCACATCCGGTGGTGGTCGAGGCGCTCGCGGTGGGCGTCCCCGACCCGGTCAAGGGCGAGGGGATCGTCGTGTTCGTCGTGCCCCGGGCCAGCGCCGAGCTGGACGGGGATGGGCTGTTGCCCGCCGCGGTGGCCGAGACCGTCGTGCAGCAGCTGGGCAAGTCCTTCCGACCGTCTGCCGTGTACCTCGTTCCGGCCCTGCCCAAGACCCGCAACGGCAAGATCCTGCGACGCGTGGCGCGCGCCGCGTTCCTGGACCTCGACCCCGGAGACGTCTCCGCGCTCGAGGACCCGTCCACGCTTGAGCCGATCCGGGCGCTGCGCGCATGAGGTCTTCGATGCGTCGAGGACGGATGCCGGCGTATCTGGCGGCGGCCGTGCTGTCGGGTGCCCTGGCCATCGGCGTGGCGCCCTCGCCAGCCGCGGCGATCGAGCCGCTGGTGGGGATCCCGATCCCCGACGAGGAGGTCGGCACGACGCTGCCCGCCGAATACATGCAGTCCACCACGTTCGACCTGGACGGGGACGGCACCCGCGAGCTGATCACGGTGGGCACGGCCACCGATGCCGCGGGGCTGGCCGCGCTCCAGGCCTGGTGGGTGGACGCCAGCGGCCGAGCCACCGGCAGCAACGAGATCATCGTCCGCCGGGCGGCGAGCGTCGACGAGCAGTTGACGGAGCGGCTGACGGTCGACCGAGATGGCATGGTGGCCGTCAAGATCGCCGAAGGCACGCAGCTCTTCGTCGCGCGGCATGACGGGGGCGCCCATCTGTACCTGGCAGGGGAGGGCCTCCAGCCGGACGGCTCGCAGCCCTGTTGCCTGACCATCTGGGAGGTCACGGCCGGTGCGGACCACACGATCACCCTGACACTCGTGGCGAACACCAGCCAGTCGGCGACAACCCTGGCCATTGCCGACTTGGACGGCGATGAGACGGATGAGCTGTTCGTGATCGAAGGCCCATGGTCGTGGGAAGGGGATGTGGCACCTCCGGCGGAGATGGCGCTCCTGCGCTGGGCCGGGGACCGATTCGTCCGGCGCGTGGTCGCGGTCGGCTCCGGACTGTCCGCCCCGCTCTCCGTCAACTCCTCCCTTGACCTGGTGGGCGAGACCGATGGACAGCCCGGCGACGACCTGCTCTTCTCCCAATGGGATCAGAACGGGGAGCACCAGCGCACGATCCGGATCACGCTTCGGGGGAGCGCGTTCCACGCCGAAACGTCCGACGTCGAGAACCTCTATGGCTACCAGGTGGTTCCCCTCGCGACGGGACCCGTTCTGCTGACCAGCGATGGGTCATCGGGCCTGCAGCTCAGGCGGTGGCCGCGCGACCAGGGCACGGAGCTCCAGGCAAGCAGGCAGGCGGGGGATGGGGTCGTGGCCGTCCTCGGCACCGGCGCCGAGGCGCGGATCCTCGCGGGTTCGGGCGGCTACCCCACGACGTCCGTAGCGGTCCTCCCCGCCGACCTGGGCGGCGGGGCCGGCCCGCGCGCCGAGTTCACCCGGGACGGTCGATCCGCCGCGATGCCCATCGACCTGTCCGCGGACGTGCCGCTGTGGCAGGGCGTGCTCCGCGACGGCCTCCCTGGACTGCCGGATGTCTACGTCTTCTCGGGGCAGTTCGTGTACCCGGTCGCGGACCCGCGCCGACCGGCCGCCTCCCAGCCGGGGCCGCTGATGGTGGGAACGCGGCCGGTGGGCAGTGTCGGGCCCGGCGGGACCTGGGAGGTCATGACCCTCAACGACAACAACAACCACTACGACCCGCAAGGGCAGCCGCACATTAGCTGGATGTTCAACCAGCCCGCCCCCGGCCTCATCTGGCTCGTGGCGGCGGAGGCATTGACGCAGCCGGAGGCGCACGACGGGAAGCTGAGCCCCACCTTCTATGGAGCCGCACTCGATCCGGCGCGCGACCAGGCGCTCCTCGTAGGCAGCGAGGCGGTCGAGGCGGAGGTCCATGGACCGCCCGGCACGGTCGTGCATTGGACGACCCGCGGTGTCACCGGTGGGCTGGGCACCATCGACCAGCGTGGCCTCCTCGTTATCCCCCTCCTCGAGGCGGCCGTGAACGGTGCCCCCAATGGCTCTGGCGCCACGGCCACGATCTGGGTCACCACGCCGGCCGGTCACTCGTACGGTGGAACGTGGCGGCTGCGCGTCTTCCGTACGCCGCCCGACCTGGAGATGACGGTTCCCGATGGACTGTTCGTGCTTGACCCGGCGGTGATTGGCCAGACCGCGCCTGGGGCGCGGGTCACGATCAACGGCACCCCTGTCGAGGTGAGCCCCACCGGCGTGTTCCGCGTGCCGGTGGGGGCTGGGATCGTGCCCACCGAGCTGCGGATCGTGGCCACCGACCCGGTGGACAACACGACCGCCCGGGTGGTCAGCGTCCTGTGGCCGCTCGACTACCGACGCCTGCCGTTCGTGCCCCTCGCGGTCGTGATCACCGTGATTGCCGGGCTGTTCCTGTACCTGCGGCGCCCGGAGGCCAAGCCCGGTCGGCGGGTCACCGAGGAGGACGCCACCTTCGAGGAGATCGGCGGCTAGACTCGGGCCATGCCCCCCGTCCGCCCGCTCCGCGGGCTCGGCCGCGGGTCGCTGCGGAACCTCTTGACGGCGGGAACCGTGATGGCCCTGCTCGTCGGGTTGGCCGCCCCGGCGCGGGCGGTCGATCCCATCCGCGGCGTCCCGATCCCGACGGAGCAGCTCGGTGACAGATTGGCCCTGCCGATGACCCAGGGCATTACGTTCGACATCGACGGCGACGGCACCAAGGAGCTCGTCACTATCGGTTCCGCGGCCGAGGCGCAGGGCCTGTCCGCAGTGCGTGTGTGGTGGGTGGACGCCGACGGGGCCGCGACCCAGAGCAACGAGGTACCACTGCGGCGCGCCGCCAGCGTGGACGAACTGCTGAGCGGTCGCGGGGCGCTGGGAATCGACCGGGACGAGATGATCGCGGTTCAGACCGTCGAGCCAGGCCGCTTGTTCACGGCCCGAATCGACGGACAGGCGGCGGCATTCGTCGCGGCCATCGGCACCCACACCGAGCAGCCGGTTCCGTGCTGCCTCACGATCTGGCAGATCCTGCCCAGCGGCGACCACGCCATCGATCTCAAGAGGGTGGCCGACACGCGCACCACGGGCCTCCAGTTGATCGTCGCCGACTTCGAAGGCGACGGGACCGACGAGCTGTTCGTGAACGAAGGCCCGGTCGACACCGGGGACAGCCCGAACCGGGTCAATGGACCCACGGAGGCTTCGGTGCTGCACTGGAACGGGGATCGGTTCACCCGCGAAGCCCTCCGGATCACGGCATTGGCCGCCTGCTGTTCGGTACCCATGGACGCGGGGGAGACCGATGGGGAACGGGGCGACGAGGTGATCTTGGCCGGTCAGGACTTCGAAGGGACGACTGAGGTTGTTCGCCTGACCTATCGGGATGGGAAGCCGGTCTTCGAAAGCGCGGCGATTCGCGACGCGTTCGCCGCCCAGGCGGTGACCCTGGCCCAGGGACCCGCCCTGATCACGTCTGACGGGTTCTCCCTCATGCACCTGTGGTCCTGGCCGCGCGACCGGCAGCCCGTCCAGGAGGCCGAACGACTCACGGGGGGTATGCCGCTGGCGATGTTCGGTTCCGGAGACCGGACCAGGCTCATGGTCGGCGCCGCCGGAGCCGTCTCATCGGTGCTCGTCCTTCCCGGTGACCTGGGCTTGGGCGCGGGGCCCAGTGTCGTCTTCGGTCGCGATACGCGCACCGGCGGCTTCGTCGCTGACGCGGAGACCCCGCCGATGTTCTCCGGCGTCCTCCCGGATGGGCTGCCCGGCGTGCCGGACGCATATCTCTTCTCCGGGCAGCTGGTCACACCGCTGACCTCTTCCGAATTGCTGGGCGCCTCCCGCCCGGCGCCGCTCCTGGTGGGCATGCAACCACTCGGCCGGGTGGGTCCATACGGTGAATGGGAGGCCATCATCGACAACCGGGGGGGCGAGATATTCGTCGGGCCGGGCGGGAACTACGTCGACCTCCAGTTCGCGTCTCCGTCGGGAACCGTGAGCCTGGTGGGCATGAGCGACTTGATGGACGGAGAGGAAAACGGCGGCGACCTCCAGCCCACGTTCTACGGGGCCGCCCCCGACCCCGAACACGCCAAGACCCTCATTGTGTCCAACCGGGCCGTCGTGGCCACGATTCAGGGGCCGCCCGGAACGACCGTCACCTGGCGATCGCGGGGCGTCGATGGGCGGGAGACCATCGGCCCGGCCGGCTTGCTCCAGATCGAGCTCCTGGAAGCTTCTGGGCCCGACGCGCCGGACGACGCGGGGGCTACCCCGACGATCTGGGCCGTCACGCCCGGTGGGCATTCGTACGCGACCACCTGGCGGATCCGCGTCTTCCGCCAGCCCCCGGAGCTGACCCTCGCCGCGTCGGACGACGTGATCCAGCTCTCGCCGACCGTTTCTGGGCGAACTGATCCCGGAACCACGGTCACGGTCAACGGGGTCGCCGCTGACGTCTCGGTCACCGGGGCCTTTACCGCTCCGGTGACCGCCGGCATGCTGCCCACCGAGTTCCGGGTGGTGGCCACCGACCCCGTCGGCAACGAGTCGGCGCAGATCGTGAGCATCGTCTCGCCGGTCGACTATCGGCGGCTGCCGTTCGTCCCCATCGCGGTCCTGCTGACCGTCATCGCCGGCGCAGTGTTCTACCTGCGCAAGCCGGACATAAGGCCACAACGCCGCTCCCCGGACGATGAGGCCACCTTCGAGGAGATCGGCGGCTAGACTCGGGCCATGCCCCCCGTCCGCCCGCTCCGCGGGCTCGGCTACGCCCTGGACCGATACGGCAGCCGCGAGATCCCCGAGCGCGTGCGGCGACCGGGGGAAGCGGCGGAGCATCCGGGTCGCATCGCCGACCTGACCGATGTCGTCAGCCCGCCGTATGACGTCATCGGCGACTCGCAGCGGTCCGTCCTCCTGGCGCGGGACCCGCACAACGCCGTCCGGCTGGAACTGAGCGCGGAGACGGCGCCACACCGGGCGGCGGCCGAGGCCCTGTCGTCGTGGCAGACCGATGGCACGCTGGCCCGCCGCTCGAAGGCCGCCCTGTACGCGTATCGGTACCCATCGCCGGACGATCCGTCCGGACCCGAGGTGCGGGGCATCCTGGCCCAGGTCCGCCTGGAGCCGTGGGGCCCCACCATCCGTCCCCACGAGCACACGATGCCCGGCCCGAAAGCCGAGCGGTTGGGCCTGCTGCGGGCCACGAACACTCAGCTCAGTCCCATCCTGGTGCTCTACACCGATGCCGCTTCCCGCACCGATGCGGCCTTCGAGCAGCCCGTGTTCGACGAGTGGCGGGCTCGAGACGGGGATGGGCTGCTCCATCGGACTTCGGTCATCGCAGACGACGCCGGCATTGCGACGTACCTGTCCAAGCGGCGGCTGGTCGTGGCCGACGGCCACCATCGGTATGAGACTGCGCTTGCGTACCAGGCCGAGGTGCGGGCCGCGCGCATCGGTCGGGATGCGGAACCCGGTTCGCTGGGGGCGGACTGGATCATGGCCGTGCTCGTGAATGCGGCTACGGAGCCGCTCGTCATCCGGCCCACCCATCGGTTGCTACGGACGGTGGACCCGGTGCGGCTCCGCGCCGTGGTCCAGGGCCCCGATCCGCTCTTCCAGGCCGTGCCGGTGGCCCCTGACGCCCTGGCAGATCGCCTGGCGGACCTGCGCGATGCCGAAGAAGCGGTGTTCGGGCTCGTGCTCCCCGACGGGGAGGGCTGGCTGATCGTGGGGGACGTGGCCGCGGCCGCCGACCGGATGCGGCGCGAGACGACGATGAGCGCCCCGGCCCGGCGCCTGGACCTGGCGATCCTCCACACCGCGCTGCTGGACGATCGGCTGGGCATCACTCCGGGGGCCGTGGCCGCCGGGGAAACGCTCCTCTACACTAGGAGCGAGACCGATGCCCGCGGTCGAGTCGCTCGCGGCGAGGTCGCGGCGGCGATCCTGGTCCGACCCACCCGGCTGGCGGAGCTGGCGGCGGTGGCGGCTGCCGGGGACGTCATGCCGCAGAAATCAACGTACTTCGATCCCAAGCTGCTGACCGGCATGGTCTTTCATCCACTGGAGGGTTGAGCACACGTGGTCCAGGCCATCAAACGCGACGAAGTCTTCATCGAGCCCGAGGGCATCCACGTCGAGACTCATCAGCCGGAGCGGCGCAGCCGCAAACCCCCACTCCTCCTCGTTCACGGTGTCCTGACCGGTTCGTGGCTGTGGGCGGACTACGCGGCCTACTTCGCCGAGCGCGGATGGGAGGCCCACGCGCTCAACCTGCGCGGGCACTTCACCTCCGACGTGGCCGACCTGTCCACGACGCGGATGCGCGACTACGCCGATGACATCGGTATCGCGGTCCGCCAGCTCGGACGGCCTCCGGTGCTCATCGGGTGGGGGATGGGCGCCCTGGCCGCCCTCCTGTATGCGCAGACCCGCCCGGTGCTGGGCCTCGTCCTGCTGGCCCCCTCGCCACCGGCCGCGGCCCTTCCCCGGCGCCCGGCGGACCACGAGCTGAAGTCGGTCCCCGGCGAGTACGACGCGACCTGGTGGGGCTGGACCGCCCCGCTCGACGAGCTGCGGGCCTGGATGCCCGACATGGCCGACGAGGAGCTCTCGCGGATGCAGGAGCTGCTGACTGGCGCCCGGGAATCCGGCCGCGCCCGCCAGGAACGGATGCTGGGCGTGCCCATCGACCCGAACCTGATTCAGGGCCCGACCCTGGTCATCGGTGCCGGCATGGACGACGTCATCCATCCCTCGGAGGCCCGGCGCACGGCCGACATCCTGGGCGCGACGTACGAGTACATCCCCGGTGCCAGCCACTTCGGGCTGGTCATGGGATCGGAGACCTGGCCGGTGGTCGCGGGCTCCATCCTGGGATGGCTCGAGGAGCGTCGCCACGGGATGATGTCGGCCCAGGCTGACCTGGTGGGAGCCGCTCGCCGCTGACCATGGCGACGCAGAAGGGGATGTACGGCCAGACGCCCACCGGCCCAACGGATCCCGACGCCTGGCTGGCCGCCCTGGATGAGGTCCGCCGCCCGCAGCTGGAAGAGCTGGACGCCAGGATCCGAAAGGTGGCTCCTGGCCTGCGCCGCTACGTCGAACGCGGATTCCTGAGCTACGGTCGGTACTCGTACCGGGGAAAGTCGGGCCGCGCCGGGGAATGGATGTGCGTGGCCCTTGCGTCGAACAAGCAATACATCTCGTTCTACGCCGGTCCGATCGACCTCCAGCCGTTCGATGCGCGGCTTCCCAAGGCGAACCTGGGCCGCGGCTGCATCCGGTTCAAGCGCGTGTCCGATATTGATCTCGACGTGCTCGACGACGTGATCCGCGCCTCGGCCGCAACCGACGGCCAGTCGATCACCTACTGATCCGGCGCGGAACCGCGTCCGCGCCATGCATCCGCTGAACCTCGCGGCCATCCGCCGCCGCTACCTGGTCCTCATCGGGCTGCGGTGGTTCCAGACCGGCCTGCTGATCCCTGAGGCGTGGTACGTGGATGCCACCCACGCCGTTGACCCGGACGCGCGGATCGAGTCGGGTCTGGCGGCGGGCAGCTCGGTCCTGAGCCTGGCCATCGCGGCCGGCGCGCTCCTGGCCGGCGCCCTGGTCGCCCTCGATCCGCTCCCCGCCGTGGAAACGCTGGCCCTGCCCGTCCTCGTGGCGCTGGGATTCGCCGTGGTCAACCTGGTCGCCGCCGCGATCCTGCTGTCGGAGACGCGCCCGGCGTCGGACGCCCGCGCGGTGGCTGACTCGATCCGCGCCGTGCCCACCGTCATCCGTGACGGGGTGGGGCTCCTCCGCCGGTCGCGGGTGCTGACCGCGGTGGTGGCCGTCGAGCTGTTCTGGGGCTTCGCGATCGTGGCCTTCGAAACCCTCTTCCCGCTCCGGCTCGGCGAGGTCCTGGACAGCACGACCGAGGCCGCCGCGCTGATGGGACCCGCCAGCTCTGCTGCCTGGTTCGCGGCGGCTGCCGGCGCCGCGCTCATCGCCATGGTGAGCCGGCGGACCGGCGTCGCCCGAGCGGCGATCGCCATGCGGATCCTGCAGGGCCTGGCCATCGTGGCCATGGGACTCGTCGCCGGGCCCGTGGGCCTGATCACCGCGTACCTGGCGTGCTACCTGACCCACGGCGCGTCGAACCCGATGCATTCGACCCTGCTCCACCGCGAAGTGGACGCCAGCCACCGGACGACCGTCCTGTCGCTGAACTCGATGGTCTTCCACCCGGCCGCCGCGATTGGCGCGATCGTCCTGACCGCGATTGCGACCGAGACGTCGCTCTCGACGGCGATGCTCGTGGCCGGGGTTGCGTGCGCCGTCGCGGCGCCGCTCTACCTCCCGGCCTGGCGGCAGGAACGAGCGCGGGCCGAGGCTCTGGCCCTTTCAGGCTAGCGTTTCGCCAGCCCTGGACCGCATCAGCGAACGCGCACCGATCCCAACCCGCCGTCGATCGCGATCTCAACGCGGTTGGGCGCCGCTTCGAAGTCCGCGGACGCCCATCCGTCGGCACCGCGAGGGAACCGCGTCTCGTCGACCTCGATGGCGCCCAGCCCCATCCTGCCGCCGATCCGCGCGGCCACGCCCTGCGGCACCTCCGCGACGACCGACGCGAAGCCGCAATCGATCCGCGCGGCGGTCTGGCCGGTCGCCGGCAGCCGGATGGTCGTCTCCGACGCGCCGGTGTGGAGCTCGAGTCGCCGAATCCGGAGCGCGGTGAGATCAATCGTCGAGCGGTTGGCGCCCGTGTCGAGGCGCAGGTCCACCGGAATCTCGCCCGTCACGCGGACGTCCCAATGGGTCGGCGCCCAGGTCAGCAGCGGTCGGCCGGGCTGGCTCGGCTCGAGCGCGATGCGGCCCGGTCCGCTCGACTTCTGGATGACGCCACCTTCGAATGAGCCCGAGACCAGCGTCCCATGGTCAGCCTTGCCGATCGTGAGCTCGCCACCGCCGAATCCAAGCCGGATCTCTGCTTCGGTGAGGCCATCGAGCGGGAGGTCGAGGGTTTCGTTGGGCATTGATGTCGTGGTCATGGTCCGATTCCTTCCTCGCGGGGCGGTTGGTGATCTGCCTCCCGCACCGCCAGGACCTATGGACCTGCCGCAATGCATGGCGCTAGGGCCGTTTGGAGCGAGTGCGTGAGCATGTCGGCAGGTCCCGAAACGGACCCGATTCGTGCGTGCCTGGCCCCTCGGGGCCGATCAGCGAGGACCGTTGCTATACTCCGGCCGCTCCCGTTCGGGACGCCGGGCCGCATTCGTCTAGAGGCCTAGGACACCGCCCTCTCAAGGCGGAGATCACCGGTTCGAATCCGGTATGCGGTACCAAACGCACCACGTCGAGCCCGACTCACGCTCGGATGACCGGCTGCTCCAGCGACTCACTTCCGAGGTGGATCGGGCGCCGCCTTCGAGTGGCGCCCAGTTAGTATCGCGGCCATGGTTGGCCGCGGAGGGACGGACCCGGGCTACCGGCGCCGTGGCGGGCATCCGCGACGGCTCGCGACGCTGGCGCTGGCGCTCGGGCTGATGGCTGCGGCCTGCGAGACGTCGCCCCACCCGAGCCCACCGGCATCGAGCGCTTCGCCGGCGGGGACGGCCGGACCCGCAGCGACGCCGGCACCGCCGGCCAGCGAACGCGCCGGCGACGTGCCCGGCCCCATCTGGGGTGCCGGCACCACTCGCCTGGCGGATGGCAGGGTGCTCGCCTTCGGCGGCGTGCGGGACCTCACCTCGTTCGAATCCAACCCGCTCGCCCACGGCGCCATCTTCGACCCGGTGACGCGGACGTGGACCGCGACGGCCGATGCGCCCAGGGGCGCCTATCTGCCCGCCGTCCACGCGCTCGCCGACGGCCGTGCAGTCGTCATGAACCTGGGCGGCTTCGAGGACGTGCGCGAGCCACTCATCTACGATCCCGATGCCGACGCCTGGCATCCCGGCCGCGCACTCGACGTCTCCGTCAGCGCGGCCCCATCGATCGTGTCGGCGGCCATGGAGGACGGGCGGATCCTCGTCGTCGCGGGATCGGTCGCGCGGATCTACGACGCCGTTGCCGACACGTGGACGCCGGCGCCGCCGCCGCCGGACCCCGCCGGGGCTGCGTTCATGACACGCCTGGATGACGGCCGGATCCTGGCCCTCGGCACATTCGACGCGCAGTCTGAATATGTCCCTGCGGCGCGGGTGTTTGACCCGTCGACGGCGAGGTGGACGGCGATGGCGGCACCGCCACGGACGTGGCGCTCGCTCTATCCACTGGAGCTGCCGGACCACACGGTTCTTGTCCTCGGTGGGCCGAATCTTGACGACCTTTCCGGGGGGCTCCGGCTGGATCTCGAGTCCGGGCAATGGTCCGACGCCAGTCCGCCCTCGGTCGCACGACGGGGCGCCACCGCAAGCCGGCTGTCGGACGGGCGCATCCTCGTCCTGGGCGGTTCAGCCCAGATGGTCAGCTGCGCGGCCCTCACGGTCGGCGAGGCCTACGATCCGTCGGCGGATCGGTGGACGGCGGTCGGCGGTCTCGTCCGTACCCGTGCCTATCACGTGGCGACGATCCTCCTCGACGGCACGTTGCTCGTCGCGCTCGGCGGGTCGAACGGTCGGGTCCTGGATCGAGATTGCCGGCTGAACCTCGTCCTCAAGGACTCCGAGGTGCTGGACCCGGTCCGACTTGCGCCGCTCGATCGCCCCGCGTCGCTTGATCCGGCGGTGGCTTCAGGTCTTGCCGCACCCGTCGTCCGCGCACTCACGAACGCGGTGGTCGACGCCACCGCGGTTCCGCTGCCTGACGGCGGGGCCCTGGTCTTGGGCGGTACCGCTCTGGTCGATGACAGCGGGCTTGCCTCGCTTGGTCCCCGACGGGACGTGGACCGGCTCGACGCGAACGGCGCTGTCTCGCCGGGCGCCCCTCTCCAGGTGGCACATCGCTTCGCGCGGGTCGTCGCCCTCGAAGATGGGTCGCTCCTCCTGGTCGGCTCCACCGAGTCCCCGGAGGCCGCGGGCGCGACCGCCGTGGGCGCGGAACGGTTCGACCCGCCCACCGGCCAGTGGCGAGCCGTCGCGGACCCGGACCGTGGCCGGGGCACCGTCCTCGTGGCACTCGCAGACGGGCGAGCCCTGGCCATCGGGGGTGGGAAGGTCTCCTCTGACTCCCCGGACGCGATCGATGGATCGGCAAGCGTCTACGACCCGGTGCGCGACGAGTGGCAGGACACGCAGCCGATTCCCGTCCCGAGACATCGACCGGCGGTGGTTCGCCTCGACGACGGCCGCGTCCTGCTGATGGGCGGCGAGTCGCCGGACGGAGTGCTCTCCGATACGCTGGTGTTCGATCCGGCCAGGGAGACGTGGGGTTCGCTCGCACCCCTGCCATCGCCCCGATCACGGGCGACCGCGGTCCTGCTGCGAGACGGGCGTGTCCTCCTGATCGGTGGATACGACGACGGCGGCGTCCGCCCGGACGCCGTGTTGTACGACCCGCGGAACGACACCTGGGTATCGGCCGGGGCATTGCCGCCCGCCCGGGACGGGTTCTCGGCTGTGGTTGCGCGCGATGGCCGCGTCCTCGTTGCGGGTGGCTATGCGGTGGATGGTTCCGAAGCTGCGCTCCGCGACACGATCGTGTTCGACCCCGTGAGCGTCACATGGCAGCGCGGGCCTGCGCTCAGCGCGGCGCGCGGAGGGGCGGCCGCTGTCGCCCTCGGCAATGGGCTCGTCGCCATCGCCGGCGGCGCGACGATGACACGTGGCGCAACGACGCTCGGTGGCGTCGCGCTCATCGGCACGGTGGAGCTGCTGGGGCCATTCAGCCCGTAGGCGAACTCGCCAAGCGGAGCAACGCGTCGAGCTGACGAGCGGATCCCCGCTCGATTCGCGGGGATCAGCGCGCCGGCTTGCGCTCGTACAGGCGCATCGCCCACAGCGCGGCGGCTGCGGAGATGACGAGGCACCAGGCGACCGCCCACACGCCGTTGTTGCCGATTGGAGTCCCCAGCAGCAGACCGCGGAGGGTCTCGATGATCGGCGTGAACGGCTGGTGTTCCGCGATCCAGGCAAGCGGTCCAGGCATCGACTCGGTCGGGACGAAGCCACTGCTCAGGAACGGCAGGAAGACGAGGAACATCGGCAGGTTGCTCGCCGTCTCGACGCTGTTGGCCACCAGTCCGAGCGCGACCGACAGCCAGGTGAGCGCCACGGCGGTCAGCGTCATGAGGCCCAACGCCAGGAGCCACTCGGCGGGACCGGTGGTCGGGCGGAATCCAATGAGCACCGCAATGACGACGACAAGCGCGAGCGCCAGAAGCGCCTGGATCACGCTACCGATGACGTGCCCGGCCAGTACCGATGCCCGCGCCACGGCCATCGTCCTGAAGCGGGCGATGATGCCCTGGGTCATGTCCATCGACACCGAGATCGCGGTGCCCTGGCCGGCGCCGGCGATCGTGATCAGGAGGATCCCCGGTACGACGTAGGCGATGTAGGCCTCGCGACCTCCCGCAACGCCGCCAAGCCCCGCCCCGAGCGTTCCGCCGAAGACGTACAC
This sequence comes from uncultured Chloroflexia bacterium, assembly GCA_963810925.1. Taxonomy (GTDB): domain Bacteria; phylum Chloroflexota; class Limnocylindria; order QHBO01; family QHBO01; genus DASTEQ01. The sequence goes on along the minus strand of CAWEPF010000002.1, from coordinate 125,450 downwards.
GAACAGCAGCAGGAGCACGACCGGGATGAGCGCGATGAAGAAGGTCAGCGACGGGTAACGGCGCATCCGGCGCAGGGTGCGGCGCAGCATCGTCGCGGAATCGGTCAGGAGGTAGGGGGATGCGGTCATGGGATGGCCACCTTTTCGGTATCCGGTTCGGTGAGGGAGAGGAAGACGTCGTCGAGGTCCGGCGTCTCCACCGCCAGGCTTTCGACCTCGATCGCGTTGGCATCGAGACGCTCCAGCACCGAACGGAGCGATCGAACGCCGCCGTCGCTTGGGATCTCGAGGCTCAGCGCCTCGTCGTGACGGGTGCCGCCCTCGAAGGCGCGGGCCGCCCGATCGAGTGCGGACGCATCGGTGAAGGCCAGGCGGATCCGACCGCCGGGGACGAGGCGTTTCAGCTCGGCGGGGCTTCCCTCGGCGATCACCCGCCCGTGGTCAAGGACCGCGATCCGATGCGCGAGGCGATCGGCCTCCTCGAGGTACTGGGTCGTCAGGAAGACCGTCACGCCGTCGGCGACGAGCTCCCGAATGATGTCCCACATGACCTGCCGCGAGCGGGGATCGAGGCCGGCGGTCGGCTCGTCGAGGAAGATGATCTGCGGGCCGCCGATGAGGGTCATGGCCAGGTCCAGCCGGCGCTGCATCCCTCCGGAGTACGTTGATGCGGGCTTCCGGGCCGCCTCGACCAGGTCGAACCGCACCAGCAGTTCGTCGACCCGCCGCCGGGACTCGGCCTTGCCGAGGTGCCGCAGATCCGCGATGAGGCGGAGGTTCTCCTCCCCGGTGAACTGCCCATCGATGGCCGAGAACTGCCCGGTCAAACCGATCATCTGCCGGACCGCGTCCGGCTCGCGGCCGACGTCATGCCCGCCCACCAGGATCTCGCCGCCGTCCGCGGGGATGAGCGTGGAAAGAATGTGGACGGTGGTCGTCTTGCCGGCGCCGTTCGGTCCGAGCAGCGCGAACACGCTGCCCTGGCTGACCCGCAGGTCGATGTCGTCGAGCACGACCTGCTCGCCATAGGCCTTGCGCAGGCCGGTGGCGCGGATGGCGGCCGATCCGTTCGGTGCGGTCATGCCGCACCGCCCTGGGGGACGGCGGATCCGCCGCGCCGCTCAGACGTCGATGTCTTCGACGATCGGTTGCTGAGCCGAGCTGGCGACCATGTCGTAGAGCTGACGCGGGATGCGCTCGCGGAGCTCGTCAATCGTCTCCACGACCTCGAGCGTCGCGTCGCCGGGCGTCGAGCCGAAGCTGACGTTCCAGTCGAACCCGAGATTGGCTCGCCAGCCCGCCGGCTTGCCGTCCTTGTCGACCAGCGTGAAGTCAGGGCTGTGCTCCACGTGGAGCACGAATTTGCCGGTCCGCCCGCGATAGACGCGGAAGGTATCGACCCGGCTCGGCGACGTGTCCGTCCACTCGCCGAGGAGGACACCGATGAACCGGACCTTGCGCCCAGGCTTCGGCCCGACGCGAACCGTGATTTCATCGAAGCCTTCCTGCCGTCCCTCCTCGACGTCGACATACCGCCGGAGGGCGGCTGAGATCGCGGCGGAGAGATTGTCGCCAGCGAGCTCCTGGGCACGCTGGAATACCGGGAGGTCGCCATCGGAGACATAGATGGTCTTGTTCGGCACGTGGACATCGTAACTCCCAACGGGTCTGGGTAGATATATGTAGGAGTATACGCATAGACACGAGGTTGTCAAGGCTCTGAACGGGCGGGACCCGAGTCAGGCCTGGGACGCTGGGAGGTCCACCGAAGCGAGACCGATCCAGTCCGCCAGCGACTCCAGCTCGGCATGCACATCGGTCTTGATCGACTTCGTGAAAGGCACGTCCTGGTGGATCGCATGGACCTGGAGCGTCGAGGTCTTCTTGTCCGCCGTGGCGTCCACCTTGCCGACCAGCTGGTCATGGTGCAGGACGGGGAGCGCGAAGTAGCCCCATCGGCGCTGCTCCTTGGGCTTGTACATCTCGAGCGTGTACTCGAAGTCGAACAGCTCCAGGGCGCGCGTCCGGTCGTGGGTCAGGCGGTCGAACGGGGAGAGGATGGCCGTCCGGCCCTCGAACGGCTTACCGATCGCCTCGGGGTCCACCCGCCATTCGCCGCGGACACCGTCCACCGTTGCGGGCTCACCCGCTTCACCGACGAAGGCCGGCTCGATGGGGGTGGCCGTACCCTTTGCCCGCGCAATGCCAAGCGCGCGCAGCCGGCGTTCGTCGCGCAGACGGAGCGCCTCATCTGCCGGGACGACCGAGACATCGACGGGATAGACCCGCTCGGCAAGGTCCCACACGCGCTGACGGCCCTGCCGGCCGACGATCGCGACCTTGCCCTGCATGATGAGGTACTCGAGCATCTGGGTGACGTTTCGGTCGCCGGTCCATCCAGACGACGACCACGGAACCTGGCAGGTGTCCGGGATGTCGCGCGAGAGCATCGGACCCGACGCGGCGAGCCGATCGAGGATGTCGTGGGCGAATCGGTCATTTGATGTCAGCCACGTCCGAGGATATTCACGCGTGGGCCAGGTTGCCATCTCGGCGCGATACAGGCCCAGGTCGGGCATCGGTCTGACGAGCGCATTCAGCTCGAAGAGCGACCGATCCTCCTCCAGCGCGCTGGTCAGGTGTGCGGGCTGATAGGCCGATCCCAGTCTGGTCCAGGCGACGAGGTCCGCGTTGGGCGCGATCACGGCGGTGGGATCGAGCTGAAGGAAGGTCAGCTGGTTCACCACCGTCAGGAGGTCGATTGGCCGCGTGGCGTCGAGCATCTGGGCGCGGATGGCGATGCGCCGCGCTTCCGCACGATCCAATCGGTGGACGCTCATGCCGCGAGAATACCGGCACATGTCTCGCCTGACCCACACCCCAGAGCTGCTCGACGGCCCGCTGCCTGACGCCGCCCTGCTCCAGGCCAACCTGCGGGACATGGCGCGCGCCAACCGGCTCCTCGGCGGGACGGCGCTATCCCGTCGGGCGGTTGACGCGCTGCTCCCCGGCCTGGCAGCCCGTGACGCTGCTGGACGTGGGGACCGGGGGTGCCGATATCCCGCTCGCGCTCCTGCGCGAATCCCGCCGGATCGGGAGACCGATGCGGGTGACGGCGGTGGACAGTCGGCCCGAGGTGCTGGCCGCCGCGCGGGCGATGCATCCGGACCTGGCCGCCGACCCCGATCTGACCCTGGAGGTCGCCGACGGCCGCGGCCTGTCCTACGCCGACGGCTCGTTCGACGTGGCGCACGCCTCGCTCGTCCTCCATCACCTCGAGGACGACGAGGCGGTGGCCTTCCTCCGGGAGCTGGCGCGGGTCGCGCGGCGGGGGATCGTGATCAACGACCTGACCCGGGGACGCATCTCGATCTGGGGCGCGTACACGCTGGCCCACGTCACGACCCGCAACCGCTTCACCCGGCACGACGCGCCGCTGTCCACGCGCCGCGCCTACACGCCGTTCGAGGCCATGACCCTGCTCACCCGCGCGGACCTGCGCCCCGTGTTCGAGGCGGGAGGGCTGATGGGCCATCGATGGGTCATCGCCGCCGTTCCGGGGAAGACCGGAGGTTCATGAGCGCCGTCGACGTGGCGATCGTCGGGGGCGGACCCGCGGGCGCCGCCGCCGCGGTGCACCTGGCCCGCGCCGGGCACCAGGTGACGCTCCTCGAACGCTCCCCGGCCTGGCACTGGCGGGCATGCGGGGTCTTCAGCTCGCCGGTCACCGTCGAGGCGCTCCGCCGGCTCCGGTTCGACGAGATCGCCCTGGCCGACGTCGCTCCATCCCATCGCCGCCATGCAGGTCGAGGTCGTCGGTGGCGCTCCGTTCCCCTTGACCTACGGGGACGACGGGAGCCTCGCCCACTCGGCAGTCGGGTTCGATCGCCGCGGCCTGGACGAGACCCTCGTGGCGATGGCCCGTGACGCCGGAGCGGAGGTGCGCACCGGGGTTTCGGTGGTAACCGCGACCCTGGGCGGCGCGACCCAGCGGCTCGCGCTGCGCCTGGACGACGGCTCGGAAACCCTCGAGGCCCGCGTCGTGATCGGCGCTGATGGGCTGCGATCCACCGTCGCCCGCGCGGCCGGCGTGGCGCGGCCCGCGCGCCTCGGACGGCGCATCGGTCTGACCTTTCACGTCAACGACCCGCGGCCACCGGAGGCGCGCCGCCACGGGCGGATGGTCGTGCTCTCCGACGCGTACTGCGGGCTGGCCCCCGTTCCCGGCGGGCGCCTGAACGTGGGGATCGTGCTGCATGGAGCGCAATGGCAGCGACGCCTGGCGGACATCGGTGCCGCCGCGGCGGTGGGCGAGGTGCTGGCCGCCGTCCCTCGAACCGAAGACGACCCGGTTGACTGGGCCGCGCGCGAGCGCACCGACCCCATCGAAGGCGCCGTCCCGCTCGGGCATCGGGTGTCCCACCGGGCGGGAGAGGGCTGGCTGCTCATCGGCGACGCGGCAGGGTTCCTGGATCCGTTGACCGGGGAGGGGCTCCATCGGGCGCTCATCTCGGCCGAGCTCGCCGCCGAGGTCGTCGACGGGCATCTCCGCGGCCAACCTCACGGCCTGCGGCCGTACGCGCGGGCCATGGATGATCGGTTCGCGACGAAGGACTTCGTGACCCTCGTCATCCAGGGCGTCCTGGCGCGCCCGGCCCTCTTCCGCCACGTCTCCCGACGGCTGGCGCGAGATCCGGCCCTCCGTGAGACGATGGGCCTCGTGATGGGTGATCTCGTCCCCGCTTCGCGGGCCCTGCGGCCGGGATTCCTCATCGGTCTGTTCCGTCCCTGACGCATGCGCTCGGCGATCGACATCGACGTGAACGCCTCGCCCGAGCTCGTGTTCGAGTTGGCACGGGATCCCTACCGATGGCCCGCCCTCCTGCCGCATTACGTGGTGGCACGCCCCATCTCCCGCCGGGGTGATCGGGTGCTCGGCGAGTTCGTCGCCCGTCGCCCCCTTCTGCCGGTGCTCGGCCTGAGCCTGCCCGTTGCCTGGCGTTCGCGGACCTGGGCGGAGACGGACCCCCTGCGACTGCGCTTCCAGCACGTGGCCGGGGCCACGCGCGGCATGGACGTCACGTGGCGCTTCGAGCCCATCGCGTCCGGCTGCCGGGTGACCATCGAGCACGACTTCCGACCACGCGTGGCAGCCTGGGCCGTGTTCGTAGACCGATGGTTCGTCCGCCCCATCGCGGGTCGCACGTTGCTCACCTTCAAGACCATGGCCGAAGCCCTGGCCACACCGGGCGCATGACCGATCGTCGTCGGGTCTGGATCACCGGGCTGGGCCTGGTGACCGCGGCCGGCATCGGTCTGGATGCCTTCAAGGTGGGCATCCGGCAGCGGGTGTCCCCGGTCCGCGCCATCGACCGATTCGACGCCACGCCCTTCCGATCCCAGGTTGCCGCCCAGATCGACGACTTCGATCCGGCGGACTTCATGGATCACCGCGGCGTCCGGGGGATGGACCGATTCAGCCAGTTCGCGGTGGCGGCCGGCCAGCTGGCCATGGCGGACGCCGACTTCCTGCCGGATCGGACCGATGGGGTGGGCGCGGAGCGGATCGGGATCTATCTCGGCAGCGCCCTGGGCGGCGTCCAATTCGCCGAGGAGCAGCACGAACGCTTCCTCGAGAAGGGGATCCGGTCCGTGTCGCCGACGCTGGCCCTCGCCGTCTTCGGCGGCGCAGCGCCCGCCAACCTGGGCATTGCGCTGGGGGTGCGCGGACCCATCCTGTCGACCGCCAATTCGTGCGCCTCGGGCGCGGTGGCGCTCGGGGAGGCGCTGCATGCCATCCAGGCGGGGACGATCGACGCGGCGGTGGCCGGCGGGGTGGAATGTCCGCTCTCGCCGCTCGCGTTCGGCGCGTTCGACGTGATTCGCGCGCTGGCCGACCACCACAACGACCAGCCCGAGCAGGCGTGCCGCCCGTTCGACGCCCTGCGGAGTGGCTTCGTCCTGGGGGAAGGCGCCGCCCTGCTGGTGCTCGAAGAGGCCGAAGCGGCGCGGCGCCGGGGTGCCGTCCCGTACGCGGAGCTCCGGGGATTCGGCTCCACGACCGATGCCTTCCACATGGTCCAGCCCCGGCCCGACGGCACGGACGCCGCCCGCTCGGTCCAGATCGCGCTCGCGGACGCCGGCGACGAGGCCGACGCGATGGACTACGTGAACGCGCATGCCAGCTCCACCCCGCTCGGTGACGCGGCGGAATCGGTGGCGCTCGCCCTGGCCCTGGGGGAGCACGCCGCGCGGGTGCCGGTCTCCGGCACGAAGGCGTTCACCGGCCACCCGCTCGGCGCGACGGCCGCCATCGAAGCGGCGCTGTCGGCGCTCGTCATTCGCGAGGGATGGGCGCCGCCGTCGCTGAACCTGGTCGAACCAGACGCGGAGATCGGGGAGCGGCTCCCCGGGCTGATCCGCGACCCGGACGGCCTACCCGGCCGCTACGAGCGGGTCCTGTCCACGTCGTTCGGTTTCGGGGGGTTGAACAGCGCTCTCGTCCTGGGCGCCCCCGGCTGAGGGCGCCAGCCGCTCCCCGGGGGCTTGACACGAGTCATATATTCACAACATGACTCGTATCGCCAATAAGGGAGCGCGCTCGTACAGCAGCGAGCTCCGGGCGCAGCAGGCCGAAGGGACGCGGAGTCGCATCCTTGATGCCACGGTGCGGGTCATGGCCCGCGGCCTGGTCACCCTCTCCATCCCCGACGTGGCCCGCGAAGCAGGCGTATCGGTTCCGACCGTCTATCGCCACTTCCGGACGAAGCAGGACCTGGTGGCGGCCGTCTACCCGCATCTCGCGGCCCGCACCGGGATCAATCAGCCGCAGCCACCCGGCACGGTGGACGAGCTCCGAGACGGCGTGCGCGCCTACTTCGGTAGCCTTGACGCACTCGACGAGGCCGCGCGAGCGGCGATGGCCAGTCCCGCCTCGGACGCAATCCGGCGGCTCACCATGCCCAACCGGGTCGCGATGTGGCGGCGGCTCGTCGATTCGATCAAGCCCGCGCCGCCCAAGGCGGATCGAGATCGGATCACCCGCCTGCTCGTCGTCCTGACCTCATCCGCATCCCAGCGCATGTGGAATGACCACCTCGGCGCATCGGTCGACCAGGCAGCTGACGACATCGACTGGATCGTCCGGACCGCCATCGCGGCGTCGCTGCCGAAGGCGAAGGGCGACCGATGAGCCCGGCATCGGTCCGTCCGCTGGCCGACGTTCGGCTGACCGATGCCGCCGAGGTCGGCGGCAAGGCTGCGAGCCTCGGAGAGCTGCTCGCGTCGGGCGTGCGCGTCCCCGATGGCGTGGTGCTGACCGCCGGCGTCTCCGACGAGACGGCGGACGACCGCCGCCAGCTCCTGGAGACGGCGGCACGGGACCTGGGACCCGGGCCGTTTGCGGTGCGGTCGAGCGGCGTGTCCGAGGACGGCGTCGATCGCTCGCTTGCCGGTATCTACGAGTCGGTGCTCGGGGTGTCCGCAGCGGGGCTCGGCGCCGCGACCGATCACGTTCTGGCCAGTGCCCGCGGGGTGCGAGTGGCGAACTATGGCGCGGCGGGCAATGGGCACATGGCGGTCATCGTCCAGCACATGGTGGAACCTGCAGCCGCGGGCGTGATCCTCACCGCGGATCCGGTCAACGGGGACCGCAGCACCTGCATCGTGACCGCGGTCCGTGGTGTCGGAGAGCGACTTGTCGGTGGGTCGGCGTTCGGTGACGAATGGGCCGTCCGCGGCGACGTCGCGACCGCCCGGCGCCGCCCCGAACAGGCGGTGAGCCGGAAGCAGGTCGTCGAACTGGCGCGCCAGGCGCGGCAGATTGCCGCCGCGCGGGGAATGCCGCAGGACGTCGAGTGGGCGATCGACACCCACGGCGTTGTCTGGATCGTCCAGGCCAGACCGATGACCGCCCTGCCGCCCGACGTCTCGTGGGCGTCGCCGGCGCGGGGCGCCTACACCCGTCAACTCCGCTTCGGGGAATGGATCTCGGAGCCGGTCACCCCGCTGTTCGAGTCCTGGCTGCTGTCCGACATGGAGGTCCGGATCCACGCGTACTACATGCACTGGCTCGGTCAGCGAGCCCCGCTGCCCCACCACGTCATCGTCAACGGCTGGTACTTCTACTCACTGAACTGGTTCGCGCCTGGTTCGATGCTCCGGAGCCTGCCCGGCATCCTTGTCCACATCGCGCGGAACCCCAGGGTCGCCGCGGGGGTATTTCCGCCTACCGTGCGGCACGCGATCCCACTCTCCGAGCGGGAGTGGCGGGAGGACATCCGGCCGCGCTACCGCGCTGCTGTCGCCTCCGCCGAAGCCCGCGTCGAGACGGTCCCCGTCGATGCGCTGCCGGATCTGATCGACGAGCTGGTTGACCTCGCCGGCCTGTCGTTCGCGTCCGTCACCGCGCTGAGTGGGGCCGCCTACAAGATGGAGATCAACCTCGCGCGGTTCTACCGCGCCAACCTCGCCACGGCGCTGGGCGGCAGCCACCTCTCCCTCCTCGCCGGATTTGATCTGCCTGCCGACTCGGATCGGCACGCCGTCGTGTCCCTCGACTGGTGGCGCCCTCCGCAGCCCGTCAATGCGGCACCGGTGGTCGCGGACCACGCGCAGCTGGTCGAACGGCGCCATGCTGCGGAAGCGGCGGCGTTCGCCGTGCTGTCCACCTCCCCGAAACGACTCCGCGCGTTCCGCGACCTCCTCGCAGAGACCCAGCGCATGGTCGTGGTCCGTGACGAGCAGACCCGCGAGTTCACCCTCGCCTGGCCGGTCATGCGCCGCGCGGTCCTCCGGATCGGGGAGGCACTGGTCGCCCGGGGAGCGCTGGACGCGGCCGATGACGTCTTCTTCCTGACCCGCACCGAGGCGCTCGCCGCCCTGGACGGGACGCCGCTACCGGCCACCGTGGACGTCGCCGCGCGGCGGGCGACCCGCGAGGAGCAGGCGAAGCTCCTGCCGCCGCCGTTCGTCGGGACGGTGAACCGGGCCATGCGCTCCATGCCGGGCGCGTTTGCCCGCATGGTCGGCGCCTCCCGATCGGAGCGGGCGCTGGTGAGCGGCTCGCCCGCGTCGCCCGGGCGCGCGACGGGCGAGGTGCGGGTCATTCGGGGTCCGGATGAATTCGATCAGCTCCAGCCGGGCGAAATCCTCGTCGCCCCGCTCACGGCGCCCGGCTGGACGCCGCTGTTCACCCGCGCGGCCGCGGTGGTGACCGACGTCGGCAGCGCCGCGTCGCACGCCTCGATCATCGCGCGCGAGTACGGCATCCCCGCGGTGGTCGGCTGCAACGACGCCACGGCGCGCCTGCGGACCGGGATGCGGGTGACCGTGGACGGCAGCACGGGAAACGTCGAGCCGGCCTGAGAGCCGGGAATCCAGTCAACCACGGAGGACACCCATGCACACGCCGAATGCCCAGACCCTCCCATCGGTCCTTCCGCAGGGGCGGGGAATGGCGCTGATCCGCAAGGTCAACCGTCCGATGTGGCTGAAGGCCGGATTCGCGGCCGTGGTCGCGGTCCCCGGTCGGACGACCGGCACGCCCCGTCAGGTGACCCTCATCCCGTGGGACGTGGACGGGACCTGGTATCTCCTCTCGCAATACGGCGCCAGCGAGTGGGTTCAGAACCTTCGGACGGCTGGCCGATGCGAGATGCAGCACAAAGGCGACACCCACGCCTTCCGGGCGGTCGAAGTTGATGGAGCCGAACGCGATCGGGTCATCGCCGTGTTCATGGCCAAGACGCCCAAGCCGTTCCGCCGCGACTACAACCGTCAGCCAGCGGCGGGGGACCATCCGGCATTTCGGCTGGAGCCGCTCAACTAGCCAACCGGTGGACCGCATGATGCGGTCCACATGACCACCCGGCCTCCGCCGCGAACCCTGGATCGGCGCACCCTGAACCGGGCTCTGCTGGCGCGCCAGCTCCTGTTGGAGCGCGCGGACCGACCGACCGCCGAGGTCATCGAGCACCTGGTCGGCATGCAGGCGCAGGAGCCGATTGACCCGTACGTGGCCCTGTGGTCGCGGATCGAGGGCTTTGATCCCGCCACCCTGTCCGACCTGCTGGCGGATCGCCGCGCGGTCCGGGCCCAGCTCCTGCGGGCCACCATCCACCTGGCCACCGACCGTGATGCGCTCACCATGCGCCCGGTCCTCGAGCCGGTGCTGCACCGGACGTTCTCGTCCAACAGCCCGTTCGGGCGGAGCCTGACGGCGGCGGGCGTCCAGGTCGACGACGTCGTTGCCGCCGGGCGCGAGCTGCTCGCCGAGCGTCCCCGCACCCGAGCGGAGCTCCGCACGCTGCTCGGACCGATGTTCCCGGTCGCCGACAGCGCGGCCCTCGCGCAGGCGGTCACGTACCTGGTGCCCGTCGTCCAGGCGCCGCCCCGTGGTCTGTGGCGGCGCTCCGGCCAGGCCACCTGGGCACCGATCGAGACGTGGCTCGGTCGACCGATGGCGTCGGATCGATCGCCCGACACGCTGGTCCTCCGCTACCTGGCCGCGTTCGGTCCGGCCACTGCGGCTGACGTCCGAACCTGGTCGGGGCTGGCGGGCATCGCCGAGATCATCGACCGGCTGCGGCCCCGTCTCCGCACCTACCGCGACGATCGCGGTCGCGAGCTGGTGGACCTGCCCGACGCACCGATGCCCGATCCGGACGTTCCGGCCCCGGTCCGATTCCTGCCGACGTATGACAACGTCGTCCTGTCCCACGCGGACCGCCGCCGGATCATCGACGAGGCGGATCGGCTCCCGCCCCTCGCCCCGGCGCAGGCCAACGTGGGCTCCATCCTCGTTGACGGCTTCGTCCGGGCGAGCTGGCGGTCGATCCGAGAGCGGGATCGGACCACGATCGAGATCGGTGTCTCGCTGGGCCTTCCGGGGAGCGATCTCCACCTCATCGAGGTCGAAGGCGAACGGCTCGTGGACTTCCTGAAACCAGCCGATGGGTCGGGAGACCTCCGAATACGGCGTCTGTCCACCGCCTGATCGACACCTGTCCACCCGACGGCCCGTAGTGGAAACGAATGTGGACAAGTTGGTGGACATCCACCCTTCCGTGACGCGTCCTGCGGCTCCTACGATCCGCGGCGACGCCTAGCATCGCCGACCAGTACCCCACCTCCATTCAGATCGTCCTTATCGAGTCGCCGCCTCCTCGTGATTCATCCCGACCCTCCCGTCACGGACGAAGACCTCCCCGTCACCCGCATCGATGCGGTCGAGCCGGGTGCCCCAGCGCCCCCTGAGGCGGCGGCGTTCATCCGCTTCTGCCACCAGCGCCGGCCTCGGGCGTGGCCCGACCTGTATGACGAGATGTGGGTCGTGGCGGCCCGCCGCGAATTCAACGGGTGGGGCTTTGAGCAGTTGGAGGCCTACGGGGTGACCTTCTCGTTGTTCGAGATGCCGCGCCTCGCGCGGTGGGTCGGCGAGGTCGTCGCCGCGCTGCCGGACGCACCCGAGCCCGCCGTGGTGGTCCCGGTCGGGGCCTAGCCAGGTCTGCCGGGGCGGGGATCCGGATCGGATCGGTCCATCAGCGCACCGTCACGCGACCAGGTGGCCTGCGCGCGACAGGGGCCAGGGGCACTAACCGTCGAAATCGGTCCTGGAGGCGCCCCAAAGTTATCCACGATGACCCGATTTGGGTCGCCAGATATCCACAATTTGGCGGGTTTTGGCCGCCTCAGTACGTGTGGCGGCGCGCCATCTCCCGCTCCATGAGTCGCTCCATGAGCAGGTATTTCTCGATGCGACGCCGCAATTCGTTCGCCTCGGGCGTGTAGAGATGCACGTATTGCTGGAGCTGGAGCGACAGCTTGCGGGACGTGATGCGGGCGTGGTCGAGGTTCCGGCGGAGGAGGACCTGGTCCATCCGCTCGAGGTGCTCGGGGTTCAGCAGGTCCTCGTCGCGGAGCAGGCCCTTGTCGATGTCGAACTGGGTTGGCTGCAGCTGCGGCGGAGGCGCCGCGCGGGACTCATCGGCCATTGCCAGCCAGTCTAGCCTGTCTATTCTTGTTCGGGTCCCCGTAGCTCAGTGGACCAGAGCGGCTGCCTTCTAAGCAGCGGGTCGCAGGTTCGAATCCTGCCGGGGACGCCACACCCCTGCTCCGCACGAATGCTCCCCTCTGGCGGTCGTCAGACGGGCTAGCCTTGCCCCATGAGCGAGAAGCGAACCACGGCTCGGGCATTCCACGACGCCGACGGAGTCGAGGACTGGCGGGTCCTTTTCTCTGGCGCCCACGCCTACTTTCATGTCGGATCGTTCGCGGAAGCCGCACGGTTTGTGGCCGCGATCGCCGAAGTTGCGGAGGTTGTGGGCCACTTCCCCGACGTGGACGTGCGACCCGAGGGAGTCACCGTCCGGACCGCCTCGGGGGAGTACGGAGCTCTGAGCGATCGTGATGTCGAGCTGGCACGCCAGATTTCGGCAGAAGCTCGGAAGTTGCGGATCGAGCCGGACCCCTCCCAGGTCCAGGTCGTGGCCATTGCGGTGGCACAGGATGCAGGCAGCGACGTAGGTCCGTTTTGGGCGGCAGCCCTCGGGTACCGGAGCCTTGGACCGAAGGACGACGTCGTCGATCGGCACCGACGTAACCCGCACGTGTCGTTCCAAAGCCTCCGCCCTCCCAAGCCGGGGCGTGGCCGGACCCACATTGACGTCAGCGTGCCGGCCGATCAGGCAGAAGCACGAGTCGCGGCAGCGCTCGAAGCTGGCGGACGATTGGCGGACGGTACGCACGTGCCCCATTGGTGGACACTCGCGTCGCCCGAGAACCACAAGGTTGACATCGCGGCCTGGCCGGACTTCGAGGACGACGCGGAGGACTGACTCCGCCCGTCGTCCCGGAACCTCCTCGCCGGACGCCACCTGGTTCCGAGGCAACCCTCAGCACGTCACGTGCAGGATCGCGGCCACGGACCCCGACGGGGTCGCGGACAGGAGCTGGCAGGCCTCGGGTGTCGGTCGGATGACCAATTCGACGTGCCGTTTCGCGGCTTCCCGGTGGAGCTCGTCGGTCACCGGCAGCCGACCGTCCGCGCCGGTGCCGATGATGAGCGTGGGCGCCGACCACGGGATCCGCTCGTCCGTTGTCAGCGGGGTGTGGCCGAATTCGGCCCGCCTCGGTTTCGAAGGCCCCTTCTTGCGTCGCCGCACGCGACCATCGGCGATGACGACGTCGCGCTCGTACGTTTCCCCGTCGATCTGGATCACGCCAAACGACACGAACCGGCAGTCCATGGCTGTCCTCCATCGGCCATCATTCCACGCCCAGCAAGATCCGCTCGCCGGAACGGGCCGAACGGCACTTCCGGCCCGCCAGACCCAGCCGCACCATGCGAACAACAAGATGTGACCGACGGGTCCGATGGGACCGAAGGAAATGCCGATGCGTCCCCAGCGCGGATGGGTCGTGTGCGAAGGAGCGACGCGAACGATCACTGCATCTGGAGTTGGCTGCCCGTTCAGGGGCTCGGTGAGCCCGGAGCGGTGCCTGGCCTGCCGACTCCTGGTCACCTGGTCCGGCGAGCGGCGGGAGACCGGCTGGTGCGTCGAGGATCCGTACGACGGCGGTCAGCGCATGGAAAGCACGAGTGGTGCGGGGCCTGTCTGAGCCGCCTCGAAGTCGGCCCGGGTGCGCAGCCCGCGGTAGCCCTCGGTGACGACCAGCTGGCCCATCACCCCGCCCATCGTATTGCCCGGTCCCGGCAGGACCAGCACGTCCGGCGCGTACTCACGGAGGGCCACCCGGGCGCTCAGCGCAAATCGGTACTGGCCCACCAGGTGCTCGCCCAGGGTGTAGGCCGCCAGCTCGGACGGATCGGTGGTCCACGGCGTGAAGCGCGCGCCACGGCCGTCGATGAGCGTGAGTTGCGGGACCCGCCACGGCAGGTTGGTGAAGCGCTCGGCAGCCGACGCAGCGACCGCGTCCTGGAGCGGCGTGTGGTACGGGACGTGGAACGCGAGACGGAGCGGGTAGTGGCGCTCGCCCAGCTCCACCGATGGCAGGCGCCCCACCATGCGATCGATCCCCGCATCGGTCCCGGCCAGGATGACGAACCCACCCAGGTCGACGCTCGGGAAGACCTCCCCGCCGTCCGCGCCTACGGCGTCCAGGGCGGCGACCCACTCGGCCATGGGCTGCCAATCCGCGTCGAGCCGGGGGTAGATGAGGTGCCCGCCACCAGCCCCGGCGTCCACCGCCTCCTCCTGGAGGAGGGCGATGCCCTGCACCAGCCGGAAGGCGTCCGCGGGGTCGAGGGCGCTGGCCACGGCCAGGGCCGCGAACCAGCCGGGCGCGTTACCGATGACGGCCACGACCCGGTGATCGGCCAGCGCGCGTTCGGCGTCGAGTAGGGACACCAGCCAGGTCAGGGGGCCCGTGTTCGAGGGTCGCAGGTGGACTTTGGGGTCGAACGCTTCGGCCGCGTCGAGCGCGGCCAGGCTGTCGAGGCCCAGCTCGGTGCGGACCTGGTCCGCCATTGCGACCAGCGGATGCCCGGCGGGGAGCGAGCCGAGCGAGGTAGGCCCGTACGAGCCGCGGCCGGGGAACACGAGGACCGCGCGGGGACGTTGGTCGGTGGTCACGACTCGTCCTCCGCGACCGCTGCGGGAGCGTCGCTGGCAGTCTGTGTCGGTGGGACCGAGGGCGGGGCGGCTGGGCCTTGCGCGGTGTCCACCGCGGCGGCCACGATCTGGTCGAGGCCCACCAGGACGGCGGACGTGGCCGTGCCCAGCGGGACGAAGGAGTCCACTGCCCGAACGCTCTCCATGCGACCGCCGAACGCGTGCTCCGCCAGATCCGCGATGAGCGCATCGGCCACGCCGGCCCCGGTGGCGCGGCACTCATCCACGACCAGCACCCGCCCGCAGGCAGCGGCGTGCTCGCGGACCGCGTCGAAGGGCAGGGGATTGAGCCAGCGCAGGTCCACGACCCGGGCGCGGACCCCGTGGTCGCGGGCCAGGATGGCCTGGGCCTGGACCGACATGCGAAGGCCATTCGCGTAGCTGACGATGAGCAGGTCAGGCGCTCCGTCGCCATCGGCCTCGTATACCCCCACCTCGCCGGGGAGCAGGACCGCCGGGGGGATGGGGTAGTCGGTCAGCCAGCCGCCGTCGCCATCGGTGTGCAGGTCGCGCTCGTGGTACAGGGCGATGGGCTCGAGGAAGATGACGACCCGCCCGTCCTCGACGGCCATGGCCACCGCCCCGCGCAGCATCCGGGCGGCGTCGTCGCCGCGGGCGGGCACGGCCAGCACGACGCCGGGGATGTCGCGCAGCGCGCCGATCGAGTTGTCGTTGTGGAAGTGGCCGCCGAAGCCCTTCTGGTAGGCGAGGCCCGCCACCCGGACGACCATGGGGTTGCGGAACTGGCCGCTGCTGAAGAACTGGAGAGAGGCCGCCTCGCCGCGGATCTGGTCCAGCGCGTTGTGGATGTAGGCCAGGTACTGGATCTCCGGGATGGGGAGCAGCCCGGCGTGGGCGGCGCCCTGGGCGATGCCCAGGATCGAGGTCTCGTCCAGCAGGGTGTCGAACACCCGACCGGCCCCGAACCGCTTCTGGAGGTCGTGGGTCACGTTGTACACGCCGCCCTTGCGGGCCACGTCCTCGCCGAACACGATCAGCTCCGGGCGGCGCGCCAGCTCGTCGGCCAGGGCGCTGTTGATGTGCCCGGCCAGGGTGCGGGAGGTGGGCTTGGTGTCGGCCTCGGGGAGCGCGCCGTCGAACACGGCTCGACGCGCCGCTTCGTCCAGCGTCGGGGTGGCGGCGCGGGCGGCGACCCGGTCCGGATGGTTCGGGCGCGAGGGGCGCCACCACGTCGGCGGTGGTGGTCAGCCGCGGTCGGGTGGTCGCCTCTTCGGCCGCCGCGTTGACCCGTTCGCGGACCTCGGCCACGAGTCCGCGCAGCTGGTCCGGGGTTGCCGCGCCGGTCTCGACCAGGCGCCGGGCCGTCTTCAGGAGCGGGTCATGGCGCTCGGTTTCCGCGATCTCGTCCAGGGTGCGGTACACCTGCTCCGCGTCGCTGCCTGCGTGGCCCCACAGGCGCACGACGTCCAGGTGCAGGAACAGCGGCTCCCGTGACGCGCGCACGACGTGGATGGCCTCGGCCACCGTGTCCCACAGCTCGTCGACCTCGCCGCGCGCGTGCCGGTAGTGGAGGTGCGGCTGGGCGGAGAACGTCTCCTCGATCCAGCCCGTGCGGCGTGGGCACGCTGATCCCGGTCTCGTTGTCCTCGCACACGAACAGGATCGGCATGGGCAGACCGATCCGCGCGCCGTAGCGCGCGGTGTTGAACCCGGCCAGCGCTGTCGCGTGGTTGACCGATGCGTCGCCGAACGAGCACATCACGATGGCGTCGGCCGGCAGCTCGGTGAGGCCCAACCGACGGGCGCGCGCCAGCGAGAACGCCATGCCCACCGCCTTGGGGACGTGCGACGCGATGGTCGAGGTCTGGGGCGGAACCCACAGCGGCCGGCTGCCCCACACCTTGTGGCGTCCCTGGGCGATGGGGTCGTCGCTCGACGCGACGACCCCGAGCAGCGCATCGAAGGCGGGCGTGCTGCCGGGGAGCTGGCGGGCGCGGGCCATCATGAAGCCCCCCGATCGGTAGTGGAGGAAGGCTGGGTCGCTGATCCGCAATTGGGCGCCGATGACCGCGTTGTCCTCGTGGCCCGCCCCGCCGATGGTGTGGAAGCTGCGATTCGTCTTCTTCAGCTCGCGCGCGGCCACGTCGATCTGCCGGCTGACGACCTGGTCCTCGAACAACGCCACCGCCTGGTGCGCGGTCAGCGCGCCACCGGGACGCAGCGGATCGTGGGGCTGGAGGGCCGTTGCGGCGGGTGTCAGTCCGGCGAGGAGGGCATCGAGGGCATCCTCGACCACGCCGACCCGGTCAAAGGTCATGGGCGGCGATGATACCGCCGCCCGCTCCGAACCCCGCGCTCAGCCGGGCCAGCCGCCGCCCGTTGACGACCGGGATGGGGTCGACATCGGTCTGTCCTCCGCGTTGATGCGACCCACCGGCAGCGCTCACGCGGTGCTGCCGACGGCCGTGTCGGGAGGAATACCGATGAGGCCTTACGGCGCCCTTACGCCTGGATTACCGAAGCGTCAGCGTGACTCCAGCCAGGCCGCCAGCGCCTCGTGCCCCGCGGCACGCGCGGAGTCCGCGGGGGTCGCGCCGTTGTCCAGGCGAACGGTGGGATCTGCCCCGGCGGCCACGAGCCGTTCGGCCAGCGCCTGGTCGCCGTTCTGGGCGGCCTCGTGGAGCGGGGTGTAGCCGTCGGCCTGCACCGCATTCACGTCGGCGCCGGCGTCAAGGAGCATGTCCACGATGTCCGCGTGACGTCCGGCCAGGGCGCTGTGCAGGGGAGCGACGTGCATCGGGTTCCGCGACGCGTCGTTGACCCTGGCCCCGGCGCCGATCAGCAGGTCCGCGGCGTCCCGGTGACCGAAGAACGCGGCCAGGCCCAGAGCGGTGAACCCATCAGGCGCGTACGCCGTGGCCAGGTCGGGGTCCGTGCTCAGGGCAGCACGGACGGCATCGGTCCGGCCCACAGCGGCCGCCTCGAACACGTCCAGCGGCGGGTTTGCCGCGAGCAAGAGGTCCAGCGCCTCGAGCTGGTATTGGTATCGGGCCCACAGGACGCCGGACACGCCATCGGTTCGTCGCGCCGCGGCGGCCTCGGGATGGGTGGCCACCATCGCCCGGACGGCCTCGACGTCCCCACCTTCGATGGCGGCGAAGAGCTGCGCCTGGAGGCTCTCGCTATCGGTCATGTGACTCCCTAGCTGCCGAGCGCGATGAGGACGGTGCCGGCCACCGCGAGCACCCACGCTGAATACTCCCAAACGCGGCAGACGTTCGGCCAGGAACGCCCGCGCCAGGAACATGGTCGCGAGCGGGTAGAGCCCAGACAGGGACGCGGCGATGGCGACGGGGATGACCTCCCGCGAGGCGAGGAACAGGCCGTTGGCGCCCACGTCGCAGACCCCGGCCAGCACCATGATCCCGACCACCCCGGACATCCGCCGAAAGTCGGCCCGCGCGGGCGTCACGAGGGTGATCGCGCCCAGCAGGACGGTGCTCGCGCCGCGGCTGACGATGAGTGCCCACAGTCCGTTGTCGCGCGCGGCCTGGTCAAGGAGGAGGTACCAGGTGGCGAACCCCATTGCCGCGCCGAACGAGAGGAGGAGGGCCCGGCGGCCCGCGGCGTCGCGCGAGATGTCGGTGGCCAGGATCGCGGCCAGGATCACCAACACGATGCCGGCGATCTGGAGAGGCTCGAAGCGGGCCCCCAGCAAGAACGTCACGACCAGCGGAATGACGGCCGCCCCGGCCCCGGCGAGGGCGGAGGTGAGCCCCAGCGATCCCAGCGAGAACGCCATGTACAGGAAGGCCAGCCCGAGGCCGCCGGCCATCCCCGCGACCACGGCCAGCCCCAGCGTGGCCACTTCGGGCGCCGCGGGCTGGACTACGGCGGCTACCGCGAATAGGACCGCCAGACCGACGAGGTCGGCGACGAAGGTCACGAGGAACGGCGCGAGGCGTCGCGAGCCGATGCCGCCGAAGAAATCGCCCAGCCCCCAGGTCACTGCCGCGCCCAGCCCGAAGAGGATTCCGGACGGCATCAGGAGGTCGAGCGGCGGCGATTTGGCAAGGCCCGGACTCTATCAGCCGACGGTCTTGACACGCCGCGCCCGCGAGCGGCACAGTGCGTCAATCCTCGCGCCGGCGGTCCGGCGCCGAGCCTTCGCCCGAGGTGCCCATTTGGCCGTCGACTCCGCCTCGTCCTCGATGGCGTCCGCGTCGCCCGCTGCCGTCCCCGCCATCCAGCTCGAGAACCTCGAGCGCGCCTATGGCGACGTGGTGGCAGTGGCCGGGATCAACCTGGAGATCGCGGACGGTGAGTTCTTCTCGATGCTCGGCCCCTCCGGCTCCGGCAAGACCACCACCCTGCGCATGATCGCGGGGTTCGAGCTGCCGACCAGTGGCCGCGTCCTGCTCCACGGCCGGGACGTCACCGGCGTCCCGCCCTTCGACCGCGACGTGAACACCGTGTTCCAGGACTACGCCCTGTTCCCGCACATGACGGTGGGCGAGAACGTGGCGTACGGCCTCGAGATTCGCAAGGTCGCCCGTTCCGAGCGCGAGGCGCGGGTCGCTGAAGCCATGCGCATGGTGCGGCTCGAAGGATTCGACAAGCGGCGCCCATCCGAGCTGTCCGGCGGCCAGCGGCAGCGCGTGGCGCTGGCAAGGGCCCTCGTCAACCGACCCCGGGTCCTGCTCCTCGACGAGCCGCTGGGCGCGCTCGACCTCAAGCTGCGCGAGGAGATGCAGATCGAGCTCAAGGCCATCCAGCAGCAGGTCGGGATCACGTTCATCTACGTGACGCACGACCAGGAGGAAGCGCTCACCATGAGCGACCGCCTGGCCGTCTTCAACCGGGGAATGATCGAGCAGGTCGGCACCCCGGCAGACGTGTACGAGCACCCGAAGACGACGTTCGTGGCCGGGTTCGTCGGGACATCCAACCTGTTGAAGGACGACACCGCGCGCGCTGTAATCGGTTCCGACGGGATCTTCACCGTCCGACCCGAGAAGATCCGCCTGGCGGAACCAGCCGATGAGGCCGGGGCCGACGAGCAGTCAGCCCTGGGGACGGTGCGCGAAGTGGTCTACCTCGGATCGGACACGCGATATATCGTTGACCTTGACGTGGGTGGCCAACTGGTCGTCACCCAGCAGAACCTGCAGACCTCATCCATGGAGGTTTTGGCCGCCCAGGGCCGGTCCGTTCGGCTGATCTGGAAGCGGCAGCACGTGTTGAGTCTGGCCGCGGGCCACGACACCGAGGGGAATGAAGAGGGAGACACACACCCATGAGGCAATTGCGCATCCCCACCATGCTGGTCGTGTTTGGCCTGCTGGTCGCCGCCTGTTCGTCGGGCGAGAGTCCCGGACCCACCGCCCTGTCCGAGCTGCCCGCGGCGGAAGGGGAGCTCAACCTCGTCATCTGGGCGGGGTACGCCGAGGACGGGACGAACGACCCGGCCTACGACTGGGTCAATCCGTTCCAGGACGAGACCGGCTGCCAGGTCCATACGACGGACATGACCGACTCCGCCAACGGCGTGCAGCTGCTGCAGAGCGGCCAGTACGACGGCGGCTCGTTCTCCGGTGATGCCACCCTCCGCCTGATCTCCGGCGGCGACGTCGCCCCCGTCAACACCGACCTGATCCCGAACTACGCCGACGTGTTCCCCGGCCTCAAGGGCCAGCCGCACAACACCGTGGACGGCGTGCCGTACGGGACGCCGCATGGCCGCGGCGCGAACCTCCTCCTGTACAACACGGACGCCTTCACGACGGCTCCCACCAACTGGGATCCCATCTGGGATGCCGATTCGCCCGCCCAGGGCCACGTCAGCATCTACAACTCCGCGATCTTCATCGCCGATGCTGCTCTTCGACTGAAGAACACCAACGACAACGAGTTCGGCATCGACGACCCGTACCAGCTCACCGAGGAGCAGTTCAACGCGGCGGTCGACCTGCTGACCCAGCAGGCAACGTTCGTGAAGGACACGGGCGAGTACTGGAACTACGCGACCGACCAGATCACCTCCTTCGGGAGCGGTGACATGCTGGCCGGGACCTCGTGGCAGTACCAGCTCAACAACCTGCCGGACGCCCCGGTCGCGGCCATCAAGCCCGCCGAGGGCACGACCGGCTGGTCCGACACCTGGATGATCGCCACCGAGGCGGCCCATCCGGGCTGCATGTACCGATGGATGAACTGGATGCTGTCTCCGGATGCCAACGCCCAGGCAACCGTCTGGTTCGGCGAAGCGCCGGTCACCCAGGCCGCCTGCGACGTGGCGGAGACGCTGTCTGCCAACCATTGCGCGGACTACCACGCGACCGACGAGGCCTACTTCGAGGACGTGTGGTTCTGGAGCACCCCTCGGGCCGATTGCAACGACGCGGACGACGCGACGACCTGCAAGTCGATCGAGGACTGGATTGGCGCCTGGACGGAAATCACCGGGAGCTGAGCATCCGTTCGTGATCTGACCCACAGGCTCCCCGGGGGTCCGCTCCCGGGGAGCCTTTTCATCCGGAGAGTGCCCACCCAACGATGACCACGGCGACGTCAGCACAGCCCTCTTCGCGAACGCGACGGTTCGCGTCGTGGCTCTACGGCCGGCCGCGGACCCAGGTCCTGCTGCTCCTCGCCCTGCCGCTGCTGTTCTTCTTCCTGATCTACATCGGCTCCTTGCTGGTCCTGTTCCTCAATGCCTTCTGGGAGACGGACCCATTCAGCGGGGACGTGATCCCGGTCTTCTCCCTGGACGCCTTCGTGACCCTGTTCACGACCGAGGTGTACCGCACCATCGCCCTCCGCACGGTGGGCATGGCGCTCCTGGTCACGGTGACCTGTGCGGTCATTGGGTTCCCGGTGGCGTACTACGTCGCCCGGATTGCGTCCCCGCGGACCCGCCGCCTCCTGATCGTCGCCGTCGCCATGCCCCTGTGGGCCAGCTACCTGGTGAAGATCTACACGTGGCGCACGATGCTGGGCGGCAATGGGTTCGTGGATTGGCTGCTGGCGCCCATCGGTCTCGAATCGCCCGGGCTCAACTCGCTGGTCAGCGCCTGGATCGTGTTCACCTACCTCTGGCTGCCGTACATGGTGGTGCCCATCGTGGCCGGGCTGGATCGCATCCCGCGCTCGCTCCTCGAAGCGTCGTCCGACCTGGGCGGCAAGTCAGGGCAGACCTTCCGCCGGGTCGTCATCCCGCTCGTCATCCCGGCCATTGCCGCGGGCTCGATCTTCACCTTCTCGCTGACCCTGGGCGACTACATCACGCCTGACTTCATCGCGAATACGAAGTTCATCGGCAACGTCATCTACGACAACTCGAGCCTGGGAAACCTGCCGCTCGCCGCGGCCTACTCCATGCTGCCGGTCCTGATCATGATCGGCTACCTCCTGATCGTTCGGCGCCTCGGCGCCTTCGAGTCGCTGTGAGCGCGCGGCCATGACCGAATCGCGGCTGACCCGGACATTGCTGGGCATTGCCACCGGGGCCGTGCTGGTCTTCGTCTACACCCCCCTGGTGATCATTGCGATCTACGCGTTCAACCCGACCATCTCGCAGACGTGGCCGCCGTCCGGCTTCACGCTCCAGTGGTTCGGGGACGCGTTCAGCAACCCACACGTCCTGTCGGCGTTCGGCTCGTCCGTGGTGGCCGGCGTGTTCGCCACGGCCATCGCGCTGGTGCTCGGGACGCTCGCGGCGCTGGCCGTCCAGCGCTACCGGTTCTTCGGTCGCAGCTCCGTATCCCTCCTGCTCCTCCTGCCCATCGCGCTGCCCGGCGTCGTCACCGGCATCGCGCTGTCCGCTACGTTCCAGACCCTGGACATCACCTTCGGGCTGCCGACGGTCATCGTGGGCCATGCCACGTTCTGCGTGGTGATCGCCTACAACAACGTACTGGCCCGCCTCAACCGGACGCCGCGCTCCGCGGAGGAGGCGTCTGCGGACCTCGGGGCGGCGTCGGGAACGACGTTCCGCCGGATCACGCTTCCCGCGATGCGGACCGCGCTGTTGGGGGGCGCTCTGCTCGCCTTTGCGCTGTCCTTCGACGAGGTCATCGTCACGAACTTCACCGCCGGCCCGGGGACCGAGACCATCCCCCTGTTCATCTTCCGCTCGATCCAGCGGCCCAACGAGCTGCCGGTGGTGAACGTCGTGGCCTTCGTGCTCGTCCTGCTGTCGGTGATCCCGGTCTACATCGCGCAGCGGATCACGGGCGGCGAATCCGCCGGCTCGATCCGCTAGGGAGGGGCCCTACTCCGGCTCGGTGCGTCCCGGGGTGGGCCAGCGCGCCGATCGACCGATGGGCCGGTTATCGGCATCGCGCTCGAGCTTGTGGGCACCCATCGTGCCGGGGCGGAACTGGAGCCGCTCGACCGGTTCTCCGCCCAGCAGGTGGCGTTCCACGATCTCCGGAGCATCGGCCGGGCTGACGGCGGCGTACCACACGCCCTCGGGGTAGACCACGACCATCGGTCCGTTCCCGCACTGGGAGAAGCAACCGGATCGGTTCACCCGGACGCGGTCCGCCAGGCCGGCCTTGGCCACCGCTTCCTTGAGCGTGGCGTGGACCCCGATCCCGTCGCCGTCCACGGTGGGGCACCACTCGCCCGAGGTGCACACGAAGACATGGCGTTCGAACACGTTCGCTCCCGAATGTACCCCCGCCTCGGACCGATCGTACCGGGGCCCAGACGGCACCGGAACCCTACTATCCGGCCACGAGCCGCGCCGACCAATACCCTCCGAGCCGGCGCGGCTCTTACCTCACCAGAGTGGGCAGGAGAACAGCAGACCACATGATCCAGAACGAAGGCGGCAGGTTGCTCACGGCCACCGAAGTGGCCGAGATGCTCCACCTCCATGTCAACACCGTGAAGCGATTGGGCGATCGCGGTGAGCTGCCCTTCTTCCGAGTCGTGAAGCGCGGCGACCGTCGCTTCCGCTACGAGGACGTCGTGGAGTTCCTGCACCGGGCCAAGTAGCCCGACAAGATCACCGCTCCGGGGCGACGGGGCGGGCTGGCTCCCCTCCAGGGGGGCGCGTCACGACCGCCGGACCTCCGTCCGGCGGTCGTTCGCATGCCGGGGCATACTACGCCGGCATGTCCGACCCACAGGCCGACCTCGCCGAGGCGCGCCGGCTCCTCGATGGCGGTGAGCCGGAGCGCGCGATCGGCGCCGTAGACGAACTCACCCGATCGCCGGACCCCGAGCTGGCGGGCGCCGCCTGGATGATCACCGGGACCGGCAAGTACCGGATCGACGACGAAGGCGGGGCGCTCCAGGCCTGGATGGCCGCCGCCCAGACCGAGAGCGCGCTGGCCTGGCTGGGATGGCGGTCGGTGGCCGAACAGCAGGTCCGCGATGGCGACCTCCATGCCGCCATCGAGGCCTACAAGGAGGCCGATCGACGGGCCCCGGCCAACGAGCGGCCGGCCATCGCGAGCCGCCTGGCATGGCTGGCCAAGGAGACGGGGAACGTCTCCACCGCCCGACGGGAGTTCAACCGTTCGCGCGCTGCGTATGCGACCTACACCCCCATCGTCACCTGGGTGTTGATCGGCACAAACGTGGGCGTCTTCGCGATCGACACGATTCTCGGCGGCCTGAACGGCGGGGGGCTGCTGCAAAGCAGTGGCGGTCCATTGGTGGACTGGGGACTCGTGAGCCTGCCCGACGTCGCAGCCGGAGACTGGTATCGGCTCATCACGAGCGCATTCCTGCACCTGGGCCTCCTCCACGTGGCTCTCAACATGTGGGCGCTGTACCTGTTCGGGCCGCTCATCGAGCAGCTGTACGGCCACCTCGAGTACCTCGTCATCTACCTCCTGTGCGCAGTGGGCGGATCGGTCCTGACCATCCTCGTCGCGCCGGACCAGGCAGCCGTGGGTGCCAGCGGGGCGATTTTCGGGTTGCTCGGCCTGGCGTTCGCGGTGTCGCGCCGTCGGCACCTGGCCCTGCCGCGCCAGACGCGGGCCATGCTCGGCCAGATCGGGTCGCTGCTGGTCATCAACCTGGCGTTTACCTTCTTCATCCCGGGCATCAGCATCACGGGCCACCTGGGAGGCCTGGCGGTGGGGCTCGTCCTGGGCTGGATCCTGCCCCCGTCGCCGGCGTTCACCCTGGCCGGCCAGTGGCAGGCGGCCAGCGGGGCGATCATCGAGGGCACCTCGATCTACCTCCGGACCGTCGTCTACCTGAGCATGGCCGCCCTGCTGGGTATTGGCGCGTGGGTCGCAGTCCTGATGGTCGCCTGACCGGGGTAGCCTGACCGATGTGCCACGAGACTGATTCGCTCCCTCCGCTGCCGCCCATCAGGGGTGGCGCGGTGGACGCCAGCGAGGTGGTGCTGACCTCGCCCGACGGGACGAACTTCGCCGGCTACCTGGCCCGGGCCGAGGCGCCCGGCGGGCCCGGCATCGTGGTCATCCCCGACGTCCGCGGTCTGCATCCGTTCTACCTGGAGCTGGCCCGTCGCCTGGCCGAGGCCGGGGTCCACGCCGTGGCCCTGGACCTCTACGCGCGGACCGCGGGCCCGGGCCTCCGGGGAGCGGACTTCGAGTACATGCCTCACGTGAACGCCACCGAGCGCGCAACGATCCGCGCCGACGTGGCGGCGGGCATCGCGGCTCTCCGGGACGCCACCGGCGGCGCCGCCGACCGGGTGTACGTGATGGGCTTCTGCTTCGGCGGACGCGCCGCGTTCGCCCAGGGCGTCGAGGGCCACGAGCTGGACGGGGTCATCGGCTTCTACGGGTCGCCCACCGGCCCGGCGCGAGCGCACCTTCCGGAGCCGTCGACCCACGCAGCGGAGTACACCTGCCCGGTCCTGGGC
Source organism: uncultured Chloroflexia bacterium (assembly GCA_963810925.1). GTDB lineage: Bacteria > Chloroflexota > Limnocylindria > QHBO01 > QHBO01 > DASTEQ01. The sequence goes on along the minus strand of CAWEPF010000002.1, from coordinate 100,001 downwards.
CTGTTCGGCGGCGCCGATGGGGGAATTCCCCCCGAGAGCGTCGCAGCCTTCGACGAGGCATTGACCGGGGCCGGGGTCGCACATCGGCTCGTGACCTACCCGGGCGCCCCGCATTCGTTCTTCGACCGCACCGCGGCGGAGCACGCCGACGCGGCCGCATCGGCCTGGCGCGAGGTCCTGACCTTCGTGGGCATTTCGGTCCCCTAGGCGTCCCCTAGAATCCGCCTCCGATGGTCGACTTCTCCCTGACCGATGAGCAGCGCGAGGTCGCGCGCACCGCGCGCGCCTTCGGTGAGCGCGAGATCGCGCCTCGCATCCACGAGATGGATGCCACCTCGACCTACGACCGAACCCTGTACGAGAAGATGGGCGCGGTGGGCTTCCTCGGCCTGCCCATTCCCGAGCGGTACGGCGGGTCGGGGATGGACTACATCGCCTTCGCCCAGCTGTGCGAGGAGATGGAGCGCGCCGACACCGCGTTCCGGGTCATCCTCAGCGTCCACACCGGGCTGAACTCGCTGACCCTCCTCCAGTGGGCGAACGAGGAGCAGAAGCAGCAGTACCTCGTCCCGCAGGCCCGCGGCGAGAAGCTGGCCAGCTTCGGGCTCACCGAGCCGGGGGTCGGGAGCGATGCCGCCAACCTGTCCACCACGGCCCGCCGCGATGGGGACCGATACATCCTGAACGGCAGCAAAGTCTGGATCAGCCTGGCCGATACCGCCGACCAGTTCCTCGTCTTCGCGACCGTCGACAAGGCCGCGGGCCACAAGGGCATCACCGCCTTCATCGTGGAGCGCAGCTTCCCCGGATTCTCGAGCGACTCACTGCACGGCAAGCTGGGGGTCCGCGCGGGCAACACCGGGATCCTGTACTTCTCCGACTGCGAGGTCCCCGCCGCCAACCGGGTGGGCGAGGAAGGGGAGGGCTTCAGCATCGCGATGAGCGCCATCGACCAGGGCCGCTACACGGTCGCCGCCGGCAGCGTGGGACTGGCGGTCGCGTGCCTGGATGCCTCGCTGAAGTACGCCCACGAGCGCAAGACCTTTGGCGAGGAGATCGGTCGCCACCAGCTCGTCAAGCAGATGCTGGCCAAGATGGAGCAGGGGATCCAGGCCGGGCGGTTGCTCGTCTGGAAGGCCGGCTGGCTGAAGAACGCCGGTGAGCGCAGCACGCGCGAGACGGGGCTGGCCAAGTGGTTCTGCACCGACCACGCGGTCCAGAGCGCCATGGACGCCATCCAGATCCACGGCGCGTACGGCTACTCGGACGAGTACCCGGTGGAGCGCTACCTGCGCAACTCGAAGGGCTCGGTGATCTACGAGGGCACGAGCCAGATCCACACGATCATGCAGGCCGACTACGTGCTCGGGTACCGGACCGACAAGCCGCTTCGGATGCCCCAACCTGCCTGGGAGGGCGAGTCCTAGGCGTCGCTTCGCGAGCAGTTGTCGCCAAATCGCCGAAATTCCGCGTCTTAGGAACCATCCGGGCCTGTTTTGAGCGGCGGGCGCCGCGGATTGACCGCCCCCACGTGGGCCGCCGTGCTTGAAATCGCCCGTCCGGCCCTGACGCGCCGCCGGCCAGCCCGCCTAAGGTCGCTGAGGTTGCGATTTGGCAACTTCTCGAACCACAACAGGCCGGTCGGGTATCCGTCTGGCGACCGCAGCCATGCCAGGGCATGCCACCCCCGCACGGTGAATCGGCGGAAGAGGCCAGGGTGCTCCGCGACCCGTCGCCGGTTCGTAGTCCCTTCGGCAATCACCAGCGCAGGCACCACGGCACGGGCTGGCCACCCGATCTCGCGGGCGAATCCTGGTGCGAGTCGAACCTTCATGTCCAAGTGCCCGAGGAGGCCCTGGACGTCGACGACGATCGTCTTGACCTCGACCACAAGGAGCGTCTTCCGCCGCGAATCGTAGGCAAGAAGGTCCACCCGTCCGCGCTCGCCATACCGATTGAAGCTGACTTCTGGTCTCGCCTCCCACCCGTGACCGGCGAGACGCCGGAGGAGGACCTCGAGGACGGCCGCGTGATCAGCGTCGCGGGCGCGAGCCAGATCCGGCGCTGGTCCGGGATCCCAACGCAAATGGAGCCCCACGGCTGCGGCCACGCGCCGCGCGGTCCGGACCGTGGCCCGCTCGGCGTGACCCGACTCCAGCAGTCGAACGGTGCTCGCGCTCACCGCGGCGCGGCGGGCCAGATCACTCTGGCGCCAACCCTTCGAGTGGCGCAGCGCGCGGATCGCAGAGCCCAGGAGCTGGTCGTCCACCGCGGCATCGTCCACGGCGACCTGTACCGGCGGGTGATCGCACGCTGACCGGGTGGCGACCGCGCGGCCACCACCGCATACTCCGCTGCGTGAGCCGGACCCTGGAGCTGACGATCGGTCTCATGCTGCTGGCGATCGGGATCGTCGTGCTCGGCTCGACCTGGATCGGGGAGTGGTTCGAGACCAACGGGCTGGACACCGACATCTTCGCCTGGTGGCCGATCCTGCTCATCATCCTCTCGCTCTTCTTCCTGGTGCCCATCCTCTTCTCGCGCCTGTCTCGGCGCCTGCGGGCCGGGATGGTCATTCCCGGCCTCATGCTCCTGATGACCGGCGGGGCGCTGCTGTACACGAGCCTGACCGGCCGCTGGGACGAGTGGGCCACCCTGTGGACGGTCATCCCCTTCAGCCTGGGGCTGGGCCTGTATGCCGCCGGCTGGCTGGCCGACGCGCCGGCCTTCAAGTGGATCGGGGCCGGCGTCGCGGGCGCGGCGGTGATCGCCTACCTGGCCCTGGCCACCGCGTTCGGCGGGGAGGCATTCCGCCTGGTCGGGGCGCTGGGGATCATCAGCCTGGGCCTGGCCCTCACCGTGGGTGGGCTCGCCCAGCGGCTCGCCCGCAAGTCACCGCCGCCGTCCGTCCCGCCGGCACCGCCCGCCTGACCGATGGCGCCGGCTAGCGCCGGCGCAGGTACCGATCGAACCAGGCCAGGTGCCGCTCCATGCGATCGATCCGCCGATCCGGCCGCCCGTAGTTCTTCAGCTCGTGGTGCTCCTCGGGGTACACGACGTATTCGGCCTCGCGGCCGAGCACCTTGAGGGCGACGAACAGCTGCTCGTTCGCGCCGGGCGGGGTGTTGCGGTCCTCCGCCGACTGGAGGGTCAGCAGGGGCGTGTGGACGGCGGCCGCGTTCCGGAGCGGCGACTGGCGCCACAGCTCGGCCGCGCCCTCGTCAGTGAGGGGATCGGGTTGGCCGTACTGGCGGTGATAGTGGACCCCGAAGTACGACTCTCCCCAGTCGGACAGGACGTTGCCCACGCCGTTCTCGGCGACGGCGGCGGCGAACCGATCGGTCACGCCCACCATCCACTGGACGAGATACCCGCCATACGAGAGGCCCATGAGCCCCATCCGGTCCGGATCGGCCAGGCGCCGGGCGACGAGGGCATCGGCCACGGTGTGGACGTCCTCCGCATCGGCGATGCCCCACTGGCCCACCAGGGCTTCGATCCACGCGCGGCCATGGGTCGTCGACCCGCGCAGGTTGGGCATCGCGATCCGGTAGCCGTGAGCGGTGAGGTTGAGGCTGTCCAAGGTGCCGCCCGGCCCCCAGCAGCCATCGGGGCCGCCGTGGAAGTGGAGGATGGTGGGCATCGGTGTCGTGCCGGCATCGGGAGGCGATGCGAGCCAGACCTGGATCGGCCCGGCGGGTCCCGGTACCTCAAGCTCCTCCAGCACGAAGCGCGGGAATCGGCTCTGCCAGGCCGATCCAATGCTGGTCAGCCGCCGGAGTCCGCCTGCCTCCACCGCGAAGAGGTCTGAGCTCCGCCCATCAAGGCCCGCGCTCATCACCACCCGGCCACCGGCCGCCAGGACCGTACTGCCGACGACGCGCTCGGCGGGATCGACCATCGGGGTGGGGGGCGTCCCGTCCAGGCTGAATCGGTAGGGGAGCACGCGTCCCTGGCTGCCCACCACGGCCAGCACGTGCTCGTCGTCCTGCCAGGTGGGCGTCGCGGTGTCCTCGGCCATGGCCAGGTCGGCCCATGCCCAGGCGCCGATCGCCCGGTCGAGGTCAGGCGAGAGGCAGCGGACGCGAGCGCCGCCCGCGGTGCAGACCCACACCCGCTCGGGCTCGGACACGGTGGGGTCGTCCACGTCGGAACCGATGAATGCGAGGTGGCGCCCGTCTGGTGAATAGGCGGGAGCGGTCGCGTCGCCGCGGAGCGAAACGAGCTCGCGGACCGGGCCGCCGGTCGGGCTGACCCGGAAGATCCGGTAGCGGTACCGAATGTTCCAGTCGGGCTCCCGGTCAGCCTCGAACGCGATCCAGTGCCCGTCTGGCGACCATGCCGGTCCGCCGACGTCGAAGTCGCCGCTGGTCAGCTGACGGGGTTGGGCGCCCCGACGTGCCTCGATCACCCACAGGTGGAAGCGACGTCCGACCAGGCCGGTGTCGTCATTGCGCCAATCGGTACGGGTGACGTGGCGGGCCACCGGCTCCATACCGGCCCGCTGTGGACCCACGACGAAGCGCGGTTCGCCGGCCTCGGCCACGAGCGCCAGGAAGCGTCCATCGGGACTCCAGCAGTGCGAGGCAACGCCGTGCGGCAAGCGGGTCAGGCGCCACGGTCGGCCGCCCCGGACCGGGATGATCCAGACCTGCGCGGTTTCGTCGCCATCACTCCCCGGCTGGACCGAGGCGGCCCGCAGGAACGCGACCTGCTCCCCGTCGGGCGAGAGCTGCGGTTCGGTGTCGCGCACGGCGCCGCTCGTGAGCCGTCGCAGCCGACCGCCGCGGGTCGGAACCACCCACAGGTGGGATCGGTATGCGTTGCCGTGGACCTGCCGGCGGGCCAGCACCGCCACGCTCCCGTCCCTCGCCAGGTCGAACGACTCGACCACCTTCTGGGCGCGGACGAGGGCCGCGGCGCTCACATTCGAGCGGGCTCGTGCTGGGCGGGGTGCCATGCGCCGGGAGTATGCCCGACCCGTTCGCCCCGGCATTGCCCCCACAGAAAGCCGTGTGCCATCATCTGGCCCCCGCCCTAGAGGAGTCGCCTCGTGCGTCGCTCGCTTCGCCCGGCCCTTGCCACGCTCGTCACCCTCATTCTCGTCCTGGCCGCGTGCCAGGGATCAGCCAGCGAAAGCCCATCGAGCTCGGGCGGGAGCGGAGCAACCGGCGGGACGGTGCGGATCGGGTACCCGGGGGCGCCTGACTCCCTGAACCCGGGCCTCGCCCTGTTCAGCGAGTCCTACACCCTGTTCGAGCTGGTGTACGACACCCCCATCTCGTACCTGCCGGACGGAACCTACGTGCCCGAGTTGGCCACCGACTGGTCCGTCGCGGACGATGGCGTGACCTGGACGATGCACATCGTGGACAACGCGAAGTTCCACGACGGCACCCCGCTCACCGCCGAGGACGTGAAGTTCTCGCTCGAGATGTACCGCGACAACACCGACTTCCCGTACGAGTCCTCGTACCCCGACGTCTTCTCGTCCATTGAAGCGCCGGACGCGACGACCGTGGTCCTCGTGGCCGACCAGCCGATCGCAAACTTCGAGTATCGGATGGCGTTCATGTACGTCGTGCCCAAGCACATCTGGGAGAACGAGGATCCGCTGACCTTCGACAACGCCGCCATGGTCGGATCGGGCTCGTTCAAGCTGGTGGACTACCAGATTGGTGAGTTTGCCCAGCTGGAGGCGGTGAAGGACAACTGGAACATCAGCCCGGCCGTGGACGGGGTGATCTTCCAGACCATCAGCAACGCCGACGCGCGGGTGGCCGCGTTGACCGCCGGCGACGTGGACATGATCACCGAGTTCCCGCTGACCGCGCTGTCCACCCTCCAGTCCACCGAGAACGTCAAGGTCGTCCAGATGGAGTCCATCGGCGGCGACCTGCGCGACGTCTTCTTCAACATGGCCGATCCGGCCGACTGCCCCGGCCCGAGCGACCTCGTGCCCAACGGCGGCGTCTGCTCAGGCCACCCGGCGCTCCGCGACGTCAACGTCCGCCAGGCCCTGGCGCAGGCCATCGACAAGCAGCAGCTCATCGACGTCTCCACGCTGGGAACCGCATCGTGGGGCGTCAGCCTCGTGCCGCCCGGCCTGGGCGACTACTTCGTGGGGACCGATGCCGACTGGGCGTTTGACGTGGATGCCGCCAACCAGAAGCTCGACGACGCGGGCTACGCCGACACGAACGGTGACGGCATCCGCGAGTGCCTGCCCAGCCAGGACTGCGAAGACCTCACCTTCCGGTTCTACTATCCCGATGACATCGACCCCGCGCCGCGCGAGGCCGACCTCATTCACAGCATGTGGCAGGCGGTGGGCGTGGATCTCACCATCCAGTCGTTCGACAGCGACACGCTGACCAGCATCTGCTGCCCGGCGTTCGACTACGACGTGATGCTGTGGCACTGGGGCTCGGACCCAGATCCGCAGTTCCTGCTCGGCGTCCCGACCTGCGACGCGATCGAAACCGGCTACAACGAGACCGGGTACTGCGACGCGGAGTACGACGACATGTACAACCAGCAGGCGGTGGAGATCGATCACCCGACCCGGGTCGACGTCATCCACCAGATGCAGCGAAAGCTGCTCGAGGACGTGCCGTACATCATTCCCTACTACGCAGCCACCGTTCAGGCCTACCGGACCGATCGGTTCACCGGTTGGCTCGAGGGCCCGTCCGGGTTCGGCCTTGAGGACCCGTCCTCGCTGAACGTCATCCAACCAGTCGAATAGCGAGCCGGCGCCCGGCGCATCGGGACGGCGTCCATGACGGGTCGTTCGCGGTTCATCGCGCGGCGGATCGGGTGGGCCGCCGTCACGGTGCTGGTCGTCATCACCTTCAACTTCTTCCTGTTCCGGGTCCTGCCCGGAAACCCGGCCATGAAGGGCGCCAAGGATCCGAGGCTGAACCCGGAGACCCAGGCGGCCCTCACCGAGCGATTCGGCCTGGACAAACCGCTGTTCCTGAACCTTGGCAGCGGCGCCCCGTTTGACTCCCAGTACTTCATCTACCTCGGGGCCCTGGCACATGGCGACTTGGGCACGTCGTACGCCCTGCCCGATCAGGCCGTAAGCGAACTCCTCGTGACGGCGCTCATCAACACCCTGTGGTTGGTGGTGCCGGCCCAGTTCCTGTCGATCCTGTTCGGCATCCTGCTGGGCCTGGTCGCGGCCTGGCGACGCGGGAAAGCGACCGACATGAGCGCGCTGGGCTTCTCGCTGGTGACCTGGTCGCTCCCTACCTTCTTCCTGGCCATCATCCTGCTGTTCTTCGGTGCGCAGTACTTCGGCCTGCCGACCGGGGGCAAGTCGACCATCGGCGTCGAGTACGCGAACGCATTCGAAGCGGCCGCCGACCTGCTCCAGCACCTGCTGTTGCCGACCCTGACCCTCACCCTGGTCCTGCTGGGCGAGTACATGCTGATCATGCGGTCGAGCGTGCTCGACGTGTTCAGCGAGGACTACATCCTCACCGCCAAGGCCAAGGGCCTGTCCACGTACCGGATCATTCGCGGCCACGCGCTGCGCAACGCGATGCTGCCCATGGTCACCCTGATCGCCATCAATCTGGCCTTCACGGTTTCAGGCGCCATCCAGGTCGAGGAGGTCTTCTCGTGGCCGGGGTTGGGCCGGTTGACCGTGGAAGCGGTCAGCCATCGCGACTACCCGGTCCTCCAGGGTGCGTTCCTCATGCTGGCGGTTGCGGTCGTGTTCGCGAACCTGATCGCGGACCTCGTGTACGGCTATCTCGACCCACGAGTGACCGAGGCATGAGCCGATGACCGCCGTCGCCGAAGTCGCCACCCGACCCACGGGCATCGCCGCCCCGCGCGGCGCGCTGCGGACGCTGCTCCACCACCCGGTCGGACTGGCGGGCCTGATCATGCTGGGGTTCACCTTGTTCGTGGCGATCTTCGCGCCGGTGCTCGCCCCGTATGACCCGTTCGCGACCCCGCCGGTCACGATCAACGACATCTACCAGCCTCCCTCAGCCGAGCATCCGCTGGGGACCGATGACGGTGGGAAGGACGTCCTGTCCGCCCTCATCTACGGATCACGCGTGTCCCTCATCGTGGGCTTCACCGCGGCGGCCATCGCCATCGTCATCGGCGGCACGATCGGGATCGTGGCCGGCTACAAGGGCGGCCGGACGGGCGGCGCGCTCATGCGCTTCACCGACTTCTTCCTGGTCATCCCCGACCTGGCGCTCCAGATCGTGCTGGTGGCCATCCTGGGGCCGAGCCTGCTGACCATCATCGCGGTCATCGGTGTATTGGGCTGGACCACGACCGCGCGCCTGATCCGATCGCAGTCACTCACCGTCCGGGAGCGGAAGTTCGTGTCCCGTGCCCACGCCATCGGTGCCTCGGACTGGTACATCATCCGCCGCCACATCGTCCCGCTGGTCCTGCCCCTCATGCTGGCCAATGCGGTCCTGGTCATCAGCCTGGCCATCCTGTCCGAGTCCACCCTGGCCTTCGTGGGCCTGGGCGATCCGACCGTCATCAGCTGGGGGAAGATGCTGAACTTCGCGTTCTCGCGCGGCGCGATGTCGGCCGGCGCCTGGTGGGCGTTCATCCCGCCCGGCCTGGCCATCGTGTGGGTCGTGCTGGGGACCACCCTGCTGGGGACGGCCCTCGAGGACATCCTCAATCCGCGCCTCAAGCGGCACCACCTCGAGTCCGGGCGCCAGGACGTCATTCGCCCGGAGTCGCCGCCCCTGCCGGCCATCGTTCCGAGCCCAAACGCGCCACTCCTGTCCATCCGGAACCTGAGCGTGGAGTTCGACACGCCAGACGGCCCGGTGCGCGCCGTGAACGAGGTGAGCTTCGACCTGGCCCGGGGCGAGACGCTGGGCCTGGTGGGGGAGTCGGGGAGCGGGAAGACGACGGCCATGCTCGGCCTGTTGCGCCTCCTGCCGCCCGGTGGCCACGTCGTGGGCGGCCAGGCCGTGTTCGACGGGGAGGACCTCCTGTCGCTCTCGCCCGACGAGCTGCGCGAGTTCCGCTGGACCCGGCTGTCGATGGTGTTCCAGGGCGCGATGAACGCGCTGAACCCGGTCAAGTCGGTGGGCGACCAGGTCAGCGAGGCCATTCGGCTTCACGACCATGGGGCCGACGAGAAGGCGGCCAAACGGCAGACCGGCGAGCTGCTGGACCGGGTCGGCATCGGTGCCGCGCGGGCCGGGGAGTATCCGCATACCTACTCGGGCGGCATGCGCCAGCGGGCGATGATCGCCCTGGCCCTGGCCTGCCAGCCGGACGTCATCGTGGCCGACGAGCCCACCACCGCCCTGGACGTGATGATCCAGGCCCAGATCCTCGAGCTCCTGGCCGGCCTGAGCCGCGACCTGGGGATGAGCACCATCCTCGTCACCCACGACCTCGGCGTGGTGGCCCAGGTGTGCGATCGGGTGGTGGTCATGTACGGCGGGCGGGTGGCCGAGGACGCCCCGGCGCGGTCGCTGTTCGCGAACCCGCAGCACCCGTATTCGCAGGCCCTGCTCGACGCCTTCCCGGACGTCGCCCATCCGGAGCGGGAGCTGCGTGGCATCCCCGGCACCCCGCCGCGGCTCGACGCCATGCCCCCGGGATGCCCGTTCGCGCCGCGCTGTGCGCACGCCTTTGAGCGATGCGACACCGCCCATCCGCCGCTCTACCAGGTAGGTGACCGGTGGGCCGCCTCGTGCTACCTGTTGGATCCGAACGCACCGGCGGTGAACCCGAAGGACGCGACCCGTGGCTGAACCGCTGATCGCCGCCACCGACCTCGAGGCGCGCTTCATGGGCCACCGCTCGTTCATGGACACGCTGCGCCGCCGGCCGGTGCCCTCGGTCCGCGCCGTGGACGGGATCTCGCTGTCGGTTTCGCCGGGCGAGGTGGTGGCCCTGGTCGGCGAGTCGGGCTGTGGCAAGACGACGACCGGGAACCTGCTGCTGGGCCTCATCCCGCTCAGCGGCGGCTCGGTGACCTACGAGGGCACGCGCCTGGACGAGATGGACAAGCGCCAGATGGCGGCCCTGCGCCGGGCGGCGCAGATGATTTTCCAGGACCCGTACGAGTCGCTGAACCCGCGGATGCGGGTGGCGGACATCATCGGGGAGCCGCTGCGCGTCCATCACGTGGCGAGCGGGACCGAGGACGAGCACGCCCGGATCCGCCACGCCCTGACCCTGGCCGGACTGGCGCCGCCGGAGGTCTTCGAGAACCGCTACCCGTTCGAGCTGTCCGGCGGGCAGCGCCAGCGGGTGGTCATCGCGGCCGCGCTCACCCTCGAGCCGCGACTGCTCGTCGCCGACGAGCCGGTCTCGATGCTCGACGTGTCCATCCGGGCCGAGATCCTCAACCTGCTCCGCCGCCTCGCCACCGAGGAGCGGATCGCGATCGTGATGATCACCCACGACCTGGCGACCGTGGCCGCGTACGCCGATCGGCTGGCGGTCATGTACCTGGGGCGCATCGTCGAGACGGGCGACACCGCGTCGGTCCTGCGCGATCCGCAGCACCCGTACACCAAGGCCCTGCTGTCGGTGGTTCCCACCACCGACCCGTCGGCCCGCGAGCGGCCCCAGGTCCTGTCCGGCGAGACGCCCGATCCGGCGCGCATTCCGGGTGGCTGCCGGTTCCATCCGCGGTGCCCGGTCGCGATTGACCGATGCAAGACGGTGGACCCGGCCCTGACCACGGTCGGACCCGGGCACGAGGCGGCGTGCATCCTGGTCGGCAGCGGACCGATCGACCGCGGACCGGCGGACCGCGGAGGCGAGGCGCCGAGCTAGAGGCTCAGCAGCACCTGGACGGCCGCCACGGCGGTCAGGCCGCCGGCGATCGCGGGCGACAGGAAGCGGCGCGCACGACCGGCCGATGACAGGGCGGCGCCCAGGGCGGCCGCGGGCAGGGCGCCGATCATCCCGCCGGTCGCGGCCACGACGGCCGTCCCCATGCCGGTCCCGCCGCCGATCACGCTGGCCACCACGATCACCCCAAGGGCGGCGAACAGCCCAGCGCCCAGGGTTCCCAGCAGCGCGCGCAGGGCGCCGCGCTGGCTCGCCCCCACCACCGCGGCCCCGGCCGCGACAGCCACCGCCAGCAGGGCGGTCCCGGGTCGTGCCGCGTACGGGTCGACCGGCGGTGCCGACACGAACCACACCGCCGCCCAGAGAGGCGCGGCCAGCATCCCGACGGCCACGACCCAGGTCAGCGGCTTCCGCCAGTCCTCCGGATCCTCGGGCGGGACGACCTCGCCCAGCTGCACGCTGAGCGGAACGTTGGGTTCGTCGGTCACGCGACGGGATCCAGGCGCAGGCCGAGCACCGATCGCGACAGGTCGGCCAGGACGGAGGACGCGGCCGCGTCGCGCAGGGCGGCCAGCTCGTCGAGGACGGCGATCATGCGCACCGTATCGAGGTCGTCGTCGAGCGCGCCGAGCGCCCGCTCGCGCAGGGCGTCGACCGGCGGCGGCAGTGGGTCGGCATCGGTCCATCCGGAGGCGCCTTCGGCGGTCACCGCGGCTGCCCAGCGGTCAACGGTCGCCTGGGCATCGGTCAGGCGGGCATCGGTCCAGACCAGGTCCTCGCGATACCGATGGTCGAGGAGCGCGACCCGGATGACGTCGGCGGACCAGTCACGGAGGAGGTCGCGAACCATGACCAGGTTCCCGAGCGACTTGCTCATCTTCGCATCGTCGTAGTGGACCATGCCGGTGTGGACCCAATGGCCCACGACCGGGGACTCGGCCGGTCGCTCCCTCGGACTGGAGCCGCTCGGACTCGTGGTGGGGAAACGCGAGATCCACCCCGCCGCCGTGGATCTCGAACCGTGGACCGAGGTGGGTCACGCTCATGGCCGAGCACTCGATGTGCCAGCCGGGCCGCCCGGCTCCCCAGGGCCCCTCCCACGCCGGCTCGTCCGGGGCGGAGGGCTGCCACAGGACCGGGTCGATGGGATCACGCTTGCCCGGCAGGTCGGCGCGGTTGCCCCGCTCGTTGGCCAGTGCCAGCTGGTCGGCCGCTGGCACGTGGGACAGGGAGCCCCACCCTGGATCCGCCGCAGCGGCCAGGTAGACGTACCCGTCAGACCGATACGCGTGCCCGTTGGCAAGGAGGCGCTCGATCATGGCCTGCATCTGCGAGATGTGCTCCGTGGCACGGGGCAGAACGGCCGGCGCGCGCCAGTTGAGCGCGGCCATGTCGGCCAGGAATCGTTCGGCGTGACGGGTGCCCAGGGCCAGGTAGTCCTCGTTCAGCTCCCGGGCGCGACGGAGCATGTCGTCGTCCACGTCGGTCAGGTTCTGGACGTAGGTGACCTCGTGGCCGTGGTAGGCCAGGTAGCGCTGCAGGACGTCGAATACCAGGTACGTGAAGGCGTGCCCCAGGTGGGTCGTGTCATATGGGGTGATGCCGCACACGTACAGACCGATCGGCCCGTCCCCGAGTGGCTCGAACGGAACCACGGCCGCGCGGCGGGTGTCGTACAGGCGGAGCTGAAGCCTCCGCGCGAGGGGCACTTGCGCGGTGCCCCTAGAATCCGTGAACCATGTGGGACGTCTTGAAGTGGATGGGGGTCTTCGCGGCCGCCATTCTGGTGATCATCATCGGGGCCTCATTCGTGCTGGGGACGCCGAACCCCCTCGACACCTTCTTCTAACCCTAGCGCACCCGAACCGATCGCAGGACTCGCCGCGCCGATGCAGTTGATCGACGCCGATGAGCTCAAGGCGCTGGTCCCCATGGACCGGCTGCTGGACGCGATCGAAGACGCCTACCGAGACGTGGCCGCAGGCCGCGACCACTCGCCACTCCGCCAGCATCTCGAGCTGCCCGGCGGCGGACTGCTGGTCCTCATGCCCGCCGAACGGGAAGGCGGGGCCGGCGCCGCCGTCAAGCTGATCACCTGGATCCCGGGCAACCCCGCCCGCAACCTGCCCACCATCCAGGGCCTCGTGACCTGGTTCGACGCCCAGACCGGGGTCCCCGCCTTCCAGATGGATGGACCGACGGTCACCGCCCTGCGGACCGGTGCCGCGTCCGGGGTCGGGGCGCGGCTCCTCTCCCGGCCCGATGCGTCGGTCATGGCGCTGTTCGGCGCGGGCGTCCAGGCCGAGCCCCAGATTCGCGCGGTGCTCGCCGCGCGCCCGATCCGCGAGGTCCGCGTCTTTGCCCGCACGCCGGGACCGCGCCAGGCGTTCGCGGAGCGGATGGACGCCGTGCTCGCCGGTGACCGTCCGGGCGGTGGACACCGCCGAGGAGGCGGTCCGTGGGGCCGACATCATCTGCAGCGTGACGCCATCGGAAACGCCGGTCTTCGAGGCTGATTGGGTGGAGCCGGGAACCCACGTCAACGCCATCGGTTCGTTCCGGATGGGGATGGTCGAGGTTCCGCCCGCGGTCTGGGGGCGGGCATCGGTGGTTGCGGTCGACTCGCGGAGCGCGGCCGAGGCCGAAGCCGGGGACCTGGCCGCGGCCATCGCGCGGGGCGAGCTGGCAGCGGCCGACGTGGTGGAGATCGGGACCGTGAGCCGCGACTGGGCCGCCTCGCGCGATCCACAGGCGATCACCGTGTTCAAGAGCGTTGGGCTGTCCATCCAGGACCTGGCGACCGCGGACCTCGCCGTCGCCGCGTGGCGCGAGAAGCGGGGAGCGGCTTCCTAGCGACCCGCCACGGCGGGGAGATCGACCGGCGGGGTGGCCAGCGCGGGGTCGGCCGTGCCCACGAAGAGGGCAATCGCCAGCCGTCCGGCGAGGTCGCGGATCACCGGAGCCGGGAGCTCGCGGGCCTCCGGGGGTCCGTCAGTCGAAGCTGGAGGGCCATCGGCCGTGCTGACCCGCTGGTCCCCGGCGAAGAACCGATCACTGGCCGCCGGGCGGCGCAGCCATGGCTCCCGCTCGATCGGGGAGCCCGAGGAATCGGGTCGTGTCGGTCGTGATCGCGACCACGTCCGGATTGGCCGGCGGCGGGGGTGGGGGCGTGGCCTGGCCTTCGATCCCGGACTGGCCGCCGCCCGGTGAGCCGCCGGTGGGCGGTGGAGGTGGAGGCGGTGGAGGCGGTGGCGGAGGCGTGGGTGCCGGCGTGGGGTGCGGCGTCGGGACCGGGGTTGGGGCCGGGGTCCCGGTGGGCGGAGCCGTGGGCGGGGGCGTGGGGGTTGGGGCCGGTGTGGGAACGGGCGTCGGAACGGGCGTCGGCACCGGCGTCGCCGTGGGCGCCGGCGGGCCCGGCGCATCGGTCACGGTCCATCCGGGGTAGTAGTAGGTCAGCAGGATCTGGGCGGCGCTCAGCCCGCCCAGGCCACAGGCCTGCGTGCCCCACTGGTACATCCGCCAGCCGTTCGCATTGGCGCCGCACGCCTCGTTCGAGGCTCCAGCGTTGTAATAGGTCGGGTAGATGCTCCCGCTCTTCAACGCCCGGGTGGCCCACGTGGCGTCCACCGCCGCGGCGGCACTCGACCAGGTGGGCTGAGCGGGGTTGTAGACCTGGTCGCGAGTGTCGTCGTACACGTCGAAACAGGCGCCGTCGGCGTTGGTCAGCCCCCGCCAGTGGAGGACGTGGTACCAGGCGTACATCTTCACGGCCACGCCCCCCGAGCGCAGGGACTCGGTCGTCCACGAACCGATCCATTCGCGGCTCAGGACGTTCTTGGCATAGACCTTGAAGTCAACCGTCTCGACCGCGCCGGTCGCAGCCCGAAACACGCGAATGGTGGGCGGCGGAGTGGATTCGCTCGTCCAGCCACTGCACGAGGAGGCGGTCGCGGGGGCGATCGATCCCGGCCAGCCGCTTCCCAACAGGGCTCCAGCGACCAGGAGCGACGCCGCCACAGCACGGCGCGGCATCGCCAATGACCGTATCGGGCGGCCCTCGCCGGGTCAGCCGGGCCGATGGTCCCCCTGGAGTGGCCCCCGAGTACCAGTGCGCGATGGTCTGGTGGGGTGCGGTGTGGTCCGGGAGGGTGAGCCCGTGGCTCAGGCCCAGCGATGGACCCGTGCCGGGATGGACTCGAAGCCAAGCTCCGCGCACAGCGCCTCGAATGGCTCGCGCAGGACCCCGTGCCAGGCCAGGTCGTCTACCTCTTCCGGAGCGTCCGCCGTGGTCCCCAAGGTTGCGAGGCGCCGGTACAGGAATGCCTCGTCGCGCTGCTGGCGGAATGTCGCGGCCAACCGGCCTGCGCCGCGGACGTCCACGTCCCAGGTCAGCGGGTCGTCGGGAATGCCCTCGAGGTGCTTCCAGCGGGCGAGCACCGCGCCGGCGCTCCGGGCGCCCCACCCCGGCAGACCGGGGTACCCATCGGCGCTGTCGCCGACCAGGGCGAGGTAGTCCGCCATGCTGGTCGGGTCCACGCCGAACTTCGCACGAACGCCGTCCTCGTCGTACGTGATCGTCCGCATCCGGTCGCGCAGCACGACGCGCTGCCCGCGCACGCACTGGGCGAGGTCCTTGTCCACGCTGCAGATCACGACCTGCTCCACGCGCGGGTCGGCCGCCGCCCGTGCGGCGACCGTGGCCAGGGCGTCGTCCGCTTCGTCCTCGACCATGGGCCACAGCGAGATGCCCAGCGCGCGGATGGCCCATTCGGCGAGGTCGAACTGGCTCAGCAGCTCGCGCTCGATGCCCGCGCTCGACTTGTATCCGGGGAATACGTCGTTGCGCCAGCTCTCGATGACGTGGTCGGTCGCCGCACCGATGTGCGTCACGTCCGGCTCGCGGAGCAGGCTCAGGAGCGAGTCGATGAGCCCTCGCACCGCGTTCACCGGTCGCCCATCGGGACCTCGCTCCGGCGGGCGCGAGTGGAACGCGCGGAACAGCTCGAACGTGGCGTCAACGAGGTGGACCTTCACGCGGAGATCCTACGGACCGATGGCGTCGCGTGCGTGCCCCGGAGGGGGCGTGGTGATGGCCTGGTGGTACGGTGATCGGCAGCCACCCGTAAGCGGCACTCCTGGCATCCGTCCCGGACTGCGCGCTGCCCACCAATTCCGCCGTCAGGAAGGTCCGCAGTCCTTCCGTAGTCCACCCGAGCAACCATGGCCGCATTCGCCGCGAGATAGGGTGATCGGAATGCCTGTGGCGCGACCCGGAGCGACCGGCTCATGAGCAGCGACACCGCGCTCGTGTGCGAAGCCTGCGGCGCCCCGCTGTATGCGCAGTGGTGGAACCAGTCGCGGAATGGGTACGAATGCCGCCGATGTGGCGTGCTGACGGCCGGACGCGAAGCCCCCTCAACGGGCTGGACCCAGGTCGCCGCGCAGGCGCCGCCCAACTCGGGTCTTGGCGTGGCCGTGGCGCTCGGGATCGGTGCCGCGATTGTCGTGCTCGCAACCGGGTATGGCATCGCTCTGGCGATTGGGATCGGCCTCGTGACGTCGGTCGTGACCGGTCGGGAACAGCGGAGCCGGGCGCGGATTGCCGTCCTTGAGCGGCAGGTCGCGGGGCTTTCGGCCGCAGCGCCTGCCGTCCATCCAGGACCGCCCGTCCCGACGGCGCCTCCGGCCGCCCCGGTGGTGGCGACGCCTGCCGTCGTCGCCCCGGCCCTGTGGGGCCCGGCGGCCGCGGCGGTGGCCACACAGCCTCCGGTCGCGCCGGCGCCGCCCGTTCAACCGGCCCCACCTTCCTTCATCGAGGTCCGGGTGCAGCAGCTGCGGTCGGCGTCCACCGCGGAGCTCGAGCAACTGGTGGCCGGTCGGTTGCTGCCGATCATCGGTGGCGTGGCCCTGGTCGTCGCCGCGATCCTCTTCCTCGGATTGGCGTTCAGCCGCGGTTGGATCGGGGAAGAAGGTCGCGTCCTGATCGGGTTGGCGGCCGGTACCGCGACGTACCTGCTGGGTGCGGCGCTCCTGTTTCGCAGCCAGGCGGTCATCGGCCACGTCCTGGTCGGCGTCGGCCTCGGCGTCATCTCGCTGGCCATCTTCGCGGCGACCCAGCTGTACGGCCTGGCCCCGCCCGAACTGGGCATCCTTGCCGCCCTGATCGCCGACCTGTCGGCGGCCGCGCTGGCCATTCGTGTCCGGTCCCAGGTGCTGGCCGGGCTGGGGCTCGTGACGGTTCTGGTCGCGCCGCCCCTCACCGGGGCCGAGCCGTCGCTGATGACCGTCCTGTTCCTCGGGGTCGCCCTGGTGGCCACCACGGTGATCGCGATCTCCCAGTCCTGGCGCTGGTTGCCGTCGCTGGCATTCGTGCTGACCGCCCCTCAACTGGCGGTCTATGCCGCAGGCACGCCGGAACCGATCCAGGCGGTGCCCGTTCTGTTGGGATTCGGTGCCCTCAACGCCGTGGCCGCGGCGGGAGAGGAGTGGCGGGTGCTTCGTCGCGAGCTCAGCCCATCGTCCGCGGTCCTGCTGGTCGCCAGCGCCGGATTCGTGGTCTGGGCCTTGATCGTCGTATTGGCCGATGCCGCGTCGGCCTTCGAGGGCGTGACGGTCCTTGTGGTCGGTCTGGGGTACCTGGCCCTGGGAGGGAGCTTCCTGTATCGCGGCGGCGATCGACATCCGTTCGGCCTGCTGGCCCTTGGCACGGGCGTCAGCGCGGCGACCTTGGCCGTGCCTTTGCACTTCCACGGCGCCCCGGTGCCGATGATCTGGGCGGCCGAGGCACTGGCCCTGACCTGGATCTACGTCAACCGACGGCACCCCCTCAGCGGACTGGGGGCGCTGATCCTGGGTCTGCTCGCCGCGGGCCACCTGATGGCGATCGAATACCCGCCCGCGTTCGTGGCCGTCGCCACGGTCGGCGGCGCCGGATTCCCGTTTGCCGACCCTGCAGGCCTGGCCCTGGGCTGGACCCTCGCCGTGGGCGGAGCGGCCCTTGTCATCCTGCGGACGAACATCGAACGGTCGTACCTTGCCGCCGTCCTGATCGGCCTGGTCAGCTGGGCGCTGCCCCACGAGCTCGTCGGTGTGACCTTGATCTGGGCCTGGGGCCTGGCCGCCGTTATCGGGGCCGGCGCGTGCTGGCGATGGCTCCGCGTCCAGACCGATGATGCTTTCCCCCTCATTCCGGCAGCGGCTCGTGGTGCCCCGATCGCCCTCATGGTGGTCGTGGCCGCATCGGCAGTACTCGCCTACGGAACGACGCTGGCCACCGAGCTCCCACTTCGCCACCTGGCCGACTTGCTGGTGGGCCAGGCCGCGACCCCACCGGTTCCGTTCGTGGATGCGGGGAGCGCCATGGTGCTTGGCCTGGTCATCGCCGGCCTGGCCTCCGGAATGCTGGGCGAGCGTGGGTGGTGGCGCGCCACGAGCGTCATCCTTGCCGCGTCAACGGTTGCGTATCTGCTGCCGTTCGAGCTCCCGTTGGCGTGGGTCGTGGTGGGCTGGTCTCTCCTCGGTGGAGCGCTCCTGGCCGGCCGTGAGTGGTGGCTCTCCCACCCCGCACTTGGGTATGCGGGTGCCGTCCTCGGTGTGCTCGCCATCGGCCTGTACTTGCTCGCGGTCGTGCCGCCGCAGTCGCTGATCGCCGGGTTCGATCCGCAAACACCAATTTTCAACGAGGGGACGGCGGCCGCCCTGGCGAGCATCGGCCTCCTGGCGTTCACAGCATGGCTGAGCAACGACCCGCGCCAGCGCTTGGGCTTCGCCGCCGCGGCGGGCGTGGGCGCGGTGTACCTCGTCTCGGTCATGGTCATCGACGTGGTGGAGTGGGTGGCGGGCGGCTCGCTCGCAGCGGCCGACCTGGAGTACATCGGCCAGGTGGCCCTCAGTGCGTGCTGGGCCACGCTGGGACTTGGCACCCTGCTGGCCGGACTCGCGATCCGCAGCCTCCCGGTACGGGTCTTCGGCCTCGCCCTCCTCGGAGTGGCCACGGTCAAGGTCTTCATCGTCGACCTCGCGGCGCTGGACGTCGCCTTCCGCGTCCTGTCCTTCGTGGGCCTGGGCGTGCTGCTGATCGGTGCCGGCTGGATCTATCTCCGTCTCCAGGGTCGAACCGCGGAGCATCCGCCCGACTGACCGGTCGATGGGCGGCGCCGCACTGTCGGCTAGATGAATCCTTCGGTGTGCGTCCAGGTCGTGCTCATTCGGGCGGCTGGCGTCATGTGCAGCGAGCCATCGGACTCCACCCACCATGCAGCCATATCTCGGGCCCGAGCCTCCGGCCCGATCGCCTGAGGGCCCGCCAGGAATAACGCCTTGGACCAGACCTCCGCCCATGCGGGGTCGGCATGCCGCACCGTGACCGAGAGGAGCCCGTCTCCGCCAGGGAGCCCGGTACGCGGATCGATCAAGTGGTGGACCATGACCCCCTCGGGAGACATCCAGCGACGAACGGCGGTTGACGAGGTGGCTACCGCCCCTTCGGCGATCTCGAGCACCGCGGCCGGCGTGACCGACCCTTCAGTCGGGTCCTCGATGCCCACGAGCCACGGAGCTTCAGGACCGCCGGGGCCGCGGCCCCAGGCGACGAGATCTCCTCCCGCTTCGATCAGTACCCCGCGCGCAGCGGGTGCCTCTGCGCGTGCCACCTGAAGTGCCCACCGCAGGCCGAGGCCTTTGCCAAGTCCTCCTGAGTCCACGGGCCGCGTAACGGCTGCCCGACGCTCGCGTGGCTCCCGAAGCAGCCACTGCGCGCCGTCGAGGGGCGCGTCCCCGTCCAGCCCTTGCACCGCTGCCCCGTGCTCGCCCATGGCCTCCAGGCGGGCGAGCACGCGCGGATCAAAGCGCCCCTCCGTCACGCGCTGAGCGCGATGGGACGTCGCCAACAAGGCATACAGGCGCCGATCGACGGGGGAGGGTTCACCTCCACGTGCCCGATTCAGCCGCGTAAGGTCGCTGTCATCCCGGAACCTGCGACAGCACCACATCGCTCTGTGCCATGTCTGCCTGAACGCGGACCACACGTGCCGCGCGAGGCGCGGAGCGACACCCACCAGCGTGAGCCGCAGGGCCGAGCCCATGGCTCGCCCCTCGAACACCTCGTCGGTACGAGCCTCTCGGCGCCGCGCAACTCCGCCTGCGCCGAGGTCACTGTCCCGAGGCGCCCGTCGTGCCCTGGACCGGTGGAGGTGCGGGCGCCGCGACGGCCCCGGGGGCGGCGGGCAGCGGAGCCGATGCCGGGATCCGCGCCGCCGCGCCGCTCAAGGCGGCCACGCTGGCTGCGAGCGCAGACAGCCGCTGGTCAAGCTCGCCGGACGCGGACACGGCCGCGTTGTACTGGTCGGTGGCCGCCTGCAGGGCCGCATTGGCCTGAGCGACCGTCTCCAGCATGCGGGCTCGCTCGTCGGCTGCCCGTGCTGCGGCGTCGACCAGCGGCGCTCGGTCGGCCGTCACCTCCGCCTCGTGGTGGGCCTGGAGGGCCGTGACCGTGGCGAGGCTCAGCGCGTACAAGCCCGAGCACAGTGCGGCGGCGATCGGTAGGTGGAGGACCGGACGGCTTCCGGCCATCAGTCGGGCGGCTCCGGCGATTGGGTGGGCTCCGGCGTCGCGTGATGGTGTTCCCCGCCACCACCGCTGGGCTGGGGCGTGGGACCGGGCTGCGATCCTGTCCCGGCCGCAGCGACCTGTCCCTGGAGAGCGGCGAGCTGCGCCTGCGCAGCTGCGAGCTGTTGTGCCAGCGCCGAGGCCGTGGCGGCATCGGTGCTCGCCTTGCCCTGCGTTGCGGCCAGCGCCGCCTCCAGTTCGGCGGCGCGTGCGGCCATGTCCTGGAGCTGCGTGGCCAGGTCGGCTGCGTACGCGCGCTCCGCTTCCAGCTGGTCCATGAGGTCCTCGGCGTTCGGCGGAGCCTGATCCAGGTTGGTTGCGGTAGCGACCCAGTCCGCGGCGACGTTGACCGCGAGTAGCCCACCGACCAGTGCGGCTGCGGCCACGGCCACGACCAGGCTACGGCGTACGAACGGATGGTTCATGCGTGTCCTCCGGTGCTGGAACAAGGGCGTGAGTCGTCTTCCGGACCACCCGTGGGCGCATGATCCAGAAGCGGTGGGCACCGGCCACGGCGACTGCGGCAGCGATCCCCCAGTAGAAGGGCGCGAACGCAAGCGTGTCGGTCCCTGCCAGGACGCCATGGGTCCAGGCAAGGGCCAGGACCACGAGCGCAAACCGGTGGAGCTTCAGCCACCACCCGGTGGGCAGGAGCTTGGTAAAGCGCGCGGTGAGGCCGGTGATCAGGGCGGCGTACAGCGCCACCACGCCAATCGCGACGGGGATGGGTCGATACGTCGAGAGGCCGGGGACCAGCATCCCGCCCAGCCCGACCTCGGCGAACGGATCGAGCGCCAGGCTTACGGCGTGGACGACCATGAAGGCCAATACGAAGACCCAGAGCGTCTCGTGCCACGGGTAGATCGTCTTGGCGGCCTTCCAGCGGGTCTGCTCCGGGTGGCTCATCAGGATGCCGAGTACCACCATCACGGCGAGCAACACGAGCCCCGCGACCCCGGTTGCGCGCGCGGCAAGCCAGATCTGCAGCTCCTGCTGGTGCTCGGTGGTCCCGGGCAGGATGCGATCGGTAATCGCGACCAGCACGAGACCGAGTGCAGCGAACAGCACGATCGCGAAACGCGGGCTTAGCTTCATGTTGTTGACCCCACGCGACATGAGGGCTCGGCGGCCCGTGCCAGGCCGATGCCAGTCTCTACAACGCTTGAGCCGATGGGGATGGCGAAGGTTTCACCCTCGCGGGGGTACCTTGGTCAGCCGACGTGAGCCGCCGGTACCCCCTCGAGGAACCCTGAAGTACGCGTCAGACGGCGAGCGGCTCGCGGTACTCCCCGAAGACGCCACGCAGGACCCCGCACATCTCACCGATGGTCGCGTACGCCTCCACGGCCCGCGATGATGGCGGGCATGAGGTTGACGTCGTCCCGGACCGCCTCGTCGTGGAGACGGGTGATGGCCCGCGCGTGCGCGTCGGCGTCCCGCTCGGCGCGGACGCGGACCAGGCGGTCGAGGTGGCGGCGCTCCATCTCGGGCGTGATCTCCAGGAGCGGGATGCGCAGCTCCTCGTTCGGATCGGCGTAGCGGGTGACGCCCACCAGGCTGTGCTCCCCCGACTCCAGGGCCTGGACCTGGGCGTACGCCGCGTCCGCGATCTCGGCCTGGGGATAGCCCGCCTCGACGGCAGCCAGCATGCCGCCCATGTCGTCGATGCGACGGATGTACTCCCACGCGGCCGCCTCGGTCTGGTTGGTCAGCGCCTCAACGAAGTACGACCCACCCAGCGGATCCACCGTGTTGGCCACGCCGGACTCCTCCGCCAGGACCTGCTGCTGGCGGAGGGCGAGGAGGGCGGCCGCTTCCGAGGGAACGGCCCACGCCTCGTCGTACGCATCGGTATGGAGCGACTGGGTCCCGCCCAGCACCGCGGCCAGGGCCTGGATCGCGACCCGGGTCAGGTTGTTCAGGGGCTGCTGGGCGGTGAGGGACACGCCCGCGGTCTGGGTGTGGAACCGCATCCAGGTCGACCGCTCGTTCTCCGCCCCGAAGCGCTGCGTGCAGAGCTGGTACCACATCCGGCGCGCGGCCCGGAACTTGGCGATCTCCTCGAAGAAGTCGTTGTGGCTGTTGAAGAAGAACGACAGGCGCGGTGCGAAGTCGTCGAAGGCCATGCCCCGGGCGAGGGCGTCCTCGACGTAGGCGATCCCGTCGGCGATCGTGAACGCCAGCTCCTGGACGGCGGTCGAGCCCGCCTCGCGGATGTGATAGCCGCTGATGCTGATCGTGTTCCAGCGCGGCAGCTCGGCCGTCCCGAACTGGACGGTGTCGGTCACGAGGCGCAGCGAGGGCGCCGGCGGGAAGATGTACTCCTTCTGGGCGATGAACTCCTTGAGGATGTCGTTCTGGAGCGTGCCCGCCAGCTGCGCGCGCGGCACGCCGGCCTTCTCGGCGGCCACGATGTACATCGCCCAGATCATGGCCGCGGGCGAGTTGATGGTCATCGAGGTGCTCAGCTCACCGATGGGCAGGCCGTCGAGCAGGATCTCCATGTCGGCCAGGCTGCTGACCGCCACCCCGCACGTCCCGAATTCGCCCGCCGCCTCCGGGTCGTCGTGGTCGTACCCGTACAGGGTGGGCATGTCGTAGGCGATGGACAGGCCCGTCCCGCCTTCGGCGATCAGGCGGCGGAAGCGGGCGTTCGTGTCCTCCGCGGCCCCGAAGCCGGCGAACATGCGCATCGTCCACAGCCGCCCGCGATGGCCGGTGGGGTGGATGCCGCGGGTGAAGGGCGGTGTGCCCGGCTCCCCGAGGTCGCGCTCCGGGTCCCAGCCGGCCAGGTCGTCCGCGGTGTACAGCCGATTGATCTCGACCCCGGATTGGGTCGTAAAGCGGGACTTGCGCTCGGTCACGCGGGCATCTTCACGGCTGGCTCATCGGGCGGCAACTCGACCGCGCCCGCAGCCGCGGGCGCTTCGTCCGCCGCCACCAGCAGGACCCGCATCGGTCCGCGCCCCCGGACCTCGATCGTCCCCCGCGGCTCGAGGGCGAGGTCCACGGTGAGTCGCTCGGCGGTTGCGGCGCTGATCTGGACGCGGCCGGGCAGGCCCTGCGATTCCATACGGCTGGCCACGTTGACCGTGTCGCCCCACAGGTCGTAGGCGAGCTTGTCGCGACCGATGACGCCGGCGACCAGTGGTCCGGAATGGATCCCGACCCGCAACCGGAGGGGAACCCCCACCTCGGCGCCCAGCGCCTCGGTGGTCTGGACCAGCTCGAGGCCGAACCGCACCGCGCGGTCGGCGTGGTCCGCCACGGGAAGTGGCGCCCCAGCCACGGCCATGTAGCCGTCGCCGATGGTCTTGATCTTCTCGAGGCCGTGCTCGACGGCGAGTTCGTCAAAGCGACCGAAGAGCTGGTTCAAGATGGACACGACATTGGTTGGGGCCATTTCGGAACCGATCGTCGTGAAGCCCACGATGTCCGAGAAGATGACCGTCGCCTCGTCGATCGCGTCGGCGATGACCCCGGGCTGGTCGCGGAGGCGCTCCGCGACGGATGGGGGCAGCATGGAACGCAGGAGCGCGTCCGACTTCTTCATCTCTAGGGCCAGTGCCTCGCGCTGCTCCTTGAGCGCCTGCCGCTGGAGGAAGCGCGCGCGGCTCGACGACTCGAGCATGTAGGCCCCGAACGCGGCGACACCCATGGCGCTTGCCACGATGAAGACCCCGAACCACCCGATCTCGGGGTACTCGCCGATCCAGGCCAGCGCCCCGAGCCACAGGAGAACCGGCAGCTGGGCGGCCAGGCCCGCCACGAAGCCCATCCGCACCACGCTGAAGGCGAAGATCGCGTTGAGCGTGAGCGCAGCGGAGAGGAGCTCGGGCACCCCCACCACCGTCGTGGCGACGTAGATCATCGACAGCCCGCCCACGAAATTCGTGATCCCGTTGATCGCCTGTTGCGCATCCCAGCTCCGAACGCGACTGACCGCGATGAACGCACCTACCAGGACGACGATGGGAATGGCGACGGCAATCGCCATTCGCGCCGGGTCGGTCCCGTAGATCAGGGGCAGGAGGGCGGCCGCGGTCACCCACAGCGACAACCCCAGGACGAGCCCACCCTGGAGCTGGAAGGTGAGGCGCTCGCCCAGGTCAACCTGGAACTCTCGCTCCAGGTCGTGGTTCTCGAAGCGGAGGGTCAGGCGGTCCCGGGCGAGATCCAGGCCGTCCCCGCCGTACTGCTCCGGTCGATCGTGCTCGGTCGCCACCGTGCCCTTAAGGGTATAGGCCGCGCAGCGTGGTCGCCTCTGCAGCCCGCCGGACGGCCACCATCAGCGCGGCCGTTCGGAGGTCCACCTGGTGCTCGGCCGCCTCGGCCAGCACCGCGGCGGTGGCCCGGTCCATCACTCGGTCCAGCTCCGCGGTCACCTCGTCATCGGTCCAGAAGAACGACTGGAGGTCCTGGACCCATTCGAAGTAGCCCACCACGAATCCGCCGGCGGTCCCCAGGATGTCGGGGATCACGGCTACTCCCTTGTCACGGAGAACGGCATCCGCCTCGGGTGTGGTGGGCGCGGTCGCCGTCTCGGCGACGATGGTGGCCTGGATGGACCCCGCGTTGGCCCGGGTGATCTGGTGCTGCAGGCCGGCGCTGACCAGGACGTCGCAAGCCTCGCCGAAGACGGCGTCCCGATCCACGGGCTCCGAACCGGGCAGGCCTGCCACGGAGTCGTGCTCGACCATGTGGGCCAGCGCGGGACCGATCGCGATTCCCCCCGGGTTTCGGACCGCGACGTGATCGTCGGCCAGGACCACGATTCGGACGCCGGCGCCGGCCAGCATCTCGGCCAAGATCGTGCCCACTCGTCCGAAGCCCTGGACCACGACCCGGGCGCCATCGAGCGCCAGCTGCTGCTGGGCCGCGACGGCCTCGATGGCCCGCAGCGCCCCGCGGCTGACCGCTTCGCGCTGGCCCCGCGTGCCGCCAATGGCCGGCGGCTTCCCGGTCACCACGGCGCGCACCGTGTAGCCGCGGTGCATGGAGTAGGTATCCATCATCCAGGCCATGGTCTGGTCATCGGTGTTCACGTCCGGCATCGGGATGTCCCGCGCCGGACCGATGATCGAGCTGATCTCGGTCGTGAACCGCCGGGTGAGGCCTTCGACCTCGTGGGCGGACATGGCCTTGGGGTTGGCGACTACGCCGCCGAATGCCCCGCCGTAGGGGATCTCGACCAGGGCCGCCTTCCAGGTGTTGCGCATGGCGTTGGCCCGCACCTCGGCCAGGGTCAGGTCGGGCGTGTAGCGCACGCCGCCGGTCGACGGTCCACGGTTGAGGTTGTGCTGGACCCGCCACCCGGTCATGGCATCCGTATGCCCGTCGTCGAATCGGACGGGAAAGTGCACCTCGAGCTCGCGCTTGGGAACGCGCAGGACGCGGTGCATGCCCTCGTCCAGCTCGAGCCGCTCGGCCACCGCGTCCAATTCGGCCTGGGCGGCGCCCCAGGGATCGACGCCGTTGCCCGACGATTCGCCGCTCATGTCGTTCCCCTCAGTGAACCAGCGTGGGCGCCTCGGCGGCTGACCGCCGGGCGCCCACGAGAGGTTTCGTGCGCGAGATGCAACCGCTCAGCTAGGCGGTGTCGCCCTCGCCTCCGTCGTGAGACTCGCCACCGCCCGAGGAGGTGTCGCTCGGTGCGTCCCAGCTGGAGGTGGCCGGCGGAGGTGCGGCCGGCGGCTCCGGCGCTGCGGCCGGTGCCGGGGGCGGGGTATACGTTTCCGCTGGCGTCGCTGCTGGAGATGCCGCTGCGGCGCTGCCGGCCGCTGCGCCACCGCCCATGGGCAGCCCGCTCATGACTGCGGTCTGCAGATCACCCGTCACGCCAAACGCGGCCTTCACCGCAGGCGTCAACAGGTAGTACAGGACAATGCCATTGATGATGATCGTGAAGATGACGCTGGACCAGGCCCCATAGCCAAGCGCGGTTTCGATGACATCAATCAGGATGCCGGCCCCGAACACGACCAGGCCGAGGCTCCACGCGGTCCGCTTCAGCGTCCAGAACCCATAGCCAATGTACAGGTAGAGGAAGCTGAGAAGAAGCGCCACGATTCCGAAGATGAAGGCCAGTCCGCCGCCTCCGGCGTAGGCCGAAAACAATGCGCCCACACCCAGCAGGGCGAGGCTGCCGAGGATGCCCAACCCTCCGGCAATAAAGGCGAAGATCGCCAGAATGGTTACCCCCATTGGCCGCTGATTCATCGCTGCACTGACCTCCAATGTGGTCCAGGCCGTCGATTTTGGGCGGCCACTCGGGGTGTTGTAGCACTTGCGCCCCGTGCGAGGTACCCCTTTTGCGCGGCATGGGTGCGAGGTGGCACCATGGCTGGGCCAATTGTTCCCGAGGCACCGGCAGTCCGCTGAACGCTGACCGGCGCCCAAAACCGAGGTACCGCCATGGCTCCCCGGGTAATGACCGTTGCTGGCCCTATCCCTCCCGACCGGGTGGGATTCGCTCTCCCGCACGAGCACACCAAGGTCTGCCCTGTGGCACGTCCCGGGTCGATTCGACTACTGGGAGCTGGCCGCGGACGAGCTGACCATCACCGAGGAGCTGCGCGACTTCCGTCGACGCGGCGGGCGAACGGTTGTGGACCTCACCCTGCCGGGGATCGGCCGCGACCCGGAGCGCCTGCGTCGCCTGGCCAGCGCGAGCGCCGTCCACATCGTCATGGGCTGCGGTTGGTATCGAGGCCCGTACTACCCGGCCGAGGCGCGGATCGACCGGCGCTCGGTGGACGACCTTGCCGACGAGCTGGTGGCCGAGTTCGAGCACGGCGTCGGGGAGAGCCACGTGCGGCCCGGGATCATCGGCGAGATCGGGACCGACAAGCCCTGGGTGTCAGCCCTCGAGGAGCGCGTCCACCGGGCGGCGGCACGGGCCTCCCTCCGGACGGGCATGGCAATCACCACCCACGGCGTCCAGTCAGCGGTTGGCCGCGAACAGCTCGCGATCTTCCTGAGCGAGGGGGTGGACCCGGCGCGGGTCGTCATCGGTCATGCCGACTCGTGGCCCGACCTCGACCACTACCTCGCCATCCTCGAGCGGGGCGCCAACCTCCAGTTCGACTTCCTGGGCCACCGCTTCGACCCGGTGGACGAGGCGCGCGAGCCCCGCGTCGTGGAGCTGCTGGTCGAGCTCCTGGAGCGCGGGTACGGCAGCCAGGTGCTGCTCAGCCAGGACGTGTGCCACGACCGGCAGCTCAAGGTGAATGGCGGCTTTGGCTACACCTACCTCCAGCAGCACTTCCTGCCCGCCCTCCGGACGGCGGCGGTGGGGGAGGGCGAGCTGGAGCGGATCACGGTCGAGAATCCGCGCCGCATCCTGACCCTGCCCTAGCCGGATCGCGCCTAGACTGGCTGCCCGATTGCCTCAGGAGGAAGACCGATGTCGGTAGCCAGGGTCACCGAGCTCAGCTGCACCTCGAGCGACAGCTTCGAGGACGCCGTGCGCCAGGGTATTGGGCGCGCGCGCAAGACACTGCGCGGCGTGAAAAGCGCCTGGGTCAAGGAACAGCGGGTCGCGGTGGGACCGAACGGCGAGCTCGAATTCCAGGTCAACATCCTGGTGACGTTCGTCCTCGAGGACTAGGCCCCAGGCGCCGGAGCTTGTCCCTAGCTCGCCAGACCGATCATCCCGCCCGAGCGCGTGAACCGAGACCGATAGCGCGGGTTCGACACCCGGACGCTGACCGCGGTCGCGTCGAGTGGCTTGCCACTCCGCGGCGGCGCGTAGATCGCCCGCTCGGTGATGGTGGTCGCCAGGTCGGCGGCGCTCATCGGTCCTCGCTCGGCCAGGACGGCGGCGATCTCATCGTGGAGCGGGACGGCCGGATTCTTGCCCTTCCCACGCGGGGTCTTCCTGGTCGTCGGGCGTGCCTTGACCCCGTTCGTTGCGGCGGTCGTCTTGGGCGGTCGTCCGCGACGCTTGGGCGCCGCGTCGGCGGCCGGAGCGGCCTCTGCCTGCGGAGCCTCGGCCTTGGGCCCTTCCGGTGCAGAAGCCTCGGCGCGGGCCTTGCCGCCGCCGGCGGCGAGGGCGTCCACCCGTCGGGACAGCGACTCGATGCGGTCGTTCAACGACTCCAGCACGGCGCTGATGTCACCGGGCGAGGGAGCGCCGCGACGCTCTGCGTCCAGGCGCTCGGTGACCCACAAGGTCACCAGCTCGCCGGGCCGGACACCGGCTTCGCCAGCCAGCGTCCGCAGCGTTCCCAGGTGCCGGGGATCGAGTCGGATGGACATGGCGCCTTCATCGGCCGCGCCGGCATACGGCGGGCGTGGAGGTCGGCTCTGGTAGGGCGGTCGGCCACCCTGCTGGGGGCGCGGTCGGTCGTTCGGGCGGAAGCCGCCGGGGCTGGGCCGACGGTCGTCCGGTCGGCGGGGGCGGGGGCGTCGGTCGCGGTCGTATGTCATGCCCGAACGATACCGGACATTTCAAATGTTGTCATGTTGTTTGTAATGGAGGGGTTCTAGAAGCCGCCGCTGGCGCCGCCTCCGCCCCCGCCACCGCCACCACCGAAACCGCCACCGCCACCGCTGCTCGACGACGGTGGCGACGAGCCCACGCTGCCCAATGCTCCCATCATGCCGCCCACGTCGGGAACGCCTGATCCAGAGAACAGGCTCCCGCCGCCGCCGTCTCCGCCCATGCCGCCCGACGATCCGAACCACACCGGGTAGTACGCGCCGGAGCTCGCCAGCGTGGCCTGGGTCGTCGGATCGGCCATCTCGCGGGTCAGGACCTGGCTCACCTCGTCGCGCAGGCCCAGGGCCACGCCCCAGATGACCGCCTTGTCGGGCGTGTCGGCGAGAATCCGCACCGTGGGCTCCGCGACGACCGCGGCCATGGACTGCGCCTGCTGCATCGTCTTCTGAAGCGTTCGCCGATACGCCTTGAGCATGGCGTCCGCATACGCCCCGGTATTTGTCCGCTTGGACATCTGGGTCCCGAAGGCAAACGTGATCAGCCCCCCGGCGATCAGCGCCACGCCGACCAGGGTCAGGCCGGACATCGGGATCGTGAAGCCCAGGAACGCGAGCCCGCCCCCCGCCGCCCCCTCCAGGACGCCGATCACCGTCCACTTGGTGATGGCCGGCGTCGGCAGTCGGGTGAACCAGCCGAGGCGGACCGCCTCCGCTTCGAGGCTGCGCTTGATCGGGTTCAATGCTGCGTTGACGCCCCACAGCGCCTCTCGGGTCAGTGATCCCTTGGGCCTCGCCCCCCCACGCGAGGCCGCCCCGGTTCACGAGCACCTGGTACGCCTCGCCGGTCGGTCCGCGCGGGTCCGCCTGATCGCGCGGCGGCTTGAGGAGGTCGATGGCCGGATCGGTCTCCGGATTGGGATCGTCGTCGCTCTTCACGTGGCCCACCCGATCGAGGTTTCGGAATCGGATGAACCCGGTGCCGGCCAGCTCGATCAGGATCGTCTGGAGCGCGTCCTTCGAGGCGCGGCCCTCGCGGACCACGGTGGCCAGCGGCGGGGTCATGCCGGCCGGCGGTCCCGCCATGAGCACCGATTCGGAGTCCAGGACCTCCGGATCGTCGCCCTCCCGGCGCCAGGTGATGAACGCGGTGCCGGCCGTCAGGACGAAGGCCAGGATGCCGCCCGGGATACCGATGACCGCGTTCGCGACCCGGTACGCATTGAGCGTGGCGGTAGCCTCCGGGGTGACGGCGGCATCGACCTCGTCCATGGCCGCCAGGAGGCCGCCGGTGAAGTCGCCCTCGCTGGAACCGCGGCCCGATGACGTCATTGATCAGTGCCTGCTGCTCGTCCACGCCCAGGTACGCCACCGTGAAGCCGCCACCGCCGTACGTGCTGATGACGCCGTGCTCCAGGCTGGTCTCGAAGCTGACCAGGATCACGAATCCGTCGTCGAACCCGCGGCGACCCACGCCCCACTCGTTCAGCAGACTCTCGGCCAACGCGAGGTTGGAGTCGAAGGTCTGGGACGGGCTCACCTGGAGGTAGATCGCCATCTCTGCGCCGCTGCGTGACTCGAGGGCGTCGATCCGATCCTCGAGCGCCGCCTCCTCGGATGGGCGTCAGCACCTCGGCCACGTCGTACACCGCCTGGTTCTCCACCGGCGGGGGAAAGTGCGGCTGGGCAGGCGAAACGACCTCGCTGACCACCGACAAGGCCAGCGCGGAACGACGAACACGACGATCCCGATGGCAACGAGGAGCCAGCGAATGGGCGTCATTGGCAGAGGACCATGACCCGGGCCGGGTCGGCGGTCAATCCCGGAATCTGGGCGTCGAACGGAACCGAGCCCCCTGGGCGGAACCGCGGGCGACAGGGTCACCGTGCGCGCCACGGGGATGTCATTCGCGTCGTAGGCGGTCAGCTCGCAGCGAGCGCGACCCTCGCGGGTGCCCTCGTTGAGGACCTCGACGTTCACCACGACCGAGGCTTCGGCGACCGGACCGATGGCCATGACGTGGCTCGTGAACGGCCCGACCCCACCGAGCAGGATGGCGGCCACGACTCCGAGCCCCACGACCGAGCCGACGATCGCCACGAACAGGGTCCCGTGCATCTGGGTGGCGGCCGGCTCGACCATGCCGGCGGCATTGCAGACCTCGCACATCGTCTGCTCGGGGTTGACCGGCCGGCCGCACTTGAGGCACTTGCCCGACGCGCCGAACGCCGGGCAGGCCGCCCTGGTCGTCGCTCATGTCGAGGCTCCGTAGCCGGCCGGCAGCCGCTCGCCGGCGCGGATGGGCACCGTCAGCCAGTTGTCTCGCGGGGCGAGCGGGCAGCTCCAGCGCGGGTCGTAGGTGCACGAGGGGTGATAGGCGTAGTTGAAGTCGAGGACCAGCCCATCGTCGGACGATCCCAGGTCCGCGCCCTTGACCGAGTCCCACAGGTACCGGCCACCGCCATAGGTCTCCGTGCCGCTGGTTGCGTCGCGGAACGGGATGAACACGCCGCCCCCGTATCCCGACAACCAGTACACCGCCAGGCGCTGCGTCGCGCCGTCGAGAGGGAACGACACCCTTCCCACCCGGCTGAACGCGAACGGATCTCCGCTGGACACCGGCAGGTCCAGGGGCGGCGCCTCCGCGTCGGGCTCCAGGCGGGCGGTCAGCCGAAGTGTCGGATCGAGCGGCCAGTAGGCCAGACCCGCAAAGGACGCCCGCTCGGCTTCGGGAATCGGTGACTGGGGATGCGCGGCGAACAGCCGGTCCTTTCCCTCGCGGAACGCGCGGAGCCGATCGGCTCCCGGGTCGGGGTCGTCACGCAGCTCGCGGTACAGCTGCCAGACCTGCCGGCGCCAGTCGGCCAGCTCGAGGTGCTCGCTCATCTCTCAGCAGCATATCGGCGCCCGACCTCGGGCGCGCCGGACAGCACGGTGGCCGGCCTTGCGGCCGGCCACCATCGGTATCAGGAGCAGGGTCGACCTACAGCAGGCCGTTGTCCTGGAGCCAGGTGTGGGCCACGTCGGCGATGTCCTTCACGTCGACCGCCACCGAGAAGTACAGCTGGGTGAGGTCTTCCGTGGTCAGGGCCGCCGAAACGGCGTTCAGCGTCGAGCGGAGGAGGTCTCCGCCGCCGTCGGCCAGGTCCTGCCGGAGCACCGGCGCCATGTTCTGGGCCGGATCCAGCCCCTTGTCGTCTTCGAGGACGACCAGGTTGTCGCTGATGATCTCGGGCTGGGTGGAGCACACCCGGCCCACGTCGATCGCACCGCTGGCCAGGGCCTGGGCCATGTCCGCTCCGCACGGCGAGATGGTCTCCACCGGGATGGCGGAGACGTCAATCCCGTACAGGTCGTTCAGCCCGATGCCGCACTGCGGACGGGTCTCACACTCCGGCGGCAGGCCCCAGGTGAGGTCCGCCGCGATGGGGGCGAGGTCGCTGACCGTCGTGAGGCTCTTGGCCTGGGCCGTCTCCGAGGTCACCGCGAACGCGTCCGAGTCGGCCGCATCGGCAAAGTCGAAGGCGGTCATGTCGTGCTCGGCGAGGAGGTCCAGGAGCGCCGCAAAGGTCGCATCCGCATCAGCGGTAGCCTCGCCGCCGAGCTGGACCGTCATGCTGCCGATGTATTCGGGCATGAGGTTCAGATCGCCGTCCTCGAGAGCCGGGATGGTCGTCTCGCGCGACCCGAAGTACAGGTGACGCTCGACCGTGAACCCGGCTGCCTCCAACGCCTGCGCATAGATCTCGGCCACGACGGCCGACTCGTCAAAGTCGGCCGAGCCGATCTTGACGGTGGGGAGTTCCGCAGGTGCTGAGGGCGATCCGGAACTCGGGCTGGGACTGCTGCTGCCACCCGGCTGGCAGGCACTGACCAGCAGTGCCATGACAACCGCCCCGACAGCGAGCATGCGGAAGTTCCGCATGGGTCCTCCTTTGGGGGTATGTCTTGACCGATGAGATCGGTCACGGGCGGCAGGTGCGGCCCGTGGGCGGGAGTCTACCAGTTACCAGCGTCCGCCGGACGGTGGTTAGAGACCGAACCCCGGGGCGGGCTCGACCGCTCCGGCGCGGCGCCGCCTCAGGCCGGGCGAGGTGGCGCGCCGCTGGGCCACGGCGAACAGGGCCTCGCTCAGGAGCGCCAGTCCCATGACCAGGACCGCACCGCCCACCATCTGGGGGTAGTCCACCTGCGCGAAGCCATCCACGATGTACCGCCCCAGGCCGCCGGTCGAGATGATCGCCCCCAGGGTGGCCGTGGCAATGACCTGGATCGAGGCGGTTCGGACGCCGGCCAGGATGACGGGCAGGGCGAGCGGGACCTCCACCCGTCGGAGGAGCTGCTGGCCGGTCATGCCGAGCCCGCGGGCGGCCTCTTTCGTGTCGGCGTCCACCTCGCGGATCCCGACGTAGGTATTCACCACGATGGGCGGGATGGCCAGCGCGATCAGGGCAATGATCGTGGCCGGGGTCCCGATGTTCCGCAGGTCGAGGGCCGCCACCAGGGGGAGGGTCAGCGTGTAGGCGATCCCCAGGATCCCGACCGAGGGGATAGCGCGGCCGACGTTCGTGATGGCCACCACGGCACCAGCCCAGCGTCCCGTGTGACCGATGTACAGGCCGAGCGGGATCGCGATGGCCAGGCCGATTGCCAGGCTCACGCCGGACAGGGCGACGTGCTCGCCGACCCGGACGGGGATGCCGTCCCGGCCGGTCCAGTTGGCGGGATCGGTGAGCCAGGCGACGACCTCGGAGATGCCCATCCGCTCAGCCGGCCCCCGGCCGCTCGCGAGCCCATGGGGTGAGCGCGCGCTCGAGGAGGACCAGCCCGCGGTCCGCCAGCACGGCGAGCAGGACCGAGAGCAATATCCCGACCACGATGGCCGTCTGGAACTGGCGGCGAATGCCCATCACGATGATCACGAACCCCAGCCCGCCCTGGCCGATGAGCGCTGTCACGGCCACCAGGCCGATCGTGGTCACGGTGGCCACCCGCAGGCCGGCCATGATGACCGGCAGCGCGAGTGGGAGCTCCACCCGCCACAGTCGCTGACGACGGGTGTGTCCGAGGCCGGTGGCCGCCTCGATGACGTCGGGCTCGACCCCGTCCAGGCCCGACAGCCCGTTCCGGATCAGGATCAGCAGGGTGTAGCTGATCAGTGCGATCTCGGCGGTCACGATCCCGATTCCGGTGACCGGGATGAGGACTGCGAACAGGGCGAGGCTGGGGATGGCGTACAGGATCCCGGTGAAGCCCAGGACCGGACCGATGAGCCGCCGGCGACGGTAGATGAGGATCGTCACTGGGGTCGCGATCAGGATCCCCCCGATGACCGCGATGAGGGTCAGGGCGACGTGCTCCAGGGTGCGCTGGGCGAGCAGGTCGAGGTTGTCCACGATCCAGTCCAGGCGGAAGAAGGGCTGGTCGTTCATCGGGTTCTCACTGGAGCGTGGCCGAGATCGCGCCCACGCTGATCACCCCCAGCAAAGCGTCGTGCTCGTCGACCACGACCCCCACCTGGACCGAGGACGCGAGCATCGCCGACAGCGCGTCGCGGAGGGTGGATTCGGGCTGGAGCAGGGCCGAGCCGGGGACGGCCGCTGGGCGCCCACCGTGCCATCGCCGTCCAGCTCGGTCGTCTCGAGCCAGCCCACCGGCCGCCGATCGGCATCCACGACGAGCGCCCAGGCAGTGCCATCGGCCAGGCGCTGGCGGGCAGCGGCAAAGGAGTCGCCCACTTCCACCAGCTGGGGTTGGGCGAGCGGTAGGTCGCGCACCCGGGCCAGCGACAGGCGCTTGAGGCCGCGGTCCGCCCCCACGAAGTGCTCGACGAACGGACTGGTCGGGGCGCCCAGGATCTGGTCCGGGGTGTCGTACTGGGCCAGCACCCCGCCGACCTGGAGGATGGCGATCCGGTCGGCCATCTTGATCGCCTCGTCCACGTCATGGGTGACGAACACGATCGTCTTGTGGAGGCGGGCCTGGAGCCGGAGGAACTCGTTCTGGAGCCGCTCGCGGCGGATGGGGTCCACCGCGCCAAACGGCTCGTCCATGAGCAGGACGGTAGGGTCGGCCGCCATCGCCCGCGCCACCCCCACCCGCTGACGCTCGCCGCCGGACAGGGCCGCGGGATAGCGCGTCCCGTAGGTGCCCGGCTCGAGGCCCACCAGGTCCAGGAGCTCCTCGGTGCGGGCCGTGATCCTCGCCGCCGGCCAGCCCAGGAGCCGGGGAACGACTGCCACGTTGTCGGCGATGGTGAGGTGCGGGAAGAGGCCTACATGCTGGATGACGTACCCGATCCGCCGCCGAAGCTCGACGGGCGGCAGGCTCGCCACGTCCTCGCCGTCGATCATGACCCGCCCGCTGGTGGGCTCCACCAGCCGGTTGACCATCTTCATGGTGGTCGTCTTCCCGCATCCGGACGGGCCGACCAGGACGCAGATCTCGCCCGCCCGGATGGTGAGCGACAGGTCGGTGACCGCGGTCGGCCCGTCCCCGTACCGCTTGGTCACGTGCTCGAAGGCGACCACCGAGCCGCTGGCGGCCGGCAGCCCCTGCGGCGCATCGGTCATGGAGCCGATGATAGGTGGAAGATCACCACGCCCCCCTCGGCGAAGACCAGCTCGAACAGCGGGCTCGCGGCGAATTCCACCGGCTTCTCGCAGTCCGCGGCCGTGGAGGCGATGACGTAGGTCGCGCCCAGCTGCCGCATGAGCGCCGCGGACGCCGTCGCATCGCCGCCACAGCGGATGGTCTTGACCTGGGCGATGCGGTCGATCACGTTGAAGCCCAGGTTGGCCACGTAGGGTCCGTAGGTGGTGAGGCGCAGCCGCCCTGCCGGATCGGTGGGGGAGATGATCCAGTCATCGGTCACGAACACCGATCGTTCCGGCGTCTCGGCCGCGACCCAGGCCGCGGCCGCCACCTGGTCGGGCCCCATCAAGAAGTTGCGCGAGAACGCGTGGTGGACCGATGCCAGGACGGGGGACGCCATGCTGAGCACGAGAACGACCACCACCGCCGCCGTGGGCCACCGGGCGAGCAGCCAGCCCGCGAGAACCGCGACCGCGATCCACATCGCCTGGAAGTACTTGTTCATGTCGAACGACACGAAGCTGAGCTGAACCACGTTCGGGATGAGGAACAGGAGCGCCACCCACAGGGCGAGGAAGGCGCGGGCAGGGGCCCGGCGCATGGCGAGGGCGAGGATGGCCAACGCGAACGGGATGCCCAGGTTGGTCAGGTAGAAGAACAGGACCGCGCCCGGGCCGTCGGCGATGGGGGCCGTGGGCCAGCCGACGACGAGCTTGAGCCAGCCCGATCCGGTGGCCTGGGTGACGGCCGGCAGCGCGAACGGGATGGCGAGCAGGTACGGCGCGGCGAAGCGGCCCGCGTTGGCGACGGCCGTGCGGTCGAAGCGGCGCCCGACGGCCACCCAGAGCAGGACGAGGAGCGGCACCAGGGGGAAGAAGAAGAAGTGGAACGGCGCCAGCAGCGCGCCCGCCAGGCCCGACAGGACGATCAGCCGTGGGCGGTCCACGAAGCCCTCGGCGCGCCGGCGGGCCGAGGGCAGGCCCACCGCCATCAGCAGCACCGCGCCCACCATCAGCGGCAGACCGGCGGTCGTGGCCCGGTGGACGAGGAGCCCGGTGGTCATGACCGACGGGATGGAGAACTCGGGGAACCCGGTCAGCCACTGGTTGTCGTACGCGTGGATCATCAGCAGGTCCAGCAGCGATCCCTGCCCGGTCGCCAGGTCGCCCACGAGGCGTGTCCATCCCAGGCCGCCGCCCAGGACCACGAGGACCGTCGCCAGGAACGCAGTGCGATGGGCCGACCACTCGCGGACGAGGACCAGGGCCAGGCCGTGGACCACCAGCGCGAGCGCTCCGGCCAGCGCCGCGGACTGGACGACGAAGACCGGGACCGCGAACAGGTCGGCCGCGCGAGCCAAGAGGGCGGCGTGGAAGTCGGCGAACCAGTGGTAGATGAGCGGCTCGCCGGCGAAGAACGGGACCTGCGGCGGGAAGTTGCCCGCGTTGACCGACTGGGCAATGGACATGTGGACGCCCAGGTCGCTCCAGTTCGAGCCGGCCACGAGCACGGCGCCCGTGTCGGTCTGCCACAGGCCGCGGGCAAGGACTGCGCCCACCCAGAGGGTTGCGCCCAACCCGAGCGCGAATCCGCCGCGGTTGCGACGCAGGGACCGACCAGCGGAGCGAGCGGCGTCCGCGAACCAGCCCTGCGGGCCGTTGGCCGTTCGCCAGGCCGCGATGGGCAGGGGCAGGGCGAGGATGGCGGCGGCGATGAAGATCGTTTCGCGCCCGTAGCCACCGGCCAGGGTGGCCAGCCACCACCCCAGATGGGCCGAGACGGCGACCGACAGGACGATGGCCAGGCCCAGCCGCCCGGTGGCCGGCATCCGCGCGCGGCCGCGGCACGCCCACGCGACGAGCGCCCAGCCGGGGACCACCAGCAGGTACGGCCAGACGGTGGCGACCGAGACGATGGGCCAGATCCAGGCCGCGCCCAGACCGATCCCCACGGCCACGACGGTGGCAAGCGCTGCCGCCCACTGTCGTGGCGTGCCGTTCACGGCCGGACGATACCCCGCCAATCGGCTGCTAGCATCGGCGGCCATGGGAACCGATGAGCGCGCTGCATCGATGGAGGCCGCGGTCCGGGCGATCCTGGAAGGGATCGGCGAGGACCCCGACCGCGCCGGTCTGCGCGACACGCCCGGCCGGGTGCGACGCACCCTGGAACAGCTGACCGAGGGCTACCACACCGATCCCGACTCGATCCTGGACGAGGCGACGTTCGAGGTCGACTACGACGAGATGGTGGTCGTCCGCGACATCGAGGTGTACTCGCTGTGCGAGCACCACCTCGTCCCGTTCTTCGGGACGGCGCACGTGGGCTACCTGCCGCGGGGCCGGGTCATCGGTCTGTCGAAGGTGCCCCGGGTGGTGGACCTGTTCGCCCATCGGCTTCAGCTCCAGGAGCGGATGACGTCTCAGATCGCCGAATTCCTGATGACCCGCCTGGAGCCCAAGGGGGTGGGCGTGGTCCTCGAGACGACCCACCTGTGCATTGCCATGCGCGGCGTTCGTCGTCCGGGCGCGACGATGGTCACCTCGGCCATGCTGGGCACCTTCCGCCGTGATGCCAAGACGCGCGCGGAGTTCCTCAGCTTCATCGGTCATCCGACGGCCCGCTAGCAACCGATGCCGTACGCGCCCCTGTTGTCCAACGCCGAGATCGAGGCCGGGCTGGCCGAGCGACCCGACTGGCACCGGGAGAGCGACAACCTGGTCCGGACCGTGGAGTGCCCGACGTTCCGGGCTGCCGTCGACCTGGTGGACGCGGTGGCCGACGCGGCGGAGGCGGCCGACCACCACCCGGACATCGACATTCGCTGGCGGCGGGTCACGTTCCGCCTCACGACCAAGGCTGCCGACGGGATCACGTTCCGGGACATGGGCATGGCCGCGACCATCGACGACCTCGTGTCGGGCGGGACGGCGGGACTAGAATCGCCGGGCTCATGACCGCCGACGCGTCCGCTCGCCCGATCCGCGTCCTGCTCGCCAAGCCCGGCCTGGACGGCCACGACCGAGGGGCGAAGGTCCTGGCCCGCGGCCTGCGCGACGAAGGGTTCGAGGTCATCTACACCGGTCTGCGCCAGACCCCCGAGATGGTGGCCGACGCCGCCGAGCAGGAGGACGTGGACGTGGTGGGCCTCTCCATCCTGTCCGGCGCGCACATGACCCTCCTGCCCCGGATCGTGGAGCTGGTCCGGGCCAAGGGACTGGACGACGTGCTGGTCGCGGCCGGCGGGATCATCCCCGACGCCGACGTGGCGAGCCTGAAGGCCGCGGGCGTGGCCGAGGTCTTTGGCCCGGGCACGACCATCGGGCAGGTGGCAACCTACTTCCGGGAGCACGCCCGTCGGCGTGCCTGAGCTGGCCGATCGCCTGCGCGACGCCCAGGCCGGCGACCGTCGCGCGCTGGCTCGGCTGCTCACCGATCTCGAGGACGGCACGCTCGCCGGCCCCGACCTGGGAGCGGTGTTCGCCGCCGGCCACGACGCACACCTGGTGGGCGTCACCGGGCCTCCGGGGAGCGGCAAGTCCACCCTGGTCAACGCGCTCATTCGCCACTGGCGGAGCGAGGGCCGGCGAGTGGGGGTGATCGCGGTTGATCCCAGCTCCCCGGTGACCGGGGGCGCGATCATGGGCGACCGGATCCGGATGATGGAGCACGCCGGCGACGAGGGCGTGTTCGTCCGCTCCATGGCCTCGCGCGGCGCGCTGGGCGGGCTGGCCGGGGCGACCTGGCTGACCGCCGCGGCCATGGACGCGGCGGGCTACGACCCGGTCGTCATCGAGACGGTGGGCGCCGGCCAGTCCGAGGTGGACGTGGCGACCCTGGCCGAGACCACGGTCGTTGTCGAGGCGCCCGAGATGGGGGACGAGGTGCAGGCCATCAAGGCCGGGCTGCTGGAGGTGGCCGACGTGGTCGCGGTCAACAAGGGCGACCGGCCTGGGGCCGACCGCACCGCCCGCCAGCTGAAAGCCATGCTCTCCACGGCCGGTGGCCGCGTCACCCGTCCCGCGCCGCGTGTCCTGGTCACGACCGCCACCACCGGCGCGGGTGTCGACACCCTGGCCGCCGCGATCGCCGCGCACCGGGCCGCGCGGACCCCGGAACGCCACCGCGCCCACGCCGCCGAGCTCGTGCGCCGCGCCCTGGCCAACCGGGCCATCGCCCGCGCCACCGCGGCGCCGTCCTGGGACGAGACGGTGGCCGCCGTCGCGGACCGTCGCCTGGACCCGTTCGCCGCGGCCGACGCGCTGCTCGACTGATAGGCTGCGACCGATGACCCTCGAACGCGTCTACGTCGTCGGCGCCGGTCTCATGGGCCACGGGATCGCCCAGGTGAGCGCCGCGGCCGGCAAGTCGGTGACCCTCGCCGACCGGACCGATGACCTGGCGGCCAAGGGCCGGCAGCGAATCGAGTCCAACCTCGCCCGCCAGGTCGAAAAGGGGCGCCTGGACCAGGCGGCGGCCGACGAGACCATGGGCCGGATCGGGACCGCGGTCGGGGTCGACGGCGCGGCCGGACACGACATCGTCATCGAGGCCGTGTTCGAGGACGAGGGCCTCAAGCGCGAAACGTGGACCGCCCTGACCGATGTCGCCGACCCCGGAGCCATCTTCGCGACCAACACCTCGTCGATCAGCATCACCGCCCTGGCCACCGCCACCGATCGGCCGGATCGGTTCATCGGTCTGCATTTCTTCTCACCGGTCCCGGTCATGGGCCTGATCGAGATCATCCGCGGCCTGGACACCTCGGACGCTACCGAGGAAGCATGCCGGGCCTTTGCCCAGGAGCTGGGCAAGACGGTCATCACCTCCAAGGACTACCCCGGCTTCCTCGTCAACCGGATGCTCGGCCCGTTCATCAACGAGGCGATCTTCGCCCTCATGGAGGGCACCGGGACCGCCGAGGAGATCGACACCGGTGCCCGCCTGGGCCTGAACCACCCGATGGGCCCGCTGGAGCTCAGCGACTTCATCGGTAACGACGTCATGCTCAACGTCATGGACGTCCTGCTGCGCGGCTTTGGCGACCCCAAGTTCCGTGCCGCCCCGCTGCTCCGCCAGATGGTGGCCGCCGGTCACCTGGGCCGGAAGACCGGCCGTGGCTTCTACCGATACGACGACCAGGGCCATAAGATCGGCTGAACACGGCCCATCAGAGGAGAGATACCGATGACCGCCGCCCCGCCCGCCCCGCCGGTGGCCGCCGGAACCGCCCCTGCCCC
This sequence comes from uncultured Chloroflexia bacterium, assembly GCA_963810925.1. Classification (GTDB taxonomy): domain Bacteria; phylum Chloroflexota; class Limnocylindria; order QHBO01; family QHBO01; genus DASTEQ01. Next base: position 59,309 of record CAWEPF010000002.1, on the reverse strand, counting down.
ACGCCGCATGTGGAACGAGGTGGAGACCCTCCTGCTCCCCGAGTCCGAGAAGGCGCGGAACGTGGTGGAGCTCATCCATCGGTCCGTGGAGCGCATCCCGAACAAGGAGGCGCTGCGCTGGAAGCCGTCGAAGGCCCAGCGCGAAGCCGCGGAGGGACGGGGCGAGCCGCTGCCGACCTGGGTCAGCCGCTCATACGCCGAGTTCTGGGACTGGATCACCGACGTATCGCTCGGCCTGCAGGGCCTGGGCGTCGCCGATGGTGACGCCATCTGCATCATGTCCCGCACCCGCCCCGAATGGCTGGTCGCGGACATCGCGGCCTGGGCGCTCGGCGCGGTTTCGTGTCCCATCTACCCCCAGACCGAGGCCGGCCAGGCCGAGTTCATCCTCAACAACACCGGCGCGGTGGCCGTGTTCGTCGAGAACGCGCAGCAGGCCGCCAAGGTCGAGTCCATCCGGGCCAACTGCCCGAACCTCCGCCACGTCATCACGTTCGACACGTCGGGCAAGTTCCCGGCCGGCACCCTGACCCTGGAGGAGCTCGGCAGCCGCGCGTTCGACGAGGCGCAGCGGGCCGGCTGGGAGGCGCGCTGGCGGGCGATCGACCGCGAGCACCTGGCCACGGTCATCCATACCTCGGGGACGACCGCCAACCCCAAGGGGGCGATGATTCGCCACGGCAACCTGCTCTACAACTACGAGGCCGCGGTCCAGATCGTCGACTTCTACGAGGCCGACGTCTTCCTGTCGTGGCTGCCCCTGTCCCACATCTTCGAGCGGCTGACCGGGGAGATCATTCCGCTGGCCCACGGGTCCACCGTCGTGTACGCCGAATCGCTCATCGAGCGGCTGGCGGACAACATGGTCGAGGTCCAGCCCACCGTCATGGCCGCCGTGCCCCGCTTCTACGAGCGGGTCTACGGGCGGGTCGTGGCATCGGTCGAGGCGTCACCGCCGATTGCGGCAGCGGATCTTCCACTGGGGGATTGGCGTGGGGCGGAAGCGGTACGAGAACCACGTCGCCGGGCGCGGGGATGGGCTGGGCCTGAAGGTCCAGCACGCCATCGCGGACAAGCTCGTCTACCACCGGGTCAAGGCCCGGACCGGTGGCCGGGTCCGCTACTTCGTCTCTGGCTCGGCGCCGCTGTCGCGCGAGGTGGGGGAGTTCTTCTACGCCCTGGGCATCCTCATCCTCGAGGGCTACGGGCTGTCCGAGACGAGCCCGCTGGTGAGCATCAACCGGCCCGATGACTTCGTGTTCGGAACGGTGGGCCGTCCGGCGCCGGCGACCGAAGTCCGCATTGATCCCGAGACGGGCGAGATCCAGGTGCGTGGCCCGCAGATCATGCTCGGCTACCTGAACAACGCCGCCGAAACGGCCAAGGCCATCGACCCCGACGGCTGGTTCCACACCGGGGACATCGGTGAGCTGGACCCCATCGGTCGGATCAAGATCACCGATCGGCTCAAGAACATCATCGTCCTGGGCAACGGCAAGAACGTGTCACCGGGACCGATGGAAGCCGCGCTGTCCGCCTCGAAGTACATCGCCCAGGCCGTCATCCTGGGCGACCGCCACCCGTACACCGGGGCGTTGATCGCGCCGAACTTCGACGAGCTGCTGCCGTGGGCGGAGGCCAACGGGCTGGGCGGCATGGCGCCCGAGAAGCTGGTGGAGGAGAAGGCCGTCCGGCAGCTGGTCGAGGGGGACGTGCGGAACCTGCTGGAGGACTTCGCGGTCTACGAGCGCCCGCGCCGGATCGCGCTGCTTCCCCGGGCCCTCTCCGAGGAAAACGGGGAGCTGACTCCCACCCTGAAGACGAAGCTGCGGGTGGTCCAGGAGAACTGGCCGACTCAGATCGACCGCCTCTTCGAGGACGACGGCACCCCCGCCTGAGGCCAGGCAAACCCTACGGGTTTGCGATCGCCAGGTCGTACAGGTGCCAGGCAAGCGCCGTGCCCTGGAATGCGTACATCACGACGACCGTGGTGCCCGTTGCCGGATCGTGGTACGCGGTGGTCTCGTAGTCCTCGGGCGTGCCGACGAACCCGTAAAGCGTCGTGCCCGGGTGAGAGGGTTGCGCCTCCTCCATCAGGCCCAGCCCGAATTGCAGGAACTCGCCATCATTCACACTCGTATCGGTCATGGCAGCCAGGCTTGCCTCGCTGATGAGCTGGCCCCCGAAAAGGCCCCGGAAAAAGCGGTCCAGGTCCTGCGCGCTGGACACCAGCCACCCATCGGTCCCGACCGTCTCGTCCAGCAGGGGACATCCGCCGGGGATCGGGACGCCCGCGCCGGCCGCGTGGCTTGAGATGGCCGCACCCGTCTCGCTGTCCCAGAAGAACGAGTCATCCATGCCGAGTGGATCGAAGATGCCGCTTCGGATGACCGTCGCGGGGTCGCTCGCCGTGACCGTCCGGATGACCTGCCCAAGCAGGATGTAATTCGTGTTCGAGTAATCGAACCGCGATCCTGGCTCGAACTTCGGCTCAGCCGCCAGGTCCAGGGCGGTCTGGACGATTCCAGCCGACGGGCACGCGCCGATGTGTTCGGACGTACCCGGGACCCCGCTTCGCATCTGGAGGAGCTGACGGATCGTGAACGCGTCCGAGACCGACCCCTCGAGGTAAGCCGCAGCCGGACTATCGAGGGCCACCTCGCCCGCGTCCACGAGCTGGAGGATCGCGGTCGCCGTGATCATCTTCGCGACGGAGCCGACCCACCAGGCGCTCTCCGGCGCTATCGCCGAGCCATCGCCATCTGCGCCGGCCGCAGCGGATTCCAAGCCCGCGGACGTGCCATACGCAAGGATGACCCCGCTGCCGTTTTCATCGGCGAGTGCCTGGAGCGGGTCGGCCGATGCACTCCCGACAGGGGTCGAAGATCCGCCAGGTGACGTGGCGCAGCCGACGACCACGAGCAATGTCGCGCCAAGTGTGAGGCTGCGCGCCGGAATCATCCGGACGAAGAGGTTGGGCACAGGCGGGTTCGGAGTATGCGCCACGCTCCGAGCACGATTGTCGGTTGACCGACGTCCTCATCCTCTCTGCCGCCCGGACGCCCATCGGCAAGTTCGGCGGGGGCCTTTCAACAGTTCCTGCGACGGACCTGGGAGCGGTTGCCATCCGCGCCGGCGGCGCTCGTTCAGTCCAGGAAGCGGAACGAAGACAACAGCTGCTGGAACTCGCGACCGTGGAAGGTCCCGGGCTCCCACTTGATGATGACGGGGCGACCGCGGTCCATCGCCACCACGTAGTGGCGGGTATACGCCCGAGCCGACGGGCCGCTTTCCCACGCCCTAACGGTCATCTGCACGGCCGAAATATTCCCCAACGAGGACGCCTTGCGGCTCAGCCATACCGAACCTGGCACGAACGGCGGGGAGCGCCGGCCCGTGGGTGTGAGCAGCTCGACCAGATCCTCAACCGATCCGACCAGGACCTCGACACACGGCGAACTCGGCGGAACGTTGCAGTTGAGAATGTTCCCCGACCCATCGCCCACTCGGATCTTGAGGCCGCCCTCGGAGCCATGGATCCATACAGCGTTGGGATCGTCGTCGGGCTCCTCGACCCAGCTCGCGGGCACGTCGATCGCGAAGCCCGCCTCAGTGGACGTGAAGGTCTGCCCTCCGGCGGTCGGCGAATCCACGAATTCGAAGGAGGCAACGATCTCGTCCCACAGGGATCCCGGCTTGCGGTCGGCAGACGTGTGGAATCGGAGGAAGTACGGCCGGCCTTCGTGTAGCGCGAGGATGTAGAGGGCGTTCTCGCCGCCGTGAGCCGGATATTCGTACCCGAAGATTGTTACGCGCCAGGCGTCTTCGCCTGCCAGGGATGCAGAGCCGCCGCTCGCCGCGGGAGGGCAGAGATCGCCGCAGCCTACGACAGGGCCTTGCTTCACCGCGTCGGCGAACTCGTCGAGGGTGGTAACGACCACGTCCCTGCAGCGCTCCCACGGCCGGTCGGGCTGGTCGCAGGTCAGGAGCCGACCCTGGGCATCGCCGACCCGGACCGAGAAATGCGTGCCTTCACCGCCCATCACAACGTTCGAACCCTGTGCGTCCACATTCCAGAATCGAGGGATACGAACCTGAAAGCCCGCCTCGGCAAACACGAGCTGCTGGCCTTCCCAGCGCGAGCTGAGGGCAGGAATTGGGCTGGCGGGCGGAGGCAAATATCCGCCGCTTACTGGCTCTATGAACTGGAAGCTGGCAACGATCTCGTCAACGGTGCGCTGGGACCAGTAGCCCCACTTGATCGCCCAGTGGTCAAACTGGAGGATGACGGGCCTGGAGTCATGCATCGCCATCACGGTGTAGTACGCGGGCGGACCGCCGGCGAATCCGCTGGGCCTGAGCGACTCCCATCGCGCCGGCTCGCCGTCGAGTCGCGCGTCTCCCCCTCTCAGATACTGGGCCTCGATGTCGCTCGGAAGAATGTGGATGAGCTCGGCGAGCTCATCCAGGCCGCTCGCCGTTGCCTTGTTACACGGGCCACCGAAGCAGTTGTAGAACTCGCCGGACGGTTCCCCGACCATGATCGTGAGCGCGGTCAACCCGTCAAATCGGCCGGACGCGTCCAGATCGAATCGCCTCACACCGGAAAACAGCGGCTCGATCGTGTCTGCGCTTTCTCGCACCTTCCAGGCGGCCGGCAGTGTGACCTCGTAGCCGTCTGCATGATTTTGGAACAGCACCATGTATTCGTTGGTTCGAGGCGACGGCGAGGGTCCCGGTGCGTTGCCCGTAGGGGCCACTTGAGCGGGACCGCCTGGCGGGACCACGAGGAGCAGCGCGAGCGTGGCCATGATCACCCCGCCCCCCACGACCGCCACGAGGAATCCGTTTCGGCGATCCAGCGATCCGTTCATGCACCGTTCGATGCGACTCGGAGCGGATCGGTTCGAAAACGACGGGTGCGGCGGCCGAATCAGTCCAGGAAGCGGAAGCTGGTCAGCATCTGGTCGAAGTAGTCGGCGCTGATCTGCTCGAAGTCGATGTTCCACCAGTCGAAGGCGAGCACCACCGGTCGTCCGTCGTGGATTGCGAACACGTTGTAGAGCATCCACGGGCAGCCGAGGCACCCATGCGAGTCGGTCAGATACACGGGGCGTTCGAATCGGCCCGGCTCACCGCCGAGCACGAGGTCGCCGCTCTCCTCGGTCGGCACGGCTCCCAATGCCGGCCAACCCCTTCCACGTAGTAGGTCGGGACACTGGTTACTTCCGCCTGCAACTCGTCGAGCGACGTGGCCGCAAATTGGCGGCATTCAGGGGGAGGCAATGTCCCAGTCCCTCCTGGAGCGGTCCGTGGCAATTCGGCGTAGACCGATCCATCGGGCTCACCCAGGCTGATCATCACACCCGGAGTCCGTTTCCTCGGCACCGTCCGGTCCCGAAGTGACTGCACGCGTGGATAGGGGTTCCCCGTCCGGATCCAGGATGGCCGCCGCACTCTCCTGCCAGAAGCGAGGCACGAGCATCTCGTAGCCGTCATCCGGATTCGAGTACAGAACCAGCTCGGTCGGATCGACGAATGGTGGCGGGCTGCCTCCGGCGGATTGGTCGAGGAAGCGGAAGCTGTCCCGCATCGCCTCGACCCGAGTCAGGTCGGCGGTCGCCAGCGGCTCGGACCAGTACAGGATGATCGGCCGGTAATTGTGGAACGTCGACACATAAGTGAGCTGAAAATCGGTGATCACTGCCCGGTCCTGACCCGCGGGCTCTTTGTCTAGGACGGTTTCGGTGTAATCCACCGGGCAGGCGCCGTCGCAGCGGTCGAGCCAGCCCTCCTGCGAGATCGGACCCGTGTAATCGCTCGGAACGACCGGGACCGAATACCCGTGTTCGATCGCCATGCAGGTGTTGTAATCCGGCAGCGGCGGCGCGCAGATCGTCACCGCGCCACCGTCGAAGATCGTCGTCCCATAGCTGATCATGAGCGTGCCGCCAGGACCAGACCACATCTTGGCATCTGCGTATCCGGAATCGACCTCCGACCACGAGGCGGGGATCTCCAGCTCGTAGCCCGCGTCCTCGTAACTTTGCAGGACGAGCGCGTTGGGGTCCGGAGTCGGACTCGGATTGGGGTTGCCCACCAGCCGAGTGCCCACCAGGAGTCCGATCCCGACCGCCAACGCCAGGATCGCGGCAGCCCACGCCACCGGCGCGGACGCGAACGACGACTGCATGGCAGCCAGCCAGTTCCGCTCCTGTGGAACGGTCGCGATCTCCAGCATCGCGTTCTCGGCGATGCGGTCCGCCGTCGCATGGGCGCCATCGGCAAGCCAGGTCCCCAACAGCTCGTCGAACTGCAGCTCGGTCATCGGGCCCTCGCGCTCGGTCATGCCGTCCACCGCCCAACACCCGTCCGCGCATCGGCTTCCAGAGCCGCTCGCAGGGCCTGGCGTCCACTTGACGCTCGGGACTTCACGGTCCCCAGCGGGACGCCGAGCATCTCGGCGATCTGCGGATGGCCCAGGTCCAGGTAGTACTGGAGGACAAGCACCGCGCGTTGCTCAGCCGGCAGGCGGTCGAACGCCCGCTCCAGCATGTCGCGGTCGGCGACGCTCAGCGACTCGTCGGCGCTGGCGCGATCGGTCTCCAGGAGGCGGAGGTCGTCGGGATGGCGCTTGCTCTTCCGGGCCTCGGCGTAGCAGGTGTTGACCAGGATCCGATACGCCCACCCGTCGAACTTGTCGGGGTCCGAGAGCTTCGGCAGCTTGCGCCAGATCTGGACCAGGGTCTGCTGGGTGGCGTCCTCGGCGCCGGTGGTAGTCGCGGAGGATCCGCTGCGCGACGGGGAACAGGCGTGGGCTGACGAGGAAGGCGATCTCGGAGAACGCCTTCTGGTCTCCTCGCTGGGCCAGCTCCACGAGCCTCCGCTCCACGTCAGTACCTCGGTGCGGCCCTCTTGGGCAGGCCCGCTCGGTTCGTACGATGCGGGTTCGGCTGGATCGGTTCGATTATCAGGGGCGCACGGCCGCTGGCCGGCGTCAATCGAGGAATCGGAAACCCGAAAGGAAGTCGCTGATCCACCCGTCCGGCGGCCCTTCCAACGTCGTGTGGAAGCGGAGGATGAACGGGCGTCCGTCATGGAAAGCCAAGATGTACGTGACGTGTTCCCCGCCGCGGGCGGGGTACTCGTACGCCCCGACGCCGACCAGGTTCGCGTCCTCGCCGTCGAGAAGCATGGTGTCCCGGGTAATCGTCCCCGGCACAGGAATCCCGTGCTCGTCCGCACTTCGGGGCTCGACCGCTGCCGTGAGGGCATCAAGCCCGGGCGCGGTGACCCGCTGACAGACCTCCCAGGGTCCTGCCGGTTCGGTGCACGTCCAGATCCGACCCGCCTCGTCGCCGACAACCACCGTCGCCGTTCCGTTGCCGCTCTGCAAGGCGAACGCCGATGGATCGAGCGTCCCCGTCTGGGTCCAACCCTCCGGCAAGGAGAGCTCATACCCGAACTCGGGGAATGAGAACGTACCGGTCGTAGGCGAATCCGGCGCGACTTCGAGGAACCGGAAACCCCGGATGAGCGACTCGACCCACCCGATGTCGTCCGAATGACCCCCAAGCCCTGGGCGTACTTGTCGAACGACAGGACGATGGGGCGTCCGTCATGGATCGCGAAGAGGTGGTGGAACTGCGGACCGGCCTCGATCAGTCCGCCGCCGAAGGTCACGTACTCCAGCGGGCCGGCTCGCCGTCCAATGTCACATCGACATCGGTGGTCGTGATCCAAACGCCTCTTCCGCGTGCTGCCGTTCGCGATGGCGGCGTCCAGTGCATCGATCGTGGTCGCGACGATCGGACGGCAAGGGCCAGGAGCGCAGTCGCGCACGATCCCGTCGGTGCTGCCGATGCTCACCGTCAAGGCGCCGAAGGAACTTGGACCGTTGTCGCTGTGTGCAGCGCCAAACCGCATCGTTCCCGGCGGATTGGAGAGGAACTCGCCCGGCGTCCAACTGGCCGGCACGCGTCAGCTCGTAGCCGTCCCGAGGGTTCGTGAAGATGACCAAACCCGACGGCGCGCTGGAGGCGTCCGGGGTCGGATTGTCGGTGAGCTCAGGCGTCGGCGTTGCCTGGGTGCCAGGGAGCGGCAGCACCTGTCCGAGGCCGACGCCGAGGGCCACGACCGCGCCACGGCAGCCAGCGTCAGGCCAACAGGAACAAGCGGTGATCCGCCAGTAAAGCGAAGCACGCGACCTCGCCAGCGGCGCTGCGGCATCCGGCGGCCGTCCGCAGCGCGGACTCGACCATGAGGTCGGCGTGCCACGACCGGCCCGTCGTCGAGCCAGTGGTCGAGCGCGCGGATCAGTCCGTCGTCGGTCAGCGGGCGTCCGAAGGTGCTCATGCTGGTTGCGCTCCTGCGGCTGGGCGCGCGTCGGCTTCCAGGGCGGCGCGGAGCGCCCGGCGTCCGGCGTGGCTCCGCGACTTGACGGTGCCGAGCGGGACATGCAGCAGCTCGGCGATCTCGGGGCAGGCCCATGTCCAGGTAGTGCTGGAGGACCAGGATCGCCCGTTGGTCGGCCGGCACGCGCCGGAAGGCCCGGTCAAGCTCGTCGCGGTCTGCGACGGACAGCGCGTCATCGGGCGTTACCCCATCCGGGACCCCGTCGGACGGATGGTCGTCGCGCCGACCCTGCCGCGCCTCCGCGTAGCAGGCGTGCACAAGGATCCGATACGCCCAGGCTTCGAAGCGCGACGGGTCACGAAGGCTGGGAAGGTCGCGCCAGATGGTGACGATCGCGTGCTGGGCCGCGTCATCGGCCCGGTCATGGTCGCGGAGGATGCGGTAGGCGATCGCGTAGAGGCGTGACCCCAGGGCGTGGGCCATTTCGGCGAACGCCTGCTGGTCGCCCCGCTGCGCCTGTTCCACGATCCGTGGGTCCACTCGCTGACCTCGATGCGGCCCTCTTGGGCAGGTCCGCTCAATGGGAGGAGTGGGGGAGAGGTGGCCGCGGTTCGATTATCGAGCCGGTGTCACGGATGAAGGCAGGCGGCCCTCAATCGGTGAACCCGAAGCGTCGATGACAACGTGATGAACTGCGGAGCCGCTGTCCCGCCCCGAAGGCCACCACGCCCGCCAGGAACATGAGGCGATGGTCGAGCGTTCCTTTCACCATCCATCCAGGAAGCGGAAGGTATCGATCAGCCGCCGCCACGATTGACGCTCATCACCAGTCGCATTCATCAGGGCCCAATGCTCGAAAGCGATGACCAGCGGGCGCCCCTCGTGCACGGCAAATACGTGTCGGAACTGGGGGGTCGCTGTCCAGCCGTGCGGCGAGGTGATGCCCACAAAGAGCGCAGGTTCACTGTCCAGCCTCACCTCCCAGCGGTACTCGGTCATGCTGGGAAACCCCCCTTCCGGCTGCGTCAGGGAGGCGATGGCAGCGTCCATTTCCTCGATGGTGTTACCCACCTCGTAGGTTCTGAAACATCCGCTGGCCTGGCACAGACGGATCCGGCCCTGGGAATCACCCACTGAGATCGTCACCAGAGCTGTGTACGGCCGTTCGTAGCCCTCGCCCCAGCCAGTGACCGGCAGGGACGGATCGCCGATCCCATAGAACGCTCCGTCGCCAAAGAGGTCGGTCCGAAGGCCCCAGGCGGAGGGCACGCTGACTTCGTACGTGCCCGCCTCCGCCGTGTAGTGGGCGAACCCAGCCTCGATGTCGCTCGGGGTCGGAGTGGTGGCGTCCGAGTCGAGGAAACGGAAGCTCTCGACGATGGCGCGAACCTCTTCGAGGCTCGCCGAGAAGTAGTCGAAGGCGAGCACGACAGGGCGACCATCGTGCAGGAAGGTCACCGTGCGATGCACTTGTGGCCTACCTGGCAACCACGTCATCCCGGATCGCATGCTGAACCAACAGCCATCGTCACAGGTGACGGAACGCGGGGACTCGATGCGACCCACTTCTCCGTCCACGAGGACCTCGGTTGTTGAGAGGAGAGGCACACCGAGGGCAGAAGCGGGGACGCTCGCCACCGCGGCATCAAGCTCGTCGAGGTCTGCGACGGTCTGCGGCGCGCATATGCCCGTCTCGCAGATGAATACCTCGCCATCCGCGGTCCCGACGCTGATCATCAGCGCCGGCTGGAGGCTGACCTCCGAGTTGCCGAAGCGAACGACGCCTGGCACCGCGGTCCCCGGCGGTACCCCCTCCCGGTTGTCCGACATCGGCTCCGCACTTGCCACCCACGCGGGTGGGAGGAGGAGTTCATAGCCGAGCACAGGGTTCGTGTACGAGACCAACGGTGGGTTCTCGTCGCTCGGGGCGGGGCCGATCGACGGCGTGGGTGATGCATCGGTCCCAATCAGGTGCGGGCCGAGACCGAGTCCCAGTCCAATCGCCAAGGCAGCCACGGCCGCCGCGATGAGCCCGACACGGAAGACCGTCGCGTCGACGAAGAACAGGCTCCGCGGCTGACGGGTCTTCGCGACTTCGGTCAACGCCGAGGCGACCACGTGGTCGGCCGAGAGGCGTGGACTCCCGCGCAGCCAGTCCGTGAGAGCTGTGTCGACGTCAAGCGGGCGGTTCGTCCTGCCGCTCATGCCGACTGCACCTCGCGCGCGATTGCCCGTTCATCGGCTTCCAAGGCGGCTCGCAGCTGGCCTTTCGCGGAGTGGCTCCGGAACGGGCGGTCCCCACGGGAATAGCAAGCCGCTCGGCACATTGATCCAGCGTGAGGCCGAGGTAATGCTGGAGGACGAGGATGGCCCGATGCTCGACCGGCAGCCGGAGGAATGCCTGTTCGAGCTGGTCGCGAACGGCCAGAGCGGTACCGCCGTCGTGGACCGATCCGTCGTCCGGCGTGAGGCTCATGGTCGGAATCGCCCGCTTCTCGCGGCGCAGTTCCAACCGGCACTCGTTGACGAGGATGCGGTAGGCCCAGCCCTCGAAGTGGTCCGGATCGCGGAGGCGGGGGAGCTGCCGCCAGATGGCGACGATCGCCGCCTGGGTCGCGTCCTCAGCCATGGCGACGTCGCGGACGATTCGCTGCGCGACGTTCAGCCATCGATCGCCCAGGGCCGCCGCCAGCGATGAAAAGGCGTCCTCGTCGCCGTGCTGCGCTCGGATCACCAGGTCACGCTCCACGCGCTTCGCCTCGCTGCGGCCCTCTCAGGCAGGCCCGCTCACTGTAAAGATGCGCGGAAGCGGCTCGGCGTATCGATCTTCCCGGAAGGGTGCCAGCAGACGTTCGCCAAGCAGGACGTCGGACTCTCATGACGCCACTGGCCGAAGCGTACAGCCCTGAGGTCCGGGACATGATCCTCGCGACCGGCATGGAGGACGGGATGCAGGACGTATACGACCTGCTGGATGAGGTCGCGATCTCGCTGGCCTGAGGACCCCGGGTACCATGACGGCGTGACCGACGTCTTCATCCTGTCCGCCGCCCGGACGCCCATCGGCAAGTTCGGGGGCGCGCCTGTCCACGGTTCCGGCCACGGACCTGGGAGCGGTGGCCATCCGGGCTGCGGTCGAGCGGTCGGGCATGGACCCGGCGACCGTGGACGAGGTCTTCATGGGCCAGGTCATCCAGGCCGGCGCGGGCCAGGCCCCCGCCCGCCAGGCGGCGCGCAAGGCCGGGCTGCCGGACGGGGTCAGTGCCACGACCATCAACAAGGTGTGCGGCTCCGGCCTGAAGGCCGTGATGCTGGGCGCTGCGTCCATCACGGCCGGTGACGCGGCCGTGATCGTGGCCGGGGGCATGGAGAACATGAACCTGGGCCCGTACCTGCTCCCCGGTGCCCGGGCCGGCTACCGGCTCGGCAACCAGGAGCTCGTGGACGCCACCGTGTACGACGGCCTGTGGTGCACCGCCTGCGACGTCCACATGGGCATCCACGCCGAGCGGGTGGCAAACAAGCACCAGGTCAGCCGCGAGGCCCAGGACGCCTTCGCCCTGCGCTCCCACCAGCGGGCCCTGGCCGCGCAGGCGTCGGGCGCGTTCGCGGACGAGATCGTCCCGGTCGAGGTGCCCGGCAAGAAGGGCCCGACCATCGTGGACACCGATGAAGGGCCCCGCCCCGACACCTCGGCCGAGGCGCTGGCCAACCTCAAGCCCGCCTTCCAGACCGATGGCACCGGCACCGTCACGGCCGGCAACTCCCCCGGCATCACCGATGGCGCCGCGGCCCTGGTCCTCGCCTCCGGCGATCGGGTCGCCGATGCCGGCACTCCAGCCCATGGCCCGCATCCTCGGCTACGCCCAGGCCGACGTCGCCCCCGAGTGGCTGTTCGAGGCACCGATCGACGGGGTGCAGCGGCTGGTCGAGAAGGTGGGCATCCCGCTGGCCGACTTCGACCTGATCGAGATCAACGAGGCCTTCGCCGCCCAGGTCCTGGCCGATGGCAACGCCCTGGGCTTCGACTGGGACAAGGTCAACGTCAACGGCGGCGCCGTGGCGCTGGGCCATCCCATCGGTGCATCCGGGGCACGCGTGCTCACGACGCTCCTGTACGCCCTCCGCAATCGCGGCGGGAAGCGGGGCCTCGCGACCCTGTGCCTCGGCGGCGGGGGAGCGGTGGCCCTGGCCGTCGAACTGGTCTAGACCTCTAGACGATTTCCGGGGGGCGGCCCCTATAATCGGCGCGCCTTTTCGCCGAGCGACGCTCGCCGGGCACCCACGACCAGAACAACCAACGGGAGACGTCCGCCACCCATGACCGACCAGTCAACCGCCGAGGCTCCGAACATCTGGGCGGTGGCCCAGCAGCAGTTCGACCAGGCCGCCGAGAAGCTCGACCTGGATCCAGGTCTGCGACGCGTCCTGCGAGAACCCAAGCGCGAGCTCACGGTCCACTTCCCGGTCACCATGGACGACGGGCACGTGGAGGTCTTCACCGGCTACCGCGTCCAGCACAACCTCTCGCGCGGCCCGGCCAAGGGCGGCATCCGCTACCACCAGGACGTGACCCTGGACGAGGTGCGGGCCCTGTCCATGTGGATGACCTGGAAGTGCGCGGTCGTGAACATCCCCTACGGCGGCGGCAAGGGCGGCGTGATCGTCGATCCCAAGAAGCTGTCCCGGAAGGAGCTCGAGGGCCTGACCCGCCGGTTCACGACCGAGATCAGCCCGCTCATCGGTCCGGACCGGGACATCCCCGCGCCGGACGTGAACACGAACTCCCAGACCATGGCCTGGATGATGGACACCTACTCGATGCACAACGGCTACACGATCTCGGGCGTGGTGACCGGCAAGCCGATCGCGATCGGTGGCTCGCTGGGCCGCAACGAGGCGACCGCCCGCGGCGCCGTGTTCTGCCTCCAGCAGGCGTCCACCGTCCTGAACCTGCCGCTCGCCGGCGCACGGGTCGCAATCGAGGGCTACGGCAATGCCGGCTCCATCGCCGCCCAGCTCCTGGCCGCGGAGGGCGCAACCATCGTGGCGGTCAGCGACTCGACCGGCGGCATCCACAACCCGGCCGGGTTGGACCCGGCCAAGGTGGGTGCCTGGAAGCAGGAGCACGGGACCGTGGTCGGCTTCCCCGGAACGACCACGGTGACCAACGACGAGCTGCTGACCCTCGACTGCGACATCCTCATTCCGGCCGCACTCGAGAACCAGATCACCGCCGACGTCGCCCACCGGATCCAGGCCAAGGTGGTGGCCGAGGCCGCCAACGGACCGACCACGCCCGAGGCCGATGCCATCCTGTTCGAGCGCGGTGTCTTCGTGATCCCCGACATCCTGTGCAACGCGGGCGGGGTCACGGTCAGCTACTTCGAGTGGGTCCAGGACATGCAGTCCTTCTTCTGGACCGAGGCCCGCATCAACGAGAGCCTCAAGGAGATCATGGATCGCGCGTTCGAGGCGGTCTACAAGATGAGCGACCTGCACGAGGTCCACATGCGGACGGCGGCCTACATGGTGGCCGTGTCGCGGGTGGCCGAGGCGACGACGCTCCGAGGCCTGTACCCATAGACGCCGAAGACGGGCCCATGCTCGATCACGAGGAGCGGTTCCTCTTCCGGGAGGAAATCCTGACCCTCAGCACCGCCCTGTCCGAGCCGGGGCAGCTGGACAACGTCGAGGACCTCCTGGCCGACGTCACGACCAGCCCCCGCTTCGACGCGGACGTCTTCACCCTCGAGCGCTCGCTCCAGGTGATGCTCGGCAACCGGGCCGGCTCGACCCTCATCGGTCTGCTGACCGTCACCCGCGAAGTGTTCGAGGAGGTCGGCCAGATCGGTCTGTCGCCCGAGATCGGGGAGCGGATCGTCAGCTGGCGGGCACGCTTTGGCCTGGCCATCGACAACGCCCTGAACTTCCTGAACAACCCCGACGGGATCCAGGGCCACAACTTCGGGACCCAGGTCCTCCACGGGGAGGCGGGCTCGACCCTCCAGGGCCGGCTGACCCTGGTCCGCTACAACAACGAGCCGCAGTTCTTCATCGCGGACGCGGACATCCTGCTGAACATCGCCGCGGACCTCATGGAGCGGCTGGGGGAGCACATCGAGCCGGAGATGGTCGACGCCGAGCTGGTCGCGCGCCTGCACGAGGCCGTCGAGCGGATCCAGCGCCGAACCGGGTCCGCGAGCGCACCCCGCGAGAGCTGACCCCATGGCCCGCGCCACCGCCACCCCGGTCCTGCCCTTCACCGACAACCCCGAGGCCAACGCCCTGCTGGGCGCGGATCCGCTGGCCCTCCTGATCGGGTTCGCGCTCGACCAGCAGATCACGGTCCAGCACGCGTTCAACGGCCCGTGGGAGCTGCGCCGCCGGATCGGGCACCTGGACCCGGCCCGGATTGCGGCCATGGACCCGGCCGAGCTGGAACGCGTGTTCCGCGAACGCCCGGCCCTGCACCGATACCCGGCCTCCATGGCCACCCGGGTGGCGGCCCTGTGCCGCGTCATCACCGAGACCTACGGCGGGGACGCGAGCCGGGTGTGGCGCGACGCGCAGGACGGGGCGGATCTCGAGAAGCGGCTGCGGGCCCTGCCGTCCATCGGTGACCTGAAGGTCTCCGGGATCATGGCAATCCTGTCCAAGCGCTACGGGGTGGACCTCCCCGGACTGGCCGAGCGCCTACCGACCTGGCCCACCCTGGGAGACGTGGACACGCCCGAGGCGCTGGAGGCGTACCAGGCCAAGAAGCGCGCTCACAAGGCCGCCATGCGGGCCGCGGCCGCCACCAAGTAGGGCGATTTTCGACGGATCTGCGCCCCGCCGGGCGCAGAAAAAGGAGGCCGGACGTGGGCACTCGCCGGCCTCCCCAGCCCATCCTACCCAGCCGCGTATGGCGGTCAGTAGTACTTTCGGAATGCGGGGCCGCGGTCAGCCCAGGGGCACGTTGTCGGTGAGTCTCGTGCGACCGATCCACACCGCGGCCATGGCCAGCGCCGGCCCCTCGAGCCGGGATTGTTCGGCCAGGGTCTCGGTGTCCGCCACGCTCAGGTAGTCCACCCGGGCCAGCGGTTCGGCGCCGATCCGATCGGTCATCCGGGCGCGCACCACCTCGGCCGAACGCTCGCCGCCGTCGTAGGCCGCCTCGGCCGCCGCGATGGCCGTGTACAGGCAGGTGGCGGCATGCCGTTCCTCGATGGACAGCCCCATGTTCGCGGCCGAGGCCGCCAGGCCGTCGGGCTCACGGGCGATGGGGCACACCACCAGCTCCACGTTGACGAACAGGTCGCTGAGCATGCGGCGCACGACGACCACCCGTTGGGCGTCCTTCTGGCCCAGGTACAGGCGGGCGGGGCCGACCAGGTGGAGCAGCTTCATGGTCGTGGTCGCCACCTCGTCCAGGTATCCCGGACGCGAGGCGCCCTCCAGCCGTCCGGTCAGCCCGTCCACCGTGACCCGGGTGACGTGGGGCGGGTCCACCGTGCCGGGCGCCGGGAGGAAGGCCACGTCCACGCCCTCGCGCTCGAGGAGGGCCAGCAGCCGCTCCTCGTCGGCCGCGGTCCCCGAGGGATCGCGCTGGTTGCTGACCACCACCGCGCCATCGGTCCCGCGCGAAGCCTGGACGAGCGACAGCTGCCCCGAATGGACGAGGCCGGTGGTGGCGATGAACCCGATGGAGTGGCCCGCTCGACGGAGATCGAGGATGGCGTCCCGCAGCTGATCGACGCCGCGGACGACCTGCACCGCTAGGCGTCCTGTTGGCGGGAGCGGCGCGCACGCGGGCGCGCGGTGGGCTCCGGGGTGGTGTCGCCGTGCCGTCCGGCGCGATATCGGTCTGCGATGAGATCCCACAGGCGCTCGGCGACCTGGCGCTTGGGGAGCATCGGCCAATCGGTCAGGGCGCCCTCCACGCCAAAGACCACGACCTTGTTCTCCTCGGAGCCGATGGCGTCGAACGGCCCGCCCACCCGGTTGCCGACGATCAGGTCCAGGCCCTTGTCGCGCAGCTTGCCGGTGGCGTTGGCCTCCAGGTCGTCGCTCTCCGCGGCGAAGCCCACCAGGAAGGGTCGGACCGGGTCGGGCATCTCGCCCACCTCGGCGATGATGTCCGGGTTGGGGACGAGCTCCAGGCTGATGTTGCCGGAGCCACGCTTGATCTTTCGACCGCTGGGCTTGGCCGGCCCGTAGTCCGCGACCGCGGCGGCCATCACCAGGATGTCGGCCGTCGGCGCCGCCCGCAGCACGGCCTCGCGCATGGCGGCGGCGGTCGTTGCTTCCACCACGTCCACTCCCCGGGGCGGGGTGACCGACATGGCGCCCGCGACCAGGGTCACCGTGGCTCCCCGGTCGCGCGCCGCCTCGGCCAGGGCCACGCCCATCTTGCCGCTGCTCCGGTTGCCAATGAACCGCACCGGGTCGATGGGCTCGCGCGTCCCACCGGCGCTGATCGCGACCCGCATCCCCTCGAGGTCGCCGGCCCGCGCGAACAGGCGCTCGACCGCGGCCAGGATCGTCTCCGGCTCCGCCAACCGACCGATGCCGGTCAGGCCCGAGGCCAGCGCCCCGACCTCCGGCTCCACGACCAGGTAGCCAAAGCCCCGGAGCGTCTCGACGTTGCGCTGGGTGGCCGGGTGGGTCCACATCCCGGCGTCCATGGCCGGCGCGACCACCACCCGCGCTCGGCTGGCGCAGGCGATGGCGGTCACCGCGTCGTCCACCAGGCCCGCGGCCAGCTTGCCGAGCAGGTTGGCCGTGGCCGGGGCCAGGACGATGGCGTCGGCGGCCTCCGCCAGCTCGATGTGGGCGATGTGCTGGTCGGGATCCAGGGCCATGACGTCGGTGATCACCGGGCGATGGGTGAGCGCCGCAAAGGTGAGCGGGGTCACGAACGCCGCGGCGGACGGGGTCATGGCCACGTCCACGATGGCGCCCGCGTTCATGAGCTGGCGGACGAGGACGGCGGCCTTGTAGGCCGCGATGCTCCCGGTGACGCCCACGACCACGCGGCGTCCGACCAGCGTCCCGGTCGACCCGTCGGTCATGAGCGCGCCTCCACGCCCACCAGCTGCGCGGCGTATCGGATGCCGCGCAGGGTCAGCGCGGGCTCCACCCGGTCAATCCCCGGCACGTCGGCCAGCCACGGCTGGAGGGCGAACCCGCCGGTGGCCAGGACGGTCACCCGCGCGCCGGCCGGCGAGCGCTCCATGAGCTCGCCGCGCAGGGCCGCCAGCAGCCCGCTCACCAGGCCGATGTACCCGTTCACCGCGCCGCTCTGCATGGCGTGCATCGTATTCGTCCCGATGGCATTCGGAGGGCGCCGCAGCTCGACGCGCGGCAGCTTGGCGGCGCGGCTCACCAGCGCGTCCACCGAGATGCCCAGGCCCGGCGCAATCGCCCCACCGATGTATGCGCCCTCGGCGCTGACCACGTCGAAGTTCGTGCTCGTGCCCAGGTCGACCACGATCGCCGGGCCGCCCACCTCCTCGCGCGCCGCGAGGGCGTTCACCAGGCGGTCCGCGCCCGCCTCGGCGGGCCGGTCGATCTCGATGGCCATCACGCCCTTCAACAGCGCCGCATCGATCACCAGCGGTGCCACGCCGGCGCGTCGTTCCAGCATCCGCGACCACCCCGGAACCAGGGGCGGGACCACGCAGGCCAGCGCGGCCGCGGTGACATCGGTCATGTGGTGCCCGTCCAGGGCCAGCAGGCCGGTCACGGTCGCCGCCAGCTCGTCATCGGTCACGGTGGGATCGGTTTCGGCGTGCCACGACCCGACCAGGCCCCCCTCGTCAAAAAGCCCGATCGCGGTGCTCGTGTTGCCGATATCGGCCGCCAGGAGTCGCATCAGTCAAGCATCGTAACAGCCGTTTGCGCCGATTCTACCGATGCTAGACTCCCCCAGACCTCGCAGGAGAAACCGATGGAGCCCACGCCCGAACATCGCGCCAAGCTCTACATCAACACGGGCCTTGTCACCGACAAGAGTGACATTTACAACATCCTCCGCCCACTCCTGAAGCAGACCGTCACCTACGCCTACTTCCGCGGCAACCAGGTGGCCAGCGGGGGAACCGGCTGGGTCGAGCGGCTGGTGGTCGACCACCCCGAAATCGCGTCCTACTTCACGCCGCTGTCCATCTGCCTGAACCTCGACTCGTTCGACTACCTCCAGTTCGACACGACGTCCGACCAGCTCCTGACCTACACCCTGGTCATCGGCTCGGAGAAGGTGGTCATCGAGTTCGCGCAGGCCGCGACCGAGATCGGGATCGAGGACGAGGCACCGATGCGCGCCGCCATGGCCGCCGACGACCTGGCGCTCGATCCGGACTTCATCCAGATGGAGCTCCTCAAGTCCCCCGATGGCCCTGAAGAGGACGAGGACGCCTAGGCGCAGCGCTGCTCCCCACGAGCGCAGCGTCCTTCCCAACGGCCTCCGCGTGGTCAGTCAGGCCATGCCGCACGCCCGATCCGTCTCGGTGGCCCTGTTCGTGGGCGTTGGCTCGCGGCACGAGGCCGCCACCGAGGCCGGGCTGTCGCACATGGTCGAGCACCTCGTCTTCAAGGGCACGCGCGGCTACCCCGAGCCGGGCGCCCTGTCGGAGGCCATCGAGGCGTGCGGGGGCACCGTCAACGCCTCCACCGACCGCGAGCTGACGGTGTACTCGGCGCGCGTCCCGCGCAGCCGTGCCGACCGGGCCTTCGAGGTCGTGGCCGAACTCGCTCTGCGGCCCCTGCTGCGTCCCGCCGACCTCGTGGCCGAGAAGCCGGTGGTGGTGGACGAGATCCGGGCCTACGTCGACTCGCCCTCGGACCACGTCTTCGCCCTGTTCGACCAGCTGCTGTTCGGGGATCACCCGCTCGGACGCGAGATCGCGGGGACGCCGCAAAGCGTGCGGCGCACGACCCACGCCGACGTCGAGCGGCACTGGCAGCGGTGGTATGTCCCGCAGCACATGGTCCTGGCCGTGGCGGGTGCCATTGACCACGCTGCGGTCCGCCGCGCGGCGCGGGGCTGGTTCGACCGGTCGACACCGGCCCACAAGCCGGTGCGCAGCGACGGCATCGGTGCCGCGCCCGCTCCCGGGCCGTCACCGGCGGGCGCCGTGCAGGTCGCGTTCCGGCGCCTGAGCCAGGGCAACCTGTGCCTGGGCATGCCGGGCGTGTCGCGGACCCATCCGGACCGATGGGCCCTGGACCTGCTGACCGCGGTCCTCGGTGACGGCATGAGCAGCCGTCTCTTCGTGGAGCTGCGGGAGCGTCGGTCGCTGGCCTACGACATCGGCACCTTTGCCGCTTCGTACGCCGACTGCGGCACGGTGGGCATCCACGCCGGATTCGATCCCGCCCAGGCGTCGGCCATCATCACGGCCGCCCTCGAGCAGCTGGAGCGGGTTGTCCAGGAACCGATTCCGGCCGCGGAGCTGGATCGGGCCCGCGCCTACACCCGCGGCCGGATCGAGCTGCGCCTGGACGAGTCCAGTGCGGTGGCCGCCTGGCTGGGGACGGGGGAGAGCCTGCTCCCCCGGATCCTGACCGTGGACGAGGTGGTCGAGCGCCTGGAGGCGGTGACCGCCAATGACCTGCTGCGGGTCGCGCGCCGCTACCTGCGCCCGGAGATGGCGCGCGTGGTCCTGCTCGGCCCGTTCCGTGGCCGCCGACGGGTGGAGGCCCTGCTCGCCGCATGACCGCCGAGACCGGCATCGACCTCGTTCCCGACCAGCTGGCGCTGGCCCGGGCGCAGATGGACGCCGCGCAGTACGGCGTGGTGGAGGGCACCCTCCGGCGGCGGATCGCCACCCTGGAGGCCACCGGGCGGAACCCCGAGGAGCTGGATGCCGCCCGCGCCCTGCTGGCCGAGTCGCTGTGGCGGTCTGGCCGACCGGTCGCCGCGTACGACGCGGTGACCGCGGTTCGTCCCCGCGGGATCGAACGTCGGCGCTCGATCACGATGATGGTCGAAGCCGAGGGGCTCGCCGCGATTGGCGAGATGCGCCAGGCGGAGGGCCTGCTGGAGCGGGTCGTCACCGCGGTAGGCGCGGACGAGGCGTGGCGCCTGCGGCGCGGCGCGCCGAGCCGCCTCGAATGGCCGGCGCCGGGCTGGGCGGCGCGACCCGTGAACGGCTCCGATGGTTCCCCGGCCGAGGATCGCCTCGGCGCCGCGGCGACGGCGTACGGCACCGAGGACCTGCCGACCGGCGATCGGGAGCTGACCCTGGCCCTGCGCCGCGACCCGCGCATCGCCGCGGCAGGTATCGCGCTGCTGGAGCCCACCCTCGGCCCCCGGCCCGGCGCGGAGCGTTTGGTACTGTACGGCGACCTTCTCCGAGCGGCCGGCCGCGAGCGCGAGGCCTCCGCCGCCTACGATCGCGCCGCGCGTACCTGAGGGAGCCACCACCGCATGGAACGCACCCTGGTCCTGGTCAAGCCCGACGGCGTGCAGCGCGGGCTGGTGGGGGAGATCGTCGGACGCCTGGAGCGGAAGGGCCTCAAGGTCATCGGTCTTCGCCTGCTGTGGGTCCCCCGCGAGATGGCCGAGACGCACTATGCGGTCCACGCCGGCAAGCACTTCTACGCCGGACTGGTCGAGTTCATCACTTCGGGGCCGGTAGCCGCCATCGCGGTCACGGGGCCCGATGCCATTGCCGTGGTTCGCAAGCTCGTGGGCGCGACCATGCCCAACCAGGCCGAGCCGGGCACCATCCGGGGCGACCTGGGGATCAGCGGGCTGCGCAACCTGATTCACGCCTCCGACGCGCCCGATACCGCGGAAGCGGAGCTCGCGCTGTGGTTCGGCGCAGACGCGCTGGTCGACTACGAGCGGGACGTGGACGCCTGGATCGTGGCCGAGGAGCCGCCCCGCCCTTAGTTCGCGGGGCCGTGCGCCGCCGCGACGTCGCCGATGATCGCGGCCAGCTCGGCCGGGCGGGACCACATCGGCCAGTGGCTGGTGGGCAGGTCGATCCAGGTGGCGTTGCGGAGCTCGGGGATGCCGGCCAGGAACGTCCAGTCCGGATGCTCCCTGGCATAGGTCTGGTAGTCATCGGCGCTGAACCCGGTGCAGATCAGGGTGCTCGGGATGTCGCGCCGGGCGTCGTTGTTCAGCGTCACCGTGTCTCGCAGGAGGTTGCCCGGGACCGGTACGGCCCGCTGGCGGAACGTCTCCTTCTGGGCTTCGCTCAGGCCCTCGAGGTTCTCCTCCGCCTCGATCTCCGCCCAGACCATGGGCTTCTCGACGCCCTCGAAATCGGGCGCCAGCGGCGTGATCCCTGGAGCCGTATCGACGTACACCATGGCCGCGATCCGCTCGGGAATGCGGTCGCTCGCGGCGTACCCGGAGAACCCACTCGCGCTGTGCACGGCAAGCACGACCGGACGGTCGGCCGCGAGGACCGCGTTGCAGATCGCGTCCACGTGGTCCGCGAAGGTGATCGCGGATCGATCGGCGTCGACCGACTCGAGACCGGGCAGGGTGATGGCCGTGACGTCATGCCCATCCGCCCGCAGGCTCGCCGCGACCTCGTCCCACGCCCAGGCACCCAGCCAGAACCCCGGGACGAGGATGATCGGTGCGCCGCTCATGGCGCCATCCTAGCGGGCCATCCGGCGGTCGCGGGCAGCCCCGCCCCGGCGCTCTCGAGCTCGGGATACTCGGGTCGATGGAAGATCGTGATCCGGTCCAATGGGAAGTAGCGCACGAACGCGCGACCCACGATCAGGTCGCGGTCCACGGCCCCAAAGAAGCGCGAGTCCTGGCTGTCCGGCCGGTTGTCGCCCATCATGAAATAGGTCCCGGGCTTGACCTCCCAGGACGACGTTCCCTGCGCGTCCCGGGGGAGCGTCGCCGCCCGTTGGCCGTCTGGCCCGGTGACCACGTATGGCTCGTCGATGCGGGTCGGGACCCCGCCGACCGGGGTCACGAACACGGCGCCGTTTTCGAGGGAGATCGTCTCCCCGGGCAGGCCGATGACCCGCTTGATGAACGGCACCCCGCCCTGCTCGTAGCCCGGAGGCGGCTGGAAGACGACGATGTCGCCTCGCTGGTAGTCGCTCCAATGGGGCGAGAGCTTGTCGATGAGGACGTAGTCCTGCGGCTCGATGGTGGTCACCATCGAGTTCTGCTCCACCTCGAACGGCTGGGCCACGAAGTTGTGGATGAGCAGGTAGATGACCGCCGTCAGGACGACCGTCTCGACGATCTCGAGGAGGCAGCCCGAACCTCGGCGCGCCGCGGACGGTTCGTCTGCAGGGGGTTCTTCGGCCGGCTGCACGTAGGTCAAAACGGGCGGAAGCATAGCGCGGTTGACCCTTCGGACGGGCTGGCGCTACCATGAGGCGCCTCGCTGGCGGATCGTGCGAACGCGCACCTCTGCCGGCGTTTCGTATGTGTCCCGCCCGTTTTCGTGCGCCCCGCGCGCCGACGCCCAACCCCTCGGAGGATTCATGGAGATTCAGCCCATCACGTGGGTGATTCCGGTCGCCGGCCTGACGGCCGTCCTGTTCGCCGTCTACCTCGCCCGGGACGTCCTGAGCCGCGACACGGGCACGGACGCCATGCGGGACGTGGCGGGCACCATCCTCGAGGGGGCGGTCGCGTTCATCCGGCGCCAGTACCTGACCATCCTCGTCCTGGCGGTCGTGGGGGCGGTGATCATCGGTTTGGTCATCGGCCTGGTCGAGACCCAGGAGGTGGCGGATACCGATGTCTTCGGCTACCAGCTGGGGATCATGACCGGCGTCGCCTTCCTCGTGGGCGCCCTGTGCTCCATGGCGTCGGGCGTCATTGGCATGTACATCAGCGTGAAGTCGAACGTGCGGACCGCCGCGGCCGCCCAGCACAGCCTCGTCGGCGCGGTCCAGGTGGCGATGCGTGGCGGGGCCGTGTCCGGGTTCCTCGTCGTCGCCCTGTCGCTGCTCGGGGTGTGGGGCATCTTCGTCGCGTATGGCGGGTTCACGAACCCGGCCGTGGCCCCGTTCCTGATCGTGGGCTTTGGATTCGGCGCCAGCTTCGTGGCGCTCTTTGCCCAGCTGGGCGGCGGGATCTATACCAAGGCCGCGGACGTGGGGTCGGACCTGGTGGGCAAGGTCGAGGCCGGGATTCCGGAGGATGACCCGCGCAACGCCGGCGTCATCGCCGACCTGGTGGGGGACAACGTGGGTGACTGCGCGGGTCGTGGGGCCGACCTGTTCGAGTCGACCGCCGCCGAGAACATCGGGGCCATGATCCTGGGGGTGGGCGTGTACGCCATCGCGGCGGCCTCGGGGTGGCCGAACCCGGAGTCGTGGATCTTCTTCCCGCTCGTCGTCCGTGCCTTCGGCCTGCTGGCGACCATCATCGCGATCTTCTTCGTGCGCGGGAAGGAGACCGAGGATCCGATGAACATGCTGAACCGCGGCTACTGGGTGACCACCGCCCTCTCGGTTGTCGCCCTGGCGTTCGTCACCTCGACCATGATGAACACCGGCACCGAGACCGCCGCCGGCGGCCTGCCGGCATGGGTGTGGTTCTTCTTCGCCGGTGTCGTCGGCCTGGCGACGAGCGTGGCCTTCGTGTACATCACCCAGTACTACACCGCGGGGGGCTACCGCCCAGTCCGCGAGATCGCACAGGCCAGCAGGACAGGGCCGGCCACGAACATCATCAGCGGCACGGCGGTGGGCTTCGAGACGACGGCGGTCACGGCCATCACCATCTCCATCGCCCTGTTCCTGAGCCACTGGCTCGGATCCCAGGCAGGGCTCGTCAATGAGGCCGGCCACGACGTGGGGGGCATCTTCGGGACCGCGGTGGCCACCATGGGCATGCTCATGACGACCGCCTACATCCTGGCCATGGACACCTTCGGACCGATTACCGATAACGCCGGTGGGATCGCCGAGTTCGCGCATGCCGAGGGCGGCGCGCGGGAGATCACCGACCGCCTCGACGCGGTCGGCAACACCACCAAGGCGCTGACCAAGGGGTACGCCATCGCCTCCGCAAGCCTCGCGGCGTTCCTGCTGTTCAGCGCGTACATCGACAAGGTGAACCTCATCGAGGCCCGGCGGATCGTCGCCGACGTCCCGGGCGCCGCGCTGCTGACCTCGGTGAACCTCGCCGACGTCAGCGTGTTCATCGCCGCCCTGATCGGCGCGATGCTGGTCTACTTCTTCAGCTCGCTCGCGATCCGGGCGGTGGGCACCACCGCGCAGTCGATCATCGTCGAGGTCCGGCGCCAGTTCCGGGAGATGCCGGGGATCATGGATTACACGCAGCGGCCGGACTACGCGCGCGTCGTGGACATCACCACCGCCGCCGCCCTGCGCCAGATGATCCTGCCGGGCATGGTCGCCGTCGCGACACCCATCGCGGTTGGCCTGCTCCTCGGCGCGGAGGCGGTCGCCGGCTTCCTGATGGTCGGGACCATCGCCGGGGTCCTGCTGGCCACCGTCCTGAACAACGGCGGCGGGGCGTGGGACAACGCGAAGAAGTACATCGAGTCCGGCAACCTGAAGGACGAGGACGGCAACGTCATCGGCAAGAAGACACCGGCCCATGCCGCAGCCGTCGTTGGTGACACCGTCGGCGACCCGTTCAAGGACACCGCCGGCCCGTCGCTCCACGTCCTCGTCAAGCTGCTGGCGACCATCACCCTGGTGCTGGCTCCGCTGTACATCCGATAGCCGAACGACAGACTGATGGAGCTGGCCTTCCAGGCGGCGGTCATCGGTCTGATCCAGGGCCTGACCGAGTTCATACCGATCAGCTCGTCTGCGCACCTGGCGCTGGCCCCGTGGCTGTTCGGCTGGGAGGACTCGCCGCTGGTCGGCAGCCTCGAGTTCGACGTGTTCCTGCACCTGGGGACGCTGGTCGCCCTGCTGGCCTACTTCGGGAGCGACTGGTGGCGCCTCATCAGGGCCGGTCTTGCCAGCCTGCGTGACCGGCGGATCGGGGATGACCCCGACCGGCGCCTCGCCTGGTTCCTTGCCCTGGCCACCGTCCCCGCGGCCGTCATCGGCTTCGTCGGCGAGGACCTCATTGCGGAGGCCTTCCATTCCAATACCAGTTCGGCCCACCTGGCCATCGCCGCGTTCCTGGTCATCGGGGCCACCGTCCTGTGGGTTGCCGACCGGCTGGGTCGCCGCAACCGGGACCTCGCTGGCGTGGATCTGCCGCGCGCGCTGACCATTGGCTTCTCGCAGGCGGCGGCCCTGCTCCCCGGCATCAGCCGTTCCGGAGCGACCATTGCCACGGGGCTGTTCCTGGGCCTCGACCGCGAATCAGCGGCCCGCTTCAGCTTCCTCCTGGCCACCCCGATCACCCTGGGTGCCGGCCTGTACGGCGCCCGTCACCTGCTCACCGCCGCGCTACCGAGCGAGCAGCTCGTCGCCATGCTGGTCGGCCTCGTAGTGGCTGCCGTGTCGGGCTGGCTGTCCATCCGGTTCCTCCTGAACTGGCTCCGGACCCGGTCGCTGGCGGTGTTCAGTCTCGAGCGGATCATCCTCGCCGCGGTGGTGGTCGTCTTCGTGGCGATGGGGCACTGACCGGGCCCCTTCGGAAGCCCGTCGGTTCTTTGACACCGGACCACCTCACGCCTACAATCCGCCGACCACCGAGCCAGTTTCCCGAACCCCGGGAGCTGGGGCTTTTTTGTTATCGGGACGGCCGCGCTGACGCGGATCCCCAGATCCGATACCGCTGAGACCGAAAGACCGCCTTGACACTCATGAACAACAAGCCCGTGTACCTGACGCCCGAAGGCGTCGAGCGCCTCAACGTGGAGCTGCGGCACCTCATCACCGAGGAGCGCCCCCGCGTGGCGGCGCGCATTCACGACGCCAAGCTGGACGGCGACATCTCCGAGAACGCCGAGTACGAGGACGCCAAACAGGAGCAGTCGTTCCTGGAAGGCCGGATCGCGACCATCGAAGCGCAACTGAAGAACGCCGAGGTCATCGAGCACCAGAACGGCGACAAGGTCCGGATCGGCTCCACCGTCGTCATCACCGGCGCGGATGGCAAGGAGACCTTCACCATCGTGGGCTCCGCCGAGGCCGCGCCCCGCGATGGCCGGATCAGCAACGAGTCGCCGGTGGGCGTCGCGCTCATGGGCCACAAGAAGGGGGACACGGTCACGGTCCAGGCACCGGCCGGGGCCATGACCTACACGCTGGTCAGCATCAAGTAGCGCGGACCGCCGTGTTCTGGGCCGACGAGATCGCGGCCAGGGCGGCCGAAGCATCGGGCGCGGCGACGCCGCAGGTCATCAACGACTCCAAGACGCCCTCGGGTACCGTCCACGTCGGGAGCCTCCGGGGTCCGGTCATCCACGACGAGATCTACCGCGCCATGCGCCGCGCCGAGATCCCGGCCCGCTTCCTGTACGGGGTGGACGACCTGGACCCCATGGACGCCCAGGCGCTCCTGACCCCCGACGCAGTGGATCGGTACATGGGCGTTCCCCTGGCCCACGTACCGGCCCCGGATGGGTCGCCCGCGGACAGCTACGCGCGGCACTTCGTGGGCAGCCTGTTCCTGGGCACCTTCGAGCCGCTCGGCATCCGGCCCGAGCTGTACTGGATGAGCGAGGTGTACGGCTCGGGCGCCATGGACCCCTTGATCCGCGCCGCACTGGACAACGCCGAGACGGTGCGGACCATCTACCGCGAGGTGAGCCGGGTCGAGAAGGAGCCCGGTTGGCTGCCGCTCTCGGTCATCTGCGAGAACTGCGGCCGCGTCGGTACCACCCTGGCCACCGACTGGAATGGCGAGACGGTGTCGTACGAGTGCCGGGCGGACCTCGTGACCTGGGCGACCGGCTGTGGCTTCTCCGGCCGAGTTGCCCCGTTCGGCGGACGGGCCAAGCTCCCGTTCAACGTGGACTGGGCGGCCAAGTGGAGCCTGTTCGGGATCACCCTCGAAGGCTGCGGGAAGGACCTCGCGACGGCCGGCGGCTCACGGGACCGATCCGATGCGATCGCTCGCCAGGTCTACCATCGCGAGCCGCCGATCAACGTCCAGTACGAGTTCATCAACGTGGGCGGCAAGCGGATGAGCACTTCGCGTGGGACCGGGGTCCCCGCCCACGAGATCGCGGCCGTCGTCCCGCCCAACGAGCTGCGCCTGTTGTTCGTCCGCCACCGGCCCAACGTCTCGTTCGAGTTCGACCCGATCGGGACCGATGCCATCCCGCGCCACATGGACGAGTTCGACCGATTGGCGGCGGCGACCGCCGGTCGCCCCGTCCGAGGCGAGCTGCCCGCCGATGCCGACCGGATCTTCGCCGCATCACTGGTTGACCCCGAAGCGGACGCCGCCGCCGAAGCGGAGGCCTATCAGACCGGCGTTTGGCCACCTCGCGCTGCTCGCCCAGCTCCCTGGGATCGACGTCATGGAACGGGTGACCGCCGAGAAGGGGTCCGCGCTGTCCGAGCGCGAGCTGGTGATCGTGGACGAGCGGACGCGCGCGGCCCACGCCTGGCTCGACGCGTACGCCCCGCCCGACGCGCGGATCGAAGTCCAGCGCGACGCGCTGCCGGACGCGGTCGCGGACCTGGCTCCGGACCAGCGCGCGTATTGCGCCGCGTTGGCCGAAGCCCTGGGCGCCCTGGCCGCCACCGAATGGGTGGGGGAGGGCGTCCAGTCGGTCATCTTCGCCACGGCCAAGGAGCGCGGGATCGCGGCGGGCGCCGCCTTCGCCGCCCTGTACGCTGCGTTCCTGGGGCGCACCTCCGGCCCACGGGCCGGCTGGCTGCTCGCCTCGCTCGATCGGCCCTTCGTGGTGGAGCGGCTCCGGGCCGCGGGAGACGCGTCGTGATCTCGATCCAGGCCATCCGCGACGATCCGGACGCCGTGAAGGCGGCCATCGCCCGCAAGGGCGAAGGTCCCCGAGGTCATCGACCGCCTGCTCGCCAACGACGGGCGACGGCGCGAGGTCCTCGCCGCGGCCGACGCCGCGAAGCACGAGCGAAACGCGGGCAGCAAGGAAGTGGGGGAGCTGGTCCGCGCCGGCAAGACCGACGAGGCGGAGGCCCGCAAGGCGTCGCTCGGCTCGCTGGGTGACCAGATTGCCGCGCTCGATTCGCAGCTCGCCTTCGTGGAAGCGGAGCTCGAGGCGGACCTGCTCCTGGTTCCCAACCCGCCGCGCGACGAGGTACCCGACGGCGCCGGCCCCGAGGACAACCCGGTCGTTCGCTCGTGGGGCGAGCCGCTGCCTGCCGGGGATCGGCCGCCGCACTGGGAGATCGGCGCGCGCCTGAACCTGTTCGACCTCGAGCGCGGGGCCAAGATCGCCGGCACCGGCTTCGTCCTGTACACCGGCACCGGCGCGCGCCTCGTGCGCGCGCTCATCGGTCTGTTCCTCGACATGGCGACCCAGCGCGGCTACACCGAGGTCTGGCCGCCGATCCTCGTCAACGAGGACTCGGCTCGCGGCACCGGCCAGATCCCCGACAAGGAGGCGCAGATGTACGCGGTCGAACGCGACGGCCTGTACCTTGCCCCCACCGCCGAGGTGCCGGTCACGAACATCCACCGCGACGAGATCCTGGCCCTGAGCGCGCTGCCCATTCGGTACGCCGCCTACACCCCGTGCTTCCGCCGCGAGGCCGGGGCTGCCGGGAAGGACACCCGTGGCCTGCTTCGCGTCCACCAGTTCGACAAGGTCGAGCTCGTGAAGTTCGTCACCCCCGAGACCTCGGACGCCGAGCTGGAGACACTGACCGCCGACGCGGAGGCCGTGCTCCAGGCCCTCGAGCTGCCGTATCGCACGGTCGAGCGCTGCACCGGGGACGTGGGCTTCGCCCAGGCCCGCGGCTACGACCTCGAGGCGTGGGCGCCCGGGCGTCGGGAAGTGGCTCGAGATCAGCTCGTGCTCCAACTACACCGATTTCCAGGCGCGGCGCATGAACGTCCGCTACCGATCAGCCGCCGATGCCAAGCCCGAGCTCGTCCACACCCTGAACGGCTCGGGCGTGGCCCTCGCCCGGACCATCGCGGCGCTCCTGGAGAACCACCTCCAGCCCGATGGCTCGGTGGCCATTCCGGAGGCCCTGCGCCCGCACTTCGGAGCCGATTCCATCGGCGGATAATCACCGCGGAGGGGTGGCAGAGCGGACGAATGCGGCGGTCTTGAAAACCGCTGAGGTGCAAGCCTCCGTGGGTTCGAATCCCACCCCCTCCGCCAGCAATTGCCCAGCGCACTACCCCAGGCGCTTGATCGCCTCGTTGGTGGTGATGACGTCCGCGAACTCGCCATGCACGCTGGCGAGCGCGGTCCGATGGATGAGCTCCGCGGGAAAGACCTCACCGTCGGGACCCTCGCGGTCGTAGGTCGAGCACGCATCTCCCACGTACCACGTCTCAAACCCGAGATTGCCGGCCATCCGAACCGTTGTCGAACCACAGTGGTCGGTGGTGAACGCGGCGACCACCACGGTCGTCGCGCCGGTACCGCGCAGCCGCTCCTCGAGATCCGTGCCGATGAAGGCGGAATTCACCTCCTTCGTGAGCACGGGCTCCCCTTCCTGCGGCATGGCCTCATCCATGAACTCGAACCCGGGGTTGCCCTCGTGCAGCAGCGGCCAGTCCGGATGTGTCTCGCGATGCCGGACGTGGATGATCGGTGCTTCGGCCGTGCGCCACGCGTTCAGGAGCCTGGCGACGTTTTCTTCAGCGCTGGGATCGTTATTCCGCTGCCCGAGCACGGGGTCATCCCAAGCTTTTTGGACATCAACAACGAGCAGCGTGGGCTTCGCCATGGCTGTTCCTCCTCCGCCGGATTCTATGCCCGGAGCGGCAGCTCGCTGCGCACTCGTCGAGCCCCTCAGCCCGCGGCGGGCACCTCGTGGTGGAGGCGGCAGCGGGCCTCGTATTTCTCATCGCCCATCCCGCCGACCATGATCAATGGGGAATCCGCGGGCGCCGGCTTCCCGTCGATCAGGCGCTGGGTTCGCGTCGCGGGCTCGCCGCACACCATGCAGATGGCGGTCAGCTTGGTGACCTGGTCGGCCAGCGCCATGAGCGCTGGCATCGGTCCGAACGGGTCACCGCGGTAGTCCTGGTCCAGGCCGGTGACGAGGACCTGGCGGCCACCGGTCGCCAGGCGCCCGACCACCTCGGTCAGTCCGTCATCCCAGAACTGGCCCTCCTCGATGGCCACGATGTCGGCCGTCCCCACCACGCCCTCGATGTCGGCCGAGGTGTTGACCGCCACCGCCCGGTGCTGGGCGCCGGACCGCGAGATCACCGTTTCCTCGTCGGTCCGGGTGTCGGCCCGCGGCTTGACCAGCACGACCTCGCGGCCGGCGATGGTGAAGCGGCGCAGGAGGCGGAGCATCTCGTCGGTCTTGCCGCAGAACATGCAGCCACAGATGACGTGCACCCAGCCCGACGTGTAGAACATCACTCCGCCCGCGACCGCCCGGCTCAGTCGCCGACGACGGCGAGCCCCTCATCGGGGAGGCCCAGGTGAGCGGCTAGGGCGGTTCGCATGACGTCCGCCGGTGCGGGCGCCCCGTTCCACAGCTCGAAGGCCGCCGACTGCGCCACCAGGAACGAGGCCTGCCCGTTGGCCACCGTTCCGCCGCGCCTGGCCGCTTCCCGCAGGAGCGGTGTCTCGTCGCGGGCCAGGACAAGATCCAGGACGAACAGCTCGTCCGGCAGCAGCTCAGCGGGGAGCGGGCTCTCGTCCGCGCCCGCGCCCACGCCTGATGCGTTGACCACCAGTCGCGCGCGGCTCAGCTCCGACTCGATGATCGTCTCGTGCCACGGCAGCGCGCGGAGGTCCGTCTCGCGCGCGGCCCGGTCGAAGTGCGCGACCACGGCCTCGGCCCGGTGGAGATGGCGGTTGAAGACGGCGATGCGCTGGAACCCGCTCTCGAGCAGAACCGCGACCACGGCCCGCGCTCCGCCACCGGCGCCGAGGACGACTGCCTGTCGAGGCCACCGGGACGTGCTCTCGGGGAGGATCGACTCCAGGCCGGCGCGCACGCCGGCCACATCGGTGTTGTGGCCCTGCAGGCGCCCTTCCTGGTTGACGGCCACGTTGACCGCGCCGCTGGCGCGGGCCTCATCGGACAGCACACCGATGAGCGACGCGGCCTTCTCCTTGTGCGGGGAACCGATCATGGCGCCCACCACGTCCGGGTCGACCACGCTGCCCAGCGCTTCGCTCAGCTGATGCGCCTTGCGCTCCCACCGTTCGATTCGGACATCGCGCCCAGCCGCGTTCAGGGCAGCCTGCTGCACCGCCTCGGCGGGGCTGTCTGATACGGGAAAACCGATGATGAGTAGGCGCGTCACGGGGCTGCGTCTCGATTGGCGGCGGGCTGGTGGGCAATTACAGCGACGGAATCCGACCGGCTGGCGGAGGCCGGGTCCCGAGGAGCAGATGCTATCATCGGCGCCGCTTTCGGAGAGGTCGCATAGTGGCCTAGTGCGGCGGTTTGCTAAACCGTTGAAGGGGATTTCCTCTTCCGAGGGTTCGAATCCCTCCCTCTCCGCCACAGCGACTCATGTGTGCCCGTAGCTCAGCGGATAGAGCGTCAGGTTGCGGACCTGAAGGTCGGAGGTTCGAGTCCTCTCGGGCACGCCACACCAGCCAGCCGGAGGCCCGTTCCCATGCTCAAGACGTTTCCCATCCACGCCAGCGTCGCCGCCGTCGACCTGAATCGGGCGAAAGCCTGGTACGCCGAGAAGCTGGACCTCACTGCGGACATCGAGGACCGGGAAGGGATCTGGTACCAGTTCGCCGATGGAACGTGGCTCCACGCCTATGAGACGGCGTTTGCCGGAACGGCGAAGAACACGGTGGCCGGCTGGAGCGTGACCGGGCTCGAAGCCGTGGTCGAGGCGCTCCGGGCCCGCGGCGTGACCTTCGAGGAGTACGACTTTGGTGAGGGATACCGGACCGTCAACGGGATCATGTCTGCCGGCGGCGCCAAGGCTGCCTGGTTCACCGACAGTGAGGGCAACATCTTCGAGCTGAGCGAGGCTGGCCCGAAAGGCTGACCATCTTCCCGGGTCGCGTCGGTGGCCCTTCCGGCCCTGACCTTCGCGAACAGGTGGGGCATGTGATGCGCCGCATCCTGGCCGCCGGAACGACCCCGCTCGAGGCGGTGGGGATCGCCCTCATCGTCGCGGCAAAGTTCGTCGTCCCCCTGCTGATCATCCGTTTCCCGTTCGCAGCGGGCTGGGCCAACTTCGCGCTGGATGGCGTCGACGGCGACCTCCTCATCCCGCTCGGCCTCCCGAACGAGATCTACCAGCCGGTCGACAAGATCACCGATTGGGTGACCTACGTGGCGATCGTCGTCGTGGGATATCGCAACGAGTGGCCCATCCGGCGGCTGATGCTCGGGCTCTTCCTGTTCCGATCGGTCGGCCAGGTCGCGTTCCTTCTGACCGAGGAAGAGCTGTTCCTCGCCTTCTTCCCGAACTTCCTCGAGCCGCTGTTCCTGGTCACCGCGACGATCCTGGCCTGGCAGCGTGCGGTCAAGCACCGCGCGGACTGGAAGGACCACGGGTTTGCGCTCCTGGATCGGTACAAGTGGCCGATCGGAACGCTCATCGTGATCTACAAGCTCCAGGACGAGTACTTCACCCACGTCGCGAACGTGGACCGCAGCGACTTCCTCCAGCAGCTGCTCCACCGCCTGTCCGGGAACTAACCCCGGCGTCTTTGTTGACAACTCCGCGCGTGGGCGAGCACCGTCGCTCGGCATGAGAGTTCTACCGAATCGAGCCATCGCGTTGGGCATCGGCACGCTGATCGTGTTGACAGCGTGTGGAACCGCCAGCCCCACGCCCACGCCGGGCGCCACGACATTGCCGTCGGCGTCGCCGTCGGTGTTCGTCTCCCCGCTGTATGGGTACTCCGTCGCGCTTGCGGAGGGGTGGCGGCCGGAGCCGGCCACCGAGGCTTGGAACGGGTCGGGCGGGGCGAGCGATGCCGCCAGCTCCGACAAGTTCCATTCAGACCGAGGGACCACCATCTGGACGATTGCCACGCCGACGACGAAGACCCTCGATCAGCTGGTTGCCGACCAGATCGCCTCGGACGCCGCGGGCAATGGTTGCCCGACGACCATGGATACCGACGATGAGACGACGGTTGGGGGAGAGCCGGCTCGGCTGACGACGAAACACTGTCCGGCGGACGCACCGGACGGCGGTGCCCTGATTGCCACCGCCGCTGTTCTCCATGGCGGTGACGGCTACTTCTTCTATTTCATCTACCCCGTCTACCTCGCCCCCGACCCGAACGCGCTCGATGCGTTCACCTCGTTCCTCGAAGGCGTGGAGTTCCCCTAGATCCAGCACCACCCGTCGGGCGGAGGCCCGGTGTTGATCGTGTCGTCGGGGAGGGTCAGGGTCGGCGCGCCGCCGGGACGTTCGCAGTCGGTGAACCACATCCGCGTCCGCCAGTCGTCCGGGGACAGGGGAGAGGCCGTGGCGATGGGCCAGAAGAAGACAAAGGCCACCAGCGCCGCCGCGAGGCCCACCGCGAGCGCGCCGCGAGCCCATCCCCGCCACCGGACCGCGGCCACCCCCACCGCCACGTAGAGGAAGGGCAGCGCGGGAAGGACGTACCAGATGAAGATCTGGCTTCGCGCGGCGCCGAGCAGCAGCCAGGGGAGGTAGGCGGCCAGCCCTCCGACCAGCACCACGGCCACCGCGAGCCCGCGCGGTCCCCGCAGCCAACTGACGACGAGCCATCCGAAGACGATGAGCGCCGGCCACCAGGCGACGGGGGAGCCCAGGGCCAGGATGTGCCGATAGGCCGTGCCATCGGTGAAGTAGAAGGCCACCGGACGCTTGAGCAGGAACCACGACCACGAGGGGGACTCGTACGGGTGCTGGCCCTCCAGTCCGGCATGGAACCGGGCCATGCCCGACCTGGTGCGCCGCGACGTTTCGCCACCAGGAGCCCTCCTGCCACGGCAGGGCGACCAGCGAGCCCTCGATAACCCCCAGGTAGGTCGCCAGGTAGACGAGCACCGGCACCACGCCCAGGATCACGGCTGTCCGCACGCCCTCCGCGTGGAGGGCCGACCCGACGGCTCGCCCCCAGCCCACCGTTTCGCCCCCGTCTGCCCGACGTCGGGCCACGATCTCCCAGGCCACGACCAAGCCGATGATCCCCAGGGCGGAGTACAGGCCGCTCCACTTCACGGCAACCATGGCGCCGATGAGCAGGCCTGCCACCAGCCGCCAGGGCCGCCCGAAGATCCACTGACCGATGCCGCGGCCCGCCGGCCGCGGACCGCGTTGCAGGTCGAGCAGGACGGCCACGAACCCGGCCACCACGAACAGGGCCAGGAACACGTCGAGCATGGCGACCCGCGACAGCACGAGGTGCAGGACGTCCAGCGCCAGCAGCCCTGCCGCGACCGCCGCCCCGATCGCGGCGGGCACCGGATCCGCCCCGCGCAGGACGAGCCGAGCCAGGAGGTAGGTCAGGGCCACCGTGATCGCGCCGGCCACCGCCGACGCGAACCGCCAGCCAAAGGGGTCATACCCAAAGACCGCAATCCCAGCCGCGATCAACCATTGCCCGAGCGGGGGATGGGCGGCGCTGACCGGCGCCGCGATCCCGCACACGTCAGGGGTCGTCGCCAGGAGGCACGCGTTCTGGGCATAGAAGATCTCGTCGAACACGAGCTGGTCCGGCGTCCCGAGGCCCCACAGCCGGATGGCTGCCGCCACCGCCGTCACGATCACCAGGAGCGCGGTGTCGAGGCGGGTCCAGGCCGGCATCGGTCCGAAGGATACGGCGGTCTCGCGGGACCCCTCTGCTAGACTCGGCGTCCGGTGAACTACGAGCTGTTCATGGCCGAGGCGATCGCCGAGGCGCGCCGGGGAGCAGCTGAGGGAGAGGCTCCCATCGGCGCGGTGGCGGTTCTCGACGACGCCATGATCGGACGCGAGCACGACCGTCGAAACGTCGCCCACGACCCCACTGCCCACGCCGTCCTGCGCGCCGTCCAGGCCGCCGCCCACAAGCTGGACGGGCATCGGCTGTCGGAGGTCACCATCTTCACGACCCACGAGCCGTGCGCCATGTGCGTGGGCGCCCTGATCGAGGCCAAGGTCGAGGTCCTCGTGTACGCCGTCCGCGACCCGGAGCACGGATGCGCCGGATCGGTCCTGGACCTCGCCCGCAGCCCGGTCCTCGGCCACCACATCGCGGTGATCTCGGGTGTCCGCGAGGCCGAGGCGCGTCGCCTGAATGACGAGGCCGTACTCCCGGCCTGATCGGTACCCTCTGATAGACTCGCCCGCCGGAGAGGTGTCCGAGTGGTTGATGGTGCCGCTCTCGAAAAGCGGTGTGCGATGAGCACCGAGGGTTCGAATCCCTCCCTCTCCGCCACCTGAACCGATCCGCCGCGCTTCGCGGAGAGGTCGCCTAGAGGCCTATGGCGCCGCATTGGAAATGCGGTTCGGGGCAACCCGTCGGGGGTTCGAATCCCCCCCTCTCCGCCACCCCCGCTGCCGCGCCTCCCGACCTACCATCCGCCGGCCGTGCTCAGGCGGGGAACTAGCGGTGCCCTGTACCCGCAATCCGCTCTAGCGGGGCTGACATCCCGGCTGAGGTCGTCGACCTCCGCCTCCCACGACGGCACCCGACGTTGAGAGCCGGGTCCCACGCAGCGGCGGCCCGCGAACCCCGTCAGATCCGGAAGGAAGCAGCGGTAAGCGATCTCCGTCGAGTGCCGTGGGACGACCTGGCTGGAGCCGGGTTCCGGCGCGTGTGCGGGGAGCGGCGCTCGAAGCCGGGCGCACGGCCACAACACCCATTCGCCGCCGCCCGTGTAGGGTAGGGGGGTCATGCCAAGGGGCTCCCAAACGCCTGTGCCAGCCGATCCCGAGACCGAAACCACCACCGCACCCGCGGTCGATCCGGCCGCCCCGGTGACCGGTCCGCGCCGCGCCCTGTACCGCCGTTGGCGCGCCCAGCGGTTCAGCGAGGTGGTCGGCCAGGACGCCATCGTCAACACCCTGCGCCGCGCGGTCGCGACCGACCGCCTGGTCCACGCGTACCTCCTCGTGGGGCCCCGCGGGACCGGCAAGACGTCCACGGCCCGCATCCTGGCCAAGGCCATCAACTGCCTCGAGCGCGGGGACGACGGGGAGCCGTGCGACCACTGCGCCGCCTGCGTGGCGATCCGCGAGGGGCGGGCCATGGACGTGATCGAGATCGACGCTGCCTCGCACGGCCTCGTGGAGGACGCGCGGGATCTCGTCCTCCGGGCTTTGACCGCACCGGCCGAACTGCGCCGCCGGGTCTACATCATCGACGAGGTCCACATGCTCAGCTCGCATGCGTTCAACGCGCTGCTCAAGCTGATCGAAGAGCCGCCCGACCACGTCGTCTTCATCCTGGCCACGACCGATCTGCACCGCGTCCCGCCCACGGTCGTGAGCCGCACCCAGCGCTACGAGTTCCGCCGTCTGGCGACCGATGTCATCGCCGCCAAGCTGAACCGGATCACGACCGCGGAAGGTGTCCAGGCGGATCCCGCCGCGCTGATCCTCATCGCTCGCCTGGCCGATGGCGGCATGCGCGACGCCGAGTCGCTGCTCGACCAGGTGCTCTCGTATGCCGGCGACCAGGTCGACGAGGGCTCGGTCCGTGATGCCGTGGGCCTGGCCGACGAGGAGGCCATCGGTGGCCTGCTCGATGCGCTCGTTGCCGGCGACGTGTCCGGAGCCCTGCACCGCATCGCCGACCTGTCCGATGCGGGGCGCGATCTGGGTCAGGTGGCCCAGCAGCTCGAAGCGGACGGTCGTCGCCGCCTGCTGGCCGCGCCGCCTCCCGACCCGGCCCTCGCCCGTCGGCTCGCTTCCGTCCTGCGCGCCGCCTCCGAGGCGGGTGGACCTGGTGCTCGGGACGGGCGCTCACGGCTCCTGTTGGAGCTCCTCGCCGTCGACGCCTCGCTGGCGACGAACGAGACCGTGGCCGTTGTGGCTCGCCCCGCCGCGGCACCCACGCCTGCCCCCGCCACCCCGACGCCAGCGGTGCGGCCGAAGCCTGCCGCCCCTGCCCCGACACCCGTGACGCCGGTCGCAATCGTCACTCACCCCGAGCCGGATAGCGCCGAGGAGCCGGCAGCGGCTACCGCGCCCGTCGAGCCCGCGGTGGCGCCTGCGGCCGAGCCAGCGATCGCGCCGGTGGCGCAGACAACGGCTTCGGCACCTGCGTCGTCCGAGCGCCCCACCCTGATCGAGATCCGGTCGCGCTGGGGAGAGGTCGTGGACCGAGCCCACCCGGTCGTGAAGCCGCTCATCAAGGAGTGCCGCCCGTACGAGCTGGACGGCGCGCGCCTGACCCTCGCCTTCCCCGAGGGCCGCGAATTCATGCGCGACCTCATCACGACCCGGGCGCGGAACATCGAGGAGCTGCTCGCCACCGTGTTCGGCGGTGCCTGGGCCGTGGAGTGCGTGGCCGCGTCGGTGGACCTCGAGCCGCTCACCGTCGAAGAAGCCATCGCCCCGGCGGACGACCCGGAGGCCGCGGCCCTCCTCCAACGGACGCTCGAGATCACCGGCGGGCAGCTGGTCGACGCGCCCGAGGTCCGGTCGTCGTGAACATCGGTCAGCTGACGAAGATGGCCCAGGAGATGCAGGCCAACATGGCCCGCGTCCAGCAAGAGCTGCGCGAGGCCACCGTCGAGGCCACGGTTGGTGGGGGAGCGGTCAAGGTGGTCATGAGCGGCGCCCAGGAGCTGCGCGAGGTGGTCATCGATCCAGGGATCGTGGACCCCGAGGACGTCGAGCTGCTCCAGGACCTGGTCTTCGCTGCCATGACCGATGCCCTCGCCCAGAGCAAGCGGCTCGCCGAGGAGAAGATGGCGGCGGTGACCGGCGGCATGGGGCTGCCCGGCATCCCCGGCCTGCGCTGAGCCGGGTCCGCATCGGTTCATGGCCGGCCTCATTGCGCCCGTCGCCCGTCTGATCGAGGCCTTCAACCGCCTCCCGGGGGT
The DNA here is from genome assembly GCA_963810925.1 of uncultured Chloroflexia bacterium. Taxonomy (GTDB): domain Bacteria; phylum Chloroflexota; class Limnocylindria; order QHBO01; family QHBO01; genus DASTEQ01. Next base: position 20,975 of record CAWEPF010000002.1, on the reverse strand, counting down.
GGGACCGAAAACGGCCCAGCGGCTCACGTACCACGTCCTCCGCAGCTCGGCCGACGAGGCCCGTGCCCTGGCCGAGGCCCTGATCGCGATCAAGGAGCAGGTCGCCTACTGCTCGGTCTGCTGCAACATCACCGATGTCGGGGTGGATCCGTGCGCCATCTGCGCCGACCCGCAGCGTGACGCCACCCGGATCTGCGTCGTCGAGGAGCCGCTCGACGTACTGGCCATCGAGCGAACCCGCGAGTACCACGGTCGCTACCACGTCCTCCATGGCGCGATCAGCCCCATGGACGGCATCGGTCCGGAACGGATCAAGGCCCGCGAGCTCATCATCCGCGCCCAGGACGGGACGCTGGAGGAGGTCATCCTGGCCACCAACCCGACCCTCGAGGGAGAGGCCACCGCCATGTACCTCGGCGACCTGCTCGGTGACCTCGTTCCCTCGGTGACCCGCATCGCGCGCGGAGTGCCCGTCGGCGGCGACCTCGAGTACGCGGATGACGTGACCCTCATCCGATCCATGCAGGGCCGCCGCCAGGTCGAGCGCTCCTGACCAGCGCCCGCGGTTGACAGTTTGGAGCGTGCTCCCTAGTATCACCAGTCGCGCCGGTCGACCACCGGCGGGTGGCCCGTGAACGGCGACAACGTGTCGCGCCGCATGACCACCGGGGTTTCTCCCAAGGAGGCCTCGAATCGAACGAAGCCGATCCAATCGGTGGCGTTGCCTTATCAGCTGAAGAGTGACAGGAACCCCCGAGTCAACGGACCAACGTCTGGACCCTTTACCGGTGGAGCAGCCGCAAGGCGAGACCACTGGTTTTTTGTTCGGAGAGTTTGATCCTGGCTCAGGACAAACGCTGGCGGGGTGCATGAGACATGCAAGTCGAACGGGGTTGATCGGGCTTGCTCGATCAACCTAGTGGCGAACGGCTGAGTAACGCGTAGGTGACCTGCCCGGAAGTGGGGAATAACTGCCCGAAAGGGTGGCTAATACCGCATGTGGTCGGCGATTCATTTCGCCGTCCAAAGCCGAAAGGCGCTTCCGGAGGGGCCTGCGTCCGATTAGCTAGTTGGAGAGGTAACGGCTCACCAAGGCGACGATCGGTAGCTGGTCTGAGAGGATGATCAGCCAGACTGGGACTGAGAACGGCCCAGACTCCTACGGGAGGCAGCAGTCGGGAATTTTGCCCAATGGACGAAAGTCTGAGGCAGCAACTCCGCGTGAGGGATGAAGGCTCTCGGGTCGTAAACCTCTTTTCCCAGGGAAGATACAAGACGGTACCTGGGGAATAAGCCACGGCTAACTACGTGCCAGCAGCCGCGGTAATACGTAGGTGGCGAGCGTTGTCCGGATTTACTGGGCGTAAAGCGCGCGCAGGCGGCTGGCCAAGTCCGATGTGAAAGCTTCCGGCTCAACTGGAAAACGGCATCGGATACTGGTCGGCTGGAAGGTGGGAGAGGGTAGCGGAATTCCCGGTGTAGTGGTGAAATGCGTAGATATCGGGAGGAACACCAGTGGCGAAAGCGGCTACCTGGCCCACTCTTGACGCTGAGGCGCGAAAGCTAGGGGAGCAAACGGGATTAGATACCCCGGTAGTCCTAGCCGTAAACGATGAACACTAGGCGTTGTCGGTATCGACCCCGGCAGTGCCGAAGCTAACGCATTAAGTGTTCCGCCTGGGGAGTACGGCCGCAAGGCTAAAACTCAAAGGAATTGACGGGGGCCCGCACAAGCAGCGGAGCGTGTGGTTTAATTCGTCGAAACGCGAAGAACCTTACCAGGGCTTGACATGTATCGGTAAGCGGCGGAAACGTCGCCGACCTGAAAGGGACCGATATGCAGGTGTTGCATGGCTGTCGTCAGCTCGTGTCGTGAGATGTTGGGTTAAGTCCCGCAACGAGCGCAACCCCCGTGGCATGTTGTATCACTCATGCCAGACTGCCGAGAGAAACTCGGAGGAAGGTGGGGATGACGTCAAGTCAGCATGGCCCTTACGTCCTGGGCTACACACACGCTACAATGGCCGGTACAACGGGTTGCCAAACCGCGAGGTGGAGCTAATCCCCTAAAGCCGGTCTCAGTTCGGATTGCAGGCTGCAACTCGCCTGCATGAAGCCGGAGTTGCTAGTAACCGCAGGTCAGCACACTGCGGTGAATATGTTCCCGGGCCTTGTACACACCGCCCGTCACGTCATGAAAGCCGATAACACCCGAAGCCGGTGGGCCAACCGTAAGGAGGCAGCCGTCGAAGGTGGGATTGGTGATTGGGACGAAGTCGTAACAAGGTAGCCGTACCGGAAGGTGCGGCTGGATCACCTCCTTTCTAGGGAGAATGCGGTTCACGGTTCGCCGTGCGCCGCCACTTCCAGGTCGATCGACCAGGTTTGTAACGTACCGATCATTCGAGGGATCGGTACGCCGCGCAAGCGGTAGCCTGGCCGCCTCGAAGACCCATCAGACCTGAAACGTTGATTCAAAGGTTCCTGTCACTCTTCAGCCGATGAGACCCTAGAGGGCGTTTAGCTCAGCTGGTTAGAGCACTGCCCTGATAAGGCAGAGGTCTCTGGTTCGAGTCCAGAAACGCCCACCATCCCCGCCGATCGGATAGCATCGCCTCGTCGGGGATGTAGCTCAGCTGGGAGAGCACCTCCTTTGCAAGGAGGGGGTCAGGGGTTCGAGTCCCCTCATCTCCACCACCGTCGGCGGCCGACGACGTAGAGCGCCGGCGCTTGGAAACCACGGCCCGCACGGCACTCCAGGGAGCACGCCTACATGGGGCAAAAGCTGGCGATCTTGGTGGGCGGAGGCCCGGCGCCGGGCATCAACAGTGTCATCGGAGCCGCCACCATCCGTGCCCGACTGGAGGACATCGACGTCCTGGGCATCCAGGATGGGTTCGAGTGGATCATGCAGGGGGACCTCGACCACGTGTTGCCGCTGGACATCGTCGACGTCAGCCGCATCCACTTTCGCGGTGGATCGCACATCGGGATCTCTCGAGCCAATCCCACGAGCCGCCCGGAACTCCTGGACAACGCCCTGATGTCGTTGCTCGGTCTCGGGGTGGATCAGCTGATCACGATCGGGGGAGATGACACGGCATTCTCGGCCATGAAGCTCGCGGACCTGGCCGCGGGACGACTGCGCGTCGTCCACGTGCCCAAGACGATTGACAACGACCTTTCCCTGCCAATACACGTCGACACCTTTGGCTACCAGACCGCGCGCCACCTGGGCGTCGAGATCGTGAAGAACCTCATGGTCGATGCGGGGACCACGTCCCGGTGGTACTTCGTCATCGCGATGGGTCGCAAGGCCGGCCACCTGGCCCTCGGCATCGGCAAGGCGGCCGGTGCGACGCTGACCCTGATTCCCGAGGAGTTCGAGGGCGAGGAGGTCCGGCTCAAGCCGTTTATCGACACCCTGGCCGGATCGATCATCAAGCGACTGAGCGACGGTCACCGCAGCGGAGTGGCGATCATCGCCGAGGGTCTCGCTCTGCGGATCGATCCGCAGGACATTTCCCGGCTCGAAGACGTAGAGCGTGATGCCCACGGCAACCTTCGGATCGATGAAGTCAACATCGGCGAGGTGATCAAGACCCAGGTGCGCAGGCGCCTCACCGCCCTGGGCATTCAGATGACCATCTCGGCCAAGGACATCGGGTATGAGCTGCGCTGCGCAGATCCCATCCCCTACGACATGGAATACGCCCGTGACCTCGGCTACTGCGCCGCCAAGCACCTGCTCGCGGGCGGGAACGCGGACATGATCTCCCTGGACGGCGGACACTTCGTCCCCGTCCCGTTCGCGACGATGCTCGACCCGGAGACGGGACGGACTCGGGTTCGGACCGTGGACACCCACTCGATCCGGTACGCGATCGCCCGCCGCTACATGATTCGCCTCCGTCGCGATGACTTCGAGGACCCGCACGAGGTCGCGCGCCTTGCCGCCACCTGCAACCTGTCGCCAGAAGCCTTCCGCCAGGAGTTCGAGTACCTGGTGCACAGTGAGCCCCCCGCCCTGGTCCTGGAGCCGGGAGCAAACGCTCCGCGGTAGGCAGTCTGCCCCGATTGAACGCTCGGGGCGCCACCGGGCTCGTTCGCTGGTCGGGGTGTGCCGCGGGCCTGCGGCCAGGCCTCCAGGAACGGATCCAGCGTGACCGTCCTTGACCCTCAAACGTGCCGGTGATACCATTCGCAGGCTCTCGCGGGTAACCGTCTCAAACGCGGTGCCCGCGATCGTGTTGAACAACCCTATCGAACCCATCCCCTGACCACCGCGCGCGACAAAATCGGTCGTGGACGGCGGTCAGCGGATGACCGCGCTGGCGCCGCGGAGATCACTCTCCGAGGCGGGCGCCCCGCAACGGGCGCGACTTATCAACCGAAGACTGGAAGCATTGATTTCGTCGAGGAAATTCCGACGTCACGCTCGCGTGAGATCCAGCCCCGTGCTGGACGCGTGAGAATGTAGGTCAAGCTACAAAGGGCGTGCGGTGGATGCCTAGGCGCCAGGAGCCGATGAAGGACGTGGCAGGCAACGATATGCTTCGGGGAGCTGCGAGCAAGCGCTGATCCGGAGATTTCCGAATGGGGAAACCCACCCGGGGTAACGCCCGGGTACGGCCGTTTCGAATACATAGAGCGGTCGAGGTAACCGAGGGAACTGAAACATCTCAGTACCTCGAGGAGAAGAAAATATTCCGTGAGTAGTGGCGAGCGAAAGCGGAGGAGCCCAAACCATGGCCGCGTGATAGGTCACAGCCGTTGCGGTCGTGGTGTTGTAGGGCCGGCCTGCGTGCCCTGTGAGGCTCGCAGAGAGTGACAAATCGGTATCGCTAGCGGAAGTGGCCTGGAACGGCCAGCCGAAGAGGGTGATAGCCCCGTATGCGAAAGCGATCCGACTCTCGGCCGTGTCCCTGAGTACCACGTGGAAGGTCTCTCATGTGGGAACCTGGGCGGACCACCGTCCAAGGCTGAATACTCCTGGCGACCGATAGTGAACCAGTACCGTGAGGGAAAGGTGAAAAGCACCCCGGGAGGGGAGTGAAATAGTACCTGAAACCGTGCGCTTACAAACAGTCAGAGGGTGTTGCCCGGCGCTTGCGTCGGGTAGCCTGATGGCGTGCCTTTTGAAGAATGAGCCGGCGAGTTACTTGCAGGTGGCAAGGTTAAGTCCGCGAAGGACGAAGCCGTAGCGAAAGCGAGTCTGAATAGGGCGTCAGAGTCGCCGCGAGTAGACCCGAAACCGAGTGACCTACCCATGGGCAGGTTGAAGCGGAAGTAATGTTCCGTGGAGGACCGAACCCGTTAACGTTGAAAAGTTATGGGATGACCTGTGGGTAGCGGTGAAATGCCAATCGAACTCGGAGATAGCTGGTTCTCCCCGAAATAGCTTTAGGGCTAGCCTCGGGGGTTAAGTCGTGGGGGTAGAGCACTGAATGGGCTAGGGGGCTTCCCGCTTACCAAACCCAATCAAACTCCGAATCCCATGACTGCACACCCCGGGAGTCAGACTGCGAGGGCTAAGCTTCGTGGTCGAGAGGAAAACAGTCCAGACCGACAGCTAAGGTCCCAAAATTCAGGCTAAGTGGGAAAGGATGTGGAGTCGCTCAGACAACCAGGATGTTGGCTCAGAAGCAGCCACCATTTAAAGAGTGCGTAACAGCTCACTGGTCAAGTGATTCCGCGCCGAAGATCCAACGGGGCTAAAGCCTGATACCGAAGCTTCGGATTGGTGCGGCCTTCGGGCCAATCCAGTGGTAGGGGAGCGTTCCGCTCAGCAGTGAAGGTCGACCGTGAGGACGGCTGGAGCGTGCGGAAGTGCGAATGCCGGCATGAGTAGCGAAATGCACGTGAGAAACGTGCACGCCGTATGTCTAAGGTTTCCTGAGGAAGGTTAATCCGCTCAGGGTTAGTCGGACCTAAGCCGAGGGCGAAAGCCGTAGGCGATGGACAATCGGTTGATATTCCGATACCACCGACGATCGTTTGCACCGCAAGGTGCCTGGTCCGTGGATGCCTGTGAGCTGAGGCGGCGTAAGCCGTCGAGGCAGCTGGTGAGAAGCGGTCCTGGGAGCAATGGCATGACCGGGAACGGTAGGTTGAGCGCACTCTGGCTATGTGCGTCTAAGCCGGTAGGGGGAGAGGGTAGGAAAATCCGCCTTCTCATCAACTCCGAGCAGCGAATGAAAGGCGAAAGCCAATTCGACCGAGCCGATCCTGCAAGAAAAGTGTCTAGCGAGATCAAAGGTGTCCGTACCGCAAACCGACGCAGGTAGACGGGTAGAGCATACCAAGGCGATCGGAAGAACCCTCGTTAAGGAACTCGGCAACATGACCCCGTAACTTCGGGAGAAGGGGTGCCTCGCAGCCGCGCATTTCGGTGTGCCGCTGATCGAGGCCGCAGTGAAACGGCCCAGGCGACTGTTTAGCAAAAACACAGGTCTCTGCTAAAGCGAAAGCTGACGTATAGGGGCTGACGCCTGCCCAGTGCCGGAAGGTTAAGAGGAGGGGTGCAAGCTCTGAATTGAAGCCCCGGTAAACGGCTGCCGTAACTATAACGGTACTAAGGTAGCGAAATTCCTTGTCGGGTAAGTTCCGACCCGCACGAATGGCGTAACGATCTGGGCGCTGTCTCAACGAGGGATCCGGCGAAATTGAAATACCTGTGAAGATGCAGGTTACCCGCGGCAGGGCAAAAAGACCCCGTGGAGCTTTACTGTAGCTTGATATTGGACTGAGGTTCAGCATGTGTAGGATAGGTGGGAGACTTTGAAGCTGGGGCGCTAGCCTCGGTGGAGTCAACGTTGAAATACCACCCTTGTTGGATGTCGGCTCTAACGGCGTCCCATGAATCTGGGCGCCGGACAGTGTCAGGTAGGCAGTTTGACTGGGGCGGTCGCCTCCTAAAGAGTAACGGAGGCGCCCAAAGGTACCCTCAGGCTGAATGGAAACCAGCCGAAGAGTGCAAAGGCATAAGGGTGCTTGACTGCGAGACTTACAAGTCGAGCAGGGACGAAAGTCGGGCTTAGTGATCTGGTACCTCCGAGTGGAAGGGGTATCACTCAACGGATAAAAGCTACCCCGGGGATAACAGGCTTATGGTGCCCAAGAGTTCACATCGACGGCACCGTTTGGCACCTCGATGTCGGCTCGTCGCATCCTGGGGCGGAAGTACGTCCCAAGGGTTTGGCTGTCCGCCAATTAAAGCTGGTACGCGAGCTGGGTTCAGAACGTCGTGAGACAGTTCGGTCTCTATCCGCCGTGGGCGTAGGAAACTTGAGAGGAGCTGCTCCTAGTACGAGAGGACCGGAGTGGACGAACCTATGGTGTTCCAGTTGTCGTGCCAACGGCATTGCTGGGTAGCTATGTTCGGCAGGGATAAGCACTGAAAGCATCTAAGTGCGAAGCTCGCCTCAAGATGAGGTTTCCCACCGGGTTAACCGGGTAAGACCGCAGCGAGACTAGCTGTTTGATAGGCCGCACGTGTACGCGCAGCAATGCGTTCAGCGAAGCGGTACTAACGGTCGAGGGCTTGACCTTTTTCACGCGGCCAGCACGGAGCTGGACGCGGAATTTCATCGACGAAACGTCAATGCTTCCAGCAATCGGTTGACCGTCCTGCCAGGACGGGGTCGCAATTGAAGATTATCCCGGTGACGCTAGCGGAGAGGAACCACCCGTTCCCATCCCGAACACGGAAGTTAAGCTCTCCAGCGCCGAAGATACTCGGGGGGCAACCCCCTGGGAAAATAGGTCGTCGCCGGGATAATTTCTATTTTCGGACGCCTTCGGGGCGTTCCCGTGGCCCCTGGCCACACCCAGACCGTCGGACCCCCGTATCCTTGGGCCGTGGACACCATTTGCCCCCTGCTGACGCTGGGCGGTGACCCGCGGACTGTGTCGGCGACCCCGGATCCCGCGCACCGTTGTATGGCGGGAGGAGCGCTGGCCGCCATCGATCGCGAGCACCAGGCGCGGTTCTGCCTGGGGGGCGGCTACGAGTCGTGTGACCGCTACCTGGCCCACGTGGCAGACGTGGGGCCAGTGGGGGCGGCGTGGGGCCCGGCGGCGCCCGATGCCACGTTCTCGTCGACTCGGGTTGTGCTCGAGTCAACCGCCCGTCCCGTCATTCCAGTGCGCCCCCGTCGGTTGGGCACCGCCGCCCTGGCCGTGGTCCTATTGGTCCTCATCGGGGCGGTGGTCGCATGGGCGGCGCTGGGCGGCTTCGGCGGAGGTGGCGGCGGGCTGCGCCCCAGCCCCTCCCCAACGAGCGCGGCCACGGCAACCGGGAGCCCGAGTCCATCACCGTCACCGTCGGCGAGCCCCACGCCGACCCCCAGCCCGACACCGACGCCGGCGCCCACTCCCACGCCCGCGCCGACACCGGTCACCTACATCGTCCAGCCGGGTGACACGCTGAACGCGATTGCCGCGCGCTTCGGGACGACGGCGCAGGCCATCATGGCCGCCAACGGGCTGACCTCAGACATCATCAACCCGGGGCAGGTCCTGATCATCCCGGCCCCGTAGCGGGGCGATGCCACCGCCGTGGTCGGCGGCGTGGCGCGGCGCGGCGCGGCGCGGTCAGAAGGGCGGCTGGCAGGTCCGACAGAAGGTCGTCGCCTCGGTTCCCCCCACTTGGCGGAGCGCCTTTCCGCAGCGCGGGCACGGCGCGCCACCGCGGAGGTGGACCGCCAGGAATTCGCGGTGCTGGGTCTCGATGTGGGGAGGGACGAGGTCGCGGAGCCGCACGGTGGCGTCCGCCAGCACCGAGCGCATGGCGTGGTACAGGCGCTCGACGTCCTCCGGCCGCAGGCTGCTGCGCCGGCGCAGCGGCGCGAGCTGGGCGGCCCACAGGATCTCGTCGCTGTAGGCGTTCCCGATCCCGGCCACGAAGTGCTGATTGCGGAGCAGGTTCTTCAGCTCGCCCGGGTGGCGGCGGATCCGTGCCTGGAAGACCTCCAGCGTGAGCTCCGGATCATCGGCGTCGGGCCCCATGTCGGCCCAGCCCGGAACGTCGTCCAGGTGCTCGCGCTCGACGAGGTAGAGCTTGCCCAGCATCTCGCGGTCGACGTAGCGGAGCTCGCCGCCATCGGTGAAGATCAGCCGCAGTCCGGTCCGGGCCCGCACCTTCTCGCCCGGCCCGTCGAGCAGCCAGAAGCGACCGGCCAGCATCGGGTTGGCGAGGAGCAGCCGCTCTTCGCGACCAGCGCGGAGCAGGGGCAGGATGAGGAACTTCCCGCGCTGCTCGGCCACGCCCAGGATGGAGCCTGGTAACGATGCTACCTCCGGGGCCGTGGCCCGCAGGAGGATGGGCGCCGGGGCGGTCGCCTCCGCGATCTCGCGACCCGTGGCACGGCGGGCCAGCTCCTCGGCCACGACGGTCAGGTCGGGCAATTCAGGCACGCTCGGCCACCATTGACCCGGATGGTATGCTACGCCGGCCTCTGAGCAGGACAACCCGAATACGCGTGCGGCACGCCGTCACCACGCCCAGGAGGAGAGCACCGAGTCGTCGACACGAGGACCAGGACTGTTCACAACCCCGGGTTGACGCCCTCCGCATGCGGAGGGCAGTTTTGTTTTCAGAGAGATTGACGACAACAGGAGCATTGAGCACTTGACCGAAGACCCGCAGCCCGCCGCCCCGGCCGAGGAGACCCCGGCCTGGATCGATCCCGCGGCGGACGCGCCGGAGCCCCCGGCCACCACGGCATCCGAAGCGGCCACCATGGTCGCGGAGCCCCAGGACGAACCCACGCCCGACCCGGTCGTCATCGACGGGGAACCCGTCGAGGCCACCGCCGTGGCGGCCGTGGCGGCAGAGGCGCCCGATTCGAGTCCGGCCGATGAGTCCGCTTCCGCGGAGCCGATGGACGCCGTCATGGCCGTTGACGAGGCACTGCCCGCCGCGGCAGCCGTCGCGGACGAGGCACCGCCTGCCGAAGCAGCCGTCGCCGTCGAGGCGCCAGTCGACGAGGCACCCGCACCGGAGGCCGCAGCCGAGGAAACGGCCGCGCCCGAGGCGCCCGAGGCGCCCGCGGAGCCGCGACCCGAGCCGACGACCATGGCGGAGCTCATGGACCTCCCCGACCACGAGGTGAAGAACCTGCGCCACGGCGACGTGGTGGAGGGGATCGTGGTCCGGATCGATCCGGACGAGCTGCTGGTGGACTTCGGTGGCAAGAGCGAGGGCGTGGTCTCCAACCGCGAGCTGCTCGGCCGTCGCACCACCGGCCCCCGGGACGGGGACGAGCCGCGCCAGGAGCTGTCAGTCGGCGACCAGGTGCTGGTGTACGTCCTGCAGCCCGAGTCACCCGAGGGGCACGCCGTCCTCTCGGTCCGCCGAGCCGGCCTGGAGCGCAAGTGGCGCGCCATGCAGGAGCGGTTCGAGGCGGGCGAGATCGTCGAGGCCCGGGTCATCGACCACAACAAGGGCGGGCTCATCGTGGACCTCGGGGTCCGCGGCTTCGTGCCCATCTCCCAGATCGTCGACTTCCCGCGCCGCCCGCGCGACGAGCAGCCCCGGGACGCCGCCCAGGAGATCGCCGAGAAGCTGCAGCCATTCGTGGGCCGCACGCTTCGGCTGAAGATCCTCGAGGTCAACCGCAAGGCGAATCGGCTCATCCTCTCGGAGAAGGTGGCCGTCTACGAGGAGCGCCGGGAGAAGCGCGACGAGCTGTTCAGCTCCCTCAACGTCGGGCAGAAGGTGCAGGGCACCGTCCGCAGCATCGCGCCGTTCGGGGTCTTCGTCGATCTCGGCGGGATCGATGGTCTGGTCCACAAGAGCGAGCTGTCCTGGAACAAGGTCAACAACCCTGAGACGGCCTACGAGATCGGTGACCAGGTCGAGGCCGAGGTCATCGACATCAACCACGAGCGGGGTCGGATCAGCCTCTCCATCCGCCGCCTCCAGCCCGATCCGTGGCAGGAGTCGGTGGCCAAGTACAACATCGGCGACGTCATCACCGGCACGGTGACCAAGCTCGTGAACTTCGGCGCGTTCGTGCGGGTGGAGGAGGGCCTTGAGGGCCTGATCCACATCAGCGAGCTGTCGAACCAGCGGGTGGCCCATCCGGGCGACGTGGTCAAGGAAGGCGACACCCTCCAGCTGAAGATCATCAGCCTCGAGTCGGACCGACATCGGTTGGGCCTGAGCCTGAAGCAGACCGAAGACCGATCGACACCGATGGTCCAGCCGACCTATGAGCTGCGCGAGGACCGCCCGAGCGACGGCGGGCTGCCCGAGGCCCCGCGCACCGAGCGCACCGAGCGCCCGGAACGGCGAGATCGGCCGGGTCGCCGCGACCGACGGGACCGCGACTACAACCCAGAGGACGCCACCGCCGAGCCGGAGGACGGCATCGACAACACGATGGCCGCCGCGTTTGCCGAGTCGGGCCTGCTCGACCAGTTCCGGACCGACGAGCCCACTGCGGACGCACCTGCGCCCGAGGCGGATGCGCCGGCACCCGAGGCGGCCGCAGAGGCGCCCGCCGTCGAGGCGCCCGTGGCCGAAGCCGTCGTCGTGGATGCGCCTGCCGAAGGGGCAGCCGAAGCGCCCGCCGAGGAGGCAGTCGCCGAGGAAGCCGTTGTGGCCGAGACGGTCAGCGAGGAGCCGGTCGTCACGGAGGCCAGTACCGAAGAACCTCCCGCCGCGCCGCCGCCGGCCAAGACGCGCAAGCGCACCAAGGCCGCCGCTGAACCAGCGGCCGAACCGGCTGCCGCTGAGCCGGCCCCGGAATCAGTTCCCGACGAGTCGCCGGCCGAGGACGGGTCGACCACGAGCTGACGGCCGTCGGCTGCCGGAATTGCCCGTCCCCGAGGCGGGCGGATAGGATCGCTCCGCCGTGACGACCCGCTCCCTGGCCATTGGTGGCACCAGTTACCCGCTGATCCTGCCCAGCATCCGCGACCCGCGGCTGCACGTGGCGTCGGTGATCATCTCGATCCACGTACTGGGCCAGTTCGGGCTGGACTTCGCGGTCAGCGTGCCGCAGATCCTGGCCGCGATCCTGACCGCCGCCGTCATCGAGATCGCCCTGACCTTCCGCCAGACGCGGTCCTTCGTGTGGCCCGCCAGCGCCATGCTGACCGGCAGCGGCGTGGCGCTGATCATGCGCGTGGTCGGCACCTCGCCCGACGAGCCGTGGAGCTTCTACGGGTGGTACGTGTTCGCCGGGGTGGCCGCGTTCTCGCTGCTCACCAAGTACGTCATCAAGTACCGCGGCTCGCACGTCTTCAACCCGTCGAACGTGGGCCTCGTGGTGGCCTTCGTCGTGCTCGGCAGCTCGCGGATCGAGCCGCTCGACTTCTGGTGGTCGCCGCTGAACGTCTGGATGATCGCCGCCTACACGATCATCATCGGCGGCGGGCTGCTGATCACCCGGCGCCTGCACCTGCTGGAGCTGGCCGGCACCTTCTGGGTGGCCATCGCGGTGGGGCTGGCGATCCTCGCCGCGTCCGGTCACTGCATGACCGCCAATTGGTCCTTCACCCCGGTATGCGGGGTGGACTACTGGCGGGTGATCGTGACCTCGCCCGAGCTGCTGATCTTCCTGTTCTTCATGATCACCGACCCCAAGACCGTTCCGGCCGGCCGGGTGGGCCGCGTCGTGTTCGCCCTCCTGGTGGCCGTGGTGAGCACGATCCTGATGGCGCCCCAGACCGACGAGTTCGGGACAAAGGTGGGTCTCCTGGCGGGCCTGGTCCTGGTATGCGCCGCCCGCCCCCTGTTCGAGCGCTTCCTGCCCGAACCGCGGTCCGCGGCGGACGACCTGCGCCGATTCGCCGGCGGCCTGGTCACTGGTGGCAGCCCAAGTCCTGGGATCCTGCGGGTGGTCGCTCGTGGGGGGCTGATCGTGCTTGCGGTGTTCGCGCTGGGCGCGGGCATCGTGGCGGCCGGCTCGCCGTCGCGCGGCGTCGTGGCCGTCGACACCGAGGAGATCCTGAACCGCGTCCCGCACCAGGTCGACCCCACCACCTTCCCTCCCATCACGGTGAGCCAGGACGTGTCGGACTGGGACCACGAGATCCAGGGCGCCGGGGCCCAGGCCATCGTGCTGACCCTGGGTGAGAACCTCGAGCTCGAGAACCAGGCCCTCCTGCGCGGCGACGGCAGCATCCTGGTGGCCGTGGACCACGGGGACCGGCTGGCCGACATGGAGGCGCGCCTGGCCGAGGCCCAGACGACGGGGGAGACGACCATCGCGCACTACTCGTTCGACAGCCTCGACATGGCGCTCATCGAGCCGTTCGGCGTCCAGTCCGGCCTCAGCCTGGGGATGAACGCAACGGGCACGGTGACGACCGAGACCTACGACGACGCCGGCACCCTCACCTCGACCGAGACAGCACCCTTCCAGCTGACCTTCGCCATGCGTCGCGCGACCGGAGACCGCTGGCTGAACGTCGCGGTCCTGCCCGCCGGAGCCTCCGATTGACAGACTGCCCCAGACGGCAGCGGAGTACCCCTATCTGATCCAGCGGGACCGATAGTCCTCTGGCACATCGGTGAGCCGATCGGCATCTTCGAGGGTAGGAAGGGATACACGACCGTCAGGGGCCCGGATGGGCTTCGGACGCATCGCACCACGGTGGTGCCGTACACTCGATGGTAGGTATGGACCGTTTCGACAAGTTCACCGATCGGGCACGCAAGGTCCTGACCCTGGCCCAGGATGAAGCGCAGCGCTTCAACCACAACTACATCGGGACCGAGCACCTTCTCCTCGGCCTGGTGCGCGAGGGCGAGGGCGTGGCCGCGCGCGTGCTCGAGAACATGAACGTCGAGCTGTCCAAGGTGCGGCAGGCGGTCGAGTTCATCATCGGTCGAGGCGAACGCCCGGTCGTGGGCGAGGTCGGCCTCACGCCACGGGCCAAGCGGGTCATCGAGCTGGCCATCGACGAGGCGCGCCGCCTCGGTCACAACTACATCGGTACCGAGCACCTGCTGCTGGGCCTCGTCCGCGAGGGCGAGGGGATCGCCGCCGGCGTGCTCGAGAGCCTGGGCGTCAACCTGGACAAGGTCCGCCACCAGGTCATCCACGTCCTGTCCCAGAGCAGTGCCTCCGCCCCCGCCCAGGAACCCAAGCGGTCGTCCAAGACGCCCACCCTGGACGCGCTGGGCATCAACCTCACCGAGCTGGCGCGCGCCGGCAAGCTGGACCCGGTCATCGGTCGGGAGAAGGAGATCGAGCGCGTCATCCAGATCCTGGGGCGCAAGACGAAGAACAACCCCGCGCTCATCGGGGAGCCCGGCGTGGGCAAGACCGCCATTGCCGAGGCCCTCGCCCATCGGATCGTGTCCGGTGACGTGCCTGACACGCTCGCCGACAAGCGGGTGCTGACCCTGGACATCGGTTCGCTGGTGGCCGGCACGAAATACCGCGGCGAGTTCGAAGAGCGGCTGAAGAAGATCATCGAGGAGCTGCGGTCGAGCAGCGACTCGGTCCTGTTCATCGACGAGCTGCATACCCTCGTCGGGGCGGGTGCGGCGGAGGGCGCTATCGACGCGGCGAACATCCTCAAGCCGCCGCTCTCCCGGGGCGAGCTCCAGTGCATCGGGGCCACGACCCTGGACGAGTACCGCAAGTACATCGAGAAGGACGCGGCCCTCGAGCGCCGGTTCCAGCCGGTCATGGTGGACGAGCCGACCATCGACCAGGCCAACGAGATCCTGCTCGGCATCCGGCAGCGATACGAAGAGCACCATCACGTCCACTACACCGATGAGGCGCTGCGCGCCGCGGTCGACCTCTCCGTCCGCTACGTCGCCGACCGCGCCCTCCCCGACAAGGCCATCGACCTCATGGACGAGGCCGGTTCCCGGGTGCGCCTGCGCCACGCCTCCGCTCCCCCGAGCGTCAAGGAGGCGCAGCAGGAGCTCGAGGAGATCATCAAGCGCAAGGACGAGGCCATCGCCGCCCAGGACTACGAGGGCGCGGCCAAGCTCCGCGACGAGGAAGCCGCGGGCCGCGAGCTCATCGACGAGCGAAGGAAGGCGTGGCACGAGGAAGCGGCCAAGGAGACGCCCGAGGTCACCGACGAGGAGATCGCCCAGGTCGTCAGCATGTGGACCGGCATCCCCGTTGTGCGGATCAGCCAGGAGGAGAAGGAACGCCTGCTCCAGATGGAGGATGCGCTCCACCGGCGGGTCGTCGGCCAGGACGAGGCGATCAAGACCATCGCCAGCGCCGTCCGCCGCGCGCGGGCCGGGCTGAAGGATCCCAAGCGGCCGATCGGCTCCTTTGTCTTCCTCGGTCCCACCGGGGTGGGCAAGACCGAGCTGGCCAAGGCCCTGGCCGAGTTCATGTTCGGCTCCGAGGAAGCACTCGTGAAGCTCGACATGAGCGAGTTCATGGAGCGTCACAACGTCTCGCGGCTGGTGGGTGCCCCGCCCGGATACGTCGGGTATGACGAGGGTGGCCAGCTCACCGAGGCCGTCCGCCGCAAGAGCTACTCGGTCGTGCTCCTCGACGAGATCGAGAAGGCGCATCCAGAGGTCTTCAACATCCTCCTCCAGATCCTGGAGGACGGCCAGCTGACCGATGCCAAGGGACGCCGAGTCGACTTCCGCAACACGATCGTGATCATGACCAGCAACGTGGGCGCGCAGCTGCTCCAGCGCGACACCTCGATTGGGTTCCGGGCGACCGGCGAGGACGTGGCCGCGGTGGCGGTGGCCGAGTACGACCGCATGAAGGACAAGGTTCTGGGCGAGCTGAAGAACCTGTTCCGTCCCGAATTCCTCAACCGGATCGATGCCACGGTCGTGTTCCGCAGCCTGACCCGCGAGGAGATCCGCGAGATCGTAGACCTGCTCCTGAACCGGGTCCGCGAGCAGTTGGCGGCGCAGCAGATGGAGCTGACCGTCACCGATGCGGCCAAGGACACGATCATCACCAAGGGCTTCGACCAGGCGTTCGGCGCGCGGCCATTGCGCCGCGAGATCCAGCACCTGATCGAGGACCCGCTGGCCGAGCGGATGCTCCGTGCCGAGTTCGCGGGCGGCGACAAGATCCTGGTCGACGTGGACGCCCAGGGCGTCATCACGATCGGCAAGAAGACCACCCGAAAGGCAGCCGTCAAGGTCGGTAGCTGACCCAGGACTATCGGCTCCTGGGTAGTCTGGACGGGTGTGGTGGGGGGTGCTAGGGTGGGCGCCCGCCTCGGCGGAACGCGCGGACTTCATCTGGATTCATCGGTTCATCCTTCTCCCTGACCGGCCCGCGCGACGGCCAACCAACGGACTCATCACGCACATGCAGACCATCGTCCGGCTGTCGGGCGCCCTGCTCGGCATCATCTTTGGGTTTGGCCTGGGCCTGCTGATCCTGGATCGCACCGGCGATCTGATCGCCCCGGCCAATCGCCCCGCGTTCCTGGTGGCGATCGTGGTCGCCGCCCTTCTCTTCGGTTACCTGGCGATCCCGTACGTGACCCTCTATCCCACGCGATGGGCGGTGGGCCGCCTGTCGGACGCCGGTGCCGGGGACTTCGTGCTGGGCGTGGTGGGCCTCCTGGTCGGCCTGCTGATGGGCGCCCTGATCGGTATTCCACTTTCGCAGCTGTCCGCGCCGGCGGGCACCATCCTGCCGGTCGTCATCTCGCTGGGCCTGGCGGCGATCATGGCCGGGGCGTTCATGTACAAACGGGAGGCCATCCTCAAGGCGTTCGGCGGTGTCACGCCCGGCGGCCGTCGCGGCGTCCCCAACCGGGTCCTGGTCGACACCTCGGCCGTCATCGACGGGCGGATCGTGGACATCGGTAAGACGGGATTCATCCTCGGCGCGCTCGTGGCGCCGCGATTCGTCCTGGACGAGCTGCAGCGCATCGCGGACTCCCCGGACGCCATGCGCCGGAACCGCGGACGGCGTGGGCTCGAGATGCTGTCCGCGCTCCAGAAGGACTCGGTCACCCCGGTCGAGATCAGCGAGGCGAGCTACCCGGAGATCGAGGAGGTCGACGCCAAGCTGGTGGCCATGGCGCGCGACACCGGAGCGGCCATCCTGACCAACGACTACAACCTCAACCGGGTGGCGGAGCTGCAGGGCATCCGGGTCCTGAACATCAACGAGCTCGCGAACGCGGTCAAGGCCGTCGTCCATCCCGGCGAGGAGATGAGCGTGAGGATCATCCAGGAGGGCAAGGAGCCCGGGCAGGGCGTGGGCTACCTCGATGACGGGACGATGATCGTGGTCGAGGGCGGCAGCCGCTTCATCGACCAGGAGATCCCCATCACGGTCACCCGCGTCCTCCAGACGGTGGCCGGCCGGATGATCTTCGCCCAGCCCCGCACCGAGTCGTGACGGAGGCGCCGCGCGCGCTGGCCGGGGTGCTGGTGGCGGCCGGACGCGGCCGCCGGATGGGGACCGACAAGCTGTGGATCGAGCTGTACGGCCGCGCGGTCTGGCGCTGGAGCCTGGATTCCCTGCTGGCCGTGCCGGGGATGCGATTCGTCGCGGTCGTGACCCCGGCTGACGGCGTGACCCGGTTCCGGAATGCGGTGCCGGTTGCCGTGCGTGACCGATGCCTGGTCGTGGCGGGAGGCGAGGCACGGGCGGATTCGGTCCGTGCCGGACTCACTGCGCTGACCGATGCGGGGGTGAGTGCCGACACGGTGGTCCTGGTCCACGACGCCGCCCGACCGGCGGCGGGTACCGAGCTGATGGAGCGGGTGGCGGCGGCGGTGGCCGGCGACGCGGCCATCCCGGTCCTGCCGGTGGCGGACACCCTCAAGCGCGTGACCGATGGGCGGGCCGATCAAACCGTCGAGCGCGAGGGGCTGGGCGCGGCTCAGACCCCGCAAGCCGCCAGCCTGGGCATCCTCGTCGCGGCGCTCGATGCGGCCCGCGCCCGCAGCTGGGAGCCGACCGATGATGCGGCAGCCCTGGCCGCGATCGGGGTCGCCGTTCATGCCGTGGCTGGTGACCCGTCGAACCGCAAGCTGACCGAATGGACCGATGTTGACGTCCTGCGCGGCGCGCTCCGCTCCCGCGTCGCGCCGTTGGACGAACTGAGCCACGTGGCCGATGCTCGCGGTCGGGTCGGAGTCGGGGTCGATGCGCATCGCCTGGAGGCTGGTCGACCGATGCACCTGGGTGGGCTCGCCTTCCCTGATGAGCCCCTCGGGCTGGTGGGACATTCCGACGGGGACGTGGCCCTCCACGCGGTCATCGATGCGCTCCTCGGAGCGGCCGGGCTCGGCGACATCGGTCTGGTCTTCCCACCCACCGATGCCACCCGGGAGGCGGACTCCGCCAATCTCCTCCGCGAGGTCGGGGAGCGGGTTCGCGCTGCGGGATGGGAGCCGCGCGCCGTGGACCTGGCCATTGCCGCGGTTCGTCCGGCGATTGCGCCGCGGGCGCTGGAGATGGCGGCGAGCGTGGGGGAGCTGGTCGGGCTTCCACCCGAAGCCGTCACCGTTCGCGGGACGACGACCGATGGGCTGGGGTTCCCCGGCGCCGAGGGGATTGCGGCCTGGGCGGTGGCCGTGGTCGCGCCGCGGTGACCGAATGGATCGGGGGGCGACGGCCGGTGGCCGAGGCCCTGGCCGCGGGCCGTCCGGCGCGACTCCTGCTCGTGGCGCGCACCGCGAAACCCAGCCCGGAGCTTCGTGCCATTCGAAGCGCGGCCGTCGCGGCGGGCGTGCCGGTCGACGAGGTGGACCGCGAGCGCCTCACGCCCATCGCCGGGTTTGACGGCCACCAGGGCGTCCTGCTGGAGGTCGAGCCCCGACGCTGGTCGGACCTGGGCGAGATGCTGGCCGCGGCCCAGGTGGCCGGACACGACCCGTTCCTCCTGGTGCTCGAGCATCTCCAGGACCCGGTCAACGTCGGGGCGCTGCTGCGCACCGCCGAGGCGGCGGGCGTGAACGGCGTGTTGTACCCGGAGCGTGGCTCGGCTCCGCTATCCGGGGCAGCGGTGAAGGCGTCGGCCGGGGCCAGCGAGCACCTCCGGCTGGCACCGCTCGAGAGTTTGGGCGCCACCCTCGAAGAGCTGCGGACACGGGGCGTTCGGCTGGTGGCCGCGGACCAGGATGCGCCGGACCTGGCCTGGGACGCGGATCTGACCGGGCCGATCGCGGTCCTGGTGGGCAGCGAGGGGAGCGGCCTGAGTGGCGCCACCAAACGACGGTGCGACGTGCTGGTCCGATTCCCCATGGCGGGTCACGTGGCGAGTCTCAACGCAGGAGCCGCCGGCGCCCTGCTCCTGTTCGAGGTCATCCGCCAGCGGGCCGCGCACGGCTAGAATCGGCTCCGCGCCGACGTAGCTCAACGGTAGAGCAGCGGTTTTGTAAACCGCCGGTTGTGGGTTCGATTCCCTCCGTCGGCTCCAATGCTGACCTCTCGAGCCGTCCGGGTCGTCTTGAAGGATTCGGTGGTATATCGTTTCGACGGACGAGTGACTGCACCGCGGCAGACCGGCTCTGGCCCGCCCTGAGAAGGAGACTCACACGATGAGCTATGCCGTGACCAACCCCGCCACCGGCGAGACGGTCAGGACCTACGACACCATCACCAACGCCGAGCTCGAGGCCGCGATCGCCGCAGCTGACGGGGCGCACCGCACCTGGTCGAAGTCGACCACGGTCGAGGAGCGCGCCGCCCTCATCCGCCGCGTGAGCGAGCTGCACACCGAGCGGCGTCAGGCGCTGGCGGAGCTCATCGTGCGCGAGATGGGCAAGCCGATCGGGCAGGCGCTCGGCGAGGTCGATTTCGCCGCGGCGATTTACGAGTACTACGCCAACAACTCGGGCGACTTCCTGAAGGACGAGCCGATCCAGCTCCTCGCGGGCGAAGGCTCGGCGGTCATCCACCGCTCCTCGCTCGGGGTGCTGCTCGGCGTGATGCCCTGGAACTTCCCGTACTACCAGGTCGCCCGCTTCGCCGGCCCGAACCTCATCATCGGTAACACGATCCTGCTCAAGCACGCCGAGCAGTGCCCCGAGTCCGCCGCCGCCATGCAGCAGATCTTCCTTGACGCGGGCTTCCCGGTCGGCGCCTACGTGAACATCTACGCCACGCACGATCAGATCGAGCGGGTCATCGCCGACCCGCGCGTGCAGGGCATCTCGCTCACCGGCTCCGAGCGTGCCGGCGCCGCGGTCGCCGAGATCGCCGGCCGCCACCTGAAGAAGGTCGTGCTCGAGCTCGGCGGCTCAGACCCCTTCATCCTGCTCTCGACCGACGACCTCGACGCCACCGTGCAGAACGCAGTCGACGCTCGCCTCGACAACAGCGGCCAGTCCTGCAACGCCGCCAAGCGCTTCATCGTCGCGGACGAGCTGTACGAGCCCTTCCTCGCGAAGTTCACCGCGAAGATCGCCGAGATCGAGGCGACCGACCCGACGTCCGCCGACTCGGCGCTCGGCCCGTTGTCCTCGCTGAAGGCCGCCGAGGGCGTCGACGCGCAGGTCAGGCGCGCGATCGAGCACGGTGCGACGCTCGTGCACGGCGGAACCCGCAACGGCGCGTTCTTCCAGACGACCGTGTTGACGGATGTCACTCCCGAGAACCCCGCCTCCAAGGAGGAGTTCTTCGGCCCGGTCGCGCAGGTGTACCGCGCGAAGGACGAGGCCGACGCGGTCCGCATCGCGAACGACACCCCATTCGGCCTGGGCTCATACGTCTACACGACCGACCATGAGCAGGCGCTCCGCGTCGCCGACGGCATCGAGGCCGGCATGGTGTTCGTGAACGTCGTGATGGCCGACGGCGCCGAGCTCCCGTTCGGCGGCATCAAGCGCTCGGGCTCGGGCCGCGAGCTCGGCCGCTTCGGCGCCGACGAGTTCGTGAACAAGAAGATGATCCGCATCGGCTGACGCCCGGGCGGCGTCTTGAGGCGGTCCGGAGCCATCGGTATACTCCGCCGACCACCGTGGGTAGGTTGAGCAGGTGGTGAGCTCCGCTGACTGTAGATCAGCCGTCTTCGACTGTGGGGGTTCGATTCCCTCCCTGCCC
>CAWEPF010000001.1:0-51679 GCA_963810925.1 uncultured Chloroflexia bacterium | reverse complement strand
CTCAAGGTCCCGGTGGCCGCGGTCCCGCCGCCGGGCAAACCCGTGAAGCAACCGCCCGCCACGCCCCCCTCCGGGGGCGCCTAGGGCGGGGAGGGGGCGCCCATGGAGTACCGCGACTACTACGAGGTCCTGGGCGTCCCCAAAACGGCCAGCCAGGCCGAGATCAAGAAGGCGTTCCGCCGCCAGGCACGGGAGCATCACCCCGATCGCAACCCGGGCGACGCGGAAGCCGAGCGCCGCTTCAAGGACGTGAACGAGGCGCAGGCCGTCCTCACCGACCCGGAGAAGCGGAAGCGTTACGACGAGCTGGGGAGCAACTGGCAGGCGTACCAGCAGGCCGGGTTCGATCCCAACCAGGCCGGTGACTGGTCCTCGTTCGGCGGCGCGCCGGGCGGGATGCGCTGGACCGTTCGGACCGCGGGCGCCGATGACCTGGGCGACTTCTCCGATTTCTTCCGGGTCTTCTTGGTGGTGATGGACCGATGGGCGCCGGCGCGGCCGGCGCCGGTGGGGGCGCGTTTGGCTCGTCGTTCGGATCCGCCGTTTGGCGACCTGCGCGGCTTCCAGACCGCCAGCCAGCCCGTCCCGCGTGCCGAAGCCCACGGCACGGTCGAGGTGACCCTGGCCGAGGTCGCGAAGGGCACCGAGCGCACCGTGTCGGTGGACAGCCGCCGGCTCCAGGTCAAGATCCCGGCCGGCGTCGCCGACGGCGCGAAGATCCGCCTCCGCGACCAGGGCGTGACCCTCACCGTCAAGGTCAAGCCCGACCCGCGGTTCACGCGGGACGGCGCCGACCTGTCGACCGAGATCCGCCTCTCCCTGTCCGAGGCGCTGCTCGGCGGCGAGGTCCCCGTGCCCACCCCGACCGGATCGGTGAAGCTCCGGATCCGACCGAACACCCAGAACGGCCAGGTCATCACCATCCGTGGTCGCGGCCTGCCCAAGCGCGGCAAGCCCGACGAGCGCGGCGACCTCCACGTCACCGTCCGCGCGGTCCTCCCCCACCTCGACGAACCGGCCCGCGAGGAGTTCGCGGCCTTCGTCGACGCCCACCCGCAGCCCGACCCACGCGATCTGAAGTGACGGGTGCGGTGTAGGCTGCGGCGATGAAGGGGTGCGCGCTCATTGCGGCCCTGATCGTGGTCGTAGTCCTGGTCCTGGTCGTGATCTCAACGGCAAACCTGTGTGCGTCGACGGCTCCCTGGCTCTGCGGCCCATAGCCGGATTGCAATAGGCAGTCGTCATGAGGACTGAGCGGTTCACCCAGAAGGCGACCGAGGCCATCGAGGCTGCGCAGCAGCTGGCCGAGGGAGAAGGCCACGCCCAGCTGGAGGCGCTGCACCTGCTGTACGCGCTGGTGGAGCAGCCCGAAGGCGTCGTTCCCACCGTCCTGGAGCGTGCCGGCCACGACCCGTCAGCCCTGGCCGAACGGATCCGCGAGGAGCTGGCGAAGCTGCCCAAGGTCACCGGCGCCCAGCTGACCCTGTCCGAGGACGCGCGCCGCATCCTGTCCGACAGCCATCCGCTGGCGGAGCGGATGCACGACGAGTACGTTTCCACCGAGCACCTGCTGCTCACCATCCTCGCGACCCAGCCACCCAGCCCCGCCACCCGGCTGCTGGCGGCAGCCGGCATCGGTGAGAAGGAAGTCCTCGCAGCCCTGACCCAGATCCGAGGGAGCCAGCGCGTGACGTCGGAGAACCCCGAGGCGACCTACGAGGCCCTGGCCAAGTACGGCCGGGACCTGACCGATGCTGCCCGGGAGGGCAAGCTCGACCCGGTCATCGGTCGCGACGAGGAGATCCGGCGGGTCATCCAGGTCCTCAGCCGGCGGACGAAGAACAACCCGGTGCTCATCGGCGAGCCGGGGGTCGGCAAGACGGCGATTGCCGAGGGGCTGGCCCAGCGCATCGTGCGCGGCGACGTGCCCGAGGGCCTCAAGGACAAGCGGGTCGTGGCCCTCGACCTGGGGTCCATGGTGGCCGGGGCCAAGTACCGCGGGGAGTTCGAGGAACGCCTCAAGGCGGTGCTGAAGGAAGTCACCGCCTCCGAGGGCCAGATCATCCTGTTCATCGACGAGCTCCACACCGTGGTGGGAGCGGGCGCGGCCGAAGGCGCCATGGACGCGGCCAACATGCTCAAGCCGCTCCTCGCGCGGGGCGAGCTGCACTGCATCGGCGCCACGACCCTGGACGAGTACCGCAAGAACATCGAGAAGGACGCCGCCCTCGAGCGCCGCTTCCAGCCCATCGTCGTGGACCAGCCATCGGTCGAGGACACGATCTCCATCCTGCGCGGGCTCCGCGAGCGGTACGAGGTCCACCACGGGGTGCGGATCACCGACTCGGCCCTGGTGGCGGCCGCGGTCCTGAGCAATCGGTACATCACCGAGCGCTTCCTGCCGGACAAGGCCATCGACCTGGTGGACGAGTCCGCCAGCCGGCTCCGGATGGAGATGGACTCCATGCCGGCCGAGCTGGACGAGATGGAACGGCGCCGGATGCAGCTCGAGATCGAGCGCGAGGCGCTCCGCAAGGAGAAGGACGCCGCCTCCAAGCGGCGGCTCGAGACGCTCGAGAAGGAGCTGGCCAACCTGCGCGACATCACCGATGTCATGAAGGCCCAGTGGGAGCAGGAGAAGGAGGTCGTGGCCGGCATCCGCGAGACGCGCGAGGCCCTGGAGAGGCTCCAGCCGGAGATCGAGGCCGCGGAGCGCGCGGCGGACTATGCCAAGGCCGCGGAGCTCAAGTACGGGACGGAGGCCGAGCTCCAGAAGCAGCTCGAGGAGCGCGAGGAGCGCCTGCGCGAGCTGAAGTCGTCCGGATCGGTCCTGGTCAAGGAAGAGGTGGACGCCGACGACATCGCGCAGGTCGTGGCCCGCTGGACGGGCATCCCGGTCACCCGCCTGATGGAGGGCGAGATGGAGAAGCTGGTCCACATGGAGGATCGGCTCCACCAGCGGCTCATCGGCCAGGACGAGGCGGTCACGGCCGTGTCCGACGCCATCCGCCGGGCGCGCGCCGGGCTCAAGGATCCCAAGCGGCCCATCGGCTCATTCATCTTCCTGGGGCCCACCGGGGTGGGGAAGACCGAGCTGGCCCGCGCGCTGGCCGAGTTCCTGTTCGACGACGAGAACGCGCTGGTCCGGATCGACATGAGCGAGTACATGGAGAAGTTCGCCGTCTCGCGGCTGGTGGGCGCGCCGCCGGGCTACGTGGGCTACGAGGAGGGCGGCCAGCTGACCGAGGCGGTGCGCCGCCGGCCGTACCAGGTGGTGCTGTTCGACGAGATCGAGAAGGCCCATCCGGACGTCTTCAACGTCCTGCTCCAGCTGCTGGACGACGGACGCCTGACCGATGCCCAGGGGCGGACCGTGGACTTCAAGAACACGGTCGTGATCATGACCAGCAACATCGGGTCGGCTGGGCTGGTGGATGCCGCCGAGGCCGGCGACGAGGCGTTCGAGACCGCGGCTGAGGCGGTCCGCCTGCAGCTGCGCGAGTACTTCCGCCCCGAGTTCCTGAACCGGGTGGACGAGGTCATCGTGTTCCGGCCGCTGAACGAGGAGCAGCTCAAGGAAATCGTGGACCTGCTCCTGGCCGGGGTGGAAGGTCGGCTGGCCGAATCCGGGATCGGCCTGGAGCATGACCGATGCCGCGCGCGCCTTCGTCGCGCGCGAGGGGTACGACCCCACCTACGGCGCCCGACCGTTGCGCCGCGCCATCCAGCGGAGCGTCGAGAACCCGCTGGCCAAGGCCATGCTGGGCGGGGAGTTCACCCGGGGCGACACGGTGCTCATCGACGTCCGCGACGGCGCGCTCGCCTTCGAAAAGGGCGCGCCAGTCCAGAACGAGGAGCCCGCCGTCTCGGCTTGACCCGGTTTGGCGGTCTGCTTATCATCTGGTCGTCATGCTAAGCGTCAAGGTGAGTACTAAGCATCAGATCGCCGTCCCGAGCGAGGCCCGCAAGGCCCTGGGCATCAAGGCTGGGGATCGCCTGTCGGTGGTGATCCGCAAGGACGAGATCGCATTGCGGCCGCGTCCTCCCCGTGCGGTTGAGCGGTTGCGCGGAATGGGCGGCGGCTTTTACGGCGATGACCCCGTGGCCTACATCCGCGCCCTGCGCGACGAATGGGAAGACTGACCGTCGCCGAGCTGTGCCAACGGCATCGGAAGATCGGGCTCGACAGCAACGTCCTCATCTACGTGATCGAGCGGGTCGATCCCTGGAATCAGACCGCAGGCGAACTCGTCGACGCGGTTGAGACAGGGGCGACGACGGCGACCCTCTCCGCCCTGGGACTCGCGGAGATCCTGAGCGGCCCGTCGCGGGCAGGCGAACTGGCGCACATGGAGCGCTATGAGGCCGAGATTCGAGGCATCCCGGGTCTGAAGGTCGAGTCAATCGGTCCCGACGTGGCTGGCGATGCGGCCGTCATCCAGGGTGCCCGCGGGATGTCCCTGGCGGATGCGATGCACCTGGCAAGTGCTCGCGCTGCCGGGGCGACGGCGTTCGTGACCAACGACCGTCGGATCCGCGGCAGCTCCAAGCTCGAGGTGATCTACCTCGACGACCTCGAGGCGGTGACCGAAGGAGCGCTGGCGGAGACCTAGGTCGTCAGCGAGAAGCCGAGGAGCAGTAGGCCCGTCGAGGCGGCAACGAGAAGCAGTGTGGCTCCGACCCGTTGCCAGGTCCCGACCCCACCCTCGTACGCCGCGACGGACGCCGCTCCCCCACCAATGGCGGCGAGCACGAGCAGCAACAGACCGATGGAGAACATGGCCGCGACTGCGAGCGGGAGGAGCATGCAGGCGCCGATCCCCGCGAGCAGCGCGCGTCGGGTTGGCGGCCGTATGAACGCGGCGACCAGCAGCAATGCGGCAGAAACGACCATCCAGCCGGCCACGAACCAGGATCGGCTCTGGATGCCTCCACCTTGGCCCGCGATCACGGCCAGGTAGACCACCACCAGGCCCGCGCACAGGCCGCCGGCGAGGAACGCCCCTCGACTCGCGAGCCGACGTTCCGACATCAGCGTGGCCCTAGCGGCGGTGGGTCTTGCGACCGCCGGCGGGCGTGGGCTTCGTCCTGGCGGCGACCGCGCGCCGAGGCGGCGGGACGTATCGGTGGCGGCGGATCTGGTCGTTCGCCGCGGCGATCCGGGGCGGGTAGCGGATGAATGCCCCGTAGGCCGCCATGACGATCCCCGGAATGACGATCGCGAGCACGAGGATCAGCGGCACGTGCACCACGGCGAGCAACGGGACCGTGATCCATGGCACGAGGAGCATCCAGTACACCCACTCGTGGAGGGCCATATGAGCGGGGTAGCGGCGGTATCGCCGTGACGCGATCCAGTACACGATCGAGCCGCCCACGATGACCACGATGGCGCTCACCCACATGAGGGTGAACAGGTTCGGGAAGCTGGTGGGGTTCAGCCCTTCGAAAAGGATCATCGGCGCGGGAGTCTAGCAGAGCCGATTCAGAGCCCCGACATGTCTACATCCCCCAGCCACACGGTCGAAGACTGATCTCCGAGGGACTCGACCAGGAACTCGGGGCCGCGCGCGGTGGCGGCGACGGCGATGGTGTGAATGCCCTGGCTGCCCGGAATGTCGGCCGCGGTCAGGGCCGGCTCGGGGCTGACGCATTGCCAGGACAGCCCATCGGCGCTCTGGCCGACACCAACTTCCGCAGGCCCAAGACGCCAGTCGAGGCCGTTGTAGAACAGAAGCCAGCCGGTATCGGTTTCGCGGAGCCGAGGAATGGCGACCGAACGAGCATCAAAGGCACCGCAGAAACCCGGCTCGATGACCGGCGCGTCGCCCTTGGTCCAGGTGATGCCGTCAGGCGAGGTGGCGAATCCAATCCGCCCATCGTTGGGGGCGCTCACGCTGCTCCCTGCGTAGAGCATGAGATAGCCGGTCGTCGTGCGCACGACCGAGGCGAAGTCCACACCCTGGCTGTCCCAGGTTCCCAAGGTTCCGCTGAGGACGGGCGCGGGGCCAGCCGTCCAGGTCCCGGCAGCTTCCGGCGCCGTCGCGCGATACAGGGCCGGGGCGCGCGCGTCCGGCGAGGAGCTGCCCCACAGGTACATGACCCACGACCCGTTTGGCTCCTGCAGGACGCTGCCCGGAATCGGCCCTGGATCGCTCAGCTCGAGGCCCAGGGTGGCCAGCGGGTCGTCCGCGCCCACCGTCCAGGTCGTGCCGTCGGGCGAGGTGGCGTAGTAGCCGTGGTGCTCCGTCGTCTCCTGGTCGAACGCGACGCCGAACAGGTGATAGGTCCCGTCGACCCATACGACCGCCGCGGGCAGGACCCAGTCGTTGTTCACGTCGGCGCCCACCAGGACGGGCGCGTCACCCAGGATGTGCACGGAGACCGATGAGGACGGCTCCGACGGAGACGTCGGGGCACTCGAGGCGGTGGCCCGCCGAGTGGTGGAGCCGTCCGGCGAGCCACTGGCCGACGAACACGCCACGAGGCCCACGACCACTCCCAGACTCGCCAATCCAGAATGCCTCTGCATCGCCAGTAGTAGCGCGGAGCGGCGGCGGTTGGTTCAGTCCCGGGACCTCGTCTCGCCGGGAAATGTCATCTGCCTGTAGCCTGTCGCCTCCATGCACCCCGACAGACCAATCCACACCGCTTCGTCCCCGCCTCTCGGCGCCCCCCACCACGGCCGGCCGCGGCGGCGGCCGTGCTGCTGTTCGTCGGTTTGGCCGCATGTGGGCCTTCGCCATCGCCCACGGGTCCCGCATCGTCCGGGTCCGAGGCCTCGCGGGTGACGTGCGACGGGCAGGCAGCCGGCACGATCTGGACCGTGGCCGGCACGCATGACAACGACACGGGTGGCGAGGGCGACGCCGGGCTGGGCGACGGTGGAGCGGCGACCGAGGCCCGGCTGGATGGGCCGTACGAGGTCCTGCTCGACGACGCCGGCGTCATCTACATCACCGAGGACGGCAACCACGAGGACTGGAACCTGGGCCGCGTCCGGACCGTGGATGCGGACGGCATCATCACGACGCTGGTTGGGCCTCCCACTCCCGGCGGCGTCGCCCCGGAGGGGGACGCCGGCTCGCTCGAGATGTACACCCCGTGGGGGATCGCCTTCGATCCGGACGGCATCCTGCACGTGGCGGCCGGCTCCCTGCCCACCGCCGAGGTCGAGACCGGCTACGTGTACCGGATCGGTTCGTCCGGTGAGGTGGACGTCATCGCCCAGTGGCCGGCGGGCGTCTCCGGGAGCGACGAGCCTGCCCTGAACCTGCCCCTGGCCACGGTCACGGACATCTACTTCGACGCGAACGGCGTCCTGTACATCGCCGACGTGGACACCTCCCAGGTGTGGGCCGTGGACCCCGATGGGACGCCGCGCCTCTTCGCCGGCGTGGGAGTCCTGGGCTTCTCCGGCGACGGGGGGCCGGCCGTCAACGCCCAGCTGCTGGAGCCCACCCGGGTTGCTTCGGACAAGGACGGCAACGTGTACATCACCGATGGCGGCAACGGGCGGGTCCGGATGGTCACGCCGGACGGGATCATCTCGACGGTCGCGGGAGGAGCGACGGGTCACGAAACGGGCGATGGCGGCCCCGCCACCGCCGGCCTGCTGCGGCGCCCGTTCGGGATCGTGGTGGGTGACGACGGAAGCCTCTACATCACCGATGCCGCCGACCAGCGCGTGCGCAAGGTCGATCCGTCGGGAATCATCACCACGGTGGCCGGGACGTCATGGGTGACCGATGCCGACCATCCCATCGGTGACGGCGGGCCGGCCACGGAAGCGACGTTTAACACGCCGTCCAGCGTGACCATCGGTCCGGACGGCAACCTGTACGTCGCCGACTGGGAGAACGCCCGGATCCGGATGATCTGCCAGTAGGCAATCCGCGCAGATCGCACTGAAGGTTTCCGGGGCCCCGAGTGTCCTGTCTACATGGGACCTCGATATCGATCCGGCGCCGTTCTGGCGGTACTGGGCGTCCTGGCGGCGTGCGGATCTCCGTCCGCGAAGCCCGACGCCCACGGCTCCCGCCGCAACCCCCACCGGCGGGGCCCAAAGCCCCGCAGCGGCCTCGTCCCGCGTGACGTGCGACGGACAGGCCCCGGGGACGATCTGGACGGTCGCGGGGACGCGTGACTGGGATACGGGCGGTCCCCAGGACGCGGGCAAGGGAGACGGCGGCCCGGCGATCCAGGCGCAGCTGGATGGGCCGTACGAGGTGCTGCTCGACGCGGACGGGAACATCTACATCACCGACGACGGAAGCCACGAGGAGTGGAACCTGGGTCGCGTGCGGGTCGTCGATGCCGCGGGGATCATCTCGACCGCGGTCGGCCCCCCCACCCCGGGCGGCGTCGCCGCGCCAGGCGCCGCGGGTTCGCTCGAGATGTTCTCCCCGCACGGCATGGCGTTCGACATGGACGGATCCCTGTTCATCGTGGCTGGCTACGTCGTGGACGGGGAGCCCATCAACGCCGGTGCGGTGTACCGGATCGACTCCGCTGGAGCCGTCGAGACCATCGCCGTCGCGCCGCCGGGGTACTACTCGGGACCCGAGCAACCCGTCGAGATCGACATCTCCAATGCGGCGGACCTGTACGTCGACACCGATGGGGTCCTGTACCTCACGGACCCCGACCAGAACCGCGTGTTGGCCATCGATCCCCACGGGACGGCACGCGTCTTCGCCGGCTCCGGAGCCGAGGGATACCGCCGGCGACGGCGGGCCGGCGACCGACGCGCAGTTCATCGAGCCGGGGCGCGTCGCATCGGACGCCGACGGCAACATCTACATCACCGACTCGGGGAACGAGCAGGGCGGATACGTCCGGATGGTGGACCGCAGCGGGATCATCCAGACGATCGCCGGTGGCGGGACCGATGACGGAACGACCTTCGACGGGCCTGCGACGGACGCCAGGCTGCTGCGGCCCCTGGGGATCGTCGTCGCGCCGGACGGGAGCCTGTACATCACGGAGGTCGTCGGCCACCGGATCCGGCGGATTGATCAGCAGGGGCACATCTCGATCGTCGCCGGGATCGGCGTCCCCACCGGCGGGGAGGTCGTGTACGGCGACGGCGGTCCCGCCACCGAAGCCAGCTTCGAGGAGCCTTCTGGCGTCACCGTCGGGCCGGACGGGAACCTGTACGTCGCCGACTGGGAGAACGCGCGGATCCGGATGATCTGCCAGTAGCGGACCGATCCCGACGCGAGGGTCGGCATCCCCGGCGATATACTCGCGCCACTGACCCGGGGGCTGCTGCCGCACGCCTCGCGGGCAGCGATTGATGCGAGGTCCCCGCTTGCGCGCCCTGCTCTCCGTATCAGACCGCGAAGGGATCACCGAGTTGACCCGTGGTCTGCAGGACGCTGGAATCGAGTGCGTCGCCACCGAGGAGACCCGCGCCCACTTGGCGGAGGCGGAGGTCACCGTGGCCGCCATCCCCGATCTGGCGGATCCCGCCCTCCTGCGAGCCGTGGGCGCCCGGCGGGCCGGGCAGGACGTGGGACCGGGGGAAGCCGCCGAGGCATCGAGCCACATCGACATCGTCGTGGTCAACCTCGCCCCGCCGGGCGACGACATCGGTCCGGACGACCTCGCCGCCATGGCGCTCCTCCGCGCGGCCGCCGCGAACCACGAATGGGTGGCCGCCGTCTCCAGCCCCACCCAGTACGCGACCGTGCTCCGCGACATCAAGCGTGACCAGGCGGTCGGCCCCGAGACCCGCCACAAGCTGGCGGCTGACGCGTTCGCCCTGACGGCCGCCCATGACGCCCAGGTCGCCCAGGCCATCAACCGCCAGACCGGGACCCTGTTCCCGGCCCGCCTGACCATGGTCTTCGAGAAGAAGGCCGACCTCCGCTACGGCGAGAACCCCCAGCAGCAGGCCGCCTTCTACGCCGACGCCAACCATCCCGGCGCGGTCATCAGCCAGGCCCGCCAGATCGCGGGCAAGGACCTGTCGTTCAACAACCTGCTGGACCTCGACGCGGCGTGGCGGATCGCCTCGGACTTCAAGACGCCCACCGTGACCATCGTCAAGCACGGCAATCCCACCGGCCTGGCCAGCGTCGTGGACCTGGCCGACGCGTTCCGGCTGGCCCTGGAAGGCGACAGCGTGGCCGCGTACGGCGGGATCATCGGTGCCAATCGGATGGTGGACGAGCCCACCGCGCGGGCCATCGAGCCCGGCTTCTTCGAGGCCATCGTGGCCCCCGGCTACACGCCCGAGGCGGTGGCCATCCTGGGCGCCAAGGAGGGCTTCGAGATCGTGGAGGTCCCGCCGGCCGACAACGGCGCCGAGGGGACCGAGGACCGGCCCGACCTGGACGTCAAGCGGATCGGTGGCGGGCTGCTGGTCCAGACCGAGGACTCCATGGAGGAGGATCGCGACAAGCTCCAGGTCGTCACCGAGCGCCATCCCACCCTGGACGAGCTGACCGATCTGCTCTTCGCCTGGCGCGCGGTGCGCCACGTTCGGTCAAACGCGGTGGTGCTGACCAAGCACCACGTGATGATCGGGATGGGCGCCGGCCAGCCGTCGCGCGTGGTCAGCGTGGAGATCGCGCTGCGCAAGGCGGGTGAGCGGGCGCCGTTGAGCGTGATGGCGTCCGACGCCTACTTCCCGTTCCCCGACGGGATCCAGATCGCGGCCCAGGCCGGCGTGACGGCCATCATCCAGCCCGGCGGGTCGCGCCCGCGACCAGATGGCCATCGAGGTGGCGGACCGTCACCATATGGCCATGGTGTTCACCGGACGACGGCACTTCCGACATTGACCGATGCCATGACCGACACCGACACCGATCGGCCCACCGAGAAGCTGATCACCGCCGATGCGGTGGCGGCCACCGAGGCGGCGGCCATCGCCTCCGCGCGCCAGATGGGCCGCGGCGACAAGGACGCGGCGGACCACGCGGCGGTCGAGGCCATGCGCCACGCGATGAGCGACGCGGAGCTGAGCGGCACGATCGTGATCGGGGAGGGCGAGCGCGACCAGGCCCCCATGCTGTACATCGGGGAGCAGGTCGGCAACCCGGAGGCCGCGGTCAGGGTGGATATCGCGGTGGACCCGCTGGAGGGGACGAACCTGGTCGCCAGCGGGGCGCCGAACGCCATCTGCGTCCTCGCCGCCTCGGAGCCGGGCGGCCTCATGCACGCCCCGGACACGTACCTGCGCAAGCTGGTCGTCGGCCCCGGAGCGGTGGGCCAGGTGAACATCGACGACCCGGTGGACGTCACGGTCCGCATCCTGGCCGAGCGGCTGGGTCGGAAGGTGTCCGACGTGACCGTGGTCGTCCTCGACCGGCCGCGCCACGAGACGCTCATCAGCGAGCTCCGCCAGACCGGGGCGCGGATCAAGCTCATCCCGGACGGCGACCTCACGGCCGGCATCAGCGCCGCGGTCTCGGGCACCGGGCGTGCATGCCGTGATGGGCATCGGGGGCGCGCCGGAGGGCGTCATCACCGCGGCGGCCCTGAAATGCCTGGGCGGCGAGATCCAGGCGAAGTTCCAATGGCGCTCGGACGACGAGCGGGAGCGCGCACGGAAGATGGGCGTGGACGTGGACGACGCCGACCGGGTGTACCGGACCGATGACCTGGCCAGCGGCCAGAACATCGTCTTCTGCGCCACGGGCGTGACCGACGGGGAGCTGCTCCGCGGCGTGCGCTTCTTCGGCGGCGGTGCCCGCACCCACTCCCTGGTCATGAGCCGCGCGCGCGGCCTCGTCCGCTTCCTCGACACCGTCCACATGTTCGACCCCGACCAGCCGGCCCGGGTGCGCCTCTAGTTGGCCGCCCTCGACCTCGACCGATTCGAGGTCCTCACGTTCGACTGCTACGGCACGCTCATCGACTGGGAGGCCGGCATCCTGGCCGAGGTCCAGCCCATCCTCGCCGGCCACGGCATCTCCCTGACCGATGACGACGTCCTGGAGCGGTATGCCCGGATCGAGGCCGCCATCGAGGCCGGTCCGTATCGGATCTACCGGGACGTCCTCGCCGACTCGCTGGTCGAGCTGGCCGCGGAGCTCGGAGTTCGAGGTCACGGCCGAGCGACCTGGCCGCGTTCGGGACATCGGTTCCGCGCTGGCCGCCGTTCGCCGACTCGGCGGCGGCCCTGAAGCGGCTGGCGGACCGATATCGGCTGGGCGTCATCACGAACTGCGACGACGACCTGTTCGCCGCCTCGGCGCGGCGCCTGGAGACGACCTTCGACTGGGTGATCACCGCCCAGCAGGTGAGCACCTACAAACCCGGCCTGGCCGGTTTCGAGCGGGCGCTGGCCCTGATCGACGTGCCGCGCGAGCGGATCCTGCACGTGGCCCAGAGCCTGTTCCACGACCACGTCCCGGCCAAACAGCTGGGGCTCGCCACGGCCTGGGTCAACCGCCGTCACGACCGCCCCGGATTCGGGGCCACGCCGCCGGCTGACGCCTCGCCCGACCTGGTCGTGCCGGACATGCGGACCCTCGCCGACCTGGCGGTCGGGCCCGCACAAT
Organism: uncultured Chloroflexia bacterium; assembly: GCA_963810925.1. Classification (GTDB taxonomy): domain Bacteria; phylum Chloroflexota; class Limnocylindria; order QHBO01; family QHBO01; genus DASTEQ01. Next base: position 39,164 of record CAWEPF010000001.1, on the reverse strand, counting down.
AGGGTCCGTGGCCAAGCTCACCGACACGCGTCGCGCGCAGATGCCCAAGAGCGCGTTCGCGTACATCGACTCCCGCGGGAACCGGCGCCTGCCGATCTACGATCAGGCGCACGTCCGCTCCGCGCTGAGCCGCTTCAACCAGGTCCAGTTCGAGTCCGACGCGGCCCGCGAACAGGCTCGCAGCAAGCTCCTGCTGGCGGCCAAGCGCCACGGCGTGGTCCCGGTGGGCTTCATCGAGGCCCAGCTCCGCACCGAACGGACCCGCGGCCAGGCCGACACCCAGGCCAAGCGCGTCGCGGGCCTGCCGAGCGGCACGGTGACGTTCCTGATGACCGATATCGAGGGCTCCACCGCCCTCCTGGCCGACATGGGCGTGAAATACGGTGCCCTCCTGGCCGAGATCCGGCGCGTCCAACGGGAGAAGGTGCGTCGGGCCGGCGGTCATGACGTCGAGGCCCACGCCGACGAGTTCCTGGCGGTCTTCTCCAACGCGGCCGGCGCCCTGGATGCGGCGATCGGGATCCAGCACCGCTTCGCGGAGAAGGAATGGCACGCGCCGCGTCCCATCCGGGTCCGGATCGGTGTCCACCGTGGCCATCCGAACCTGACCGAGACCGGCTACATCGGTCTATCGGTCCATGCCGTGTCGCGGGTGTGCCAGGCGGCCCACGGCGGGCAGATCGTCATGAGTCGAACTGCCAAGGACGGCCTGACCGATGGCCTGCCGGACGGGCGTCAGCCTCCGCTCGCTGGGCCAGCACCGCCTCCGCGGCTTCCAGCGGCCCGACACGCTGTACCAGGTCGTGGGTAATGGGCTCCAGGCCCGGTTCCCGAAGCTGCGAACCACGTTGTAGCCGCCCGGTACACTCACGGCGAGGGGTTGGAGGCTGGAGACACGCTCAGGAGGGACACGGATGACGGCGCCCATGGCTTCGCCCAGGCTTGGCGCAACCAGTGTGTGGCTGACCGCGGCCATCGTCGTGCTCGCGCTCACGGCCGGGGTGATCCACCTCACCTTGGGCGCGCTGATGTTCAAGCTGAACGCACTGGGCTATTTCGTATTGACCTCCGGGCTGGTGCTGTTCGAGGTCTGGAACAACCCGTGGGTGGTCCGTTTCCGCTGGGCGCCCCGCGTGGCGCTGATCGGATACGCCTCGGCGTCGATCGTGGCGTGGATGATCGTCGGTGGCTTCTACACCCTCGGGTACGTCACCAAGGGCATCGAGGCGCTCCTCATCGTGCTGCTGGTGGTTGACCTGTACCGCCGGTACGGCGGATTCGGCGGCCTCGTCCACGAGGGCGTTGGGTCGCTGTCCGACCTGGCCGCCACCGTCGCCGCCCGTTTCGGCTAGGTCGTCCTAGGCATTCCATAGACATACCGCCTCATTCGGCGGTACATTCCTATGGATGGACGTCAGGATCGGTGAAGCCGCCGAGATGCTCGGCGTATCGGTGGACACCGTCCGCCGATGGGAGCGGGCGCAGCTCCTGAAGACGGTGCGGACCGCCTGGCGGACAGCGCCAGATCCCGCTGACCGAAGTCACCCGCCTCTTGAATGAGCGCCGTCGCGCAAAGCCGGATCGACCGATCGTCGCCCAGTCGGCGCGCAATCGGTTCGTTGGCGTGGTCACCCACATCGAGCGCGACAAGGTGGCCGCGGTGGTCGAGGTCCAGGCCGGCCCGCATCGGCTCGTGAGCCTCATGACCCGAGAGGCGGTGGACGAGCTGGATCTGCAGGTCGGGGACGAGGCCGTCTGCGTAGTGAAGGCGACGAACGTCATCGTGGAGCGGCCCGCTCCCCGGGGAGGCCGCGAATGAGCAGGCGCGGAGGATTCGCCGGGCCTGGTCATCGGTCTGGCGCTGATGGCCGTGCGCGTGCCAGCCGACCCCACCGGAATCCTCGCCCAGCCAACCGCCTGAGCAGACACCGAGCGAAACCGCGAGTCCGGCAGCGGCCGCGCCGTTGACCTGGTCATCCTGGCGGCGGCCTCGCTGACCAACGCCCTGGCGATATCGAGACGGCCTACGAGGCCGCCGTTCCGGGAGCGCGACCTGGTGATCGCCACCGATTCGTCGGCCGCACTGCGGACCCAGATCGAGGAGGGCGCGCCGGCGGACGTGTTCCTGTCGGCCGACACCTCGAACCCTGACGCGCTGGTGGAGGACAGGACTCTGGCCGCGGGCGATCCGGTGGAGTCTCGCCGGCAACGAGCTGGCCCTGATCGTGCCCGCGGACAACCCGGCGGGCATCCAGAGCCCGGCTGACCTCGCCAACGACGGGCGTCCAGATCGTGGCCGCCGGCGACGAGGTCCCGATCACCGGGTATACGGCGACCCTCCTCGAGAACCTCGCCGCGCTGCCCGACTACCCCGCCGACTTCGTGGCGCGGTACGCCGCGAACGTCGTGTCCCAGGAGGACAACGTCAAGGGGATCGTGACCAAGATCGAGCAGGGCGCGGGGGATGCCGGCTTCGTGTACCAGACCGATGCGCTGGCCTCGACCCTGGCGGCGTCGTTCCAGATTCCCAGGGAGGCGAACGTGCACGCGGTGTACGCGGGTGTCGTCCTCGCGGACAGCCCGCCTCGCGGAAGAGGCGCAGGCCTTCCTCGACTGGCTGGTCGGGCCTGATGGGCAGGCCATCCTGGCGGACTTCGGGTTCGTGGCCCCGTGAACCGATCGGCGGGGGGAATCAGGGGAGCGGGGGGAGCCGGGCTGACCATCCTTGCCGCGATCCTGGCGGTGTTCCTGGCCATTCCGGTGCTGGCCCTGGTCATTCGGGCCGTGGCCACCGGGTCGCTGGTGGCCGCCTTCAACACCCCGGCGGTGATGGATGCGCTGGTGCTGAGCCTCGAGCCACGACATCGGTCAGTCTCGTGGTCGTCCTGGTCCTCGGGACTGCCGCTCGCGTACCTCCTCGCCCGACGCCAGTTCCGCGGGGCGGGCGTGCTGGAGACGGTGCTGGACCTGCCCATCGTCCTGCCGCCGTCGGTCGCGGGGCTGGCCCTCCTGCTGGCCTTCAGCCGCACGTCGCTGCTGGGCGGGCGCGCTGGACGTGTTCGGGATCCGGATTCCGTTCACGACCCTGGCCGTGGTCATGGCGCAGGTCTTCGTGGCCGCGCCGTTCTTCGTCCGCTCGGCGCGCGCGGGGATCAGCCGGGTGGAGCAGGAGCTCGAGGACGCGGCGCGGGACCTGGGGGCGGGCGAGGCCACGGTGGCGCGGCTGGTGACCCTCCCCATGGCCGCGCCGGCCCTGGCGGCCGGCGCGGTGATGTGCTGGTCGCGGGCCCTGGGCGAGTTCGGGGCCACGATCATGTTCGCCGGCAACCTGCCGGGCGTGACCCAGACCATGCCCCTGGTCGTGTACTCGCGGTTCCAGGCCGGCGACCTGGAGGCGTCCATCGCCGCGGCCACGATCCTCATCCTCGCGGCCTTCGGTGTGCTGCTCGCCGTCCGCACGTTGCGCTGGCCGCGGGCCCTCGACACGCGCGGCATGGGGTAGAAAGACGGGGTCGTGAACCCCGTCGAGCTCCTCCGCCTTCCCATCCGCTTCAAAGGGACCGATGGTTCGGTGCTCCACGCCCCCATGGTCGAGGCCCGGGTGGAGGGCGTGAAGACGCTTTTCGTGCTCGACACGGGCTCGGACACGCACCTGCTGAACAAGGAGCTGGCCGATCAGATCGGTCTGGCGGCGGAGCCCGGCGAGACCGGGACCGATCACGCCGGAACCGGAGATGCCCAGCTGGACCGTCGGAACGGTACCCATCGACCTGGCCGGGTTGACCATCGAACTGACCGATGTCGTGGCCATCCCCGCTCCCCCGCCCTTCCCCGGCTGGGGCGTGGGCGGGATCCTCAGCCCCCAGCGTCTCCATCCCACGGCCCACGTGGTGGTGGACATGGTCCATGACGAGCTGGTCCTGATCCAGGGCAACGAAGCCGCGGCCCACGCGTGGGCGGAGTCGCGCCACGTGCGGCTGCACGACCTCGTCCTGGACCGTGTCGACGGGGAGCGGACGATCCTGGTCCGGACCGCCGTGGTCCCGCATGCCGAGGTCACGACCCTGATCGACACCGGCGGGCGCGACACCGAATTCGCGAGCGCCGCCGTTCCTGGAGCGGGCGGCGGCGAGCAGGAGCGGCTGGGAGGCTCCGTCAGCGGAGCCGATGTCGTCGGTCACGCGGGCGGGAGCGGCCGTCCTCCAGGTGGGCGACGCGCAGGTCCGGGTGGAGAACCTCTCGATCCGCGACACGATGGATCCACCGGGCCTGATCGGGATGGACGTCCTGCGCGGCACGGTCGTGGTCTGCAATGACGATCCGAAGGGCCATGTCCTGTGGCTGGTGCCCACCGACCGCATCGAGGGACGTGAATGACGCGGCCGCGGAACCGATGACGGCCGAAATCGCCCCCAAGACGCTCCTGCGCCTCGTCATCCTGGGCGCGCTGATCGGTATCCCGGCGGCGCTCGCGGCCCTGGCGTTCTTCACCGCGGCCCACTACCTCGAGCACTTCCTGTGGACCGATCTCCCCCAGGCGCTCGGGGAGGACGCCCCGCCCCCATACCTGATCCTGGGTCTGCCGGTCATCGGCGCGCTGATCGTGGCGGCGGCCCGCCTCTTCCTGCCGGGCGATGGCGGGCACAACCCGTTGGCGGGCATGTCGTCCGGCCCCACCGCCGTCCGCTTCGTCCCCGGGGTCGTGGCCGCCGCCCTGGGGACCCTGGGCTTCGGCCTCGTCCTGGGTCCGGAGGCTCCGGTGATGGCCATTGGCTCGGCGGTTGGCGTGGGCGCCATGCTCCTGGTCAAGGCGGACGCGAAGTCCGAGCGGCTGCTGTCCATGACCGGCATCTTCGCGGCCATCTCCACCCTGTTCGGCGGCCCGCTGGTGGGCGGCGTGATGATCACCGAGACCGGGATCGGGCTGGGGGCGGCCCTCATCCCGGCCCTGCTCCCCGGGTTTGCGGCCGCGGCCACCGGCTACCTGATCTTCGTCGGGATTGGACCGTTCACCGGCGCCCCGGCGCCGGGGCTCCAGGTCCCCGACCTCCAGCCGTACACCACGGTCACCGCTCTGGACCTCGTGGTCGCGATCCTGGTGGGCGTGGCCACCGCGGTGGCCATCGCCGGGGTCAACCATTCCGCCCGCCGGCTCGCGGCCGTGAGCACGGGCCGCCTCGGAACCGGCCCCATGGGCGTGACCCTGCTCCTGCTGGCCGGTGGGCTGGCGGTGGGCCTGCTGGCGCTCGTGGCCGGTCAGCTGGGCGTGGATCCGGAGGACGTCCTCTTCTCGGGCCAGACCTCGATTCCGGCGGTCGTCTCCCTCACAACGATCAGCGCGCTCGTCGTGCTGCTCGTGGCCAAGGGCATGGCCTACGTGATCTCGCTGGCCTCTGGCTTCCGCGGTGGACCAATCTTCCCCGCGCTGTTCCTGGGCATCGGTCTGGCCGCCTTCGCGGTGGAGCTGCTGGACCTGTCACCCACCCTGGCCATCGCGATCGGCGCCGCCGCGGGGATGGCCGCCCAGACCCGGCTGGTGGTGACCTCCATGCTCTTCGCGGCCCTCCTGGTGGGCTCGTCGGGGGCCGATGCCATCACGCCGGTCGTCCTGGCCACGGTGGCGGCGTACCTGACGGCCTTCGCCCTGGACCCGCGCCCCACACCCGCCCCGGCGGCGCCCACCCCGGAAGCGCCGACCGCCTGACCCGTGACCGTCTGGGTCATCAAGGGCGGCCCCCTTGGCGAGCGCGACAAGCGCTTCCTGGCCCATTCGATCATCGGTATCCCGTGGCCCGAGGTGGGCGACCTGTCCGGCCTTCCCGGACCGGGACACGCTGAAGGCCACCTATCGGGCGCTCCACCCGGACCGATCCGATGGCCACGTGAACACCCAGGCCGGCCAGCTGTGGCGGTTCGCCCGCCAGGATGCAGGTGGGCGACCTGGTGGTGGTCCCGTTGCGCTTCATCCGCGAGATCGCGGTGGGCGAGATCACCGGCGAATACCGTTGGACGACTGACTACGGCCCGGACATGCCCCACGTGCGAGACGTCGAATGGTTCATGACCGATGCGCCCCGCGACGCCTTTCCGCCCGACCTGCTCTTCTCGTTCGGCGGCTCGATGTCCGTCTGCTCGGTGACCCGCAACAACGCCGAGTTCCGGGTCCGCGCCCTTGACGTGAGCGCTTCGGCTGACTCCGACGTACAACTACGCGTCGCGAGCCGGCTAGGGACTCCGGTCCTATGGCGATCCCGCCCGGGCCGACGCTAGGCTGGCCACGTGCTGCAAGGTAGGCCAAGCCTCATGGAGACCGCACTCGCGCTGGTCCTCGTGGCCACCGTGGTCGTGCTTGCGTTCCTTTTTCTCGGGCCGACCGTTGGACCACTTCCCGTCCGATGTCGTGTGCTTCAGCGTCTCTGAGCCGAATAGTCCGTACGTGCAAGCCGCGTGTCCTCCGGCGGTGATCCCGACGCAGGAATCTGACTCGGCCGTGATCACGGTCCAACTGGTCAGCGGATCGCCGGGCTGGATCGAGGGTGGCTTCTTCTTCATGCGAGCCACCGCGATGGACGATGAGGTTGTCCTCGAGCAGAGCTGGAGTCCGATGGCGGTACGGCGTTCCTGCCGCCCGGGCAGTACGCGTTCACGGTCTACGGCCGGTCCTGCGATGCCAACTGCGGATACCTCGACCCGCCGAGTTCCGAATGCACAACCCCGATCAGCGTCGCGGCAAACGAGAAGCTGACGATCGCGTATGACTGGAACGTCCCTGCGTGCGCTGCCATCGACCCGACGCGCGACGCCGACCGCGGCGACCGCGGGGACCTATCAAGACCGGCGGCGTGTACCCATCGACCTGGCAGCGCGTTGCGAACGCGACGGCAGCGGAGGTCGACGGTCGAACGTTCCGCCGGACGTGGAGCCGGTCAGGGTCCGCCTGTTCGGCGCTTATGAACAAATGGAGGGTCGATCCACCGACTTCCCGTGCGTTCAGTTTCCGTCTCCATCACCTGGAACGACGGTGAGCGAGACCGGCTGGCGTGATCCCGCACGACTGGTCGTCCCGGGCCCGGATCGCCCCCACCGTCCGGTCCACCATCCCGGGCGCTGGGCGCTGCCGTTGCCTCAGGGCGACTTCTTCTCCACCGATGGCAGCGAGCCGTTCACGGCAGATCGAACCGCGTCTGCGCGGGGGCGGCCGGAACCATCTTCCAAAATGGCGCGTGGGTCCGAGGATCCGCTGCCGCGCTGGAGTTCCCGGTCCCCGCCCCGTCCGGGGACGCCCCCATGACGAGCGCGACCCTGTCCTTGCGCCATGCCACGGGGAACGCATCCGAGCCGATCGCGATCTACGGCTACGCAGGGAACGGCACGATGGAAGAAGCCGATGTGGTGGTGACCGGGGTACCGATCACCTTCGCGTCTGCGTCCCCGGTCTACGAGCACCACGATGTGACGGCACTGCTCACGCCGGACGTATTCGCCGCCGGCTGGGCGGGATTCTCGCTACGCGCGGAGCCGCCCGTCTTCGAGGGTTCCGGGTCCGGGCATGACTTCGCCGATTGCCACGGGAAACACCCAGAGCCGGAACTCATCCATCAGGTCGTTCCGCACCAGGGTCTGGACCAGGTCGCCACTGCCGTGACCTGGAGCTCCGGCCCGTCACCCTGCTTCAGGTCGCGGATCGCGTCCGCCACGTCGCCCTGAGGCGGACCACAGGCCCCAGTCCAGGCGCGGCTGTCCGCGCGAGGCCACGTACTTGGTCGCGTCATTCAGCGGCTTACCGCCGGCTTCCTCCCCGACGTGCGGCCAATGCGCGGCGAAGATTCGGACGGCTTGCGACCCAGGACCAGGTCGAACGGCGAGCTAAGGCCTTGGTCATGACCCCGTCCATGGTCTCGTCCCAGAAGTTGAACGACCGCCGCCCAGGGTGAAGCCGTCACCCTCGTCCTCGCCCGGTCCGCCGGGGGCCTGCATGACCCCGTCCAGGGGCAGGAAGGTCTGGACGATCAGCTCGCGCATCGGTCAGGCCACGCCAGCGGCCTAGACCTCCTCCAGCTTCTCGACCGGCTCCGACGGGTCGAGGGTCAGGGACGCGGAGTTGATGCAGTAGCGCAGGCCGGTGGGGTTGGGGCCATCGTCGAAGACGTGGCCCAGGTGGCCGCCACACGACGCGCACATGACCTCGGTCCGCTTCATGAAGAAGGACCGATCGGTCTCGGTCTCCACCGCCTGGCCCGCCGCCGGCTGGTAGAAGGACGGCCATCCCGTCCCGGACTCGAACTTCGTGGCCGAGTCGAACAGCTCCGCGCCGCAGCCGGCGCACTTGTACATGCCGGTCCGATGGTCGTCGTACAGCGCGCCGCTGAACGCGCGCTCGGTCCCCTTCTCGCGAAGGACGTGGTACTGCTCGGGGGTCAGCTCGGCCCGCCATTCGGCGTCCGACTTGGTGATCTTGGTAGCCATGACCCAACTGTACGCCGGAGAAACCGATTCACCTGACCTACACGATCACCGTGACGAACAATGGCCCGAGCGCCGCGACCACCGTGGCGCTGAGCGATCCCATTCCTGGGGGGACCGGATTCCAATCCCTGACCGCCCCCGGTGGATGGACCTTGACCGCCCCGGCGGTGGGTGTGAATGGCACGGTGACGGCGACGATCCCGACCATGCCAATGGGGTCGGCGGTCTTCACCCTGGTCGTGCAGGTGAATGCCGGGCTGAGCGGCGGCACGACTCTCACCAACGTCGCCTGCGTGAGCTCCGATCTCGATCCGGGCGCCTCGAACGACTGCGGCACGACCATCACCACCGTGGCAGCCGCGGCCGCATCGGTGCCCGACGCGGCGATGCCCTCGCCGCCGAGCAGTGACACCCCGTTCGCGGTGCTGGGCTTCGGCGCGCTGCTGGTGAGCGTGCTCGCCACGGCGGCGCTGATGAACCGGCGGCGTTACCGATCCAACTGACCCTGTACCGAAGGATTGCCTGGGGCTAGTTCCAGAGGTCGATCTGGGGCAGCCCGGCGATCCCCAGCGCCTCGTTCAGCTCGGCCACGTGATAGACGTCATGACTGAACACGCGCTCCAGGACGAAGCCGCGGGTATGCACCCTGGTCTCGTCCTCCGCGGGGCGGATCTCCTCCTCCAGCATCTCGAGCGTCCACGTGTCGAGGCACTGCTCCACGATCCGGAACGTCGCGTCCAGCGCCTCCACCAGCTGGGCCGGCGCCCAGGACGTGCTCCAGGTCATCGTCCCCGGGGCAGTTGTACGCCGCGTTCGGTGAAAGGCGTCGTGTCCGCGCCCGGCGCGCCCGCGAAGTCGCACAGCCAGTAGACGCGCTGGCAGGCGAGATGGCCGACGGTCGCCCACAGCGGCCATCGCTCCGGGGAAGGCTGGATGGCGAGCTGGGCATCGGTCATGGCCGCCACCACCTCGCGCAGCCGTTGGTTGTACAGCGGCCAGGTGCTGAAGGCGGGCCGGACGACGGCACTCACGTCCCTCCCCCGACCGCGCTGACGGTCTGCTGGATCTGCACCACGTGGACCTCCTCGTGCTTCGCCATCCGGTCCGCGAAGTACAGCACGCTCCGAGGATCCGGCCCGTACGAGGACACGCGGGCTGCGCGCGACCACCGATCAGGTGGCATCGCCGCGAGCAGGGCCAGTAACTCCGCGCGCTGCCGGGCAAAGGCCCCGAACGAAGGGGCGAACGCGAGCTCGGGGTAATCGGTCCGCAGCATCCAGGCCCGCGGTCGCATGGACTTCAGCCGGGGCTGCTCCTGGGTGACGAGGAGCGCCATGTTGCCGCCCCACTGGTCGGCGCACGCCCGCAGGTGGGCCAGGATCTCGTTCACCGACCACTCGCCCTCACGGGGCGGCGCAAGCAGCCGGTCCGCCGCCAGTCCAGCCGTGATCGAACCGATCCGCTCCGGCGTGGAGGCCAAAACGGTCACGACCTCGTCCGTGGTGAACCTGGCCACAGACCGATCCTAACTCCACTCCCTGCTGGAAACCCCGTGTTAGGCTCGACCCGGGGTTTGTCAGCAATTCAGGGAGGGTTCCGAATGCGTCTGCTACGAATCGCGGCGGTCGCGGGGATCCTGACCGTCCTTCTGGCCGGACCGGTGGCGGCGGGCAACTCAGCCGACCTTGTGGTCGGCAAGCTCGACTCTCCCGATCCGGTGATGGCCGGCAGCAACGTGACCTACACCATCACCGTCCAGAACCTGGGGCCAAATGACGCGACGGGCGTCACCATGTCCGACCCCCTCCCAGCTCAGATGACATTCGTCTCACTGACTAGCCCTGGCGGCTGGACCCTGACCGCGCCTGCGGTGGGGACCAATGGCACTGTGTCGGCGACCCTGCCAACGCTGACCGTGGCGGCCGGCGTCCAATCCTTCACGCTGGTTGTCACGGTCGACGCCGCAACACCCGGCGGGACGGTGATCACCAACGTCGCCAGCGTCACGAGCAACGTCTTCGACCCAACCCATCAACAACAACGCCAGCGCCAACCAAACCACTGTCACGGCGCCGCGGCCTCGAACCTGCCGAATGCCGCCATGCCCGAGCCGACCACCGGTAGCCCGTTCGTCCTCCTCGGCTTCGGTGCGTTGCTGGTGAGCGTGCTGACCACCGCGGCGGTCCTGAACCGGCGCCGATACCGATCCTGACTGGCCAGCGGCCCGGCCTCACGAGCTGGGCCCACGGATTGGTCGAGGTCCACATGTCAGCGTGATTGAGAACCAGGAGCTGGCCGCCAGGGACACGATCCGCGTCGCTGGCCCGCAGACGACCTTCGTCAGGTGGAGCGGGTTTGCCCTGGTCCGGTGGGCATTGCACCTGCTCATCAGGGACTTCACATTCGCGTTCACGCATGGCTCGACGGAGGGCGCCATGGGCCGCGCGTTCCTGGGGCTGGACGGCCTCGTGTACGCCGCCGTGTGGACGCCATTCCCGTTGCTGGGCCATCGTTGGACTCGCTGGCGTTTACCTCCAGGTTGCGCCACGGCTCAGCACCATCGGTAAGGCAGGTTTCGTGGGCGCATTCCTTGGCCTGGCGTTGTCGTTCATCGCGACCGTGATGCAGTACTGGGTCGTGGACATCAACACCTACTTCCACTCCCCGGTGGTGTACGGAGGCTGGCTGCTGTCACTCGCTGCCGTATTCGTCTTGGCGGCAGGTCTCGTTCTCGCCGGCATCGACATTCGGAGAGCGGACGCGCTGCCGCGGGGGAGATCCCTGGTCCTGCTCATCGGGATCCTGTTGGTGCCCACTGGGCTGCTCGTGGGCTACTGGGTAGGGCACAACGACGGCTCCCTTTCGGCGCAACTGGTCTATGGCGCCATTTCGGTGCCCTACGACCTGTGTTGGCTGCGGCTGGGCGTTCTCCTTCTGGCCGCCACACCGGGGATGGCCAGCTCGTCCGCGCTGGATCCCTGATAACCGGCGAACGGCCCACGGAGGTTGACAGGGACGACGAGCCGGAGCCATGATCGGTGCTCTCGGAGGAAGAGCCCATGCCCAGTCAGGCCGTGACCGGGGATCTGGCGGACGTGCTCCACACCGCCGGCCCGCACCCCTCGCTCGCAGACGTGTCACGCCTGTTCGATCGGTTCGTGGGCACCTGGGATACCGAGTACACCAAGCTCGACCAGGACGGCCAGGTGCGGCAGCGGTTCGCGGGCGAGGTGGTCTTCGGCTGGATCGCGGACGGCCTGGCCATGCAGGACGTGTGGATCAGCCTACGCGGACCCCGAACAGGGGAGGACGCGCAGCATCGGCACCTCCATCCGCTTCTTCGATACGAGCACCGGACAATGGCGGGTGGTCTTCATCCTGCCCCAGGCCAACATCGTGATGTCGGTCCAGGGCGGAGCCGTGGGTGACCGGATCGTGCTCGAAGGCGAGGACCCGGATGGGGTCCACGAGCGGTGGTCGTTCAACGACATCGGACCGGACTCGTTCACCTGGCGGAGCGAACAACTGACCGATGAGGGAGCCAGGTGGGTTCTGACCGATGAGTACCACATGACCCGGCGCCGATACCGATCCTGAGCTAGCTCGGCTGATCCGTCGGGGAGGGAACGGGCGAGGCGCCCGGGTCGAGCCTGACCGTTGGCGGGCCACAGTCAAATCCCGGTCCACCGTTGCCACAGAGCGGTTCGAAGATCACATCGCCGTTCTCCGAGAAACTGAGCTGCCGGTCCCACACCTGAAAAGCACCGGTCGCCAGTTGCACACATCGGCCGATGATCCTGAACTCGGTCGTGATTTCGCCGTCGCAGACCCAGCCCAGGTCCTCGTCAAACGCGGGTTTGCCGCCCATGAAGACGCAGTTGTCGAGCTGCCGGATTCGAAACTGCGGGTCCTGGCCGGACACGCCCCACAGACCGGTCAGGTCGATGACCTCACCCGTGGGTGCCCGGAGGTCGATGGGATGGCAACCGATCAGGTCATACCCAACGGGTACGTGAGACGGGACCGGCTCCCCCATCGGCGTCCCCTCGGCCGACGGGGACGTGCAGGCTGCGAGGAGCACCACCAAGCTCACCAGGGCCGCGAAGGAGGCGGTCCGCACTGACCTCATCGGGCCAAGGATAGGGGTCGGGAAGTTCCCGACCCCCGCCTCAGGGCGCGACGAAGGGCGCCATTCCGGAGCAGTTCTGCGCCACGTCCTGCGCGAGGGCGGTGGGATCACCAACCCGCACCCCGGCCACGATGGGCGCGAGGTAGTCGGCCCGCGCCCCGGCCGGCTGGAAGAACACGCTGGTGGTCGAGTACCACGCGGGGAAGCCCAGGATCGTGGTCCGGGCCACCGCCTCGCGGGCCGCATCGCCCGCCGCGCGGGCGTGGAGCCAATCGGTCTCCCACAGGCACATGGACACGATCTCGACCCACGCGCGACCTCCGCCGGCGCTGTACGCGACGGACGGATCCGCGGCCACGAAGTCGGGCCACACCGCTCCAGCGGGGAGCGGGGTGATGGCCATGGCGCTGTCCAGCTCGGCCTGGAAGCCGGCGGCATCGGTCAGGCCAAAGGGGTCCTCGGTGCTCAACAGGCCGCTCGCCGCCACCAGGGTGGGCACCGCCAACGCGACCAGCGCCAGGACGGCAATCCGGCGCGGGGTCACCCGTCGCCGCGGCCGGACCACCGGTCGGGCCATGGCCTCCGCCACCCGGGCGTCCACCGACGGCCGCCGCCTCAACGCTCATGGTGCGGCCCAGGGCCGCGGTCAGCTGCGCCTCGAGGGCGCGATCAGTGCTCGTCACGGTAGACCTCCCGCAGCCGCGCCATCCCGCGGCTGATCAGCTTCTGTGTGGCCGCTTCGCCCTTGCCCAGCACGAGCCCGATCTCCCGGGCCGTCAGCCCGGCCCCGAACCGGAGCGCGATCGCGTCGCGCTGGGCGGCCGGCAGGGCCGCCAGGTGGGCGTGGAGCGCCCGATGCTCATCGGTCGTGACCGCCACCTGGTCGGGGGTGGGGTCCGGGTCCGGCCGGGCCTCGAGTCCGAACAGGCCGCCCAACGGCCAACGCCCACGGCGACGCTCGTGATCTATGGCGGCATTGCGGGCAATCCGGAGCAGCCAGGCCAGCACGCCACCACCGGAGGGCGCATACCGATGGATCGCGCCCAGCGCCCGCTCGAAGGTGACCGCCGTGAGCTCCACGGCATCGTCCTCGCTCCGGGATCGGGCCCGGAGATACCGATACACCGCGTCGCGGTGCGCCTCGTACAGCGGGGCAAAGGCCGCCAGGTCGTCCCGGGCCGCCAGGGCGGCAGCCTCGTCGCGATCCAGTCCACCCTCGCCCACCAGGCGAATCGCCTCCATGGCATTCCTTCGTGCGGGTCCGACTGGATAACGCGCCACCGGGCGGGAAACGGACATCAGACCGATCCGCCCGTCGGCCCACTCGGGGCCGGCCACGACCTCCACGTCCTGGTCCATGACCGCGACCAGGGCCTCGGCCACGGTCAGGTCGCGTCGTGGATCCTCGTCACACGCCGCCCACGGCCGCAGCTCCGGATCCAGCTCCGCCAGGGGCTCCAGGGCGAACCGCCGCTCCGCCAGTCGCGGGTGCGGGACCACGAGGCCGGGCTCGGAGACGCACCAGCCCTTCACGACCAGCAGGTCGAGATCGATCAGGCGCGGACCGAATCGCTCGCCGGCCGGGTCGCGCCCGAGTCGTCGCTCGATCGCCTTCAGCTCGGCCAGCAGCGCCCGCGGCTCCAGGTCGGTCTCGACGCGACTGCCGAGTTGAGGAAGTCCGGTTGGTCCACCACGTCCCGCGGAGCGGATCGGTACAGGGACGCGACAGAGCCCAGCCGGCCGACACCGCCCAGGGCATCAACCGCCGTCTGCAGTGCATCCCACGACCCACCCAGGTTGCCGCCGAGACCCACCCAGACTCGGAACGAAAGCGGCCGCAATGTCACGATCTGTCAGCCACGAATTCAGCCTACGGTAATTCCCTGGTAAGCCTGTGATGCCTATGCTGCGTTTGTCGCGGCGCTCCGCATTCGGGGCGCACTGGCAGGGCGGAGGTAGCGGGCGTGGGCGAGATCCAAACTGCCTACCCCCTCATCCACAACAAGGTCACCTCGCCGCACTACGTCACCCCGACGCTTCGGCGCGCTCGGCTCATGGACTGGCTCAACGAGCACAGGGAATGCCGGGCGATCGTCGTTGCCGCCGAGGCCGGGTATGGAAAGACGACCCTCCTCTGGCAGTGGGAACGCGAAGTCGACTTCCCGTGCTACTGGTACAAGCTCGACCGGAACGATCGGGACTGGTCCTTGCACATCAGCTACCTGATCGAGGCCATCGCCCAACGCCACCCGGGCTTCGGGCACCGAGCACACAGCATGCTCCTCCAGCTGGGCGGCCCTGGGTCAAGCCGCCCGGGGGTTGCGGCTTTCCTCTTGGCCGACATGCACGAACGGTTGACCGAGCAGTGCACGTTCATCATCGATGACTGGCAGTTCGTGGCCAGCCAGACAGAGGTCCGCGGGCTGTGGAATCAGATCCTCCGCGATGCTCCGCCGACCTGTCGATTCGTGTTCCTGTCCCGGGCGAAACCCCATCTCCAGTTCGCCCGATTCCGCACGCACGGGGGGTACGCGGACTTGGGCACTGATTCGCTGCGATTCACGGAGACGGAAACCGAAGCGCTGTTCCGAGACATCTACGCGGATCCCCTGGATGCCAACGAGCTGAGCGAACTCGACCGTCGGACCGAAGGCTGGGCGGCCAGCCTCCAGCTCGTCGAGGTCTCTCTAAGGGAGAAGCAGAGTCCAGAAGAGCGACGCGGATTCATCGAGTCCATCACTGCGGCTTCAGACAGCGATCTATTTGCCTTCCTGGCGGAGGAAGTTCTCGACCAGCAAAGTGAGGAGACTCGGAACTTCCTGCTGTGTACTTCGATCCTGCAACAGATCACCCCCGAGTTGGCAGAACGAATGACGGGGGTTGCTGATGGATCTCGTCAGCTTGCAGAGCTCGAGCAGCGGGGACTGTTCACGAACCGGTTGGGCGACGAAGAGGAGCGGTACCGGTACCACGGCCTCTTTCGGGACTTCCTCGAGCGGCGACTGATCACAGAGCGGACCGAGGCTGAAGTGGTGGGACTCCATATCCACGCCGCGTCGTATTACGAGACTACGCTCCAGTGGCCTCAAGCCATTCACCATTACCTGAAGGCGGGACTGCAGCGGCAGGCTGCGAGGCTCATCGCAAAATATGGCGAAGAGGTAGTCGCTGAGGGTCGGCTTGGCCTCATCGACGAGTGGCTCCAGCAACTCCCTCCCAAGACCATCCATGACAACGCCCGCCTCTCGCTGCTCCACGGCGAAGCATTGGGCACTATCCAAGGGGATTGGACTTCGGCTCTTGGCGCTCTAGAGCGCGGGAGGACATTCTTCGTGCGGAAGGGTGACCGGCGGATGGTCGCTCTGGCCGATTTGAAGATGAGCACTCACCTGCACTATCGAGGAGACGCCGCGGCCAGTGCTGAGGTGGCAGCCAGAGGACTCGAAGAGGCAGACCCGGCGGATCTGGTAACGAGGCTCCGACTCAGAGGGAATCTAGCCATAACCAGAACGTGGCTCGAATCGCTCGGGAAAGCGGAGCGTGAGTGCGAGGAACTGGTGAGCGAGGCCAGGCAATTGGGCTTGGCCCACTTCGCAGCAATCGGCGAGCACAATCTCGGAATCATCCAAGGGTGTCTTGGTCGGCTCTCCGAAAGCGTTGCCAACTTCGAAGACGCAGCTCGATTCTGGGGCAGTCTTCCGAGTAGTCCGTTCGGCGATAACGCTGACTACGTTCACGCACTGCTAGCAGTAGGGTCGGTCAGCATGGCCGAGAATGCCGCGAAGTCCGGCCTCGTGACCACTAAGGGTTGGCCAAGACCACAGGCAGAGGCTTCTCACGGTTGGGCTGAGGTCCTCATTCAGAGAGGCGAATTCGGGGAAGCCGCGAAACTCCTCCGCAGGATCTTGGGCAAGAAGCCCATTCTCGGCGGCCTCGCAGAACACGTCGTGGTCACCCTAATCGAAACGCTGTATCTCGCCCGTGGCGAGCCGGAGGAAATTGGTCGCCTTGCCGAAGGTCTGCGCAACATTCGTAGGGATCCGCGACTGTCGGCCTCCACCGCCGTCGCCCTGGCCCTAGCCGCACACGCACTAGGCACCTGCGATGGCGAGTGCGCGCGAGCGGAGGAGGAACTCAGATTCTGGGAGAGTCGTGGAGCGAGGTTCCTCGCGGCCACTGGCATTCTCCAGTTAGCCCCACTGCAGATTGAGCACGATCCCACGAAGGTCCGCGAGGTCGTGGGCGCCCTGACAGTCGGGGATAGGTCTGGCGCGTTCCCCTTGCTTCGTTGGTGGATCCGCGGGCTTGCTGACCATGCCGCCGGGCTCACACGCGAGCCGAGCGGCCTACATGTCCTTCTGAAGGTTGCACATGCGGATCCCTCATTCTGGCTCCCAGTTCTAATAGACCTATTGCCCGGAATGGATCAATCCGACCGGCACGACGTCCTTGATGCCGTTCGTTTGGACGGGTCCACAAGTTTGGCCAACAGCTTGGCGGCTATCCCAGGAAGCGACGTGTCCAGCATTCGACGGTCGATGCTGAGGGGGTCAGCAGAACGGCTCCACATCAGGACATTTGGGCCCCTGATGGTGCAGCGCGCCAGTTGGTCTGGGCCAGAAATTCGCATCGAGAAGAAGAGACTGCGTCATCTGCTCGGCCTCCTCTTGGTAAGCCAGCATCGGGGTCTTACCAGGGAAATGGCGCTTGACACTTTGTGGCCGGAGGCAGCTCTCGACGGGGGCGTAAATAACCTCAATCAGGCGGTATTCCACCTGAGGAAGTTGCTCGATGGAGGATCACGCGACCCCGACAAGCCCCAGTACGTCGTGAGCACTCCGGAGGCGCTATACCTGGATCCCGAGTTGATCTCGACTGATCTCGACGATGTGCGGAAGCTTGCTACGAGGATCCAGGGTGCGATCAGCGGGGCAGCTCGCCGGGAAGCGGCAGGCCACCTCATTGACCTTATTCGCGGCGAGTTTCTCTCGGACTTTCGGTACGAAGATTGGGCGAGCGCTGGACGAACCTCCGTGGCCGCTGAGGTCAGGGATCCTTTGCTAAGCCTTGCAGGAGCGAGCCCGGCCGAGATTCCTCCGCACCTTTCGCTTCGGGCAGCGGAGCTTCTGACGGAGTTCGATCCATTCGATGAGCTCGCACACGTCGCCATGGCGCGGAAACTGCACGAGATGGGACGTAGAGTCGCCGCTAGGCGCCTGATCATGACGTTCGCCGCTTCGGTCGAGGATGAGTTCCAGGCTCCAGCCTCGATGGAGGTCCAGCGTGCCTTGGCCGACCTAGGCGCGGCGAAACTAGAGATCAGGCCAGACTTGCGACAAGTCCACTAGTACTTGACTAGTGCGGGAAAGGGCTTGACTTCGACCCGTGCAGACAGTAGGGTCCTCCTCGACACGGGTACTTTGGTACTAGCGTCGTATCCAATCCGGAAGCTTCGATCCGCGCGCTGAAATGTGGGCACTTGGGCACGCGGGGAGCGAGTAGTGCAACCGACCATCCATACCGGATAGGTCGGTTGTTCAGAAGAGGGCACCTTCTGATGAAAGAATCTCG
The DNA here is from genome assembly GCA_963810925.1 of uncultured Chloroflexia bacterium. GTDB lineage: Bacteria > Chloroflexota > Limnocylindria > QHBO01 > QHBO01 > DASTEQ01. The sequence continues at coordinate 20,998 of CAWEPF010000001.1, read as the reverse complement.
TAAAGGGCTGGTAAGGGCGGCCTCAGGCGATGGACTCGCGAGACATCGCATATCCGCCTCCTGCTGCCACTCGGGGGCCTGGCTCTTTTGGCGGTAGGCGGTGGAGCTTCGTCAGGGCTGTAGGCCCGCATCGCGGTTGACTCTGTCCGAATTCCGGGCTAGGGTGGGCGCTTGATGACCGCGAGAGTCCGGCGTCTCGTCGTCTTCTCGATAGTAGTCGCCGTCGCGATTTCGCGGCGGCGGTTTGGTTTTTCGCCGATTCGCGACGACATCGGCGGGTCGATCGGCATCGTGTACTGGACAGTCCTGACACTAGTCGCAGCGCCCTTCCAGTCCGGCTTCCGACGGCACCGTCGCGTACGGTGAGTGCGGCGCCACTCATGGCGTCGATCGATCTTGGGTGGCCCAACCGCGGCAGATCATTGTCGCGGCGATTGGGACCACAGACTCACGCGAACTCCGCGGCGAGGTCCCGTGGTACGGAACCCTGTACAACACAGCGTCCACGGTCATCGCGGTGGTTCTAGCAGGGCTCCTCTATGAGTTCGTAGCAAGCGCCGCCTCGTCGCTCGATCCATTGCCCGCATCACTCGTCCTCTTCGGCGGCTTGGTCCTCGCCGGCCTCGTCTACTCCTTGATCAGCGCGGCCTTCTCCTCGTTGCCGTTGCGCTCCGGACAGGAGTGTCCGATGCGGACCGTCCTTGGGCTCGGGACCTCAATGCGATTGCTCCAAATCTCCTCGGCCTCGCCCCTGTTGCGTGGCTGATGGCGCAGGTCTTCCTCCTGCCCAACGGGGTCGGATGGTGGGCTACGACGCTGTTCTTCATCCCGCTCTTCACGACCCGCCTGGCGTACCACCGCTACGTCGAGACCCGGAAGCTGTTCGAGCAGACGATCGGGGCCCTGGCCAACGCGGTGGACGCTCGGGATCGGTACACCCGTGGTCATTCGAACCGGGTGAGCTACATCGCCGAGGCCATGTGCCGGGTCATGAAGCTGGATGAGAGCGAGATCGAGAAGATCAAGTGGGCGGGGTTACTCCACGACGTGGGCAAGATCGGTATCCGCGACAACGTCCTGCTCAAGCCGGGGCCGCTGAACAAGGACGAGCGGATCCTCATGAACCAGCACCCCAGCATTGGGGCCGAGATCGTGGCCCCCGCCGAGCAGCTGGCGCCCGAGGCGCCCCTGATCCGCGCCCACCACGAGTGGATCAACGGCAGCGGCTACCCCGACGGCCTGGAGTACGCCGACATCCCGCTGGGCTCGCGCATCCTGACCATTGCCGATGCGTACGAGGCCATGACCAGCTCGCGGCCGTATCGGCTCACCGCGCTGACCCATGAGCAGGCCATTGCCGAGCTCGAGAAGTTCGTGGGGCTCCAGTTCGACCCGGAGATCGTGCCCGTCCTGGTGGGCCTGGACCGATCCGTCCTGGACTACCGACCGGGGCTGGACGAGATCCCCAGCATGTTCCGCGATGACGACGTGACCGTCCCGGACGAATCGCCCACATCCGAAGGGAGCGCACCGACGAGGCCGGCACTCGCCTCGGACGATGCTCCTTAGCTCCATCCTGGTTGGCCTCGCCCTGGGGGCGATGGCCGGGGGACAGCTCCCCCGCCTGGGCGAGCTCCGCCTCCACTGGACGTGGCTCCTGTTCGCGGCCCTGGTCGTCCGCCTGGCCGCCGGGGCGGCGGTCACCACCGGCACGTATGCCGAGTTCGCCGGGACGTGGGGCCTGCCGCTCACCTACGGCCTGATCGTCATCTGGCTGTACCGCAACTGGAAGGTGCCCGGGCTCCAGGTGGCGGCCGTGGGGGTGAGCATGAACATCCTGGCCGTCCTCCTGAACCAGGGGAAGATGCCGGTCTGGGACGGGGCCCTGTTCGCGGCCGGCCTGACCCTGGACGACCTGGTGGGCGACCCGTTCCACGTCGTGCTGACCGCCCTGACCGCGGGCCAGTTCGTGACCTCGGGCGGGATCTTCGGGGACGTGGTGCCCATCCCCATTCCCATCCTGCGCGACGTGGTGAGCATTGGTGACGTGCTCCTGTGGGTGGGCATCGTGTGGGCCGTGGTGGCGGCCATGACCCGTCCGTCCGCGTTCAGCCGTCGCTCGGTGGCCCTGGGCCTGTCCCCGTCGCGGCCCGTGCCCGGTGGCGAGTTCCAGCTGGGCGTGGCGTACGCCTCGACCATGACCCTGGATGCGGAGGGGGCCATGGCCGGCGGCTCCGGGCCGGCCCTGGCGGGCGTTGCCGCCGCCGGGGGCGTGGCCGGGGTGGCCGGCGCACTACCCGCCGAGGAGGAAGAGGGCGGCCAGTCGCCCTACCTGCGCCTGGTCGTCAACCGCAACTTCGCCCTGCTGTGGATGGGCCAGCTCATCAGCCTCATGGGCGATCGGGTCCACACCATTGCCCTGGGCTTCCTGGTCGCGACCCGGGCCACGCCCCTGGACGTGGGCCTGACCTTTGCGGCCACCGCCATCCCCAACGTCCTGCTCGGGCCGTGGGCGGGCGCCCTGGCAGACCGATGGGACCGCCGGCGGACGATGATCGCCTGCGACCTGGTCCGCGCCGTGCTCGTCCTGACCGTGCCGTTCGCGATCAACATCAACATCGTCCTGGTGTACGTCGTCGCCTTCGCGGTGGCCACCGTGGGCCTCCTGTTCCGCCCCTCCAAGGACGCCCTCGTGCCCCGGATCGTGGACCGCGACGACCTGGTGGCGGCGAACAGCGCGGTCAGCGTGACCGAGACCCTGGCCGACCTGGTGGGCTACCCGGCCGCCGGCCTGCTGGTCGCGGCCCTGTCCAGCATCATCGGTGCGGCGTTCGTGCTGGACTCGGCCACGTACCTCGTGTCCGCCGCGCTCCTGGCCTTGATGGCGGTCGCCCGCTCGGAGCGCGCCGCCAGCGCGCTCAGCATCGGTCAGCTGTGGCTGGACGTGAAGGAGGGGATCCACTTCCTCTCCCACCAGGCCGAGCTGCGCGCGAACACCCTGGTCAGCACCGTGGCCCAGGTGGCGGTGGGGACCGAGGTCACCTGCTCGCTCCTGTACGCGAAGACCGTGCTCGACCAGACGAACCTGGGCTTCCCGCAGAACTACGCGCTGCTGATGGCCGCCGTGGGGCTGGGCAGCATCGTGGGCGGGCTGCTCATTGGTGGGTTCGCCGGGAACGTCCGCAAGGGACCCATGGCCATTGCCGGCTTCATCGGGATGGGCGCCACCTTCGTGGTGGCCGGCCTCGTGACCGATCCCATCTGGGCCATTGGCATCTTCTTCCTGGCCGGGGTGGCCAACATGGCGTTCGTCATCCCCAACATCACGCTCTTCCAGGAGCGCACCCCGCAGGGCATGTTCGCCCGGGTGGTGAGCAGCCGCCAGGCGCTCGTGTTCGGGGTCATGGCCGCCGCCATGGGCGTGTCGGGATACCTGGCCGGGATCATCGGTCCGGAGACGATGCTCATGGTGGGCGGGGCGGTGGCCATCTTTGCCGGGCTGGTGGGCCTCCTCATCCCGTCCATGCGAAACGCGAGATAGCGGCCCGATGGGCTAGGCTTCCCGGCCGATGACCACCGACAAGTCTCCCGAGACCGCTCCCGGCTACCGGGGCGCGCTGCCGCCGAAGAACGACTGGCTGGCGCGCGGCTGGGTGCTGGTCGTGATCGCCATCTTCTTCGGGATCTTCATCCTGGCCGCCCTGAACGTGCCCACAGTCCTGTTCCCGGAGCCCACGCCGTCGGCGGTGCCGTCCGTCTCGGCGGCGCCCAGCGGCAGCCCCGAGCCAAGCCAGAGCCCCTCCCCGACGCCGTAGGGCCTGGCCTCGCTCCCTTCCACCACCTCCTCGTTCAGCGAAGGATTTAGCCCCGCCGCTCCGTCTAATGGGATGTGGCAAGCCATCGTGGACGCATGATCCTGGGACCAGCATGAGGACCGAGGTGGCGTCAGCAGCCCAACCTACGGCGCTCGAGGACCTCGTCGGGGACGAGGAAGCCTTTCGTGACTGGTACGACCGCACTCTCCCGCGCATCTACCGCTACCTCCTGGCCCGCTGCGGTGACGAGTCTTTGGCCGAGGAGCTGACCCAGCAGACCTTCACCGAGGCCATTCGCCATCGGCGCCAGTTCGACGGTCGGTCGGATCCCGCGACCTGGCTCATCGCCATCGGCCGGCGCAAGCTCGTCGACCACTATCGCCGAGCAGGCGCGGACCAGCGGCGCGCGGTCCGCCTGAGCGAACAACCGCTCAACCCCGGCTCCCCGTCGGAGACCCGCATGGCGGTGGTCGACGCCCTCGCCCAGCTGGCGCCCGATCAGCGCCTGGCGCTCACCTATCGGTACCTGGATCAACTGCCGGTTCGCGAGATCGCCGAGGTGCTGGGCCGCACCGAATCCGCCACCGAATCCCTCCTGTCCCGGGCTCGGGACGCCTTCCGCACTGCCTACGGAGCCGAAACCGATGCATGACCCCGAGCTCACCCGCCTCTTCGGCGCCCTCGAGTCGGAAGTCGAGCTGGCCGAACCAGATCGGGCGTTCGCCGACGACCTCTACAACCGCCTGCGCACCGAGGCCCGGAGGGCCCACCCGGGCCGCGCGCTCCTGCTGGCGGTTGCGGCCCTCGCGCTGACCGGCCTAGTGGGAGGCGCACTCGTGGCCGGCTCGGGCATCCTGCCGAGCCCCGCGCCATCGGAGACAGCGACGCCGTCGCCGGACGCTACGTCCTCAGAGAGCACCGCTGAAAGCTCCGCTGGTGCCCATGTGTCCGCGGGATTTGAGCCGGCCTTCGCGTACACGCTCCCCACGGGGTGGCACATCTACGCCGATGAACAGAGCGCATTCGGTCTCACCTGGACGGCGAGCGGAGATGGTGCCAACACCTTCGAAATCCTCAGCGACCTGTACCCACCCGTACTCAACGGCGACCTCTGTCAGCAGCCGCCGCAATGGGAGCAGCCGCACGCCGCATCGGACCTGCTCGCCTACTTGACCGGCAATCCAGCGCTCAGCGTTTCCGCGACGCCAACCACCATTGGCGGCCTGGCGGGGTGGTCGGTCGATGTCGTCGCCCTACGGGAAGGCGGCGCGGCGTGCTCGGCCTCGCCCGCGCCCGGCATTCCTCCCGGAATGCCGATGCCGATCTATGTCGTGCATTGGTCAGATGGCATCCCAGGCACCTACGGCCTCGGTCCAGGTGGCCCAATAACGTTCGTCATCCTCGACGCTGGAGATGGCACGACCTTGGGACTCACGGTTCACGGAGACGAGCCTGCGTTCGTCGAGTCAGCACAGGCCATCCTGGACAGCATCGAGTTCGCGAACCCGGTGGCGACCGAGAGGCCCGCGCCAACTCCCTGAGGGCCGGTGGTATCCTCGTCCTCCGACACCGCCGAGGTTGATGCATGTTCAGCAGCGTGAAAATCGCTATTCGCTTCTTCTTCGTGGGCCTGGTCGTGGGCGTGCTGCTCGCGCCGCGCAGTGGCCGCGCCACCCGCAAGCTGCTCCGCGTTCGCGCCGATCGGCTCTTCAACGAGCTGCTGGATGCCGCCACCATGGGCGCCTACGAGTCCAGTCCCGAAGCGCTCGGGGCGGACGACCTCGCGGCTCCGGCCGACGCGCCCGCGCCGAAGAAACGCACCGCCGCTTCCGCCCAGTCCTGACCTGACGCTTCCCTGGGCACGCGGCCTGGTCTGACCCTGCGCCCCGCGTATCCGCTCCTCACCGAGCGGCTGCTCCTCCGTCCGTGGACGGCCGGTGATCTTGAGGCCTTCTACGACATGCATCGGCGGCCCGACGTCAGCCGCTTCCTGATCTGGGTGCCCGCGACCCGGGCCGACGCGGTGGTCAAGCTGCGCAAGCTGGCCCGCATGCGGAGGATCGACGAGCGGCACCGGCGCCCTGCGGCTGGCGGTCGCGCTCCGCGCGACGGGCGCGGTCATCGGTGACGTGAACATGGAGATCGTCAGCCGACGCGACCAGGAAGCGGAGATGGGCTGGGTGTTCCACCCCGACCACCACGGGCAGGGATACGCAACCGAAGCCGCGGCCGAAATGCTCCGCCTGGGGTTCGAGGATCTGGGCCTGCACCGGATGATGGCCATCTGCGACGCGCGGAACGTGCCGTCGGCCCGGGTCATGGAGCGGCTGGGGATGCGCCGCGAAGGCCATTTCCGCGAGCGCGAGAACGTGCGCGGCGAGTGGTGGGACACGCTCTACTACGGAATCCTGGCCTCGGAGTGGCGCGCCGCCCACTGACCGGCCTCGGAGCGGCCTGACCGCAGACCGATGGGCGCAGAATCGACCGATGGCGCGCGGTCGAAACTGGCGGTGGGTTCCCTGGCGTGATCCGCCGGACGACGAACGACGACGCCGACGCTTCGGACGCCTCCCAGACCGATCCGACCGCGAAGGCGCGGTCGCGGATGGTGCGCGACCAGCTGGAGCGCCGGGGCGTCCGCGACCCGGAGGTCCTGAACGCCATGCGCCGCGTGCCGCGGCATCGGTTCGTGGACTCGGCCCTGGCCTACGACGACCGGGCCCTGCCGCTGGCCCACGGCCAGACGATCTCGCAGCCGTTCGTGGTGGCGTTGATGACCCAGATGGCCCGGCCGCCCGGCGGGTGGCACGGGGCGCGGGTCCTCGAGGTGGGAACCGGGAGCGGCTACCAGGCCGCCGTCCTGGCCGAGCTGGGCGCGTCGGTGGTGTCGGTCGAGCGAGACCCGGACCTCAGCGCCCAGGCGCGGGCCAACCTGGACGGCGCGGGGTACGACCGCGTCCTGACCGAGGTCGGCGACGGGTCAGGCGGCTGGCCGCCCGGCGCGCCCGTACGACGCGATCCTGGTCACCGCCGCGGGGCCGTCGGTCCCCGCTCCCCTGCGGGAGCAGCTGCTGCCCGACGGCGGCCGGCTGGTCATCCCGATTGGCGACCGCGAGTGGCAGTGGCTGACGTTCGTGGAGCGGCACGACAACGAATGGACCGAGAAGGCGATGGACCCGGTGATCTTCGTCCCGCTCATCGGTCAGCACGGATTCCAGGACCGTCGTCCGCAATAGGGTCGCGCGAGTATCATCCGGCGGCTGCCGCGTCGCCCGACGCTGCGTTCGGAAGTCGGAGGAAGAACGTGAAGCGTCGTCGCGTGCTGCTGTCGCTGAGTGCGGGCCTGTTCCTGGTCCTGGGCCTCTCGATCGGCGGCGCGTCGGCCGGCGGGGGAAGCCTGGTCATCAGCGGCGCCGGCGAGGTCGCCAACACGATGTCTGCGCACATCACATGGAACGGCACCGCCTGGCCGGATCCGGCGCCGGGAGACTTCGGCGGCAGCATCTGCGGCGACGTGGAGTTCTCCGTCATCGGTGACGACGGGTATGAGAACCGCATGGCTATCGAGTTCCCGCTCGGCGGGCTCCCGCCGGGCGCCACCGTCACGAGCGCGGAGCTGACCATTGCCGACGTCGCGTTCACCGGAGCCTTCCAGCTGCGGGGGTACGCCGGCGACGGCTCGATCGCGGGCGCCGACATGACGGTGGGCGGCAGCCACCTGACCATCACGCCGGCATCGTTCAACCTCGAGACCTACGACGTCACCGCTCTGATGACCGGAGCCATGGTCTCCTCAGGCTGGGCCGGGTACTCGTTCTCGACGGATTTCGACCGTTCCGTCCACGGCGCCGATGGATACAAGGGCTTCCACCGGTTCCGGTGCCCCGGCGACCAGGTCGTCCCGCCCAGCCTGACCATCGAGTACGACGTGGCCCCCGCCGCCACGACCTTGCCGGACGGCGCGATGGCGCCGCCTACGCCCACTCAGCCGGCCAGCGTCCTGGGCTTCGGGCTGCTGCTCCTGGCCGGGCTGAGCGCTCTGGCGGTGGTCGGCGCGCGCCGGAGTCGCTGACCGATCTAGGCCTTCTTCTTGGCCTCCAGCATGGCGTCGATGGCGGCCATCTTGTCGCGGACCATGCGTCCCACGAGCTCCGGCGGCAGCGGGTGGTCCGGGGTGAACTGGACCGTCCCCTTGGCGATGGTGTAGCCCTCCAGCTCGGCGGCGTAGTTGTGGACGCTGGCTCCCGGGAAACATGGAGCAGTGCTTCGTGAACGCCTCGTACCAGAGCAGGCCGCGGCCCCGGTACTTGAAGGCAGGCAACCCGTAGCTGATGGCCTCCACCGCCTCGGGGGCGGCGGCGGCAATCGTTTCCCGGAGCGCCTGGAGGGCGTCGCGCTGATCCGCGGGGAGTGACGCCAGGTGTGCGTCGATCCGCGCGGTCGCGTTCTCGGTCGCCTCAGGCATCGGTCTGGCCCGCGCCGTCGCGCATGGTCGGGGCTTCCTGGACGGTCCAGGCGTTGCCATCCGGATCGTTGAAGAAGATGAACGAGTTCCACTCCTCCCCCGGTCCATCGGCCCAGCCCGTGCCGTCGTGATGGCGGACCGGGGTGACCTCCACGCCGCGCGAGGCGAGGTCCGCCCGGGCGGCCTCGACGTCGGCCACGACCAGCTGGAGGCCCTTGACCGATCCCGGCTCGGCTTCTGCCAGGCCGGTCCCGATCGTCACCGAGCAGGCCGATCCATTGGGCGTGAGCTGGACGACCCGGAAGTCGCCATTCACGTGATCCACGTCCACGTGGAAGCCCACCTGGTCGGCGTAGAAGGCCTTGGCCCGATCCACGTCGGACACCGGGAGGACGACGACCTCGAGCTTGTACTGGAGCGGGCTGGTCATGGCGCCGTCCCCCTAGGCCACCGGGACCAGCTGGGCGAAGACCTCGTCCAGCCGCTCGAAGCCCTGGACCACGCCGAACTCCATCCCGCTCTGGACCATCCCGTCGCGGTCCTCGAGGGACATGAACACGACATGGGTCGTGGCCCGGCTGCGGCCGTTGCCCAGGTCCTCGATCTTCAGCTCGGAGATCGAGACGTGGCCGGGGACACCCTCGAACTCGAAGGTCTGGATCATCTGGGCGGGCGTCTGCGGGCCGTGGAAGACGCCGTGGAAGCCCCACGTGCCGCCATCGGGATCGGTCTGGACGTAGCGCCACGAGCCGCCATCCCGGGCCTCCCATTTCTGGAGGTCCATCGTGAAGCCCTTGGGACCGAGCCACTGGGGGATCAGCTCCGGGTCGGTGTACGCGCGGTGGACGAGGTCCGCCGGCGCGTCGAACTCGCGGGTGTAGTCAACGAAGGGCAGGCCCTCGGGGACGTCGAACTGGGTGGTGGCCATGGGAGTGCTCCTTTCGGGGTTGTGGGTGGCGGTCAGCGGGTGGCGTCTGCTTCGTCCTGGAGGCGAGCCAGCAGCTCGTCCAGGCGGGCATAGCTCTCTTCCCAGAACTCGCGGTAGTCGGCCAGCCAGACGGTGGCCTCGCGCAGGGGCTCGGCTTCCAGGTGGCTGAGCCGGGCGGTGGCCCGGCGGCTGCGGGTGATGAGACCGGCCTGCTCGAGGACCTTCAGGTGCCGCGAGATGGCCGGCTGCGACACGGCGAACGGGGCCGCCAGCTCGGCGACGTTGGCGTCGCCCTCGGTCAGACGGGCCAGGATGGCGCGCCGGGTGGGATCCGAGAGGGCACTGAACACCGCGTCCAGCTGGGGGTCCATCATCTATAACCGTCCTGTTCTAGAAGGTACGCGTTATAGATACTCCCTCACCGATGGCTTGTCAAGGCCCGTCGGTGTCGGGCGCTGGGGGCTCCCAATGCACGTCGATCACACAGAAGCGGTTGCCTTCCGGGTCGGCGAGGATCACGAAATCGGCGTCGGCGGGCCGCTTGGCCCACTGGACCTCTGTAGCGCCCAGACCGATCAGGCGCTGGACCTCCCCCGCCTGGTCATCGGTGTAGAGGTCGAGGTGGATGCGCGGCGGGATGGACTTGGGTGCGGGCCACAGATCCAGGGAGACGTTCGGACCGATGCCATCGCGCGGCCGGAGCAGGACGAAGTCATCGTCGTTGTCGTCCCGAGGGACGTAGTTCAGCGCGGCCGTCCAGAAGGCCTTCTCAAGCCCGAGATCATCCACCCGGATGACGATGGAGCCGACACGCAGCACGGGATGACTCTAGCGCGGCCGGTCTACCGGGCGCGTCGCTTGGAAGGTGGCGTCGTGGGCCGTGGAGCGAGGATGCCGGCGCGGGTCAGCTCCTCGAGGTAGACCGATTCCACCTTCCTGACCGATGCGGCCGCGCTGAACTCCTCCACCACGCGGCGATGACCGGCCAGGGCGAGGCGGCGGCGCAGGCGGTGATGGTGGGCCAGGCGCGCGATCGCGATCTCCAGCGCCACGGGCTGGTCGGGTGGGACGAGCACGCCCTCGATCCCATTTCGGATGGTTTCGGGAATCCCGCCCACGGCCGAGGCGACGACCGGGATGCCGGCGGCCATGGCCTCGAGGACGGCGAGACCCTGGGCTTCCCGGAGCGACGGGAAGACCGCGAGGTCCATCGCCGCCAGGACAGACGCCACGTCCCGGCGTGGACCGCCGAAGACGACCCGGCGCCGCGCCCGCGCCGGAAGGGCATCGACGTGCGCACGGAGCGCATCCGCCTGCGATCCCTCCCCGACCAGCAGGAGCCACGCCTTGGGGACGGCCGCCACGATCGCGGGGAAAGCCCGGACCAGGACGTGGTGGCCCTTCTCCGGTTCGAGGCGCGCCACCAGGCCCAGGAGGAAGGCATCGGCCGGGATGCCGAGCCGATCGCGGGTGGCGAGGCCTCGGTCCCGGGCGACCGCGAATCGCTCCACGTCGACGCCATTCGGGATGACCGTGATCTCCGCCGCTCCCCGTCCCTCGCGGCGGACCTTGGCCGCGATCGAATACCGATGGCGCGATCAGCCGGTCGAAGGTGGGCGTCGCGGCGGCCAGGGCGGCGACATCGGTCGCGGATCGGACGCGGCTCGAATGGACGGTGGCCACGACCACCGGGGTCCGGGCGCGCCGGGCGGCCGCCGCACCCACGAGCTCGGCCCGGAACAGATGGGCGTGGAGGAGGTCGATCTCTCGCCGCCGCAGGTACGTGGCCAGGGCGGCGGTTGCCTCCCGGTCGTCGCCGTCGATCACGGTGACCGGGATGCCGAGCCCGCGCAGGCGCCGCACCGCGGCGCCATCGGTCAGGCAGATCGCCTCGACCTCGAACCGGGATCGGTCCAGGTGGAGGAGCAGGGAGATGGCACTCTCCTGCGCCCCGCCCACGCCGGCCGTGGCCAGCAATTGCGCAATGCGAGGACGCTTCCGACGGCGGCGCGCCGGCGCGAGGGCGATGGCCGCTTCAGCGGATCGGTCCATCGGCAGACGGTACCGGTCTGGGGGAAGTCGTGGACGGGGCGGTTCGCGGACGCAACGACGGAATCCGATACCCCCTTGCCACTCCACATTCCGGGCGTATCCTGCCGATCGTGGATGACACGCCCGATCCACTGACCGATTCCGGCGCAACCCCACCCGCTCCGACGCCCGCGGCGCCAGCACCATGGACCCCGCCGTCGCCGGCCTGGACCCCGCCTCCACCGGTTCCCAAGCCCGGTCCCGCGCCGGGGATCGAATACGCAGGCTTCTGGGTCCGCACCCTGGCCTACATCGTCGACACCATTCCGTTCGTCATCGTGGCCACGGTCTTCGTGGTCGGGCCGCTGTACGGGGCGATGGTCGAGGCGGTCCTCGACCTGCCGCTACCGCCGCCGAATGCGAACTACTACTCCCCCGAATACCAGGCCTTCCAACAGGAACTCGCGGTCCGTATGAATGCCGTCCTGGTGGACGTCTACCCGCGCCTGTGGCTCATCCAGGTCTTCCCGATCGTCTACTTCGTGGGGTTCTGGACGTGGCGTGGCCAGACGCCGGGGATGATGATCCTGGGCCTCCGGGTGGCTCGCGAGGCGGACGGCATGTCGCCCGGCCTGGGCCGATCCATCCTTCGCTTCGTCGGCTATTGGATCTGCTGGATCACCCTGTTCATCGGCTTCTTCTGGGTCGGCTTTGACAGCCGCAAGCAGGGCTGGCACGACAAGATCGCCGGCACCGTGGTCGTGCGGAGGTCCGGATGAGCGGGGAGCCGCCTCCGGCCGGCTACCCGGGCTTCAATGCCGCGCGTCCCCGACGGACCCCGATTGCGGACTACTTCGACGACACCTTCCGCCTGTACCGGCTGAACTTCGTGCTCCTGCTGGTCATTTCCGCCATCGTCCAGATTCCCACCGTCCTGGCCACGATTCCCCTCTCGGACTGGGAGCGGCAATGGACCAGCTACCCGCTGACCGATCCCACCGCCGTCCCGACGCTGGACGACTTCGGCCCGCTCGTTGGGTGGTTCGTCGTCTTCCTCGTCCTGACCGCCGTCCTCGGCACGTTCGGTTCCGCGGCGCTGACGTACGTGACCGGCCGCGGACATTCCGGTGACCATCCGCCACCCCGAGAGGTGCTCAGCGCCCTGGGCCGCCTCGCACCGGCGCTCGTGGGCTACATGGCCGTCCTGTACGGGGGAGGGCTGCTTCTGATCATCGGGTTCTTCGCCGTGCTCGCGGGCTTCTTCGTTCTCGGCGCGGCACTGGGCGACGCAGGCCTTGGCATCCTGCTGGCGATCATCGCGTTCTTCGGTGGCGTCATCGGCTGGTTCGTGCTGGTCACCCGCCTGGTCCTGACGATCCCGGTTCTCGTCCTCGAGCGACGCTCGGTGATTCCGGCCCTGCGACGGAGCTGGGATCTCGTGCGGGGATCCATGTGGCGGACCGCCGGAATCTTCTTCCTCGCCGGGATGGTGGTGGTGGTCATCACCACCGTCGTGAGCCCGCTCTACCTCCCCGGCGTCACGGAAGGGATCCTCAGCGGCTCGGCCGTGAGCTACTTCGTCGTGGTCGTGGTCAGCGGGCTCGTCAACGCGCTCGTGAGCCCGATCCTGGCCATCATCCTGACCGTCGTCTATTTCGACTACGCGCGAGGGCCTGCCGCTCCCGCCCCGTAACAGGACCATCGGCGCGTGTTCGGCCCTGACGCCCCGGAGTAGGCTGCCGCGGTCATGCGCTTCCTGCTGGCCGTCGCGCTGGTCGTGATCCTGCTCGTCGGCGCCTTCAAGATGGCCGGGATGCGCCTGCCGATCCTCGACTACCCGTTGGGCGGACCGATGAGCCAGCCGCGGATCGTGATCAACCAGGACCCCGACCTCTTCCCGTGACGTTCACCCGCTGGGACGCCGTCCGGCACGCGCTGACGATTGCCGGCCTGGCGTACATCGCCGCGGTCTGGCTGCGCCTGGTCCCGTATGCCGAGCCCGTGCCGTCCTACGGACCGATGTTCGACGCGTACGGGATCTGGAACGCGTGGGCCGGCGGCCTGTACAACATCCCGTGGCTGGACTACGAGGCGTACGTCTACTCCCCGGCCTTCGCCCAGATCATCTATCCGCTCACCCTGCTCCCCTGGGAGCTGTTCGCGGCCCTGTGGACGGGCCTCGCGATCGGGATCCTGTTCTGGATGCGGGTGCCCTGGATGCTCGCCTTCCCCGGGGTCATCGACGACATCCTGCGGGGCAACATCCACGTCTTCCTGGCCGGGATGGTGTTCCTCGCGCTCCGGGCACGACCCTGGGGAGCCGGCGCCTGGGCCTTCGCCTTCCTCACCAAGGTCACGCCCGGGATCGGGGTGGTGTGGCACGCGGTGCGCGGGGAGTGGCGCCGGTTCGGGATTGCGCTGGGGGTGACGGCGGCCATCGTGGCCGTATCGGTCCTGACCGTGCCCGACCTGTGGCGGGAGTGGATCAACCTGCTGACCGGCAACGTGGGGGCCACCCCGCGGATCCAGGTCATTCCCCTGCCGCTCGCCGTGCGGCTGCCGATCGCGCTGGTCGTGGTGGCCGTGGCGGGCTGGAAGAACTGGGCCTGGCTGCTGCCCATTGGCGTGATGCTGGCCCTGCCCAACGTGTGGACCAGCTCCCTGGCCCTGCTGGCCGGGTCCGCCGGGCTGTGGGTGGCCGAGCGGCAAGGACCGGGTCGCGGCAGCCGGGTGAGTGGCACCGACTCCAACCGCATGACGAGGCGCTTCGCGGTTGCCGTCCTGGCCGCTTGGATGGTGCTCGCCGCGATCGTCGTGGGACGGTACGCGACCGGCCTTCCCGTGGACGTACCTGGTGCGGCCGCTCGTGGTGGCCGCGGTCGTGGCGGTCGGTCGGTGGGATGGTGTCGATCGTCGCCGGTTCCTGGGCAGCGTCCTGCGGCCGCCGGTCTCGCCCTCGTCTTGCCGGTCTCAGCCGGAACGTCCTCGCGGTGGCCCCTCCTCTCAGTGCCGAGCTCCTCGCCACCGTCCTCGTGCGCACTGACCGGGCGCCGATTGGCTGGCGGCCCCCGAAACGGCGATCCTGGTGGCGGCCGGGATCTTCCTCGTCCTCGGTCTCAGTACGTGCCGTTCGCCGTCACGACGCTCCCCACCAGTGCGGGCTACGACCCGACCGCCGATGGGCCGCCGATGGTCGTGATCCTGCTCGACGGCTACCCGCGGATCCGACACGCTGGCCGGCTTCGGGTTCGACAACGAGCCGTTCCTGGCGGCGCTCGACGCGCGCGGCTTCGACCGCTACCCAGATTCGCGGTCGGCGCACGTCAGCACGCACAGGACGCTCCCGGCACTCCTCACCGACGAAGTGGTCACCGACGAGCCCGTTCCGCCTGACGAGCTTCGGGCCATCCGGCGGCGGCTCATGGTCCCACCCGGGTTCGTGGAGATCGATCCGCCCGTGGGATTCGTGACGATGGACGCGGGGCCTCACATTCCAACCGTGGGACCGACGGACTTCGAGGCGCAGCTCATCGGTCAGTCGGTCGTGGGCACGCTGGTGCCTGACTGGGCGTGGATCGGCTCTCATGGCGGGCCTGGCGCGAGCATCGAGGACGAGCTGGAGCTCGTGGCCACCACCGACGCGCCGCGGGTCTTCGCGCACCTCATGGCGCCCCACCCACCGTTCTTCTACGCCGACGGCGGGCGAGCGGCGGACGCGTCGTGTTGGCCGACGTGCGGCCTGTTGCGTTCACACCTACGAGGAGATGGGCATCAGCCGGGACGACTGGGACGAGCGGGCATGCGCGCCCAGGTCGCGGCCCTGAACGAACAGCTGCTCGAGCACCGATCGATCGGGTGCTGGATCGACACCCCGACGCGGTCATCGTCCTCTTCAGCGACCACGGCGGACGTGCGGACAGCGACGACATCGAGCCGAACTGCATCGATCATTCCTCGCCGCCCGGACGCCGGACCATCCAGGGCTGTACGCCGCCAACCCGGCGGCCGAAGAGGTCATTCGCACCCTGCTGGGCGCCTACGGATCGAACTGACCGATCAGCAGGTGGCGGATCCCGAATCGGTGAAGCCGCCGGGGGTCACCGGGACGAACGCCCAGTCGTAGCCGCCGTGGCGCAGCGTCAGGTGCAGGACCCCAAATGTCGAGTTGTCGTGGACCGCGCTCGTGGGGAGGACGTCGTCGAACTGGTACAGCGATCGCCCTCCGGTCCCTACCACGAACTGGACGAGGCCTCCCAGCGACGGTCCGTCCCATGCCGTCCATGGGGACGAACCGCTCGTAGTCGTGATCGTGCCCGGACAGGACGATGTCGGCGCCCGCCTCCGCCAGCGTCCGCCAAAGGACCTGCGTTCCAGTGTCGGACCCGTGCTCGCCCCCGGAGCTCCAGCGGGGCTGGTGCACGGCGCGGGTCGTGCGCGGGTTCCGCGCCGTCTATCTCGGGCTCGTCTTCAACGCCATCATCATGGCCACGGTGAACCTCGCCGCCTGCAAGATCGCGGCGGTGCTGTTCGGCCTCGAGCGCTGGCAGACGCTGCTGCTGGTCGGCAGCGTCAACGTCGTCTTCGCGGCCTACGCCGGCCTGTGGGGCGTGCTGGTCATCGACATCATCCAGTTCGGGGTCAAGATGACGGCGGTGATCGCGGCGGTGTGGTTCGCGCTGCAGGCGCCGGGCGTCGGCGGTCTCGACGGCCTGATCACCCAACTGCTGCACGGCGCGGGCCCGGCGGCCTCGACTACCGCGCAATCCCGCCCGACTTCAGCAACCAGTGGGACCTGGCGGTCGCGGTCTTCCTGATGCCGATCGCGGTCCAGTGGTGGGCGGTCTGGTATCCCGGCGCCGAGCCGGGCGGGGGCAGCTACGTCGCGCAGCGGATGCTGGCCTCGAAGAGCGAGAAGGACGCCCTCGGCGCGGTCGCTCTTCTTCAACGTCGCGCATTACGTGCTGCGGCCGTGGCCGTGGATCCTCTTGTCGGCCTCGCCTCGCTGATCCCTGTTATCCCGCCCCGCCGACCCTGCCCGCGCCGTGCCGCACGTCGATCCCGCGGCTGATTGGCCACGACCTGGGCGTATCCGGTGATGCCGCGAGACTTCCCCGGCGGGATTCGCCGGGCTGATGGTGGGCGGTCTCGTCGCCGCCAACTCGTCGACGATCCTCACGCACTTGAACTGGGGGGCGTCGTACCTGGTGCACGACCTCTATCGCCGCTTCATCAGGATCGACGCGACAGAAGCGCACTACGTCCTGGCGGGACGCGTCGCCACCGTGGCGCTGTTCGTGCATCGTCGGCGGCCGTGTATGCGCTCGACACGGCGAAGAGCGCCTTCGACATCATCCTGCAGGTCGGCGCCGGCACCGGCCTCCTCTACCTGGCGCGCTGGTTCTGGTGGCGCGTCAACGCCTGGTGCGAAGTAGTCGCGATGGTCAGCTCGCTGGTCGTGTCGGTCGTGCTGGCCGATCCTGGCGGCAGGGGTTCGGGTTGTCGTCGCACCTCGCCCTGGTCACGACCGTGATCGCGACGGACAGTGTGTCGGTGGCCACGGCCTACCTCGCGCCCCAGACCGACCCCGAGGTGCTGCGCACGTTCTACCTGAAGGTGCGTCCGGCCCGGACCAGGCTGGGGGCCGGTCCGCGCCTCGCTCGGCATCGCGGCGGACGCCGCGGTCGGCGATCCGCTGCCGCTCGCCCTGGTCGGCTGGGCGGTCGGGTGCACGCTGGTGTGGTCCTCGCTGTTCGCCATCGGCCAGGCGCTGTATGGCGAGTGGACGCTGGCCGCGATGCTGGGTGCGACCGCGATCGTCAGCGGCACCGCGCTGGCGCTGCTCTCTCGACGCCTGTGGCCCGACAGCGAATCGCCCGCGACGGTTCCTGGAGGCTCGCCGCGGTGATGCGGGAGCGGGCGGTCATCCTCGCGCGCGGGTTGGGCACGCGGATGCGTCAGGCGACGGATGTCGATCTCGACCCGGATCAGGCGCGGGCCGCGGAGACCGGCGCCAAGGCGATGATGCCGATCACCATCCCGCATGCCGGCGGCGGCGCGGGCGACCAGGCCGGGGCGATCAGCCTGGCCGTTCCTCGACTACACCCTCTCCGCCCTCGCGGACGCCGGCTACACCGACGTGTGCCTGGTGGTCGCGCCCATTACGACGAGACGATGGCGCACTACTACGAAGGCGCCGGTCGGCCGCGCCGTGTGCGCCTGGCGTTTGCGGTCCAGGACGAGCCGATTGGCACGGCCAATGCGGTCGCAGCAGCCGAGGCGTGGACCGGCGACGACCCGTTTCTCGTCATCAACGGCGACAATTACTATGCTGTGCGCACGCTGGCGTCGCTCGTGGGGCGGGGCGGGCGCAGCCACCGCGCTGTATAGGTGGAAACGCTGCTGGCGCGGAGCAACATCCCGGCCGACCGGATCCGCGCCTTCGCGCTGGGCGTGGTCGAGGACGGCCTGCTCGCGGCGCATCGTCGAGAAGCCCACGCCGGAGCAGGCGGCGGCCCTCGGCGACGCGCTCGTCAGCATGACCTGCTGGCGGATGCCGCCGGCGATCGACGCGGCCTGCCGGCGCGTCACGCGCTCGGTGCGCGGCGAGTACGAGCTGGTGGACGCGGTCAACGCGCTGATTGCCGACGGCGTCCGCTTCGAGGTGGTCGTCGCCGAGGACGGCGTCCTCGATTTGTCCCGGCGCGGCGACGTCGCGGCCGTGGAGCAGGCGCTCGCAGGCGTGACCGTCGATCCATGAGACACCTGCGCGACGAGCTGCGGCGGCGGGCCTGAGCCCAGGAAGCGGAGCGCAAGTCGCGCCTGCGCCGCCACGCGGGCCGTGCTCGACGCCCGCGGCATCGGCGGACCTCCGCGCCGCGACCGGGTCCCGGGCCGCGTCGAGGTGCTCGGCAAGCACACCGATTACGCCGGCGGCCGCGGCCTGCTCTGCGCCGCCGAGCGCGGCTTCGTGATGTCGGTGTCTCCACGTGAGGACGCGGTCGTCACGGTGATCGACGTGGTCCACGGCGCCGAGGCCAGCTTCGAGCTGTCGCTCGATCAGCCGCCCTGCCCGCACTGGCACAACTACCCCGCCACCGTCGTCCGCCGCATCGTCCGCAACTTCCCGGCGCCGCTGCAGGGATGCGACATCTCGATCGCGAGCGATCTGCCGCGCGCCTCCGGGATGAGCAGCTCGACGGCGTTCATCATCGCGGTGTTCCTGGCCATCGCGGATTGCAATGCCCTCGACGCGCGCCCCGGCTGGGACGATTGCATCGCCAGCCTCGAGGAGCTCGCCGCGTATCTCGGGGCGATCGAGAACGGCGCCTCGTACGGCGATCTCGCCGGCGATCGCGGGGTCGGCACGCACGGCGGCAGCCAGGATCACACGGCTGATCCTGTGCGCCGTGCCGGGGCACGTCGTCGGCTATCGCTTCGGGCCGGTGCAGCGCGAGGCCGCGGTGCCGCTCGGCGATTGCGTGTTCGTCATCGGCGCCAGCGGCATCACCGCGTCGAAGGCCGGCGAGCACCGCGAGCGCTACAACCAGGCGGTCGAATCGCTCCAGACGCTGCTCGGGCTGTGGCGGACGCGGACCGGCGAAATGCCGGTAACGCTCGGCGCGCTGCTCGACGAGGGACCGGAGACGGCGCAACAGCTGCGCGCCTTCATCGAGGAAGCGCCGGCGGGCCCGGTGTCCGCGGACGTGCTGCGCAACCGGCTCGATCACTTCATCGCCGAGACGCATCGGCTGTGCCGGGCGCCACCCGGGCGCTCGCGTCCGGCGACTTCTCGACCTTCGGGACGCTGGTCGACCAGTCGCAGCACCTCGCCGAGCAGTGGCTCGGCAACCAGATCCCCCAGACGAGCGCGCTTGCCCGCCTCGCGCGCCGTCTCGGCGCCGAGGGCGCCTCGGCATTCGGGGCGGGGTTCGGCGGCAGCGTCTGGGCGCTCGTGCCCGACCGCGAGGCCGAGAAGTTTTCCGACGTGGCGGGCCGCCTACGAGGCCGAGTTCCCGATGCTCGCCAGCCGCGCCGCGTTCTTCCGCAGCCACGCCGGCCCCGCCGTCCTGCGGTTGTGACACCCGGAAAGACTTCGACGTTTCTCCCGATGGTCTTCTCCACCGGTCGAAAAACGTGGCAGGAATTGCACTAATGCAACGGGGTCCGTTCGTTGACAACGGTCCGGGTGGACCCGGACAATTGTCCATGGCGCTCAAGACGATTGACGTGACCCGCACGACCACGCCCCGGCCACGGCCGGAGGAGGATGGCAGCCGGGTTCGGCAAGTACTTCGCCGACCACATGCTGGTGGTCGAGTACACGGAGGGCCAGGGTTGGCACGACGCGCGCATCGTGCCGTACGGTCCGCTCGTCGCTCGACCCGGCCGCGTCGGTCCTGCACTACGGGCAGGCGATGTTCGAGGGCCTGAAGGCCTACCGCCTCGCCGACGGCCGGGTTTCGCTCTTCCGCGCCGATCGCAACGCGCACCGGATGGCCACCGGGGCCGGCCGCCTGTCGATCCCGGCGATCGACGAATCGCTGTTCGTGCAGGGCATCGCGCAACTCGTGCCACCGATGCCGACTGGGTCCCGTCGGCGCCCGGCACCGCGCTCTACATCCGCCCCACGATCATCGCGACCGAGCCGTTCCTCGGCGTGCGGGCGTCACGGACGTACACGTTCTATGTCATCACGGGCCCCGTCGGCGCCTACTACGCCGGCGGGCTGAAGCCGGTGCGGATCTGGGTCGAGACGCGAACGCGTGCGCGCGGTCAGGGGCGGCATCGGCGGCGGCCAAGGCCGCGGCCAACTACGTCG
This sequence comes from uncultured Chloroflexia bacterium, assembly GCA_963810925.1. Taxonomy (GTDB): domain Bacteria; phylum Chloroflexota; class Limnocylindria; order QHBO01; family QHBO01; genus DASTEQ01. The sequence continues at coordinate 941 of CAWEPF010000001.1, read as the reverse complement.
CCAGCCTGCAGGTGGCCGAAGAGGCGCGCGAGCGTGGCTGCGACCAGGTGCTGTGGCTCGATGCGATCGAGCACGAGTACGTCGAGGAAGTGGGCACGATGAACCTGTGCCTGGTGATCGACGGCACGCTCGTGACGCCGCCGCTCGGCGGCAGCATCCTCCCGGGCATCACCCGCGACACCGTGCTGACGATGGCGCGCGACTGGGGCCTGAACATCACCGAGCGCCCGATCGCGTTCGACGAGATCCTCGAGGCCGATCGCCGGGGCACGCTGCGCGAGATCTTCGGATCGGGCACCGCCGCGGTGGTGTCGAGCGTCGGCGAGCTGGGCCACGCCACGGGCACGCTGACGATCAACAAGGGCGAAGTCGGCCCGGTCGCCAAGCGGCTCTACGACGCGATCACGACCGTCCAGGACCTGTACCGCGCCGGACACCCACAACTGGCTGACATTCTGCGATTAGGGCTCGGACGAGCAAGCAGGGTTGCCACCTGGGCGTCGAGGCGCCCGCCCGGCAAGGCGCGAGGAGCGCGCATACCGGGCGTATGCAAGCGACGAGCAACGCAGCCCGGCGGGATGCATCGGCGGCCAAGGTGGCAGCCTAATTCCCGTCCGAGCCCTTTGGCGCGACCTGACCCGGCGTTGCGCGAAACGCCTGAAATCCTCGGAATCCCACTCATTCCGGGCGGCCATTGGTCCGATTGACCAACTGAAAGCCGCCGTTACAGGAATCGGGTCGTGCGTCTCACTTCGGATCACTCACAGCGGCGGCTGCTGGAGGATCGAATGACTGGCGTTTTCTATTTGCCGTACGCAGCCGCGTTCATGGGTGGCATTCTCACGCTGGCCCTCGGCTTGATCGCGGTCCGGCGCCTGCTGGCTCCGCCACCTTCGAACGGGTACGTGCTCGACATCAACGCCGTGCGGGCGCAGGCGGCC